>NZ_BMPI01000008.1:107487-223739 GCF_014647515.1 Dactylosporangium sucinum | reverse complement strand
GGTGATCGTCTGCGGGTCGGAGAGGTCGCGGCGGGTGGCCGTGTCGGGCAGCAGCAGGTGCAGGCGGACGACCTTCTCGACCTGGGCCACCTCGGCGGGCGGCAGGCCCAGCCGGGCGGCGATCCGGGCCGCGATCGGGGCGCCGACCACGCTGTGGTCGCCGGGCAGGCCCTTGCCGATGTCGTGCAGCAGGCCGCAGAGGACGAGCAGGTCGGGCCGGTCGACGTCGCGCGCGAGGGCGGCGGCCTGGCGGGCCGTCTCGACCAGGTGCCGGTCGACGGTGAACAGGTGCACCGGGTTGTGCTGGGGCAGGCTGCGCACGCGGGCCCACTCGGGCAGCCAGTTGACGACCAGCCCGTACCGGTCGCAGGCCTCCCAGACCTCGATCATCGACGGGCCGCTGCCCAGCAGGGTGAGCAGGGCGTCGCGGGCCGGGGCGGGCCAGGGCTGCGGCATCGGGCCGGTGAAGCCGCCGAGCCACTCCAGCGTGGCGTGCGAGATCGGCAGCTCGGCCCGGGCGGCGGCCGCGGCGACCCGCAGCGGGAGAACCGGATCGGGGCGCGGGGTGACCGCGGTGCGGGCGAGCACGACCTCGCCGTTCTGCTCGACGACGTCGCGGGCGAGCGGGCGGCGCTCGGCGTGCCCGCGCGGCGCCGCCCAGCGCTCGACGGCCCGCCAGGCGTCGTCGCTGGCGTAGGCGATGGTGCGGGCGGCCTCGGCGATGCGCCGCAGCACCTCGTCGCGGTCGCCCAGGTCGAGCAGCTCGGCGACCTCGTCCCGGTCCTGGGCGAGGAGCCGGTCGACGCGGCGGCCGCGCACGGCGTGCAGGGTGTCGCGGACGTCGAGCAGGGTCAGGTGGGCGCCCCGGACGGCCGGTCGCGGGCCGTCGGCGACGCCGGCGAAACCGATTCCCCGCAGTACACCGAAGTCCCGCAGCCCGCCGCGGGACTCCTTCACGTCCCCTTCCAGCAGGAATGCCAGCTCGCCGTGGGCCTTCCAGCGGTCCTGGGTGAGCTTTCGCAGGGCCGGGAGCAGCGTGCGGGCCTCGCGGCGCCACTGGGCGACGGCGTCGGCATGCAGCGTCTGCAGCAGCGCCGCGTCACCGGCCACGAGGCGGGCGTCGAGCAGGCCCAGAGCGACCTTGAGGTCCTCGCGGGCGATCGCCAGCGCCTGCGCGGGGCTGCGGGTGGAGTGGTCGAGGGCGAACTTGGCGTCCCACACCTGATACCAGATGCGGGTCCCGAGCTCGTCGGCCACCGCAGCGTCGCCGGTGTGCAGCAGGACGAGGTCCAGGTCGCTGCGCGGGGCGCACTCGCGCCGCCCCAGGCCGCCGACGGCGGCCAGGGCCAGGCCGTCTGTGGTGCCGCCCGCCTCGGCGTAGACCTTGGCGAGCCAGCCGTCGAGCGCGGCCGAGCGTTCGGCGCGCGCGGCGGCGCCCGCCCCGGTCGAGAGGACCGGAGCGGGCGCCGGCGGTTGCGTCATGTGCTTCAGCGTAGAGATCGCAGCGGCTTACAGGGCGTCGAGCCCACGCTCGCCGGTGCGGACCCGGACCACCTCGTCGACCGAGGTGACCCAGACCTTGCCATCACCGATCTTGCCCGTGCGGGCGGCGGTCACGATGGCGTCCACGACCTTCTCGAAGTCGAGCTCGTCCGTGACGATCTCGACCCGGATCTTCGGGACGAACTCCACCGTGTACTCCGCACCGCGGTAGACCTCGGTGTGGCCCTTCTGACGGCCGTAGCCCTGAACCTCGCTCACGGTCAGGCCGGCCACGCCCAGGGCGTGGAGCGCCTCTTTCACCGCGTCGAGCTGGTACGGCTTGATGACCGCGGTCACCAGCTTCATGCCCATTCCCTCCGACATCCCTCGACGCTATCCGGCTACCTTTTCGGACGCCGGGGCTTCCGCCGCCGGCGCTGGTGCTGTCTTGCTCGCTCCGATGCCCGCCATCGCGAACGCGCCGCCGCTGCTACCGCTCGCCGGGGTCAGGTCGTAGCCGCTCTCGGCGTGCTCGGCGATGTCGATGCCCTCGACCTCGGCCTCGGCGTTGACCCGGAAGCCCATCGTCTTCTCGATGATGAAGGCCAGGACGAAGGCGACGACGAAGGAGTAAACCGTCACGATAGCGCTGGCACCGGCCTGCGCGCCCAGCTGCGCCGCGCCGCCGCCGTTGAACAGGCCGGCCTTCGCGCCCAGGGCGCCGGTGATGGCCGAGTTCAGGTCGGGGTTGGCGAAGAAGCCGAGCCAGAGGGAGCCGATCCAGCCACCGACGAAGTGGACGCCGACCACGTCGAGCGAGTCGTCGAAGCCGAAGCGGTACTTCAGGCTGACGGCCAGGGCGCAGACGATGCCGGCGACGAGGCCGAGCAGGACGGCCGCCCACGAGTCGATGAAGCCACACGCGGGGGTGATCGCGACCAGGCCGGCGATCGCGCCGGAGGAGGCGCCGACGAGGGTCGGCTTACGGTCGCGGATCCACTCGACGATGACCCAGCCGAGCACGGCGGCGGCGGTCGCGACCTGCGTGTTGACGAAGGCCAGGCCGGTGACGCCGTCGACGGTCAGCTCCGAGCCGGCGTTGAAGCCGAACCAGCCGAACCACAGCAGGCCGGCGCCCAGGGCGACGAACGGCACGTTGTGCGGCTTCATGCTCTCCCGCGGCCAGCCGATGCGCTTGCCGAGGACCAGTGCCACGCCGAGCGCGGCCGCACCGGCGTTGATGTGGACCGCGGTACCACCGGCGAAGTCGAGCGGGTGGAGCTTCTGGGCGATCCAGCCGCCGCCCCACACGTTGTGGGCGACCGGGAAGTAGACCAGCGTGGCCCAGCCGAACGCGAAGAGCAGCCAGCCGCCGAACTTCGCGCGGTCCGAGATCGCGCCGCTGATCAGGGCGACCGTGATGACGGCGAACGTCATCTGGAACACCATGAAGACATAGGTGGGGATGCCGATGCCGCTGGGGCTCTCGGCGGTCGCGCCCCAGAACTGGTCGATGTAGGTCTTGGAGCCGAAGTACTGCCCCAGGTCACCGAACAACCCGCCCGCGGAGTCCGCGCCGAAGGCGGCGCTGAACCCGTAGAACAGCCACAGGACGCTGACGAGCCCGATCGTCGAGAAGCTCATCATCATCATGTTCAGGACGCCCTTGGAGCGGTTCAGGCCACCGTAGAACAGTGCCAGACCCGGCGTCATGAGCAGCACGAGCGCGGTCGATACCAGCAACCATGCAGTGTTGCCGGTATCGATGGTCGCTTCAGGCACGCTGGCCTCCTAGTAGTCGAGATCCTCCCTCCCGACCTTCGGAGCAGCATCGCCCTTCAGCCGGTTGCGCGAGAGCTTTCATGTCGCACGTTTCGCGCACCGGCGCCGCGCGGTTTCTACCGCGTCACGTCATGTTTCCAGCGTGTGAAGAAACGCTCACGCTCTATCGAAGTGCGTACTCCAGCGTGTGGCGCTCGTAGTCGATAAGTCGCAGGTCGCGCACAGGACGGCGGAGATGCCCCTTGTGCACGATCCGCACGAAAGCGGGGTCTCCGGCGGCCGCCATACGACGAATGCCCTCGATGTGGTCGACGATCCGCTTGCGAATCACCCGCACGAGGCGGTGCCGGTCGCGCGGGGTCAGGCCATAGGCGTCGGCGAACATCCGCAGCCGCCGCGGCCGGTTGGGCCGCTTCCAGCCGAGCGTGTAGGAGTCGCGGTCGGAGAACAGCGGCACCCACGTCCACGCCGCGTAGGCCACGTCGTAGATCCGGGCGCCGGGCGAGGCCAGGTCGAAGTCGATCAGCGACAGCGTGCCGTCGGGCCGCCAGATGACGTTGTGCGGCGCGGCGTCGTGGTGGCAGATGACCTCGGTGTCGGGCGGCGGGGGGCCGAACGAGCGCCAGACCGCGTTGGGCGGCGGCCGGAACCCGGCCTGGGCGTCGTGGAACATCCGCAGCATGGTGGCCACGGTGACCATCGCCTCGTCGGTCACCCAGTGCGGGGCCAACGGATACTCCCCGCACTCCCCTTCGAGATACGAGAGCACCTCACGGCCCCGCTCGTCGATGCCGAAGGCCCGCGGCGCGCCGGTGAACCCGACGTACTCCAGGTGGCGCAGCAGGGCGTGCACCGCGGGGGTCCATGGGCCCGCGTTGCGGCGCACCGTGTCGCCCGAGCGCACCACGACGGAGGTGTTCCCGCCGTGGAGCGGGATCTCCTGCTGCGTCACGTGATCGTCCTTCGTTGACCAGACCGGGGGGACTTACGGTCCCAAGGTACCGTCCGAGGTTACGCGTCCGTGCCAACGAGCGCGTCGACGAACTGTCGGGCATCGAACGGAGCGAGGTCGTCGGGCCCCTCCCCCAAACCGACGAGCTTCACCGGAATGCCCAGTTTGCGCTGTACCGCGATGACGATGCCACCCTTCGCGGTGCCGTCCAGTTTCGTCAGCACCACGCCGGTGACGTCCACCACCTCGGTGAACACCCTGGCCTGCTCAAGACCGTTCTGGCCGGTGGTGGCGTCGAGGATGAGCAGCGTCTCGTCGACCGGTCCGTGCTTCTCGATCACCCGCTTGACCTTGCCCAGCTCGTCCATGAGGCCGATCTTGTTCTGCAACCGCCCGGCGGTGTCGATGAGCACCGTGTCCACACCCGCGTCAATACCCCGTTTGACCGCGTCGAACGCGACCGAGGCCGGATCCGCCCCCTCGGGTCCCCGGACGACGTCGGCGCCCACCCGGCCGGCCCAGGTCGCGAGCTGCTCGGCGGCGGCGGCGCGGAACGTGTCGGCCGCGCCCAGCACGACCGTGTGACCGTCGGCGACGAGCACGCGGGCGATCTTGCCGCAGGTCGTGGTCTTGCCGGCGCCGTTGACCCCGACGACGAGCAGCACAGCCGGGCGCCCGTCACGCGGCGTGGCGGCGAGACTGCGGTCCATCTGCGGGTCCAGCGCGGCAACCAGCTCGGCGGCCAGCATCGACCGCAGCTCGGTGGCGCTCGCGGTGCCGTGGATGCGGGCCCGCTCGCGGAGCTTGCCGACGATCTCGGTGGTGGCGGCGACGCCGACGTCGGCGCCGATCAGGGTCTCCTCCACCTCGTCCCAGGTGTCGTCGTCGAGCTTGTCGCGGGAGAGCAGGGCGAGCAGGCCCTTGCCGAAGACGTTCTGCGAGCGCGAGAGGCGGGCCCGCAGCCGCACCAGGCGGCCGGCGGTCGGCTCCGGCTTCTCGATGACGGGCGGCGGCGCCTCCACGACCGGCGGAGGTGCCTCGACCACGGGCGGCGGCGCCTCGACCACCTCCGGGGGCGCCTGGGCCGCCTCCGGAGGAGCCTGGGCCACCTCCGGAGGAGCCTGGGCCACCTCCGGAGGAGCCGGGGGTGCCGATACGACAGGCGGAGCCTGCTTCGTGGGTGCCGCCGGCTTCTCCTCGGTCGGAGGCAGGGTCGGGGGCTTGCGATACCGGGGTGCGATGAGCGCGAGCGTGGCCCCGATCACGACGACGAGCAGCACCAGGCCGAAGACGATGTACGACTCCATGTCACGAATCCTCCCAGACGCTGCGGCAACCGGCTTGCGGTGGCGCCGAGACGATCCGGGCAGGATCATTCGAAGGCACCCCGCCCGCACCACCCCGGGAGGTCCCCGAACCATGCCCGAAGCCGATCTCGACGCCGACCAGGGTGTCCTCGTCCTCGGCCCGGTCCTCCGGCGAGTCGAGGACGACAAGGCGACGATCTGGGTGGAGACCGCCCGCCCCGCGACGGTCGAGGTCGACGCCGCGCCCGCCGGCGGGGCCGCCCGGACCTTCTCGGTCCACGGTCACCACTACGCCCTCGTCGTGGTCTCGGGGCTGCCCGAGGCGGCGGTCACGCAGTACACCGTGAAGATCGACGGGGTCCAGGTCTGGCCCCGGCCGGACGACCCGGCGCCGCCCCCGGTCATCCGCACCCGTCCCCCGGGCGCGCCGGTGCGGCTCGTGTTCGGCTCCTGCCGGGAGGCGAGCCCGCTGAGCGTCACCCGCTATCCCCCGGACGCCCTCGACGCCTACTCGGGGCGGCTCATCGAGTCGATCCGCTCCGCGGCCCCCACCGAGTGGCCCGACCTGCTGGTCCTGCTCGGCGACCAGGTGTACGCCGACGAGACCCCGGAGAAGATCCAGCGCTGGCTGAGGAACCGCCGGTCCAGCCGCCGCGCCGACGCGCCCTCGACCCAGGTCGTGGACTTCCACGAGTACACGAAGCTGTACCTCGACTCGTGGACCGATCCGGAGATCCGCTGGCTGCTTTCCACGGTACCGAGTGTGATGATCTTCGACGACCACGAGATCATCGACGACTGGAACACCTCGCAGCGCTGGCGCGAGCAGATGGAGCAGCTCAGCTGGTGGCCGCAGCGCATCCAGGCCGGCCTGGCGTCGTACTGGGTGTACCAGCACCTGGGCAACCTCTCACCCGGCGCGCTGGCGGAGTGCCCGATCTACGCGGCGGTCGTCTCGGCGGGCGACGCGACGGAGATCCTCGACGAGTTCGGCTCGCGCGCCGACCGCGACCGCGGCTCGTACCGCTGGAGCTACACCGTCGACATCGACCGCACCCGCCTGGTGATGGTCGACAACCGGGCCGCCCGCGAGCTGGAGCAGGGCAAGCGGGCGATGCTGCTGGACAGCGAGTGGGCCTGGTTCGCCAAGCAGCTGCCGGGCGACTACGACCACCTGTTGATCGGCTCGTCCCTGCCGTGGCTGCTGCCGCCGGCCATCCACCACCTGGAGGCGACGACCGAGAAGCTGGCGGAGTCGCCGCGCCCCTGGGTCGGCCGCCTGGGCGAGAAGCTCCGCCAGGCCGTCGACCTGGAACACTGGGCCGCGTTCGGCCGCTCGTTCGACGCCTTGTCGGCCCTGCTGAGCCAGATCGGGGCGGGCCAGGGCGGCGTGGCGCCACCCCCGGCGACGATCAGCGTGCTGTCGGGTGACGTTCACCACTCCTACGCGGCAAAGGCGCGCCTGGGCCCGGAGGTGGCGACGCCGGTGTACCAGCTGACCTGCTCACCGGTCCACAACGACATGCCCAAGCTGATCCGCCCGGCGATGAAGTTCGGCTGGAATCCTCCGGCGGCCCGGATGATGCGCTGGGCGGCACGCATGTTCGGCGTGCGCAAGCCGGTGGTGCGCTGGAAGAAGCTGGCCGGCCCGCACTTCGGCAACGCCGTCGGCCTGCTGGTGCTGCAGGGGCGATCGGCGCACGTCAACTTCCAGGGGACGCGGCCGGACAAGACGCTGGGCGAGGTGGCCGCGCTCACGCTGCACTGACAGACGGGACGGTGTCGGGCTCGCCGCCCAGGTCGGGCCAGGACCAGAGGGTGGCGACCCGGGCCCGGCCGGTGAGATAGGCGACGGCCGGCTCCCGGATGGGGGCGAACCACATGGCGGCGAGCCGCCGCGCGGCCTCCCCGACCTCGACCCACTCACCGCCGCCGCGATGCGGCCCGACGCCGGTCACCTCGAACCCGATCATCTCGTACCGCCGGCCACCCGCCCGATACCTGGCGACCCACAGGAGGCGTTCGGCGATGACGCCGGCGTACCCGGCCTCGGCGGCCACCCGGTCGAGCAGCGGCTCCCCGTCCGCGACGGCGCCTCCTGGCAGGGCCCAGTCGTCGCCGTCGCGGACGAGCAGGATGTCCTTGCCGCGCCTGACGACGGCCCCGACCGCGACCTGCACGTCCGCCACCGTGCAACGGTAAGCCGCCCGCGCCCCTCCCGCCCGCCTTCCGCGCCCTCGCACACCTCCCGCGCCTTCCTGGCCGCCGCCTCCGCCCCTCCCGCACCCTCCCGCCCGCCGCCGCGCCCCTCCCGCCCGCGCCCCGCGCACCTCCCGCGCCCTTCCGGCCGCCGCCCACGCCCTCCCAGCCGCCCACGCCGCTGCCGGCCGCCGCCCGCGCCCCTCCCGCCCGCGCCCCGCGCACCTCCCGCGCCCTTCCGGCCGCTGGCTTCATGATCGATGGCGAGTTCTGGCTGCCATGGCGACCAGAACTCGCCATCGATCATGAAGCCAGGGCGGGCTGCGAGCCGGGAACGGGTCGTCCGGCGGAGGTGGTCACAGCACGGCCCGGAACAGCACGGCTCGGACGAGCGCGGCACGGCACGGCACGGCGCGGCGCGGCAGCGCGGCGCGGCACGGCAGCGCGGCGCGGCACGGCACGGCACGGCCGGCCCGGACGAGCACGGCACGGCACGGCGCGGCACGGCCGGCCCGGACGAGCGCGGTGCGGTGCGGTGCGGCGCGGTGCGGCGCGGTGCGGCGCGGCACGCGGAGACGTTGGTCGATCCGCCCTCGCCCGCATGAGGGTAGATCGACCAACGTCATAGCAGGACGGTCAGCTCGCGTACGCCTCCAGTTCGAAGATCCGCGCGGCCGTGTCGGAGTCGCTCGTCGGGGTGATCACGTTCAGGCGCAGATATCGGGCCTGCCGCGGGGTGAACGTGTGCGTCGTCACGTCCGCCGTGTTGCCGCGTACCGTTGCCACCGTCGTCCACGTATTGCCGTCAACCGATGTCTGCACATCGAAGTCCCGTGTGTTCCACGTTGGCTTCTCGCCGCCCGCACCGGAGTGGCGCAGGACGACCCGGCCGACCGACTGGGACGACTGGAGGTCGACCCGCAGCCACTTCCCCGAGCCGAGCGCGCACCACTTGTCGGACAGCCCGCCCGTCCAGCTACCGTTGACCGCCTTCGCCGGGGCCTCCGAGGCGGCACACTGGTTCGAGGCCGTGGCCGGCTTGTTCAGGGCCAGGTTCGGCGCCGGGGCCGTCTCGGGCACGAACAGCTTGATGTCGGTCACGGAGGCGCTGCCCTCGTAGACGTTGGTGTAGAGGTCGCCGATCACGAACCAGTCCGGGTACGAGGAGCCGGCCGGCCACTGGTTCGGCCACGACGCGCTGCCGAAGTCGTCGTTCTGGGTGAGCGTGCCGTTGAACTGGCCGTTGTACTCCGACGCCTGCGTGTTGTAGTGCCAGATCGGCACGCCGTTGACGACGAACGGGCGGTAGAAGCGCAGGGTCTTCACGCCGACGCGGGCGAAGTTGCCGCTCGCCTCCAGCGTGTAGCCCGTCGCGTCGCGCTCGATCGCGAACGTGTAGTACTCGTTGGGCATCAGCTCGGGCTGCAGCTCGGCCGCGCTGGAGAGCTGGTTCTCGGCCGCGCCGCCGGAGCAGCTCGTCATGAACCACTGGGAGTTGCCAGGCAGGCCGCCCGGGCCGGGGTTCCAGTTCGGCATCCCGCTGATCCACATGTTGACGGTGTTGAAGTTGCCGTCACGGTAGTTGTAGTAGGTGTTGGTGTTCGAGTTGCACACGCGCCCGCCGGTGCCGCTGCCGACCCGGTCCGGGTGCTGGGCGAACTGGTCCATCAGCACCTTGCGGTGGTAGTGCCAGAAGTGGTTGTTGCGCGGCGCCGGATTGGCGAAGTCGACGATCGACAGGAAGTGGAAGCCGTTGTACCCGTACGGCCCGGCCCGCACGTCCTGCCACTCGCAGTACGGGACGGAGGCGTCGCCGCTCCAGCCGGGGCTGTTGGAGCCCTCGCCCCACGGGTGCTGGGTCTTGCAGCCGGTCGGCGAGTATCCGTTGATCTTGCCGTCGTAGTTGATCGTGCCGTTGCGCTTGCCGCCGAAGTTCAGCGTCTTGAGCTTGTACTCCACGCGGTACTGATCGGGAAGCCGGTTGGTGGGCCGGAAGATCGCGCCGCCGGTGCTCTCCGGCACGTTCATGACGGCGACGTTCGACCCGCCGAGGGCCTGGGTGGTGATCGACGGCGGCGACTCGATGACGCCGTCCTTGTTGAAGTCGCGGGCCGACAGCGACGCGGTCAGCCATCCGTTCTGGCCGAGCGTGAACTCCTTGCGGTACGTGTAGAAGGAGTTCAGCTGGGTCGTCCAGGCCGGGCCGTAGTCGTTGCGGTACCACTGGCCGGGGTCGTCGGTGATGGTGTCGAACGGGTTGGCATAGGTGTCGCGCACCCACGCCACGTTGTTGCTGTTGATCGGCTGGCTGAAGTTCTCCGAGTACAGCAGCCGCCAGGTCACCGCGGCCGACGCGGACGCGGACGGAAGAGCGACGAGCGAGCCGGCAAGCAACGAGGCCGCCAGCAGAGCACGGGGTTTCACTACGAGCCTCCTCAGGTGTTGAGGTACTGCGCGGCGTTGTCCTTGGTGATCTGCGGCGACGGGACCACGGTGTCCTTCTCGACCTTGGCGCCACCGAGCACCTCGACCGTCCGGTCGAGCGCGAGCTTGCCGATGACGTTCGGGCTGTTCAGGCCGGTCACCACGTAGTTGGTGCCGTCGAGGATGGCCTTGAGCGCCTCGGCCTGGCCGTCGACGCCGGCCAGCACGATCTGGCCGCTCTTGCCGGCCGAGGCGATCGCCCGCTGCGCGCCGAGGCACATCGCGTCGTTCTCGCAGAAGACGGCGACCAGGTCGGCGTGCTTGGCGAGCAGCCCCTCCATGACGGTCAGGCCGCCGTCGGAGCCCCAGTTGCCGAAGTCGGGCGCCTCGACCAGCGTGAACTTCGAGTTGCCGGACAGCACCGACTTGAGGCCGTTGGTGCGCGCCAGCCCGATCGAGTTGTCCGCCGGGCCGCCCTTGATGATCGCGACCTTGCCGCCGTTGGTCAGCGTCTTGGTCAGGTACTCGCCGTCCTGCTTGCCGATGGCCTCGTTGTCGGGGCCGATCCAGCTGGTGTACTCGCCGACGGCGAACTTGCGGTCGACGAGCACGACCGGCTTGCCGGCCGCCTTGATCGCGTTCAGCGCGGCGGGCGCCGACTCCAGCGGGCCGCCGGAGATGATGATCGCGTCGACGTTCTTGCTCAGCAGGTCCTCGACGTTGGCGGCGAGCTTGGCGGCGTCGCCCCCGGCGTCGGTGCTGATGGTCTTCACGTTGCCCTTGGTCTTGGCCTGCGCGGCGATGGCGGCGTCCATGCCGCTGAAGTACGGGCCGCTGAGCAGGAAGTTCGCGACACCCACGGTGTATGAGTCCGATGTGTCCGCGGGGTCGTCGGAGCAACCGGCCAGAGCCAGCCCCACGACCAGCAGGCCCGCCCATAACTTCTTCATGTGCCGTCCCTTCATCGAGCGGAGCGCGGCCGCCGCGTGCGCTGCACGAGGATGACCGCGACGATGATCAGTCCCTTGAGCACCTGCTGCCAGAAGCTCTGCACGCCGTACAGGTTGAGCAGGTTGTTGATCAGGACCAGGACGAGCACCCCGCCGAAGGCGCCCTTCGCCGAACCCCGGCCGCCGGACAGGCTTGCGCCACCGATGACGCAGGCCGCGATCGCGTCGAGCTCGAAGGCGACCCCGACGCTCGGTTGTGCGATGCCGACCCGGCTGGTCAGGATGACCCCGGCCAGGCCGGCACAGAAGCCGCTGATCGTGTACGCCAGCACCAGGTGCCGGCGCACGCCGATGCCGGCCAGCCGGACCGTCTCGGCGTTGCCGCCGATGGCGACGATGGAGCGCCCGGCCGGCGTCCGCGCCAGGAAGACGCCCCCGACGCCGAAGACGGCCAGCATGACGATCGTGATCAGCGGGATCGGCCCGGCCATCGCCGAGCCGAGCCAGAGGAACCCCGGATCCGCCGGGGAGATCGGCACCTCGGAGTAGACGAACGCGAGCCCGCGGATCGTCGTCAGCGACGCCAGCGTGACCACGAACGGCGCCAGCTCGAACCGGGCCACGAGCAGCCCGTTGAGCGAGCCGAACGCGACGCCGCCGGCGATCCCGACCGCCATCGCCAGCGGGATCGGCAGGTCGGCCGCGAGGCCGGCGGTGACGATGCCGGCGAACGCGACCACCGAGCCCACCGACAGGTCGATGCCGCCGGTGAGGATGACCACGAGCATGCCGAACGCGAGCAGCCCGGTGGTCACCATCTGCTTGAGCAGGTTGGTGAGGTTGGTCTGGGTCAGGAAGCTCTCCGACGTGCTCGCGGCCACCGCCACGAGCGCCACGACGAGCACCGCGAACGCGAGCTCCGCCGTGACGTCCCGGCCCCGCACCCGCACCGCCAACGTGGTCATGCTTCGATCGCCCTTTCCAGCACCTGGTCCTCGGTCGTGCCCTCCGACGGCAGTTCGCCCGTGATCCGGCCCTGGTTCATGACCAGGACCCGGTCGGTGGCGCCGAGCACCTCGGTGAGGTCGGAGGAGATGAGCAGGACGGCGAGCCCCTCGCGGGCCAGGCCGTCGACCATCCGGTAGATCTCCACGCGGGTCGCCATGTCGACGCCGCGGGTCGGCTCGTCGAGGATCAGCACCTTCGGGCCGACGAGCAGCCACTTGGCGAGGACGGCCTTCTGCTGGTTGCCGCCGCTGAGCCGCGCGACGGGCATCGCGGCGCAGCCGGGCGGCCGGATGTCCAGCCGCTCGATCATCGAGGCCACGTCGCGGCGCTGGCGGGCCTGGTCGATCCACAGGCCGTGCCAGGTGGTGAGGCCGATGTTGTCCCGCACGGCCAGGCCGAGCACGAGGCCGCTGCCGGCCCGGTCCTCGGTGACCATGGCGACGCCGTGCCGGATCGCGTCGGCCGGGTTCCCGTACGCGCCGGTCCCGGAGGACGGCCGCGACGCGCCGAACACGCACGCCGCCAGCTCGCTGCGTCCGGAGCCGACCAGGCCGAACAGGCCGACGATCTCGCCGGCGCGCAGCTCGAACGAGACGCCGGTGAACTCGCCGGGGCGGGTGAGGCCCTCGACCCGCAGCCGCACCTCGCCGGGGGAGGCACCCGGCGACGAACGGCGCGGCGGGTAGATCCGCTCCGGCCGGCGACCGGCCATCAGCCGGATCAGCTCGGCCTCGGACGTGCGGGCCGGCTCGGTGGTCTCGACCACCTGCCCGTCCTTGAGCACCGCGATGCCGGTCGCCAGGTCGAGCACCTCGGCCAGCCGGTGCGACACGTACACCACCAGGACACCCCGCCGGCGCAGCTCGCGCACCAGGCGGAACAGGGCGTCGAGGTCGCTGCCCGCCAGTACCGCCGAGGGCTCGTCGAGGATGAGCACCCTCGGCTCGTCGGCCAGCGCCTTCGCGATCTCGACCATCTGCTGGCGCGCCACGGGCAGCCGGCCGGCCGGTTCGCGCGGGTCGATCATGCCGAAGCCGGCCCGGTCCAGCAGTTCCTGCGCGCGCCGGTGGGCCGCCGTCCAGTCGATCATCCGGTACCGCCGGGGAAAGCGGCCGAGCAACAGGTTCTCGGTCACGCTGAGCTGCGGGACGAGCGACAGCTCCTGGTACACCGTGCGAATCCCGAGCGCATGCGCGTGATGCGGCGACGAGAGGTCGGCCGGCGCCCCGTCGAGGAGGACCTCGCCCCCGTCCATCCCGACCGCGCCGGACAGGATGCGGATCAGGGTCGACTTGCCGGCGCCGTTGGCCCCGACGAGCGCCAGCACCGACCCGCCGGACGCCGACAGGCTCACCCCGTGCAGCACCTCGACCCCGCCGTACCGCTTGCGGACGTCCCGCAGCTCGAGCATCACTTGAACGCGTCCATCACCACGACGGTCTTCTGCCGCGTGAAGTCCAGGACCGTGTCGTGGATGCCCTCGCGGTACCCGCCGGTGTCCTTGGTGCCGCCGAACGGCAGGTTCTCCGCGCGCAGGGCGGTGGAGCCGTTCACGACCACGCCCCCGACGTCGAGGCGCCGCGCGATGCTCAGCGCCCGCGAGACGTCCCGGGTGAACACGGCGGCCTGCAGCCCGTACGGCGAGGCGTTGGCCATCCTCACCGCCTCGTCCGGGTCGTCGAACCGGGCGACCGGGGCGACCGGGCCGAAGATCTCCTCGGCGAACGCCGGGCTGTCCGACGGCACGTCGACGAGCACGGCCGGGTCGACGAAGGCGCCCTGTGCGGTGCCGCCGACGAGCAGGCGGGCGCCGTCGTGCACCAGCGCCTGTACAGCCTGTTCGACGCGCTCGGCGGCATCCTCGGTGATCAACGGCCCGACATCGGTCGGCTCCAACAGCTGGTCGCCGACGGTGAGCTTCGTCGCCTGGGCGACCAGGGCGTCCACGAACGCGTCGTGGACGCGCCGCTGGACGTACACCCGCTTCACCGCGCAGCAGATCTGCCCGTTGCCGCGGGCCAGCCGCCCCAGCACGACGGCCCGCGCCGCCTCCTCGACGTCCGCGTCGTCGCACACGATGAGCGCGTCGTTGCCGCCGAGCTCGAGGTACACCTTCTTCAGGCCGGCCGCTTTCGCGATCGCCCTTCCGGCTGCGGTACTGCCGGTGAGGCTGATCGCCGCGACCCCGGCGCTCCCGGCGAGCCGCAGCGAGACGGCCGCGTCGCCGACCACGGTCTGGTGCGCGTGCGGCGGCGCCCCGGCCTGCTCGACGAGCTGGGCCACCCGCAGGACCGCGAGCGGACACTTGGCCGGCGGCTGCACCACGACCGCGTTGCCGGCGGCCAGGGCGGCGGCCGCCTTGTGGGCGTAGAGCTCGACGGGATAGTTGAACGGCACGAGGGCGGCGACGACGCCGAGCGGCTCACGCATGGTGACGGCGAGATGACGCTCCAGCCCCGGCATCGCGTCCAGCGGGATCTGGCGGCCGAAGAGCCGGGTCGCCTCGCCCGCGTAGCCGCGGAAGATGCGCACGGCGGCCTGGACCTCGCCGCGGGTCTGCGTGATCGGCTTGCCGTTCTCGGCCGCCAGCAGCCGGGCCAGGCTCTCCTGCTCGGCCTCGACGAGGTCGGCGACCCGGCGCAGGAGCGCCTCGCGCTCGTGGGCGGGCAGCGCGGCCATCGCGCGCTGGCCCTCCTGGGCGGCGTCGACGATCGCGGCGACCTGGGTGGCGTCGTGGGCGGGCACCTCGCCCAGCGGTTCCCCGGTCCCGGGATTGCGCACGGTGAACACGGGCATGCGGCTGCCCCTCCTCGAAGCTCTCTCGGTGCTTGCGCGGGCGCGCCCTGCTGCCGGGCAGGGCAGGTCCGCCGGCGCCGTCCGGCGAGATGTTTCGAGGGTCAGCGGTGAGGGTGGGCCGCTGTATCGGTCTTTGTTAATTTACCTGCCGAACTGGTGAAGTCAAGCGCGCGGCCTACGATCAAGAGCATGAGCTTCTACGACATCGAGATCGCGGACCTGCAGGGCAAGCCGCTCGACCTGGGGCAGTTCCGCGGACGCCCGGTGCTGGTCGTCAACGTCGCGTCGCGGTGCGGGCTGACCCCGCAGTATGCGGAGCTGGAGGAACTGCAGCGGACCTACGAGGACCGCGGCTTCTCCGTGCTGGGCGTGCCGTGCAACCAGTTCGCCGGGCAGGAGCCGGGGACGGCCGAGGAGATCGCCGAGTTCTGCAGCACGACCTACGGCGTCACGTTCCCGATGACGGAAAAGGTCGAGGTCAACGGTTCCGGGCGGCACTCGCTCTACGACCTGCTGACCCCTGCCGCCGACGGCGAGGGCCACACCGGCGACATCCGGTGGAACTTCGAGAAGTTCCTGGTCGGCAAGGACGGTGCCGTCGCGGCCCGCTTCGGCCCGCGGACCCAGCCGAAGGCGGACGAGGTCGTGCAGGCCGTCGAGGGCGCGCTCTAGCCCTTGAGGCCTGTTTCAGGCTAGATCCCGAACGCCCGGCGCGGGTAGGTCAGGTCGTCACCGTCGCTGTAGCGGTACGCGGTCAGGCCGGCCGCCCGCGCCCCGCGGATCATCCGGTCGGTGTCGTCGACGAGCAGGCACCGGGCCGGCGGGGTGTCGACGAGCGCGCACGCCGCCGCGAAGTACTCCTTGGTCGGCTTGTGGATGCCGATCTCCGAGGAGTTCGCGACCGCGTCGAACTCGCCGGCGAGGTTGAACGTCGCGAGCACGTTGACGAGGTCGTCGGTCGCGTTGGTGGCCAGGCACACCGGCAGGCCGGCGGCTCGGACGTCGCGCACGAACGCCAGCACCTCCGGGCGGATGTGCCCGGGGTAGACGACCCACTCCTTCATGAGCGCGGCCGCCTGGTCGGGGCTGCCGAGGCGCTCCTGCAGCGCCTCGGCGACGGTCGCCAGCCACTGGTCGCGCGTGATCCGGCCGGTGATCGCCGGGAGCAGCCGGTCCCACTCCAGGGCGGTGTCGAGCACCGTGCCGGGCTCCAGGCCGTAGCGCTGCTCGATCACCGCGTTCACGGACACGTCGAACGTGCGCAGCACCCCGTCGAAGTCGATCAGCAACGCCGTCGGCTTCTCAACCACGTTATGCCGCCTCTTCCGTTCGCAGTCGCTGGGAGATGACCTCGGTGACGCCGGAGCGCATGGTCACGCCGTAGAGCGCGTCCGCGACCTCCATCGTCCGCTTCTGGTGCGTGATGATGATCAGCTGGCTGCGCTCGCGCAACTGCTCGAAGAGCGTGATGAGCCGGCCGAGGTTGACGTCGTCGAGCGCCGCCTCCACCTCGTCCATGATGTAGAACGGGCTGGGTCGGGCCCGGAAGATGGCGCAGAGCAGGGCGACCGCGGTCAGCGAGCGCTCGCCGCCGGAGAGCAGCGACAGCCGCTTGATCTTCTTGCCCGGCGGGCGGGCCTCGACCTCGATGCCGGTGGTGAGCATGTCGTCGGGGTCGGTGAGCACGAGCCGGCCCTCGCCGCCCGGGAAGAGCACCGAGAAGACCTGCTCGAACTCGCGGGCCGTGTCGTGGTACGCACTCGTGAAGACCTCGAGGATCCGGTCGTCCACGTCCTTGACCACGGTGAGCAGGTCACGCCGGGTCGCCTTGAGGTCCTCGAGCTGGTCGGAGAGGAACTTGTAGCGCTCCTCCATCGCCGCGAACTCCTCCAGGGCCAGCGGGTTGACCTTGCCGAGGAGGTTGAGCTCGCGCTCGGCCTTGGCGGCCCGCTTCTCCTGCGTGGCCCGGTCGAACGGCACCGGCTCGGGCGCCGGGCGCCCGTCGGCCTCCGCCGCGGCGATCTCCGGCGCGGTCGGCGGCACCTCGACCTCCGGCCCGTACTCGGCCACGAGCGTGTCGGCGTCGAGGCCGAACTCCTCGGCCGAGCGGGCCTCCAGCTGCTCGATGCGCAGCCGCTGCTCGGCCCGGGCGACCTCGTCCCGGTGGACGGCGCTGGTGAGCCGCTCCAGCTCGGCGGTGAACTGCTTGGCCCGGCCGCGGACCTCCGCGAGCTCGGACTCGCGCTCGGCCCGGGTCGCGGCGAGCGTGTCGCGGGTCTCGGCGGCCTCGGCGATCGACCCGGCGAGCTGCTCCAGCGCGAACGCGGCCCCGGACATCACGGTCTCGGCGACCTTGGCGCCGCGGGCTCGGGTGGCCTTGCGCGCCGCCGCCCGCTCGCGGGCCTGCCGCTCGGCCGCGGCCTGGCGCAGCAGCGCGTCGGCCCGGCCGGCCAGCGCGCCGACCCGCTCCTCCGCGGTGCGTACCGCGAGCCGGACCTCCATCTCGTGCTGGCGCGCGCCCGGCACCTGCTCCGCGAGGTCGTCGCGCTCCATCGTCGACGGGTCCTCGTCGATGGGCGTCTCCTCGGCCGCCGCCAGGCGCTCCTCCAGCTCGGCCAGGCTGGCCAGGCCGGACTCGCGGGCCGCCTCCGCCTTGCCCTTCGCGGCCGCGTGCCGCTCGACCTCGGCCTTGGCCGACTTGGCCGCGGCGCCGAACTCGGCGAGCCGCCGGGCCGCGGCGTTGCGCTGGCTGTCGGCCTCCTTCTTGGCGGCGGCGGCCTCGGCGACCTGCTGCTTGGCGACCCCGGCGGCGTTGCGGGCCAGCGCGAGCAGCTCGCGGGCCTCGGCGACGCGCCGCTCGGCGTCGACCTTCCGCTGGCGGGCCTCCTCGACGGCGGCCTGCACCTCGATGAAGCTGTGCTGCTTGCCGGAGCCGCCGGCCGCGGCGTAGGCGCCGAGCACGTCACCCTCGGGGGTGACCGCCCGCAGGCCCGGCGCGTACGACACGATCCGCTTCGCCACGGCCAGGTCGGGGGCGAACACGACGTCGCCGAGCGCCCGCTCCAGCGCCGGGCGCAGCTCGTCGGGCACGCGGACCAGGTCGATCGCCCAGTGCGCGCCCGGCGGGAGCGGCACCCGCTCGACCACCGGCGCGTCCAGCATCGGCGCCGACGCGATGAGCAGCGCGGCCCGGCCGGCGTCGTCGTGCTTGAGCAGCTCGACCGAGGCGACGGCCGCCTCGACACCGGACACCGCCACGGCGTCGGCGAGCGCGCCGAGCGCGGCGGCCAGCGCGGCCTCGTGCCCGGATTCGACCGACAGCAGCGCGGCGACGCTGCCGAGCATGCCCGGCACCCGGTCGGCGCTGGCCAGCAGCGTGCCCGCGCCGTCCTTGCGGCGCAGGCCCATGGCGAGGGCCTCCTCGCGCGCCTTCCACTGGGCGGCGTCCTTCTCGGCCGCCCGCTCGGCGTCGCTGTGGGTGCGGACCTCGCCGTTGATCGTCTCCAGCTCGCGCGTCGCCTCCTGGTGACGCAGCTCCAGGTCGGCGTTGTCCCGATCGGCGACGGACGCGCCCGCGCTGGCCTCCTCGAACAGCCCCTGGGCGTGCTCGGCGCGGGTCTCGGCCTCGGCCAGCTGGACCGCCAGCCGCTCGATCTCGTCGGCGGCGGCCGTCGCGCGGCTGCGGGCCGACTCGACCTGGCCGGTCAGCTTGGCCAGACCCTCGCGGCGGTCGGCGATGGCCTTGTGGGCCGCGACGATGGCCTTCTCGGCGAACGCGAGCCGGCGCTCCAGGTCCTGCCGGCGCTCGACGGCCTCGGCCATGCGCTCCTGGCTCGCCTCCAGCGCGGCGCGCAGCTCCTCCTCCTGCTCGCGGACCTTCTCCGCCTCGGCGGTGAGCTGGTCGGGGTCGCGGCCGGGGCGCTCGTCGACCGGCGCGGCGGACAGGTTGCGGTAGCGCTCCCCCGCCAGCTGGTGCAGCGAGCGGTACCGCTCCTGGAGGTTCGACAGCTGATACCACGTGTCCTGCGCCTCGGCCAGGACCGGCGCGTCGGCCGCGTGCTGGGCCTCCAGCGCGGCGAGCCGCTCGTTGATCGTCTCGACCTCGGCCTCGACCTCCTCACGCCGGGCGCGCAGGGCGGTCTCGTCGGCGATCTCCTTGTCGAGGGTGCGGCGCAGCGTGGCCAGGTCGTCGGCGAGCAGCCGGAGCCGGGCGTCGCGCAGGTCGGCCTGGATGCCGGCGGCGCGGCGGGCCACCTCGGCCTGCCGGCCCAGCGGCTTGAGCTGGCGGCGCAGCTCGGTGGTGAGGTCACCGAGGCGGTTGAGGTTGGCCTGCATCGCCTCGAGCTTGCGGATGGCCTTCTCTTTGCGCTTGCGGTGCTTGAGGACGCCGGCGGCCTCCTCGACGAACGAGCGGCGGTCCTCCGGGCGGGCGTGCAGCACGCCGTCGAGCCGGCCCTGGCCGACGATCACGTGCATCTCGCGGCCGATGCCGGAGTCGGAGAGCAGCTCCTGGATGTCGAGCAGGCGGCACTGGTTGCCGTTGATCTCGTACTCACTCTCGCCGGAGCGGAACATCCGGCGGGTGATGGACACCTCGGTGTAGTCGATCGGCAGCGCACCGTCGGTGTTGTCGATTGTGAGGGTGACCTCGGCGCGTCCCAGCGGGGCCCGGCCGGCGGTCCCCGCGAAGATCACGTCCTCCATCTTGCCGCCGCGCAGCGCCTTGGCGCCCTGCTCGCCGAGCACCCAGGAAATCGCGTCGACCACGTTGGACTTGCCCGAGCCGTTCGGCCCGACGACGCAGGTGATGCCCGGTTCGAGCCTCAGCGTGGTCGCTGAGGCGAAGGACTTGAAGCCCTTGACCGTCAGGCTCTTGAGGTGCACGGATCTCCACTGGTCGACGTCTCTTACCCGGCAGGGTACCGCCGGGAGAGTACCCAACCCGGCAGCGCCGCACACCATAATGCGCGTGTCGTGGGCACACCGGCCACTCGGGCCACTCGCGCAACCAACCGGACGTCCGCGTCGTTACCACCAGCGAACATGACTGCGCGCCGAGACCCCTGGGATGTCGGCGCGCGGGTTTGCTGTTCAGTTCTGCGTGTGGGTCGTGCTTTCCGTGAAACGTCAGGCCATTGCCGGCTCGACGAGGCGGGACAGCTGGTCCGCCTCCGAAGCCGCCGCAGCAAGCCGGTCGTTTTCGGCACGCAATCGAACGATCTCGAATTCGAGCGCCCGAACCTTGGCACGCAGTTGGGTGACCTCGTCGACAAGGCGCCGATCGGGCGCGCTGCCTACGTGGCCGAAGAGGGCCTTAGCCATATCGTCTCCTTGATAAGCGCAGCCGGTCGACTCCGGCAAACGCGCGCCCAGCACCCGCGACCGAAGCACAAGGGCATAAATGGGCGCGACTGGCGACCCCTCTATGTTCCGCCGGGGTCGCGACTTAGTCAAGCCGACCGGCACGCCAAACGTCCTGGCCAGGGTGTTCTCGTGTTCTCACTCACCCGGGTGCGTGATCCGCACCGCCGCGCCGATCGTGGCAGTGTGCCACCGGTTGCCCCGCGGCGCCACTGCAAAGTAGCGTCTTCACCGGAAATTCTTCCTCCCCCACCAGCCGAGCAGACCCGGGAGACACACGCGATGGTGCCGCGGTTGGTGGACCGGCTCGGCCCGGTCGGCGTGGCCGCGGCCGTCACCGCCGTGCTGGTCCTCGCCGGGCTGGGGTTCCTGATCGTGCCGGCGCTGACGGGGAACGGGCCCGCGCCCGGCATCGCGTCGGAGGCCGCCCTCGACGATGCACCTCCCTCTTCCGCCGTTCCCTCCGTCGCCGCCCCGCCGTCCTCGGCCGCTCCCACCAGCGCGAAGCCGGCGTCCGCCGCCGCCACGCTGGTCGCCGCGAACTTCAACAACTCCTACGAAGATCGCGTCGTGCAGCTCGTCAACAACGAGCGGCGCAAGGAGAAGTGCGAGCCGGTGCGGATGGACGCCAAGCTGCGCACCGCGGCCCGCGCGCACAGCGCCGACATGGCGGCCGGTGACTTCACCGGCACCAAGGGCAGCGACGGCAGCAACCCCTCCGAGCGCGCGCAGCGGGCCGGGTTCTCCGGCTTCCAGAACGAGCTCGTCGCCAAGGGCGGCGACGCGGGCGACGTGGTCAAGCGCTGGCTGCGCGACGACAACAGCCGCGACGTGCTGGTCAACTGCGACATCACATCGATCGGTGTCGGCGCCGCCATGCGCGGTCGCACGGCCTACTGGACCGTGGACACCGGGCGTGCTTGAGGGGGCCCAGCATCGTTAGTCCGGTCGTGGACCGGGTTCCGACGCTCCTGCCACTGCGGGCGCATCCGCTCGCCCGGCCACACGCATGGGAGATCATCGCGGGACACGGTCCGGCGTTCAGCGTCGTCGTCGACGTCGCATACGGACCCGGCAGTGGCCGCGATCCGCTGTGGACCGCGGCCATGAACCGGCTCGACGCGGCGGGCACACGACTGCTCGGCTACGTCGACCTCGACTACGGGACGCGCCCGATCACCCAGATCCGCGCCGACGTGTACCGCTGGGCCGGCTACCCGGTCCGCGGCGTCTTCCTCGACCGTACCCCCGTGAGCCCGTACGCGATCGGCCCCGTCGCCGTCACCGCCCAGGCCGCCACCCGCGCCGGCCTGCCGGAGGTGGTGCTGAACCCGGGCGAGCCGCCGGACGACGCCTACCGCGACCTGGGCCTGCCGGTCTGCGTGTTCGACGGCAACTGGCGCGACTACCGCCGGTGGTCGTGCGAGGGCGCCCGCCCGGGCGACGGCCACCTGGTCCACGCGGTGCCGCCGTGGGAGCTCGACCAGGCGGCGCAGTTGCAGGTGGAGCGGGGGGCGGGCTTCGGCCTGGTGACCGACCTGGGCGCCCCGGACCCGTACGCGGACCTGCCCGCGTGGTGCGGCCTGAGCCCGTCGCTGGGCGAGCTGAGCCGGGCGACCCCGGCCCCGCGCCGCCCCCGCCCGTTCCGCCACCTGCACGCGGTGCCGTCCCCGGCCCCGGGCGCCTGACTGCCGGCTTTGCTTAGACGTTGGTCGATCTACCCTCACAATCCCCCGAGGTCGCGAGGGTAGATCGACCAACGTCTACAAGCTGGCTCCGCCACACCCACCACCTGTACGCCGACCGATTGCCCGCCGCCCTAATGCCCGCGACCGACCACGGCCGCGACCCAGCTGCGGCCCGCAACCCGACCAGGGCCCGCCCAGTTCCCGACCTCGGCCCGACCGTGGCCCACAATTCGACCGTGGCGGCCCGCGACCCGACCGCCCGCGCGACCCGACCGTGACCCGCCGCAACCCGACCGCGCCCCGCGACCGGAGCGCTTCCCGACCGCGGCTCGCCACCCGCCGCGATCTTGGAGTTTGTGGTCCCGAAAAAATCCCCCATGTCCGACAAGTCGGGGACCACAACCCAAGATCGCGGCGCGCGGGGCGTCCCGGCTCGCTCGCCGGGGCAGCGCGCGGAGGGCGGGCAGCGCGGAGAGCGCGCGGGCAGCGCGGAGAGCGGGTCAGGCTGGGCGGGTGGCCGGCCGCGGGCGGGGCTGGCAGCGCGGGCAGGAGAACGACGAGCGGTTCATGAACGCCTCACGGCGGATCGCCGCGCCGCACCGGTTGCACGGCAGGCCCTCGCGCCCGTAGGCGTTCAGCGACCGCTCGAAGTAGCCGCTCTCCCCGTTGACGTTCACGTACAGGGCGTCGAAGCTCGTGCCGCCCTGGCCGATCGCCTCGTACAGCACGTCCCGGACGTGGCCGAGCAGGCGGCGGACCGCCGGGCGGGTCAGCAGCGACGTGTCGCGGCCGCCGTGCAGCGAAGCGCGCCACAGGGCCTCGTCGGCGTAGATGTTGCCGACGCCCGAGATCAGGGTCTGGTCCAGCAGGGCGCGCTTGACCTCGGTACGCCGCCTGCGCATGGCCGCGACGAAGAGCTCGTCGACGAAGAGGGGGTCGACCGGGTCGAGGGCGATGTGCGCCAGCTCGGCCGGCAGGACCGCGCCGCCGGGCGACACGGCCAGCCCGCCGAACGTGCGCTGGTCGATAAAGCGCAGCTCCGGGCCGTCGTCGTCGAACCGGAAGCGGACCCGCAGGTGCGTCTCGTCCGGGGCGTCGGCGGGCTGCATGAGCAGCTGGCCCGACATGCCGAGGTGGCCGACGAGGGCGTCCTCGTCGTCGAGGGGGAGCCAGAGGTACTTCCCGCGGCGCATCACCGCCCCCACCCGCCGGCCGGCGAGCAGGCCGGCGAAGTGCTCGGCGCCGGGCAGGTGCCGGCGCACGGCCCGCGGGTGCAGCACCTCGACGGTGGCGATGCGCCGGCCGGAGACCCACTTGTCGAGCCCACGGCGGACGGTCTCGACTTCGGGAAGCTCGGGCATGTGAGTCCTCAGATCGCGTAGTGCCAGGCGGTGATGAGATACGAGCCGTACCACAGCCCGAACGCACCGAAGCCCGCCAAGACTAGCGCCGCCGTGCGCGGCCTCGCCCGAGCCAGTGCGACCGCCGGCGGGACCAGGATGAGCAGCGCCGGCACGAGCAGCCGCGGCTTCGAGTGGTAGTAGCCGCCCTGGCCGAGGACCAGCACGAGCACGAGCAGGCCGTAGACGGTGAGCGGCGGCCAGACGCGCATCGCGACGGCCGCCGCGGCGAGGATCACGACGCCGATGACCATCCACGCGATGCTCACCTGGACCCAGCCGTCGCCGGCCCGCAGGGAGTCGCGCACGAACTTGAGGCTGGAGGTGCCGTAGTCGAACGTCGTGCCCCACCCGGCCGTCTGGATGTCGAACCAGGCGTGGAGGTCGCCGACCCGCATGCCGACCCACAGCAGGTAGGCGGGGACGCCGGCCAGCGCCACCAGGGCTGCCGCGATGGGTTTCCATGCGGCGGTACCGAGGGTGCCGCGCCCGCGGTACACCGTGATCCCGGCGGCGACGGCGAGCGCGATCGCGGCCGCGGCGCCGGTCGGCCGGGTCAGCGCCGCGCCCAGCCCGAGCGCGCCGGCGAGCAGCCAGTCGCCCCGGTGCGCGAACAGCAGCATGCCGGCGACCAGCGCCGTGAACAGCGCCTCGGAGTACGCCATGGACAGCGCCATCGACATCGGCTGCATGCAGAACAGCGCGGTCAGGGCGAGGCCGGCCCGCTGGTCGTAGAGCCGGGTGCCGAGCGCGCACAGCAGCACGGCCGCGGCGCCGCCCGCGATCCACGAGACGGTGATCGCCGCCGTCGGGTAGTCGAGCCGCGTGACGAAGTGCGTCAGGCGCACGAGCATAGGGTAGCCCGGGAAGAACGCCAGGCCGTTGCCGACGAGCACGCCGTCGGCGTTGTAGGTGTACCCGGTCGGGTATCCCTCCTCGGCCACCCGCACGAAGTGCCCGCCGTCCCAGGCCAGCAGCCGGTCGCGGACCTTGCCGTCGTCGGCCATCCACCACACGAGGCACAGCTGCACGAGGCGGCTCAGCGCGTACAGGCCGAGGGGGTACGCCAGCAGGATCGACGCGTTTCGCCTTCGCTCGAGCACCTCAGTGGTCGGCGTCATCGCCGGCTTCCCGGGTGCCGTCGTCGGAGGACAGCTCGCGCCACGCGGCCTCGGCGGCCCGCTGCTCGGCCTCCTTCTTGCTGCCACCCTGGGACCCGCCGTACCGCCGCTTCGCCACGATCACCCAGGCGGTGAACCGCTTGGCGTGGTCGGGGCCCTCCTCGTCGATGCGGTACTCCGGGACGCCGAGGCCGCGGCCGGCGGTCAGCTCCTGCAGGCTGGTCTTCCAGTCGAGGCCGGCGCCGCGGAGGGCGGCCTCGGCCATCAGCGCGTCGAACAGCTTGTGGATCACCTGGGCGGTGGCGTCCAGGCCGTACTGCAGGTAGATCGCGCCGATCAGCGCCTCGAGCGTGTCGGCGAGGATGCTGGCCTTGTCGCGGCCGCCGGTCGCCTCCTCGCCCCGGCCGAGCAGCAGGTACGGCCCGATGCCGTCGGGACCGAGCCGCCGGGCGACGTCCGCCAGCGCCCGCATGTTGACCACGCTCGCGCGCAGCTTGGCCAGCTGGCCCTCGGCCAGGTCGGGATGGTTGTGGAACAGGGCGGTGGTGATCACCACGCCCAGCACCGCGTCGCCGAGGAACTCCAGGCGCTCGTTGGTGGGCAGGCCGCCGTTCTCGTAGGCGTAGGAGCGGTGGGTCAGCGCGCGCCGCAGCATGTCGGGGTCGAATTCGAGACCGAAGGCGGCCTCGAGCTGGCTCGGTTTCTTCACGTGCGCTCTCCCAGCTGGTCACGGATGGTGAGGCCGCCGGCCGAGGAGAGTTCGGTCAGCAGATCGTCGGCGAGCTCCCCGACGGCGGGGATGATGCCGTCGCGGTGCAGTCGGGTGGCGAGGGCGATGCCGTCGGCGATGTCGGAGCCGTCGGCGGCACCGTGGCAGACCACGACGTCGCCGACGACGCCGAGCAGCACTGCCGCCGCCTCGTGGGTGCGGGTGCCCCGCAGGGCGCCCTCGATGCCCTTGAGCAGGACGTTGCCGGTGAACCCGTCGGTGATGACGACGTCGGCCCGGCCGCCCTGGGCCACGTCGTGGCCCTCGACCAGCCCGACATACCGGCTGCCGGCGGGCAGGGGGATGTCGGAGAGGGCGATGGAGACCGCGCGGCGCAGCCGGTCGCCCTTGCCGGGCTCGCTGCCGATCGACAGCAGGCCGACGCGCGGGCCGGGGATGCCGAGCGCGACGGCCGCGTAGGCGGCGCCGAGCACGGCGTGCTGGACGAGCTCCAGCATGGTCGCGTCGAGGGTGACCCCGACGTCGGCGAGCAGCACCGGACCGTTCGGGGTGGGCAGGGCGGCGGCCAGTCCCGGGCGGCGGACGCCGCTGAGGCGGCCCAGGACGTGGGCGGAGGCGGCGACGGCGGCGCCGCTGGAGCCGGCGGAGACCATGCCGTAGGCCCGGCCGGCGAAGACCGCCTCGGCGGACGCCCGGACCGTCGACTCCCGCCGGATGTTGCGCAGCGGGGAGTCGGCCATGCCGACGCGGCTCTCGACGACGATGACGCTGACGCGCTCGCGGTCGTGGACCGCGAGCGCGCCGATGACCTCGTCGGCCGCGGACTGCGGCCCGACGAGGACGAGGTGGAGGTCTGGATCGGCGCTGCATGCGCGCAGAGCGCCGTCAACCACGACGGCGGGAGCCCCATCCCCGCCGAGGAGGTCGACGGCGATCCGCGCGACGCCGGACGGGGGCTTCCCGCCGTGCGGCGATCGGTCGGATCGCGTCACCCGAATCCGGTGGTCAGACCTCGATGACCTGGCGGCCGTTGTACATGCCGCAGACCGAGCAGGCAGCGTGGGGCAGCTTCGGCGAGCGGCACTGCGGGCACGGCTGCGTGGAGACCGCGACGGCCTTCCACTGGCTCCGGCGGGCCCGGGTGTTGCTGCGCGACATCTTCCGCTTGGGAACGGCCACGGGTCTTACTCCTCTGACGTCTTGATCTGGGACAGGGCGGCCCAGCGCGGGTCGAGCTGCTCGTGGTTGTGGCCTTCGGGCAACTCGTCGAGCGGCACCCCGCAGTCGGGGCACAGCCCTGGGCAGTCTTCGCGGCAAACGGGGTTGGCGGCCAGGGAGAGCACCACCGAGTCCCGCAACGCCGGCTCCAGGTCGATCAGATCGCCCTGCAGCCGTCCGACCTCGTCCTCGTCGGTCGTCTCGTCCGTCGTGCTGTGCTCGTAGGCATAGAACTCTTGGATCGGGACGTCCAGCGTGTCACTGATCGGACGTAGGCAGCGTCCGCACTCGCCCACCAGCGGGCCGGTGACGGTGCCGGAGACGAGAACGCCTTCGGACACCGACTCCATGCGCAGCTGGAGGTCGAGCTCGGCGCCCTGGGGCACGCCGATCAGCTCCAGACCGAGGTCCCCGGGCGCCGGCACCTTCCGGGAGACCGCATGCAGAGCGCCCGGTCGGCGTGGGAGGTCTCTCGTCTCGAGGACCAGCGGCGACCGGGGATCCAGGTGCGGGTGCGGTTGGTGTGGCATCTTCAGACTCCGGCCAGGCAGGGCCGACGGACTAGGCTACCTGAGCGGCAGATCTTCCGTCGAATCGCCCCCAACCTTAGCGCGGGGCCATCCGGGGATCAGCGGGGGCTCAGAAGGGAAGCGGCCGGTCATCCTCGCCGGAGGGCGTGAACGAGCCGATCTCCCGCAGCGCGTGCATCTTGTCCCGCCCGCGCTCGATCGAGGCGAGCGACCGGGTGAGGAACTGCTCGAAGTTGGCCAGGGCGGTGTCGACGTAGTCGTCGACCTCGTCGCGCAGCCGCTGGGTCTCGGCCCGGGCCTCGTTGATCATGCGGGACGCCTCGTGCTCGGCCGAGACGACGATCTCGTTGATCGACACGAGCCGGGTGTGCTCGGCCTCGGCCTCCGAGATGATCCGCTCGGCCTCGCGCCGGCCGGCGTCGACGATCTTGTCGCGCTCGTCGAGCAGGGCCGAGGCCCGCCGAAGCTCCCCCGGCAGGTCGGCGCGCAACTGGTCGAGAAGGTTGATCATCTCGGCCCGGTCGAACACGAAGTTGCTCCGTGACATCGGCGCCGACCGGGCCTGCTCAACCAGCGTGATGATCTGGTCGATGCTCTCGAGCGGATCCACCTGCGGTCACTCCTGTCCCAACGTCGAACGACGTAACCATCATGCGGCCCGACCCACCGTGCCGCTTTATCGCCACTCGGGTTTTTGAGCCTCAGTTTCGTGACGGTTGCCCCGCCGAGGCGAAGCGTTCACGCAGGCGATTCGCCACCAGATCGGGTACATGCGGCGAAATGTCGCCGCCCCACTTGGCGACCTCTTTGATCAGGCTCGACGAGACGAATGAGAACTTCGGGTTGGTCGGCATGAACAGCGTCTCGATGCCGCCGAGCCCCAGGTTCATCTGGGCCATCTGCAGCTCGTAGTCGAAGTCGCTGGCCACCCGCACGCCTTTGACGATCGCGCCGACCTCGTTGGCGTGGCAGAAGTCGACCAGCAGGCCCTGGAAGGCGTCGACCCGGACGTTCGGATAGGGGGCGACCACCTCGGCGAGCATCTCCAGCCGCTCTTCGACGGTGAACAGCCCCGCCTTGCTCTGGTTGATCAGCACCGCGACGACGACTTCGTCGAACATCTTCGATGCGCGTCCGACGATGTCAAGGTGCCCGTTCGTGACCGGATCGAACGAACCCGGACAGACCGCGCGCCTCATTGCACCAGCCCAAGCCTCATGAGCGGGGACCGTACCAAAGGCTCTCTAAAGGTTTGCGTCAGCCTTCCTGGTCGCGTCGGGCATACCACAGCGTCGTCTCGCCGTATCGCCGCTCCGCGTGCTGCCGGAGGCCCTCCGGCCAGGCCGTCGGAGCGCCCCGGCTGGACCGCTCGACCACCACGACGGCGTCGCCGGCGAGCCACCGCTCGACGAGCGCCCGCAGGATCTCGTGCACCCGCGCGTCCGCCATCGCATACGGCGGGTCGAGGAACACCACGTCGTAGGGCTCCTCCGGGGCGCCGGCCAGCAGCCGCTCGACCTTGTCGGCGACCAGCCGGACCCGCTGGCCGACGCCGAGCGACGCGATGTTGCCCTGGGCGATCCGGGCCGCCCTGGCGTCGGCCTCGGCCAGCAGGACGTGGGCGGCGCCGCGCGAGCACGCCTCCAGCCCGACCGCGCCCGAGCCGGCGAAGAGGTCGGCGAAGCGGGCGCCGTCGAGGTCGGCGATGTGGTCCAGGGTGCTGAACAGGGCCTCGCGGACCCGGTCGGAGGTGGGGCGGGTGCCCTGGCCGGCCGGCACGACGAGCCGCCGCCCGCCGAGCGTGCCGGCGACGATGCGCGTCATCAGCCCTTCTCCAGGTATTCGGCGCGCTCCTCGTCGACGAGCCGGGCGATCGTGGCGGCGAGCCCGGGGTGCCGCTCCAGCTCCCGGTCCTCGCTGATCAGCTCGGTCGCCTGCAGCCGCGCCTCGCCGATCAGGTCGGCGTCGCGCTGCAGGGACAGCAGGCGCAGGTGGGAGCGGTGCCCGGACTGGGCCGCGCCGAGCACGTCGCCCTCGCGGCGCTGCTCCAGGTCGAGCTCGGCCAGCTTGAACCCGTCGGTCGTCGAGGCCACCGCGTCGAGCCGGGCCCGGGCCGGCGTGCCCTCGCCGGCCTCGGAGACGAGCAGGCAGAGGCCGGGCGCGCTGCCCCGGCCGACCCGGCCGCGCAGCTGGTGCAGCTGGGAGACGCCGAACCGGTCGGCATCCATGATCACCATCATCGTCGAGTTGGGGACGTCGACGCCCACCTCGATCACCGTGGTCGCGACCAGCACGTCGAGGTCACCGGCGGCGAAGGAGCGCATCACCGCGTCCTTCTCGTCGGCCGGCAGCCGGCCGTGCAGGATCCCGATCCGCAGCCCGTGCAGCGGGCCCTCATCGAGGGCGGGCGCGACGTCGAGCACGGCCAGCGGGGGCCGGCGCCCGTCGTCGCCGCCGGGGGCGTCCTCGCCCTCGGACTTGGCGTCGCCGATGCGCGGGCACACCACGTAGGCCTGGTGGCCCTTGGCCACCTCCTCGCGCAGGCGGCGCCAGGCCCGGTCGAGGAAGGCCGGCTTCTCCGCGACCGGCACGACGTGGGAGGCGATCGGCGAGCGGCCCTTCGGCAGCTGGCTCAGCACCGACGTCTCCAGGTCGCCGAACACGGTCATGGCGACCGTGCGCGGGATCGGTGTGGCGGTCATCACCAGGACGTGGGGCGGCTGGTCGGCCTTGGCGCGCAGGGCGTCGCGCTGCTCGACGCCGAAGCGGTGCTGCTCGTCGACCACGATCAGCCCGAGGTCGGCGAAGTCGACCCCCTCGTAGAGCAGGGCGTGCGTGCCGACGACGATCCCCGCGGCGCCGCTGCGCAGCTCCTCCTGGACCCGGCGCCGGGCGGCGGCGCCCAGTGAGCCGGTGAGCAGCGCGACCCGGGTGGCCTGCTCGG
Source organism: Dactylosporangium sucinum (assembly GCF_014647515.1). Lineage (GTDB taxonomy): Bacteria > Actinomycetota > Actinomycetes > Mycobacteriales > Micromonosporaceae > Dactylosporangium > Dactylosporangium sucinum. The sequence goes on along the minus strand of NZ_BMPI01000008.1, from coordinate 193,847 downwards.
CCGCGTCGAGCTCGCCGGCCCGGGCCATGGCGCCGAGCAGGTCGACCACGTTGCGGTGGTGCTGGGCGGCGAGCACCTCGGTCGGGGCGAGCATCGCCGCCTGGCCGCCGGCGTCGACCACCTGGAGCATGGCCCGCAGCGCGCAGAGCGTCTTGCCGGAGCCGACCTCGCCCTGCAGCAGGCGGTGCATGGGGTGGGCGCGGGACAGGTCGGCGGCGATCTCGTCGCCCACGTCGCGCTGGCCCCGCGTCAGCTCGTAGGGCAGGCTCGCGTCGAACGCCGTGAGCAGGCCGTCGTCGCGGCGCGGCCGCGGCTTGGCCGGCCAGTCCTCGGCCCGCTTCTTGCGCTGGACCAGCGTCAGCTGGAGGGCGAACGCCTCGTCCCACTTCAGCCGCCGCCGGGCCTTGGCCAGCGAGGCCTGTGACTCGGGCCGGTGGATCTCGCGCAGGGCCTTGTCGAGCGCCGAGAGGTTGCGCTCGGCCCGGATCGTCGCCGGGACCGGGTCGGGCGTCGGCGGCAGCACGTCGAGCACGGTGCGCACGGCCGCGGCGATCCGCCAGGTCGGGACCTTGGCCGACGCCGGATACACCGGGATGATCGCCCCGGCGAACTCCTCGACGGCCTCCTCGCCCTCGCCGGCGTCGAGCAGCAGGTAGTCGGGCTGGTTGAGCTGGAGCTTCTGGTTGAACCGGCCGACCTTGCCGGAGAACAGCCCCCAGCGGCCGGGTCGCAGCTGGTTCTCCCGCCACGGCTGGTTGAAGAACGTGACGCTGATCTCACCGCCGCTGTCGTCGCCGATCACGGCCTCGACGAGCGACCCCCGCTTGCCCCGCGTGGCGCCGCGCTGCTGGGTGAACTGCCGCGCGTTGACCCGCTTGACCTGGCCGAACACGGTGACGTCGGTGTCGATCTCCAGGGAGCGGATGTCGGTGTGCTCGCCGCGCTCCTCGTAACGGCGCGGAAAGTGATACACCAGGTCGCCGACCGTCTGCAGGCCGAGGCTCTCGCCGAGCAGCTTGGCGCCGGCGCCCCCGACCACCTTCGGCAGCGGCGTCGACAGGTCGATCTCGGTCACCGGTTCACTCCACCCCCACGAGCAGCGGGTAGTGCGGCTGCCCGCCCTCGAAGCACTGCACTTCCACGAACGGCCACGCCCCGGCGACGTGGTCGCGCAGCGCGTCGGCCAGCCCCTCGGGCGCCCCCTGCCCGGCGATGAGCGTGACCAGCTCGCCGCCGCCCGACAGCATGCGGTCGAGCAGCCGCTGCCCGGTCCCCGGCAGGTCGTCGCCGATGAGGTTGACCTCGCCGTCGACGATGGCCAGCACGTCCCCCGGCTGGCATCGCCCGGCGACGGTGAGCGCCTCCCGGCTCGCCACGGTCAGCTCGGCCGACCGGCAGCGGGCCGCGGCCTCCGCCATGGCGATGACGTCGTCCTCGAACCGCCGTTGCGCGTCTCGGACCGCCAGCGCCGCCAACGCCTGCACCGGTGACCGCGTCGGCACGACCCCGGCCCGGATCCCGGCCGCCCGCGCCTCCGCGGCCGCGGCCGTGGCCACCGCCAGCACGTTGGGGTCGTTGGGCAGCACGACCACGCGCTCGGTGCCGGCCCGCCGGATCGCCTCGAGCAGCTCCCCGGTCGACGGCGTGCCGCCGACGACGGTCGCACCCTCCCCGGCCAGCAGCTCCCCCAGCCCGGCACCGCTGCACACGACCACGACCCCGCGCGGCCCGTGCGCGACCTCGCTCTGCCGCACCCGCACCTGGTCGGCGAACCGCGTCACCGAGATCCGGCTGGGCCGCCCCGCCTCGACCCCGGCCTCGACCGCCGCCCCGATGTCGTTGACGTGCACGTGGACGTGCCAGGTGCGGTCGTCCCCGACCACGACGAGCGAGTCCCCGAGCGGCGCGAGCCTGTGCTTGAGCTCCCGCACGGCGTCGGCGGGCGCCTCCAGCAGGTATTGCACCTCGTAGGCGAACTCGTCGGACCCCGCCTCCCGCTCCATCTCGACGACGGTGCGGTGGCCCCGGGCACCGGGCAGCCCGGCCGCGCTGTCCAGCTCGGGCATCCGCTCCCCGGTGACGGTCTCGACCAGCGCGTCGAGCAGCACGACGAACCCCCGCCCGCCCGCGTCGACCACGCCGGCCCGGGCGAGCGCCGGCAGCTGCTCGGGCGTGTGTGCGAGCGCGATGCGCGCCCCGTGCGCGGCGGCCCGGACGACGGCCCGGATCCCGCCGCCACGCCGCCCGTCCGCCCGCTCCGCTCCGTCGACGCTCTCGGCGGCGGTCAGCGCGGCCTTGGCGGCGGCGACCCCCACGGTCAGGACCGTGCCCTCGACCGGGGCGGCCACGGCCTGATACGCCGTCTTCGCCGCGTGATCCAGCGCCCGCGCCAGCGCGGCGCCGTCGACCGTCTCGGCGTCGGCCAGCGACTCGGCCAGCCCCTTGAAGACCTGGGCCAGGATGATGCCCGAGTTGCCCCGGGCGCCGAGCAGCGCGCCGCGGGCCACCCGCCGGAGCACTCCCCCCAGCGACTCGTCCCCGTCGGTGCTCCCGGCAAAGCCGGCGGCCTCGACCGCGGCGGCCAGGGTCAGCATCATGTTGGTGCCGGTGTCGCCGTCGGGCACCGGATAGACATTGAGGGCATTGATCTCGGCCTCGTGCCGGCGCAGGCCACCGAGGCCGGTGGCACACCACCGGCGGACGGCGGCGGCGTCCACACTGTCGGGCACGGGCCAGAGCCTAACGGCGACCACCGACAGTTCCCACCGAAGCCGCCCCGACCGGGCCCGATTGGGTGTGGCGGGGCGGGATCAGGTAACCTTGCTGGGTTGTCTGCCGGTTGCCCGGCGGATGGCACCTGGAATCCGGTCCGCGGTCGCGGCGACGGTTCCAGCCCGAGACGCAATCAATCCCAGGAGATCCCCGTGGCTAGCGTGTGCGACGTCTGCGGCAAGGGACCGGGCTTCGGCCACAACGTGTCCCACTCGCACCGGCGGACCAACCGCCGTTGGAACCCCAACATTCAGACGGTGCGCACCCCGGCCGGTGGCGGCACCACGCGGAAGGTGCAGGTCTGCACCTCCTGCTTGAAGGCCGGCAAGGTCGTCCGCGGCTGATCCAGCCAAGCAGAAAAAGGCCCCGCGAGCCACTCGCGGGGCCTTTTGCCGTGCCCGCGAGCGAGTGCAGCTTGCCGTGCCCGCGAGCGAGCGCAGCTGGAGCTCCGGCAGGAACAGGATCACCACGAAGCCCACCACCATGCCGATGACACATTGCGGCCGCGCAGCATCGAGCAAATTTTCCCATTCCGGTGTAATTGGAACAGCCCGAAGCCGTTGGCCGCGCTGAGGAAGGCAGAACTCAGCAGTGCACCGGGCCGGGGGACGCGGTCTGCGGCACCGTCGCCACGATCGGGGCGGACAGGTTGACCACCCAGGAGCCCTCCGCCTTCTTCGGGACCACCACCTGCAGTGAGACCTTGCGGTCGACCGACTGCCAGACGGTCTCGGTGGAGCGCTCCTCCGGATACCAACATACGTTGGACAGCGCCAGGAGCTGGGCGTTCTGCGGGATCGAGCGGACCGGCACGCCGCAGGACAGCACGATCGGCGGGTCGCCGAAGGCCGCGTTCTGCTCGCCGCCCGCGGTCACCGGGCGGCGGTCAAGGCCGCCCAGCGACGTCGGCAGCCGCGCCACGAGGGCACGGCAGACCGCGGCGGTGTCCTGGTCGAGCGGGGCCGCCGTCGCCGACACCGCCGACGTCGACGGTGCCGACGGGAACCCGCCGAGCGCCCAGAACACCCCCAGGCCGGCCAGCAGCGCGAGGGGCAGCGCCGCCAGGGTGGCGATGCGGGACGGAGACGCCATCTATAAGTGCACCACCGAGCAGGTGAGGGTGCGGGTGATCCCCGGCACCATCTGGACCTTGCTGACAATCAGTTTGCCCAGCTCGTCGACGCTGCGGGCCTCGGTGAGGACCACCACGTCGTACGGACCCGTGACCGCGTCGACCCGCACCACCCCGGCGAGTTCCTGGATGGCCGTCGCCACATCACGCGCCTTGCCGACCTCTGTTTGGATCAGGATGTATGCCTGTACCACGACACGACCCCTTCCTGCGCCGCGCGAGCGCTGATCAGGCGTGAACCTACCGCAACATGAGAGTCAGCAATCCACCGCCGTGCGTGATCATGCCACGACACGCTGGGTAGACAACAATAACGAGCACCAAGATGGAGGACGGGTGACCGTAGCAACCGCCGGGGAGTTCGGGCTGATCTCGCGGGTGACGGCCCGGCTCGGGGCGGAGTCGCCCTACGTGCTGCTCGGCCCCGGGGACGACGCCGCGCTGGTCGCGGCGCCCGACGGCCGGGTCGTCGCGAGCACCGACGTGCTGGTCGAGGGCCGGCACTTCCGCCGCGACTGGTCGAGCGCGCGTGACGTCGGCCACCGTGCTGCCGCCGCCAACCTGGCCGACATCGCCGCGATGGGCGCCCGGCCGACCGCCTTGCTGGTGGCGTTGTGCGCCCCGGCGAACCTGCAAATTTCGTGGGCCGAGGAGCTCGCCGACGGGCTGGCGGCCGAGGCCGGCAAGACGGGCGCCGTGGTCGTCGGGGGCGACACCTCGGCCAGCCCGACGCTGACGATCTCCGTGACCGCGCTCGGCGACCTGGGCGGCGAGTCGCCGGTGCTGCGCAGCGGGGCGCAGCCGGGCGACGTCGTCGCGGTCGCGGGGCGGATCGGGCACGCCGCCGCGGGGTACACCATCCTCTCCCGCGGCTTCCGCTCGCCGAAGCTGCTGGTCGAGGCGTTCCGCCGGCCCGAGGTCCCCTACCACCTCGGCCCGGTCGCCGCGCGGCTCGGCGCCACGGCCATGATCGACGTCTCCGACGGCCTGCTGGCCGACCTGGGGCACATCGCGGCGGCCAGTGGCGTCGGGATCGACGTGCGGCGCGACGCGTTCACGGTGCCGGAGCCGATGCGCGACGCCGCGACCGCGCTGGGCGTCGACCCGTACGGCTGGATACTGACCGGCGGCGATGACCACGCATTGGCGGCCACCTTTCCCTCGGACACCCGGCTGTCGTCCGACTGGCTCGTCGTCGGCAGCGTCGTCGCGTCCAGTTTGTTCACAGCGGGTGACGGTGTGACGGTCGACGGGCGACGTTACGCGGGCGGGGCACCGGGCTGGGATCACTTTCGGTAACGACTCACCGCCGATGCTGTAAGGCGCAAAAGGGACTATACCCTTTACCCTCGTGACAGAGATCAACATCCGACTGACCCGCTACGGCTCGCGGATCGCCGCCACCCTGACCGCCGCCGCGCTGGCCGAGCTGGCCGAGCGCTACGGCGGCGACGGCGACAGCACGCCGATCGAGCCCGGCGAGTTCGACCCGCCGGAGGGCGGCTTCCTCGTCGCCTACGTGGCCGGCGCGCCCGCCGGGTGCGTGGGCTGGCGCACGCTGACCGAGGACGATCAGTTCGAGACCGCGGAGCTCAAGCGGATGTACGTCGCGCCGGAGCACCGCGGCCTCGGCGTCGCCAAGGCGCTGCTCACCGCGGTCGAGGACGACGCCCGCCGGGCCGGCCGCAAGCGGATCTGGCTGGAGACGGGCACCGCGCAGCCGGAGGCGATCGGCCTGTACGAACGGTCCGGCTACGCGCGCATCGAGGACTTCGGGCACTACAAGGGCTACCCGGACGTCCGGTCGTTCGGCAAGGACCTCTAGTGCAGGCCGGTCCCCCGGCGCACGGCGGCGCGGATCAGCCGTGAGACGAGGGTGTCGTACCGCACCCCGCTCGCACTCCAGACCGAAGGAAACGGTGCGCCGGGCTCGAACGCCGGCATCGTGTCGATCGCGTCGAGCGTGACCTCGCCCGCCGGGGTCACGGTGAGGTCGACGCGGGCCAGCCCGGCGCAGTCGAGGGCCACGAACGCCTGCACGGCCAGGTCGCGCACCGCGCGCTCGACGTCGCGGGGCAGCTCGGCCGGCGCGGTGACCCCGTCCTCCGTGAGCTCGCCGGGGACGCTGGCCTCGGGCGCCCCGCCGGCGCCGGCGCCACCCGCGTCGAGCACGCCGACCGTCACGCGCCGGCCCGCCGGGACGCTCGCGACGACGACCTTGCCGTCGACCTCCCGCGCGGCGGCGACGGCCGCGTCCAGGTCCGCCCAGTCGCCGACCAGCGTCTCGCCGCCGTGGCCGCGCGCCGGCAGTACCGCCACCGGAAGCGTCAACCGGGAACGGCCGGCCTCGTCGAGGGGCGTGCCGCCGCGCAGGACGGCGTAGGGCGCCACCGGCAGGCCGGCGGCCACCGCGAGCTTGCGCAGGTGGTCGCGGTCGAGCGCGGCCGAGGAGGCGAAGACCCCGGACCCGACGTAGGGCAGGTCGGCCATCTCCAGCAGGCCCTGGATCGTGCCCTCGTGGCCGAACGCGCCGCGCAGCACCGGGAAGACCACGTCGATGCCGGCCAGCCGGGCGACGCCGGCGCGGGCGTCGACGACCGCCACGTCGGCGCCGGTGGGCACCAGGTCGGTCGAGGCGCCGGAGGCGGCGGCCCCGGGCAGCACCCACTGCCCCTCGCGGGTCACGCCGACCGGCACGATCTCGAACTCGTCGTCGGCGTCGAGGGCCGACAGGATTTCGGCCGCGCCGACGCTGCTGATGGCGTGCTCCGTGCTGCCCCCGCCGAACACGACGGCGACCCGGGTCTTCTCTGGCGTATCCACGCCGCCGACCCTAGCGGGATCTTTAGGCGCGTGCCGCGTCCAATGCCCGACGCAGGTCCGCCACCAGGTCGGCGGTGTCCTCGATGCCGCAGGAGAAGCGCACCAGCCCCTCCGGGGCGTTGTCGCCCCACTGCGCACGGCGGTCGGCCGACGTGTGCAGCCCGCCGAACGAGGTGGCGGCGAAGACCAGCTCGGACGCGTCGAGGAAGCGGTCGACGGCCGCCTTGTCGGCGAGCGTGAACGTCACGACCCCCGGCACCCGCCGCATCTGCCGGCGGGCCAGCCCGTAGGCGGGGTCCTCCGGCCGGCCGGGCCAGCGCACCGACCGCACCGCCGGATGTCCCGCCAGCACGTCGGACACCGCGGAGGCGTTGGCGCTCTGCCGGGACAGCCGCAGGTCGAGCGTGCCGAGCGAGCGGTGGGCCAGCCACGCCTCGAAGGGACCCGGCACCGCGCCCGTCCGGGCCCGCCAGGTGCGGATCGTGGCGGCGAGCTGCGGATCGCGGGTGCAGACGTACCCGAGCAGCAGGTCGGAGTGGCCGGTGAGCGCCTTGGTGCCCGACGCGACCGACACGTCGGCGCCGTGGTCGAGCGGCCGCTGGCCCAGTGGCGTCGGGGTGGTGTTGTCGACGGCGACCAGGCCGCCGCGCGCGTGCACGGCCGCCGCCAGCCCGGCCAGGTCGCAGACGTCGAGCCCCGGGTTCGACGGCGTCTCCAGCAGCAGGAGGCGGACGTCGTCGAAGGCCGGATACGGCCCGCTGGTGGGCGCGGTCAGCACCGTCACGCCCCGCTCGGGCAGGTGCTCGGCGGCGAAGACGCGGGTCAGGTAGTAACCGTCGCTGGGCAGCACGACGGTGTCGCCGCTGCGCAGCGTGGTGAGCAGGACCGCGGTGACGGCCGCCATCCCGCTCGCGAACACCACGCACTCGCCGCCCTCGAGCTGGCCGATCGCCGTCTCCAGCGCCCGGTAGGTGCTGTTGTCGGTGCGCCCGTAGCCGTCGACGCCCGGCTGCGGGCCGGCGACCGGGTCGAGGTGGTAGGGCGCAGCGGGCACCGGGCCGGGCAGGAACGGGCGGCCCGGCACCGGGGCGGGCAGGCCGGCGTGCACGGCGCGCGTGCCGTCACCGAGAGGCATGCGGCAACCCTACTGGCCGGTCGAGGGCATGCCCGGGCGCTCCGGCTTGGTCTCGCGGGCCATCAGGGCGGTCGTCGCCTTGAGCGGGTCGAGCCCCTCGTGGCAGACCAGCTCGACCTGCTCGGTGATCGGCATCTCGACGCCCACGCTGCGGGCCAGGTCACGGATCGACAGGCAGCTCTTGACGCCCTCGGCGGTCTGCCGGGTCGCCGCCTGGGCCTGCTCCAGCGTCTCCCCGCGCCCCAGCCGCTCGCCGAACGTGCGGTTGCGCGAGAGCGGCGACGAGCAGGTCGCGATGAGATCGCCCAGGCCGGCCAGCCCGGCGAACGTCATCGGGTTGGCGCCGAAGGCCGCGCCCAGCCGGGCGGTCTCGGCCAGGCCGCGGGTGATGAGCGTGGCCCGGGTGTTGTCGCCGAACCCGAGGGCGGCGGCCATGCCGTAGGCGAGCGCGATCACGTTCTTCACGGCGCCGCCGAGCTCGCAGCCGACGACGTCGTCGTTCGTGTACGGACGGAGGTACCGCGTGCTGATCGCCCGCTGCACCAGCTCGGCCCGGCGGATGTCGCGGCCCGCCACGACCGTGCCGGCGACCTGCTCGGCGGCGATCTCCGGCGCCAGGTTGGGGCCGGTGACCACGGTCACCCGCTCCGGCTCGACCCCGGCGACCTCGACGATCACCTCGCTCATCCGCTTGAGCGTGCCGAGCTCGATGCCCTTCATGAGGCTGGCCAGCGTCGCGTCCGGGCCGATGAGGCCGGCCCAGGCGGCGAGGTTCTGCCGCAGCGTCTGCGACGGCACCGCGAGGACGACCAGGTCGGCGCCGTCGAGCGCCTCGGCCGCGTCGGCGGTCGCCGTGACCGCGCGCGGCAGCGGCGTGGACGGCAGGTACTCCGGGTTGACCCGCCGCTCGCGAATCGCGGCCGCCAGCTCGGGCCGCCGCGCCCAGACGGTGACCTCGGGCGTGCCGGCGTCGGCCAGCACCTTCGCGAACGCGGTGCCCCACGAGCCCGAGCCGAGGACGGCGACCCGCTTGATCGCGCTCATGCGGTGTGCTCTTCGGACTGGCTGGCCCGCTTGGTCGTGCCGTACAGCGGCGGCGGGGTGCCGCCGCGCAGCTCGGCCACCATGTCCCGCAGGTGCAGCATGACGTGGTCGGTGATCTCGCCGAGGATCTGCGCGGTGGGCTGCGCACCGGCCCAGGCCGACAGGTCGAGCGCCGGCCCGGTGGTGATCTGCATCATCTTCCGCGGGAAGACGTCGATCTTCTTGGTGCGCGGGTCGTAGATCCGCTCCGGCCCCCACATCGCGATCGGGACGACCGGGGCGCCGGTGTCGAGCCAGAGCCGCGCCGCGCCGGTCTTGCCACGCATCGGCCACAGGTCGGGCTCGCGCGACGTGGTCCCCTCCGGGTAGATGACCACGCACTCGCCGCCCTTGACCCCGACGCGGGCGGCCTCCAGCGCCTTGACGGCGTCGGTGGTGCCGCGGCGGACCGGGATCTGGTGCACCGCCTTGAGCAGGTAGCCGAGCACCGGCACCTCGAACAGGCTGGACTTGGCCAGGAACGACGGCCAGCGGCCGGCGTCGTAGATGTAGTGCGCGACGGCGAGCGGGTCGGCGTGGGAGATGTGGTTGACGACGATGATCACCCCGCCCTCGGCCGGGATGTGCTCCATCCCCTTCCAGGTGCGGCGGGTCAGCGCCCCGATCAAGGGCTTCACGGTCATGACGGCGAAACGCCGCCAAAAGCCCAGCCTCCGGCGCGCCATCTCACCCTCCCCTCAGTGTTCTGCTGCGAATCATGCCACTGCCGGGCGCCGGAGCGTCGTGTCAGGATGGGGCATGCTCAGCCACCGACCGGCCTCGTGGGTCGCCGTGGTCCCGGTGAAGCCGCTGCGGTCGGCCAAGACGCGGCTGCGCGGCGCGGTCCCGGCGGCGGTCCACCCCGACCTGGTGCTGGCGATGGCGCGCGACACCGTCGCCGCGGTGCTGGCCTGCCGCTCGGTGGCTCGCGTGGTGGTCGTCTGCGACGACCCGGCGGTGCGCGCGGAGCTGACCCGGCTGGGCGCGACCTGCGTGCCCGACACCCCGGCGGCCGGCCTCAACGCGGCGCTGGCGTTCGGCGCGCGCGGCGCCGACGGCCCGGTGGTGGCACTGACCGCCGACCTGCCCGCGCTCCGGGCGACCGACCTGGAGTCGGCGCTGGCCGCGGCCGAGCGGGCCGGCCGGCGGGCGTTCGTCCCCGACCAGGAGGGCAGCGGCACGGTGCTGCTGGCGACCCCGCCCGGCGTCCCCCTCGCCCCGCACTTCGGCCCGGGCTCGGCCGCCGCACACCTGCGCTCCGGCGCGACCAGGCTGGACGGCACCTGGCCGAGCCTGCGCCGCGACGTCGACACGGCCGCCGATCTGGACGCTGCGACAAGTCTGGGCGTCGGCGCCCATACCGGACAGGTCATCTGCACGGTAGCGTGATCGCATGCAGGGCACGGTGGCGACGTTCGACGAGACGACCCGCACCGGCACGGTGCTGCTCGACGACGGCGTCGAGGTGACCTTCCCGGCGGCCGCCTTCGACGCCTCCGGCCTGCGGCACCTGCGACTGGGGCAGCGGGTGCGGCTCGACCACGACGACGTGGGCACTGTCATCAAGGTCACGCTCCCGACGCTCCCGTGACGCACCGAGCAGCGAGAAGTTCATGTTGAGACCGGCACAAACAGGTCATGATGATCCGGTGGACGAGAGCTCGACCGGTCGCAGTCGCCCGCGCAACGCCGCCCAGCGGCCGGAGCCGGCGAGCGCACCTCCCAAGACGACGCGGTCGGCGGATTCCGGAGCGCCGGCGCGGGCTCGGCGGGCCACCAGGGTTGCCAAAGCCACGGCGAGCGAGGTCACGGTGAACGACATCACGGTCAACGAGGCCAATACCGAGCAGGCTGCTCCGGCCGAGCGGGTGCCGACCCAGCCGAAGCCCCCCACGCAGGCGGCGAAGCCACCTGCCAGCCGGCCCGAGACCACCAAGCCGGCGGCCACGACGGCGAAGCCGCCCGCGGCCGCGGAGCCGGCCGAGAAGCCGGTCGAGAAACCCGCCGAGGACCCGCCGGCCGTCGCCGGCGAGGAGGTCACGGCGCCGGAAGCAGCGGCACCGGAGGTACCGGAGAGGAAACCGCTCCCCGAGGACCGGTATCTCAACCGCGAGCTGTCCTGGCTCGACTTCAACGCGCGGGTCCTCACCCTCGCCGAGGACAAGTCGACGCCCCTGCTGGAGCGGGCCAAGTTCCTCGCCATCTTCGCCAGCAACCTCGACGAGTTCTACATGGTGCGCGTCGCCGGCCTGAAGCGGCGCCTGCAGACCGGCCTGCCCGTGCGCCGCCCCGGCTTCCTGCCGCCGACGGAGCAGCTGGAGCAGATCGCCGAGCGCACGTCGGCGCTCATGTCCCGCCAGTCGCGCGTCTTCGCCGAGGAGATCGTGCCGGCGCTGGCCGACGAGCACATCCGGATCGTGAGGTGGAGCGAGCTCGACCCGGCCGAGCGGGAGCGCATGCGGGCGTCGTTCCGCGAGCAGATCTTCCCGGTGCTCACGCCGCTCGCGGTCGACCCGGCGCACCCCTTCCCGTACATCTCCGGCCTCTCGCTGAACCTCGCGGTCGTGGTCCGCGAGAAGGACGGCGGCCCGGAGCTGTTCGCCCGGATCAAGGTCCCCAACAACGTGCCGCGGTTCTTCGCGCTCGACCGGGTCACCCGCGACGGCGCCCGGAACATGCGCTTCCTGCCGGTCGAGGAGCTCATCGCGGCCCACCTGGGCCAGCTCTTCCCGGGCATGCAGGTCGCCGAGCACCACCTGTTCCGGGTGACCCGCAACGCCGAGGTCGAGCTCGACGAGGACCGCGACGAGGACCTGCTGCAGGCGCTGGAGCGGGAGCTGGCCCGGCGCCGGTTCGGCCCGCCGGTGCGGCTGGAGGTCGCCGCGTCGATCTCCGACCACGTGCTGGAGCTGCTGGTCCGCGAGCTGGACATGGACTCGCACGACGTGCTGCGGGTGCCCGGCCTGCTCGACCTGACCGCGCTGTGGGAGATCTACAACGGCGTCGACCGGCCCGACCTCAAGGACCCGCCGTTCGTGCCGGCCACCCACCCGCACTTCGCCGAGGGCGAGACGCCGCGCAGCGTGTTCGCCCGCCTGCGCGACCACGACATCCTGGTGCACCACCCCTACCACTCGTTCTCGACGAGCGTGCAGCGCTTCATCGAGCAGGCCGCCGCCGACCCGAACGTGCTGGCGATCAAGCTCACGCTGTACCGCACCAGCGGCGACTCCCCGATCGTCGACGCGCTGGTCGACGCGGCCGAGGCCGGCAAGCAGGTGGTGGTGCTGGTCGAGGTGAAGGCGCGCTTCGACGAGAAGGCCAACATCGGCTGGGCCCGGACGCTGGAGCGGGCCGGCTGCCACGTGGTGTACGGCCTGGTCGGCCTCAAGACGCACACCAAGACGGCACTGGTCGTCCGGCAGGAGGGCAACCACATCCGCCGGTACTGCCACGTCGGCACCGGCAACTACCACCCGAAGACGGCCCGGCTGTACGAGGACTACGGCCTGCTCACGGCCGACCCGGAGGTCGGTGCCGACCTGACCGACCTGTTCAACGTGCTGACCGGCTACAGCCGGCAGACCTCGTACCGGCGGCTGCTCGTCGCGCCGCACGGGGTGCGCCGCGGCATCATCGAGCGGATCGACCGGGAGGTCGCGCTCGGCACCGAGGGCCTCGTGCAGCTCAAGGTGAACTCGCTGGTCGACGAGGAGGTCATCGACTCGCTGTACCGGGCCAGCCAGTCCGGGGTGCGGGTCGACCTGATCGTGCGCGGCATCTGCGCGCTGCGCCCGGGCGTGCCGGACCTGTCGGAGAACATCCACGTCCGCTCGGTGCTCGGCCGGTTCCTGGAGCACTCGCGGGTCTTCCGGTTCGGCCGCGGCGCGCGCGCCGAGTACTGGATCGGGTCGGCGGACCTCATGCACCGCAACCTCGACCGGCGGGTCGAGGCGCTGGTGCAGGTGACCGACCCGGCGGGCCAGGAGGAGCTGCACCGCGTGCTCACGCTCATGATGAGCGAGGACACCGGCGCGTTCGAGCTGTCCGGCAACGGCCAGTGGCACCGCCGGCCGGGCAAGAACCCCCAGGAGGCCCTGCTGCGAAGGATCGTCGACCGCGTCGAGGGCTAGGGTGGCCGGATGCTGAGGTTTGTGGCCGACGGCGACTTCGCCGTGCCGGACCTGTCCCAGGCCGGCCCACCGGCCACCGTCCGCTCGATCTACTACGACACCCCGGACCGCTGGCTGGCCAGGTCCGGGGTGTCGCTGCGGTACCGCAGCGGCGAGGACTGGACCGTCCGGCTCCCGGCGCCGAAGTCCGGCCTGGAGTACGACTACTCCCTCCCGGTGACCGGCGCCGGGGTCATCCCGCCGGAGCTGCTCGACCTGGTGACCGCGCACCGGCGCAGCGCCGGCCTGGCCGCGGCCGTCACGCTGCGGACCCGGCGCACCGTCCACAAGCTCGGTTTCGCCGAGGTCGTCCACGACGACGTCAGCGTCCTCGACGGCCGGCGGGTGGTGTCGCGCTTCCACGAGATCGAGGTCGTGCCCCGCGAGGACCGGCCCAAGCAGCTGCGCCGCCTGGAGGAGGCGCTGCTCGACGCCGGCGCCACGGTCGACGACGGCGTGCCCGAGCACGTGCGCGCGCTGGGCCCGCTGCAGCCGGCGCCGCTCGTGCGGCCGGCGGCGCTCCCGCCCAAGGCCCGCGCGGGCGAGGTGGTGACCGAGGCGATCCGGCGGGGCGTGGCGCGGATCGTCGACCACGACGCCTTCGCCCGGCTGCGCGAGACGATGCCCAACGGCGACACCCCCGTGCACCAGATGCGGGTCGGCACCCGGCGGCTGCGCAGCGACCTGCAGACGTTTCAGGCGCTGCTCGACCCGGTGTGGACCGCCGGGCTGCGCGGCGAGCTGAGCTGGCTGGCCGAGGCGCTGGGCGGGGCCCGCGACGTCGAGGTGCTCCGCGACCGGCTGCGCCGCACCGCCGCGAGCGACCCGCTGGCGCCCCTCGACGAGGCGGCGGTGGAGCGGATCGACGCGGCCCTCGCCGAGCGGCACGAGGAGGCTCTGGCGGTACTGGACGGGGCGCTGCACGACCCGCGGTACGTCCTCCTGCTCGACGCCCTGGTCGAGGCGGCCGCCACGCCCCGGTTCACGGCGCTGGCGGCCGAGCGGGCGGCCGACGTGCTGCCCGGGATCGTCCGGCGGCCGTGGCGGCGGCTGGTGGTCGGCGGCGGCGCGGCGCCCGGGGCGGGCGAGCTCACCCCGGACCTGCCCGACGACGAGTGGCACGAGGTCCGCAAGCGGGCCAAGCGCGCCCGCTACGCCGCCGACGCGGTCTCGGGGGTCGTGGGTGAGGATGCGGTACTGCTGGCGAAGGCGATCGCGCGGGCCCAGGGCGTGCTCGGCGAGCACCAGGACGCGGCCATCGCCGCCGACACCTGGCTCGACATCGCCGCCGCCGACCTCGACGACCACGCCATGGCGGTGACCGCCGGCCGGCTCGCCGAGCGGGAGCGGGCGGCGGTGACCCGCTCCCGGGCCGCGTTCCCGGCCGTGTGGGCGGCCGTCATCGAGGAAAAGAACATCGCATGGCTGAGGTGAACTCGGTCGTCCGCGCGGCGGGCGGCGTGGTGTGGCGGACCGGCGGCGAGATCGTGCTGGTGCACCGCCCCCGGTACAACGACTGGTCGCTGCCCAAGGGCAAGCTCGACCCGGGCGAGCATCCGCTCGAGGCCGCGGTGCGCGAGGTCCACGAGGAGAGCTTCGTGCGGGCGGTGCCGCAGGTGCGGCTGCCGTCCATCCGGTACCTCACGGGCGAGCCCGGCGTCGAGAAGCACGTCGACTTCTGGTCGATGCGGGCCGTCGAGTGGCAGGACCGGCCGGCCGACCACGAGATCGAGGAGGCGCGGTGGGTCCCGGCGGGTGAGGCGCAGCGGATGCTCTCGTACGCGCACGACCGCGGCGTCGTGAAGGCCTTCCTGTCGCTCCCGCCCGTGACGTCGGTCGTCGCGGTGGTCCGGCACGCGAAGGCCGGCAAGCGCCGCGACTGGTCCGGCGACGATGCCGACCGGCCGCTGGACGACGGCGGAAGGCGCGATGCGGCGGGCCTGTGCGCTCTTCTGGGGCTCTTGCGGCCGGACCGGGTGGTGTCGGCCACCCCCGCGCGGTGCCGGGAGACGATGGAGCCGCTGGGGCAGCCGCTGACCCTCGACGCCCGGTTCGACGAGCTCGGCTCTCCGACCGAGGCCGCCGCGGCGCTGGCGGAGCTGGCCCGCCTCGGCGGCACGACGGTGGTGTGCAGCCAGGGCAAACTCATGCCGCCGATGCTCACGGAGGCGACCCGGCGGGCGGACGTCAACTTCCACACGCGGAAAGGCGCGGGCTGGCTCCTGGGGCTGGCCGGGTCGCGGGTCGTCGGCCACGACCGGCTGGCGCCGCTGACGGTTTCCGGCGAGCTCTGATCGGGCGGGCGGCCCGTTCCCGCGGGCCGCTCCGGCTCATTTTCTTTCCTCCGAGCTTTGCGCAGACCGGCCGCTTTCACGAGCGGTCGCCGCCGCCCGTGGTCCGCCCTTCCGCGGGCCGCCCCGGCCCGTCTTCCCCCGCCGACGCTCCCGTCCCGCGCACGTGAAAGGGCGGCGCCGTTTTCGCGGCGCCGCCCTTTTCTTTCGTTGTGGTGTCCTACTTGGCGGCGGCCTTCTTGGCCGGCGCCTTCTTGGCGGCCGTCGTGGTCTTCGCGGCCGCGGTGGCGGTGGTGGTCTTGCGAGCCGTGGTCGCGGCGGCGGCGCGGGTCGTCTTGGCGGCGGCCTTCTTGGCCGGCGCCGTCTTGGTCGCGGCCTTCGCCGGGGCCGTCTTGGTGGCGGCCTTCGCCGGAGCGGCCTTGGCCGTCGCCTTCGCCGTGGTGGCCTTTGCGGCGGTGGTGGCCTTCGCGGCGGTCGTCTTCGTCGCGACGGCCTTCTTGGCCGGGGCGGCCTTCGGCACCTTGCCGCTGGCGACCATCTCGCGGAAGCTGGCGCCGGCCCGGAACGCGGGCACCGACGTCTTCTTCACCTTCACCGCTTCACCGGTGCGCGGGTTGCGGGCCGTTCTCGCACCACGGATGCGCTTCTCGAAGACCCCGAACCCGGTGATGGCGACCTTGTCGCCCTTGGTCACCGCGGCCTGGATCTCGGCCAGAACCGCGTCCAGCGCCGCGTTTGCCGACTTCTTGTCGCCCAGGCGAGCGCTGAGCGCCTCGATGAGCTCGGCCTTGTTCACGTTTCCTCCCGTACCAGAAATGAAGTCCCTGTGGGCAAGGTATCCCAACGCACACAGGATACAAACATATGACGGAAAAGAAATCGTTGTGGAGTAACGGATTTGACCGACGGCTCCCCGAGACGCCCAGCGTGGGCCTAGCGAACGACGGGTGTCCACTCCGGACGGCGTTGTTCGAACGCGTCGATAGCGTCCGCGTGACGAAGGGTGAGACCGATGTCGTCCAGGCCCTCCAGCAGGCGCCAACGGCTGAAATCGTCCAGCGGGAACTCCCATTCGTGGCCGTCGGCACGCAACTGGCGACCCTCCAGGTCGACCGTTACCGGAAGCTGGGGATCCGCCTCGACGGCGGCCCACAAAATTTCCACGAGTTTCAGGTCGAGCTCGACCGGCAGCAGCCCCGCCTTGAGCGCGTTGCCCCGGAAGATGTCCCCGAACCGGGGCGCGACGACCACCTTGAAGCCGTAGTCCTGCAGCGCCCAGACGGCGTGCTCGCGCGACGAGCCGGTGCCGAACTCGGGGCCGGCGACCAGGATCGACGCACCCTCGTAGACGGGATTGTTCAGCACGAATGCCGGGTCGGACCGCCAGGCGTTGAAGAGGCCGTCGGCGAACCCGGTGCGGGTGACGCGCTTGAGGTACACGGCCGGGATGATCTGGTCGGTGTCCACGTTGGAACGGCGCAGCGGGACGGCCGTGCCGGTGTGGACGGTGAACTTCTCCATGTCCAGTCCTACTTTTTCAGTCGACGTGCTTCGGTCGGCGGGCGTCAGTGAAGATCGGCGGGCGCGGCGAGGCGGCCCACGACGGCGGTGGCGGCGGCGACCGGCGGCGACACGAGGTGCGTGCGCCCGCCGCGGCCCTGGCGGCCCTCGAAGTTGCGGTTCGACGTCGACGCCGAGCGCTCCCCGGGCTTGAGCGTGTCGGGGTTCATGCCCAGGCACATGGAGCAGCCGGCGAACCGCCACTCCGCTCCGGCCTCGGTGAAGACCTTGTCGAGGCCCTCCTGCTCGGCCGCCGCCCGCACCGACGCGGAGCCGGGCACGACGAGCATCCGGACGCTGTCGGCGACCTTGCGGCCGCGCAGCACCTCGGCCGCAGCGCGCAGGTCCTCGAGGCGGCCGTTGGTGCACGAGCCGAGGAACACCACGTCGACGGCGACCTCCCGCAGCGGGGTGCCCGGGGTGAGAGCCATGTACTCCAGCGCCTTCTCGGCGGCGACCCGCTCGGCGCTCTCGGCGAAGTCCTCCGGGCTCGGCACCGAGCCGCCGAGCGGCGCGCCCTGGCCCGGGTTGGTGCCCCAGGTGACGAACGGGGTGAGCTGCGAGATGTCCAGCGTCACCTCGGTGTCGAACTTGGCGCCCTCGTCGGTTCGCAGGCTCGTCCAGTGCGCCTTGGCCTTCTCCCAGTCCTCACCCTTCGGCGCATACTGCCGGCCCTCGATGTAGGCGAAGGTCGTCTCGTCCGGCGCGATCATGCCGGCCTTGGCGCCCCACTCGATGGACATGTTGGAGATGGTCATGCGGCCCTCCATCGACAACTGCTCGATGGCCGGCCCGCGGTACTCCACGACGTGCCCGCGGCCGCCGCCGGTGCCCACCTGCGAGATGAGCGCCAGGACCAGGTCCTTGGCGGTCACGCCGGGGCCGAGCTCGCCGACGACGTTGACCGCCATGGTGCGCGGCCGCGCCTGCGGCAGGGTCTGGGTCGCGAGGACGTGCTCGACCTCGCTCGTGCCGATGCCGAACGCGAGCGCGCCGAACGCGCCGTGCGTCGAGGTGTGCGAGTCGCCGCACACGATGGTCATGCCGGGCTGGCTGAGGCCGAGCTGCGGTCCCATGACGTGGACCACGCCCTGCTGGTCGTCGCCGAGCGAGTGGATGCGGACCCCGAACTCGCTCGCGTTCTTGCGCAGCGTCTCGATCTGCGTGCGGGAAACCGGGTCGCTGATCGTGAGGACGTTGTCGGTCGGCGTGTTGTGGTCCTCGGTCGCGATCGTGAGATCGGGCCGGCGGACCGGGCGCCCCGCCACGCGCAGGCCGTCGAACGCCTGCGGGCTGGTGACCTCGTGCACCAGGTGCAGGTCGATGTAGAGCAGATCGGGCTCACCGGCAGCGGAACGCACGACGTGCGCGTCCCACACCTTCTCGGCGAGCGTCCGTGGTTGTGCTTCTCCCACCATCTGGACATCCTAAAATCTGGGAGGTATGTTTCGGTCTGTGGGACACAGTATGAGCGGTGTGGGCGTGCTCGACAAGGCGGTGGTCATCCTGGCCGCCTGTGTCGACGGTGCCAGCCTTGCCGAACTGGTGGACCGGACCAAGCTTCCCCGGGCAACGGCGCACCGGCTCGCACAGGCCCTGGAGATCCACCGATTGCTCGTCCGCGACGCGCAGGGGCGCTGGCGCCCGGGCCCGCGCCTGGGCGAGCTCGCGAACGCGGCTCCCGACGTGTTGCTGACCGCGGCCGAGCCGATGCTGACGGCGCTGCGCGACGCCACGGGCGAGAGCGCGCAACTGTACCTGCGGCGCGCCGACGAGCGGCTGTGCGTGGCCGCGGCGGAGCGCGCGAGCGGCCTGCGCGACACGGTGCCGATCGGCGCGGTGCTGCCGATGACGGCCGGCTCCGCGGCGCAGGTCCTCCTCGCGTGGGAGCCGCCCGAGGCCGTGATGCCCCTCCTGCCGCGCTGCAAGTTCACCGGCCGCACGCTGGCCGAGGTCCGCCGCCGCGGCTGGGCCCAGAGCGTGGCCGAGCGCGAGGCGGGCGTGGCGAGCGTCTCGGCCCCGATCCGCGACCGCACGGGCCGCGTGATCGCCGCGATCTCGGTGTCGGGCCCGATCGAGCGCCTGGGCCGCCGCCCCGGCGACCGCCACGCCATGGCGGTGGTGCGAGCCGGCCAACGCCTCTCCGGCCTGTAGCCGCCGTCCGTTCTCGCCGCCCCACGTTCCATGATCGCGGGAAGCTTCTGGTCGCCCAGCCGGACGTTTCCCACGATCATGGAACTGGCGTCGCTTCGACTGCGCCAACGACCTGCGGCAGATCGCCTAACGGTGGAGGCGGGCGGGCGGGCCGGGGCCTACCATCGGCGGGTGCGCCTGCGGCGCGCAGGCGGACGCCTTTCTCGGCTGGAAGGAATGCCAGTGCCCGATACCACCCCTGCCTCGCCCGGGCCGGACGACGACGGCTCCGGCGGGGTCAGCCCCGCGCCCACCGACGGTACGCCGGCCTCGCCGACCGCGCGGCCCGACGGGCCGGACGCTCCTACCCCGCCCCCGGCGGCGCCCACGGCGCCGGGATCGGCTTCGACCGGTGGCGGGCGCGGGGGCTGCATGACCGCGATGATCGGGCTGTTCGTGTTCATCGCGGCGCTGCTGGGCATCGCCACGCAGTTGTAGGCCCGCGACATCGAACAACGGCGCTCTCCGGACATCGGAGAGCGCCGTTTCGGTTGAGCGCGCCGGTGGCGCTCCCCCGCTACGATCTCGATCACATTCATGGGGGAGGAACGACATCATGAGCGGAGAAGACCGCCCGCCGGGCGCTGCGAACGACGAACCGGAAGCGGCCGAGGACGCGGCCGCGGCGCCCGTCCCGGCGCCCGAACCGACGATCCAGCTGGCATCGGAATCGGCCGCCGAGCCGGAGCCGGAACCGGTCGCCGGGCTGGAGCCCGAGCCCGGCGCACCTCCGCGGCGGTCGCGGAGGCGGCTGGTCGGCGTGCTGTCCGCCGCCGGCGTCGCGCTCGCCGTCGTCGCGGCCGGCGGAGCGTTCGCCGTGGCGCGGCTGTGGCAGGACAGCGTCGGGCGCATGCCCGAGGAGATCCTGCCGGCGTCGGCTGCCGCGTTCGCCCGGATCAACCTGACGCCCGGGCTGAGTCAGCGCCTGAAGTTCGGGACGCTGTTCGCGGGCAGCGACGGCAACGGCGAGCACGCGCTCGAGAAGGCCGTGTTCGACGGCGCGCCGATCTCGTACGACGACGTCGCCCCCTGGTTCGACGGCCGCCTCGGCGTCGCGCTGTGGGCCGATCCCGCGCACCCCGACGCTCCGGTGACCCTGGTCGCCGCCGCGGCCAAGGACGCGGACAAGGCCCGCTCGACGCTCGACGCGGCCCAGCGCAAGGCCGGCACCGACCGGCTGGGGTTCCAGGTCGCCGACGGGTACGCGCTGCTGGCCTTCGGCGAGAAGGACTCCCAGGGCGCCGTGTCGGCGGCGGCGAAGCAGCCGAAGCTGGCCCAGGCCGCCGACTTCCGCAGCGCCGTCGGGACGCTCCCGGCCGACCAGCCCCTGCTCGGCTGGGCCGACCTCGGCCGGGCCACGAAGCTGGCCGAGAAGCTGGCCATGGGCAGGCTGACGGCCGAGCTGGGACCGTTCGGCGGGCTCGGCGAGAGCGGAAGCGAGGGCGACAGCGGAGGCGAAGGCGAGAGCGGAGGCAGCGCGGCCGGGCCGAGCGCCGTGCCCGATGTCACCGGCACCCTCGTCATCGGCGCTCAGGCCGCCGCCGACAGCATCGAGGTCCGCGGGCGGCTCATCGGCGGGACCCAGGTGTCGACCGCGCAGCCGGCCGTCGACGCCGTCCAGGCCCTGGGCGGGATGCCGTCCGGCACGCTGGCGTCGGGCGTCGTGTCGGGCCCGTTCGACGGGATCGAGGGCGTGCTCGGCGAGGAGCTGGGCTGGCTGCCGCTCACGCTCTTCAGCTCGTTCGACGTCGCGGGCGGCGGCGGCCCGATCGCGGTCCTGCCCGGCGGCGCGATCGGGCCCGGCGGCGGCGATCCAGAGGCGATCCAGAAGTACCTGGAAGAACACCCGGAGGTGCTCGAAGGAGGCAGCGGCTCGTTCACCTTCGTGGACCCCGGCGAACTGAAGTCCGTGGAGATGCTGGACCCGCAGAAGGCGGCCGACGCGTTCGGCGCCGGTGTCACGAAGGCCACGGCCCTCAGCTTCAGCGTCGTGAGCGGGGGCGACAAGGCCGGTGGCGTGCCGCTGATGGTGGACCTGCGGATGCCCGACGCGGCGGCGGCCAAGCAGCTGCACACCGACCTGGCCGCGCTGACGCAGCTCACCTCGGCGACGTGCGAGGTGAGCGGCGAGCACGTGGTGCTGAAGGCGAAGAGCTACGCCCCCGGCACGGGCAAGCTGGCCGACGTCGAGCTGTTCAGGCAGGCGATGGCCGGCGGCGTGGCGAAGCCGTCCACCGCCGTGTACTTCGACGCCGGCGACGAGCCGGTCAAGGCGATCGGCCTCACCGCGGGCCGCGACGGGGCGGACACCGTGCTGTTCGCCCGGCTGGTCACCCGATAGCCAGCCGGACCACTTCGTCGGCGCAGCCCCAGGCGAGGGTCACCCCGGCCCCGCCGTGACCGTAGTTGTGGACGACCCGGGTGCCGCTCGGCAGCGGCTCCGGGCCGGCCGCCACCCGTGGGCCGCCGTGCCGGGCCGGGCGCAGGCCGGCCGCCTCCCGCAGGACGGGCGCGCCGGCCAGCTCCGGCACCAGCCCCACGCAGCGGCGCAGGATCGCGGCGGACACCGCCGGGTCCGGGGTCGTGCTCCAGTCGTCGCGCTCGAACGTGCCGCCCAGCACGACGTCGCGGCTGCGCGGGTGGATGTACGTCATCCCCTCCGGATGGTCCTCGTCGCGCACCGACGTGACGAGGCCGGGGTTGGCGACCGCGACGACCTGGCCGCGGGCCGGATGGACGGCCGGGTCGGCGGCCAGCTCGCGGGCGGCGAGGCCGGTGGCGTTCACCACGACGGGCGCGCGGCCGTCGAGATCGCCGAGCGCGCCGACCCGTTCGGTGACGAACGACCCGCCGAGCGCGCGGGCCCGCTCGGCGAGCCACTGGAGGTACACCTCCATCTCCGTCGCCGGCACCGTGAACCGCCACTCGCCGGGCGCGGCCGTGAAGTCCGGCACGGCGTCGGCCCACCACGGGCGATCGGCGGGGCGGCGCAGCAGCATGCGGGTCGGGCGCGGCACCACGCCGGGGACACCGGCGGACGCCTGCCGGGAGAGCTCGTCGTACGTCGAGCGCGCCCACGCCAGGACGAACGGATCGGCGGCGGTGCGGGTCGGATACCACACGGCGGCCGCGAGGCTCGACACCGTGCGCCCGGGCGGGTCCGCGGCCACGACGGTGACCCGCGCGCCGGCCTCCAGGAGCCGGATCGCGCTGGTCAGCCCGCAGACCCCGGTTCCCAGGACAATGACGTCGGCGTCGGCCATTCCCCCAGACTAGGCCCGGCAGAACGCGAGCAGGTCGGCGTCGAACTCGCGCTCGTAGGCGCCGTGGATGCCGTGCGATGCTCCGGGGTACACCTTCAACCCCGCGTCCTTGAGCAGTTGGACGCTCTTGTAGGCAGCGGCCCTGATCGGCACGATCTGGTCGTCGTCGCCCTGGGCGACCAGCACCGGCACGTCGATCCGCTTGAGATCCTCGGTGAAGTCCGTCTCCGAGAACTGCGCCACGCAGTCGTAGGCCGCCTTCAGGCTGACCTGCATGCCCAGCCGCCAGAACTGGTCGCGGAGGCCGTGCGAGACGGTGCTGCCGGGGCGGTTGGCGCCGTAGAAGGGCGCGCTCAGGTCGCGGTAGAACTGCGACCGGTCGGCCGCCAGCCCGGCGCGGATCGCGTCGAACGCCTCCTTCGGCGTGCCCTCCGGGTTGGCGTCGGTCTTGAGCATGAGCGGCGGGACCGCGCCGACGAGCACCGCCTTGGCCACCCGCGAGGTGCCGTGGCGCCCCATGTACCGCGTGACCTCACCCCCGCCGGTGGAGTGCCCGACGAGGATCGCGTCGCGCAGGTTCAGCCGGTCGATCAGCGTGCCGAGATCGTCGGCGTACTGGTCCATCGTGTTGCCGTCCCACGTCTGGGTCGACCGTCCGTGGCCCCGCCGGTCGTGGGCGATCGCCCGGAAGCCGTGGTCGGCCAGCAGCTTGAGCTGGGTGTCCCAGGCATCCGAGCTGAGCGGCCAGCCGTGGCTGAAGACGACGGGCTGCCCGGATCCCCAGTCCTTGTAGAAGATCTCGGTGCCGTCGGGCGTGGCGATGAAAGGCATGGCCGGGGTTCTGACCGCACTACGCGGAGTTAAACGCTCAAAGGGCGGTGAAGCGTACCTTAAGTGAGAGCGCTCCATCGAGCGAGTTCCATAAAGGTTATTTACTGTTAACAATCTTTCCCTTACCGTGGCTGCATCACCCCCACCGCTGGAAGGGAGCGATTGGATGCGAAGAGCATTCGCGCTGGTACCCCTGGTGCTCGGCGCCCTCGTGGCGTCTCTGCTGGTGACGGCGTCGCCGGCGGCCGCACACGGGTACATCTCCTCACCCCCGAGCCGCCAGGCGATGTGTGCCCAGGGCCGCGTCGCCAACTGCGGCGACATCATCTACGAGCCGCAGAGCGTCGAGGCTCCCAAGGGCTCGATGCAGTGCAACGGCGGCGGCAGCCGGTTCGCCGTGCTCAACGACGAGAGCAAGAACTGGCCGGCCACGTCCGTCGGCAACAACGTCACGTTCAACTGGGTGCTGACCGCCCGTCACTCGACGAGCACGTGGGAGTACTTCGTCGGCAGCACGCGCATCGCGGTCTTCGACGACGGCGGTCGCCAGCCCGCCGCGACCGTCTCCCACAACGTGAGCCTCGGCGGCCGCACGGGCCGGATCAAGGTCCTGGCCCGCTGGAACGTCGCCGACACGGCCATGGCGTTCTACGCGTGCGTCGACCTGCAGGTCGGCGGCGGCAACCCGACCCCGACGCCCACGCAGCCCACCCCGTCCCCCACCAACCCGACCCCGTCGCCGACGACGACCACGACGCCGCCGACGAACCCGGGTGGCACCTGGGCGGCCGGCACCGCGTACAAGGTGGGTGACCGCGTCACCTACGGCGGCGTCACCTACCAGTGCCGCCAGGCGCACACCGCGATCGCCGGCTGGGAGCCGCCCAACGTCCCGGCCCTGTGGCAGCAGGTCTGACCCATTGTGTGGCGCCCCTTGCTCGTCGAGGGGCGCCACTTCCTCCAGGAGGCATCGTGAAGCGCCTGCTCGTCGTGCTCACCGCTTTCCTCCTGGCGGGCTGCGCCGCCGCCCCGGCGCAGCCCGCCCCCGGGGGCACGGCGTCGAAGTACTACAACGACACCGACGTGATGTTCAGCCAGATGATGGTGGCCCACCACGGCCAGTGCCTGGAGCTGGTGCGGCTGGCCCGCACCAAGGCGGTCCGTGAGGACGTGCGCACGCTTGCCGCGGCGATCGACGTGACCGAGGCCGACGAGCTCAAGACCATGCAGGTCTGGCTGGAGAGCTGGGGCCAGCCGCCGACCGCCGACCCGTCGGCCCACGCCGGCCACGGCGGCGCGCACGGCACCGACCCGGCCGACATCGCGGCCCTCGGGGCGCTGGACGGCCCCGAGTTCGAGCGGAAGTTCCTCACGATGCTCGTGGCGCACCAGCACAACGCGGTCGAGATCGCGCGGATGGAGACCGGGTCCGGGATCAACCCCGGGGCCCTCGACCTGGCCAAGCGCATCGACCAGTCGAGGACCGCCGAGATCCAGCAGATGCTCCGGTACCTCGACAGCTAGTCACTCACAAGCGACGCCGTCCTTGTCGGCGTCGAGCCTGTACACGTCCGGACCGATGACCGTGATCGGGCCCTCGACGTGCACCGGCCCGTCGCCGCCGCCGCCCGCACCGTCCACGTCGGACGCCGCGGCGGCCGGTGCGGGCGCCGTGGTCGTCGGCGCAACGGTGCTGGTTGCCGGCGCGGGCTCGTAAACTCGGCCGCATGTCGGAGGACTGGAAGAACTGGGCCGGAAACGTCACGTTCGAGGCCGCACGAGTGCATCGACCCACCTCGGTCGAGCAGGTGCAGGAGGTCGTCTCCGGCGCCGAGCAGGTGCGGGTCCTCGGGTCCGGCCACTCGTTCAACCGGATCGCCGACACGCCCGCGGATCTCGTCAGCGTCGCCGGGCTGCCGGCCGGCGTGCGCATCGACGCCGAGCGGGGCACGGTGAGCGTCGCGGGCGGCGTGCGTTACGGCGAGCTGGCCGCCCGGCTCGACGCCGAGGGCTATGCGCTGCACAACCTGGGGTCGCTGCCGCACATCTCGATCGCCGGGGCGGTCGCGACGGGCACGCACGGGTCGGGCGCGGGCCTGGGCAACCTGGCGACCGCGGTCGCCGGGATGCAGCTCGTCACCGCCGACGGCGAGCTGGTCGAGCTGCGCCGCGGCGACCCGGAGTTCGCGGGTGCGGTGGTCGCCCTGGGTGCGCTGGGCGTGGTGGTCCGGGTGGAGCTCGACATCGTCCCGCGGTTCCAGGTGCGCCAGACGGTCTACGAGCACCTGGCGCGGGCCGAGGTGGACGCGCACTGGACGGAGCTCGCCACGAGTGCCTACAGCGTGAGCCTCTTCACCGACTGGTCCGGCGACACCGTCAACCAGGTCTGGCTCAAGCGGCTCGACGACGGCGAGGCGGCGCCGGCCGAGCTGTTCGGAGCGCGGCCGGCCGGCGGGCCGCGGCACCCGATCTCGGGGGTGTCGCCGGTCAGCTGCACCGAGCAGGGCGACGTGCCCGGGCCGTGGCACACGCGGCTGCCGCACTTCCGGCTGGAGTTCACCCCGAGCAGCGGCGAGGAGCTGCAGTCGGAGTTCTTCGTGGCCCGGGAGGACGCCGTCGCCGCGTTCGCCGCCGTCGAGCGGGTCCGCCACCTGGTGACGCCCGTGCTGCAGATCTCCGAGGTGCGCGTGGTCGCCGCCGACGACCTGTGGCTCAGCCCGCACTATCGGCGCGGCAGCGTGGCGCTGCACTTCACCTGGGTGCCCGACACCGAGGCGGTGCGGCCGGCCGTGGCGGCGCTGGAGGCCGAGCTGGCGCCGTTCGGAGCGCGGCCGCACTGGGGGAAGGTGTTCCACACGGC
Organism: Dactylosporangium sucinum; assembly: GCF_014647515.1. Taxonomy (GTDB): domain Bacteria; phylum Actinomycetota; class Actinomycetes; order Mycobacteriales; family Micromonosporaceae; genus Dactylosporangium; species Dactylosporangium sucinum. Next base: position 167,732 of record NZ_BMPI01000008.1, on the reverse strand, counting down.
TCCGGATTACGAGCGGGTGGGCGACTTCCGGGCCCTCGCCGCGCGGCTCGACCCGGATGGCAAGTTCCGCAACGCGTTCGTGCGACGTCATCTGTTCGGGGAGTAGGGTTCCGACCGTGCGTATCGCTCGTTTTGCCCACAGCAGTGGCATGTCGTTCGGGGTCGTCGAGGGTGAGCCGGCGGCCGGGCTGTCCGGGCTGACCGTCGCCGAGATCGACGGCCACCCGTTCGGGGAGATCCGGTTCACCGGCCAGCGCTGGGCGGTCGCCGACGTCCGGCTGCTCTCGCCGATCCTGCCCAGCAAGGTCGTCTGCGTGGGGCGCAACTACGCCGACCACGCCGCCGAGCTCGGCAACGACGTGCCGAAGGAGCCGCTGCTCTTCCTGAAGCCGTCCACCTCGATCATCGGCCCCAACGACGCGATCCGGCTGCCCACGCAGTCGCAGCAGGTCGAGCACGAGGCCGAGCTGGCCGTCGTGATCGGCGTCACGGGCGCGCGCCGGGTCGACCGGGCCGGCGCCGCGGCCGCCATCTTCGGCTACACCTGCGCCAACGACGTCACCGCCCGCGACCTGCAGCGCAAGGACGTGCAGTTCACGCGCGCGAAGGGCTTCGACTCCTTCTGCCCCATCGGCCCCTGGATCGTCACGGGCGTCGACGTCGGCGACGTCGAGGTCCGCTGCGAGGTCAACGAGGAGGTCCGCCAGCTCGGCCGGACCAAGGACATGGTCTTCGACATCCCCACCCTGGTGTCGTATGTGTCACACGTCATGACCCTCCTCCCGGGCGACGTGATCCTCACCGGCACCCCGGCGGGCGTCGGCCCCCTGGCCGCCGGCGACACGGTGGAGGTCTCGATCGAGGGCATCGGCACCCTCACCAACCGCGTCCTGACCCTGGATTAGGCGGCTTCGCGACAACCGATTTGGCGGGGAACGGGGTCTCCGGTAAAGTTCTCTTCCGGCGCCGCAAGGCGCCAATGGGGTATGGGGTAATTGGCAGCCCAACTGATTCTGGTTCAGTTAGTCTAGGTTCGAGTCCTGGTACCCCAGCGCCGCAGCAAGATCGCGGTGCTGTAGTGTTCACCGCACGACAGCAACACAAGGAAGTGCTGGGGCCCCGTCGTCTAGCGGCCCAGGACGCCGCCCTCTCAAGGCGGTAGCGCCGGTTCGAATCCGGTCGGGGCTACCACGGTTCAGGCCGCGCCGCTCGTTCCCGAGCGCGCGGCCTGTTTGCTGTTCAGGCTCGGACTCGGTGCCCATGGTCCAAGCCGGAACCTGACCAGCAGACCCGGCGAGCGGACTGTGCGCCACCGGGGGTGCCGCCCGCGCCGGGCAACCGTGGCGGAGAGGCCGGGCCGCTTCGGCGTCGGGCTTTGAGCCGGCGTCCACCGTCCCGAGCGGAACCTGCCCCACCGAACCCGCGCAGCCTGCTGCACCCAACCCGCGCAGCCTGCCCCGCCGGACCCGCGCAGCCTGACCCACCCAACCCCGCGCAGCCTGACCCACCCAACCCGCGCAGCCTGACCCGCCGGACCCGTGCAGCCTGACCCACGAGCGCTCGGTCGGCTCGACCCCGGCGCGGACCCGCCGCCGAGTCCCGCCGCCGGCCGCGACGTGACCGCGGACGTCCGGGTGCCGTTCCCAGGCGCCCGACGTCCGCGATCGCGAGCAGGTGTCAGGCGTCCCGGTGTTTGAAGAGGTAGGCCGCCACTCCCAGGAGCAGCACAGTCCAGCCTCCGAAGACGGCCAGGCCCTGCCACGGGGTCAACAGTGCGCCCGGGTCCACCGTCGGCTGGAAGATCAGCTGGCCGGCGTTCGTCGGCATCCAGGCGTTCACGTGGGCGCCCCACGAGCCCGGCAGCAGGCTTGTCAGGTTCGACACGATCAGGATCAGGCCCAGGACGGCCGTGATCGCGCCCGCCGTGTAGCGGATGATCGCGCCCACCGCCAGCGAGAACAGGCCCAGCACCGCCATGAAGAGGCCGGCGCCGATCACCGAGCGGAGGATGCCCGGACCGTCCAGCGAGAGCTCGACGTGGGGCGAGAGGATCGCCTGGCCCAGGAAGAAGGCGGCGAAGGCCAGAAGCTCGCCGACCACGAGCATCAGGGCGGTGAACACGCCCACCTTGGCGGCCAGGACGGTCAGGCGGCGGGGCTGGGACTGCAGGGTGGAGCGGATCATGCCGGTGGTGTACTCGGCCGAGATCACCAGCACGCCCAGCACCGCGATCACGAGCTGGCTGATGTACACCGGGCGGGCGATCACCAGCTCCAGCGGGTACTGCCGCAGGATCTCCTGCGTGCCCGGGTCGGCGGTGTCCCACTGGCGCATGACGCTCCAGGCGATGACCGACATCAGGCCCAACGAGATGGCGGCCATCGCCACCAGCGACCAGACGGTCGAGCGGACCGTGCGCAGCTTGGTCCACTCCGAGCGGACCATGCCGCCCAGGCCGGCCCGCGGCAACACCATGCTCATGACGACTCCCTCAGTGGTGCGGCCTGGTACTCGACGCTGTCGCGGGTCAGTTCCATGAAGGCCTGCTCCAGCGAGGCCTGCAGCGGCGACAGCTCGTACAGCCGGATCCCGTGCTCGAACGCCAGGTCCCCGATCCGCTCGGCGGGCAGCTCGGTCACGAGCAGCGCCCCGTCCGACGCCGGCGCCGTCTTCCCGCCCGCGCGGGCCACGACGGCGGCCAGTTCGGACGGCGACGACGAGCGGACCCGCAGGGCCAGCGCCGAGTTGCGCTCGATGAACTCCCGGACCGTGCAGTCGGCGATCATCCGGCCCCGGCCGATGACGAGCAGGTGGTCGGCGGTGTGCTCCATCTCCGACATGAGGTGGCTGGAGACGAGCACGGTGCGGCCCTCGGCCGCGAGGGCCTTCATGAGGTTGCGGATCCACAGGATGCCCTCGGGGTCGAGCCCGTTGACCGGCTCGTCGAACATCAGGATGCGCGGGTCGCCGAGCAGGGCGGCCGCGATGCCGAGCCGCTGGCCCATGCCCAGCGAGAAGCCCTTGGACCGCTTGCGCGCGACCTGCGTGAGCCCGACCTTCTCCAGCACCTCGTCGACCCGGCGCTTCGGCAGGTTGTTGCTCTGCGCGAGGCAGAGCAGGTGGTGGTACGCGCTGCGCCCGCCGTGGATCGCCTTGGCGTCGAGCAGCGCGCCGAGCTCCCGCATCGGGTTGTCCAGGGCCGCGAACGGCCGGCCGTTGACCGTGACCCGGCCGGCGGTCGGGGTGTCCAGGCCGACGATCATGCGCATGGTCGTGGACTTGCCCGCGCCGTTCGGACCGAGGAACCCGGTGACCTGACCCGGCCGCACCGTGAACGAGAGCCGGTCGACGGCGACCCGGTCGCCATACCGTTTGGTGAGGCCGACAGCCTCGATCATGACTGGTCCTTCCCCTTGGTGGTATCTCCAGGGAAGGTAGGGCCGCCGTCCTGTGACGGCGGTGAGAGAAGCTGTGACGCGGCTCAGCGGGGCCGTTCGTAGGTCATGTCGAAGTCACGCAGCCAGGTGCGGCCGTCCTTCGACTTCTCCCAATGGGCGACGATCCGGTAGCCGTTCGGGCTGATCGTGCCGGCGAAGCGCTGGTGGAAGCCCTCCGCCGACCGCCAGATGCGCCACTCCCGCTCGGTCAGCGTCATGTTGTAGACGCGGAAGACGCCGCGGGCGTCCGAGTAGAGCTGGGTGAACTGGTCAGTGGAGTCGTCGTAGCCGATCATCGACACCGTCGGGAACGGGGTGTTGTCCAGCCACTCCTGCGGCACGTCCTCGCCGGGTGGGCCTCCGTCGGCGCGCTGGATGAGGAACTCGCCGTCGTCGGCCCACGCGAAGCTGGTCCAGCCCTTGCTGGTCACCACGCCGCCGACGGTCGTCTCGACGTCCCACAACCCCAGCAGCGGCCGCAGCCGCCGCCGAACCTCGCTCATCCCGTCCGCCTCCGTTCAGCAGGGTTCAGGGGTCGACAAGATCCTAGGCCGACCGGGTGTGTCAAGGGCTGGCGAGCAAGCGTTCGCACTCCGCCAACAGGCGGGCCCGCAGCGGCGCCGCGCGCTCGGCGAAGGCGCGCTGGGCCTCGACGTAGCGGACCCGGCCCTCCGGCGTCTCGATCCGCACCGGCTCGTAGCCGAGGGCGGCCAGATCGTACGGCGAGGCGCGCATGTCGAGCGTGCGGATGTCGCGGGCCAGCTCGAAGCAGTCGGCGATCAGCTCGGCCGGCACGAGCGGGGCCAGTTTGTACGCGTGCTTGTAGAGATCCATGTTCGCGTGCAGGCAGCCCGGCTGCTCCAGCGCGTGCTGGGCCTCCCGGGTCGGCTGCAGCAGGTTCAGCGGCCGGGCGGGCTCGGTGTAGAAGCGGAACGCGTCGAAGTGGCTGCAGCGGATGCGGGAACCGGCGACGACGGCGTCGGTGCCGGCGGCGCCGAGCCGCAGCGGCCAGGCGTTGTGCCGCACCTGCTCCTGGGTCTGCCGGTAGACCATGGCCCACTCGTGCAGCCCGAAGCAGCCGAGGTGCGGCGGGCGGGAGGCGGTGGCGGCCAGCAGGTCCCGGATCCACTCCACGGCGGGCCGCCGCCGCGACAGCTCGGCGGGGTCCGGGGTGCCGGGAAACCAGCGGCGCAGCTGGGCCGGCCGATACGAGTAGTAGGTGAACAGGAAGTCCTCGACGGGATGCTTCTCGCCACGACGCCGGCGGGCCAGGTGCGGCTCGATCCAGGCGTCGACCCGGGCCTCGTGCGCGACCCGGCGGGCCGCCCACGTGGCCCGGGCGAGGTCCGCGGTCGACGACACGGGGGCAAGTCTAGGGGCCCGGGGTAGCGTCAGCAGCATGCGCAAGCTCTGGGCCGCCGCCCTCGCCGGCACGATCGCGCTCACCGCCTGCACCAACGACGATCAGAACCGGGCGACCGGCCAGCCGGGCTCGGCGGCGCCGTCCGCGGGCACGAGCCCGTTGACCAGGACGCAGGTGCAGGTGCCGGCGGGCATGAACACCGCGCCGTTCGACAAGGCGCGGTACCTCGACGTCCCCGCCGGCTGGACCGTGGCCGTCTACGCCCGCATCGACAAGGCCCGCTTCCTGGCCCGGACGCCCAGCGGCGACCTGCTCGTGTCGCAGCCGTCGGCCGGCCGGATCCACGTCGTCCGCGACGGCAGGGTCACCGAGTTCGCGAGCGGCCTGCGCCAGCCCCACGACATGGTGTTCGCCGAGCTGAGCAACCAGATGTACCTGTTCGTCGCCGAGTCGCACCGGGTGATGCGCTACCCGTACGCGAACGGCGACCTCAAGGTCCAGACCGGCCAGGTGGTCGTCGACGGCCTGCCCGACCGGAGCACGCCCGAGCTGCGCGGCGCGTATGCGCACCAGCTGAAGAACATCGCCGTCCGCGGCGACCGGCTGTACCTCTCGATCGCCTCCACCTGCAACGCCTGCGTCGCCGACACGGAGAGCGACCCGCGGCGTGCGGCCATCTACACGTACGCCGCCGCGGGCACCAACGCCGAGCGCAAGCTGCTGGCCACCGGCATCCGCAACGCGGAGGGCCTCGCGTTCCGGCCCGGCACCGACGAGCTGTGGGCCGTCGTCAACAACCGCGACAACACCCTGGTGCCCGACGACCGCGACGTCGACGGCGACGGCAAGTCCGACAAGGGCAAGAAGATGGCCCAGTTCGTCGACGACTACCCGGTCGAGCCGTTCATCAAGGTGCGCGACGGCGGCTTCTACGGCTGGCCGTTCTGCAACCCGAACGACAAGGGCGGCTTCGACCGCGACTACGAGCTCAACCGCGACGGCCGGCGCGCCGACTGCGCCAAGGCCGACCCGATCGCCTTCGGCTTCGCCGCGCACAGCGCGCCGCTGGGTCTGACGTTCTACAAGGACGGGGCGGTCGTGCCGCTGCACGGCTCGTGGAACAGCACGAAGCCGGTCGGCTACAAGGTGCAGTACGTCCCCTTCAGCAACGGCAGCCCGACCGCCGCGACCGACCTGGCGACCGGGTTCGTCGAGCCGGACGGCAAGTGGTGGGGCCGCCCGGTCGACGCCGCGGTCGACCCGGACGGCTCCCTCTTCGTCAGCGATGACGGCAGCGGCACCGTCTACCGCCTCACGCCGCCGAGATGACCGCCGGCGACCCGTCGGCCATCAGGAACTCGACGCCGACGGGTCCATTGTGGACCGTCAGGGTGCCGGCCGCGGTCACGCTGACGTCCAGCTCGCCCTCGCCGATCTTCAGGCCGCGCACCCGGAACGCCCCGACCGGCGACGGCGCCAGCGGGGCGAACGTGATCCGCCCGCCCGGCACGTCGGCGTCCAGCCCCAGCAGTGCCGTGAGGATCGCCGGCCCCGCCGCCGCGGCCCAGGCCTGCGGGCGGCACGAGGCCGGGTACGGGGTCGGCAGGTCGTCGCCGCCGAACAGCTCGGGCAGCCGGAAATCGAAGCGCTCGCCGGCGTCGAGCAGGGCGCGGATGACCGCCGACGCCTCGCCCGCGTGGCCGTCCCGCACGAGGCCGAGCAGCGCGATCGCGGTGTCGTGCGGCCAGACCGAGCCGAGATGGTACGAGATCGGGTTGTACCCGGCCGACGACGGCGCGACGGTCCGGATCCCGAACGGCGAGCGCAGCTCGGCCAGCCGCGCGGCGACGGCGGCGCTCTCGGGCGCGGTCAGCAGCCCGGTGCCCAGCAGGTGCCCCATGTTCGAGGCGATGCTGTCGACCCGCTGCCCGGCGCCGTCGAGCGCGATGGCCGGATAGCCGCCCTCGCACCAGAACGCGGCCCGGAACCGCTCGGCGAGGTCGGCCGCCCATCCGCGCCAGCGCCCGGACCCTTCGCGGCCGAACGACTCCAGCAGCCAGGCGGCGTCGAGCGCGGCCTGATGCGCGTAGGCCTGGACCTCGCTCAGCGCGAGCGGACCGGTCGCCAGCCGCCCGTCGGCGTGCTGCACGCCGTCGCCGGAGTCCTTCCAGCCGTGGTTGGTCAGCCCCTTGGCGCTCGACTGGTAGGCGATGAAGCCGTCGTGCCCGGCGAGCCACTCCATCGCCCGCTCGACGTTCGCGAGCAGCGGCTCGACGGCGGCGCGGGGCATGCCCCAGCGGTACGCTTCGGCGAGGGTGCTGACGAACAGCGCGGTCGCGTCGACGGTGCCGTAGTACACCGGCGGCAGGTAGTAGGCGGCGTCGGGCGGGCGCACCTCGTGCAGGATCTTGCCGGGCTCCTCGTCGGTGTCCGGGTCGTGCCGGACGCCCTGCCGCTTCGCGAGCGCCCGCAGCGTGCCGGCCGCGACCTCGTGGCCGACCGGCAGGCCGAGGCGGGCCGACCAGAGCGAGTCGCGGCCGAAGAGGGTCAGGTACCACGGGCTGCCCGCGGTGTAGTACACGTCCTCGCCGTCGGCGCTGCGCAGCGCGTCGAGATCCTGGACGCCGGCCCGCACGAGGGCGTCGAGGCGCCGGTCGTCGGCGGTGACCCGCAGCGTGCTGAACCGCTTGCTACGCGCGACCGGCGGCCCGTCGGTGCGCGTGAAGCGCAGCTCGACGGTCCAGCTCTCCCGCGGCGGGATGGTGACCTGCCAGCGGAAGTCCTCCGCGGGCGGGCTGGCCGAGTACTCGACCGACATGCCGTCCGCGGACACCGCGGCCGCCACGCCGTCCTTGACCGCGCTCATGCTCGCGTAGTCGGTCGACGCCTCGACCGCCACCTCGACGCTCAGCGTCTGGTGCGAGTCGTTGGTCAGGGTGATCGTTTCGGTGCCGCCGTTCGGCTCGGCGAGGCGCCGCCGGGACAGCGTGACCGTCGGGTCGGGGCCGTCGTCGCCGAGCTCCCGCAGCACCGACGCGAACACCGCCGACGCGGCGCCCGTCCGCCGCACGGTCACCGGCACGGGTGAGCGCCCGTCGACCGTCACGACCAGCCGGGAGAGCACCCTGCGGTCGTTGACGTACAGGCCGTCGGCGCCGCCGGTGAGCTGCCCGGACGGCCCCGACAGCCAGGTGGCCGGGGCGGCGACACACGTCACGTGCTCATGCAGGTAGGGCTGTGCCATCTTCGGTTCCTCTTGACAAGCCGGTGGGCGGGTGAGACTGTCCGGTCATCCATGTTGAACGTTCAAAACGGCTAATGCCATCGCAAGGTTTTGAACGTTCAACTCGGCACCTTACGGCATTTGGGAGGGAATGTGCACCCGCCGACCGTCGAGGACGTGGCGAGGGCCGCCGGGGTCTCCCGGCAGACCGTGTCCAACGTGCTCAACGCGCCCGAGCGCGTGCGCCCGGAGACCCGGCAGCGGGTCGAGGCGGCCATCGACCAGCTCGGCTACCGGCCCAACCGGGTCGCGCAGTCGCTGCGCGCATCCACCTCCCGCATGATCGGCTACCGCATCGAACCGATGCACCCCCAGTCCCTCTCCAGCATCCACGACCGGTTCCTGCACGCGCTGGCCGAGGCCGGCCGGGCCGCGGACCACCACCTCCTGCTGTTCACCGCCAACGACCCCGAGGACGAGGTCGCCAACGTGCAGGCCCTGCACCGGGCCGGCGCGATCGACGGCGTCATCCTCTACGGCATCTCGACCGCCGACCCGCGCCCGCCCGGGCTGCGGCAGCTGCGCATCCCGTTCGCCGCGTTCGGCCGCACGGGAGCCGACTCGGCCCACTCGTGGGTCGACATCGACAACGCCGCGGGCACCGCCGCCGCCGTCGACCACCTGGTGGCCGGCGGTCACCGGCGGATCGCGTTCGTCGGCTACCCCGAGGGCGCCGCGGCGGTCGGCGACCGGCGGGCCGAGGGCTGGCGCACCGGCCTCGACCGGCACGGCCTGCTCGCCGGCTCCCGCCACCTCGACCTGCGCGGCGAGGACTCGCTCGCCACCGGAGCGTGGCTCGGCGAGGCCCTCCTGGACCACCCCACCCCGCCCACCGCCGTCGTCGCCGCCACCGACACGCTCGCCGCGGGGGTGCTGCGCGTCGTGCAGCGCCGCGGCGCGCGCCTCGCGGTCGTCGGCTTCGACGACACCCCGACCGCCGCCGCGCTCGACCTGTCGAGCGTCCGCCAGCCCATCGAGGCGGTCGGACACGCCATGATCCGCGCCCTTCTCGGCGGTGGAACCGAACCCACCGCCCAGTTGCTGCCGCCCGAACTGATCGTCCGGGCGTCCAGCGCACCGCAATTGAACCCCGACCCCCTGGGAGCGACACCATGAAACGCACACCCCGCCTCCTCGCCGCCGCGCTGCTGCTGCTCGGGCTCGCCGCCTGCGGCGACGACGGCTCCGGCACCGAGGGCACCGACACCGGCGCCAAACTGACGATGTTCGCGTTCTCCTCGTCCCCGGCCGAGGATGCGGTACTGCGCAAGGCCGTCGAGGACTACAACAAGCTCGGCCGCAACACCGTCGAGCTGAAGGTGCTGCCGGAGTACGACACCGCGCTCACGACGGCGCTGGCCGGCGGCGAGCCGCCGGACGTGTTCTACGTCAACGACAACAAGCTGCCCGACCTGGGTAAGAACGGCGCGCTCGAGCCGATCGGCGACAAGGTCGAGAACCCGGGCGACTTCTACGACACGCTCAAGCAGTCGTTCACCTACAAGGGGACGTACTACTGCGCGCCGAAGGACTTCTCCACGCTGCAGTTGGTGTACAACACCGCCGACTTCACCGCCGCCGGCGTCCAGCCGCCCAAGACCTGGGACGAGCTGGCCGCCGCCGCGAAGGCGCTGACCAAGCCGGGTCACCCCGGGCTGGTGTTCGGTCCCGAGTTCTACCGCTGGGGTGTGTTCATGGCGCAGGCCGGCGCGTGGCCGACCAACGACGACATCACCAAGATGACGATGGACACGCCCGAGATGAAGACGGCCCTGCAGTACGTGGCCGACAACCACAAGAACGGGAACTTCGGCACGCCGGCGTCGGTCGGCGCCGGATGGGGCGGCGAGGCGTTCGGCAAGGGCCTGACGTCGATGACCATCGAGGGCAACTGGATCGTCGGGGCGATGAAGAACGACTTCCCCAACGTGAAGTACGCGGTCGCCGAGCTGCCGGCCGGCCCGAAGGGCAAGGGCACGATGTCCTTCTCGGTCTGCTACGGCGTGGCCAAGGCGTCGAAGAACAAGGCCGCCGCGACCGACTTCGTCAAGTGGCTCACCTCGCCCGACGAGCAGTTCGCGGTCACCAAGGAGTTCCCGGTGATGCCGTCGCGCAAGTCGCTGGCCGACAAGTGGCTGGCCGACAAGCCGGAGCTCAAGGCGTTCGTCGCCGGCGGTGACTACGCGAAGAAGTCGGTGTTCGTCCCCGGCTTCTCGACCGCGATCGACACGTTCAACGACGGTATCCAGGGCCTCGCCAAGGGCAACAAGCAGGTGGACGAGGTCGTCTCCAGCACCCAGAAGGCCGGGACCGACATCCTCGGCTGACCCGTTTGACCGGGGCCGCCGCCTCCCCCGTGGCGGCGGCCCCTTCCGGAGGTACCCCCGAAAATGACCGCCACCGCTGAGGCCCCGCCGGCCGCACCCACCGGCCCCCGCCCAAAGTCGCGCATCCACGGCCGGCAGAGCCTCGCCGGCTGGCTGTTCGTCACCCCCGCCCTCGTCGGGCTGGGCGCGTTCATGGTCGCGCCGATCGTGCTGGCGCTGTGGGTGTCGTTCCGCGACTGGAGCGGCCTCACCCCGCTCGCCGACTCCACCAACGCCGGCGCCGGCAACTACGCCGACCTGCTCACCGACCCCGGCGTCGTGCGCGGCGACTTCGCCAAGAGCCTGCGCAACAACCTGTACTACGTGCTCGGCGTCGTCCCCGCCCAGACGATCCTGGCGTTCCTGCTCGCGCTCGTCGTCAACGCCCGGCTGTTGAAGGGCCGCACGTTCTTCCGCACCGCGTTCTACTTCCCGTCGGTGACGAGCTCGATCGCCGTCGCCTTCATCTTCGTGTTCCTGTTCAGTCCGGCGGGCGTGGTGAACACCGTGCTGTCCGCGGTACTGCCGGGAAAGGTGGACCTCGTCTGGCTGGACGACTCGGACGGCCTGCTGCACCTGCTGCTGCGGACCGTGGGCGTGGACCATCCGCCGGCCGCCCTGCGCGGCGAGTTCATGGACCTGTCGTGGTGGGACTGGCTGTCCGGCCCGAGCGTCGCCCTCTCCGCGGTGATGATCCTGGCCACCTGGACCACCACGGGCACGTTCATGCTGATGTTCCTGGCCGGCCTGCAGAACGTCCCGGAGGAGCTGGAGGAGGCGGCGTCCATCGACGGGGCCACGCCCCGCCAGCGCTTCTTCGCCATCACGCTCCCGCTGCTGAAGCCGACCCTGTTCCTGGTGCTGACGCTGGGCATCATCGGCACGTGGCAGGTCTTCGACCAGGTGTACGCGATGACGGCCGGCGGCCCGCAGAAGACCACGCTCACGCCCGCCTACCTGGTGTACCGCGAGGGCTTCCAGAACAGTGCGATGGGCCGCGCGGCGGCGATCGCCTTCGTCGTCTTCGTCATCATCCTGGTCTTCACCGCCGTGCAGCGCCTGGTGCTGCGGAAGGAGCGCTGACATGCGGCGCGCGGTGCGGTACGGCATCCTCATCTTCTTCGCCGTGATCTTCATCTACCCGTTCATCCTGTCGTTCGCCACCTCCTTCAAGTCCCGCCCCGAGGTGGCGTCCGACCCGGTGATCCCGTGGCCGCAGTCGTTCGACACCCGCGCCTGGGCCGACGTGCTGCTGCACAGCGACTTCCCGCTGTGGACGTTCAACTCGATCCTCGTGACGGTGCTGGCGACGCTGGGCCGCGTGTTCCTGGACTCGCTGGCGGGCTACTCGCTGGCCCGCCTGAACTGGCGCGGCCGGAACCTGGTGTTCGCGGGCGTCGTCTCGGTCCTGGCGGTGCCGCCGATCGTCCTGACCGTTCCGCGCTTCCTGGTGCTGAAGGAGATGAGCCTCCTCAACTCGTACACGGGCCTGATCCTGCCCTTGGCCGTGGACGCGATGGGCATCTTCCTGATGCGGCAGTTCTTCGCCGAACTGCCGCGGGAACTGGAGGAGGCGGCCCGCATCGACGGCGCGTCGATCTTCCAGGCCTACTGGCACGTGGTGCTGCCGTTGGCCCGCCCGGCGCTGCTGACGCTGACGATCCTCTCGTTCCAGGGCGTCTGGAACGAGTTCCTGATGCCCTTGATCGTCGTGCGGGCCAGCCCGGACCACTGGACGCTGCCGTTCGGCCTGTCGACGCTCGGCCGCGGCGGCGCGGGCGGCCAGTCGTACGACTACCCGGTGATGATGGCGGGATCGATCCTGACGATCATCCCGGTGGCGATCGTCTTCATCGTGTTCCAACGCTTCTTCGTGCGCGGCGTGGCCCAGTCCGGCGTGAAGGGCTGACGGCGGCCGGCTCATGACGCCGGCTCATGATGGCGAGTTCTGGCTGCCATCACAACCAGAACTCGCCATCGATCATGGGCGGTCAGGCGCCGATGACGTTGACCGCCCGCGCCACCACCAGGAGGACCGTCACCAACGAGAGCAGCGACTCGCTCAGCATCAGCAGCTTGGCCCACGTGGACATCGGCAGGGTGTCCGTCGGGCTGAAGGCGGTCGCGTTCGTGAACGACAGGTACAGGTAGTCCACGAACGTCGGCTCCCAGTCGCGGCTCGCCAGGTCCGGGACCTGCATCTGGGTGAACACGAAGTCCGGGTGCGGTGCGCTGCCGTCGGCGCGCGCTCCCGGGCCGCCGCGGTCGCCCTCCCAGAACCACAGGGCGAAGACGATGACGTTCGTCAGCCAGATCGCGCCGCCCCACAGGAGCAGGTGCTCCGGCGGCGGGCCGCCGTGGCGGAACAGGGCCCGCACCAGCAGCGCTACCGACCAGGCCGTCACCAGGGTCAGGACCGCCACCAGGCCGATGCTCAGCGGGCGCAGCACGCGGGTCTCGCGGTTGATGCGCAGCGGGTTCACGGCCACCACGGTCAGCAGGAGCAGCGACTCCAGGCCCGGCAGCAGCCAGCGCGGTCGCGGGGCCAGGTCCGGCGGGAGGACCATGTGGATGGCGATCGCCGCGGCGATGGCCAGCGCGGCCGGCCAGCGCTGCTCGGCCTCGGTGCGGCGCAGCCAGCCGGGGAGCTGTGCCGGCCGGTCGCTGCCTCGTTGCAACGGGGGCGGTAGGTCGCTCACGCCAGCCAACCGTAGACGTGCCAGCCCACGCCCGCCAGGCCGGCCACGGCCAGGGCCGCGAGATACGTCAGCACCAGGCGGGTGTCGCGCAGCACGCACTTGGAGCGGGTCAGGCCCTGCCGGCGGGCCCGCAGATACCCGGCGAAGCCCAGCACCGCGAACCCCAGCACCGCGAGCGGCCCGAGGAGCCAGGCCAGCGCCGCGATCGTCGCGTAGACGCACAGGCGCAGCGGGTCGTACGGCTGCGGGTCAGCCACGGCGCGGGAGGCGCTGGATCGACAGCAGGGGCCACGCCTGTACCGCACAGAAGGGCGCGCACTGATCCTGCCCGGCGGCATTGCGCGTGGCCACGTGCACGCAGCACTGCAGGAGCCGCTCCTCGATCATCGTGTGCATGTCCATGAACGGCTTCACCGTGATGCGCTTGACGCGCTCGCCGAGCATCTTGCGCAGCCGGTTCCGCCCGCCCGGCATCGACGAGGACACGAGCGTGGTCAGCGTCGAGATGCCGAGGTCGCAGTTCTCGCAGATGTCCCGCCACAGGCGGCCGACGTCGGGGTGGGACAGCGACGACTGCTCCGACAGCAGCCCCAGCAGCGAGTCCTTGACCGCGGCGCGCAGCGCGGCCGGCAGCTGGACGTCGGCGATCCGGTTGGCCACCAGCTCCGGCGCCAGGTCGAGGAACGACAGCAGCCGGTCGTGGCCGATGAGCTCGGTCATCGACTGCCACTGGCCGGCGTCGTCGCGCAGGAGGTACCCCACCGAGCAGCAGTGCGGGTGCGAGCACGGCAGCGCCGTCAGGTCGCGCCAGGTGACCAGGTCGCCGGTCTGCGGGCCGAGCCGGGCCAGCACCCCGGTGTGGGTCAGCCGGTCGACCGGGTCGATCGGACCCGAACGACCCGAGCCGAACTGCGGCTGCAGCGAGACCCCGCCGACGTACGGCGTGTCCAGCGCCCGCTTCACCACCGCGCCGATCTCGTCGTCGTTGACGCCAAGCGCGCACGTCATGGTGAGCGTGGTGAAGATGCCCCGGGCGGAGAGCCGGTCGATCGCCTGCTCCTTCAGCCGCCGCAGGTCGGCGCCCCGGTGGTGGCGCGACGCACGCTCGGTCACGCCGTCGTACTGCAGGTAGACCTCCACCCGCTCCCGGTGCTCGGTGAGCAGGTCGAGCAGCGCGTCGTCGCGCGCGATCCGCACCCCGTTGGAGTTGACCAGGACCCGCACGACGTTGCGCCTCGAGACCTCGTGCAGGAGTTCGGGGAGGTGGGGGTACAGCGTGGGCTCCCCGCCGGAGAGCATCAGCACGTCGATGCGGCCGTTCTCCCGGGACAGCTTGGTGTCGACGCTCGCCAGCACGTCCGCCAGCGGTACCACACCTTCGATCGCGGGCGAGGAGTCCGTGAAGCAGGTCGGGCACTTCAGGTTGCAGCTGTCGGTCAGGTCGGCCAGCAGGATGCAGGTGTGCTGGGTCTGCATCTCCGGCAGGCCGTCGAGGTACGCCGACGGGACGGGCGCGAAGTTGCCGGCCAGGTCGGGCACGTGCGTCTTCGTCGGCGCGGTCCACTGCTCGAGGTACCGCAGGATCTCCGGCTCCTCGTCGTACAGCGTGCGGACGAGCCCGTGCGCCGGGCAGCCGCGCTCGAGCCAGATCCGCCCGTCGCGCTCGGCCAGCCAGCCCGACAGCCGCTGGACCGTCTCGAGTGGACGGTCCGGCCGCTCGTCGTGGCAGTTCGGGCAGAAGGCGTTGACGTACCGGTGGATGCGGTCCCCGCGCAGCGGCATGCCCGTGTCGGTGCTCATGTCGTTCCCGTCTGGCTGTTGACGATGGCGATGCAGACCCCGATCCCGGCGATCGGGAAGACCAGCACGCTGACCGCCCATCCGATGATGATGCCGAGCCCGATCCCCCGGTCCTTCTGCGCGATCCAGATGATGCCGACGATCAGGCAGGCGAGGAAGAGCAGAATCTGCAGCAGGATCTCGGCGTAGATGCCGAACAGGGCGTTCTCGCTCTTGTCGGACATCGCGAACAGGAACGTGAGCAGCACGCCGAGCCCGATGACCAGCACCTGACCGAGCGCGGCCAGGCCGATGCCGGCGAACACCTTCCTGCCGCGGATCGGCCGCTCGGGGCCGGGCGGCGGCGGTGGCGGCGGGACGGTCCAGTCGCTCATGTGGTCACACCTTCCGCGCGATGGGAGCGCCAGGCCAGCCGGGCCGCGAGCAGCGGCAGGCAGGCCAGCAGGAACAGTTGCGAGCGGGTCAGGCCCGCCCAGACGACCTCGTTGCCGCGCACGAACTCGACGCCGAACCGGAACGCGGCGTATCCGGCGAGGTACAGCGTGAACAGGCGGCCCGGCGTGGTGATCCGTTTGCGCAGCGCGAGCAGCGCGACGAACGCGGCGACGTGGAAGACGATCTCGTAGGCGAACGACGGATGCAGCGGTACACCTGGGGGAACATGCATCGCGGCGGCCTGCTCGGCGTCGAGCGTGACGCCCCAGGGCAGGCCGGTGGGGGTGCCCGGCGGCTCGGCGAAGAAGCAGCCCAGGCGCCCCACCGCCATGCCGAGGGCGACGGCGGGCGCGAAGAGGTCGCCGGTCTTGTGCGGGTATCCGGCGATCCGCTTCGCCACCAGCGCGCCCACGTAGGTGCCGACGAGCCCGGAGAGGATGCTGCGGTTGCCGTACGCCCACTGTTCGAGCAGCGACGCGTTGTCCCGCGGGTCGAGGTGCTGCGCCCACGTGCCGAGCCGGGCGAACAGGGCGCCGCCGGCGAGCGCGCCGGCCAGCACGTACCAGAGCCGCTCGTCCTGCGCCTGCCGCCGGCGGACCTCCCACAGGAAGACCAGGGCGGCGACCCCGATGCCGAGGGCCACGAACACGTCGTGGGTCAGGATCGCCACCGGACCGAACCGAGCGATCACCGGGTGCACGGCTGCCGAGCCTAATGTGTCGGTCCCGTGGAATCGTTGGAAAGGCGTCCAAGCGACAGCGGCGAGCCGAGCCGAGCGCGGTGGCCGTGGCGGCAGACGTCGCCTGAAGGTAGGAGCTGTGGCGGCGGGCGTCTACCCTGACGGGATGGTCAGCACGGAGGAAACGCTGCCGCTCGCTCCCCCGACGGCCCCCCGGCGCCGGCATCGGTGGCTGACGGTCCTGCTGTGGCTGATGGTCGTGCCGTTCGTGATCTGGACGGCCGCCCGCCTGCTGGGCCTCGAGAGCGGCTTTCCCACGGTCCAGCTGATCGCGTTCACCCCGTATGTCGCGGTCGCGTCGCTCGTCCCGCTGGCCATCGCGATCCTCACCAAGCGCATCTGGCCGGCCGTGGTCGTCGCGGTCGCCACGATCGCGCTGGCCGCCTGCGTGCTGCCACGCATGATCGCCGACAGCGACCCCGGCACCGAGGACGGGCCGTCGCTGCGGGTCATGACCGTCAACATGCTCATGGGCCGGGCCGACCCGGTCCGGATCGTGCACCTGATCCGGGAGCACAAGGTCGACCTGGTGGCGTTCCAGGAGTTCACGCCGGAGGGCGAGGACGCGTTGATCGACGCCGGCATGTCGGGGCTGCTGCCCAACGCGGTGTCGTTCTCGAAGCCCGGCGTGGCCGGCTCGGCGATCTACAGCCGGTTCGGGCTGACCAACCAGGGGTATCGCCAGTTCGACGTCGACTTCGGGCAGGCGCAGGCCCGCGTGAACGTCCCCGGGGCCAAGGAACTGCACGTCGAGTCGGTCCACCCGTGCGCGCCGGCGCCGAGCTCGGCCCGCGACGAGTGCTGGGTCGCCAACCTCGCGGCGCAGCCGGCCGCCACCCCCGAGGGCCCCACGGTCAACATCCTCCTGGGCGACTTCAACGCGACGATCGACCATGAGGCCTTCCGCGAGGTGCTCGCCAAGGGGTATCGCGACGCCGCCGACGTGGTGGGCGCCGGATGTGTCGGCTCGTGGCCGTACGACGACCGCTGGTTCATCCCGGGCGTCCAGCTCGACCACGTGGTGGCGGACAAGCGGGTCGGCGTGCGCAAGGTGTCGGTGCACCAGGTCGCCGGCAGCGACCACAAGGCCGTTTACGCGGAACTCGTGCTGCCGAAAGCCTAGGACCAACCCGCCGATCGGGCCGAAATCGGACCGAAGAGATCACTTCGGCGTACCTCCGCCTATACGCGGTTCGTTGGCCGGGAGTACCTTCACGTACGGATCGGGCGGAGCGCCCGGACATGGACCACGTTGGAGCAGATGGGTGACACGAACCTTCCGCGGCCTCGCGGTCGCCTTCGTCATCCCGCTTGTGCTGGGCGTCGCGGCATGCGGCTCGGACAAGTCGGACGGCGCGAGCGACGAGTCGGCGAGCGACCGTCCGACGGTTGAGGTGACGGCGCAACCCCAGGACGCCGCCTCCGCCCAGGTCACCGCCGAGCAGTTGTTCGACAACCTCAGCGATGGCGACTGGGCGGGCGCCTACGACCTCTGGACCGACGCCGCCAAGACGGCGATCGGCAAGGATGCTTATATCGACCTGGTCGCGACGTGCACGGCGCAGCAGGGCGAGTATATGGTGACCGGGGTGACGCCGGTCGACGACTCGACGGCCACCATCAAGTGGTCGCACACCCCGACCGGCTCGACCACGGCGCAGACCGGCACGAGCACGGTGCGCTACCAGAACGGGGCGTGGCGGTTCGAGCCGGACGGGGCGTCGTTGGCGGCCTACAAACAGAACAAGTGCCCGTAGCCGGGCGTTGACGGGCCGCCCCGGGTTCGGGGCGGCCCTTCGTTCTGCTCAGACCCGCACCTGGTGCGCTATGCCGTAGCTGAGCGCGTCGACGAGCGCCTGCCAGCTGGCCTCCACCACGTTCTCGTGGACGCCGACGGTCGTCCAGTCCTCCCCGGTCGACCGGGTCTCGACCAGCACCCGCGTGATGGCGCCGGTGCCGTGGCTGCCCTCCAGGATGCGGACCTTGTAGTCGGCCAGCTCGAAGCGGGCCAGCTCGGGGTAGTGCCTGGCCAGCGCGACCCGCAGCGCCTCGTCGAGGGCGTTGACCGGGCCGTTGCCCTCGGCGGTGGCGATGACGCGCTCGCCGCGCACGCGGACCTTCACGGTGGCCTCGGAGACGACCGCGCCGTCCTCGCGGTGCTCGACGATCACGCGGTACGACTCGAGCGCGAACGGCCGGGGCAGCGCGCCCTCGGCGAGCTCGGCCCGGGCGAGCAGCTCGAACGAGGCGTCGGCGGCCTCGAACGACCAGCCGCGGGCCTCCAGCTCCTTGACCCGGTTGGTGACCCGGGTCAGCGCCTCCGGATGGCCGGCCAGGTCGACGCCGAGCTCGCGAGCCTTGAGCTCGATGCTGGCCCGGCCGGCCATCTCGGTGACCAGGATCCGCATGTCGTTGCCCACGACGACGGGGTCGATGTGGTTGTACAGCACGGGATCCACTTTGATCGCGCTCGCGTGCAGGCCCGCCTTGTGAGCGAACGCTGACGACCCGACGTAGGCCTGGTGGGTGTCGGGTGCGATGTTGGCGATCTCGGCGATGGAGTGCGAGACGCGCACCATCTGCTCGATGCAGCCGTCCGGTAGGACCGGCATGCCGAGCTTGAGCTGCAGGTTGCCGACCACGGCGAAGAGGTCGGCGTTGCCCGGGCGCTCGCCGTAGCCGTTGGCGGTGCACTGGAAGTGCGGCACGCCGGCCTCGACGGCGGCGACGGTGTTGGCGACGGCGCAGGACGTGTCGTTCTGGCAGTGGATGCCGAGCCGGGCGACGGCCTCCTCGGGCGTGACGCCGAGCGCCACCGCGAGCCGCTCGCGGACCTCGCCGACCGTGCGGGTGATCAGCGACGGCAGCATCCCGCCGTTGGTGTCGCACATCACGGCGGCCTCGGCGCCGGCCTCGAGGGCGGCCGCAGCGACGCCGGCGGTGTAGTCGGGGTCGAAGCGGTAGCCGTCGAAGAAGTGCTCGCAGTCGAGGAAGACGCGGCGGCCCTCGGACACGAAGTACGCCACCGTGTCGCGGACCATCGCCAGGTTCTCCTCGGCGGTGGTGCGCAGCGCCCGCTCGACGTGGCGCAGGTCGGACTTGGCGACCAGGGTCACGGCGGGCGTCTCGGCCTCCAGCAGGGCGCGGACCTGCGGGTCGTCCTGCACCCGGACGCCGGCCTTGCGCGTCGAGCCGAACGCGACGAAGACGGCGTGCTTGAGGTCGAGCTCGGTGCGCGCCCTGCGGAAGAACTCGGTGTCCTTCGGCATGGCCCCCGGCCACCCGCCCTCGATGAACCCGACGCCGAACTCGTCCAGCAGCCGGGCGACGGCCAGCTTGTCGACCACCGAGTAGCTGATCGCCTCACGCTGAGCCCCATCGCGCAGCGTCGTGTCGTACACCTGCATGGTCGTCTCCTCTGACCGGCGTCCTGGCGGAAGTCTTGGGTCGGCTTTACCTGGGCCAACAAAAAGACCCCTCGCGAATGCGAGAGGTCTGCGCGTCCAGCGGATGGTTGCTGGGCGCGCTAGGGGCCAATAATGAGCCGAGTCACGTTGGGTAGCTTGCCACGCACGTGCCACCCGTGACAGGTGATTCCGGATTCTGAGATCGGAGGTGATCTGCTTCACGATTCACCCTGTTCGTCACGTAGCTGTAACGAGGGCCGGGCAAGGTTGTTGTCAGTCCCGCTCGCGGGGTTCCGATCACGGTTGGTGAGGAGGTGCTCGTTCGATGTCCGTTCCGGCTCTGCCGCCCTACGCGCGCGACCTCGAGCTGAACCTCCGCTCCGTCCTCGACGGCGACCTCCTGACCGAGCAGCAGCTGTGGGGCGCCGCGCTCGCATGCGCGATGACGACCCGCAGCGCTCCGACGATCCGCTGGGCCGCTCTGCAAGTGAAGCCCGAGACCGCCGAGGCCGCCAAGGCCGTCGCGTCGCGGATGGCGATCCACAACGTCTACTTCCGGGCCAAGCACCTCATCGGTGACGAGGCCTACCAGCACCTGCCGGCGCGCCTGCGCCGCCAGGTGACCTCCACGCCGGGCGTCCCCATGGTGGACACCGAGCTGTGGTCCGTAGCAGTATCCGCGATCACCGGGTGCGGGGTGTGCCTGGAATCGCACGAAAGATCACTTCGTGGTGCAGGGGTGTCCCGCGAAGTGATCGACGAGGTGTTGCGCGTCGCCGCAGTGATCCACTCGGTGGCGGTAACCCTCGAAACAGAGGCGGCTCTCGACTAAGGAGCTTTCCTCTTTTGTACGGGTGTCGGAGTGGCGGCTCCGGCACCCGTACGCATATCCGGGGTCTCTCCACCTCTTGCGTGCAACTTGCGCACAGCGTGTCTGCGTCGTGGTCCGGCGGCCGGATACGGTTGTCGGTCAGAGCGGTGGCACCGACCCCTGGGGGCACAATGATGGACGACACTCCGGCCGAGTCCGGCGAGCCGCCACTCGAACCGCCGCTGGGCTGCGCCGATCCGCTGCTGTGGCGCGTCGCCCGGGCGCTGCACCAGGCCCACCGCCCGCGCCCGGACAACTTCTGCGAGTGCCGCGCGTTCTGGCCGTGCCCGGATGCGCAGCTCGCGGAGGAGGCGCTGCAGCTGGCCTACGACCGGCCGTCGCCGCGAACGTCCCGCCCGGGCCTGGGCCGCTCGTCGAACCTGGGCCGCTGGTCCGCCTGACACCCACCGGTCCGCGGGCTGGACCGCGGCACGCGTCTGCGTGGTTTCGGGGCCGCGGACCCATGATCGGTGGCGACTTCTGGTCGCCATGACAGCCGAATCTCGCCAACGATCATGAAGCGCCCGCGGCGGACCGGGCGCGGAAAAGGGCGCCTCCGCTCCGGGGGCGCCCTCTTCGTGACGAACGTTACAGAACCCGGTGGACCCACCCGTGCGGGTCCGCGGTCACACCGCGCTGAATGCCCACCAGCGTGTCGCGCAGCGACATCGTCACCTCGCCCGCCTTGCCGTCGGCCACCGTGAACTCGCCGTCGCGGTCGCGGACCGTGCCGATCGGAGTGATCACGGCCGCCGTGCCGCAGGCGAACGCCTCGCGGAGCCGGCCGCTGCGGGCGTCGGCCTGCCACTGCTCGTACGAGTAGAGCTCCTCCCGCACCGTCAGGCCGCGGTCGCGAGCCAGGCGGATCACCGACTCGCGCGTGATGCCCGGCAGGATCGTGCCGGTGAGCGGCGGGGTGGTGAGCGAGCCGTCGTCGAACACGTAGAAGACGTTCATGCCGCCGAGTTCCTCGACGTAACGCTGCTCGGAGGCGTCCAGGAACACGACCTGGTCGCAGCCGTGCTCGATCGCCTCCGCCTGCGCCACCAGGCTGGCGGCGTAGTTGCCGCCGCACTTCGCGGCGCCGGTGCCGCCGTTGGCGGCGCGGCTGTAGTCGCGGGAGACCCAGACGTTGACCGGCTGGACGCCACCCTTGAAGTAGCTGCCGACCGGCGACGCGATGATCACGAAGAGGTACTCCGACGACGGCTTGACGCCGAGGAAGACCTCGCTCGCGTACTGGAACGGCCGCAGGTAGAGGCTGCCCTCCGGGTCGTCGGGGACCCAGTCGCGGTCGGTGCGGATGAGCGCGTCGAGCGCGTCGAGGAACAGCCGCTCCGGCACCGGCGCCATGGCCATCCGCTGCGCCGAGGCGCGGAAGCGGGCGGCGTTGGCGTCGGGGCGGAACATGGTCACGCCGCCGTCCGCCGACCGGTAGGCCTTCAGCCCCTCGAAGATCTCCTGCGCGTAGTGCAGGACCGCGGTGGCCGGGTCCATCGGGATCGGAGCGCGGGCCTCGACGCGGGCGTCATACCAGCCCTTCCCGTCCGCATAGCGGATGGTGACCATGTGGTCGGTGAAGATCCGTCCGAAGCCCGGGTTGGCCAGCAGCGCGGATCGCTCCGCGGCGGCTACCGGCGCCGGGTTCGGTCGGATCTCGAAGTCGAGAGTTTCACCACCGCTCATGCGTACCTCCAACAGATGTCGGCACGCGAGAGCCCACGCGCCGTGCCTGCAACTTACCCGAACGGACGTTCAATCGCAGCCAGCGCGCGCAACGGCGAGCGTGTTACGCCACCGCGGCGGCCAGGCGGTCACCGACCGCGTCGGTCGACAGCGCGGAACCGGGCGTCCGCGCGGCGACCTCGGCGCCGACCGCCTCGGATACTCGCGCGGCGGCCTCGGGGTGGCCGAGGTGGTCGAGCAGCAGCGCCGTGGAGAGCACGGCGGCCGCCGGGTCGGCCACGCCCTTGCCGGCGATGTCCGGCGCCGAGCCGTGGACCGGCTCGAACATGGACGGGAAGGCGCGCTCCGGGTTGATCGAACCGCTGGCGGCGAGCCCGATGCCGCCGGTGACCGCGGCGGCGATGTCGGTGAGGATGTCGCCGAAGAGGTTGTCCGTGACGACCACGTCGTAGCGCTGCGGGTTGGTCACCAGGAACATCGCCGCCGCGTCCACGTGCTGATACTCGGTCTCGATGTCCGGGAACTCGGCCTTCACCGCGTTGAACGTGCGGGCCCACAGGCCGCCGGCGTGGGTCAGGACGTTGGTCTTGTGCACCAGCGTGACCTTGCGCCGCTCGCGCTTCTGCGCGCGGGCGAAGGCGTCGCGGATGACCCGCTCGACGCCGTGCCGGGTGTTGAGGCTCTCCTCGGTCGCGACCTCGGCGGCGGTGCCCGGGTGCAGGTTGCCGCCCGCGCCGACGTAGAGGCCCTCGGTGCCCTCGCGGACCACGACGAGGTCGATCTCGCCGGGCTTCAGGCCGGCCAGCGGGCTGGTCGTGCCGGGCCAGAGCCGGGACGGGCGCAGGTTCACGTACTGGTCGAAGTCGAAGCGCAGCTTCAGCAGCAGCCCGCGCTCCAGCACACCCGGCGGGACGCTCGGGTCGCCGACCGCGCCCAGGAGGATGGCGTCGTGGCCGCGCAACTCGTCGCGGACGCTGTCGGGCAGCACCTCGCCGGTGCGGTTGTAGCGGGCCGCGCCGAGGTCGTAGTCGTTGGTCTCGACGCCCGGAAGCACGACGCGCAGCACCTTCAGCGCCTGCGCCACCACCTCGGTTCCGATACCGTCGCCGGCCACGACCGCGATCTTCGCCACCACTCGCCCCTTTCCTCGGACCCGCTTACGGTACGCGCTTGTCCTACGGATTGGACGGTTGTCCCGAAAGATGAGAGGGCGGGGAGCGCCGCCACGCTCCCCGCCCTCGTGAGAGGAACGACTATTCGCCCGAAAGGTCGACCGTGCTCGCCGCTGTCGCGCCGATGGACGCCGCCGCGTCGTTGAGCAGGTCTGCCTCCACCGCGTTGTCGACGGTCAGCGTCATGAGCGCCTCCCCGCCGGCCTCGCGCCGGGCCACCTGCATCGCCGCGATGTTGACGCCCGCCTTGCCGAGGATCGACCCGACCGTCCCGACCACGCCGGGCCGGTCCGCATAGCGGAAGAACAACAACACGCCTTCGGCCGCGAGCTCCAGGCTGAAGCCGTCGATCTCGGTCAGCTTCAGCGCCTCGCGCGGGCCGGCGACGTAGGTGCCGGATACCGAGGCTACCCGGCCGTCCGGCAGCGCTCCGCGCACGGTCACCAGGTTTGTGTGATCGGTCGACTCGGTGAACAGCGCGAGGGCCACCTCGACGCCCCGGTCGGCGGCCAGATGCGGAGCGTTCACATAGGTGACCTGGTCGGCGACAACGCTGCTGAACAGGCCCTTTGTGGCCGCCAGCCGGAGCACCGACACATCGTTGTTGGCCACCTCGCCGTGCACCTCCACGGTGACCGACGAGGCGATCCCGCCGGCGACCGCGGTGAACACCCGGCCCAGCTTCTCCGCCAGCGGGAGCAGTGGACGTACCTCTTCGGCCACCACGCCACCGACCTGGACATTCACGGCATCGGGGACGAACTCGCCGTCGAGGGCCAGTTTCACGCTGCGCGCGACGGCCAGCCCCGCCTTGTCCTGCGCCTCGACCGTGGAGGCCCCCAGGTGCGGGGTCGCCACCACGTTGTCGAACGCGAACAGCGGCGAGGCGACGCACGGCTCCTTCGCGAAGACGTCGATGCCGGCCCCGGCCACCCGGCCGTCGGCCAGCGCGTCCGCGAGCGCCTGCTCGTCCACCAGGCCGCCGCGGGCCGCGTTGATGATCCGCACGCCGGGCTTGACCAGCGTCAGCTCGCGTGCGCCGATGATTCCGACGGTCTCCGGCGTCTTCGGCAGGTGGATCGAGATGAAGTCGCTCTCGCGCAGCAGCTCGTCGAGCCCGAGCAGGCGCACGCCCAGCGAGGCGGCCCGCGCGGGCTGGAGGTAGGGGTCGTAGGCGACCAGCCGCACCCCGAACGCGGCCATGCGCTGGGCGAACAGGACGCCGATGCGGCCGAGCCCGACGACCCCGACGGTCTTCCCCGAGAGTTCGACGCCGGTGTACTTCGAGCGCTTCCACTCGCCGGCCTTGAGCGCGGACGAGGCCGCGGCGGTGTTGCGGGCCACGGCGAGCAGCAGCGCGACGGCCTGCTCGGCGGCGGAGACGATGTTGGACGTCGGGGCATTGACGACCATGACGCCACGGGCGGTGGCGGCCGGCACGTCGACGTTGTCCAGGCCGACGCCGGCGCGGGCGACGACCTTCAGCCGCGGCGCGGCGGCGACCGCCTCGGCGTCGATCTGGGTGGCACTGCGGACGATCACGGCGCTGGCGTCGGCCAGGGCCTTCAGGAGCGCGGGTCGGTCGGTGCCGTCGATGTGACTGACCTCGTAGTCGTCGGCGAGCACTTCCAGGGCGGCGGGGGCGAGCTCCTCGGCGATGAGCACCACCGGGCGGTCAGGAGGGAGGGTCATGCGCGGTCCTCGACTCTCTGCTGAGCGGCTGGCGTCGGCGCGTGGAGCGCGGCACTGCACGCCACGCGGGGGGAAGAACGGCGACGGGGCCGGGCGGACGGCCTCTTCGGGCGATCGTAGGCCCGGCGGACCAACCGGCTCGCCCCCGCGCGGACGTGACCGCCGTCACAGCACTCGGACGGGTACCGCGGTCGCACACCCGATCCGGGCCGCGTCTCCGGGCATCGACACCACCCCATCCGCACATGGCGACGGCCCCGGACGTGGACTCCCCCCACGTCCGGGGCCGTGCCCGTCGGAGTTGCTAGGCGCGGTCCGCGTTGGCGTGGATCGCGTCCCGGATGTACTGCGCGAGACCCGGGTGGTCGGTGTCGTAGTTGGCGGTGAACCGCGGGTCCGCCACGTACATGTCACCCAGGCCGCGCTGGACCTCGTAGGGGCAGTCGTAGAACCACCGGCCGATGTGCTGCCGGTGCTCCTCGGCCAACGCGCGGGCCTGCTCGCTGTCGGCCGGGACGCCGCCCGTGAACGCGGCGGCGAAGCCTGCGGTGTTCGCCGCCGCCTCGGCCTTGATCCGCTCCCAGTCCTGCTTCGTGTACTGCGCGGTCCGCCGCGCCGACTCCTGGTAGGCCTCGGTCTGGCCCCACCGCTGCTCGGCCTCGTCGGCGTACTGGCCCGGGTCGAAGTCCCCGAAGACCTCGCGCTGCTCGTCCGGCGTCAGGTTCGTTGTCATGCCTACGAGCTTGGAGTCTCCAGCCGCTGGAGAGTCAAGGCCCCCGCGGCGACACCGCGGGGGCCTCGGCCGGAAAACTCAGGCCGTCTCGGTGATGGGCCGGTCGACCCAGCTCATCATCGAGCGCAGCTTCTTGCCGGTCTCCTCGATCGGGTGGTTGGCACCCTGCTCGCGGTACTTCGTGAAGTTCGGACGGCCGGCGTCGTCCTCGGCGATCCACTCGCGGGCGAACTCGCCCGACTGGATCTCGGCGAGGATGCGCTTCATCTCCTCCTTGGTCCGGGCGTCGACGACGCGCGGGCCGCGGGTGTAGTCGCCGTACTCGGCGGTGTCGGAGACGCTGTACCGCATGCGGGCGATGCCGCCCTCGTACATGAGGTCGACGATCAGCTTCAGCTCGTGGAGGCACTCGAAGTACGCGACCTCGGGGGCGTAGCCCGCCTCGGTGAGCACCTCGAAGCCGGTCTGCACCAGCGCCGAGGCGCCGCCGCAGAGCACCGCCTGCTCGCCGAACAGGTCGGTCTCGGTCTCCTCCTTGAACGTGGTCCTGATCGCGCCGGCGCGCGTGCCGCCGATGCCCGCCGCGTAGGCGAGCGCGAGGGCGAACGCGTTGCCGCTGGCGTCCTGCTCGACGGCGACCAGGCAGGGCACGCCCTTGCCGTCGACGAACTGACGGCGGACCAGGTGGCCCGGGCCCTTCGGCGCGACCATCGCCACGTCGACGTCCGCCGGCGGGGTGATGAAGCCGTACCGGATGTTCAGTCCGTGGCCGAAGAAGAGCGCCTTGCCGGCGGTCAGGTGCGGGGCGACCGACTCGGCGTAGAGCGACCGCTGGGCGGTGTCCGGCGCCAGGATCATGATCACGTCCGCCTCGGCGGAGGCCTCGGCCGGCGTCAGCACGCGCAGCCCCTGCTCCTCGGCCTTCGCGCGGCTCTTCGACCCCTCGGGCAGGCCGACGCGGACGTCGACGCCGGAGTCGCGCAGCGACAGCGCGTGGGCGTGGCCCTGGCTGCCGTAGCCGAGCACCGCGACCTTACGGCCCTGGATCAACGACAGGTCGGCGTCGTCGTCGTAGTACACCTCGGCGGGCATTGCTTGTCCTTTCAATGGTTTTCGCTTCAGGATGCGGCGCGCAGCGCCGGACCGGTCGTGATGGAGCGGGAGCCGCGGCCGATGGCCACGACGCCGGACTGGACCATTTCCTTGATACCGAACGGCTCCAGGTCACGAAGCAGCGCGTCCAGCTTTTCCGACGTTCCCGTGGCCTCGATCGTGAGCGCGTCCGGGGAGACGTCGACCACGCGGGCGCGGAACAGCTGCACGGTCTCCATGACCTGCGAGCGCACCGGTCGCTCCGCGCGCACCTTCACCAGCAGCAGCTCGCGCTGCACGCTCGCGTTGGTGTCGAGCTCGACGATCTTCAGGACCTGCACCAGCTTGTTGAGCTGCTTGGTGACCTGCTCCAGCGGGGAGTCTTCCGCGTTGACCACGATCGTCATCCGGGAGACCTCGGGGTGCTCGGTCTCGCCGACGGCCAGGGAGTCGATGTTGAAGCCACGCCGGGCGAACAACCCGGCGACCCGGGCCAGTATGCCCGGCTTGTTCTCCACGAGAACCGAAAGGGTGTGCTTGGTCATCAGACGTCGTCCTTGTCGAACGTGGGCGCGACGCCGCGCGCGAACATGATCTCGTCGTTGCTCGTGCCGGCGGCGACCATCGGCCACACCATGGCATCCTTGCCGACCACGAAGTCGATGACGACCGGCTGGTCGGTCACCCGCATCGCGGCCTCGATCGTGGCGTCGACGTCCTGCTTGTTCTCGCAGCGCAGGCCGACGCAGCCGAGCGCGTCGGCCAGCTTCACGAAGTCGGGGATCCGGTGCTTGTGGGTGCCGAGCTCGGTGTTGGAGTACCGCTCGTCGTAGAACAGCGTCTGCCACTGCCGGACCATGCCCAGGTTACCGTTGTTGATGACGGCGACCTTGATCGGGATGCCCTCCAGCGCGCAGGTGGCCAGCTCCTGATTGGTCATCTGGAAGCAGCCGTCGCCGTCGATCGCCCACACGACCGTGTCCGGCATGCCGACCTTGGCGCCCATCGCGGCCGGGACCGCGTAGCCCATGGTCCCGAGACCGCCCGAGTTCAGCCAGGTGGCCGGGTGCTCGTACTTCACGAACTGGGCGGCCCACATCTGGTGCTGCCCGACGCCGGCGGTGTAGATCGCGTCCGGTCCGACGATCGCGCCGATGCGTTCGATCACGTACTGCGGGGAGAGCGTCCCGTCGGCCGGCTCCTCGTAGCCCAGCGGGTAGCGCTGGCGGATGTCGTCGAGGGTCGCCCACCAGTCGGTCAGGCTCGGCTTGTGCCCGGCGTTGTTCTCCGCCGAGACGGCCGCGATCAGCTCCTCGATGACATGCTTGGCGTCGCCGACGATCGGCACGTCGGCGGTCCGGTTCTTGCCGATCTCCGCCGGGTCGATGTCGGCGTGGATGACCTGCGCGTTCGGCGCGAACGTGGACAGCTCGCCGGTGACCCGGTCGTCGAACCGCGCACCCAGGGCGATGAGCAGGTCCGACTTCTGCAGCGCGTAGACGGCGCCGACCGAGCCGTGCATGCCCGGCATGCCCAGGTGCTGCGGGTGCGAGTCGGGGAACGCGCCGCGCGCCATCAGCGTGGTGACCACGGGGGCGCCGGTCAGCTCGGCCAGCTTCCGCAGCACCTCCGAGGCGCCGGCCTTGATGACGCCGCCGCCGACGTAGAGAACCGGCCGCTTGGCGTTGACGATCAACCGCGCCGCCTCGCGGATCTGCTTCCCGTGCGGGTGCATCGTCGGGTGGTACCCCGGCAGCTCCATCGTCGGCGGCCACTTGAACGTCGCCTTCTTCTGCAGCACGTCCTTGGGGATGTCGACGAGGACCGGGCCCGGCCGGCCGGTGGAGGCCAGGTGGAAGGCCTCCATCAGGACGCGGGGCAGCTCCTCGCCCGACTTCACCAGGTAGTTGTGCTTCGTGATCGGCAGCGTGATGCCGGCGATGTCCGCCTCCTGGAAGGCGTCCGTCCCGATCGAACCCGAGGCGACCTGCCCGGTGATCGCGACCATGGCGACCGAGTCCATGTAGGCGTCGGCGATCGGGGTGACCAGGTTGGTCGCGCCCGGGCCGGAGGTCGCCATGCAGACGCCGACCTTGCCGGTCGCCTGCGCGTAGCCGGTCGCCGCGTGGCCGGCGCCCTGCTCGTGCCGGACCAGGATGTGGCGGACGGCCTCCGAGTCGAACAGCGGGTCGTACGCCGGAAGGATCGCACCGCCCGGGATGCCGAAGACCACGTCCGCGCCGAGCTGTTCGAGCGAGCGCACAAGGATCTGGGCGCCGGTGAGCAGCTCCTCCGCCGGACGGGCTACCGGCTTGGCGGCCTTCTCGGCGGCCCCGGTGGCGGGCGTCTGGGCACCGGACGGGGAAGCCGGTGGCGTCGGATGTGCTCGGTGGGCGAGGACTTCAGGCGTGGGTCTCGTCATCGCAGTTCGCACTTTCGCTCGAAGGTGTCTTGGTTATCGGCCCCGGACATGAAAAAACCCCACGTGCGATGCACGAGGGGCTAGCGCGCTGACGGCAGGCGTCGGCGCGCTAGATGATAAGTACTCGGAGCGACCTCGACGACATGCTCGTCATGCTGCCCCATCTCACGGCCTGAGTCAACCGATCCCACGATCCGGACCGTGGCATGCTGACAGGTATGCCCGAGCTGCGGTCTAGGACCTCCACTTCTGGTCGCAACATGGCCGGTGCCCGCGCCCTCTGGCGCGCCACCGGCATGACCGACGACGACTTCGGCAAGCCGATCGTCGCCATCGCCAACAGTTTCACGCAGTTCGTGCCGGGCCATGTCCACCTGCGCAATCTCGGGATGATCGTCGCTGAGACGGTCGCCGAGGCGGGTGGGGTCGCCAAGGAGTTCAACACCATCGCCGTCGACGACGGCATCGCGATGGGCCACGGCGGGATGCTCTACTCGCTGCCCAGCCGCGAGCTCATCGCCGACGCCGTCGAGTACATGGTGCAGGCCCACTGCGCCGATGCCCTCGTGTGCATCTCCAACTGCGACAAGATCACGCCCGGCATGCTGCTCGCCGCGCTCCGCCTCAACATCCCCACCGTGTTCGTCTCCGGCGGCCCCATGGAGGCCGGCAAGACGATCGCGATCGAGGGCGTGGTCCACGAGAAGGACGCGAAACTCGACCTCATCGACGCCATGATCGCGTCGGCCAACGAAGCCGTCACGGACGAGCAGCTCGGCCAGATCGAGCGCTCCGCCTGCCCGACGTGCGGCTCCTGCTCCGGCATGTTCACCGCCAACTCGATGAACTGCCTCACCGAGGCCATCGGCCTCGCCCTGCCCGGCAACGGCTCCGCGCTGGCCACCCACGCCGCGCGCCGCGCGCTCTTCGAGCGGGCCGGGACCCTGATCGTCGACCTCTGCAAGCGCTACTACGAGCAGGACGACGCCGGGGTGCTCCCCCGCGCGATCGCGTCCCGCGCGGCGTTCGAGAACGCGGTCGCGCTCGACGTCGCGATGGGCGGCTCGACCAACACCGTCCTGCACCTGCTCGCCGCCGCCCGCGAGGCCGAGGTGGACTTCTCCGTCGCGGACATCGACGGCATCTCGCGCCGCGTGCCGTGTCTGGCCAAGGTGGCGCCGAACACCCAGAAGTACCACATGGAAGACGTCCACCGGGCGGGCGGCATCCCCGCCATCATGGGCGAGCTCGACCGGGGCGGCCTGCTCAACCGCGACGTGTCCAGCGTCCACACCCCGACGCTCGACGCGTGGCTGGCGGAATGGGACATCCGGGGCGGCAATGCCTCGGACGCCGCGATCGAGCTGTTCCACGCCGCTCCGGGCGGGGTGCGCACCACCGAGCCGTTCTCGACGACGAACCGGTGGAACTCCCTCGACACCGACGGCGCCGAGGGCTGCATCCGCTCGGTCGATCACGCCTACACGGCCGACGGCGGCCTCGCGATCCTGTTCGGCAACATCGCGCCGGACGGCTGCGTGGTCAAGACCGCCGGCGTGCCGGCCGAGAACCTCACGTTCAGCGGTCCGGCCCGCGTCTTCGAGTCGCAGGACGCGGCCGTCGACGGCATCCTCGGCAAGGTGGTGACCGCCGGC
Organism: Dactylosporangium sucinum; assembly: GCF_014647515.1. Taxonomy (GTDB): domain Bacteria; phylum Actinomycetota; class Actinomycetes; order Mycobacteriales; family Micromonosporaceae; genus Dactylosporangium; species Dactylosporangium sucinum. Next base: position 136,880 of record NZ_BMPI01000008.1, on the reverse strand, counting down.
GACGTCGTCGTGATCCGCTACGAGGGGCCGCGCGGCGGCCCCGGCATGCAGGAGATGCTGTACCCGACCTCGTTCCTCAAGGGCCGGGGCCTGGGCCGGGCGTGTGCGCTGATCACCGACGGGCGCTTCTCCGGCGGTACCTCTGGACTCTCCATCGGCCACATCTCGCCCGAGGCCGCCGGGGGCGGGCTGATCGCCCTCGTCGAGGAGGGGGACATCATCGACATCGACATCCCCAACCGCTCGATCGAGCTGCGGGTGTCCGACGAGGAGCTGCAGGCCCGCCGGGTCGCGCAGGACAAGCGCGAGCGGCCGTACACCCCGGCCGACCGCGACCGCCCGGTGTCCGCGGCCCTGCGCGCGTACGCGTCGATGGCCACCTCGGCCAGCGATGGCGCCTACCGCAAGGTGCCGTGACGGGTCTTGACGATCGTGGGTCCGGGACCGCACCGTGTCCCGGACCCTTCGTCTGGTCAGTTCGGGCGGCTCCTGACGCCGGTGTGACCACCCCGACGCGGAAGGGTTCGCGCGTCCACGCCGGAGGTCACTAAGATGGTCCTCGGTATTGCGACTGGCGCATTTCAAGGTGGAACCGACCACCGGGGAGCTTCCTAGCATCGCTGGCACCGCGCGCCTGGGTGCCTCGATCGGCGTATGCCAGGAGGTGGCCCATGCACGTTCCCGCGCTCAATGCCCTCACCCAGGCCGATCCCGAGCTGGCCGCCCTCATCGAGGGTGAGGCCGGGCGGCAGCACGACACCCTGCGGATGATCGCCTCGGAGAACTACGTCTCCCAGGCCGTCCTCGAGGCGACCGGCACCGTCCTCACGAACAAGTACTCCGAGGGCTACGCCGGCAAGCGGTACTACGAGGGCCAGCGCTTCATCGACCCGATCGAGGAGCTGGCGGTCGCCCGCGCTCGCGCCCTGTTCGGCGTCGACCACGCCAACGTCCAGCCGTACTCGGGCTCACCCGCCAACCTCGCCGTGTACATGGCGCTGGCCAAGCCGGGCGACACCGTCATGGGCATGGCGCTGCCGATGGGCGGCCACCTGACCCACGGCTGGTCGGTGTCGGCCACGGGCGCCTGGTTCCGCCCCGTGCGGTACACGGTCCGCCAGTCGGACGGTCGCATCGACTTCGACGAGGTCCGCGACATCGCCCTGCGCGAACGCCCGAAGATCATTTTCTCCGGCGGTACCGCCATCCCCCGCACGATCGACTTCCCGCGCTTCGCCGAGATCGCCCGCGAGGTCGGCGCCGTCCTGGTGGCCGACATCGCCCACATCGCCGGCCTGATCGCCGGCGGCGCCCACCCCTCCCCGGTGGGCCACGCGGAGATCATCTCGACGACGACCCACAAGACGCTGCGCGGCCCTCGCGGCGCGATGCTCATGTCCGACGAGCAGCACGCGAAGGCCCTGGACAAGGCGGTCTTCCCGGGCCTGCAGGGCGGCCCCCACAACCACACCACGGCGGGCATCGCGGTGGCGTTGGCCGAGGCGTCGACCCCGTCCTTCAGCGCGTACGCCCACCAGATCGTGGCCAACGCCAAGGCCCTGGCGGCGGCCCTGACCGACCGCGGCTTCGACCTGGTCTCGGGCGGCACCGACAACCACCTGATCCTGCTGGACCTGACGACCAAGAACATCGGCGGCAAGCCGGCGGCGCGGGCGCTGGACCGCGCGGGCATCGAAACGAACTACAACACGGTCCCGTACGACACCCGCAAGCCCTTCGACCCGAGCGGCGTCCGCCTGGGCACCCCCGCCCTGACCACGCGCGGCCTGACCGAGGCCGAGATGCCCCAGGTGGCCGAGTGGATCTCCCGCGCGGTGGACGCCGCCATCAAGGACGACGAGCAGTCCCTGGACACCATCGCCGGCGAGGTCCGCGACCTCCTGAAGAGCTACCCGATGCCCGGCTGGAAGTAGCCCACGCCTGGCACCGGTCGCGGCGTGCAGCGGTCGGGGCCGGCAGCGGTCGCGGCTGGCGGCGGTCGCGGCTGGCGGCGGTCGCGGCTGGCGGCGGTCGCGGCTGGCGGCGGTCGCGGCTCCAAGCGACGCTCGGATGCTGCTGTTAGCCCGTGTCAGCCCGGCCGCTGCCCGGTTTCCTGACCGCGCCCGTTTGCTGGAGGCGCGCCCACCTGCTGAGGCGCGCCCACCTGCTGGGCGTGTGCCCGGACGGCGGTAGCCCGCTTGCCGGGCACAGCTGCCTTCTCGGGGCCGCCCTCGCTCCGTCCCGGCGCCGTGGCCTGCGCGGAGCGCGGGCCGCTTACTTGCGCCGCAGGAACCGCCGAGAGCGGCCCTCGGTGCCCCGAGGCTCCTCGTCAAGGTTCAACTCGAGCGGCTTGACGTCATCGTCGAGCCGCGAGAAGTCCGCCCGCCGCTGCCGCTGCTCAGGCACGACGGCCCGGTCCCCGTCGGCGCGCTCGTCCCGCTCCTGCCGCTGTGCCCGAGCCGCGGCCACCCGCTCCGAGGTGAACTCCCCACTGGGATCACTCACGTAGTCGGACGTGGGGTCGGTGGCCCAGGCCGGCCGCCCACCGGAGGCATCCCGCCCAGACCCGAAGCCCGACCGTTCCTCCTCCCGCGCCGCCGTGTCCCGCCCGCGCCCGAAGCCCGACCGGTCGTCCTCCCGCGCCGCGCCGTCCCGGCCACGCCCGAAGCCCGACCGGTCATCCTCCCGCGCCGCGCCGTCCCGGCCACGCCCGAAGCCCGACCGGTCATCCTCCTGCGCCGCGGCATCGCGGCCGATCCCGAGGCTCGACCGGTTGTCCTCCTGCGCCGCCGTGTCACGGCCGCGTCCCCAGCGCGACCCGGACTCGTCGCCGGCGTTCCGCGCTTCCCGCCGATCCCAGGCGGTGGTGGCCCCACTCGCCCAGTCGTCACCGCCGCCACTCCCCTGGGCCGCCGCGGGACGGCCGGTGTCGACGGCCGCCGGGCGATCCTCGGTGTTCCCGCTCTTCTTCCGCCCCCACCGCGACCGCTTCTCCGGGGCAGGCTCCTCGGCCTTCTTGGCGGGCGTGCTCTCCCACCAGGCCGGCCCGTCGCCGCCCCCCGGACCAGGGTCGGAGCCGCCGGCAAAGGCGGAGTCCGTGGCAGACGTCTCCGCGGAGAACGCCCCGGTGCGGGACTCACCGGTCCGAACCGACTCAGCACGCCGCCCCGACTCGGAGCGACCAAACGGATCGTCGGAACGGAACGACTCGGCGGACTCGGCGAGACGGCCTGACTCAGCCAGGCGGAACGGCTCGGCGGGACGGAACGGCTCGGCGGGACGGAACGGCTCGGCGGGCCGGGGTGGCTCAGCGGGCCGGGGTGGCTCAGCGGGATGGGCCGGCTCGGCGGCACGGGGGGGCTCGGCGGGACGAGCCGGCTCGTCATACGGCCCGCGCCCCGACAACGGCCCCCGGCCACGGTCGACCGGCGGCTGGCCGGCGTCGCGCCGTCGGGTCGAGCGGGCATCGGGTTCGGAGCCCCAGGAGCGCCGCAGTTCGAGCGGCTTGGCCACGAGCTCCGGCGCGGTGTCGTCGAACAGGCTCCCCGTGAACGCCGGCCGCCCACCGGACCGCCCAGCGGGAGAAACCGGCACAGAGGACACCGGCGCGGACGATACGGGCGCTGAGGAAACGGGCGCTGAGGAAACGGGCGCAGACGAAACCGGCGCGGGGGAGACGGGTGCGGACGAAACCGGCGCGGAGGAAACGGGCGCTGACGAGGCCGGTGCCGAGGAGGCCGGGGCTGACGAGGCCGGGCGGGACGCGTCGATCGGGTCCTGGGACGTGCGGTCGCGGTTTCGCCAACGGTCCAGGAACGAACCACCGGCCGGGGTGACCGAGTCGGCCAGGCTGTCCGCCGACGCCCGATCCGAGAAGTCCTCGGGCTGGGAGGCGTCCGGTGTCGGATCGAAGGACGACCGCCAGCCGGACGGCTCGCCGACGGGGTCCGGCAGGGGCCAGGGCGGTGTCTGACTCGAAGCCGTGGACGGGCCGGCGGTCGACGAGCCGGCAGTCGACGAGGTCGGCTCGGCCCGTGGGCGCCAGGTGGAGCCCTCGGTCAAGGGGTCCGGGCGCGACGGCTCAGGAGCCGACGGAGGCGCCGGATCAAGCCGAGCGTAACGGCTCACCGAAGGCTCCCAGCTCGATGCCGGAGCGCCGGTCGAGGACTCCGAACCCGAGGCGCTGCCCGCACTCGGCTCCCAGCTCGGCGACGATTCGAGGCCGGACTCCCAACTCACCGAGGAAGGCGGGGAAGGCTCGGCGCGGGGCTCCCAGCTCGACGCGGCGGACTCGGAGCGGGGCTCCCAGCTCGGTGATGTGGCATCGGTCTCGTATGTCACCGGGAAGCCGTCCACCGCGCTCGACCAGCGGGAGGGCTCGTCGGGGACGACGGGCACCGAATACTCGCCCGGGGAGGCGTCCCAGCGGTCCGCGGGTGGGGACGACGACGGGGGCGCCGAGGTCGGCGAGAGGTGGGACCAGCGGTCCGTGCTCTCCGGGGTCGCCGGCAGGTCGGGCGTCGGGTCCGAGGAGTCGCGGGCGCGGCGGCGGCCGATGCGCGACGTCTCCCCCGACGGCGAGTCGTCCGAGAACCGGGACCGGTGGGCGGGCTCCGGGCCCCCGGACAACAGCGGGTCGTCCGAGAAGCGGGAGCGAGGCGCCGGGTCCGTGGGGGCCAGCGGGTCGTCGGCCGCCCACGCGGCCAGCCGGCTCGCCGAGTCGGAGTCCCAGGAGCCCACCAGCTCGCGGGTCGAGCGGGCCTCCCACGACTCCGCGGAGGTCTCCGAGCTGGACTCGATCGGCGAGCTCGAATCGGCGGAGCGGGCGGCGGCCGAGCGGGACTCCGAGCGGAAGCCGTCGCTCAGGCCCAGGCGGTCACGGACCGAGCCGTCGTCGTCGAAGTCGCCGGAAGCTGTGGCCGGGGCGGCCGGGTCGAAGGGCACCGGACCGGACGCGGACGTGCGGGCCGTGCGGGCGCGCAGGCGGTCGCGGAGGGTGCCCGGGGGCTCCGGCTCCTTGCCCAGGGCCGCGGCGAACGCCGCGTCGGCCACGGCGACCAGCGGCTGCTGGCCGGTGGAGCCGTCGCGGCCGAACGTGCGGGCCAGCGGGGACGGCTCGGGGAGCTGGTTGCCCGCGGCCAGGACCAGGAGGCGCTCCATCACCGGGATGTCCACCCGATACGGCTCGGCGGAGAGCCAGCGGCCCACGGCCTCGACCAGCTCGCCGGAGTGGACGAGCTGCAGGTGCTCGCCGGGGGCGACCGAGATGACCAGCTTCTCGCTCGCCTCGCCGCGGGACGGGGCGATGACCAGGTAGCCGCGGACGACGGCGCCGACCTTGCCCAGCTGGCGGCGCCAGGTGTGCAGCTCGGCGGCCAGACCGTCGATGTCCTCGGAGCCCGGGACGAACAGGCGGCCGCCGCGCAGGACCTGGCCGGAGGCGTCCATCGAGAACTCGCCGTTGGGCCAGACGGTGGGCAGGAACAGGGCCACGCGGCGGCCGGCGACCACCAGGTGGGTGCAGCCGCCCTCGCCGAGCGCGAAGAAGCGGGCGGACGGCAGCGCCTCCAGCTCCTTGAGGCGCGGCAGGTGGTCGTCGGGCTCCCCCCACCAGCGGCGGCCGCTGACCGCCTCGTCGATGGCGGCGCGGGCGAGGCGGCGGGCGTCGAGCATGAGCGCGGACAGGAAGGTGCCGCCGAGCGGGACGACGAATGCCAGGTTGATGCCGATGAACCGCAGCACGCCCACGACGTCGAACCAGCTGTCGGGCAGCCAGGCGCGGGTGGCGACGCCCCACACGACGGCGCCGGCGGCCACGGTCAGGATCGCGAACAGCGGGAAGCCGCGCATGGTCAGCACGACGACGCCGGCGAGCGCCACGACGGCGAGCCCGCCCCAGAGGATGCTGAACTCCTCGACGCCCCAGCCGGCGACGGCGAGCGACGCGAGCGACGCCAGGACGAGCAGGGCGCCGGCCAGCGCGCCGGTCGGGCGCACCCCGACGCGGCGGCTGCTCTTGACTCCGGCGGCCCAGGAATCTGCGGTCGTCAAAGTCCTAGCCTCCCGCCACCGACGGCAGCACCTGGATCTCGGCACCGTCCGGCACCGGCGTGGTCAGGCCGCTCAGCCGCCGGCAGTCTTCGCCATCGACGTAAATATTGACGTATCGCCGCAGCTCGCCCCGCTCGTCACGCAGCCGTCGCTCCAGGCGCGGCCAGCGGGCGGCGATCTCGTCCAACACGGCACCGAGCGTAACTCCGCCCGGCGTGTCGAGCGAGAGCCGCCCGGCCCCACCGCTCTCCCCGCGCAGTGCTCCGGGCACGAGCACCTGGATCACGGGATGGTCACCGCGCGGACACTCAGCACGTCGGGCAGGTGCGCCGCCACGGGCCGCCAGGTGTCGCCCTCGTCGGCGCTCGCGAACACCTCGCCGGAGCGCGTGCCGAAATACACACCCGCGGGGTCGGCGTCGTCGGTGCACATCGCATCGCGCAGCACCGCCGGATAGAACGGACCGTCGGGCAGGCCGTCGGCGAGCGGCTCCCACGTCGCGCCCGCGTCGGCGCTGCGATAGACCCGGCACCGCTCCTCCGCCGGGAACCGCATCCCGTCCGCGGTCAGCGGGAACGTGTAGACCACGCCGGGCCGGTGTGGGTGCACGACGATCGGGAAGCCGAAGTCGGCCGGCAGGCCCTCGGCGATCGACGTCCACCGGGCCCCACCGTCATCAGAGCGATACACACCGTGATGATTCTGCGCGAACAGCTGATCGGGCCGGTCGGGGTGCCGGGCGACCTTGTGCACGCACTGTCCGAACTCCGGCCACGGGTCGGGGAAGAAATATGCCTTGATGCCCCGGTTTGCCGGCGTCCAGGTGGCGCCGCCGTCGCCGGTCCGATAGACCCCGCCCGTCGACATCGCCACGACGACCTGCTGCGGGTCGGTCGGGTGCGGCAGGATCGTGTGGATCGCCTGGCCGCCGAAGCCGGCGCCCCACTCCGGCCGGTGCGGGTGGTCCCACAGGCCGCGGACCAGCTCGAAGCTCGCGCCGCCGTCGTCGGAGACGAAGAGCGCGGAGGGCTGCACGCCGGCCCACAGCCGCGGGCCGGGGACCAGCTGCCAGACCCGCTCCAGCGCGACGCCGGTGTCCTCGGGGAAGGCGATGGGCGCGGCGTCGGGCTCCTGCCAGGTCGCGCCGAGGTCGTCGCTGGTGACAACGCTCGGGCCGAAGTGCGAGCTGGTCACGCTCGCGAACAGCCGCTCGCGGGTGGCCGCGACGGCGTAGATCGCATTCATGGCGTGGTGCGGTGCGGACAGCCGCCACGTCTTGCGGTCGTCATCACTGCGGGCCAGAAACAGGCCCTTCTCTGTGCCGATCATCACAAGCGTTCCCACGGCGCCAGTATGCCCCGACCCACCGACAAAAAGCTGTTCCACGAAAGGTGGGAGGATGGCCGGGTGAGCACCAAGGCCAAGGTCAAGTTCCGGCGCAGCGCCGCCATCGCCGTCGCCGCCGGCATCGCCGTGATCGGCGCCGTGCCACTGCTCGCCGAGAGCGTCTGGTTCCTCCCGATTTTGTTCGTCCCGCTGGCGATCACGGTGTGGGCCTGGCGGGCCGGCACCGACGTCGACGAGGACGGCTTCACGGTGCGCGCGCTGCTGGGCAGCCGCCGCGTCCCGTGGGCCGTCGTCGACGGGCTGGTCAGCCAGGGTGGCACCGTCCAGGCGCGGCTGGCCAACGGCCACCTGGTGACCCTCGACGCCGTCCGCGGCGCCGACCTGCCCCGCCTGATCACGGCGAGCGGCAAGGAACTGGAGACGGCTCAGTAGCCGTCGCTGACGATGTTGTCCAGCGCGACGCCGGCCGCGAGGCGCCGCAACTGCTCGCCGGCCAGCCCGTAGGCACGCCGGTGCAGGCCCGGCACCGAGCCGGCGACGTGCGGCGTGATCAGGACGTTCGGCAGCCGCCACAGCGCGTGGTCGGCCGGCAGCGGCTCGGGGTCGGTGACGTCGGCGGCGAAGCCGATCCGGCCGCTCACCGCCTCCTCGGTGACGGCGGCGGTGTCCACGACCGGCCCGCGGGCCGCGTTGACCAGCAGCGCGCCGTCCCCGAGGTACTGCAGGAACCCCTTGTCGACAAGCCCGGTCGTCTCCGCCGTCAGCGGGACCAGCAACACCACGACGTCGGCCTCGGGCAGCAGCGCCGGCAACTCGTCGACCCCGTGCACCCCGGCCCGCGCCCGCCGCGCCACCCGCGTGATCGACACGTCGAACGGCACCAGCCGCGCCTCCAGCGCCCGCCCGATCGAGCCCGCGCCGACGATGAGGACGCGTTTCCCAGCGAGTTCGGAGGTTTGGCGGTACGCCCAGTGCCCGCGCTCCTGCGCGCGAGCGAACTCCGGAAAGCATCGCAGATAGGACAGGATCGCGGCGACGACCCACTCCGCGGTCGGCGAGTCGTGCACGCCGCGCGCGTCGCACAGCGTCACCCGCTCGGGCAGCCGGCCGGCCCAGGCATCGGCGCCGGCCGTCATGAGCTGGACGACCCGCAGCGCCGGCATCCGCTCGACCAGGGCCACCACGTCGGGCTTGGCCAGGAACGGCGGGACCCAGAAGAGCACGTCGGCCGGGTCCGACGGCAGCTCGCCCGGCGCCGGCATGACCTCGACGACGGCGCCGGCGGGCAGCGGGCCGAGCAGATCCCGCCCGGTCTCGTGGGCAATCCACACCTTCATGGGTTGATGATGAAGACTGGAACGCTCAGCACGCCAGGCGGCTCGTCAGGTTGTGACTGAAGCTAGTCTTGGGCGGGTGAGCGCCCGGACCCACCGACACCTTGGCCGCAGCCTGCCGGCCGCCTGCACGGCGGCGGCGGTGCTGACCCTGGCCGCCTGCTCGTTCGGCCCGCCGCCGCCCGACGAGCTGGGCACGCCGCCCAAGCTCTCGCCATACCCATCCGTTTCCGCCTCGAACAGCGACGAGGGCGGCGGCCAAGCCGAGGTCGCCACGACCGTCCTGGCGAGGGGCCTGTCGGTGCCGTGGGGCATCGCGTTCCTGCCGGATGGTTCCGCTCTTGTCACCGAGCGTGACACCAAGCGCCTTCTCAAGGTCGGCAAGGAGCAGACCTCCGACGGGCTGCAGGTCGCCGAGCTGCAGAAGATCGACGAGGCGGTGCCGAGCGGCGAGGGCGGCCTCCTGGGCGTCGCCGTCTCGCCGAACTACGAGACCGACAAGACGGTGTTCGTCTACTACACCGCCAAGGACGACAACCGGGTCGCCAAGCTCGTGCTCGGCCAGCCGCCGCAGCCGATCCTGACCGGCATCCCGAAGGCCGGGATCCACAACGGCGGCCAGATCCACTTCGGCCCCGACGGGTTCCTCTACGTCTCCACCGGCGACGGGGCCAAGCCGGAGAACGCCCAGGACCTCGCCAGCCTCGGCGGCAAGATCCTGCGCATCCAGGCCGACGGCAAGCCGGCACCCGGTAACCCGTTCGGAACCGCGGTGTACAGCTACGGACATCGCAACGTGCAAGGCTTCGCCTGGGACGACAGCAAGCGGCTCTACGCCGTGGAGTTCGGTGCCGGCGAATGGGACGAGATCAACGTGATCGAGGCGGGCAAGAACTACGGCTGGCCGGCCGTCGAGGGCAAGGGCACGGACCCAAAGTACGTCAACCCGATCCAGGTCTGGAAGACCTCCGAGGCGTCGTGCTCCGGCCTGGCCTTCACAAACGGCTACCTGGTGACCTCCTGCCTGAAGGGCGAGCGGTTGTACGTCATGCAGGTCACCCAGGCGGGTGGGCTCTTCGGCGCCCCGGTGGCGCTGCTGAAGGGTGCCCACGGCCGGCTGCGCGCGGCCGCCCTCTCACCCGACGGCAGCGTGTGGGTCTCGACGTCGAACAAGGACGGTCGCGGCACCCCGAAGCCCGACGACGACAAGATCCTGCGCATCGTGATCAGCAACGTCGGTGAGGCCGGCAAGAGTTGACGTCTCCGTTCCGCCGGCGAGCCGCTGTTGCCGCCACCCGGGTCCGCCGCCGGGCGATCGTCATGGCCGCCGGGCGGCGGCATCATCCGCCCCGCCCCCGGTTCGCCCGGACCCGCCGGATCCTGCACGGCGTGCTGGTCCTGGTCGTGGCCATGATCGGCATGCTCATCGGGGTCACCCTGGGCGGCACGACCACCCAGGACATCGGACCGTTCCGGGCGCAGCTGTCGCTGGTGCCGTCGTGGTACGGCGACACGTCCGTCGAGATCCCGCCGCTCGGCTCGCTCGAGCTGGACAGCCACGACGGCCCGGCCCACCTGCGCATCCGGCTGGAGTCGCTCGACGAGGCGCGCACCCGCGCCTTCGCCGCCGGGGGCGGCAACCTGGAGCAGGTCAGCCACGACGCGGTCGACCAGCTCAACCTCGGCGTGCGGCGGCTGGCGATGCAGACCGCCGGCTCCGGCATCCTCGGCGCGATGCTGCTGGTCGGCCTGGTGTTCCGCGCCCGGCGGGAGACGGCGATCGCCGGCTTCCTGGTGATCGCGGTGCTCGCCTCGACCGGCGTCGCGACCGCGTACACGTTCAAGCCGGCCGCCATCCAGGAGCCGACCTACCGCGGCCTGCTCGTCAACGCGCCCGCCATCATCGGTGACGCGCGGCGGATCACCGACCGCTACGAGGAGTACCGCGCCCAGCTGCAGAAGCTCGTGTTCAACGTCAGCAAGCTCTACGGCACGATCTCCGCCCTGCCGGTCTACGAGCCGAACACGAGCACGACGAAGGTGCTGCACATCTCCGACATGCACCTCAACCCGGCGGCGTGGGGCGTGGTCCGGTCGGTGGCCGACCAGTTCGCCGTCGACGTGATCGTCGACACGGGCGACATCAACGACTGGGGCAGCGAGCCCGAGGCGTCCTACGTCAACGAGATCAGCCGCCTCAAGGTCCCGTACCTCTACATCCGCGGCAACCACGACTCGACCGTCACCGCGGCCGCCGTCGGCCGGCAGCCCAACGCGACCGTCCTCGACGACTCGATCAAGACGGTCAAGGGCCTGACCTTCGCCGGTATCGGCGACCCGCGGTTCACGCCGGACAAGTCGACCGACGCCACCAACGACGAGCAGCACCGCCAGGTCCTCACGTCGGGCGAGCTGCTGGCCGACAAGATCCGCTCCAGCGGGCAGCAGGTCGACGTGGCGCTCGTCCACGACCCGGTGGCGGCCCAACCCCTGGCCGGCAAGGTGCCGCTGGTCCTGGCCGGGCACAAGCACCAGCGCTCGATCTCCCGCCTGGACCCCTACGGCCCGGTCGCCGCGCCCATCGTCCTGCCCTCCGAATCCCCGTCCCCGTCCTCGTCCCCGTCGCTGTCCCCCTCCTCGTCGGTGTCGGCCTCGCCCCAGCCACCGCTGCGGGAGCGCACCCTGCTGATGGTCGAGGGCTCGACGGGCGGCGCGGGCCTGCGCGGACTGGAGAGCGAGAAGCCCCTGCCGCTCGCGCTGTCCATCCTGTACTTCGACAAGGACCGCCACCTGACCGCCTACGACGACATCCAGGTCGGCGGCACGGGCCTGACCGAGGTGGCACTCCAGCGCCGGATCGTCCCCGAGGACACCAAGGCGTCCCCGACCCCGTCCCCGTCCCTCTCCCCGTCCCAGTCCCCGTCTCCGTCCCTGTCGCCGTCCCCCTCCTGACCTCGGGCGGGGGCTCCCATGATCAGGGGAAGCATCCGGCTGTCCCGGCAGCCGAACGGTGCCCACGATCATGCTCCGGCGACCCGAGCGACAGGGCCACACATGATCGATGGAGACTTCCGGCGGTCATAGCGACCGGAAATCTCCATCGATCATGAGCACGAGGGACGGCGCCCTCAGGAGGTCAGGCGGGCGATGATCAGCTCGCGGACCGTCTTCGCGTCGGCCTTGCCGCCCGTCGACTTCATCACGGCGCCGACGAGTGCGCCCGCCGCCGCCACCTTGCCGTCGCGGACCTTCGCGGCAATGTCCGGGTTCGCCGCGATCGCCTCGTCCACGGCCGCCGTCAGGGCACCCTCGTCCGAGACGACCTCCAGGCCACGGGCCGCGACGATCTCCGTCGGGGCTCCCTCGCCGGCGATGACGGCCTCCAGGACCTGGCGGGCGAGCTTGTCGTTGATCTTGCCCGAGTCGACCAGGCTCTGCAGCTCGGCGACCGCCGCCGGGGTCACGCCCAGCGACTCCAGCTCGGTCTCCGTCTCGTTGGCCTTGCGGGCCAGCTCGCCCAGCCACCACTTGCGGGCCGCGGCGGGGGTGGCGCCGGCCGCGACGGTGGCCGAGATCAGCTCCACGGCGCCCGCGTTGACCACCGACTGCATGTCCAGGTCGGAGAAGCCCCACTCGGACTGCTGGCGGGCCCGCCGGACGCGCGGCAGCTCCGGCAGCGACGCCTTCAGCGAGGCGACCCAGTCGGCGGACGGCGCCAGCGGCACCAGGTCGGGCTCGGGGAAGTAGCGGTAGTCGGTCGCCGTCTCCTTGCTGCGGCCCGACGTCGTCTCGCCGGTGTCCTCGTGGAAGTGCCGGGTCTCCTGGGTGATCGTGCCGCCGGCCTCCAGGACCCCGGCCTGCCGGATGACCTCGGAGCGGACGGCGCGCTCGACGCTGCGGAGCGAGTTGACGTTCTTGGTCTCCGTGCGGGTGCCCCAATCGGCGCCGGGGCGGTTCAGGGAGGTGTTCACGTCGCAGCGCAGCGAGCCCTGCTCCATGCGCACGTCGGAGACGCCGAGGGAGCGGATCACGTCACGCAGCTCGGTGACGTAGGCGCGGGCGACCTCGGGGGCGCGGGAGCCCGTGCCCGGGACCGGCTTGGTGACGATCTCGACGAGCGGGATGCCGGCGCGGTTGTAGTCGACCAGGGACTCGGTGGCGCCGTGGATGCGGCCGGTCGCGCCGCCGACGTGCAGCGACTTGCCGGTGTCCTCCTCCAGGTGCACCCGCTCGATGCCGATGCGGACGAGCTCGCCGTCCACGTCGACGTCGAGATACCCCTCGACGCACAGCGGCTCGTCGTACTGGCTGATCTGGAAGTTCTTCGGCATGTCCGGGTAGAAGTAGTTCTTGCGCGCGAACCGGCCCCACGGCGCGATCGAGCAGTTGAGCGCGAGGCCGATGCGGATCGTCGCCTCGATCGCGGCGCGGTTGGCGACCGGCAGCGCGCCGGGCAGGCCGAGGCAGACCGGGCAGACCTGGGTGTTGGGCTCGGCGCCGAACGCGGTCGGGCAGCCGCAGAACATCTTGGTGTTGGTGCCCAGCTCGACGTGGGTCTCCAGGCCGATGACCGGCTCGAACCGGGCCACCGCCTCCTCGTACGACAGCTGCGTCACGGTGCTCATTGTCTTCGCCTGCTTTCAGCCTTGGTGTATCCACGCACGGCATTGGGTATCACTTGGCAACCTGGAGAGGAGCGACAAATGCCTGTGCAGTTTCGGAAGAGCAAGAAGTTCGGCCCCTTCATTTTCCACTTCACGCAGGACGGGTTCTCCTCGTGGAGCTTCAAGCTGGGCCCCTGGTCGTGGAACTCGCGGAGCAAGAAGAACCGCGTCGACCTGCCCGGCCCGTTCTCCTGGCGGCAGGGCAGCCGCGGCTGAGCGAACAGGGCGGCCGCCGAACGACGGCCGCCCACGTTCTCGCTACAGCGCGGGCGGGGTCAACGGCGGGATCGCCGACTCCAGCGCGGCCGCGACCCGGTACATCCGGTCGTCGGCCATCGTCGGGGCCATGATCTGCAGGCCCACCGGCAGCCCCTCCGACAGGCCGGCCGGCACCGAGATCGCCGGGCCGCCGTACAGGTTCGACGGGATCGTGAAGAGGTCCGCCAGGTACATCTGGTACGGATCGGACGTGCGCGACCCCAGCGGGAACGCCACGAACGGCGTGGTCGGCGCCACCAGTACGTCCGCCGCCTCGAAGGCCGCCTGGAAGTCCCGCGTGATCAGGGTGCGGACCTTCTGGGCCTGGCCGTAGTAGGCGTCGTAGTAGCCGGCCGACAGCGCGTAGGTGCCGAGGATGATGCGCCGCTTGACCTCGGGGCCGAAGCCCGCGTCGCGGGTCAGCGACATGACCTCCTCCAGCGAGCGCCGGCCGTCGTCGCCGGTGCGCAGCCCATACCGCACGCCGTCGAAGCGGGCGAGGTTGGACGAGCACTCGCTCGGCGCGATCAGGTAGTACGCCGGCAGCGCGAACTTGAAGCTCGGGCACGACACCTCGACGACCTCGGCGCCCAGCTTGACCAGCGCGTCGACCGACTCGCGGTAGGCGGCGGCGACGCCCGGCTCGGCGCCCTCCCCGGAGAACTCCCGCACCAGGCCGAGCCGCACGCCGCTGAGGTCGCCGGTCGCGCCCAGCCGCGCGGCGCCGACCACGTCGGGCACCGGCTGCGGGATCGACGTCGAGTCGCGCGGGTCGTGCCCGCCGATGACGGCGTGGAGCAGGGCCGCGTCCTCGACCGTGCGCGCGCACGGCCCCGGGGTGTCGAGCGAGGAGGAGAAGGCGATCAGCCCGTACCGCGAGGTGCCGCCGTAGGTCGGCTTCGCGCCCACGGTGCCGGTCACGGCGGCCGGCTGGCGGATCGAGCCACCGGTGTCGGTGCCGATCGCGAGCGGCGCCTCGTAGGCGGCGACGGCCGCGGCCGAGCCACCGCCGGAGCCGCCGGGGATGCGGGTAGTGTCCCACGGGTTGTACGTCGGCCCGTACGCCGAGTACTCGGTCGACGAGCCCATCGCGAACTCGTCCATGTTGGTCTTGCCGAGCATGACCAGGCCGGCCTCGCGCAGGCGGCTGGTGATCGTCGCGTCGTACGGCGGGCGCCAGCCCTCGAGGATCTTCGAGCCGGCCGTGGTCGGCACGCCCTTGGTGGTGATCACGTCCTTGACGCCGATCGGCACGCCGGCGAGCGGCCCGAGCTCGGCGCCCTTGGCCCGCTGGTCGTCGACGGCCTTCGCGGCGGCCAGCGCACCGTCGCGGTCGACGTGCAGGAACGCGTGGACCTTGCCCTCGACGGCGGCGATCCGGTCGAGGTGGGCGGTGGCGACCTCGACGGCCGACACCTCCTTCGCGGCGAGCTTGCGGCCCAGCTCCGCTGCGGTCAGCTTGGTGACGTCACTCATCGGACTAGGCCTCCTCGTCCAGGATCCGCGGGACGCGGAAGCGGTCCTCGGCGGTGTCGGGCGCCATCGCCAGCGCGTCCTCGCGCAGCAGGCTCGGCTGGACGACATCGTCACGGAACACGTTGGTCAGCGGGACGGAGTGGGACGTCGGCGGCACGTCGACCGCCGCGATCTCGCCCACCTGGGCGACGGCCTGCAGGATCACGTCGAGCTGCCCGGCAAAGGTGTCGAGCTCGTCTTCGGTGACGGCAAGCCGCGCGAGGCGCGCGAGATGCGCCACCTCTTCGCGGGAAATCGTGGCCATCGCGCGGTACTCCTTAGGTCGTCGTCTTGACGCAGCGTGACATGCGGTCGTCAACCCGACGAGTCTATTTCGTGGCGGTTATGTGTTGTGCACGGCCACGGATTGATTCCGTCGCGTGAGCCAGTCGATCAACTGGGCGGGCGGCATCGGGCGGGCGAAGTACCAGCCCTGGGCGAGGTCGCAGCCGGATTCGACGAGCATCCGCCAGGTCGGCTCGTCCTCGACGCCCTCCGCCACCACCCGCAGCCCGAGGGCCCGGGCGAGGTCGATCATCGACCGCACGATCGCCGCGTCGTCCGGGTCGGTCGCCACGCCCAGCACGAACGAGCGGTCGATCTTGACCTCGGCCAGCGGGAGCCTCCGCAGGTGCAGCATCGAGGAGTAGCCCGTACCGAAGTCGTCCAGCGCGATCGCCACGCCCAGGCGCTCCAGGCGGGCCAGCGTGGCCAGCACCCGGCGCGGGTCGGCCATGAGCGCACTCTCGGTGATCTCCAGCTCCAGCCGCGCGGGGTCCACGGCGAACTCCCGCAGCCGCGCCTCGATCCGCTCGGCGATCTCACCCGTGTGCAGGTCGCGCACGCTGACGTTGATGGCCACGCGCATGTCGCCGGCGGCCGGGCCCCAGGCGGCGAGCTGTCCGATGGCCTCGTCGACGATCCGCAGGGTCAGCAGCCGCATCACGGCGCTGTGCTCGGCGACCTTGATGAGCTCCTCCGGGTCGACCGGCCCGCGCTGCGGGTGCCGCCAGCGCAGCAGCGCCTCCAGCCCGACGACGGCGCCGGTCGCCAGCTCGACCTGCGGCTGGTAGTACAGCTCGATCCCGGAGTCCTCGGGCGACTCCAGCGCCCGCCGGAGGTCGGCGAGCAGGCTGAGCCGCGCCGGGGAGTTGTGGTCCGACTCGGGCGCGTACACGGCGAGGTTGTCCCCGCGCGCCTTCGCGTCGTACATCGCCACGTCCGCGTGCTGCATCAGCTCCTCGAAGCTGCCGCCGTGCTCGGGGTAGACGGCCACGCCCACCGAGCCGCCGACGTCGATCGGCAGCCCGTCGAGCAGCACCGGCTCGGCCAGGGCCGGCATGATCTGCGCCGCTCGCGCCCGTGCCTCGGCGATGTCCCGAAGATGTGGTACCACGATGGCGAACTCGTCGCCGCCGAGCCGCCCGACGAGGTTGTCCCCGGCTCTTGCGCTGAGGCGCCGCGCGACCTCCTCCAGCAGCCGGTCCCCGACCCGGTGCCCGAGCGAGTCGTTGACCTGCTTGAACCCGTCGAGATCGAGCAGCAGCAGGGCGAGGCGCCGGTCGGCCGCACCGCCCTCGGCCCGCTCGGCGTGCTCCCGCAGCCCGGCCGCGACCGCGCGCTCCAGCGCCTCCCGGTTGGCGAGCCCGGTGAGGGGGTCCCGCCGGGCGGCCTGCGCCCGCTGCAGCGCCAGCCGGGCCATCCGCCGTACCGCGAACAGCGGCACCAGCGCGAGCGGCACGAGCAGGATGTCGACGTGCGCGGCGGCGACCAGTCCGGGCGCGGACAGCAACAGCGCCCCGGTCGACAGCGCGTCGGTCACGACGGCCCGGCGGAACCCGCCGCTCCAGCCGCCCCCGAACCGCAGCCAGATCGCGGTGGACACGAGCAGGTTGTTGACCAGGAACCACGCCACCGCCGCGACCACGATCCACGGCACCGCGGACCGCAGGGCGAACAGCGCGTCGACGTCGGAGCCCACCGCGGGCATGAGGGTCGCGTGCAGCACGGCGGTGGCGGCGGCGAACGACAGCAGGTACTGCGCGCCGTTGAACGCGGCCCGCCAGACGGTGTGCCGCAGCCAGACCGCGGCGACGACCACGGCCCCGAGCTGGACCAGCACCGCGGGCGCGAACCCGAACTGCAGCAGGATCGCGAACGTGAAACAAATTGAGGGAAACGCCGGAACCGAGTCCTCACGCCCACCCTGCGCGAACCAGGGCGTGTCGGCCGCGAGCGCGAGCACGGCGAACAGCCAGAACGCGGCGGGCAGCCGGTCCGGCACCCCGGCCAACAGGCTGCCCACGAGCATCCCGAGCGCGACGACCACGACGCAGGCAACGTACGCAAAGAACCGCCGTGCGTGCCGCGGAGGCGCGGTGTTCCGCAGCGCGCTCTGCTCCATCGTCGCGTTTCCCCCCATCTGCCCCGACCGGCTCTCTGGCACGCTCTGCGAGCCTGCACCCCCCACGGGACAATGCGCCGGAAGGATGCGGAATCGATGCACAAGCCGCCCATGAATCAACCGACCGGGCGATCCCACAGTGGACAGATCGGCTTGAATGTCGTTGCGCAGTAACCGTTTCCGAACACAGCGTCACGGCCTCACATCGGCCGGGGTCACTCTCCGGGCGAATTCCAAGATCGATGGAGGTGCGCAGACCTTCGGCCACCCGGGCTGCACCAACCGCTTCCGGATCATGGCCCGGCCGAGCGCGGCGCCCTCAGCCACCACCGCGACCGAGGACGTTGATCAGCGCGTCCCGGAGGGCGCCGCTCGCATGATCGCGGACGTTCCTGTGTCGAAAACGAACCACAAACGTCCGCGATCATGCACGGGCTCCGTCCGGCAGCAGCGACTCCCGGGTGCGACAAGAGCCCGGGAACGCGTGCTCGATCCGTCCTGCTCGTCGCGCCCACAGCCCTGACGCGCGGCAGCCAGGAGCCCGGGCGGCAGCCAGGAGCCCGGGCAGCGGCGGGGTCGGTGCTGCGGGCTCCGTCGTGCGCCCTGGACGTGGGCGCTGGACGTGTGCCTTGGACGTGGCGCCGGGCCGGTGTTGCGGCCGGCTACTCGTCCGCGGCGATCTGGGCGGCCGCGCGGGCGGCGTCCGGGCCCTCGGTCAGCAGGAGGTCGAAGGCCGGCTCGTCGAGGATCGGGACCTTGAGGCTGGCGGCCTTGTCGGCCTTCGAGCCCGGGGACTCGCCCACCACGACGAAGTGGGTCTTCTTGGAGACCGAGCCGGTCACCTTGCCGCCGCGGGAGGTGACGGCCTCGGTGGCCTGGTCGCGGGAATACTTCTCCAGGGAGCCCGTCACCACGACCGTGATGCCGTCGAGGAGGCGCGGGCCGGTCTCCGTGCGCTCCTCGACCATCCGGACGCCCGCGGCGGCCCAGCGGTCGACCCACTCGCGGTGCCAGTCGACCGTGAACCAGTCGTGGACGGCCTTGGCGATGGTCGGGCCCACGCCCTCGACCGAGACCAGCTCCTCGGTGGTGGCGTTGGCGATGGCGTCCATGGAGCCCAGGGAGTTGGCCAGGGCGACGGCCGCCGTCGGGCCGACGTGGCGGATCGACAGGGCGATCAGGACGCGGGCCAGCGGGCGCTGCTTGACCTCCTCCAGGTTGAGCAGGAGCTGCTGGGCGTTGCTGCTCAGGGAGCCGTCCTGGTTGACGAAGAACGGGGACTCGCGCAGGCGGTCGGCGGTGACGTCGAACAGCTCGCTCTCGTTGACGATCACGCCGTCGAGGAGGGCGGCGGCGGACTTCCAGCCGAGGGCCTCGATGTCGAGGGCGTTGCGGTGGGCCAGGCCGAACAGGCGCTCGCGCAGCTGGCCCGGGCAGTAGCGCGCGTTGGGGCAGCGGATGTCGACGTCGCTCTCCTTCTCCGGAGCGAGCGGCGTCTTGCAGGACGGGCAGTGGGTGGGCATCACGAACGCGCGCTCGGTGCCGTCGCGGCGGTCGGCGACCGGGCCGAGCACCTCGGGGATCACCTCGCCGGCCCGGCGGATGACGACCGTGTCGCCGATGAGGACGCCCTTGCGGACGACCTCCTGGGCGTTGTGCAGCGTCGCCTGGGCCACGGTCACGCCGCCGACGAACACCGGCTTCATCACCGCGAACGGGGTCACGCGCCCGGTCCGGCCGACGTTGACCTCGATGTCGAGGAGCTTCGTCATGGCCTCCTCGGGCGGATACTTGAACGCGATCGCCCACCGCGGCGCCTTGCTGGTCGAGCCGAGGCGGCGCTGGATCGACATCTGGTCGATCTTCACGACCACGCCGTCGATCTCGTGCTCGATCTTGTGGCGCTTCTCGCCATACTCCTCGATGTAGGACCGGACGCCCTTGAGGTCCCCGAAGACCTTCCAGCGCTCCGAGGTGGGCAGCCCCCAGGCGTGCATCAGCTCATAGGCCTCGGACTGGCTGGCCGGGTTGAACCCCTCCCGGGCGCCGAACCCGTGCACCAGCATCCGCATCGGCCGCGACGCGGTGATGCGCGGGTCCTTCTGGCGGAGGCTGCCACTGGCCGCGTTGCGCGGGTTGGCGAACGGCCGCTCGCCGGCCGCGACCTGGGCCGCGTTGACCTCCTCGAAGCCGGCGAGCGTGAAGAACACCTCGCCGCGGACCTCCAGCAGGGCGGGCACGTCGTCGCCCTTGAGCCGCTCCGGGATGTCGCGGATGGTGCGCGCGTTGAGCGTGATGTCCTCGCCGGTGCGCCCGTCGCCGCGGGTCGCGGCCCGGATCAGCCGGCCGTCGCGATAGGTGAGGTTGACCGCCAGCCCGTCGATCTTCAGCTCACACAGGTAGCGCGGCTGGGAGCCGGCGTCGCGCTCGACCCGCTCGACCCAGGCGTTGAGCTCGTCGTCGTCGAGCGCGTTGTCCAGGCTGAGCATCCGCTCGGCGTGCGTGACGGCGGCGAAGTCGGTCGAGAACGTGCCGCCGACGCGCTGGCTCGGCGAGTCGGGCGTCACCAGCGCCGGGAACTCGGCCTCGATGGCCTCCAGCTCGCGCATGAGCCGGTCGTAGATCGAGTCGTCGACGCTCGGCGACTGGAGGATGTAGTAGCGATACTGATGCTCGTCCAGCTCCCGGGCCAGCTCTGTGTGCCGCTGACGTGCTTCGGGGGTCGGCTCGGCCTCGAGTTCGCTCATGCCAGCAACCTACCGCCCGGGTACGACAAAAAACTCACTCCTCCGACAGCCTGCGACCGGCGTCTCGCAGCGCCTTCAGCTGCGCGGGACGGGCCATCCCGCACGGCGGCGTGATCACCACCTGGGACGCCAGCGAGGTGGCCGGAAAGCCCAGCTTGCGCCAAAGATCCCGCACGGTGGAGGCCATGGCCGCCGAGGACGGGCCCGACACGCCCGCGAACAGGCCCAGCCCGAGATCGAGGAACTCGCCCACGGCGTCCAGGTCGCCGACCAACGACAGGTCCAGCGCCACGCCGGCGACGCCGGCCGAGGACAGCAGCGACAGCGGCACCGAAGGCGCGCAACAGTGCACGACCACCGGGACCCCGGCCGCCTCCACCACCGAGGTCAGCGCCGACCGCGCGACGTTGACGTCGACCGAGCGGAGCGTCCGGAACCCGCTCTCGGTGGGCACCCGCCCGGCCAGCACGGCCGGCAGCGACGGCTCGTCGACCTGCAGCAGGATCGACGCGTGCGGCAGCCGCGCCCGCACCGACGCGATGTGCAGCCGCACACCCTCGGCCAGCGACGCCGCCAGGTCGCGGGTGGCGCCGGGGTCGCGCAGGACGGCGCCACCGATCGGCAGGTTGATCGACGCGGCCAGCGTCCACGGCCCGGGGACCTGCACCTTGAACGTGCCGGAGTACTCCCCCGCCAGCTCCGTCATCGTGTCCAGGTCGCGGTCGAGGTAGTCGAGGGCGACCCGCAGGTCGTGGCCGGGCCGGGCCGCCACGCGCCAGCGCGCCGCATACAGCTCGATCGGCAGCTCGACCAGGAACGCCCCGCCGCGCCCGATCATGTCCGCGCCCGGGCCGCGCTCGGGCAGCTCCGGCAGGTGGGGCAGGTCGGGCAGCTCGCCGAGGACGATCCGCTGCGCCTCGGCGATGTCGGTGCCGGGCATGGACCCGATGCCGGTGGCGGACCCGGCCGGCCAGGGGAAGCTCACGAGGTCTCCGCGATCGTCGCCGAACCGAGCACGATGTCGCCGTCGGCCGACGGCTCGTAGCACACGACCGCCTGCCCGGTGGCGATCCCGCGGGCCGGCCGCGCCAGCGTGGCGAGCAGCCGCCCGTCGGCGACCTCCACCGACGCCGGGATCGTCTCGCCGTGCGCCCGCAGCTGGACCTCGCACGAGACGGTCGTGGCGGGGATCATCCACACCGGACGCTCACCGACCACAGTGGACACGTCGAGCATGTCGGCCGGCCCGACGGTGACGGTGTTCGTCACCGGCGTGATCGACAGCACGTACCGCGGGCTCCGGTCCGGCGCCGACACCCGCAGGTCCAGCCCCCGGCGCTGCCCGACGGTGTAGGCGTAGGCCCCCTCGTGCTGCCCGATGACGGAACCACTCACGGCGTCGACGATGTCGCCGGGCGTCGATCCCAGCCGGGAAGCCAGGAAGCCACGGGTGTCTCCGTCCGAAATGAAGCAAATATCATGACTGTCCGGCTTGTCGGCGACGGCCAGCCCGCGCGAAGCGGCCTCGGCCCGGACATCAGCCTTCGTCGACGGGCCCAGCGGGAAGACGGCCCGGGAGAGCTGCGAGGCAGAGAGCACAGCCAGCACATACGACTGGTCCTTGGCCAGATCCACACTCCGCCGCAGCAGCCCGTCGGCACCGAGCCGGGCATGATGCCCCGTCACCACGGCGTCGAAACCCAGCGCCACCGCCCGATCCAGCACCGCGGCGAACTTGATCTTCTCGTTGCACCGCAGGCACGGATTCGGCGTGCGACCGGCCGCGTACTCCGCCACGAAGTCGTCCACGACGTCCTCGTGGAACTGCTCCGCCATGTCCCAGACGTAGAACGGGATCCCGATCACGTCCGCGGCCCGGCGCGCGTCCCGGGCGTCCTCCAGCGTGCAGCAGCCGCGGGCGCCCGTACGGTATGTCTGAGGGTTGCGCGCCAGTGCGAGGTGCACGCCGGTCACGTCGTGCCCGGCTT
The DNA here is from genome assembly GCF_014647515.1 of Dactylosporangium sucinum. Lineage (GTDB taxonomy): Bacteria > Actinomycetota > Actinomycetes > Mycobacteriales > Micromonosporaceae > Dactylosporangium > Dactylosporangium sucinum. The sequence continues at coordinate 114,572 of NZ_BMPI01000008.1, read as the reverse complement.
CCACCGCCCGGGCCGCCGCGACCGCCGAGTCGACCCCGCCGGACATCGCCGCTAGCACTCTCACAGCACAAGCCTACTCAGGCTTCGATCTCGTACGCGTCGCCGTAGACCTTCCAGCGCAGGGGCGGGTCGAGGTCGAAGTTGCGCTCGCGGAGGAACACCCGCTGGGCGTCCTCGACCCGGCTGGCGTCCTCGTGCGCCTCCTCCGCCGCCATGACCGCGAGGCGGGCGTCGAGGAACGCCTCCAGGTAGGCCGCCTCGTCACCGCCCCGAGCCGGTGGCGGGGCCGTCGCGGCGGCGGTGCGGCGCAGCTTGACCAGGGCGTTGGCGCCGTGCATGACGATCGCGTCGTAGTAGACGAACTGGCCGAGCGGGCGCAGCCCGTCCTGCTTGGCCTGCGAGAGGGCCGGCCCGAAGTACATCCGGTCCCGCTCGGCGTCCTGAGCCGTCCGGAACGCCGGGTCGGCGGCGGCCGCCTGCCACGCCCCGACGAAGCCGGGGTCGAGGCCGTCGTGGGAGTCGCTGCCGTTGACCCGACGGAGCGCGGGCAGGTAGGCAGCCAGCCGATTGCGCGGTACCGCGGCCGAATAGCGTTCGACGACGGCCTTCATGTCTCCGGTACCGCTGCAGAACCCCACGATCCCGCCGGTGTACCCACGCCCGTCGCCGATGTCCTCGATGTACCCGTACTGCAGGGTCCAGTCCAGCGTCGAATTCTCCGCGCTGGACACGAGCCGCATGGCGATGTCCTTCTTCTGCGGGTCGGACAGGTCGCCGCGGATCCGCGGGCCGGCGGTCACCCGCACCGAGCGTTTCGTCGTGGTCGCCGGCGGCTCCGAGGCGGCCGGGGCGGGCGCCTGGCCGCGGGCCGGGGCGGAGCGGACCGACGGCGCCTCCGCGTCGGGCGAGTTCGCCGCCAGGCCGCCCATGGCCAGCGACACGACGGCGAAGATCACGATCCCGAGCCCGCGCCGCTTGGTCATCATTCGCGACCCACCTTCGCCACACCCCGGGGCACAGGCGGCGGTGGAGGCGGCGGCGGCAGGTTCGCCGACGCGCCCGCCGAGCCGGCCCGGTGCAGCTTGTGCCAGCGCAGCCGGGCGCCGGTGAGTGCCGTCCCGAGCGACTGGATGAGCACGAGGTACATCAACTGCCGGTACACGAACTGCTGCAGCGGAAGCACCCACAACGGCCGCAGCTTCTCCTTGTCCAGCCGGAACGCGACCACGGCCGTGAGGAACTGCATGGCGAGCATCGCCAGCCACAGGCCGGCGGTGACCATCCAGCCGGAGAAGAACAGCCCGTAGACGAGCAGCACGTCGATGAGCGGCGCGAGCAGCGGGAGCGCGATGCCGAAGAACGCGATGAACGGCAGCCCGACCCGGCCGAAGCGCCCCGACGGCCCCCCGTCGACGAGGGAACGCCGGTGCTTCCACATCGCCTGCATGGTGCCGTAGCTCCAGCGGTACCGCTGGAGCCACAACTGCCGCAGGGTGCTCGGCGCCTCCGTCCACGCCCTCGCCCGCTCCTCGTAGACCACCCGCCAGCCGGAGCGGCACAGGGCCATCGTGGCGTCGGTGTCCTCGGCCAGCGTGTCGTGGCTGATGCCGCCGATGTCCTGCAACGCCTCCCGGCGGAACGCGCCGATCGCCCCGGGAATGGTCGGCATGCAGCGCAGGATGTCGTAGAGCCGGCGATCGAGGTTGAAGCCGATCACGTACTCGATGTGCTGCCATCGGGCGACGATCGAGTTCCGGTTGCCGACCTTCACGTTGCCGGCCACGGCGCCGACGGAGGGATCGGCGAACGGCTGCACCAGGTGCCGCACCGAGTCGGGCTCGAAGACCGTGTCGCCGTCGACCATCACGATGATGTCGTGCTTGGCGAGCGCCACGCCGACGTTGAGGGCGTTGGGCTTGCCGCCGTTGGGGATGCGCACGACCCGCACGTTCGGCAGCCGCATCGCCTCGACGAGCGCGGCCGTGTCGTCGGTCGAGCCGTCGTCCACGACCACGACCTCGATGCCGCCGGGGTGGTCGCCGCCGGCCAGCGAGCGCACGGCCGCCTCGATGCCCTCCTTCTCGTTGTAGGCGGGCACGACGACCGAGACGGGCAGGTGGACCGGCGGCCCCCAGGCCCAGTTCCTGGCCCGTCGGCGCCGCGCGTGGCGGCCGGCCAGCAGGAACAGGGCGATCGTGCGGGCGATCGTCAGCAGGCCCACGACCAGGAACAGCACGCCGAGGGTGTCGAGCACCCAGTCGGCCACCGAGACGGCGGTGACCAGCGCGAGCGCGCGGCGCTGGTCGTCGGGCGTGGCCGGCGTCTCGGCGCTGACCGGCCGGCCGTCGAAGACCTTGACGAGAGCGTCCGAGACGGTGGTGAAGGTGTACCCGCGCGAGCGCATCAGCGGGATGAACCTGTCGAGCGCGGCCACGGTCTGCGCCCGGTCGCCGCCCGCGTCGTGCAGGAGGACGATCGAGCCGGCGTCGCCCTCGGGCGTCGCGCCGCGCACGATGGCGTCGACGCCGGGCCGGCTCCAGTCACGGCTGTCGGTGTCGGTCATGATCGACAGGTACCCGAGCCGGCCGGCCTCGTTGATGAGCGGCCAGTTGGCGTCGTCGATGGCGTTGGCACTCGACGAGTACGGCAGCCGCAGCAGCGCGGACTTCTTGCCCGTGGCGCGGACGACGGCGAGCTGGGTCTGGGAGTACTCCAGGTCGCGCTGCCACGCCGGCAACTCCTCGAGCCGCGGGTGGGTGAAGCTGTGGATGCCGATCTCGTTACCCTCCGCCGCCAGGTCGGCGACGATGCCGGTGTGGCGGGTGACCTGCGTGCCGACCACGAAGAAGGTGGCGTTGACGCCGTGTCTGCGCAGGACCGCGGCGATGCGCGGGGTCCACATCGGGTCCGGGCCGTCGTCGAAGGTGAGCGCGATGGTCTTGGGGGGCATGCGGTACGTGTGGACCGTGCCACCCCGCGTGTCGATGATGGCGCCGCCCTCGGTGACCTCGCGGGGCACCGAGGCGTGCGCTCCCGGTCCGCCGGTGTGGTCGGGATGGAACTCGGCGTTGACGTACGCCTCCACCAGCAGCACACCGACGAGCATGCTGAGCAGGACCGCCCCGACGACGATCCGGGTGATCCGGGGTTTGCCGCGGGTCACGCCGGACTCACGTCTCCGCTCGCCGACGGGCGCTGACCGACCGGCACGATCGCCGACTGCGAGGCGCCCGGCGACTCGGCCGGCAGGGCGGTGCCCTCGGTCCCGGTCGGGCTCGGCTGCGGCGGCGGCCCCGTCGTCGGCCCCGCGGTCGGCCCCGGGCTCGGCCGGGGCGGCTGCGTCGTCGTCGGCACCGGGCCGGGCGGCGCGGACGTGGTCGCCTCGACGACGGGCGGCGCGGTGGTCGTCGTCGGGCCGGCGCTCGGCACGCCGGGTCGCGGCGCCGCGCTCGTGACGGTGGCGCCCGGCTTGGCGGCGCCGGGCAGGCGCTTGGCGGCGGCGCCGGGGTGGTTGGCGACCGGCGTGGTCGTGGCGACCGGCTCGGCGGGCTCCGGGGTCGGCGCGAGGACCGGAATGTTGTTCACGAGCTCCGGGAACGGCAACAGCTGCTGCGGTGTCAGCGGGCCGCCGGAAAGACTCGCGACGACCAGTCCGGCATAGACCAGTGTCCCTGCACCGGCAATTCCGAACGCCATTCGGATCCACCGTCCACGGCGGCCGGTGGCATCCACGAAAACGGGCGCGGCGAGGTCGCCGGCAGGGATGACCTCGGTGGCATCGTCAGCGGCAGGGGTTTCGACAGACACCGCGCAAACATAGAAGCGACGTCGTGTTCGGGCGGCCGAAAATCACCACAAAATTCGCCGTAACCAAATTGCTTCCGCGCGTCACCTGGCGATATTCATCGGCTTCGGTCGGATTTTCACCCGGAGGGATTCGGCCCGACGGAGGACGGCGTGTCGCGTCGAGCGGTCACCGTGACTTGGCCGTTGCGCGGCGGGCCCGCTCGACCGCACCCGGCAGCGCGGCGATCAGCGCATCGACGTCCTCGACCTGCGAGGTGTGCCCGAGGGTGAACCGCAGCGAGGAGCGGGCCCGGGCGTCGTCGGCCCCCATCGCGAGCAGCACGTGCGACGGCTGCGCCACCCCGGCCGAGCAGGCCGAGCCGGTCGAGCAGGCGATCTCCTGGGCGTCGAGCAGCAGCAGGAGGGCGTCACCCTCGGCGCCGGGGAACGAGAAGTGGGCGTTGCCGGGGAGCCGGCCTCTGTCGACGTCGCCGTTGAGGATCGCGTCGGGCACCGCCTGCCGCACCCGCTCGACGAGGTCGTCGCGGAGCCGACCGATGCGCTCGGCGGTCTCCCGCTGGGTCTTCACCGCGAGCTCCACCGCGACCGCGAACGCCACGATCCCCGGCACGTCGAGCGTCCCCGACCGCACGTCGCGCTCCTGGCCGCCGCCGTGCGCCAGCGGCGTGCACTCGACCTCACGGCCGAGCAGCAGCGCGCCGACCCCGATCGGGCCGCCCAGCTTGTGGCCGCTCACGGTCAGCGCCGCCGCGCCGCTCGCCGCGAAGTCGACCGGCACCTGACCCACGGCCTGCACGGCGTCGGTGTGGAACGGGACCCCGGCCCCGACCGCGAGCGCGGCCAGCGCGGCCACCGGCTGGACGGTGCCGACCTCGTTGTTGGCCCACATGACGGTGGCCATCGCGACGTCACCGCCGCTCAGCGCCTCGGCCAGCACCTCGGGCCGGACCCGGCCGGCCGGGTCGACCGGCAGCCAGGTGACCTCGGCGTGCTCGTGCCGCTCCAGCCAGGCGACGGCGTCGAGCACGGCATGGTGCTCGACGGCGCTGGCCACCACCCGGTTGCGGGTGGCGTCGGCGGCGCGGCGCGCCCAATAGATACCCTTGACGGCGAGATTGTCGCTTTCTGTGCCTCCACCGGTGAAAATCACCTCGGACGGCCGGGCTGCGAGGGCGGCGGCGATACGCTCCCGGGACTCCTCCACGTGACGGCGGGCGTGGCGGCCGGGGGCGTGCAGCGACGAGGCGTTGCCGACTTCGCGCGCCGTGGCGACGTAGGCGTCGAGCGCCTCCGGGAGCATCGGCGTGGTGGCGGCATGGTCGAGGTACGACATCGGCCCCAGCCTAACGGCCGGGCGCTCCTTACCACCCCACCGGTGCGCGCAGTCTGAAATCCTCCGAGGGTGCATCCGCGGGGGTTGCCCTGACCAACGCAGCGAGCGCCCCCGGCGGCCGGGGGCGCTCACTTGCGGTGCACCTGCTACTTGCGCTTGCGGATCTCCTCAGCGGCCTGCGGGACGACCTTGAACAGGTCGCCCACCACGCCGAAGTCGGCCAGCTCGAAGATCGGGGCCTCGGCATCCTTGTTGACCGCCACGATCGTCTTCGAGGTCTGCATGCCGGCCCGGTGCTGGATGGCGCCGGAGATGCCCAGAGCGACGTACAGCTGCGGGGACACCGTCTTGCCGGTCTGGCCGACCTGGAACTGGTGCGGGTAGAAGCCGGAGTCGACGGCCGCGCGGGACGCGCCCACCGCGCCGCCGAGCAGGTCGGCCAGCTCCTCGACCAGCTTGAAGTTGTCGGCGCTGCCGACGCCGCGGCCACCGGAGACGACGACCGAGGCCTCGGCCAGCTCCGGGCGGGCGCCCTTGGCCTCGACCTTGCGCTCGACGATCTTGGCCAGCAGGTCGCGCTTCTCGACCGAGACCGCGACCGGCTCGACCACCGGGGTGACCGGGGACGGGGCCGGGGTCAGGGAGTTCGGCCGTACCGTCACGATCGGCAGGCCCTTGGTGACCTTGGACTTGACGATCGTCGAGCCCGCGAACACGACCTGGGTCGCGGTGCCGTCGGCCTCCACGGCGACGACGTCGGTGAGCAGTCCGTTGTCCAGCTTGACGGCGACCCGGCCGGCGATCTCCTTGCCCTCCTGCGAGGACGGCAGGAGCACGGCGGCCGGCGACACCTGCGTGATCAGGTTCGCGAGCACGGTGGCCTTGGGTGCCACCAGGTACTCGGTCAGCTCGGCGCTCTCCGCCGCGTACACCTTCGCGGCGCCGTACTCGCCCAGCTTGTCCACGACGCCCGCGGCGGCGCCCTCGCCACCGAGCACGACGGCGGCGACGTCGCCGAGCCCGAGCGACCGGGCCAACGTGAGCATCTCGAGGGTGACCTTCTTGACCCCGCTCGGGGAGGCCTCGACGACGACCAGTACTTCAGCCATGGTTGCGACTCCCCTTACACGAACTTCTCGGAGGCCAGGTACTCGACGAGCTTCACGCCGCCATCGTCACCGGCTTCGACCTTGTTGCCGGCCTGGCGGGGCGGGCGCTTGCTGTGCTCGACGACCGCGCTGGTCGCACCCTCGAACCCGACCTCGCCCGCCGCGACGCCCAGGTCGCTGAGCGACAGGGTCTGCAGCGGCTTCTTCTTCGCGGCCATGATCCCCTTGAACGAGGGGTACCGCGGGTCGTTGATCGTGTCCCAGACGCTCACCAGCGCCGGCGTGGCGGCGCTGACGACCTCGTACCCCTCGTCGGTCTGCCGCTCGACGGTCAGGCTGGACCCGTCCACCGTCAGCTTGCGCGCCCCGGTCAGCGCCGCGATCCCGAGCCGCTCGGCGATCATGTGCGGCAGCACCTGCACGCGGCCGTCGGTCGACTCGGCGCCGCAGATGACCAGGTCGGCGGCCTGCTGGGCGATGGCGGCGGCCAGCACCTTCGAGGTGGCGACGGCGCACGAGCCGTGCAGCGCGTCGTCCACGACGTGCACGGCCGAGTCGGGCCCCATCGACAGCGCCTTGCGGATCGACTCCGTGGCGCGGTCGGGGCCGACGGTCAGGACGACGACCTCGCCGCCGTGCGCCTCCTGGAGGCGCAATGCCTCCTCGATGGCGTACTCGTCCATCTCGTTGATCACATTGTTCGCCGACGCGCGGTCGACGGTGTTGTCGTCACTGCGCAGGTTGCGCTCCGCGCCGGAGTCCGGCACCTGCTTGACGAGTACGACGATCTTCATCGTGGTCCGAGGTCCTCCTGCTTGACAGTCGCCCGCGCCCTC
>NZ_BMPI01000008.1:12665-107428 GCF_014647515.1 Dactylosporangium sucinum | reverse complement strand
GCGGGAGACTTGCGCCCCACGTTACGGCTCAGCCCGCGCGGTAACAGGGCCGCCACCCGAATGCTACTCATGAGTAGGTTCGGAGTGGCGGTGAAAAGCGTCACCTACCGTGCGCATTCTGGAGCCGGGGGTGGGGGAAATGTCGGAAAAAGCCCAGGCAGTGAAGCCGGCTCAACCACTCTCCGCCGCGGGGGCCCAACACGCTGCGGAAAAGGTCACACACACCACCGCCGCGAGTCGACCTGTGGTCTTGCTGCCGCTCCCCCTCAAGGCTTTCCGGGCCTGAACGCACCTTTGGGCGTTTTATCCCCACCCGCCAAGCTCAAGGAGAGGCGGCCCGGTCCACGGTGATCACCGGAAACGCCGATCACCGCGGACCAGCCCATGATCAATGGAGAGTTCCGGTCGCCATGACAGCCAGAATTCTCCATCGATCACGAAACCCCGGGCTCGATCACCACCTCTATAGAAGCGTCATGAGCCGCTGCGGCGGGCCGTCCCGCGAAACCCCTCCCGCCGGCGGCGTGCGCGGATGCGTGGTCTGCACGCTGGGGGACATAACCGAAATGTCGGATATGTCAGGCGCGCAGCGCCGGACATATCCGGAAGGACGCCCTGGGCACGTCGGGCACGCGGCTGGCGCGACGGAGGCAGTAGGGCGCTCAAACGCCGGCCGTCTCATGATCGTGGGAAAGATCTGGTCGCGCCGTCGGTCAGTCCGCTGCCATCACCGCTGCCACCTCGGTCTTTGCCGCTCGGCGGGCCGGCAGCAGGGCGGCCACGGCGCCGGCCACGGCGGCCAGGGCCACGTACAGGAGCAGTTGTCCGTACGGCAGGACGGGGTGGCCGTGACCATACTGCCGGATCAGGCCGACCGACGCCGCCACCCCCACGAGGACGCCGAAGCCGACGCCCACCACCGCGCCCACCACGGCCATCAGCATGGCCTCCAGGACCAGCATTCCCCGCAGCTGGCCGCGGGACAGGCCCAGCGCCCGCAGCAGGGCCGACTCGCGGGTGCGCTCCAGGACCGACAGCGCCAGCGTGTTGGCGATGCCCGTCAGGCCGATCACAATCGACATGCCCAGCAGGGCCGAGAAGACGCCCAGCTGCTCGTCCAGCGTGCCCGTCACCCTTGCGCGCCACTCGGCCTGACTGGAGACCTGGGTCAGCGGGGCCGAGGACAGCGACGCGTCCACCGCCGCGCGGGACGCCTCGGGGCTCACCCCCCTGGCCGCCTTGACCAGGACCTGGTCGGGGTCGCCGGTGCCGAAGATGGCCGCGTAGTCGCTCCAGTCGACCAGGGCCTGGCCGTCCATCGGGGCGTCGTCGTAGAGGGCGGCCACGCGCAGGGTGCGGGAGCGGACCTCCACCGAGGAGCCCACGCGGGCGCCGATCGCGTCGGCGAAGAAGCGGTTCAGGGCGACCGTGCCGGGCTGCAGGGCCGCCGCCGAGCCGGCCGTGATCTCCGGGCGCAGGACCGTGTCCAGGGCGCCGGGCTCCATCGACCAGACCTCGGCGCGCCGGCCGCCCACGTCGGCGTCGCGGCTACGGGCCGCGGCGACGGCGGCCAGCTCGCTGTGGGAGCGGAGCACCTCGGCCACCGCGAGCGGGACGCGGCGGGCCTGGCCGCCGGGGGTGTAGACGCCGCTGATGATGTAGTCGACCGCGAAGTTCTCGTCGAGCTCCTGCTCGGCCTGGGCGCGGGCGGTGGCCAGCAGCACGCTGAAGACGCTCATGAGGGCCAGGCCGATCATGAGGGCGCTGGTGGTGGCGGCGACGCGCTTCGGGTTGCGCAGGGCGTTGGTGACGGCCAGGCGGGCCGGGGCGCCCAGGAGGCGGGCCGGGAGCCAGCCGGCCCAGGAGGTCAGGCGGGAGACGATGAGCGGCGAGGCGATCACGATGCCGGTGAAGACCGCGATCGCGCCGGCGAAGACGATGGGCACGCCGTTGAAGCCGGGGACCCGGGTGCCGAACAGCATGAGCAGGCCGCCGCCGGCGGCGATCACCCCGGCGACGATCGTGCGCAGCGGGCGGCGACCGGGGACGGCGGCCTCCAGGGTGGTGGCGCGCAGCGCGGCCAGCGGCGGGATGCGGGAGGCGGTGACGGCGGGCAGGAGCGAGGCGACGACGGTGAAGAACGTGCCGGCGCACACGCCGACCAGGACCGTCGTCGGGGTGACGATGAGCCGGTCGACGCGCACCCCGCTGCCGACCGTGTTGCGGCCGATGAGCAGGCCCTCGCCCACGACGGTGCTCACGAGCAGCCCGCCCAGCGAGGCGACGACGCCGACGACGACCGCCTCGAGCACGACCGAGCCGAAGATCTGCGGCCGCGAGGCGCCGACGCAGCGCAGCAGGGCCAGCTCGCGGACCCGCTGGGCGACCAGGATGGCGAACGTGTTGTAGATGACGAACACCGAGACGGCGAGCGCGATGAGGCCGAAGCCGAAGATGACGACGAGGAACCCGTCGACGTACTTCGCCGCGGCCACCGCGTAGTCGGCCCGCACCTCGTCGCCGGTCAGCACCCGCGCCCGGCCGCCGAGCTTCGACTGGAGGCGGTCGGCGAGCTCGCGCTGGGTGACGCCGGGCGAGGCGGAGACGACCACCTCGGCGTAGCCGTCGGCACCGGTCAGCGTGCGCATGTCGGCCGGGGTGAGCGCGGCGACGGTCAGGCCCGCGAACCGCTTGTTGGCCCCGAGGTCCATGATCCCGACCAGGTCCAGGGCGACCGGCTGCTGGTCGGGCCCGACGACGGAGACGCGCTGCCCGACCTTGAAGCCGTAGATCTCGGCGGTCGTGTCGTCGATCGCGACCTCGCCGGGGCGGGCGGGCAGGCGGCCCGCGCCGACGTCATACATCGACAGGTGCCCGTCGCCGGGCGTCGACAGCGCCCAGCCGATCCGGCCCAGGTTGGAGATGAGCCGGCCCTTCGGGTCGAGCATGGGCAGCCGCTCGGCCATCCGGCCGTCGGCGTGCGCGACGCCGGGCACCGCCCGCACGTCGTCGAGGATGCCGTCGTCGAGACGCCGCGAGGTCTCGGCGAAGCTGACCGCGTTGGAGGTGCCGACCGAGGCGTCGACGTTCTTGGCGGCGCGCGCCAGGTCGTCGAAGAACGCCGCCTTGGCCGTGTCGCCATACACCAGCGTGCCGGCCAGGAACCCGACACCGATCATGATTGCCGTGGCAGTCAGCAGCAGCCGCAGCTTGTGCGCGCGGAGTCCGGCGAAAGTTGTTCGCAGCATCGCGCGAGACTGTACCGAGGGAGTCTGACAATCATGTCCGTGTGGGCAATGATCCGACGCTGGTTCGACCCCGCCGAGGTCCGCTCGGAGGGGACCACGCCGGACTACCGGTTCTCGCTGGCCAACGAGCGCACGTTCCTCGCCTGGCTGCGCACCGCGCTCGCCCTCGTCGGCGGCGGGCTGGCTGTTGCCCAGTTCCTGCCGGGACACCGGCTACGCCTGGTGATCGCGGTGTCGCTGTTCGCGCTGGGCGCGCTGGTCGCGCTGCGCGGGGTGGACCACTGGTCCCGCAGCGAGCGGGCGATGCGGCTGGGTGAGGCGCTCCCCCCGTCGCGTTTCCCCGCGATTCTCGCCCTGGTGATCACCCTCGGCGCCACCGCCCTCCTGATCGCGACCCTCGTATGAACCGAGCGACCCTATGAACGGAGCGGCCCTGTGAACGGAGCGGCCCACGCATGAACGGAGCAGCCCACGAGCGCACGGTCCTCGCCTGGCGGCGGACCCTGGTGAGCGTCACCGTCGTGGCACTGTTGCTCGGAAGGCTCGCCGTGGTCGAGCTCGGAGCCGGGCCGGCCGCCGTCGCCCTCACCGCGACCGCCGTCGTGTGGTCGGCCGCCGTGGTCGTCATCCAGCGCCGTTCGGCCCGGGTGGCTACCCCCATCGGGAGGACCTTGCCCGCGATGGTCGCGCTGATCCTGCTGTACTGCGTGATGGGCACCCTCTTGCTGGTGTCATGAGCCCGTTTGCTGAGTCATCATGGCGGCATGGGACGCGCACTGCCCTTCCTGATCGTGCTGGTCGCGACGCTGGTCGCGCTCATCGACTGCCTGTCCTCGGAACGTGAGGACATCCGCGGGCTCCCCCGGCCCGTCTGGGTCCTCGCCATCCTCCTGCTGCCCGTCGTCGGTCCGATCGCGTGGTTCTTCTCCGGGCGACCGGTCTCGCTCGAACGGGCGGGGGTGGCGAGCCGGGCCACCAAGCGGCCCACGGCGCCGGACGACGACCCGGAGTTCCTGCGCGGCATCGACACAACGCAGTCACGCAACGACGCTGAGCTGCTGCGCCGCTGGGAGGAAGACCTCAAACGCCGGGACGACGAGAAGTAGTCGCGCCCGGCACACAGAGCAGCAGCGCGCCCGGCCGGACCCGGGCGACGAGGCGGCGTGCGGGCGCGACGACGTCGCCGTCGAGTTCGCGCGGCTCCTCCCGGCCGGTGCGGACCTCGACCGAGCGGGCCCGGAACGTTTCAAGCCGCGGCGGCCGCTCGCGCCGCCGCAGGACACCCCACGCGAGCTTGGCCCAGTCGGTGAGGTGGCGCGGGGAGAGCACGGCGACGTCCAGCCAGCCGTCGTCGACATGGGCGTCGGGCAGGAGCGGGATGCCGCCCTGCAGCCGCCCGACGTTGGCGACCAGCACGGTGCTCGCCCGGCGGCGCAGCCACGGCCCGTCGTCCAGCCGGATCCGCAGCCGCATCCGGCGCCGGCGCAGGTTGCGCAGCCCGGTCACCACGTACGCGACCCAGCCGAACCGGGCCTTGCGGTCATCCGGGGTCTCACCCACCATCGCGGCGTCGAACCCCATCCCCGCCATCACCGTGAACGTGCCCGCGTCCTCGACGACGCCGACGTCGATGCGGCGCCGCTCCCCGCCGGTCGCCACCGCCAGCGCCGCGGCCACGTCCCGGGTGACGCCGACGTTGGTGGCCAGCAGGTTGCCGGTGCCGGAGGGGATGAGCGCGAGGGCGACGTCGGTGCCGGCGAGCACGGACGCGACCGCCATGACGGTGCCGTCGCCGCCGCAGGCCAGCACGACTTCGACCCCCGCCTCGACGGCCTGCTCGGCCATGCCGCAGCCCGGGTCGTCGGGGGTGGTCTCCAGCCAGAGCGGCTCGGCCCACCCGGCCGCGGCCAGCACCGAGCAGATCTCCGCGCGGCGTCCTTCGAGATCGACGACCTTCGAGGGGTTGACGATGACGGCCGACGTCGTCACGAGCCGGCCTTGCGGTACCGGACCTGGAAGACGCAGTAGACGGCGAACGCGGCCAGGCCGAGCGCGATGGCCAGCAGGAGGAACTTGCCGTAGGGCTGCCCGGCGACCGTGTGCAGCGCCGCGTCCAGCCCCCGCGACTTGCCGGGGTCGTTCTTGACGGCGGCCTCGACCAGCAGGTAGCCCGCGATGCCGAACGCCACGCCCTTGGCCGCGTAGCCGACCTGCCCGGCCCGGATCGCCGCGCTGCGCGACCGTCCCCCGCCGAACTCCAGCTTGCGCTCGAACTTGCGTTTCAGGCCGTACCACAGCATCCCGATCCCGAAGGCCAGCACCCCGAGGCCGACCAGCCCGACCAGCCACACCCCCGCCGGCTTGGCCATCAGCCCGGCGGTGGCCTGTTGCTGCTGCTGGGCGCTGGACTGCGGCGCGCCGGTGACGACCTTGCCGGCGGTGAACGCCAGAACCAGGTAGACGATCACCCGGGCCGCCGAGAAGACACGCTCCGCGATCCGGTGCTTGCCCTGCGTGTCACGGTGGCCCCAGATCGCCAGGACGGCCTGCCAGATCGCCAGCGCCACCAGGCAGGCGATGACGAACCACAGCAGCAGCTCGCCGAACGGCTGCTCGGCCAGGGTCCGGAACGCGCCCGACTGGTCGCCCTCCGCCGACCTGCCCAGCGCGATCTGCGCCGCCACCCAGGCCAGCGCCAGGTGCAGCAGCCCGTAGCCGACGAAGCCCACGCGGCTGAGGTTCCGTAACGCGGGGGAAGCGGTATTCACGGCGGTCATGTTGGGTGATTCCCCAAACTGGGCATGGGTGCAAACGTGAGGAACGATCGGGCCGCTCTGCGAAGAATGGCCGGATTCGGCGCCGCGGCCCTGCTGTTCAGCCTGCTGGTCATCGCGGTCCGGGTCCGGTGGGTACCCCTGGAGTCCGTCGACCGCGGCCTCGCCGAACGGCTCAACGCCGTGGTGGCGCCCAGCGACCTCCTCGTCCAGCTGATGGGCGGCATCTCCCGCCTGGGCAGCTTCGGCGTGCTGTTCTGGCTGGTCGCCATCGGGACCACCCTGCTGGCCGTCCGCCGGCAGTGGAAGCTCGCCGCGTTCCTGGTCGTCGCGGCCGTCGGCGGCCTCGTTCTCGACCCCACGCTGAAGCTGGCCATCGGCCGCCTGCGCCCGGTCGTCGAGCAGCCGATCGCGCACGGCGGCGGCAACAGCTTCCCGAGCGGGCACTCGCTGAACTCGCTCATCTGTTACGCCGCGCTGCTGGTCGTCTTCCTGCCGGTGCTCCGCGAGCGGTGGCGCCGGCCGGTCCTGGTCGCGGTGGGCGCGCTCGTCGTGCTGGTCGGGTTCAGCCGCCTGGCGCTCGGCGTGCACTTCCTGTCCGACGTCGTCGGGGCCTGGTCGCTGGGCGTCGCCTGGCTCGGGCTCTGCGTCACGGCGTTCGAGCTCCTGCGGTACCACGAGGGCGAACGCGTCACCGAACCGCTCGACGAGGGCCTGGAGCCCGAGGCCGCCGACGACCTGCGCCCGGTCGAGCCCCACGACCGTTCGGGCAACCACGCCGTCCGCATTGCCGCCGGCGCGCTCGTCGCCTGGGTGTTCGGGTTCGGCGCCCTGGTGGCGCTCGGCCTGCCCCTGGCCCGCCACGAGGGCGGCAACGGCAACGTGCTGTGGGACAGTACGGTCCCGCAATGGTTCGCGGAGCACCGCCGCGGCTGGCTCGGCGAGGTCAGCCTCGTCGGCAGCGAGGTCGGCAACACCCACGCGATCCTGGCGATCGGCCTGGCGCTCGGCGCGATCGCGCTGGCCGCGATCCGCCGCTGGCGGCCGGTCGTGTTCCTGCTCGCGGTCATGTTCGGCGAGCTGACCCTGTTCCTCGCCTCGGCCGCGGTCGTGGGGCGGGCGCGGCCGGACGTCGAGAACATGGACGGCCCGATGCCCACCTCCAGCTTCCCGTCGGGCCACGTCGCGGCGACCATCTGCATCTGGGTGGTGGCAGCGGTACTGCTGGTGCCGCGCACGACCACGAAATGGCGGTGGCTGTTCGTGGCCGCCGCCGTCGTGATGCCCCTGTGGGTCGCCGTCGCCCGGATGTACCGCGGCATGCACCACCCGACCGACATCCTCGGCAGCTGCCTGCTGGCCGGCCTGTGGGTGGCCGCCCTGGTCCGGCTGATCCGCCCGAACCAGGACCTGGCCGAGACGGCCGCCGACCGGGAGCGCGAGAAGGTCGGCGCACGGTGAGCGACTGGTTCCTCACCGAGGACGAGCGCGGCAACCCGCACACCCGCCTGCTCCCGTGGACGGACGGCAACGCGGTCCGGCCGCTCGTCGACGGCCGCGCGTACTACGCCGAGCTCCTCCCCGCCGTGAACCGCATGGTGCGGGGCGACCTGCTGCTCTTCACCGACTGGCGGGGCGACCCCGACGAGCGGCTCGGCGCCGGCGACGAGACGATCTCGCGGGTCCTGTGCGCCGCCGCCGAGCGCGGGGTGGTCGTCAAGGGCCTGGTCTGGCGCTCGCACTGGGACCGCCTCCAGTTCAGCGAGGAGGAGAACCAGCACCTCGGCGACGCGATCGAGGCCGCCGGCGGCGAGTGCCTGCGCGACATGCGGGTGCGGGCGGGCGGCTCCCACCACCAGAAGTTCGTCGTGCTGCGCCACCCCGGCCGCCCGTCGCTCGACGTCGCCTACGTCGGCGGCATCGACCTCTGTCACGGCCGGGGCGACGACAGCCAACACTCCGGCGACCCGCAGGCGGTGGCCATCGCACCCGTCTACGGCGACCGCGCGCCCTGGCACGACGTCCAGCTGGAGCTGCGCGGCCCGGTCGTCGGCCAGGTCGAGGCGACGTTCCGGGAGCGCTGGGAGGACCCGGCCCCGCTGTCGCGCAACCCGTTCTTCGTGCTGCACGACAAGCTGTTCCACGAGGACACGCACGCCGACCCGCTGCCGGCGCAGCTGCCCGACCCGGCCCCGGCCGGCGACCTCAGCGTCCAGCTGCTGCGCACCTACCCGTACCGCCGCCGGGGTTACCCCTTCGCCCCCGAGGGCGAGCGCACGGTGGCCCGCGGCTACCGCAAGGCCGTCGCGCGGGCCGAGCAGCTCATCTACCTGGAGGACCAGTACCTCTGGTCACCCCAGGTGGCCGGCTGCTTCGCCGACGCCCTGCGCGAGCACCCCGGCCTGCACCTGGTCGCCGTGGTGCCGCGCTACCCGGACCAGCCCGGCGCACTGGGCCGGTTCCCGCAGCTGTACGGCCGGGAACGCGCCCTGTCGATGCTGCACAACGCCGGCGGGGACCGGCTGCACGTCTTCAGCCCGGAGAACGCCGACGGCACCCCGATCTACGTGCACGCCAAGGTCTGCGTGGTGGACGACACGTGGGCGACGGTGGGCTCCGACAACGTCTCCCTGCGATCGTGGACCCACGACTCGGAGCTCACCTGCGCCGTCCTCGACCCGACCGGCGCCTACGCCCGCGACCTGCGCCTACGCCTGGCCCGCGAGCACCTCGGCCACGACGACGTGCCGGACGACCCGCTCGCCGCCGTGGAGGAGTTCGAGTCCTCGGCCCGCGCGCTGGAGGCCTGGCACGCGGCGGGCCGGCGGGGCCCGCGCCCACCGGGCCGCCTCCGCCCGTACGAGTCACCCCACCTCTCGGCGTGGACGTCCCGTTGGTCGTCGCTGGTGTACCGCACGGTCCACGACCCCGACGGCCGCCCCCGCACGATGCGACGGGCCGGTAGCTTCTAGGCGTTTTGTGCCGTTCACCGAATCGCCGCTTGAGCGTGCTCCCATTGCGCGATGACAGCGTGGCAACTCGCCTGCATCGACATGGCAGGCACGACGGTGCGTGACGACGGCCTGGTGGAACAGGCCTTCACGGTGGCCTTCGCCGGCGAGGGTGTGGCGCCCGGCACCCCGCAGCACGAACGGATGCTCGCTGTCGTCCGCAAGACCATGGGCCAGAGCCGCATCGAGGTGTTCCGCCTGCTGCTCGACGGCGACGAGGAGCGGGCGCAGGCCGCCAACGAGACGTTCGAGGAGGCCTACGGCCTGCTCGTCGACGAGGGCGCGGTGCTGCCGATCCCCGGCGCGATCGAGGCGATCAAGGCGCTGCGCGCCAGCGGGATCAAGGTGGCGCTCACGACCGGGTTCGCGCGGGCCACGCAGGAGGCCATCATCGACGCGCTCGGCTGGTGGGGGCAGGTCGACCTGGTGCTCTCCCCCGCCGACGCCGGCCGTGGGCGGCCGTTCCCCGACTTCATGCTCGTGTCGGCCCTGAAGCTCGGCGTCGAGGACGTGCGGCGGATGGTCGTCGTCGGCGACACCCCGCTCGACCTGATCGCCGGCCAGCGGGCCGGGGCGGGCCTGCTGGTCGGCGTGCTGACCGGCGCGGGCGACCGCCAGGCCCTGATGGCGGCGGGCGCCCACGAGGTCATCGGCTCGATCGGGTCGCTTCCTCGGCTGCTCGGGCTCGAGTAGGGCCGAGGAACGTTCAGGCCAGGACCGACGAGCGCGGGTAGGCGTCCTCGGGGTCGGTGAGCACGTTCACGAGGTACGGCACGCCCGCGTCGAACGCCCGGGTCAGCGCGCCGGCCAGGTCGCCCGGCTTCTCGACCGTCTCGCCGGCGCCGCCGAGCGCCTTGACGACGTCGTCGTAGCGCAGGCCGGGCTGGAGGTCGGCGGCGACGTCGTAGCCGTACATGTTGCGCATCGGGTGCTTCTCCAGGCCCCAGATGCCGTTGTTGCCGACCACGATGACGACCGGCAGGTCCTGGCGGACCAGCGACTCGACGTCCATGAGCGAGAAGCCGGCCGCGCCGTCGCCCATGAGCACGCAGATCTGCCGGGACGGGTACGTGATCCGGGCGCCCATCGCGTAGCCCATGCCGGTGCCGAGGCAGCCGTACGGGCCCGGGTCGAGCCAGGTGCCGGGGCGGGCCGGCTCGAGGTACTTGCCGGCGTAGGAGACGAAGTCGCCGCCGTCGCCGATGGTCACCGCGTCGTCGGCGAGGACCTTGCGCAGCTCGCCGTAGACCCGGCTGGGCTTGATCGGGTCGGCGTCCGCCTCCAGCGCGGCCGTCTCCTTGGCCTTCGCCAGGTTCTCCGCGTCGCGCAGGGTGGCGATCCACGGCTCGTGGTCGGCCACCAGCCCGGAGTACGACGCGAACGCCGAGAGGATCAGGCGCAGGTCACCCGCCGGCGCGGCGGCCGGGCTGACGTGCGAGGCCTTCTGCGACGGGGCGTCGGTGACGTGCACGACCTGGGCGCTGCCGAAGTCGCCGAAGTTGAGCCGGAAGTCGAGCGGGGTGCCGATCACGGCGATCACGTCGGCGCCGCCGAACGCGGCCTTGCGGGCGCGGGCGAAGGCGAGCGGGTGGTCGGGCGGGAGCGTGCCGCGGCCCATGCCGTTGGCGAACACGGGGATGCGCAGCGCCTCGGCGGCCTCCCGCAGCGCGGCGGTGGCGTCGCCGGTCCAGACGTCCGATCCCGCGATGATCACCGGCCGCTCGGCCGCACCGAGCAGGCTGACCGCGCGCTGGACCTCCTCGGGATCCGCTTCACTCGACGGTACCGCCGGAGCATCCGCCGCATCGATGCCGTCCGCGGTGGAGAAGACCACCTCGAGCGGCAGGTCGACGAAGACCGGTCCGCGGTGCGGGGTCAGCGCGGTGAGGGCGGCGGCCTGCAGGCGCGCGTACACCTCGTCGGTCGAGAAGATGGTCTCGGCGTGCTTGGTGACCGCCCGCACGATGGGGAGGTGGTCCATCTCCTGGAGGCTGCCCGAGCCCCAGCGGAACTGCGGGGCGCGGCCGCCGAGCACGACGATCGGGGCGCCGTTGAACATCGCGCTGGTGAGCCCGGAGACGCCGTTCGTCACGCCCGGCCCGGCGGTGAGGACGGCGAGGCCGGGGCGGCGCTGCAGCTTGGCGACGGCCTCGGCGGCGAACACGGCGGACTGCTCGTGCCGCACGTCGACGATCCGCACACCGGCCTTCTTGGCCGCGTCGTACAGCGGGAAGACGTGCCCACCGGAGAGCGTGAACATCTCGGCGACCCCGAAGCTCCGCAGCGCCGCCAGCGCCAGGTCTCCGCCGTGCCCGTCGATCAGCGTCATGCGCGAATGCTACTCATATTCACCGTCCCGTGCTGTCGATCCACCCGTTGACGGGCGGGGGCCACTCGTCGGTGGTGAGGTAGTAGGCCACGTACCCCGCGGTGAGCGGCGTGACGACCAGCAGCACGGTGACGAACAGGCCAAGCATGAAGCGGGCGAACGGGCCGCGCTTGCGCCGATACGGCTCGCGCGGGGCGGGCCGGCTCGGCTTTGCCGGCTGGGCGATGCGGGTCGGGACCGGCTCCGGGTCGAGGCGCAGCGGCATGCCCCGCTCGTCGTAGCGGGTGGCCGGCTCGGGCGGGACGGCCGGGGACACCGGGCGGCCGGAGGCGACGCCGGCCTGGTACACGGGGCCGGCCTTCGGCGGTTGCTGCTGGCCGGAGCGGTAGGTCTGCCCGCCGCGCGGCGGGTTGGCGGGCGGGGCGCTGCTCGGCGGCTGGCCCCAGCTCGCGGGTGGCTGGCTGTAGCTCGCCGGCGGGGCGCTGCTGGGCGGCGGGGCGTAGGTTGCCGGCGGGCCGCTCGCGGGTGGGGCGCTCATCGGTGGCTGGCCGTACGTTGCCGGTGGCGCCGACACCGGGCCGCCCTGTGCGTAGGCGCCCGGCGGGGCCGAGACCGGCGGTGCGGCGAAGTTCCCGGGTGGCGGCGTCGAGTAGCCGCCCCCGCCCGGCGGCGGGGCCGACACCGGATGGGCGGGCGACGAGCCGCTCGACACCGGGGTGCCGGAGACCGGCGTGATATCGGGGGCGTCCGGCCACAGCGGCTCGGCGACCGGCGGGCCGCTCGACGGCGGGGCCGACACCGGGCCGGCGGGCACGGCGACCGGGCTGACGGGCTGACCCACCGGCGGCTGAGCCGGTGGCGGGGGCGGCGCGTCGAATCCGGGAAGGCGCGGGAAGAGGCCCGTCGACGGGCCCGGGACCGGCGGCGCGGCGCTGGCCGGGGTGGCCGTGAAGCCGGCGAGCGTGCCGCCCTCGGCGACGACGAGCTCGGGCTGCTCGATGGCGACCGGAGCGTTCCCGAGCTCGCGGTGCAGCAACGTCGCCACCAGGGGCATCCGGCTGGAGCCGCCGACGAGGAACACGCCGGCGATGCGGTCCTGGGCGAGCTGCGACCAGCGGATGACGCCCTGGGTCACCCGGACCGTCTGCTTGATCAGCGGCTGGGCCAGCCGCTCCAGCTCCTCCCGGGTCAGGTGGACGTCGCGGTTGAGCAGCGGGATGTTCAGGTCGGCGGCCGGCTGGCGGGACAGCCGCTCCTTGGCCACGCGGGCGTCGTCCCACAGCATCCGGCGGTGGCGGCGGTCCTCGATGGTCGCCGGCTGCATCAGGCGCTGCCAGCCCTCGGGGGCCTCCGGGGCGCAGATCGTGCCGAAGTGGGCGACGATCGCGTTGTCGACGTCGATGCCGCCGATGTCGTCGCGGCCGTCGACGGCGAGCACCTCGAAGCCCTCGGCGGTGCGGGCGACGACGCTGGCGTCGAACGTGCCCGCGCCGAAGTCGTGCACGACGACGACCGAGCCGACCGGCACGTCGTGGCCGAGGACCTGGGTGAAGTACGCGGCGGCGGCGACCGGCTCGGGCACCATCCGCACGTTGCCCAGCCCGGCGGCGGCCGCCGCGTCGGAGATCACCAGCCGGCGGGTCGCGCCCCACGACGCCGGGCAGGTCACGGTGACGTCCGGCGGGGCGCCGCCGACGGTGCGGGTCCACTCGTCGTACACCCGCCGCAGCACGGCGGCGACCAGCTCGCCGACCGGCAGCTCGCGGTCGCCGAGCAGCACCGTGCCCTCGTCGATGCGCCGCTTCGGGTTGGGCTCGAAGCGCGCCGGCTCCCGCCGCGCGCTGTGCACCGCGTCGCGGCCGACGACGATCGTCCCGTCGGGCTCGGCGTAGACGGCCGAGGGCAGCAGCGGCGAGCCGTCGAACAGCAGCGGACGCGAGCGCCCGTCCGGCCACCGCACCACCGCGACGGTGTTGGAGGTGCCGAAGTCGACACCGAGCCGGATCCCTGGCGTAGGCATGCCCTGGAGTCTAGGCCGCGGGCACTACCCGGCCGCGCCCTCGGCCGCGTCGCCCACGGGTGGCGGCGGCGTGCTCTTCGGGGGCTTGGGCGGTTTCGGCGGCCGGCGGACCCACGCCCGGGCGCTCGGCAGCAGCAGCAACAGCGACGAGGTCAGGAACGCGACGGCCATGATCTGGACGGCGATCTGCGAGTACGAGTTGAACACCGCCACCACGGCGAACAACATGCACAGCCCCAGCGGGTACCACAGGTGGCCCCTCTTTCCCCGCCGCAGCCACCGGGCGGCGTGGATCAGCAGGGACGCGAGGATCACGCAGAGGACGGCGGTGGTCAGCGAGTCCTGCTGCATGGCGTCCCACTCGGCCCGCGGCGTCGGGTCGGTCGGTGGCTGGTCGATCACCCCAAGGATGACCGCGAACGGCAGGACGATGAACAGCAGCACCGCGTACAGCGTCATGAACCCGGCCGGCACCCGGATGGTCCACGGCGGCGGCCGCCACGGGATCGGCGGCACCATCGGCACCACGGGCATCACCGGCACGTAGACGGGCTGCGGGACGTACACCACCTGCGGCGGCGGCGCGTACATCGGCTGCGGATACATCGGCGGGCCGGGCCGCGGCGGCATCGGCCGGCCGTGCATCGGCGGCGGCGAGACCGGGTGCCGCTGGGCGGGCGGGCTCATCGGCCGGACCTGACCACTGGCCGGGCTCACCGGGCTGATCGGGACCGGCAGCGCCGGGTTCGCGGCGGCCGGCGGGGCCGGAACGGGCGGCGCGGGGCTGGTCGCGGCCGGCGGCACCGGGCTGCCGGTGACGTGCGGCGAG
Organism: Dactylosporangium sucinum; assembly: GCF_014647515.1. Lineage (GTDB taxonomy): Bacteria > Actinomycetota > Actinomycetes > Mycobacteriales > Micromonosporaceae > Dactylosporangium > Dactylosporangium sucinum. The sequence goes on along the minus strand of NZ_BMPI01000008.1, from coordinate 93,217 downwards.
GGGCCGGCGTGGATCGGGCTGCCGGTGGTGAGCGGTGCCGCGCCGGGCAGGACCTGGCCGCCGGTGACGTGCGGCGGGCGGACGGCGGATGCCTTCCTCGGGCGCGGCGGGACGGCGGGGCCGACGAGCACGCTGCCCTCGGCGACGACCAGCTCCGGCTGCTCGATCATCACCGGCGCGCGGCCGAAGGCGCGGTGCAGCTCGGTGGCGACCAGCGGGATCTGGCTGGCCCCGCCGACCAGGAAGATCCCGGCGAGCTGGTCGGACGTGACCTTCGACAGGCGGACCGTCTCGGTGAGGACCCGCACCGAGCGCTCCACGAGCGGGCGGGCGGCGGCCTCGAACTCCTCGCGCGTGAGGGGCACGTCGAGATCGAGGAGCGGCACCAGTACCGTCACCGCCGACGTCCGGGAGAGCCGCTCCTTCGCCTCGCGGGCCTCGTCACGCAGCACCCGGGCGGCCCGCGCCTCCTCGATCGACTCCGGCGCGGTGAGGCGCCGCCAGCCGTCGGCCGGCACCGACCGCCCGATCAGGGTGAGCACGGCCTCGTCGAAGTCGAGCCCGCCGAGGTCGTCGCGGCCGCCGACGGAGCGGACCTCGAAGCCCTCCGCGGTGCGGGCGACGACGCTGCCGTCGAAGGTCCCGGCGCCCAGGTCGTACACGACGACGGACGAACCGACCGGCACCATGTGCTTGAGGACCCGGACGAAGTACGTCGCGGCGGCCACGGGCTCGGGGACCAGGGCGGGATCGGGAAGGCCGGCCGCCAGCACCGCATCCGACAACGCCTTGCGCCGGGTGGCGGCCCAGCCGGCCGGGTGGGTCACCGTGACCGCGGACGGCGGCCCGCCGGCGGTGCGGCTGAACTCGGCGAGGACCCGCTCGAAGACCGCGACCATCAGATCCTGGACGGCGACGCTCCGCTCGCCGAGGAGCACGGTGCCGTCGTCGATGCGCCGCTTCGGGTTGGGCTCGAACTGCGACGGCTCCCGCCGCGCGCTGTGGACTGCGTCACGCCCGACGACGAGCGCGGTCTCGTCCGCCGGCCCGAACACGGCGGAGGGCAGCAGCGGCGACCCGTCGAACAGCAGTGGCCGCACCCGCCCGTCCGGCCAGCGGGCGACCGCCACGGTGTGCGACGTACCGAAGTCGACACCCAAGGCCACCATGCCCGCGAGTGTAGGCCCTGCCCTGCCGATCAGACCGGCCCGCGGCTAAGGCCTGTTGCATCACTGGGGTCGGAGCGAGGCGGAGTCCAGATTTCGCCTGGCGTCGCCCCGCGGAAGCCTGGCTACCGGTGTTGTAACCCGGCTTTCGCGGGGTGGCGCCAGACGGAAAACTGGGCCCGCCGCAGCCCGCCCCAGTGATGCAACAGGCCTTAGGCCGCCTGTTCGACCGCCCGCTGCAGGGCTCGGTAGATCTGACCGAACTTCGGGGAGTCGGTGGTCGAATAGATCATTATCTCTCCGCCGCCGGTGCGCACCCAGATCTCGTGCACGCCCTTGCCGTGGTCGTGGGCGCGATCGAGCAGGTCGAGCAGCCCTTCGACGCTGAACGCGACGATGCCGCCGATGACCACCACGCCGAGGATGCCGCCGGCGATGTGCATCGTCCGCTCCTCACCCGAGAAGTCGATCCGGCGGGCGAGCAGGCCGGCGCCGACCAGCAGGCCGATGACGACGACCACCGCCCCGCCGCGGGTGAACAGCATGTAGAGGCCGTGCCGGAGCCGGCCGGTCCGGCGGTGCCAGACGTAGTCGAGGCTGTGCAGCGGATACCAGGCGGTGTCGACTTGCACACCGCCGGAGCTGACGTGCACCACGTTGTCGCGGTAGTAAGTGGTAGCCATCGCATCTCTGACGGTACGCCGGAATACGCTGCGGGCAACGACAACGACGTTGAGGAGACACTGGATGACCGAGAAGCAGACCCCGCTCGTCCAATTGGAGATTGCCGATGGCATCGGCACGATCCGCCTGGACCGTCCGCCGATGAACGCGCTGAACACGCAGGTCCAGGAGGAGCTGCGGGACGCCGCGCGGCAGTTCTCCGCGGACCCGGAGGTCCGGGCCGTGGTCATCTACGGCGGCCCGAAGGTCTTCGCGGCCGGCGCCGACATCAAGGAGATGGCCCTGATGGGCTACTCCGCGATGGCCGCGCGGGCCCAGAACCTCAGCAGCGCCTTCGACGCCGTCGCCCGCATCCCCAAGCCGGTCGTGGCGGCGATCAACGGGTACGCCCTGGGCGGCGGCTGCGAGCTCGCCCTCACCGCCGACTGGCGGGTGGCCGCCGCCGACGCGACCCTGGGCCAGCCCGAGATCACGCTCGGCATCATCCCGGGCGCGGGCGGCACGCAGCGCCTCGCCCGCCTGATCGGCCCGGCCCGCGCGAAGGACCTGGTCATGTCGGGCCGCTTCGTGAAGGCCGAGGAGGCGCTCGCGATCGGCCTGGTCGACAAGGTGGTCCCGGCCGAGGAGGTGTACTCGACGGCGGTCGAGATGGTCCGCCGCTACGTCGACGGCCCGGCCCTGGCCCTGCGCGCCGCGAAGCTGGCCGTGGACGGCGGCCTGGACCTGGACCTGGCGTCGGCGCTGCGCTGGGAGAGCGAGCTGTTCGCGGCGCTGTTCGCGACGGAGGACAAGGCGGAGGGCATGAACGCCTTCGTCGAGAAGCGCAAGCCGAAGTTCACGGGCCGCTAGCGCGCCGGCACGTCCGCCCGCCCACTGCCCGCCACTGCACGCCACGCCACGGCACGCCACGCCACGCCACGGCACGCCACGGCACGCCAGGGCACGGCACGGCACGCCAGGGCACGCCACTGCGGCCCCCGCCGCTGCACGCCACGCCACTGCGGCCCGCCGTTGCGCGCGCCGCCGTTGCGGCCCGCGATCTTGGAGTTGTGGTCCCCGCTTTATCGGCCGATGTCGGATATGTCCGGGACCACAACTTCAAGATCGCGCGCTCGTGGCAGGCGCGCGGTGGCGCGGGCGGGCACGGGCAGGCGCGCGGTGGCGCGGGCGGGCACGGGCAGGCGCGCGGTGGGCACGGGCGGGCGACGGGCGGCCGTGCCGGCGCGGGGATGACCCCTCGGCGCGGCGCAGAGCGGGCCGAGGGGGTGGCCGCGAGGCTCGCGGGGGTTACGCGGCCTGGGCGTGGAAGCGGCCGTCGATCGTCGACAGGCGGAGCGGCAGGCCGAACGCCTTCGACAGGTTGTCGGCCGTCACCGTGTCACGCAGCAGGCCCGCCGCCACCACGCCGCCGTCGCGCATGAGCAGCGCGTGCGTGAAGCCGGGCGGGATCTCCTCCACGTGGTGCGTGACCAGCACGATCGCCGGGGAGTCCGGGTCGGCCGCCAGGTCGGACAGGCGGCGGACCAGGTCCTCCCGCGCCCCCAGGTCGAGGCCCGCGGTCGGCTCGTCGAGCAGCAGCAGCTCCGGGTCGGTCATCAGCGAGCGGGCGATCTGCACGCGCTTGCGTTCGCCCTCCGACAGTGTGCCGTACAGCCGGTCGGCCAACCCCGCCACGCCGAACTGGTCCAGCAGGGCCTCGGCACGGGCGATGTCGACCTTGTCGTAACGCTCCGTGAATCGGCCGATCACGGCCCACGATGCGGTGAGGACCACGTCGCGGACGGTCTCGTCCGGGGGTAGCGCCAGGCCCGCCGACGAGAAGCCCAGACGGGTCTTGAGCTCGTTGATGTTGGTGCGGCCGAGCTTCTCGCCCAGCACCTTGACCGTGCCGCGGGACGGGTAGAGGCGGGCGCCGGCCAGGTTGAGCAGCGTGGTCTTGCCGGCGCCGTTGGGGCCCAGGACCACCCAGCGCTCGTCCAGCTCCACCTGCCAGCTCACCGACCGGATCAGGTCGGTGCGGTTGCGGGTGACCGTCGCTTGCTCCACCGCGATGACAAGGTCATCTGACACGTGCCAATCCAACCACGCGACAGGCGTAGATGGATGGCGGGGCACCACAAGCGACAAAGAACACGTACAGTGCGCGCTGATGACTGCCGCACTGGAAATCTCCGGTCTCGTGAAGACCTACCAGAGCCTGTTCGGCAAGCCGCGGGTGGCGCTCGACAAACTCGACATGGTGGTCGAGCGGGGAGAGATCCACGGCTTCCTCGGTCCGAACGGCTCCGGCAAGAGCACCGCGCTCAAGACGCTGCTCGGGCTCTTGCGGCCCGACGCCGGGCACATGAGCATCCTGGGCGAGACCGTTCCGCGGGCGTTGCCGAGGGTGGCGCCGCGGGTCGGCGCGATCGTGGAGGCGCCGGCGTTCTTCGGCAACTTCTCGGGGTACAAGACGCTCTCGATCCTGGCGAAGGCCGGCGGCGTGCCGAAGGACCGGATCGGCATCGTGCTCGACCAGGTCGGGCTGGCCAGCCGGGCCGAGGACGAGATCAAGTCGTATTCGTTGGGCATGCGCCAGCGGCTGGCCGTCGCCTCGGCCCTGCTCAAGGACCCCGAGCTGCTGATCCTCGACGAGCCGAACAACGGGCTCGACCCGGCCGGCATCCGCGAGATGCGCGACCTGCTGCGCGAGCAGGCCGAGCGGGGCATGACGATCGTGATCTCCAGCCACATCCTGGCCGAGATCCAGCAGATCTGCGACTCGGTCACGATCATCTCCCGCGGGCGCCGGGTCGGCGCCGGGCCGGTCGCGCAGGTGCTCGCGGCCAACGACCAGGGGACGTATCGCGTTCGCGTCGACAACCACCGCGAGGCCGCGCACATCCTCAGCGAGGCCGGCGCGCAGGTCACGCTGGCGGCGGACCACATCATCGTGCACGACCTGGCCGACCCGGCGTGGATCTCCCGCGCGCTGGGCGTCAACGACTTCTGGGTCCGCGAGCTGTCGCCGGTCGCGCAGCTGGAGGACGCGTTCCTGAACCTGACCGGCGGCGGCCCGCGCCGCGGCCAGCTGCGTCCTGTCGACAACTCCGAGTGGCCGGCCGACCCGCTGCCGGTCCCGCAGGGCGACGTCATCGAACAGGGGCACGCATCATGACCTCACTGCTGTCCGCCGAGTGGACGAGGCTGTTCAGCCGCCGGGTCACGGTCGTGACGCTCGTGCTCATCGGGATGCTGCTCGCGATCCTCACGTTCGGGTTCACGCTGACCCGCAGTACACCCACGGAGAATGAGACCCGGCTGGCGGACGAACGCGCGGCCAGCGCCGCCGAGATCTACGACCGCAACGTCGAGCAGTGCGAAAGGGTGCAGAGCGGCCTCGACAACCCGCAGCCCGGCCAGACGTTCCCGCGCGGCTGCGACTACGGTCCGCGGCCGACCCGCGACTCGATGCTCGACTACGGCTTCTCGTTCCATCGTCAGTGGCCCGAGTTGTACTACACCGCCGCGATCGTCCTGGCCGTGGCCGGATTCGTGCTCGGCGCGTCGTTCGTGGGCGTGGAGTGGAGCTCGGGCGGCATGGTCAACCTGCTGCTGTGGGCGCCCCGCCGCGCCTCGGTGCTCGGGGCGAAGCTGGTCGCGGTCTGCACCGGGGTGACGCTGATCTCCGTCGTGTACCTCACCGTCTGGACCCTGGCGTTCCTGGCGGTCGCCGCCGGCAACGGGTCGGTGAGTTCCCTGAGCGGCGGCGACGTGCTGTCGATGCTGCTCACGGGCATGCGGGTGGTCCTGCTGGCGGTGGCCGGCACGTCGCTCGGGTTCGCCATCGCGTCCATCGGCCGGCACACGTCGGCGGCACTCGGCGTGGGCATCGCCTACCTGGTCGTCTACGAGCTGGGCGCGCTCGTCCTGTTCGGCCTGATCGGGACGGACTACTCGGAGAAGTACCGGCTGTCGAGCTACGTCTCCGCCTGGCTGACCAAAAGCTACACGTTCGAGGCCGACGTGGCGGCGTGCGCCGGCCGCGGCTGTGTGCCGGCGGCCGGCTTCTCGGGCAGCTGGCAGCAGGGCGGCGTGATCATCGCGGCCGTGGTGGCCGTGGTGCTGGCCGGCGCCTTCGCGGCGATGCACCGCCGCGACGCGCCACGCTGAGGCCTGTTCATGGCTGAGGCCCGCCGCAGCCCGGCCTCAGTCAGGAACGGGCATCAGCCCTCAGGCGGTGCTCCCGAACACCTCTTCGCGGACGGCGTCGAGCCCGGTCAGGATGGCGCCGTTCAGCACCGGCTCGGAGGCGACCTCGGTGGCGACGACGCGCGGGGAGACCACCGCGATCGCGGCCACCTCGTGCTGCACGCGTTGCGCCAGGTCGGCTCCGCCGGCCTGACCGACGTCACCCGCCAGTACCACCAACTCCGGATCCAGCACGAGCCCCACCGACGCGACGCCCAGCGAGATCCGCCGGGCCAGCTCGTCGAGGAACGGGCTGCCGGCCGTGCCTGCCGCGATGGCCGCCCGGACCGACTCGGCCGCGCCGGCCGCCTTGAAGCCGTGCTCCTTCGCGATCGCCTTGACGGCCGCCGCGTCGGCCAGGGCACGGAAGCCGCTCTTCTGCTTGCGCGAGGCGTCGCGGCTGACCGTGGTGCCGGTCACGGGCAGGTACCCGATCTCGCCCGCGGCGCCGACGCTGCCCCGGTGGAGCCGCCCGCCGAGGACCACCGCGGTGCCGACGCCCCGGTCGAGCCAGACGAGCACGAAGTCCTGCGCGCCGACGGCGGCGCCGCTGTGCTGCTCGGCGATCGCGGCCAGGTTGACGTCGTTCTCGAACATGACCGGGCGGCCGAGGTCCTCCCGCAGTGCGGTCAGCAGGCCGCGGTGCCAGCGCGGGAGGTCCCAGGCGAAGGTGATCTCGCCGCTCTTGGGGTCGACCAGGCCCGGGGTGCCCAGGACGATCCGGCGGATCCGCTCGATCGGCGCGCCGCCGGCCGAGGCGGCCTCGACGACCGCCGCGTGCACGACCTTGACCGGGTCGTCGCCCTCGCCGATCGAGACGTCGGTCCGGCCGACGATCTTGCCGGTGATGTCCGCCACGCCGGCGACCACGTGCTGGGGGCCGGCCTCGACGCCGACGACGTAGGCCGTCGCGGGCACCACCGCGTACATCTGGGCGTTGGGTCCCCGGCCGCCGGCCTGCTCGCCGACCCGCGCCACCAGCCCGCGCTCTTCCAGGCGCTCCACCAGCTGCGATGCGGTGACCTTGGAGAGGCCGGTCAGCTCGCCGAGCTGGGCGCGGGTCAGCGGGCCGCGGCTCAGCAGCAGCTCGAGGGCGGCACGGTCGTTGAGGGCGCGCAGTAACCGGGGCGTGCCGGGCAGTCGGGCGGAACTCATCGTGACGTAGACCCCTAGTATTTAGGAAACTTTCCTATTAGCGTGCCACAAGCAACCTATTGGGAAAGCGTACGTTCGGCCAACCGGTCGGCCTACGCACAACCGGTCAAGAAGCTCTTACGATCGTGGATAGCGCATCGGACGAGTGTGCAGCATTCGTCCACGCTGAGGGGGGACATCTCGTGTCGACCGATCCCGGACTCCGCAGGCTGGCCCTGGGCACGCTGCTGAGCGCCTTCCGGGGGGAGCAGGCCCCGTCGTGGGCCGTGGATCTCCTCGCGGAGGGGCTGGCCGGGCACGTCCTGTTCGGGTTCAACATCGTCGAGCGCGCGCAGCTCGCCGCGCTGAGCGCGAGCCTGCACGCCGCCCGCGAGGGCGTGCTCATCGGCATCGACGAGGAGGGCGGCGACGTCACGCGCCTGGCCCATCGCCTGGGCAGCCCCTATCCGGGCAACGCGGCGCTCGGCGCGCTGGGCGACCCGGCGATCACCCGGCGGGTGTACCGCACGATCGGCGCCGAGCTGGACGAGCTCGGCCTGAACCTCAACCTGGCGCCCACCGTCGACGTGAACACGGCCGACGACAACCCGATCATCGGCACGCGCAGCTTCGGCGCCGATCCGCAGGCCGTGGCCGCCCACGCCGCCGCGGCGGTGCTCGGGCTGCAGAGCGCCCGCGTGGCCGCCTGCGCGAAGCACTTCCCCGGCCACGGGGCCACGCTCGCGGATTCCCACCTGGAGCTTCCCACCGTCGACATCTCTGCCGCTGTGATGCGTGAGCGGGAGCTCCCGCCGTTCGTCGCCGCGATCGAGGCGGGCACCAAATCGATCATGACGGCGCACATCCGCGTCCCGGCGCTGACCGGCGACGCCCCCGCCACCTTCAGCCGCGCCGTCCTCGTCGACCTGCTGCGCGACGAGCTCGGCTTCGACGGCGTCGTCGTCACCGACGCGCTGGAGATGCTCGGCGCCGCCCGCTACGCGGGCAGCATCCCCGCCGGCGCCGTCCTCGCCCTGGCGGCGGGCGCCGACCTGCTCTGCATCGGCGCCGACGTCGACGAGGCCCTGACCCTGGCCTGCGCCGACGAGATCGTGTCCGCGGTCCGCGACGGCCGCCTGCCCGCGGCCCGCCTGGAGGAGGCCGCCGCCCGCGTACGGTCCCTGGCCGCCTGGACCCGCTCCGGCGACCGCACGGACCGCGAGGAGCCCGGCCTGGGCTACCCGGCGGCGCTGAGCGCGATCCGCATCGAGGGCTCCGTCGACCGCGCCGCGGCGCCGCTGATCGTCCAGCTGGAGTCGGAGTCGTCGATCGCCGCCGGCCGCGTGCCGTGGGGCCTCGGCCCGCACATCAACGGCACCGAGCAGGTCCGGGTGGTCGCCGACCGCGCTGACGCCGCCGAGCTCCGGTCGCGGGCCGGCGCCCGCCCGATCGTGGTCGTGGGCCGCAACGTGCACCGCCTGGCGGGCGCCCGCTCCCTGGTCGAGTCCCTGACCGAGACGCACGCGGTGACGGTGGTCGAGATGGGCTGGCCGTCGTCGTGGCGCCCGTCGGGGGCACGGGCCTTCATCACGACGTGGGGCGCGAGTCACGCCAACGGCCGCGCGGCCGCCGAGACGCTGGGCCTGGCCGCCTGATTTGTCGGCTTTCGCCGCTGCTCGAAGTTGACCGTGGAGGTTCTGCGCAGCCAGGGCCGCGTGAAACTTCCACGGTCAACCCGCAACCACGCTCCCGCCGGCGCCGTCGCCGGCCCGGGGCCGTGCTCACCGGCTGATCGCCCCTGCCCTCGTTCGGGGCTCGCTCATGACCAAGGGAAACTTCTGGCCCGGAGGCGACCAGAAGTTCCCTTGATCTTGGAGCCGGAGGCGTCAGCCGATCGTCTGGAAGAACTTGCCCGCGATCGGGACCGCCGCCGCGGTGCTCGCGCCGCCGTTCTCGACGAACACGCAGAAGGCGATGTCGCCGCGGTACCCCATGAACCAGGAGTGGGTGTGCGCCGGGTCGTTGTCGTACTCCGCCGTCCCGGTCTTGCCCCGCAGGTCGCCCGGCAGGTTCTTCAGCTGGTCGGCCGTTCCCGCCGTCACCACCTCCCGCATCATCTGCCGCAGCGCGTCCAGCGACGCCGGGTTGAGCTGCGGGCCGTCCGCGGCCGGGTTCTTCGGGGCCGGGTCCAGCACGAGCTGCGGCTGCTTCCACTGGCCGCGGGCCACGGCGGCCGCCGCCCCGGCCAGGATCACCGGGGACGCCAGCGTCGTGCCCTGACCGAACGCGGCCGCGGCCTGTTCCGACTTCGAGCCGTTCGCCGAGACCTTGCCGGTGAAGACGTCGACGCCGAGGTCCCAGGGGATGCCGATGCCCACGGACTGGGCCGTCTTGGCCAGGCCGTCGGGCCCGAGCTGCGGCGCCAGCGACGCGAAGGCCGTGTTGCACGACTTCGCGAAGTCGGTGTGCAGCGGGACGTTGCCGAGCTCCATGTCATGGGAGTTCTTGAAGGTACGGCCATCGACCGTGAGCGTCTTCGGGCACGCCACGATCGAGTCGCCCGTGAGCCCCTTGTCCAGCGCGCCGAGCGCCGTGATCGTCTTGAACGTCGAGCCGGGCGGGGTCTGGCCGACCAGCGCGAAGTTGTTGCCGGCCGCCCCCGGGCCGTTGGCCACGGCGACGATCGAGTTGTCGCTGATCCGGATCGCGACCAGGGCGGAGCGGCGGGTGTCGAGCGCCAGGGCCGCCTCGGCGGCGTTCTGCATGTTGACGTCGAGCGTCAGCTTGATCTTGGCGCCCTCGGCCGGGTCCGCCGAGAAGAGCTTCACGTCGGGGGTACCGGTGGGCTTGGGGATGACCACCGAGACGCCGGGCCTGCCCTGGAGGATCTCGTCGTACTTCTGCTGCAGCCCGGACAGGCCGACCACGTCACCGACCTTGTACTTGCCCGGGTTCTTGTCCATGATCTCCTTCGTCACCTGGCCGGAGGTGCCGAGGAGCGCCCGCGCGAACTGCGCCGACGGGGCGAGCGACTGGGTCGAGTTGCGGGTGACCACGCCCGGCGTCGAGTTCAGCTTGTTGGCGATCGGGTCGAAGATCTCCTTGCGGAGGGTGATGATCTCGACGAACGCGTCCGGCTTGGCCGACTTCACCCGGTTGGGCAGGGTCGACAGGTCGACGGAGACCTTGGCCGCGGTGAACGCGTCGCCGAGGTTCTTGACGACCAGGTTGATGTCGGTGACCTGCCGCGGCTCGACGCCGATGGTGACCACCGGCTTGCTGCTGACGATCGGCTGGCCGGCGGCGTCGAGGATGCTGCCCCGCGTGCCGGAGGCCTTCTTGACGGCCAGCTTGTCGGTGCTCTCCAGGTCGGGATGGATGGTCTTCGCGCTGAAGATCACCGTCCACTGCTTGTCGACGCGCTTGGCCTTGACCGTCGTGTCGTACTCCCAGGTCGAGCCGGAGACCGGCCACTGGACCGTCACGATGGCGGTGCACTCGTCGTCCTTGACGGCGGGAGCGCCCTTCAGCGACAGCTTGGGCTGCTGAGCTGCGAGATCGCCCTCCACGGTGGTCAGGAGCTGCTGCGCCGCGTCGCCACTGAGCGCTTTGCCATCCTGACCCAAGAACTTCAGCCCGGCGATGTTGCCCTGTTCCCAGGCACCGAGAAAAGTCTTCAACGAGTCGTCCGGCGGCTTGCTCGAACACGCGGGCAGCGTGGCGAGCAACGCCAGGGAGGCGAGCAGCGCGGTGACGCGGCGGGGTGAAACGGCCATGGGGGCGATTCTGCGCCATGAAAGCCCGGATCCGCACGCCCCAAGATCGAACAAGTAGGACAATTGTCACACGGGTCCGCCGGTCGATCGGGTAACCGACGTTGATGCACCACGTGGCGAACGGAATTGTCAGGGGTACGTCTTAGGCTGTCCGAGGACAACCCACAGCGTCGTGGGTGAGGGGAGAACAACCGATGAACCGGCCTATGGCCACCCCGGCGAGCGTCAGGAAGACGAAGCCGACGACCGAGCCCACGGTCGAGGACGACGAGTTAGGACAGCACGTGCTCAACGCAGAGCATCTGGTCGCGGAGGCGGTGGTGCTAGCCACGGCCCAGGACGCGCAGCCCCGGCTGGTCGCGCACTACTGGCGCCTCGTCCCCGACGAGGAGCTGGCCAGCTGCAACGTGGCGAAGATGGTCGCCGCCACCGCGTCGCACCTGGAGCTGGCCCAGCAGCGCGTGCCCGGCGAGCTGAAGCTGCGGCTCGGCATGAGCGTCACCGGCGGCACGTCGGTGGAGATCGTCACCGACGACATGCCGTTCCTGGTCGACTCCGTCACGAGCGCCCTGTCGTCGCGCGACATCGACATCAACCTGCTCGTGCACCCGCTCGTCGTCGTCCGGCGGGCCCCGCTGGGCGCGCTGGAGGAGGTCCGCGTCGGCCTGGAGCCGGAGGACGCGGAGCCCGGCGACATCGTCGAGAGCTGGATCCGCATCGAGGTCGACCGGATCCGCGACGAGGAGGACCTGGAGACGCTCCGCTCCGACCTGGCGCGGGTGCTCAACGACGTGCGGGAGGCGGTCGAGGACTGGCCGAAGATGCGCACGCAGGCGCTGGCCCTCGCCGACGATCTGGGCAGCGCCCAGCTGCCGGTGCCGGACAAGGACATCACCGACTCCGTCGAGCTGCTGCGCTGGCTGGTGGACGACCACTTCACGTTCCTGGGGTTCCGGGAGTATCGGCTGGTCGAGTCCGACTCGGGTGAGCTGCTCCTGCAGGCGGTGCTCGGCACCGGCCTCGGCATCCTGCGGGCCGACCAGACGACGCCGCGGGTGCTGTCCTCGATGACCGCCGAGGCGTATGCGAAGGCGCTGGAGAAGCGCCTGCTGATCATCACCAAGGCCAACTCGCGGGCCACCGTGCACCGGGCGGCCTATCTGGACTACATCGGGTTCAAGACGTTCGACGCCGACGGCAACGTGGTCGGCGAGAAGCGGTTCCTCGGGCTGTTCTCCTCCGCGGCCTACCGCACCAGCGTGCGCGACCTGCCCGTGGTCAAGCGCAAGGTCGCCGAGGTGGTCGAGCGGTCCGGCCTGTCGCCGCGCTCCCACTCCGGCAAGGACCTCATGGACACGCTGGAGACCTACCCGCGCGACGAGCTGTTCCAGATCACGACCGACCAGCTCTACCAGGCGGTGATGAGCGTCCTGCGCCTGGCCGGCCGCCGCCAGCTGCGGCTCTTCGTGCGCCGCGACGCCTACGGCCGGTTCATCTCCTGCCTGGTCTACCTGCCCCGCGACCGGTTCACCACCGCCAACCGGCTGCGGATCCAGCAGATCCTGCTCGCCGAGCTCAACGGCATCGGCGTCGACTACACCACCCGGGTCAGCGAGTCGAAGTTCGCCCGCGTGCACTTCATCGTGCGCACCGAGCCCGGCAACCCGCCGGGTGACATCAACGTCGACCGGCTCACCGAGCGCCTCTCCGAGGCCACCCGACTGTGGGACGACGACTTCCACATGGTGCTGGAGCGCAAGCTCGACGACGAGCACCAGGCCAAGCAGCTCCATCAGCGCTATGTGCAGGCGCTCCAAGAGACCTACAAGGACGAGCACACGCCGAACGAAGCGGTGAAGGACGTCGCCAAGCTGGAGCTGCTCGACGAGCCGGGCCAGCTGGTCATGCACGTCTACCGGCGCCGCCAGGCCGAGTCCGACATCCGGTTCAAGGTGTTCCGATACGGCGAGCCGATGATCCTCTCCGCCGTCCTGCCGGTGCTGCACTCGCTCGGCGTGCGGGTCACCGACGAGCGGCCCTACGAGATCGTCCGCTCCGACGGCACGATCTACCTCTACGACTTCGGCCTGCAGCTGCCGCACGACGCTCGGGCGATCACCGAAGTGCGGCCCCACCTGGAGAACGCGTTCTCGGCGACGTGGCACGGTGAGGCGGAGGTCGACGGGTTCAACGCGCTGGTGCTCAAGGCCGGCCTCACCTGGCGCGAGGTCGTCGTCCTGCGGGCTTACGCGAAGTACCTGCGCCAGGCGGGCACGGTGTTCTCCCAGGACTACATGGAGACGACGCTCCTGGCCTATCCCTCGATCGCCGCGAAGCTCGTGGACCTGTTCACGGCGCGCTTCGATCCGCGGTTGCAGTTGTCCGAGACGGCGCGGTCGGAGTGGTCGAAGGAGATGGTCGCGGCGGTCAACGCCGAACTCGACGCGGTGACCAGCCTCGACCAGGACCGGATCCTGCGCTCGTTCCTGCACCTCATCCAGGCGACGCTGCGCACCTCGTTCTACCAGCGGGGTGAGGGCGGCCGCCCGAAGTCCTACACGGCGTTCAAGCTCGACCCGCAGTCCATCCCCGACCTGCCGGCGCCCCGGCCGCGGTTCGAGATCTTCGTGTATTCGCCGCGGTTCGAGGGCGTGCACCTGCGGTTCGGCTCGGTCGCCCGCGGCGGCCTGCGCTGGTCCGACCGGCGCGAGGACTTCCGCACCGAGATCCTGGGCCTGGTCAAGGCACAGATGGTGAAGAACGCGGTGATCGTGCCGACCGGCGCGAAGGGCGGCTTCGTCCTGAAGCAGAATCCGGGCGACCGGGACGAGGCCTTGGCCTGCTACCGGCTGTTCATCTCGGCGCTGCTGGACGTGACCGACAACCTCGACGGCGGCAAGGTCGTCACACCGCCCGACGTCGTGCGCCACGACCCCGACGACCCCTATCTCGTGGTCGCCGCGGACAAGGGCACCGCGACCTTCTCCGACACCGCCAACGAGATCTCGTTGCAGTTCGGCTACTGGCTCGGCGACGCGTTCGCCTCCGGCGGCTCGGCCGGCTACGACCACAAGAAGATGGGCATCACCGCCAAGGGCGCGTGGGAGTCGGTCAAGCGGCACTTCCGCGAGATGGACGTCGACACCCAGACCAACGAGTTCACCGTGGTCGGCGTCGGCGACATGTCCGGTGACGTCTTCGGCAACGGCATGCTGCTCTCGCGGCACATCCGGCTGGTCGCCGCGTTCGACCACCGGCATATCTTCATCGACCCGAGCCCCGACGCGGCCGTCTCGTATGCCGAGCGGGAGCGCCTGTTCGCGCTGCCCCGCTCGTCGTGGGACGACTACGACAAGTCGCTGATCTCGGCGGGCGGCGGCGTCTACCCCCGCACGGCCAAGTCGATCCCGATCACCGACCAGGCCCGCGAGGCGCTCGGCATCGCCGGCTCGATCAACGCGCTCACGCCCAACGAGCTGATGCACGCGATCCTGTCGGCCCCGGTCGACCTGTTCTGGAACGGCGGCATCGGCACATACGTCAAGGCGACGAGCGAGTCGCACGCCGAGGTCGGCGACAAGGCCAACGACTACATCCGGGTCAACGGCCGCGAGCTGCGGGCCAAGGTCGTGGGCGAGGGCGGCAACCTGGGCCTGACCCAGCGCGGCCGGATCGAGTATGCGCTGGGTGGCGGCCGCATCGCCACCGACTTCATCGACAACTCGGCCGGCGTCGACTGCTCCGACCACGAGGTCAACATCAAGATCCTGCTCGACCGCGCGGTCGCGGCCGGCGAGCTGGACCCCGGCGAGCGCAACCCGCTGCTCGCCGAGATGACCGACGAGGTCGGCGAGCTGGTGCTCAAGGACAACTACGACCAGGCGACCGCGCTCGGCAACGCCCGCGCGCAGTCCCGGTCGCTGCTGCCGGTCCACAAGCGGCTCATCGCCGACCTGGAGCACCGCGGCCAGCTCGACCGGACGCTCGAGGGCCTGCCCACCGACGAGGAGATCGACATGCGGGCCGAGGCGGGCGTCGGGCTGACGTCGCCCGAGTTCGCGGTGCTGCTCTCGTATGTCAAGATCGTGCTCGAGCACGAGATCCTCGACTCCGGCCTGCCGGACGAGGACTGGACGAACGAGGTGCTCGTCGCCTACTTCCCCACCCCACTGCGCGAGCGGTTCGTGGAGGCGATGGCCGAGCACCCGCTGCGGCGCGAGATCGTCACCACGGCGGTGGTCAACGAGGCCGTCAACCGCGGCGGCACGTCGTTCTTCCACCGCGCGTCGGAGGAGACCGGCGCCGGCGCCGCGGACGTCCTGCGGGCATCCGTGGTGATCCGGGAGGTGTATGGGCTGGGCGAGCTCCGCCGCGCCGCGGAGTCCCTCGACAACCAGGTCCGCACCGAGGCGCAGACCGCGGTGTATCTGGAGTCCCGCCGCCTGCTCGACCGCGCCGTCCGCTGGCTGCTGTCCAACCGGCGGCTCCCGATCGACGTGCCGGGCGAGATCGCCCGCCTGCGCCCCGGCGTCTCCCGCCTGCTGCCGCAGCTCGACACGCTGTTCCGCGGCCGCGAGCGCGAAGCTCTGCACGCCAACACGGTCAAGCTGCAGGAGCTGGGCCTGTCGCCGGAGCTGGCCGACGCGACGACCCGGATCATGTATGGGTTCGGCCTCCTCGACATCGTCGAGGTCGCGGCCCAGACCGGGCGGGACGTCAACGAGGTGGCGACGGTCTACTACGTCCTCTCGGAGCGCTTCCGGGTCGACGATCTGCTGTCCCGCATCTCCGACCTGCCGCGGGAGGACCGCTGGCAGACGCTGGCCCGCATGGCGCTGCGCTACGACCTGTATGCGGCACTGGCCGCCCTGACCGGCGAGGTCCTCAACGCGACCTCTCCGGACGGCGACGCCGAGTCCCGCGTCCACGAGTGGGAGCAGAGCAACGCCACGTCGATCGCCCGCACCCGCAACTCGATCGGCGAGTTCGGCGAGTCGCCCGGCGACCTGGCCGCGCTGTCCGTGCTCCTGCGCCAGATCCGCACGCTGGTCCGCGCCAGCGCCGCCTGACGGTCGGTGAACGACGCGCCGCCCCCGAGCCGTCCCGGCCCGGGGGCGGTGTGGCTTTCGGGTGGATCAGCCGGCGGGCTTGGTCTGCTCGTCGTCGATCGGGGTGCGGGCGGCCGGCACGACGTCGGACAACGGCGACTCCGGCGTGTCGTCGTCGCTCGGCTCGCGGGACGCGGGCTGGGCCGGGACGAATGGGGACAGCAGCGGACCGGTGCGGCGCTTCCCGCGGCCCCGGGCGTTCTCCTGGGGGCCGTCGGGGGTGCCGTCGGCGGCATCCGTCCTGGCCGCGCCGCCACGCAGGCCGGCCGGGATGGCCAGGTCCAGGCCCTGGAGAGCGCTCGTGCGGGCCTCGGTGCCGTACACGCGGCCACGGGTCCGGGCCACCACACTCAGCTCTTCCGGCTCGGGACGAGGCTCTTCCGGCTCGGGACGAGGCTCTTCCGGCTCGGGACGAGGCTCTTCCGGCTGGGGACGAAGCGCTTCCGGCTCGGGACGAGCTTCGGGCTCGAGACGATCCGGCTCAAAACGAGCTTCCGGCTCGGGATCAGCCTCGGCTTCGGGCTCGTCCTGGATGTCGAGCTCGTCCTGGATGTCGGGCTCAGACTGGATGTCGGGCTCAGACTGGACATCGGGCTCGGGCGGAATGTCCGGCTCGTCCCGATCCGGCGACGGGTCGGGCCCGTCGTCGATGATGGCCGCAACCTCCACCGCCTCGTCCACGGAGGAGTGCCCGACGGCCGCGAAGGCGCTGTCCGGGACGCGCGGCGGGGTCACCGTCGGCGGGGCCGGGACGCGCAGGGGTGGGGCGGAGACCGGTGGGGCCGAGACCGGGAAGCCCGGCACCGGGCCGCCCGACACCGGGAACATCGTGTCCGACGCCACCAGCGCGGTCGACGTCACCAGCGGCTCCAGACCTGCGACCAGCACGTCGGTGACCTCGGCGGCGTAGCGGCCGTCCGGGTCGTAGTCGGGGTCGAAGACCGTCACCTGGACGCCCACGCAGCGGGGGTCGGCGACCAGGTTGCTGAGGAGGATCTCCAGTTCGCGGTAGGCGATGCCGCCCACGTCCGGGGCGTCGACGGCCGGCATGACCGCCGGGTCCAGGACGTCGACGTCGACGTGGACCCAGTAGCCAGCGCAGTCGCGGAGCTGGTCGCGCGCCCACTGGGCCGAGCGGGCGGCGCCGTTCGACCGGAGCTCCGGCACGGCGCGGGCGACGATGCCGGCGGCCTGGAGATCCAGACGGTACTCGTCGTGGGTGCGGATGCCGAGCAGCACCACGTCGACGTCGCGGAAGTAGGGGCGGCGCTGCTCGATCGACGCCAGGTTTGCCTGGCCGCGGCCGGTCGCCAGGGCCAGCGCCTCGCCGGCGGCGGCGCCGACGTAGGAGGCGTTGCCCTCGTGGCGGAAGTCGGAGTGGCCGTCGACGTAGACGAGGCCGACGCGGCCGTCGAGGGTCGCGGCGTGGCGGCGCATGGCCAGGCCGGCCCCGAGCAGGATCGAGCAGTCGCCGCCCAGGACGACCGGGAAGTCGCCCTGGGCGAGGATCGAGCCGATCCGGTCGGCCAGGCGGCGGACGAAGACCGCGATCTCCGCCGCCTGGGCCACGCCGTCGCCGGGCTGCCAGCCCGCCGGGTCGTAGCGCGGCGGGGTGATGCAGCCCGCGTCGCGGGCGCCCAGGCGGGTGAGCAGGCCGTGGTCGCGCAGGGCGCCGGGCGCCTTCGCGCAGCCGGGAACGGAGGTGGCGGTCGGTGGCCGCAACCCCAGGTTGCTCGGTGCGTCGACGACGGCGATCCGGCGCATGTGCGCCCGGCTCAGAAGAGCGCGCTCGCCAGCGCCCGGCGGGCCTTGGCGACCGCGGGGTCGTCGGGGCCGGCGACGGTGAACAGCGAGACGAGGTGCTTGCGCACCGTCTCGCGGTCGTCGCCCGCCGTGCGGCGGATGAGGTCGACGAGGCGCTGGTAGGCCTTCTCGGCCTCGCCGGCGAGCACCTCGACGTCGGCGGCGAGCAGCTGGGCCGGCACGTCGCCGGGCGCGGCCTGGGCGGCGGCCAGCACGGCCGGCACGTCGACGCCGGTGACCCGGCGCAGGAGCGCGACCTGGGCCAGGCCCGCCTCGGCGATCGGGTCGCCGGGTGCGTCGGCGAGGATCTTGCGATAGGCGGCCTCGGCGCCGTCGAGGTCGCCGTCGATCAGCGCGTCGTCGGCGGCGAGCAGCCGCGGGTCCTCCGGGTGCTCGACCTCGACACCCGCGGCCTTGAGCACCGCGTCGACCCACTGGCGCAGGTGCTGCTCGGGGAGCATCTGGTTGAACGCGTCGACGGGCTGGCCGCCGACGATCGCGACCACGAACGGGATGCCCTGGATGCGGAACATCTGGGCGAGCCGCGGGTTCTGCTCGATGTCGACCCGGGCGAGCACCCACGCGGCCTGCCCCTCGGCGGCCAGCTTCTGCAGCAGCGGGGAGAACTGCTGGTCGGGCTGGCTGCCGGCGACGTAGAAGTCGACCACGACCGGCGTGGTCAGCGAGCGCTGCAACACGTCGTTCTGGAACGTGGCCTCGCTGACCTCGACGACGTTGGCGCTGCTGGCGGCCGGGGCCGGCTGGGCAGATCGCTGCGCGCCGGCCGCGTTGCTGCGGGCCAGGGCGCCGAGGTCCACCGCCCCGCGGGTGAAGATCGACTGGGTCTGCCGTGGGTCGCTCATGGCCCTAGTTTTGCACGTGCCCCAGGTGGTCCGCCGCAAGTGACCGGTCGGATCCACCCGCGACCAGTGTGACCTGTCCGTCGATGTGCTCGACGGTGAAGAGCGTGCCGGGCGGGAAGTCGCCGAGAACCTCGGGCGGCAGCTGCACCGTGCCGTCGCCGGCCACCACCGCGAAGTCCTGGCCGTCGCGGCCCTCGGCGCCGACGCGACCGTCGCGGATGGTCACCGCGCGGCCCAGCCGGGTGCCCACGTCGCTGTCGTGGGTGACGACGACGATGGTCGTGTTGCGCTCCTGGTTGACCGTCTCCAGCGCCTCCAGCACCTCGTCGCGGCCGTGCGTGTCGAGCTGGCTGGTCGGCTCGTCCACGAGCAGCAGGCCGGGCCCGGCGGCGATGCCCACGGCGAGCGCGGCACGCTGGCGGGCGCCGGGGGCGAGGTCGTCGATCCGCGACCGGCCGAGGCCGGGCAGCCCGACGAGGTCGAGGATGCGGTCGGGGTCGTCGAGCTTGATGCCCTCGGTGCGGGCCGCGCGGCGCTGGGCGAGCCAGATGTTGCGGTGCAGCGTCGCGTAGGGCAGGAGGTTGCGCGCCGCGCCCTGCAGCACCACGCCGATCTCGGTGCCGCGCAGCCGGGCGATCTCGCTGTCGGAGAGCTTGCCCATGTCGTAGGTGCCGATGTTGACCCGGCCGGCCGACGGGCGCATGAGCCCGGCGAGCAGCGCGATCAGCGTCGACTTGCCCGAGCCGGACGGCCCGACGAGCGCAAGCGTCTCGCCCGGACCGATCGACAGGTCGACGCCCGCCAGCGCGACGACATCGCCGGCCTCGGCCCGGTAGATGTGCACCACCCGCCGGCAGGCGACCGCCAGTCCGTTCATCGCTTCCCCCTCGTTGCGGCACGGAGCCGGGCGCCGGCGACGACGGCGGCACCCGCGAGTAGCAGGCCGGCCGCCAGCCAGGCGACGGCGACCGGGATCGGCGACGGCCAGTACGACACCTTGAAGGTGCCGGGGTCGTCGGTGAACACCGGGAGATACTCCCGCACGAGCAGCCAACTGACCAGCGCCGCGAACGGGCCGATGAGCACGGCCGTGCCGACCAGGGCCAGATATCCGCTGGCCGCCGCGTCGCGCCGGGCCACGCCCTGGGCCCGCAGCGCCCGCAGTTCCCCGATGCGGCGCTGCCGGTCGAGGCTGGCGACCATCCAGAGCGCACCGACCGCCAGCAGTACCGCCAAACCACCCGCCAGCAGGTGGAAGCGCAGCGCCACGGCCGGACCCTGCTCGTCCAGGGCGGCCCGCAGCGGCTCGATCGAGCGGTCGGAGGCGACGGTGAGGCCCTGGCCGCGGACGAGGTCGAGCACGTCGGGCGGGGCGGCCGGGCCGAGCCAGATCTGCGGCTGCCGCGCGTCGCCGGCGTCGGTCGACATCCGCTCGGCGTAGTCGAGGTCGACCAGCGCGCCCCGGTCGGCCAGCCGCGGCAGGGTGCCCACCTCGCCGGCGATGCTGGTCGACACCTGCGCGCCGTCGAAGCCGTTCATGTGGTCGCCCATGCTGGCGCTGCCGCCGATGACCACCGGCAGCGGCGAGGGCACGTCGGTCGGCATGATCTTGACCGCGACGTCGGCGCCCCGGTAGTTGGCGACCTCGGCGCGCAGGCCGTCCTGGGCCGAGCTGAGCGTCGGCACGAGCAGCTTCGGGCCCGGCGTCTCCGGCACCCGCCACTGGGTCGTGTCGGCGAAGCCGGCCGCGTCGGCGATGACCTTCCCGGCCTGGCTCAGGCCGTGCAGCGTCATGGTGATGTCGAAGCCTCGGCGCTCCGGCTGGTCCATCTGGAGGGAGACGAGGCGGCAGCCTTCCACACACATGGGGAGGTTGCGGATGTACGTGTGCCGGCCGAGTTGGATCGGGCCGAGGTCGACCTCGCCGGCCGTCGAGCCGTCCAGCGGTACGACCACCGCGGTCCAGCGGACCCGGAACGCGTCGACCGTCTTGTCGATCGTGACGTCGAGTGACAGCTCCTTGTTGTTCACGATGACCGGGTCGCGCGGCCCGGCCGGGTGCAGCAGACCGGCGACCTCGGCGGCGCTCAGGTGCGTGTCGTTCCACAGCGCGGTCGCGGCCAGCGCCCGGCTGTCGACGGCCAGCATCGGCGGTACACCCGTGTCCTCCGCGACCGGGACCTCGGCGGCCGCCATTGCGAACTTGCCGTCGGGGTCGATCGCGCGCACCTTGGCCAGCAGGGCCGCGCGGCTGATCGTCTCGACGGTGAGCACCCGGGGCGCGCCCAGCTCGACGCGGACCCGCTCGTCACGGGTGTCGCCGGACGCGCTGGCCGCGGTCGCCGCGAAGCAGATCAGCGCGACGGCCACCACGAGCAGTGCGAGCACACGCTGGCTGCCCGGCCGGCGGGACATCGCGTAGGCGGCCAGGGTGCGGCCGATGCGGCCCTCGCGGATGGCGCGCCGGCCGACGCGTTCGGCGATCGGCAGGACGCCCCGCGCCGCCACCAGGGCCAGCGCGATGACGATGAGCGACGGCGCGAACACGGCGAACCCGGTCAGCCCGCCGCCGCCCTGCCGCAGCTGCACGACGGCGACCACGGCCAGCGCGATCACGGCGACCTCGAACACCGGGGCGCCCCAGCGCGACAGCCGGCTCGGCACGTTGCGGAGCAGGTCGACGGTGCGCTTGGCGAGCTCGGCCCGCTGCGCCAGCAGCGCCGCGAACAGGGCGCCGCCGAGGGCCGTCAGGGCCCACCAGTTCGCGCCGGACGACAGCGGCACGCTCGCCGAGCTGGACAGCAGCAGCCAGGCCGCGAGCCGGACCAGGTAGTGGCCGAGGAAGAAGCCGGCGGCCGCCCCGACCAGGATCGGCAGGATGCTCTCGCCGGCCGTGAGCCACCAGCGGCGCGGGGCGCTGACCCCGCGCAGGGCGAACAGGCCCAGCTCCAGGCGCCGCTCCTGGGTCGCCGACGCGACGGCGATGAACAGCACGAACCAGCACAGCAGCACCAGCGGTACCGCGGCCACCGGCACCACCTGGCCGACCAGCGACCGGTTCTTGTCGATCCGCTCGATCAGGGCGGGCAGCTCGGTCCTGACCGTCGGCCCGCCGGGCAGGCCGACGAGCTTGTCGCGGCCCTGCTTCACCGCGTCGTTGACCGCCTGCAGGGTCTCGCCGGTGATCGCGTCGTTGTCGATCACCACGTCCAGCGCCTGCGACTCCCGCGCGTGCTCGATCGCCTCGACGGTGCGGCGGCTGGCGAGAATCGGCTCGGTCGCCTTCCGGTCGGTCGGGCGCGGGTCGAAGTAGTCGAGGTCGGACCAGTACTGCTCGGACGCGTCGACCACCTCGTAGGCGCCGACCACGGTGAGGGTGAGCGTCGGGCCGTTGCGGACCCACTCCTGGCCCTCGTTGTCGTAGGCGCCGTAGCTCGTCTCCAGGGTGCCGCCGACGGCGAGCTTGAGCTTGTCGAACGTCACCTTGCCGACGACGACCTCGGTCTCGCTGATGAAGCACCGGCCGGTGACCAGACGCAGGTGGGCGCAGGCGTTGTCGCGGTACACCAGCCGCGGCGCGATGTCGTCGACGCCCGGCGCGCCGGTGGACACGTAGGTGTTGATCTCGGTGCTGAAGACGCTCGTGAAGCCCGGCACGCGGAAGATCTCGGGCACCAGGTCCTCGAAGCCGCGGTCCTTGGCCTCGGACTGGCGGCGGGCCTGCACGACCCGCTCCTCGATCGGCGCCGAGGCGACCTCGCTGGCTACCACGGCGCGGTCGGCGGTCGTGGTATAGACGGGCGCGCTCACCGCCGCCGCCATCGCGAACATGGCGAGGAGGAAGGCCGTGACCGCCTGGCCCGGGCGGGCCCGGATCATCGACAGGACCAGCCCGATCACGGCGCGCTCCATCCGTCGGCGAAGTAGGGCATGACGTCTCCGACGTAGGCGTGGATCAGCGCGGCCAGCACCAGGCCCAGCAGCACCGAGACGCCGACCAGCACGAGGTACCCCTCGAAGCTCACCCGTTTGACCAGGCGGGCCGAGGCGCCCTGGTGGCGCAGCGCGGTGAGCTCGCGGGCGCGCGGCCGGCGTTCGACGGCGGCGACGACGGTGGCCGCCCCGGCCGCGAGGGCGACCCCGATGATGGCGGAGAGCAGCATGAACTGCAGCGTCAGCGGCGGCCCGAAGGAGGCGTACCGCTCGGCGACGCCGTCGATCGACTCCTCGCCGAGGATGATCAGGCCCTCCTTGCGCAGCTTGTCGGGCAGGTCGGGCGGCGCGTCGCGGGCCAGCCAGACCTGCAGCGACTCGCCCGCGCCGAAGTCGGCGCCGAGCCGGTCGGCGTACTCCAGGTCGACCAGCACGCCCAGCTCGCCCAGCCGCGGCAGCCGGGTCGCGGTGGCACCGACCGTCTCGGTCAGCGTGGTGGTGCCGTAGCTGACCCGCTGGTCGCCGAGGAGCCGCGGCTTGAGCAGCCGGGCCCGCACGCTCACGATCGGGGCCGGCGCGTCGAGCGGGTAGACGCCCGGGTCGGTCGCGCCGCCGGTGCGGATCGGCGCGACCTTCAGCAGCAGCCCGTCGGCGGACGGGGTGACGATCAGGTTGGGCGGCACCCCGTTGACGTCGAGCCGCCAGCGGGACCGGTCGGCCAGCATCTCCCGGCCGACCAGGGTCTGGTCGGGGCCGCTCTGGGTGATGCCGTGGACGGTCACCTCGATGCCGGGCCGCGACGCGAAGAAGATCTTCTGCTCCAGCGTGCTCTGCATGATGTTCAGCGAGCTCAGCCGGCAGCCGGGCGCCTTCGTGCAGGCGGGCACCGGCGCGGTGAGCTGCTGCGCGCCCTCGGCGAGCGGGCCGAGCCGCACGACGGTGCGGGTGCCGGCCGGGTCGGCCATCACGACGTCGAGCACGACCACCCGCTGGCGGTCGAGCACCGTGTAGTGGTTGGTGACGTCGAGGGTGAGCTGGCCGCCGGTGACGTAGACCGGGTCGGGGGCCTTCGGGTGCAGCAGCGCCGCGGTCTGCTCGGCGCTCAGGCCGTACTCCGGGCGCCAGGCCGCCACCGCCGCCAGCCGGGTGCTGTCGACCAGCAGCACCCGGTCGTTGCCGCTGGACAGCGACTGCACGGCGGCCATCGCCGACTTCCCGCCCGGGTCGGCGCGGCGCACCGCCTCCAGCAGGGCCAGCCGGTTCTCGGCCCGCACCGTCAGCACCCGGTCGGCGCCGACCTCCAGCTCGGCCCGGGTCCGGCCCGCCTCCTGCCCGGCGTGCCAGGTCAAGAACGACGTGCACAGCAGGGCCACGGTGACGATGATCAGCGCGGCCAGCCGGTGCACCCCCGGGCGCCGGGCGAGGTAGATCGCGCTGAGGGCCCGGGCCGGACGGCCGTGGCGGAGCGCGCTCTCGACCATCCGGGCGGCGCTGTAGGTGATGAGCCGGGCGGCGACCAGGGCGAACGCCAGCGCCGCCAGGCCGGGGGCGAGCAGCGCCAGGCCGGCGACGTCGCCCTCGGCCCGGTTGCGCAGCTGCCAGAGCGCGGCGACCGCGACGATGACCAGCACCAGGTCGAGCAGGTCGCGCCAGGCGCCGGCCCGGGCCGGGCTCTGCCGCAGCAGCTCGGCGACGCTCGACCCGAGCGACCGGCGCTCGGCGAGCAGGGCCGCCAGCAGGGCGCCGACGACCGCCAGCGCGACGGCGCCGACCGAGAGCTGGAACGCCTGATCGCGCACGGCCGGCTCGCGGATCGATCCGTTGACGGCGGTGGCGACGAGGTACCCGAGCGGCAGGCCGAGCACCGCCCCGCCGAGCATCGGCAGCCCGCTCTGCCCGCCGACCAGGCTCCAGGTGCGCCCGCGGGACGCGCCGCGCAGCTTCACCAGCCCGATGTCGGGCCGGCGCTCGACGCCGGTGTACTTTACCGCGAGGTACAGCGCGAACCAGCACAGGATGAGCAGCTGGAAGGCGCCGACCGGCACGCCCAGGGAGACGAGCTGCCGGTCCCGCTCGATGCGCTCGATGACGTCGTAGATCGAGGTGGTGAGGGTGAGCCGGTTGTTGGCGGCCTCCACCGTCGCGGCGCCGAGGTAGGCCCCCACGACGTCGGGCTGGTGGTCGACGAACAGCACCGGCTGCGCGACCATGTCGGTGATCGTGCGGACGCTCTTCGGCTTGATCGCGTCGAGGGCGGCCGGCCCGACGAGCACGGCATCGTCGACCGGCTCGGTGATCTCGGGGGGCGGGCTGGTCGGCAGGGACTGCGCGACGAGCTGGGAGTTGCTGCTCCAGAACGGGTCGCCGGGGTCGTCGGGGCGGTAGACGCCCACGACGGTCAGCTTGACCGGCTCGTTGAGGTTGGTCGACGTGAAGACGATCGGATCGCCGGCCTTCAGCCGCATGAAGCGGGCGGTGCGGTAGCTGAGCATCGCCTCGTCCGCCGAAGTCGCGCAGCGGCCGTCGATGACGGCGTGCTCGCACGCGCCGGTCCGCATCACCAGCGGCGAGCCGGTGGAGCGCGCCTCGTTGCTCGCGGCGGCCGGCACCGTCGACGCCTGCCCGGTGACGTGCGCCTGCGTGTAGGTGGTGAACCCGCCCAGCCCGACGACTCGCTGCGTGAGCTCGGCCTGCGCCGCGACGATGTCGGTGATCGAGCCGCCCTCGATCTTGCCCTCGCCGATGGTCTCCAGCGCCCGCTCCTGGATCGGCGCGGTCTCCATGTGCCGGGTGGCGACCCGTTCGGTGGAGGCCAGCACGTACCAGGGGGCCGCCGCGGCGGCGGCCGCGGCGAGCGTGCTGAGGACGAGCAGTGTCAGCGCCTGCGCGCGCCTCGCTCGCAACGCCGCGAGCACGAGTGCCAGCAAGGCCCCTCCCCCGTGTGGTCAAGTCGTTCGTAGGTAGACCTGCCGGGAGAGGGGCCGGTTGCATTGCGAATAGGTAACGTTAAGATCAAAAGCGCGCTGGCTCGCGGTACACGCCCCAGACGTCCTTCAATGCGCCGCAGATCTCGCCGAGCGTGGCCTCGGCCCGGGCCGCGTCGAGCATGGCCGGGATGAGGTTCTCGTCGGTGCGCGCGGCCGCCACCATCCGCTCCAGCCGCTCCTTGACCAGCGTGGCGTCGCGGCCGACCCGGCGGGCGCCGAGCAGGCGGTTCTGCTCGATCTCGACCTCGTGCGAGACGCGGAGGATGTCGAGGTCGCGGGTGACCGAGCCGGTGTGCACGTTGACGCCGACGACCCGCTTGTCGCCCTTCTCGACGGCCTGCTGGTAGACGAATGCGCTGTCGGCGATCTCCGACATGAACCATCCGTCCTCGATCCCGCGCAGGATGCCGCTGGTGATCGTGCCGTCGCTGCCCATGTCGCGGATCCGCTGGAAGATGGCCTCGGCCTCGGCCTCGATCCGGTCGGTGAGGGCCTCGACGTACCACGAGCCGCCGAGCGGGTCGGCGACGTTGGTCACGCC
This sequence comes from Dactylosporangium sucinum, assembly GCF_014647515.1. Taxonomy (GTDB): domain Bacteria; phylum Actinomycetota; class Actinomycetes; order Mycobacteriales; family Micromonosporaceae; genus Dactylosporangium; species Dactylosporangium sucinum. The sequence goes on along the minus strand of NZ_BMPI01000008.1, from coordinate 66,992 downwards.
GGTCTCCTCCATGAGCACCTGCTGGGTCCGCAGCGCGATCTCGGCGGCCTGGTCGGTCGGGAGGGCGAGCGTCTCGTCGAGCGCGTTGGTGTGCAGGGACTGGGTGCCGCCGAGCACCGCGCTGAGCGCCTCGACGGCGGTGCGGACCACGTTGTTGTACGGCTGCTGGGCGGTCAGCGAGACGCCGGCGGTCTGCGTGTGGAACTTCAGCCAGAGCGCCTTCTCGCTGGTCGCGCCGTAGACGTCACGCATCCAGCGGGCCCAGATCCGCCGGGCGGCGCGGAACTTGGCGATCTCCTCGAAGAAGTCAACGTGGGCGTCGAAGAAGAAGCTGAGCCCGGGCGCGAACGTGTTGACGTCGAGGCCTCGGCTCTTCCCGAGCTCCACGTAGCCGAACCCGTCGGCGAGCGTGAACGCCAGCTCCTGCGCGGCGGTCGAGCCGGCCTCGCGGATGTGGTAACCGGAAACCGACAGCGGCTTGTACCGCGGGATGTGGCGGTTGCAGTACTCCATGAGGTCGCCGATGAGGCGCAGGTGCGGCTCGGGCGGGAACAGCCACTCCTTCTGCGCGATGTACTCCTTGAAGATGTCGGTCTGCAGGGTGCCGTCGAGCTTGCCGAGGTCGGCGCCCTGGCGCTCGGCGGCCACGAGGTACATGCAGAACACCGGGACCGCCGGGCCGGAGATGGTCATGCTCGTGGTCACGTCCGCCAGCGGGATGCCGTCGAACAGCACGTCCATGTCGGCCGCAGAGTCGATCGCCACCCCGCAGTGCCCCACCTCGCCGAGCGACTGCGGGTCGTCGGAGTCCCGGCCCATGAGGGTGGGCATGTCGAAGGCCACGGAGAGGCCGCCGCCACCCGCGCCGAGCAGCATCTTGTACCGCGCGTTCGTCTGCTGCGCGTTGCCGAACCCGGAGAACTGGCGGATCGTCCAGGTGCGCCCCCGGTAGCCGGTGGCGTGCAGCCCGCGCGTGTACGGAAACTCACCCGGCCAGCCGATACGCTCGAAACCGGGCACGTCGTCGCCCTCGGGCGGCCCGTAGACCGGCTCGACCCGGCTCCCCGACAGGGTGGTGAAGTCGGCGTCGCGCTTGCGCGCCTCGTCGTAGCGGCGCTGCCAGCGGTCGCGGCCTTCGGCAATATCGTGGGCGTCCATGGGTGTCGGCGCTCCTCGGGTCGGCGGGATCTCCGTCTCTCCGATGCTATCGGCAACCTGAACGATCGCTAAGGCACGGTGCCCGGATTCCCCGGGCACCGCCTGTCTGATGCGTCTCAGCCGGCGTACTCGGCGGCCCGCTCCTCGTCGCTACCCACCCGCTGGGCATCCTTGTCGTCCACGTGCACGTCGTCGACGACGATGTCCACGGCGGTGACCTCCAGCCCGAGCAGGTTCTCGACCGAGCTGATGACCTTGGTCCGCACCTTCTCGGCCACGGAGTACACGACGAACCCGTACTCGATCACGAGCGTCACCCGCACGGTCGCCGTGCGCCCCTCGAGCCGCACCTGGACGCCGCGGTTGGACGACTCACCATCGCCGTCGCCGAGCCCGATCCGGTCGCGCACGGCGGCGAACACCCGGGCGACGTCGCCGCCCAGGTCGTACACGCCCGGCACCTGGCGGGCGGCGATCCCGGCGACCTTCTCCACGACCTCGTCGGCGATCGTGGTGGTGCCCCGCTCGGCGGCCAGCTCGGCGTTGTTGCGCAGCCGGTCGACCACCTGCGAGGCGATCCGCCCGGACGCGGCGGCGGTGCTGGAGGCGAACTCGCCGACCTTCTCGGCCGTCTCGGTGGCGAACGTGGTGACCCGCTCCGCGGCGTCGTCGGCCGCGGCCCGCAGCCGCGACTGCTCGGCGGCCGGCTGCGCGGGCACGACCGCCGCGGGCGCGGCCGGGGCCGCCGGCTCGACGGCCGCGAGCGCGTCGCCGGTCATGTCAGGATCGTCAACATCGGTGCGCGCGGGGAAGCCCGCGGTCGCCTCGGTCATGGCAGTTCTCTCCCTGTCCCGGTTCGTAGGCGGGGCCGAGCGTACTCGCGCGCCGCCAGCCGAGGGACCCCCCAACCGGCCGTCCTGGGACGCGCCGCGCCAGCTTTGACGTTGGTCGATCTACCCTCACTTTCGACGGCGGTCGTGGGGGTAGATCGACCAACGTCTCGGGGTGTCTGGTTCGGGTCGTGGCGGACATTTCCGATTTGTCGCCCACGGCACCCCCTTTTGCCCGCTGCCCGCCCGCCGACAGCCCGCCGACCGGGGGTCGCCCATGATCAAGGGAAACTTCTGGTCGCTGGGACAGCCAAATACGTCCCTTGATCATGGAGCCGGGTGAGCAACCCGGGGGAATCGCGCCCCGCCCAGCCACCCAATCCAGCCAATCCAGCCACCCCGCCCCTCAGCCCAGCCCAACACGGCGCGGGACCGACACGACGCGGCCCGGCACGACGCGGCCCGGCACGACCCGGCCCAGCACGACCCGGACCGGCACCGCCCGGCACCGCCCAGCACCGCCCAGCACCGCAGGGCACCGCAGGGCATGGACCGGCACGACACGGACGGGCTCAGCATGGACCGGTCGGGCACCGCTCAGCCCAGCGCGGCCCGGCCACCCCGCCGCTCGGCGCGGCCTGATCCAGTTCCACCACCCCGCCGTTCAGCGCGACCTGGCGCAGCCCGCCGAGGAACCCCAACCGGTCCCCCTGTCGCGACCCCAGTTCCGCGCGATCTTGGAGTTGCGGTCCCGGGAATGTCCGAAATAGCGCCATAAAGCCAGGACCACAACTCCAAGATCGCCGCCGTGATCCGGCCGGGCTGCGGACGGGTCGCCGCCGGGCTGCCGCCGGGCTGCGGCCGGGCTGCGGCCGGGCTGCGGCCGGGCTGCGGACGGGTCGCCGCCGGGCTGCGGACGGCGTGGGCGCTGGGCGGTGGTGGGGCGGCGGAGCGTTGGGCGGCGGGCGCCGTCCGACGGGGCGGCGGGGCGGGGCTGGCCGGCGCGTGCTGGCGGCCGGCGCAGGTGGCCGCCGGCACGCGCCGTCGAGCTCGGTAGGTCAGCGGACCAGCTGGGCGGCGCCGTCCGACAAGTGCAGCTCGCGGTCGCAGGCGGCCGCCGCGTCCGGGTCGTGCGTGGCGAACACGACCGCGGCGCCGCGGCGGGCCTCCTCCTGCAGGATCTCCATGACGCGCTGGCGGTTCGTGGCGTCGAGCTCGCTCGTCACCTCGTCGGCCAGCACCACGGCGCCGTGCAGGGCCAGGCCGCGGGCGATCGCCGTCCGCTGCTGCTGGCCGCCCGAGAGCTCCTCCACCAGCTGGTCCGCCTGGCCGGCCAGGCCCAGGCGCTCCAGGGAGGACACCGTCGCGCGGCGGGCGTCGGCCGGGGCCGCGCCGCCGGCGATCATCGCCACCTGGATGTTCTCCTGCGCGGTGAGGATCGCGGCCAGGCCGTTGTCCTGTGGGATCAGTACCACGCGCTCGGCCACCGCGTGGTCGCGGTCGCGCAGCGGGGTGGCGTCGATCGCCACCGTGCCGGCGGCCGGGCGCAGCAGGCCGGCCATCGCCCACAGCAGCGTCGTCTTGCCGGCGCCCGAGGGGCCGGTCACGGCGAGGATCTGACCCGGCGACACGATGACCGAGACGTCGCGCAGCACGGGGTGGTCTCGCTCGTACGCGACCGTCACGCCGTCAACCGTCAGCGTCTTCACTGCACATCCTCCACAGAAGCCGGACTGGGGACCAGCAGGACGGTGCCGTCGGGCTGGGGCTCGACGCCCACCAGCGTGCCCGGCGGCAGCATGCGCAGGACTTCCTGCGGCAGGTGCACCGTACCGTCGCGACCCACCACCGCGTAGTCCTCTCCGCGCCGGCCCTCCGCGCCGACCCGGCCGTCGCGGATGGTGACCGTGCGTCCCATGCGCAGGCCGACGTCCGGGTCGTGGGTCACGACCACGACGGTCGTGCCCGCCCGGCGGACCGCGTCGAGGGCCGTCAGCACCTCGTCGCGGGCCCGGGTGTCGAGCTGGCTGGTCGGCTCGTCCGCGAGCAGCAGGCCCGGCCGAGCGGCCAGCCCCACAGCGAGCGCCAACCGCTGACGCTCACCAGGAGAGAGTCGCTGCGGCCGCTGGCGGTTGCGTCCCCGCGCCGAGAGGCCCACCATCGCGAGCACCTCGCGAGGGTCGGGCAGGTCGCGGCCCCGCACGCCGCGCTGGGCGAACCGGATGTTCTGCTCCGCCGTCAGGTACGGCAGCAGGTTGCGCGACGCCCCCTGCAGGACCACGCCGACGTCGGTCGCGCGCAGCGCCTGCAGCTCCGCCGGCGTGGCCCGCACCAGGTCGTGCCGGCCGACCGTGAGCCGGCCCGCCGACGGCGGGAGCAGCCCGGCCAGCAGGGACAGCAGCGTCGACTTGCCCGAGCCGGAGGGCCCGAGCAGGGCGACCGACTCGCCCGGGGAGATGTCCAGGTCGACGCCGGACAGCGCGACCACGTCGTAGCCCTCGAGCCGGTAGATGTACACCAGCCCCCGGCACGTGACAGCGAGACTCACGAGGCACCGTCCTTGAGCCGCAGCGGCGTCGCTCGCCCGAGCAGGCGCAGCACCAGCAGGACGGTGAGCAGCAGGTTGAGCAGGGTGACACCGACCGCGACGGGCAGGGCGCCCAGCCCGAGGGAAAGGTCGAACGACCCGGCGGGTTCGCCGACCGTCACCAGCGGGATGCCGGGAAGCATCACGAACGCCCCGATCACCCCGGCCGCCAAGCCGACCAGGAACGGTAGCCCGAGCAGGGCTCGATACTCCCGGAAGACGGAACGTCGCAGCTGCCCCGCCCGCACGCCGGCGACCCGGAGCGCGGCCAGTTCGTAGAGGCGGGCACGGACCCCGACGTATGCGGTCAGCAGCACCACACCGAGCGCCAGCAGGATCGCCGCGGCCCCGGCCAACAGGTAGAGCCACAGCCCGAGAGCGGGAGCTCGCCGGGCCAGCCGATCGAGGGCGCCGTCGATCGTCTCGGTCCCCAGGATCTGGATGCCGGCCGCCTCGAGCCGCCGATCGAGATCGGCGGGCGCCCCGGAAGCGACCCACACCTCATAGCGGAGGCTCCCGTTGTCGGCCAGGCTCGCGGAGCGCTCGGCCATGCGGGTCGCGTAGTCGAGGTCGAACAGCACCCCGTGCCGCCCGGCGCGGGGCAGGCTGTCGGTCCGGGCCGCGACGGTGAACGGCTGCGGCTGCTCCGAGAAGCCCGGCAGCGCGAACGTCACCGCCTCGGCGTCGTCGGTGGGTGCCCCGCCGGCCAGGACCGCCGGCAGCGCGTCGGGCGTGTCGACGTGCTCGACGACGGCGTCGGCCGGGTCGTTGCCGGAGACGTCGATGCCGAGCGCGGCACCCGACCGTACCGTGACCTGCGCCCCACCGGCGGAGTGCCGGGCCTGCCAGCGGCCGGCCAGGTCGAAGCCGGGCGCGAGCGGCCCGGTGTCGGTGGAGAGCGCGCGGACCGCGACGCTGACCGAGAACGGGTCGCTGCCGCCCGCGGCCCGGCCGACGGCGAGGCCGACGAGCCGGCACTCGGCGGTGCAGCCGGTGAGCGCCGCGTGGTAGCTGCGGGTGCCCTTGGCCAGCGCGCCGAGCGTCACCGTCCGCGGCGGCTGCCCCGGGTTGGCGACGATCGCGGCGAGCCGCAGCGGCGGCTTGGCCGGCAGCGTGTCGACCGACACCTCGGCGGTGAGGTCCTTGCCGAGCCGCAGCGGGTCCGCGACCCGCGGGTGCAGGCGCCCGGCCAGCTCGGCGACCTGCGCGCGGGAGTGCCCGCTCCAGACGGCCACGTCGGCGAACCGATCGGCCTGGACGCCGATCAGCTCGACGGGGCTGTTGTCGAAGCGCTGGCTCGCCCGTACCGCGGCCATCGAATGCCCATCGGGGTCTGCCTTGCCGACCGCCTCGGCCAGCGCGGCGGGGTGGGCGGCGTTGACCGTCAGCACCCGCTGCGCCCCGACGGTCGCCTCGGCGGTCTCGCGCCGCGCGGTGGCGGCGACGTCCCAGGCGGTCGCGGCGAACGACAGCAGCGCCACGGCGACCGTCACGACCACGACCAGCCGCTGGCCGCCGGGGCGGCGGGCCAGCTGGGCCGCGGCGAGCAGCGGCACGATCCGGCCGCGGCGGCGGGCGATGCGCAGCCGGGCCGCCGACCAGAGGCTCAGCAGGCGGGCCGCGCCGACGCCCACGACGACCGCGAGCAGCGGCGGGGCGAGCAGGGCGAGCGGCGAGCCACGGTCGCTGACGGCGGCCACGAGGCTGGCCGCGGCGAGCGCCACGGCGACGCCCTCGGTCACGCCGGCCCGCCAGCCGCCGCGCTCGGGCACCCGCCGCAGCAGGCCGAGCACCGGCCGGGCGAGGGTCTGCCGGGCGGCGAGGACGGTGGCGACCAGCCCGGCGGCGAACGCGACGCCGGCCGCGGCGAACACCGGCCAGCGCACCTCGACGCCGACGCCCGGCGCGAGCAGCGCGTCCGCGGCGACCCCGACGAGCGCCAGGCCGGCCACGACGCCGACCGGCAGGGCGGCCGCCGTGAGCAGCACGACCTCGCCCAGGCCGAAGCGGGCGGCCCGCCCGGCCGGATAGCCGCGCAGCTTGGCCAGCGCGATCTCCGGCCCGCGCTCCTCGGTGAGCGACGCCACCAGCAGGAAGAGGACAAACCAACACAACAGCAGCAGCGGTACCGCGATGACGGGCGCCGTCCGGGCGATCGCGCGCTGGTCGGCGTCGATGTCGCGCAGCACCGCCGGCAGGGAGGTGGTCACCTCCAGCTCCTGGCCGCGCAGCCGGTCGCCGAGGGTCTGCACGCCGTCGCGCAGCCCGGCCACGTCGTCGAGGTGGACGCGGGAGCCGAGCAGCGGGTACTCCAGCCGGGTCGAGACCGTCGCCGACGGGTCGGCGCGGACGTCCTCCTCCGACATGGTGAACAACGCGTCGCCGGTCTGCCCGGTGCCGTCGGCGCTGAAGTAGGCGGTGCGGCCCCAGTAGGCCGCGTTGGCGTCCTTGGGCGTGTAGAGCCCGGTGATCGTGAACGTCTTGTCCCGGCCGCCGGTGCGCGGGCCGAGGTGCACGGCCAGCGGGTCGCCGGCCTTGAGCCCGTGGGCGGCGGCGGTGCGCTTGCTGACCACCACCTCGCCGGGGTCGTCGGAGCAGGTGCCCTCGACGGCGAGCTGGGTGCAGGCGTTGTCGCGGTACGCGAGCTTCGCCCCGGTCTCGCCGAAGGTGATCTCGGTGTCGAGCGCTGCCACCGGCCGGTCGAGCCGGTCGGCGAGCAGCCGGTCCTTGTCGAGTGCCGCGTTCATGGCGAGCCGGATCTCGGCGAGGTCCATGAAGGCGGCGCTGTCGCCGGTGCCCTTGGCGCCGACGGTCAGCCCGGTCGCGTCGGTGGACGCGGCGGACAGCCCGTCGGTGAGCACCGACTGCTGCGCGGCCCGGCTGTACGCGGGTGCGAGGACGGCCGCCGTGGTCGCCGTGACGGCGAGGATGAAGACCACGAACGACCGGCCGGCCCGGTACCTGATGCCGCGCAACATGACGGTCCAGGCCGTCAAGTGAGCCCCCTGTGCTGGTCTAGCTGAAGGTTGACCCGCAGACCTTAGCCAGCCGGATCAGGCCAGGTCGAGTTGCGCCAGGAGGGCGGCGGCGGCCGCGTGAGCGTCCAGTCGACCCTGCGCTACCTCGGCGGCCAGCGCGGCGAGCTCGGTGCCGCTGCGGAGGTCCTTCATGCGGGCCCGGAGCGCGCCGAGGGCGAGCGCCTCGACCTCGGCGGCGGCCCGCCGCTCCCGGCGGCGGCGCAGCTCGCTGGAGCGCTCCAGCCACTCGCGGTGCTCGTCGATCGCGGTGACCACGTCGTCGATGCCCTCGGCGCGGGCGGCGACGCTGCGCACCACGCGGGGCCGCCACTCGCCGGGTGCCCGCTCGCCGAGGCCGATCATGCCCTGGATGTCGCGGTACGTGGCGTCGGCGCCGTCGCGGTCGGCCTTGTTGACGACGAAGATGTCGGCGATCTCCAGCACGCCCGCCTTGGCCGCCTGGATGGCATCGCCCATGCCCGGCGCGAGCAGCACCAGCGTGGTGTCGGCCAGCCCGGCGATCTCGACCTCCGCCTGCCCGACGCCGACCGTCTCGACGACGACCGGGTCGCAGCCGGCGCCCTCCAGCACCCGCGCGGCCTGCGGGGTGGCGGCGGAGAGCCCGCCGAGGTGCCCGCGGCTGGACATGGAGCGGATGTAGACGCCGGGGTCGGTGGCGTGGTCCTGCATCCGGACCCGGTCGCCGAGGATCGCGCCGCCGGTGAACGGGCTGGACGGGTCGACCGCGAGCACGCCGACCCGCTTGCCGGCCTTGCGGAAGGCGCGGACCAGCTCGTTGGTCGTCGTGGACTTGCCCACGCCGGGCGCCCCGGTGAGCCCGATGACCTGTGCGGTGCCGGTGTGCGGCGCGAGGGCCGCCGCCAGCTGCGGCAGCACCTCGTCGCCGTCCTCCACCAGCGTGATCAGGCGCGCCACGGCCCGTGGGTCGCCCGCGCGGGCCGCTTCGACCAGCGCGGGGACGTCCCGGGAGCGGCGTACGCCCGTCACTGCTTGGGCACGCGCAGGAGGAGCGCGTCGCCCTGGCCGCCGCCGCCGCACAGCGCGGCCGCGCCGAGCCCGCCGCCGCGGCGGCGCAGCTCCAGGGCGAGGGTGAGGGCCAGGCGGGCCCCGCTCATGCCGATCGGGTGGCCGAGCGCGATCGCGCCGCCGTTGACGTTGACGATGGCCGGGTCGATGCCCAGGTCGGCGGTCGACTGCACGCCGACCGCGGCGAACGCCTCGTTGATCTCGACCAGGTCGAGGTCGGCGGCGCTCAGCCCGGCCTTGCTCAGGGCGTGCTTGATCGCGTTGGAGGGCTGGCTGGTCAGCGAGTTGTCCGGGCCGGCGACGTTGCCGTGGGCGCCGATCTCGGCGAGCCAGGTCAGGCCCAGCTCCTCGGCCTTGGCCCGGCTCATCACGACCACGGCGCAGGCGCCGTCGGAGATCGGCGACGAGGTGGCCGCGGTGATGGTGCCGTCCTTGGTGAAGGCCGGCCGCAGCTTGGCCAGCGACTCGACGGTCGTCTCGGGCCGGATCTGCTCGTCGTCGGTGACCAGCAGCGGGTCGCCCTTGCGCTGCGGGATCTCGACCGGGACGATCTCCTCCGCGAAGTGGCCGTTCTTCTGCGCGGCGGCGGCCCGCTGGTGGCTCGCGGCGCCGAACGCGTCCTGCGCCTCGCGGCTGATGCCGAGGCGGGCCACGTGCCGCTCGGTGGACTCGCCCATGGACACCTGGTCGTAGGCGTCGGTGAGCCCGTCGTGGGCCATGTGGTCCTTGATCACGACGTCGCCGTACTTGTACCCCTGGCGCTGCCCGAGCAGGAGGTGCGGCGCGTTGGTCATCGACTCCATGCCGCCGGCGACCACGATGTCGAACTCACCCGCCCGGATGAGCTGGTCGGCGAGCGCGATGGCGTCGAGGCCGGACAGGCAGACCTTGTTGATCGTGAGCGAGGGCACGCTCATCGGGATGCCCGCCCCGGCGGCCGCCTGGCGGGCCGGCATCTGGCCGGCGCCGGCCTGCAGCACCTGGCCCATGATCACGTACTGCACCTGCTCGGGCGACACGCCGGAGCGCTCCAGCGCCGCCTTGATCGCGATCTCACCCAGCTTGGTCGCCGGGAAGTCCTTGAGCGCGCCGAGCAGGCGACCCATCGGCGTGCGGGCGCCGTTGACAATCACCGACTGAGTCATCGGGAGGCCTCCGAGAGAAGGTTCACATCGCACCGTCGCGACCTGAACGATTGTTCGGTTCAGACTATCGCTATGGAGACCGCCACTCAGAAGTTGGATATATCACCCATCGGCATCCTGAGGATCGACCACGTCGGCATCGCGGTGGCCGACCTCGACGCGGCGATCGAGTTCTACGGCCGGGTGTTCGGCATGCACTGCGTGCACGAAGAGGTCAACGAGGAGCAAGGGGTTCGTGAGGCGATGCTGTCGGTCGGGCCGACGCCCGAGGGCGGCTGCCTGCAGCTGCTCGCGCCGCTCTCGCCGGCGTCGACGATCGCCAAGTTCCTGGACCGCAACGGCCCCGGGATGCAGCAGCTCGCGTACACGGTCGAGGACGTCGACGCGGCCTGCGCGCAGCTGCGCGCCCGCGGGGTGCGGCTGCTCTACGACGAGCCGCGCCGCGGTACCGCCGACTCCCGCATCAACTTCGTGCACCCGAAGGACGCGGGCGGCGTGCTCGTCGAGCTGGTGGAGCCGCATCGGCCCAGCTAGTGCAACTTTTCACAAGCCGGTTCCCGATCTAGCTACCGACCAGTAACGTCCGCGTCGGCACACGTGAATGTGTCGCTGATCCCCATGGTCGTCCCCTCTTCTTGCGGCGACGCTGCCCTTGGAAATCGTGGACGTTAGGAGTGGTAGCGGTGCAGCACATCCTCGACGCGATCATGCAGGCGGAAGGGGCCACCGACCCCGCGGCGGAGCTCCGGGCCGTGGCGGGCCTGCCGGTGCCCGAGAGCTACCGGGGCGTGGTGGTGCGGGCCGACGAGACGGGCATGTTCGACGGCCTCGCCACCCGCGACAAGGACCCGCGCAAGTCCCTGCACGTGCAGGAGGTGCCCACCCCGTCCGTCGGGCCGGGTGAGGCGCTCATCGCGGTGATGGGGAGCGCGGTCAACTACAACACCGTCTGGACCTCGATCTTCGAACCGGTCTCGACGTTCGGTTTCCTCCAGCGGTACGGGCGGCTCAACGATCTCAGCAAGCGTCACGACCTGCCGTACCACGTGGTCGGCTCGGACGCGGCCGGCGTCGTGCTCAAGGTCGGCCCCGGCGTGAGTAAGTGGAAGCCCGGCGACGAGGTCGTCGCGCACTGCCTCAACGTCGAGCTGGAGGACGCGGCCGGCCACGACGACACGATGCTCGATCCCCAGCAGCGCATCTGGGGCTTCGAGACGAACTTCGGCGGCCTGGCCGAGCTGGCCCTCGTCAAGGCGAACCAGCTCATGCCGAAGCCCGCCCACCTCTCCTGGGAGGAGGCGGCCTGTCCCGGGCTGGTCAACTCCACGGCGTACCGGCAGCTCGTCTCGCACCACGGCGCACAGATGAAGCAGGGCGACACCGTGCTCATCTGGGGCGCGTCGGGCGGCCTGGGCTCCTACGCGACGCAGTTCGCGCTCAACGGCGGGGCGACGCCGGTGTGCGTGGTGTCGAGCCCGGAGAAGGCGGCCATCTGCCGCGGCATGGGCGCGGAGCTGGTGATCGATCGTTCGGGGTACAACTTCTGGAAGGACGAGGAGACCCAGGACGTCGCGGAGTGGCGCCGCTTCGGCGCGGAGATCCGGGAGCTGACCGGGGGCGACGACCCCGACATCGTGTTCGAGCACCCGGGCCGCGAGACGTTCGGCGTGAGCGTCTACGTGGCGCGCCGCGGCGGCACGATCGTCACCTGTGCGTCGACGTCGGGCTTCATGCATCAGTACGACAACAGATATCTGTGGATGAACCTCAAACGCATTGTCGGTAGTCACTTCGCGAACTACCGCGAGGCGTGGGAGGCCAACCGGCTCATCGAGCGCGGCCGAATCCATCCGACGCTGTCCCGCACGTATCCGCTCGCGCAGACCGGGCAGGCCGCGTACGACGTGCACCGCAACCTGCACCAGGGCAAGGTGGGCGTGCTGTGCCTGGCCCCGGAGGAGGGCCTCGGCGTCCGCGACCCGGGGTTCCGCGCCCGGCACGAGCAGGCGATCAACCGGTTCCGCGACCGCTAGTGCCCCGCTCCGGGGCGGCCACGACGGGGTGGCCTCCCCGGGGCGGTTTCCATGCCCGCCGTTCGGCGAGCTGAGCGTGTCCGGACGGACAGCCGACACGCCCGCAAAGCGTGACAAAAACGTGGCGTGTCCTGGGCCGCTGAAGTTGACCATGCCGGGGTCGAGGAAGTTAGCCCTTGCACCCTTGCGAAGGCCCCCGGGTGGTCTGCAAGTATGTGCCAATGCCCCAGCCTCAGTCCTCGGTCGACTTCTTCCAAAACGGCTCGGATCACGAAGAGCTGAGCGTGGTCCTGCGCGGTTACGACCGCCAGCAGGTCGACGCCAAGCTGCAGCGGATCAACGCGCAGCTCCAGCAGGCCAACCAGGCCCGCGAAGAGGCCGAGGGCCGACTCGCCGAGGCCCAGCGTCGCGTCCGTCAGGCCGAGCAGCGGCTCGGCACGATGGAGCAGAAGCTCAGCGACACCAACAAGCAGTTGGAAGAGAACAACCGGCCGACGCTGTCGGGCCTGGGCACGCGGGTCGAGCAGATCCTGCGCCTGGCCGAGGAGCAGGCCAACGACCACCGGGGCGAGGCCAAGCGGGAGTCCGAGGGCATCATCTCCGCTGCGCGTCTCGAGGCCCGCGAGATCACCGACAAGGCGCGGGCCGAGTCCGCCGCCATGAAGGCGACCGCCGAGCGCGAGGCCGGCAACCTGCGCACCGCCGCCGAGCGTGAGGCCGCCGAGGTCCGGGTGCAGGCCCGGCGCGAGGCCGACACGCTGCGGGCCGACGCCGAGCGCGAGACCAAGCAGCTGCGCACCGCCACCGCCCACGAGGTCGCCGAGCTCAAGGCGACCGTCGAGCGCGAGGTCGCGACGCTGCGGGCCACCGCCGAGCGGGAGATCACCCAGCTGCGAGCCAAGGCCGCCCGCGAGGCTGAGGAGAAGCGCGCCGAGGCGACCAAGCTGCTCACCGACGCCCGCGACAAGCGCGACAAGGACCTGCAGTCCCTCGCGCTGGAGATCGCCGAGCGGCAGGAGAAGGCGGAGCGCGACGAGTCCGCCCGCCACGCCTCCGCCGTCGCCGCGACCCAGAAGCTGGTCAACGAGGCCGAGGGCCGCGCCCGGGCCGCCGAGGACCGCGCCAAGGAGATCGAGCAGCGCGCCGAGACCCGCCGCGTCGAGTCGGAGCGCAGCGCCGCCGAGACGATCGACAAGTCCAAGGCGCTCGCCGACAAGACGGTCAACGAGGCCCGCGCCGAGGCGCACCGGGTGCTCAGCGAGGCCCGCGCCGAGGCCGAGGAGACCACGCAGCGTGCCCGGCGCGAGGTCGAGGACCTCACGCGCCAGAAGGACGCCGTCACCTCCCAGCTCGGCCAGATGCTCTCCGGCCTCGCCGGCATCATGCCGTCGGTGGGCCAGCAGCAGGGCGGCGGCGACGCCAAGAAGGGCAAGTCCGGAGACGGGGACAAGGTCTCCGCCTGACGTTCGGCGGGTCGCGGCGATCGTGCCGCTTCCTGGATTCATTCACGGGGAGTTCGATCGCACGTCCCGTCACGCGCAGTGTGTAATTGCGCGTGGCGGGACGTTGCGTGTGAGGATGGGGCTATGGCTGACGGCGATCTCTTCGGGACCGGGTCGGGAGTCTCCTCGGAGCCCGACTTCGAGACGGCGATCCGCGGATACCGCAGAGACCAGGTCGACAAGTACTGGACCCAGTCCGAGAACGAGATCGCGGCCCTGAAGCTCGAGAACGAGGAGGTCTGGGGCCAGGTCCAGGCCCTCGCCTCCCAGGTGCAGGACCTGCAGATGGAGCTCGCCGAGCTGCGCCGCCACGGCGGGCACCGCGGCGAGGTCTCGTTCCGGCACCTCGGCCCGCGGGTCGAGCAGATCCTCGGGCTCGCCGAGGACCAGGCCGCCGACATCCGCGCCGCCGCCGTGCAGGAGATCGCCGGCCTGCGCGGCGAGGCCGAGCGGCTCCTCGCCGAGTCCCGCGGGCGTGCCTCCAAGGCCAACGAGGACTTCGAGCTCGCCCTGGCCGCCCGCCGCGCCGAGGAGGAGCGGCAGGTCGGCGAGCGCCGCCGGGCGATCGACGCCGAGGCCCGCGCCGTCGACGAGCGCGCCACCCAGGCCCGCGGCGAGGCCGAGCAGATCGTCGGCGCCGCCCTGGCCGAGGCCCAGCGGATCACCCAGGCCACCACCACCCAGCTCGACCAGGCCCGCCAGCAGGCCGAGCAGCACGCCCACGCCGTCCGCACGCAGGCCGAGCAGCAGGCCGCGGCGTTCCGCGCCGAGGCCGAGCAGCACGCGGCGCAGGTGCGCGCGCAGGCCGACCAGCACGCCGCCGCCGCGCAGCAGCAGGCCACCACGGTCGTCGCCCAGGCCCAGCAGCAGGCCGAGGCGCTCAACGCACAGGCCCAGCAGGCCGCCGCGGCCGTGGCCGCCAAGGCGCAGGAGGCCGCGAACGCGGTCGCCGCCCAGGCCGAGCAGCACGCGGCCACCGTCACCACCCAGGCGCGGGAGGCGGCCGACGCCGTCGCCGCGCAGGCCCAGCAGTCGGCCGCCGCCCTCGCCGAGCAGTCCCGGCAGCAGGCCATCCAGGCCCAGCAGCAGCTGGAGCAGGAGACCGGCCAGGCCCGCGCCGCGGCCGACGAGCAGGCCGCCGCCCGCCGCGTGCTGGTCGAGCAGGATCTGCGCGACCTGCGCACCATCCACGACGCCGAGCTCGCCGAGCTGCGCGCCACCGCCGAGCGGGAGGTGACCGCGGCCCGGGCCGCGGTCACGACCGAGGCCGACGAGCTGCGCGCGACCGCCAAGGCCGAGGCCGACTCGCTCACCGCCGCCGCCCGCGCCGAGGTCGCCGCGGCGACCGAGGCCACCTCGAAGGCGGCCGACGCCGAGGCCCGCGTTGCCCGGGCCCAGGCCGAGGAGGCCGAGCTCCGCGAGCAGCTCAAGGAGGCGGCCGCGACCGAGGCCCGCCTCGCCGAGCTCCAGCGGGAGCAGGAGACCGCCGAGGCCCGGCTCGCCGAGCTGGCGGCCAAGGAGGCCGGCGCCCGCGAGCTGCTGGAGCGGGCCGCCGCGGCCGAGTCCCGCGCCACCGAGCTGGAGGAGCAGGCGAGCGCCGCCGAGGCCCGCGCCGCCGAGCTGCGCGAGTCGGAGTCGGCGCTCAGCGCCCAGCTCACCGACCTGCGTGCGCAGGAGACCGAGCTGACCAGCCAGGTGACCGCGGCCGAGGTGCGCCTGGCCGAGCTGCAGCAGCAGGCCGCCGGCGCCGAGGCCCTGGCCGCGAAGGCGACCGCCGCCGAGGAGCGGTTGCGCGCGGCCGAACAGAAGGCCAAGGAACTCGAAGAACCCGCCACGGCGACCGCGTCGAATGGCAAGGTAACTGTGGAGGCGAACGGCAGCCCGCGCTGAGGCCGGGCTTTTTGGGGGGAGACGGCGTGAGCGGTTCGGAGCGGAGAGGCCGCTCACCAGGGGCTCTGCGCAAGTGAGCGCCGCCGGAGCGAAGCGGAGGCGGCGTGAGCACTGAGCAGGTCGAACGGAGGCAACCCGGGCGCCATGCCTCAGGGCAGGCCACCAACCGCAAACGGCGCCGCTGGATTCTGCCGACGGCCATCGGGGGCGGACTCGCAATCATCGCCGGCGCGGTCGTGGTCGTGCTCAACCTGAGCGGCAAGGACAGCGACGCCGACCGGGACGAGGACGCGACGGTGATCAGCACCGACGGCGCCACGGTCGACGGTCAGCAGCTCACGACCGCGCTGTACATCAAGGCGAACAACGTCAAGGTGACCAACACGACCGTCCGGCACTCCGGCGCGGTCGGGATCAAGGTCTTCGCGGGCTTCACGGGCACGGTCGTCGAGAACACCGAGGTGTTCTGCGGCCGGCCGGAGATGACCGGGTTGGGGTACGGTAACTACACCGCCACGAAGGTCAAGGTCCACGGCTGCGCGAAGGGCTTCTCACACTCGGCGGCCGCGCCGGCGCTCGTCACCGACTCGTCGGTGGACGACAAGCCCTACAAGGCGAAGTACAGCTTCGACGAGCCGGGCAAGGCGCACCCGACCGCGGGCGCCGGCCTGGTGCCCGGCCCGGTCAGGGCGCCGTCGGGCAAGCCGTGGCCGGGACCGGAGAACACGGGCGTCCCGGCGGGGACGGATCTCACGCCGTATGCCGGCCCATATGCGATCACCGAGCCCAACACGGTGATCGACGGCAAGATCCTCACGGACTGCCTGGACATCAAGGCGAAGAACGTCACGATCAAGCGCTCGAAGATCACCTGCAAGAACAAGGGCGGCATGATCATCCGGGTGTTCGACGACGTCGTCCCCGACGCGAGCCTGCTCGTCGAGGACTCCGAGATCCAGGGCGAGGGCGAGGGCCTGGGCCTGGGCTTCGGCCACTACACGATGCGCCGGGTCAACATGCACACGCTGAACGAGGGCCCGCGCGTCTCCGACGGCGCCCTGATCGAGGACAGCTGGATCCACGACCTCATCTTCACCGACGAGAAGGACCACCAGGACATCCTGCAGACCACGGGCGGCACGGGCATGGTGGTCCGGCACAACACGCTGGAGGCCTTCAACCCGGCCACGAACGACCCGTTCAACGCGGGCTTCCAGCTCGGCTCGGAGACGGCGCCGAGCCTGACCGACCTGCTGGTCGAGGACAACCTGTTCACGGGCGGCAACTACACGGTGAACTTCCGCCCGGACACGAAGGCCGAGAAGGTGGTCTTCCGCAACAACGTGTTCGTGCAGAACTCGCGCTACGGCGCATCCTCGAACGAGGACCTGCCCGGCGTCACCTGGGACCCGTCGAACGTCTACGCCGACGGCGGCAAGCCGGTGACGCACGGCTGACGCGCCGGGGCGCCTTGATCAAGGGAGACTTCTGGCTGCCCTGACAGCCAGAAGTTTCCCTTGATCATGGAAGCACTCCGACCACCAGCGCGCCTCAGAAGGTCAGCACGGCCTTGTCGACCGTGTACGCCTCGGCGTAGTGCGCCCGGCACTCCATCCCGCGAACGCGAGCCAGCCCCAGGAACATCTCGTCGTCCCACCAGTCGCGCGCCTTCTGCGACGGGAAGTGCTCGTGCAGCAGCGCCACCTTCCGGCGGCCCTGCTCGACCGTCAGCGGCACGTAGACGTTGCGGCGGGACAGGTCGCCGTCCCACTTCGGGATCTCGTAGTGCAGGACGAGCGAGTCCCGGAACGCCGTCGACGCCAACTGCCCCAGCAGGCGGTGATCCTGGTGCGCGTCCTCGCGCGACGGCGCCAGCACCAGGTCGGGCTTGCCCAGCCGGGCGGCCGCCTCGACGATCTCCTTCGTCGCGTTCCAGTGTGCGGGAAGGCGACCGTCGGGCAGGTCGTGCAGGTGGAACCGCAACGCCGCCGCCTGCGACAGGAACGCGGCGGCGGCCGAGCGGGCCTCGTCCTGGCGGGCCGGCACGCCGGTGGCCAGGACGTAGTCCACCGCGACGCCCGCGGGCAGGGACAGCAGCAGGCCGCCGGCGGCGATCTCGATGTCGTCCGGGTGGGCACCCAGGGCGACGACGGACCGCACGCCGGCGAGGCTGAAGCCGATCATGAACGCTGCGCCGGCACGATCGGGCGGCGGGCCGAGTCCCACAGCATCCACGGGCAGTTGCCGTGGTTGTAGGCCTCCTCCATCTCCGCGCGGTCCTTGAAGGTGTCGACCGCGCGCCAGAAGCCGTCGTACTGCTGCGCCAGCAACTTGCGGTTCGGGATCAGCCGGTCGAAGGCGTGCGGCACCATGTCCTCGCCCTCGCGCAGCACGTCGAAGATCTCCGGCCGCATGATGAAGTAGCCGCCGTTCTCCCACGTCATCAGCTCGCGGAAGTCCCGGACCCGCGAGACCGAGCCGTCGGGGCCCATCTCCACGACGTGGTGGGTCGACACCGGCGGTACCGCCAGCATGCTCACCGCGGCCTCGGAGTTGCGGAACCGCTCCACCATCTCGGGCAGCGGCGCGTCGGTGAGCGTGTCGGCGTAGTTGGCCAGGAACATCGGCTCGTCCTCGACGTACTTGCGCACGCGCATGAGCCGCTCGCCGATCGTGGCCTTGAGACCCGTGTCGATGAACGTGATGTTCCAGTCGGTGATGTCCGTCGAGAAGAGCTGCACGTCGCGGTTGCCGCCGACGAGCGTGAAGTCGTTGGACAGGGTCTCGTCGTAGTGCAGGAAGTAGTCCTTGACCACGGCGGCGCCGTAGCCGAGGGCGAGGATGAAGTCGGTGTGTCCGAAGTGTGCGTAGTAGCGCATGACGTGCCACAGCAGCGGACGGTCACCGATCATGGCCATGGGCTTGGGCGCGTTGTTGGTGCCCTCGCGCATCCGCATGCCGAGACCGCCGCAGAACAGCACAACCTTCATGAACGGGCTACCCCTCTACATCCAGGGCCGGAATCGGGTACACCAGCTTGCCGCCCCAGTCGCGCACGTACGACAGCTGCGCGCTGATCTCCGTGCGCAGGTTCCACGGCAGGACCAGGACGTAGTCGGGCCGGTCCGCGGCGATGCGCTCCGGCGCGTGGATCGGGATGTGGGTGCCGGGCAGGAACATGCCCTGCTTGTGCGGCGAGCGGTCGACCGTGTACTCCAGCAGGTCCTCACGGATGCCGCAGTGGTTCAGCAGCGTGTTGCCCTTCCCAGGAGCACCGTAGCCCACGACCCGCTTGCCCTCGGCGCGGGCCGTCATCAGGAAGTCGAGCAGGTTCTTCTTGATCTGGAAGACGGCGTCGGCGAAGCCCTTGTGCCCCTCGAACGTGTGCAGCCCGGCCGCGGCCTCCGCCTCCAGCAGGGTCTTCACGGCAAGTGACGGCTCACCCGCCGTGTCGGCATGACGAGCGTGCACCCGCAGCGACCCGCCGTGCGTGCTGAGCTCCTCGACATCGACGACGCTGAGGCCCCCCTTGGCCAGCGCCCGCGACGCGGTGAGCAGCGACAGGTACTGGTAGTGCTCGTGGTAGATCGTGTCGAACTGGCGGCGCTCGATCAGGCGGAGCAGGTGCGGGAACTCCAGCGTGACCAATCCGTCCGATTTAACCAGGTTTGCGAGACCTTGCGAGAAGCCAATAATGTCCGGAATGTGGGCATAGACGTTATTTGCCGCGACAAGGTCGGCCCGGCCGTATTGCGTCGCGACCGCCGCGCCCGTTTCCGGTCCGAGAAAGCACACCTCGGTCCGGACGCCCTTTTCCCGGGCGACCGCTGCGACATTTCCGGCTGGCTCAACGCCGATGACCGGGATACCCGCGGCCACAAAATGCTGCAGAAGGTATCCGTCGTTACTGGCCACTTCGGCGACCAGGCTGTCGGCCGTTAGGTTGAGCTTCTCCGTCATCGCGACCGCGTAGCGGCGCGCGTGCTCCACCCATGACGTGGAGTAGGAGGAGAAGTACAGGTAGTCGGAGAAGATCTCCTCACCCGCCACGTACGCCGGGAGCTGCACCAAGAGGCAGTCCGAGCAGATCCGCACGTGCAGCGGGTAGAACGTTTCCGGCGCGTCGACCTTCTCCGCGGGGACGTAGCTCTCGCAGAGCGGGGACATCCCAAGGTCGACAAAGGTCTCGGTCAGCTCGGCCCCACACAGCCGGCACGAGACTACGGGCATGCGTCCCCCCAAATTGTCGCTGGCGCTAGGCTCCATCACGGAAACCGCAGATTTTCTGATCACCGACGCGTCAGCCTAAGGCAAAATCCAAGGCAAGAAGCTAGCGGTCACCAGGTCCTTCCGGTAAACGCCAGAGTAAGAAGTCCGACACACCACCGAGGGCGTTTTGGCGTCCTCATAGACTCGCCTTCCACCCGCCGAGCGTTCGGGAGCTTTGCCATGCGCGTACTCGTCACTGGTCACGACGGATACATCGGCAGCGTGCTGGTGCCGATACTTCGTCAAGCCGGGCACGAGGTGGTCGGTCTGGACACCGGGCTGTTCGCGGACTGCGTCCTCGGCCCGGCCCCCGAGGAGGTCAAGACGCTCCGCGTCGACCTGCGGGACGTCGAGCCGGAGCACGTCACCGGCTTCGACGCGGTGCTGCACCTCGCGGCGCTCTGCAACGACCCGCTGGGCAACCTCAACCCGGACCTGACCTACGACGTCAACCACCGCTCGACGCTCCGCCTGGCCCGGGCCGCCAAGGCCGCCGGCGTCCAGCGGTTCCTGTTCTCGTCGTCGTGCTCGCTGTACGGCAAGGGCGAGGACGACACCCCGCTCGACGAGACGGCCGGCTTCCAGCCGGTGACGCCCTACGGCGAGTCCAAGATCCTCTCGGAGCAGGGGCTGCTGGAGCTGGCCGACGACGACTTCTCGCCGACGTTCCTGCGCAACGCCACGGCCTACGGGTTCTCCCCGCGCCTGCGCGGCGACCTGGTGGTCAACGACCTCGCCGCCCACGCGCTGCTCACCGGCCAGGTCCGGCTGCTGTCGGACGGCAAGGCCTGGCGGCCGCTGGTGCACATCGAGGACATCTCCGCCGCCTTCCTGGCGCTGCTGGAGGTCCCGCGCGAGCGCGTGCACGCGAAGGCCTACAACGTCGGGCGGTCCACCGAGAACTACCTGATCCGCGAGGTCGCCAACCTGGTCGCCGAGGTCGTGCCCGGCAGCGAGGTCACGTTCGCCGAGGGTGCCGGCACCGACCTGCGCAACTACCGGGTCACCTGCGACCTGATCGCGACCGAGGTGCCCGAGTTCCAGCCGAAGTGGACGGTGAAGCTCGGCGTCGAGCAGCTCGTCGAGGCCTACCAGCGGCACGGGCTCACCATCGAGCAGTTCGGCAGCGAGAACCACATGCGGATCAAGCGCATCCGCTCGCTGATGGAGCAGGGCAAGCTGGACAACGAGCTGCGGTGGGTGACCGCATGACGACCGGGCGCATCTGCGACGCCTGCGGCGAGGACCGGCTGGTCGAGTTCGCCGACCTCGGCGAGATCCCGGTCCTGTGCGGCGTGCACTGGGAGGATCACGGCGACGCCGTGGCCTCGCCGGTCGGCAAGATGGTTTTGGCCAACTGCCCCACCTGCGCCTACGTCCGCAATGTCGCGTTCGAGCAGGACAAGCTCGTCTACGACACGGCGATGGACACCAACCTGCACTTCTCCCCCGCCTTCCAGCGGTTCTCGAGCGACCTCGTGCACAGTCTGAGCGAGCGGTACGACCTGAGCGGCAAGCTCGTGCTGGACATCGGCTGCGGGCAGGGCGAGTTCCTTCGCGAGCTCACCCACGTCGGCGGCGCCCGGGGCGTCGGCTACGACGCGATGTATGCCGGCGAGGAGGGCGAGCAGGGCGTCACGACGTTCCACAGTGGACTGGCGCCGCGGGGCAGCGGCCTGCCGGAGTACGACTTCTTCACGTCCCGGCACTGGTTCGAGCACCTCGACGACCCCTACGAGTTCCTGGTCGACCTGCGCGAGCAGGCCAAGGGGCGCGAGGTGTTCGGCTACGTCGAGGTGCCGGACGCGGTCTACGACCTGGCCACCGCGGGCTGGGAGGTCATCTACCCGCACGTGTCGTACTTCGACGCCTACTCGCTGGCCAGCATCTTCGGCCGCGCCGGCTGGACGGTCGAGTCGACCGGCACGCTGTTCCAGGGAATGTTCCGATACATCGAGGTTTCGGCGAACCGCCCGCGGGCAGGAGGCCATGTCGCCCACACCGGTGAGCTGCCGTCGCTGCGGGCCCGCGACAAGCAACTGGCCGCGATCGCCGGCTTCGCCGAGCGGCACCACGCCGAGCGCGAGCGCTGGCGGTCGACGATCGCCCGGCTCAACGCCGAGGGCGCCAAGCCGGTGCTGTGGGGCGCGGGTTCGCGCGGCGTGCAGTTCCTGACGCTCGCCGACCGCGAGCTCGGCCTGCACGGTGTGGTCGACCTCAACCCGCGCAAGTGGGGACGGTTCCTGCCGGTCACCGGCCACCGGGTCGATCCGCCGTCGACGCTGACGGCGCTGCAGCCCAAGGCCGTAGTCATCACGAACCCCGCATACAAGGAAGAGATCGCCAAGTCGCTCGCCGACCTCGGCGTGACAGCAGAGATCCTGGTGGCCTGACCATGGCTGACACCGCGCCTCGCGTGACCATCGGCATGACGACGTACAACGTCGAGCGGTACCTGCCGCAGGCGTTGGAGTCGATGCTCGCGCAGGACTACGGCGACTTCGAGATCGTCGTGTGCGACAACCTCTCGACCGACAGCACGTGGGAGATCCTGGAGACCTACGCGCGCAAGGACGACCGGATGCGGATCTACCGCAACCCGGAGAATCTGGGCGAAGCCGGCAACTTCCGGCGGGTCGTCTCGCTCGCGCGCGGCGAGCTGTTCCGCCTCGCCGCGCACGACGACCTGGCCGCGCCGACGCTCATCAGCCGGTGCGTGGCCGCGCTCGACGCGCACCCGACCGCGATCCTGGCGTTCCCGCAGACCATGCTGATCGACAGCGACGGCTACGAGATCGGCCCGTGGGACGACAACATGAACACCGCGGACCTGCGCTCCCGGAGCCGGGTCTCGTGGTACGCCCGGAAATGGAACCTCTGCAACGAGGTCTTCGGCGTCGTTCGCACCGACGTGCTGCGCAGGACCCGGCTGCTCGGCCCCTTCCTCTCCAGCGACGTGCGGATGCTGCACGAGCTGGCCCTGCGGGGCGAGTTCGTCCAGGTGCCGGAGCGGCTGTTCTTCCGGCGCATGCACGCGACGAACACCTTCGGCGCCAGCCGCGACACCGACGAGGTGCTGGAGTGGCTGGAGCCGGGCGCGAAGAAGTCCAAGAAGCGCAAGCCCGCCTCCGACCAGAGCCACCACACCCGCATGACCTGGGAGATCACCAAGGCGCTCATGAACAACGAGCTCCCGGTCGCCGAGCGGGCGGCCGGCACGGCCGCGTTCCTGACCTCCTGGGGCTCCCGTCGCGGGCGCGCCAAGCTGGGCCGGATCCGGCGCACCATCACCCGCACGCCCATCGCTCCGCCCCCGTGGGAAGAGCCTCGGGCGGGCGAGTCCCCGCAGTCCTGACGCAGCGAGCGGAGCCTGCATGAGCCAGACCGTCGACCAGTCCGTCGATCCACTTGACCGGACCGTCGAACTGGACCGCACCGTCGAGATCAAGGCACCCGAGCACCAGCCTGAGCGCGAAGAGGCGCCGCGGAAACGGCTCAAGTCCGCCATCTTCTGGTCGTACGCGCTGACCGCGGGACGACTGGGCACCACCACGATCGTCACGTTCGTGCTCGCAAGCATGCTCGGCCCGCACGCCTTCGGCGTCGTGGCCACGGCGCTGCTCTTCGTGATGATCACGCAGATGCTGCTGCAGCAGACCCTGCTCACCACGATCATCCAGCGCGAGCAGCTCGACGAGGACCACCTCGACGCCGGGTTCTGGGTCGTCATCGGCGGCAGCCTGGGCCTCACCGGGCTGGCCGCCGGCGCCGCGCCCCTGTGGGCCTGGTTCAACGACCAGCCCGAGATCACCTGGATCTGCATCGCGCTGACCCCGATGATCCTGCTGCAGGGCCTCACCGTGGTACCGGAGGCGATCCTGCGCCGGAAGATGACCTTCCGGCCGCTCGCGATCCGGACCCTGATCGCCACCGCGATCGGCGGCGTCGTCGGCATCGCGCTCGCGTTCGCCGGCTTCCAGGCCTGGGCCCTGGTCGCCCAGCAGCTGGTCACCGGCGTCATCGGCGCGATCGTGCTCTGGACGGTCACCGACTGGCGGCCGCGGTGGAGGTTCCCCCGGCAGGCCTGGCGGGACCTGCGCGGCTTCTCGGCCCAGTCCGCGCTCGGCGGCATCGGCGTCTTCCTCGCCATCCGCATCGACCTGCTCGTGCTGGCCAAGTGGTTCGGCCCGGTCGCGGTCGGTCTGTACCGCATCGCCCAGCGCCTGCCCGACATGCTGACCGAGGTGACCAGCCGTTCCCTGCAGCAGGTGTCGCTGCCCGAGCTGGCCCGCCTGCAGCGCGAGCCGGACGTGCTCGCCGACCGGCTCGCCAAGATGCTGCACGTCTCGGCCGTCGTCGGCCTGCCCGCCCTGGGCATCCTGGCCGCCGACGCCAAGCCGCTCGTCGCGCTGCTCGGCCCGGAGTGGTCGCCGGCCGGCGTCGGCATGCAGCTGCTGTGCATCGTCGGCGCGGTCAACGTCTACGGCGTGCTGCTCGGCCCGGCCCTGCAGGCTGTCGGGCGGGTCGGCATCAACACCGCGCTCGCCTGGATCCAGCTCGCCGTCGGCATCGCCACGTTCTACGTCATCGGGCAGCTGCTCAACGGCTCCGCCGACGACCGGAAGCAGGTGGCCGCCATCGCGCTCGGCATGGCGGGCCTGGAGTTCACGATCACCGTCGTCATGGCGTACATCACCTTCAACCGCGTGCTGAAGGTCAGCAGCTGGCGGGTCGTCCGGCCGACCATGCCGGCGCTGTTCGCGAGCCTGCTCGGCTTCGGCATCACCTGGAGCGTCGACCGCTTCGGCCTCGTCGACGGCCCGTGGACGCTCAAGTTCGTGATCTACGGGGTCCTCGCCACGGCGATCTCCGGCGGCGTGCTGCTGGCGCTCGACCGGCGCCTGTCCGGGATGGTCATGGGCAAGATCCGGCCCCTGCTGAAGAAAGCGTAGGAGAGCGTTGCAGTTCCAGGAGTCCAACCGCCTGCGGCCACTGGCGCACGCGGTCATCCCCGGCGGTGCCCACACGTATGCCAAGGGTGACGACCAGTTCCCGGAGGAGGCGCCCGGCTTCATCGTCCGCGGCGCGGGCTGCCACGTATGGGACGTGGACGGCAACGAGTTCGTCGAGTACGGCATGGGGCTGCGCGCGGTCACGCTCGGCCACGCCTTCGCGCCGGTCGTCGCGGCGGCCGCGGCGCAGCTGGAGCACGGCCTGAACTTCAGCCGACCCGGCGCGATCGAGCTGACCGCGGCCGAGCGGCTGCGAAGCGCGCTGGGCCAGGGCGACCGCATGGTGAAGTTCGCCAAGAACGGCTCCGACGTGACGAGCGCCGCGGTCAAGCTCGCCCGGGCGGCGACGGGTCGCGACCTGGTCGCGGTCTGCGGCGACCACCCGTTCTTCTCCACTGACGATTGGTTCATCGGTACCACCGGCATGCCCGGCGGCATCCCGGACGCGATCCGGGCGCTGACCCTGAAGTACCGCTACAACGACCTCGCGAGCGTGGAAGCGCTCATCGCCGAGCACCCCGGCCGCATCGCCTGCCTGGTCCAGGAGGTCGAGACGACCGAGCCGCCGGCCCCGGGCTTCCTGGAGGGCCTGCGGGCGCTCTGCGACCGGCACGGCATCGTGCTCATCTTCGACGAGATCATCACCGGCTTCCGCTGGCACGTCCGCGGCGCCTCGCACGTCCACGGCGTCCTCGCCGACCTGACCACCTACGGCAAGGCGCTCGGCAACGGCTTCGCGGTGGCCGCGCTCGTCGGCACGCCGGAGCTGATGGAGCTCGGCGGCCTGCGCACCGACCGCGAGCGGGTGTTCCTGCTGTCGACCACCTACGGTGCCGACACGCACACGCTGGCCGCGACGATGGCGGTGCTCGACGTGTACGAGCAGGAGCCGGTCATCGAGCACCTGCACCGGCAGGGCGCGCGGCTGGCCGCGGGCGTCCGGGCGGCGGCGCGGGCGCACGGCGTCAGCGAGTTCGTCGACATCGCCGGCCGCGACAGCAACCTCATCTACATGACGAAGGACGCCGACGGCGAGCGGTCGCAGGCGTTCCGGACGCTGTTCCTGCAGGAGCTCATCCGCCGCGGGGTCATCGCGCCGTCGTTCGTGATGAGCTACTCGCACACCGACGCCGACATCGACCGCACGATCGAGGCCGTCGACGGCGCGCTCGCCGTCTACGCGAAGGCGCTCAGCGACGGCGTCGAAGGGTATCTCGTCGGTCGGCCGGTGAAGCCGGTCTTCCGCCCGTACGTCTAGCCGGCCAAGAGCCGAAGGCCGCGACCCGAGGGAAAGCTAAGGAACTGGTGCAGATGGCCCTGACCGAGCGGGAACAGGCCCAATCGACCACCGCACCGCCCGCCAGGCCCTGGCGGACGGCGCTCGGCATCACCGCTGTGGCCGTCGTGGGGACGGCGGCCGGCATCCTGCGCCAGGGCGGCGCCGGTGCCCTGAACACGATCTGGGCCGAGGACGGGCAGATCTTCCTGACCCAGGCCGTCGACAAGGGCGTCGGCGCCTTCACCACCTCGTACGCCGGCTACTACCACCTCGTCGCGCGGATCGTGGCCGCGATCGCGGCCGCGCTGCCGGCGAGCTGGGCGGCGGCCACGCTCGCGCTCGGTGCCGCGCTGGTCACGACGCTGTTCGCGATCGCCGTCTACCGGCTCAGCGGCGAGTACCTGCCGTCGCCGCTCGCCCGGCTGCTCGTGTCGGTCCCGGTCGCGCTGCTGCCGATGTCGCAGGGCGACGTGCTGAACTCGCCGGCGAACCTGCACTGGACCGGGCTGTACCTGCTGTTCTGGCTCCTCGTGTCCCGCCCGCCGACGATGACCGGCAAGGTGTTCGCGTGTGCCGGCATCGTGCTGGTCGCCGGCAGCGACATCCTCACCGCCATCTACGTGCCGCTGGCCGCCTTCATCATCTGGTTCCACCGGGACCGCTACGCCGTGGTGAAGGCCGTCGCCTTCGCCGTGCCGTTCGGGTTGCAGGTCCTCGGCCTGCTCACCGGGCAGAGCGAGCGCGAGGGGCTGGCGCCGGCCCCGGTCTTGGGCGTCAAGGGCTACGTGTTCCGCGCGATTCCCAGCACCTTCTTCGGCGAGCGGTGGGTCGGCGCCCAGGTCACCACGCACAGCCTCATCTTCACCGGCCTGTCCCTGCTGGTCCTCGCGGCCGTGCTGCTGCTGGCCTGGCGCGGGTTCACGACGGCCCGTTGGTGGTTCGCCCTGGCCGCGGCTCTGCACAGCGTCGGCCTCTACGTGCTGCCCGTGGCGCTGAGCGGCGTCGCAACGCCCCGCTACAACGTGGCGCCGGCGCTGCTGCTGCTCGTCGCCGTGGCGAGCCTGCTGCTGCCGCACGAGACCGGCGAGGGCACGCCGCTGGCCGTGTTCGCGCTGCTGTTCGCCGTCGTGCTGGTGGTGAACTTCCGGGTGGGCAACGCCCGGGCCAACGGTCCGGCGTGGGATGACGGGCTTGAATCAGCTCAGGTGGCGTGCGCGCAACGATCCGGCGGCTCAGTGGAGATCGAAGTGCCGCCGCTGGCCGCGCCCGGCTGGCACGCCACTCTGCCCTGTGACTATGTAGACAGAAATTGACGGGACATTTCCGCGTGCGTTTATGATCCATCCGAACGGCGTCCAGCGGTTTAAAGACTCTATTTAGTCGTCCGTTCGGCCAGTCCTGGCCGACGGAACGATCGAGGTGGCGCCAACCTGACGGAACACGAGTGAACCCTGGGCCACATGCGCCCTGAGCAGTGCGAAGAAAGATCACTGCTGTCCGGTTCGGGGTAAAGGTAACAAATATGTGAATTGCCATGGTTGGACGATTTGATAAGGCGCTCGCGGCATTTCATGCTGAGTTAAAAGACGCGTTGTAAAAAATGCGACACGGCGAGATTGCCGTAGCCCACTTGCCTCGCGACTGCGTCATCCGCGAGGGTTCCTAGGCGACTGCCCGTGGGGGGCGCGCGATGATTTCTTCTTCGGGAGCAGGGTCGGTCATGAAGGTTGGCGTCATCGGCTGCGGTTACTGGGGAGCCAAGCACGTTCGCGTGCTGTCGTCGTTACCAGACGTATCACTGGTGGTCGCGATCGACGCCCAGGCCGAGCGGATCGAGCCGCTGCGCCGGATGTATCCCAGTGCCCTGTGCGTCACCAGCCTCGACGAGGTCATCGACCTCATCGACGCGGCCATCATCGCCACGCCGCCCCGGTCGCACGCGCCGCTGGCCAAGCGGCTGCTGCAGGCCGGCAAGCACGTCATGGTGGAGAAGCCGATGACGGCCTCCACCGCGGAGGCGCGCGAGCTGGTCGCGCTGGCCGATGGCAACGGCCTGACGCTGGCCACCGGTCACACCTTCGAGCACAACGCCGTGGTGAAGCACCTGCGCGACATGGTCGCCGGCGGCGAGCTCGGCAAGATCTACTACATCGACACCGCGCGACTGAACCTCGGGCTGTACCAGCCGGACGTCAACGTCGTCTGGGACCTCGCGCCGCACGACATCTCGATCATCAACATGGTCCTCGGCAGCACGCCCACCGCGGTGAGCGCCTGGGGCGCCAGCCACGCCGGCACGCCGTTCGAGGACGTCGCCTACCTGCGCCTGGAGTACGGCAACATCGGCGCGACCGCGAACATCCACGTCAGCTGGCTCGACCCCTCGAAGGTGCGCCGCGTGACGGTCGTGGGCAGCCAGCGGATGGCCGTCTACGACGACATGCTGGACGAGGGCCGGCTCCGCATCTACGACAAGGGCGTGCAGGGCGCACCCCTTGACGGGACGGTGCCGATGTCGTATCGCTACGGCGGCATCGTCTCGCCGCACATCCCGATGACCGAGCCGCTCGCCGAGGTCGACCGCGACTTCGTGGAGTCGGCCGTCACCGGCCGCCGGCCGGCCGTCGACGGGCAGCGCGGGCTGGCCGTCGTGGAGGTCCTGGAGGCGGCCGCCGAGTCCATGGCCACCGGCCGGACCGTGCAGCTGACCGCCCAGCTGACCGCTGCCTCCGACGCCGTCCTCGCGTAATCTGCTGAACCAGCTGGAAAGGACCTTCTTCGTGCGCATCCCGTTCAACGACCTCGCCACACCCCACGCGTCGATCGTCGAGGAGGTCGTGGCCGAGGTCCGGGCCGTGGCCGCCAACTCGCGGTTCATCGGCGGGCCGGCGGTGGAGGCCTTCGAGCAGGAGTACGCGGCCTTCTGCAACACCGCGCACGCGGTCGGCGTGGCCAACGGCACCGACGCGATCGAACTGACCCTGCGCGCGCTCGGCGTCGGGGGCGGCGACGAGGTGCTCGTCCCGGCCAACACGTTCATCGCGACCGCCTCGGCGGTGGCGGCGGCCGGCGCGACGCCGATCTTCGTCGACGTCGACCCGGAAAGCCTGCTCATCACGCCGGAGACGCTGGAGGCCGGGCTCACCGAGCGCACGCGCGCGGTCATGCCGGTGCACCTCTTCGGGCACATGGTCCCGCCGGCGGACGTGCTCGCCTTCGCCGAGCGGCACAACCTGGTCGTCGTCGAGGACTCGGCGCAGGCGCACGGCGCCGACGCCCCGAATGACGGCTCGGGTGAGAAGGTCCGGGCCGGGTCCTACGGGGTCGCGGGGACGTTTAGCTTCTATCCCGGGAAGAACCTCGGCGCGTGGGGCGACGGCGGCGCCGTCGTCACCGACGACGCGGAACTCGCCTCGCGGATCCGGTCGCTGGCCAACCACGGCCGCACCGAGGGAACGGACCACTACGAACACCGGTACATCGGGCGGAACAGCCGGCTCGACGCCCTGCAGGCCATGGTTCTGCGGCGGAAGCTGGCCGACCTGCCGGAGGCCAACGTGCAGCGCCGGCGCGTCGCGTCGCTCTACTCGGAGGCCCTGGCCGCGCACGGCATCCCGCTGGTCTCGCCGTTGTCCGGCGTGGACAGCGCCTGGCACCTGCTGGTCGTCCGCGTCCCGAGCCGCGAGACCGTTCGCGGCCTGCTGAACGAGGCCGGCATCGGCACGGGCGTGCACTACCCGGTGCCGTGCCACCGCCAGCTTGCCTACCTGACCGACCGTACGCCCGACCTGCCGGTGGCCGAACGGGCCGCCACCGAGATCCTGTCCCTGCCGTTCTTCCCACATATGCGGGATGACGAAATCGCCTACGTCGCGGACAACCTCGCGAAGGCGATCGCCACCGTCTAGCTGATCTGGTCGGGGCCGATCGGCTCCGCACCCGGTCGAAGCCCGCAGGCTCCATGTGCTCGCTCGTTCGTTGTCGCACCAACGCGCAGTGAGGAGGTGTCGCTGTTGACAGCGCCCCAGGCTGTTCCCGACTCAGTCGTCGACACTGGCGACGCAACCGTTGAGATCTCGTCCCTTCCCAAGCAACCCACCGTCGAGCTCGCCGACGACGCGACCATCGAGATCCCGATGCCGCAGCGCGTCCTGCGGGTCGTGGGCAGTGGCTGGGGCCTGATCCAGGGCCACCGCGACAGCCGCTCGCTCATCCCGCGGCGCTCGCTGCGGCAGCTGGTCGAGGGCTTCGCCGCGCTGTGCATCCTCATCGCGCTGTCGCCGGTGCTGATCGTGGTGGCGCTGGCGGTGAAGTGGACCAGCCCCGGGCCGATCCTGTTCCGGCAGGAGCGGCTGGGCCTGCACCGCAGCACCTTCAAGATCATCAAGTTCCGCACGATGTCGAACAAGAACAGCGACGCCCAGCACCGCGAGTTCGTCAAGAAGATGCTCACGACCAACGACGACGTCGACGGCGGCGAGCAGGGCGTCTACAAGCTCGTGAACGACCCGCGGATCACGCCGATCGGCGGCTTCCTGCGTCGCACGAGCATCGACGAGCTGCCCCAGCTGTGGAACGTGGTGCGCGGCGAGATGTCGCTCGTCGGCCCGCGGCCGGTGCTGGCCTGGGAGGCCGACCTGTTCCCGCCGGAGGCCGAGCGCCGCTTCGCGGCCCGCCCCGGCATGACCGGTCTCTGGCAGGTCTCCGGCCGCAGCACCCTGGACTTCAAGGCCGCGCTGGACCTCGACGTGTTGTACGTCGAGAACAAGTCGCTGTGGTACGACATCAAGATCCTCTGCCGCACGGTCGGCGTGGTCTTCAACCGATCGGTGGCACGGTGAGCGGTCCGGAGCGAAGCGGAGGAGAAGCGCGGTGAGCGGTCCGGAGCGCAGCGGAGGAGAAGCGTGAGCAAGAAGGACCCTCGTCTCCACGTCGTCATCGCGGTGGCGAACCTGCCGGTCGAGCGCGACCGGCGGGTCATCCGCGAGGTCAAGGCGCTGGAGGCGGCCGGTTACCGGGTGACGGTCATCTGCCCGCGGGGCAAGCAGAAGCTCACGCAGGTGCCCGGCACGCTCGACGCGCGCATCCGCTCGTACAAGATGTACGAGTCGACCGGCGGCGCCGTCTCGTTCGCGGTCGAGTTCGCCTGGTCGTTCATGTGCATCGGCTGGCATCTGGCGGCCGCGGTACTGCGGGACAAGGCCGTCGCGGCCCAGGTCTGCAACCCGCCGGACGTCTTCTGGCCGCTGGCCCTGGCGATGCGCGCGATCGGCCGGCCGTGGGTCTTCGACCACCACGACCTGTCGCCCGAGGTCTACCAGGCGCGTGGGGGCCGCCCCGGCTCCGCCCTGGACCGGATCCTGCTCAAGCTGGAGAAGTGGTCGCAGCGCAGCGCCTCGGCCGTCGTCTCCACCAACGAGTCCTACCGTGAGCTGGCCATCAGCCGCGGCGGCTGCGACCCGTCGCGGGTCGTGGTCGTGCGCAACGGCCCGTCCGCGAGCGAGGTCAAGCCGGTCGACGCCGCACCCGCCGACGTCGACGACCACACCATCGTGTACCTCGGCGTTCTCGGCGCGCAGGACGGCGTCGACAACGCGATCCTGGCCGCCGAGAAGCTCGTCGAGCTGCGCGGCCGGCTGGGCTGGCGGCTGGTTGTCGCCGGTGACGGGGAATGTTTGGAGAGTTTGCGGGCACTGACCACCGAACGGAAGCTCGACGACGTGGTCGAGTTCACCGGTTGGCTGGGCGTCGAGGAGATCGATCGGCTGCTCCGCACCGCATCCGTCGGATTACAGCCAGATCCGCGCAGCGCCCACGCCGAGGTGTCCACAATGGCCAAGACTGTCGAGTACCTGGCGCGCGGTCTCCCGGTCGTCGGCGTCGACATGCGGGAGACCCGCCGCAGCGCCGGAGACGCGGGGGTCTACGTTGAACACGGCACCCCCGAAGAGTTCGCCGCCGTCCTGCACCGCCTCCTCGACGACCCCGTGGCTCGCGCGTCGATGCGAAATGTCGCGCTGGCCCGGTTCCGAAACACCCTCGCCTGGGAACACCAGGCAGCGGCCTACGTCCGGCTCTGGGACGACTTGCTGTCGACCCGCCGGGCCAGGTACAAAACGACTTCAATCGTTCGGCAAGCTGGGCCCGGCGGACCCGTCGAGGTCAGTCAGGCAGAGCACCGACAGTGACAAGCGCCAGCGCTTGTGTGAGGGGATGACGTGGACCTCTGGGATCTCGCCAAGCTCATGGGTCGCCGGTGGTACCTGATGGCACCGATGATCCTGCTGACACTGGCCGCCACCACCTGGGCCCTTGTCACGATCAAACCGGACTACACGTCGACCGGCACGATCATGCTCATCCCGCCCGCCGACCGCACGCCGCTGACCCAGGCCGAGCTGGCCTCGACCAACACCTGGGTCGAGGTCGGCGAGGACATCATGGCCACGGCGGTGTCGATCTCGCTCAACACCGACGCCACCAAGAAGGAGATCGCCTCGGAGGGCTTCTCCCCCGCGTTCGAGGTGGCCGCCCAGGACCGCTCCAGCATCCTCACGGTGACCGCGACCGCCGCCACTCCGGAGGCGGCCAAGGCGGCCGTGCAGCGGCTGGAGAAGCAGATCACCCAAGAGGTCGAGAACATGCAGGCGCGCTACAAGCCGAAGCCCGGCCGCGCCATCACCACGCAGGTGCTCGACCCGGGTGACACGATCGAGGTCGTCTCGTCGAAGGTCAAGCGCGCCGCCGTCGTCATCGTCGGTGTCGGTCTGCTGCTCACCGCCGCGGTGACGATCGTGGGCGACAACATCCTGCGCCGCCGGGCCCGGGCCCGCCAGATCGCCGCCGCGCTGGCCGCGCAGGGCGACCTGGAGCCGGACGGCGACACCGACGTCATCGCCGACAGCGACCGCTCCGGCAGGAACCGGATACCGGCGCCGGTCAACGGTGCCGAGCCACGACGGGCGATCAACGTCTCCGACGACCCGACGACCGTGGTCACGACCAACGGCAGGGGGAAGAAGGCGCCGGCCACGACGGACACCAACGGCTCCGGCCTCACGGTCTCGTACAAGTCGGCCGAGCCCGACGACGACCGGCGCGGGGTCGAGCCCGACGACGCGACGATCATCCTGCCGCTCGGCAACACCCCGTGGGCCGGCCGTGAGGGCCGGGACGCGGACGCCGAGACGCGGAAGCGTTGACCTCGAGCACGATGGCCGGGCAGACCCGCACCGCGCAGGCGCCACCGAAGCCGGTGGCGCCGGACGATCTGCGGATCTTCAAGCGCAAGCCGAAGCGGAATCGGCCGAATGCGTACCGCCCGTCCCCGGACCTGCTGCCGGTCCTCGTCGACGAAGGCACCTACGCGTCGCGCCGGCGGCACAGCCACGTCGACGCCGCGTCGCTGCTGATCCTGATCGTCGTGCTCATCCAGCTGCTCCCCTCGCGGCTGGTGGTGCCCGACCTCACCTCGGTCGGCCGGCCCGGCCTGCTCGTCGGGCTGCTGCTGGCCGTCTGGTGGCTGCTGTCGAAGCTGCACCCGCGGCTGGCCATGGTCGGCCCGCAGCCGATGCGCTGGGCGTTCGTCGTCTACGCGCTCTCGCTGCTGCTGTCGTATGCCGCCGGCCAGTTCCGCGGCATGCCGACGCTGGAGGCCAACTCGGCCGACCGCGCCCTGCTCGGCGCGCTCGCGTTCATGGGCATCATCTTCATGACCGCCGACGGCGTGCCCACCCGGGAGCGGCTCGACGACGTGCAGCGGGTGCTGGTGTACTGCACCGCCATCAACTCGCTGCTCGGCATCCTGCAGTTCATCACCAAGAAGGACCTGACCCAGAACATCGTCATCCCCGGCCTGACGTTGCAGGGCGAGCTGGTCGGCCTGGCCGACCGCGGCGGGGGCGGCCTGATCCGGGTCGCCGGCACCACCGGGCACTACATCGAGTTCAGCGTGGTGATGGCGTTCGCGGTCCCGCTGGGCATCCACTACGCCCGGTACGCCGCCCGCAAGGTCGAGCGCCGGCTGTTCCTGCTCTGCACGCTCGTCATCGCCGGGTCGATCCCGCTGGCGCTGTCCCGCACCGGCATCCTGGCCGTGGCCGTCGCCATCGTGTGCATGTGGCCGGCCTGGAACTGGCGCTTCCGGTTCAACGTCCTGGTCGTGACGATGGGCCTGCTGGCGGTGCTGTCCGTGGTACGGCCGGGACTGCTCGGCACGCTGCGATCGCTGTTCAGCAACGCGGAGGACGATCCGTCGATCAAGGGCCGCACGGAGGACTACGACGTCGTCTTCCAGTACGCCTCCGAGCGACCATGGCTGGGCCGGGGCACCGGCACGTTCATTCCCGAGCTGTACCGCTACCTCGACAACCAGTGGCTGATGACGCTGATGAACAACGGCTACCTCGGCATCGCCGCCATGGTCGTCCTGCACTTCGCCGGCGTCTTCCTGGCCATCATCGCGTTCCGCCGGGCCGAGACCGAGGTCGACCGCCACCTGTGCGCGGCGATCGCGTCGGTCCCGCTCGTCGCGGCCCTGACCGGCCTCACGTTCGACTCGTTCTCGTTCAGCACGTTCGTCGTGGTGCTCGGCCTGCAACTCGGCGCCGCCGGCGCGATGTGGCGGTTCACCCACCCGGCGCGCACGACCCGCGGCGCGGCGGTGGGCGCGCTCAATCGCTGACTCTCTTCCCCTGGAGCCTCGCGTGATCTCGGTTGTCATCGCCGCCCACAACGAGGCCGCGGTCATCGGCCGCTGCCTGGACGGGCTGCTCGCCCCCGACCTGGACATCACGGTCGTGGCCAACGGCTGCACCGACGACACCGCCGCCGTGGCCGCGTCCCGTCCCGGGGTGCGGGTGGTCGACCGCCCCGAGCCGGGCAAGTCCGCCGCCCTCAATGCCGGCGACGCGGTCGCGGTGGGTTTTCCGCGGGTGTACCTCGACGCCGACATCCCGCTGACCGCGGACGACGTCCGCGCGCTGGCGGCGTTCCTGACGTCGACGCCGGGGTTGCTGGCCGTGACCGCGAGCCGGAAGCTCGACACGCGCGGGCGGCCGCTGCTCGTGAGGGCGCACAGTGCCATCAACGGGCGGCTCCCGGTGTACCGGAACGCCCTCTACGGCCGCGGGATCTCGATGCTGTCGGAGGAGGGGCGCGCCCGCTTCGGCGCCTTCCCGGAGGTCGTCGCCGACGACCTGTTCCTCGACGGCCTCTTCGGGCCGGGCGAGAAGGCCGAGACCCCGGCGGTCGTGGCCGTGGTCGAGACCCCGCGCCGCACGTCCGACCTGGTTCGACGTTTGGCCCGGGTGCGCGCGGGTAATGCGGCCCTGCGCGCCGCGGGTGCCGCCCGCCCGGCGGCGCGCTCCTCGTGGCTGCGCGACGTGGTCCTTCCCCGGCCCTGGCTTCTGCCGGCGGCCGTCGGCTACGTCGCTCTGACCTTCGCTGCTTCGCGTGCCGCCCGCCGGAGCCAGGTCGGCTGGGGCCACGACTCGTCCACCCGCACAAGCGTCGGAGTCTCGCAGTGAACACCAGCAAGCAGGACCCGCTCGTCAGCGTCGTCCTCGTCTCGTACAACACCCGCGAACACACGCTCAAGAACCTCGCCGCTCTGCAGGCGGGCACGGTGGTCCCGATCGAGGTGATCGTGGTCGACAACGCGTCGACCGACAACTCGGCGGCGGCGATCCAGCACGCGTACCCGGAGGTGCGCGTCATCCAGCACCCGACGAACGTCGGCTTCGGCAACGCGGTCAACCTGGGCGCCTCGTACGCCCGCGGCCGCTGGATCCTGCTCATCAACCCGGACACCGAGCCGATCGGCGACGTGATCCGCACCCTGGTCGAGTTCGCGGCAACGCACCCCGACCACCGCATCTACACCGGCCGCACCCTGCGCGCCGACCGCACCGACGACGGCCACTCGGTCCACGCGCTGCCCAGCCTGTGGGGCTACGTCTGCTTCGCGACGGCCCTGTCGTCGGTCTTCCGCAAGTCGCCGCGCTTCAACCCGGACGAGCTGCCGGGCCTGGAGCGCGCGATCGGCGGCGAGGTCCCCGCGGTGTCGGGCTGCCTGCTGCTCATCGACCGCCCGTTCTGGGAGCAGCTCGGCGGCTTCACGCCCGACTACTTCATGTACAGCGAGGACATCGACCTCAGCGCGCGGGCACGCGAGGCCGGCGCCCGCCCGTTCCTGGTCCCGGACGCCCAGCTCCTGCACGTCGGCGGCGCCGCCTCCAGCACGGTGAACAAGCGCATCATGGTCCTGCGCGGCAAGACGACGTACGTCCGCCTCCGCTGGCCGTCCGCCCGCGCCCGCACGGCGCGCCTCCTCCTCTCCGCGGGCGTCCTCCTGCGTGCCCTGGCCGGCAAGAGCTGGCGCGAGGTCTGGCGCCAGCGGGCCACGTGGCTGGCCGGCTGGCCCACCCCGGCGCCGTCCCCGACGCCCACGATCCCGGCCCCGTCGTTGCCGTCCCCGATCTCAGCGGCCCCGGCCCAGCCGGACACCCAGCCCGCCAACCGCACCTGACCCACCGGACGCATCGCACGGGGATGCCGCCGCCTCCGTCGGCACTCCCCTCGTCCAACCGCGGCGGTCCGCGGCGGACCGGGTCGCGGTCAGCCGTAGCGGGGGGCGCTGCGGGAGCGCTGGACGTTGGGCGTGCGCCGATCGCGGGCCCGCCAGCACCCGGCATGCCAGTGCCGCCGATCCCCGAGGTCGCCCCGCCCGTCGGCCGGCCAGGCGACCACGTGCGGCACGCCGGGGGCGATCTCCTGGTCGCAGCCCGGGCACCGGTACGCCTTGACGGCCGCCCCCGCCGGAATGTTCCGAACCTGCCAATCCCCGTCGCTCCACGCCTGCACGCCCCCGACCCCACGCTTCAGCCGCTCGACGTCGAGCGGCTCCGGCTCGTCGTCGCGGCGCGAGTGGTTGCGGCGGGGACTCATACCTTCACCCTACCGGCGCCCCACCACTGCTGACCGAGCCCAACAGCAGCCCAGGACGGGCGGACGGGGAGGTCAGCGCTTGGAGTAGTCGCGGAAGCCGCGGGTCACCTTGCGACCCAGGTAGCCGGCGGTCACCAGGTGTTCGAGGAGCGGGGCCGGGGCGAAGCCGGGCTCGCGGAGCTCCAGGTAGAGCTCGCGCTGGATGGCCAGCGACACGTCCAGGCCGACCACGTCGAGCAGCTCGAAGGGGCCCATCGGGTAGCCGCAGCCGAGCTTCATGGCGTGGTCGATGTCGTCGGCCGTCGAATACGAGGCCTCGACCATCTTGACGGCGTCGTTCAGGTAGGGGAACAGCAGCGCGTTGACCACGAAGCCCGAGCGGTCGGCGCAGACCACCGCGTGCTTGCCCAGCGCCTGGCAGACCGCCTGGGCCGTCGCGACCGTCTCGTCGGACGTGCGGATCGTGCGAACCACCTCGACCAGGCCCATGACCGGGGCCGGGTTGAAGAAGTGCAGGCCGACCACGTCGGCGGGGCGCTCGGTCGCCACCGCACAGGCGATGACCGGGAGGCTCGACGTGGTGGTGGCCAGGACGACACCCGGCTTGCAGATCTCGTCGAGCGACGCGAACAGGGCCTTCTTGACCGACAGCTCCTCGACCACCGCCTCGACCACCAGGTCGACGTCGGACAGGTGCTCCAGGGTCGCCGACCAGGTCACCCGGCCGATGGCCGCGTCGCGCTGCTCCTCGGTCAGCTTGCCGCGGACCACGCCCTTGTTCAGCGACGTCTTCAGGGTCTCGCAGACGGCGGCGGACTTCTCGGCGCCGCGGGTCACCGAGACGACCTCGAAGCCGGCCCGGGCGAAGACCTCGATGATGCCGGTCGCCATCGTGCCCGAGCCGACGACGCCGACCTTGGCGACCGTGCGCGCGGCCGTGCCCGCCTCGGCGTCGCCGCGGGGCGTGAACTCGTCGGGCACCACGACGGGCGAGCCGGGCTTCTCGTAGGTGTAGAAGCCCCGGCCCGACTTCCGCCCCAGCAGGCCGGCGGTGACCATCTGCTTGATGAGCGGCACGGGGGCGTGACGGCGGTCGCGGCCACCCCGCCGATACATGGTGTCGAGGATCTCGTAGGCCGTGTCCAGACCGATGAGGTCCATCAGCGCGAGCGGCCCCATCGGCAGGCCGCAGCCCAGCTTCATGGCGGCGTCGATGTCCTCGCGCGACGCATACCTCGCCTCGACCATCGACACGGCCTGGTTGAGATAGCCGAACAGGAGCGCGTTGGCGATGAAGCCGGCCCGGTCGTTGATCGTGACGTCGACCTTGCCCAGCCGGGCGCACAGGGCCTCGATGTCGGTGACCACGTCCTCGGCGGTGACCACCGTGCGGACCACCTCGACGAGCTTCATGATCGGCGCCGGGTTGAAGAAGTGCATGCCGATGACCTGGTTGGGCCGGCCCGTGGCGACCGAGATCTCGGTGACCGAGAGGCTCGAGGTGTTGGTGGCGAGGATCGCCTCGGGCTTGCAGACCCGGTCGAGCTCGGCGAAAAGCCGCTGCTTGAGGTCGAGGCGCTCGGGGACGGCCTCGATGACGAGGTCGGCGTCGTGCAGCGCGTCGAGGCCG
The DNA here is from genome assembly GCF_014647515.1 of Dactylosporangium sucinum. GTDB lineage: Bacteria > Actinomycetota > Actinomycetes > Mycobacteriales > Micromonosporaceae > Dactylosporangium > Dactylosporangium sucinum. The sequence continues at coordinate 28,646 of NZ_BMPI01000008.1, read as the reverse complement.
ACGGCGAAGGTCACCCGGCCGAGCAGGGTGTCGCGGTCGTCGGCCGAGAGCTTGCCCCGCTTGACCGCGCGGTCGATCGAGCCGCGGAGGGTCTCCTCGCCCCGCTGCAGCGCGCCGTCGCTCACCTCGACCGCGGTCACGCTGAGCCCGCTGCGCGCGAAGACCTCGACGATGCCCGCGCCCATGGTGCCCAGCCCCACCACGCCCACCGATGCAAACTCGCGCCCCATCGCACGACCCTTCTGAACGACCGGTCAAGTTACCGGCGAGTCTCCCACGCCGGCCCGAATCGACGCGCGGCCTCGTCCTGTGCAATACCGCTCACCGAGCGCGTGAACTCCATGATCCAGTTGGTGCGCCAGGACGCGCCAGCGTCGTAGGAGAAGGCCTGCTCCCAGCGGGCCTTGTCGGGCCCGTCATGGGTCCAGGTGAAGCGGACCCGCACCGGGTGGCCGCCGAGCACGTCGTCGCACTCGAACACGCCGCGCCCGCCGGACCAGCGGCCGACGACGGGCGGGTCGAGGTGGCCGGGATTGCGGGTCGAGGCCCACCAGATGCGCCACACGTCCTCGGCCGGATCGTATTGCCGGAGCGTGAAGCCCTCGAAGTCGTCCGCCCAGATCCGGTCGACGTTGCCCAGGCCGCCGAAGATCGGCTCGGCGGCCGACTGCGTCGCGAACTCGACCCACTCGTCGCAGGCCGGGTCGATGGTGTCACGGAGCTTACGGTTGTGGATGTTCCAGGTCCCGAACAGGAAGTCGAAGTCCCTCATGCCCCGGCATACTGCCACCGGGGTACGACAAAAAAACGCCCAAGATCAGGTCCAGCGGATCGTCGCCCGCTCCCGCCACACGCCGAGCACGGCCGGATCGCCGGCCACGACCAGCTCGTCGGCCGGCCGGCGGTTCCACAGCGCCAGGTAGAGCTCCCCCGCCGGGCCGCGCAGCGTGCAGTCCGCCGCGGCGGGCGCGCCGCGGCTGATGGCGGCCCCCGACGGGCCCATCTGGACCGTCCACGACCGCGGCCCCTCGCACGCGGCGCCGTCCGTCACGTCCACCGCCAGCGTGCGGGGCGAGTCGGAGCGCAGCCGACCGCCGCGCGCGCCGTAGAAGCCCATGAGGAGCTCGTCGATGCCGTCGATGCCGACGTCGGCCTCGACCCCGCCGATCGAGCCCACCGCGCCCTGCAGGTCGGCCCGGTGGATGGTGGTCTCATGGGCCTGCCGCCGGGCCCAGAACGCCAGCGGCGACTCGGCCGGCAGGAAGTGCCAGCAGTCCAGCGACGGCGGGGCGGCGCGCAGCGTGTCGACGAGCGCGGTGTGCCCGGCCTGGAACCACTCGACGAGGTCGGCGTCGCCGGGCATCCCCCCGACCGCGGCCTCCTCCTCGTCGTCGGTCAGGATGACGGCGCGGCACTCGCGGACGTAGGTGGCGGCCCAGCGGTGGACATACCCCAGGTGCTGCACCAGATCGCGAACGGTCCACTCCGGGCAGGTCGGCACGGGCGCGTCGAGCCCGGCCTTCTCCGCGGCATCGACGAAGTCCAGCCCGGCGCGCTCCAGCGCATCGATGTGCCGACCGATCTCCATCCTGAAACTGTGCCAGACCACGTCAGGCGACGAACAGACCCGCCACCCAGATGCCGGCGATGACCAGCGCCGTCGCCAGCTCGATGAGCATCGAGACGCCGGCCGCCTTGAGCGCGTGCTTCGTCGCGGTCCACGCCCGCCTGGCGTCGCGGAGCCGCACCTGCTCGACCAGGTAGATGCCGAGCACGAAGCCGATGACGAGCCCGACGACCGGAATCAGGAAGAAGCCGACGATGCCGCAGACGCCGCCGAGCAGCAGGCTCAGGTTGGACACCCCGGCCCGCTTGAGGTTGCGGCCGGGCACCAGGTACTTCGCCGTGAAGCCGAGGGCCAGCACGACGGTGGCCGCCACCGCGACGGTCCAGCCCACCGCGCCGTGCCCGCCGAACAGCGCCCACACCATGACCCCGGCCCAGCACAGGACCAGGCCGGGGAGCATGGGGACGAGGACGCCGACGACGCCGACGATCACGGCGACGGCGGAGATGAACGAGACGAGCCCGCTGCTGTCGGTGACGTCCACGCCGACGACTTTAGGGCCTCTAGGCCCCCACGATCTCCTGCAGAATGCCGGCGAACTCGGCGGCCCGCTCGACGTGCGGCGAGTGGCCGCAGTCGTCGAAGACCACCTCGCGGTAGTTGCCGTACCGCTCGAACACCGCCCGGGTCTGGCCGATCATCGGCTGCGGCGGGCACGCCTCCTCGCCCGGCCAGCCGGGGACCAGACCCAGCTTGCCCAGCTGCGCGAGGTCGAAGAACGAGCCGTCGGACACGATCGCGTCCTTGTCGCCGCGGATCCAGGTGATCGGCGGCTTCGCCGGCAGGTCGACGATGCCGGTCAGGTTGAGCCAGCGCGGCGACAGCGTGTTGAGCACGCCGCGCGTGCCGGGGCCGACACCCGGCCAGTTCTCGCTGGCCGAGCCGTCGCCCGGGTAGTTGTCCTCGCCGGTGGCCGTCGACAGCATCGTGTCGAGCAGCAGCTCCTCGTCGTCGCCGAACGACTCCGGCGAGGCGACGTAGAAGGCCCGCATCACGTTGCGCGGGCTGGCCTGCTCGTCGGTGCCGCGGTCCTTCGCCGCCAGCAGGCGGACGAAGTCGGGATTGGCCGCGCCACCGCCGGTGCCGGCGAAGTCGGGCGTGGTCGGGGTACCGTCAAGATCCCTCGTGCCACCGAAACCGTACGGCGACACCGGAGCCTCCAGGACCAGGGCCGCGATGGAGTCGGGATGGTCGAGAAGAAGCTGCATGGCGACACCCCCGCCGAGGGAGTGACCGACCACGACCGGTTTGGTGGCAAACGAAGCCAACAGTGGAGCGACGTCGTCGGCGTAGTCGCGCACACCGCGCGTGGCATCCACCGGCAGCGCCGGCGAATCGCCGTAGCCGCGCAGGTCGGGCGCGACGATCCGCCAGTGCGCCGGAAGGTGCCGGACAAGGGGCTCCCAGAAGCCCGAGGAAGAGCAGTTGCCATGGATGAGCAACACGGGTGGACCGTCGATGGGCCCGCGGCTGGTGACGTGCATCACCGCATGGTCGCACCGGCTGGGCCCCGGTCACATGTGGTCCACCCACACTGTCCTAGGGCGCGATGGCGTCCTCGCGCCCATACTTCGTCAGGGCCCAGATGACCGCGACGTCGGCGGCGATGATCAACATTGACCACAGCGGGTAGTAGGGCAGGAACAGGAAGTTCGCGATCGCGCTCAGCGCGGCCAGCACGATGCCCAGGATGCGGCCCCACAGCTGCCCCGCGAGCACCGCCCCGCCACCGACCGCGACCAGGACGCCCAGCGCCAGGTGGATCCATCCCCAGGTGCTCACGTCGAAGCCGAACAGGTAGTTGTCGCTCATCACGTAGAACGTGTCCTCGAAGATCGCGGTCAGCCCGACCACGATCTGGAAGATGCCGATGACGAGCATCATGCTGCCGCCGAACACCGCGAACCCGGTGACCCAGGGCGAGGACCGGCGAATTCCAGTCTCCATGCCCGCCACGGTCGGCCGGTCGCGGGTGAAGGTCCGTCACCCGCCGGTCAGGACATTGCGAGGTACTTGATGCTTCAAGTACAGTGCGCCCATTCATTTGAAGCTTCAAGCATAAGGAGTCGCCGTGAACGTGTTCCTGTGGGTCCTGCAGATCGTGCTGGGCGTGGCCTTCCTGGGCGCCGGCGTCATGAAGTCCACCCAGCCCAAGGAGAAGCTCGCGGGGAACATGACCTGGGTCAACCGGCGCTCCGCCGGCACCGTCAAGTTCATCGGCGTCATGGAGATCCTCGGCGGGCTGGGCCTGATCCTGCCCCGGGCCACCGGCATCGCGACGATCCTGACGCCGCTCGCGGCCGTCGGTCTCGCCCTCGTCATGGTGCTCGCCATCGGCGACCACGTGCGCGCCAAGGAGTACCCCGTGATCCCGATCAACCTGGTCCTCGGCGCCCTTGCCGTGGTGATCGCGATCGGCCGCTTCTGACGCGTTTCGGACCCCTTGTTGGCTCCGCGGGGCAAGATCCGGGCACCATGGACGACATGAACGACGAGCCACGATGGTTGGACGACACCGAGCAGCGCGCTTGGCTGTCGCTCCTGGCCGTCGTGCTCGTCGGCTTCCCGGAACTGGAGCGCACGTTCCGCCCGCACGGGCTCGTGCACGTCGAGTATGGGCTGCTCGCCGCCCTGAGCAACGTCGAGGACGGGCTGCGGCTGTCCGACCTGGCCGGTCAGATGAACATGTCGCCCAGCCGGCTCAGCCACCGGATGCGCAAGCTGGTCGATCTGGGGTATGTCGAGATCAGCGGCGACGCGTGCGACGGCCGCGTCAGCATCGCCCGGATCACGCAGGCCGGCCGGCGGTTCGCCGAGCAGGTCGCCCCGGCGCACGTCGCCGACGTCCGGCGGCTCATCTTCGACCACCTCGACCGCGAGCAGACCGAGGCGCTCGCCGACGCGCTCGGCGCCGTCGCGGGCAAGCTCGGTGACACCTGTCCGGGGGCACCGAAGGGGCTAAGGCCTGTTCATGACTGAGGCCGGCTGCGGCGGGCCCAGATTCCGCCTGGCGCCACCCCGCGAAAGCCGGGTTACAACACCGGTAGCCAGAGTTCCGCGGGGCGACGCCAGACGAAATCTGGACTCCGCCTCGCTCCGACCTCAGTCGTGAAACAGGCGTTAGGCGCTCGGTCCGTATGAATGACCTTGCGACAGGAATAGAGTGACCGCATGCGTGCCGTCGTGATCACCGGGGTGTCCCGCGGCCTGGGTGCCGCACTGTTCGACGTGTCCACCGGACGGGGCGACCGGATCTTCGCGGTCGGCCGCCACTTCACGGCCGAACAGCAACAACTCCGCGACGAGCGGCCCGAGGACGTCACGCTGTTCTCCACCGACATCGCCGACGCGCACTGGCTGCCCGACAACGACACGCTCCGCGGCTTCCTGCGCGGCAGCGAGGACGTCGTGCTGATCCACAACGCGGCCGTCGTCGAGCCGATCGGCGCCGTCGGCAAGCTCACCACCGAGGCGATCACCAACGCCATCGCGGTCAACCTCACCGCGCCGATCGTGCTCACCAACACGTTCCTGCGCGCGGCACCGCACGACGCCCGGGTCCGGGTGCTGTTCGTCTCGTCGGGCGCGGCGCACCGCATCATCGACGGCTGGGCGCTGTACTGCACGACGAAGGCCGGCGGCGAGACGTTCTTCGACGCCGTGGCCTCGCAGGTGCGCGACGACGACCGGATCAGCGTCGTCAACATCGACCCCGGCCAGATGGACACCGGCATGCAGGAGAACATCCGCCGGGCGGCGTCCTCGGGCGCCTACTTCCCCGGCCAGCAGCACTGGGTCGACGCACCCGCCGAGGGCAGGCTCGCCGACCCGATCGCCGTGGCCGAGCGGATCCTCAAGGAGCACGCTTCCTAGCGCAGGGCGTCGCGCAGGCGCTCGGCGAAGGGCTTGGCGTTGCCGAAGCCGCCGTGCCCACCCGGGAACGTCGCGGCGGTCGTGTCGAGGCGGGTCGCCAGCTCCAGCGCAGCCCGGTTGGCCGGCTCGCCGACGCTCGCCGCGCCCGCGGCGGGAACGATCCGCACGGTGCCCGACCGCAGCGCGTCGAGGTCGGGCACGTTCCCGCCGAAAGGCGGCACCTCGTACGTGACGAAGAACGGCAGGTTCTGCTGCATCCGGGCGGCGAACCCGGGCGACGGCGGCGCGCCCGGCGACGGCTCCTCGCCCATGCCCAGGCCGGCGCCGAACACACCCATCGCCGCGCCCCAGCCGGCCTGCTTGTTGGTCTGCTCGACCGAGGCCATCAGCGCGCGGAACCGCTCGAAGTCGGGCAGCAGCTCGAAGACCGGCGGCTCGTGGGCGACGACCGCCCGCAGTACCTCCGGATGACGGGCGGCCAGTTCGAGCGCGATCGTGGCGCCCGAGCTGTTGCCGAACACGTCGGCGGGCTCGTCCTCGCTCGCCCCGACCGCGGCGAGCAGCCGGTACGCGTCGTCGGCGTGCTCCTCGACGCGCTGCGGCGCGGGCGGGCCGGCGAGCGGGCTCCGGGAGTTGCCGCGGCGGTCGTACGTGACGACGGTCCGCTCGGCGGCGAGTTCCTCGGCCAGCCCGGCGAAGCCCTCGGCGTCGTAGATGCCGCCGCAGACCAGCAGGAGCACGGGGCCGCTGCCGCGGACCTCGTAGTGCAGCGCGGCGCCCGGCACGGCAAGGGTCTCGGTCCTCATCGGGTCCTCCTGACTCGTTGTTCTGCCGACCGGTCGGAGCATTCCCCCGGTCCTCGACATCTACTCGTCAGTAATTTCCGGGTTTAGACTCGCGCCATGACCGCCACGCGAACGCCCGGCGTCCCCGCCGTCGACGAGGGCTCGCTGATCTCGACCAGCCCGGCCACCGGCGAGGAGGTCGGCCGCTTCCCGGTCGCCTCGGCCGATCATCTCACCGGCACCGTCGCGCGGGCCCGGGATGCGGCGGCGTGGTGGGCCGGCCTGGACTTCGCGGGACGCAAGCGCCGCCTCCTGGCCTACCGCAGCCTGCTGGCCAACCGGCTGGACGAGCTCACCGATCTCATGCACCGCGAGGGCGGCAAGCCGACGGCCGACGCCCTGGTCGAGGCCATCGCCGCGGTCGACCACATCGCGTGGGCCGCGCAGCACGCCCGGAAGGTGCTGGGCCGCCGGCGGGTCAGCAGTTCCCTGCTGCTCAAGGAGCACACGTCGTACCTCGAGTACCTGCCCTTCGGCGTGGTCGGCGTGATCGGACCGTGGAACTACCCGGTGCTCACGCCGATGGGCTCGATCGCCTACGCGCTGGCCGCCGGCAACGCGGTCGTCTTCAAGCCGAGCGAGTACACCCCGGCCGTCGGCCAGTGGCTGGTCGACCGGTTCAACGAGGTCGTTCCGGAGCATCCGGTTCTGCAGATCGTCCACGGCGTGGGCGACGTCGGCGCACTGCTCTGCCGGTCGGGCGTGGACAAGATCGCGTTCACCGGCTCGACCGCGACCGGCAAGAAGGTCATGGCCGCGGCCGCCGAGTCGCTGACCCCGGTCCTGCTGGAGTGCGGCGGCAAGGACTCCATGATCGTGGCCGCCGACGCCGACCTCGACGCCGCCGCGGCCGCCTGCGTGTGGGGCGGCCTGACGAACGCGGGCCAGACCTGCGTCGGCATCGAGCGCGTGTACGTCGCCGCCCCCGTCTACGACGAGTTCCTCGGCAGGATCGTCGCGCGCGCCGCGAAGCTGACGGTCGGCGCCGACGCGGACTCCGACATCGGCCCGATCACCATGCCGTCGCAGGTCGAGATCATCCGCCGGCACATCGAGGACGCCCTGACCCGGGGTGGCCGGGCGGTCCTGGGCGGCGCGGAGGCGGTGCAGCCGCCGTTCGTCAGCCCGACCATCCTGGTCGACGTGCCGGAGAACGCGGCCGCGGTCCAGGAGGAGACGTTCGGCCCGACGCTGACGGTCACGAAGGTCCGCGACGCCGAGGAGGCGCTCCGGCTGACCAACGGCACCGGCTACGGCCTGGGCGGCGCCATCTTCGCCAAGTCGGGCGCGCTGGACCTGGCCCGCCGGGTCCGCTCGGGCATGACCTCGGTCAACTCGGCGCTGACCTTCGCCGGCATGCCGTCGCTGCCGTTCGGCGGGGTGGGCGGCTCGGGCTTCGGCCGCATCCACGGCGAGGACGGCCTGCGGGAGTTCACCCGCCCGAAGGCGATCGTGAAGCGCCGCGGCCCGACGGTCCTGGCGGCGGCGACGTTCGACCGCACCGAGAAGACGATGGCGCAGATCGTGAAGGTGGTCCGCCTGGTCCACGGCCGCTCCCGCTGACCCCGCTTCCTCGTCGATCTTGCACTTGTGGTGCCTGACAAACCCGCGCATTCACGGAGTTTCCGGGCACCACAAGTGCAAGATCGACGGGGTTAGAACAGGGTGAGCTCGTCGCGCTCGATGCCGCGGAGCGCGTTGTAGTCCAGCACCACGCAGCGGATGCCGCGGTCCTCGGCCAGCACCCGGGCCTGGGGCTTGATCTCCTGGGCCGCGAAGATGCCGCTCACCGGCGCCAGCAGCGGATCCCGGCCGAGCAGCTCCAGGTAGCGGGTCAGCTGCTCCACCCCGTCGATCTCGCCCCGCCGCTTGATCTCGACCGCGACCGTGGCGCCCTCGCCGTCCTTGCACAGCAGGTCGACCGGGCCGATCGCGGTCATGTACTCGCGGCGGATCAGCGTGAAGCCCGTGCCCAGCGTCTGCGGGGCCGCCGCCAGCAGCTCCTGCAGGTGGGCCTCCACGCCGTCCTTCACCAGGCCCGGGTCGACGCCCAGCTCGTGCGACGTGTCGTGCAGGATCTCCTCGATCGTGATCCGCAGCTCCTCGCCGCCCTTGTTGACCACGCGCCACAGGCCGTCGGCCTCCTCCAGGCGGCACGGCGGACTCATCCAGTTGAGCGGCTTGTATGCCCGGTCATCGGCGTGGATCGAGATCGAGCCATCGGCCTTGATCAGCAGGAGGCGGGTCGCGAGCGGGAGGTGGGCCGTGAGCCGGCCGACGTAGTCGACCGAACACTTGGCGATGACGAGACGCACGGCGGACAGCCTATCCCGGCCCGATTGGCGGGCTGATGTCATGCTAGGGGCGTGTTGGAAGCATTGACGGGTCTCGGCCTGGCCACATCGGCCGGGCTGAACGCGTACATCCCGCTGCTCGCCATCGGTGTGCTCGCGCGGTACACCGAGCTCATCACGCTGCCGTCGAACTGGCAGTGGATGGAGAACGGCTGGACCATCCTGATCGTCGCGGCACTGCTCGCGATCGAGTTCGTCGCCGACAAGGTGCCGATCGTCGACCACGTCAACGACGTGATCCAGACGTTCGTGCGGCCGACCGCCGGCGGCCTGGCGTTCGGCGCCGCGTCGAGCGCCTCGACAGTGACGGTCACCGATCCCGGGTCGTTCTTCTCCAGCAACCAGTGGATACCCATCGTGGTCGGCGGCGCGGTCTCGCTCGGCGTGCACGGCATGAAGGCGGCCTCCCGCCCGGTCATCAACGCGACGACGGCCGGCTTCGGCGCCCCCGTGGCCAGCACCATCGAGGACGGGATCAGTGCGGTGCTCTCGCTGGTCGCGATCATCCTGCCGGTGCTGGTGCTGTTCTTCCTGCTCCTGATGTTCCTCACGTTCGGCTGGCTGATGCGCCGCCGCAAGCGCCGCAAGCAGGAGAAGGAAGCCGCCAGGTGGGCCCAGTCGCAAGGCTGGCGACCAGCGCCCTGAACTACGGCAGGTGGTGCGCCTCGCGGACGACGGTGACCAGCTCGTTCACCACGTCGGTGATGGCGAAGTCCTTCGGCGTGAACACCCGCGCCACGCCCGACGACCGCAGCACCTCCGCGTCGTCGGGCGGGATGATCCCGCCCACGACCACCGGCAGTTCGGTCAGGCCCTCGGCGCGCAGTCCCTGCAGTACCGACGCCACCGCCGCGAGATGCGAACCGGACAGCACCGAGAGGCCGACCAGGTCCACGTCCTCCTCGACCGCCGCGGCGACGATCTGCGCCGGTGTCAGCCGGATCCCTTGGTACACCACCTCGAACCCGGCATCGCGGGCGCGGACGGCGATCTGCTCGGCCCCGTTGGAGTGACCGTCGAGGCCGGGCTTGCCGACGAGCATCCGCAACCGCCCGCTGCCCAGCTCGGCGGCGGTGGACCGGACCCGTTCGCGAACCTTGTCCAGGTTCCCGGACGGCGACGACACCGTCGAACCGGACAGACCGGTCGGCGCGCGGTACTCGCCGAACACCGAACGCAGCACGGAGGCCCACTCCCCCGTCGTCACGCCGGCATCGACACACGCCAACGTCGCCTCCATGAGGTTCGCGGAGCCGGCCGCCGCCTCACGGAGCCGGTCGAGCGCGTCCGACACGTCGCCCCGCGACGCCCGCCACGACGCCACCGACGAGACCGCCGCCGCCTCCACCGCCGGGTCGATCTGCTCGATGGCGCCCGCACCCGTCAGCGGCGACGCCTCGGTCTCGGTGAAGCGGTTGACGCCCACCACCACGTCGTCGCCGCGCTCCATGCGCGAGCGCCGCTCGGCCAGCGAGGTCACCAGCGCGCTCTTCAGGTAGCCGGACTCCACCGCGGCCACCACCCCGCCCAGCTCCAGCACCCGGTCGAGCTCCGCCGTCGCCCCGGTGACGATCTCGTCGACGAGCGCGGTCATCACGTGCGAGCCCTCGAACAGGTCCGGGTACTCCAGCAGGTCCGACTCGAACGCCAGCACCTGCTGCATGCGCAGCGACCACTGCTGGTCCCAGGGCCGCGGCAGGCCGAGTGCTTCGTTCCAAGCGGGCAGTTGTACCGCGCGAGCCCGCGCCGACCGCGACAGCGTCACGCCGAGCATCTCCAGCACGATCCGCTGGACGTTGTTCTCCGGCTGCGCCTCGGTGAGCCCCAGCGAGTTGACCTGCACCCCGTAGCGGAACCGGCGCGCGCCCGCCGACTCGACCCCGTAGCGCTCCCTGGTGATGCCGTCCCACATCGCCGTGAACGCCCGCATCTTCGCCGTCTCCTCCACGAACCGCACGGAGGCGTTGACGAAGAACGAGATGCGCGCGACCACGTCGGGGAAGCGCTCCGACGGAACCTGGCCGGAGTCGCGGACGGCGTCCAGCACGGCGATCGCCGTCGCGAGCGCGAACGCGACCTCCTGCACCGGCGTCGCCCCGGCCTCCTGGAGGTGGTACGAGCAGATGTTGACCGGGTTCCACTTCGGGCAGTTGGCGACGGTCCAGGCGATCGTGTCGGTCGTCAGGCGCAGCGACGGCCCGGGCGGGAAGATGTGGGTCCCGCGCGACAGGTACTCCTTGACGATGTCGTTCTGCGTGGTGCCCGCCAGCGTCTCGATCGGCACGCCCTGCTCGCGGGCGCACGTGACGTACAACGCGAGCAGCCACATCGCCGTGGCGTTGATCGTCATCGAGGTGTTGGCCCGGCCGAGGTCGATGCCGTCGAACAGGGTCCGCATGTCACCGAGGTGCGCGACCGGCACGCCGACCCGCCCCACCTCGCCGTTGGCGAGCTCGGCGTCGGGGTCGTAGCCGGTCTGCGTGGGCAGGTCGAAGGCGACCGAGAGCCCGGTCTGCCCCTTCGCGAGGTTGCGCCGGAAGAGGGCGTTCGACGCGGCAGCCGACGAGTGGCCGGCGTACGTACGCATGACCCACGGACGATCGCGCTCGGGGAGCCTCATGACCAGCACCTTACTGAAGGGTAACTACACCCGGACAATGAAAGTTGTCACGGGGTTAGTGTGTACGCCGTGGCGGATGCGATCACTGTGCGCGGGCTCCACAAGCGCTACCGCAGCGCTGTCGCCGTCGACGGGGTGGATCTCGACGTCCACGCCGGCGAGGTGTTCGCGCTGCTCGGGCCCAACGGCGCCGGCAAGACGACGACCGTCGAGATCCTGGAGGGCTTCCGCAAGCGGACCTCCGGCGAGGTCTCGGTGCTCGGGCTCGACCCGCAGCACGCCGACGCGGCCTGGCGCGGCCGGGTGGGCGTGGTGCTGCAGAGCACCGGCGAGTTCGACGACCTCACGGCGCGCGAGGTGGTGCATCATTTCGCGCAGTACTACCCCGACGCCGCCGATCCCGACGAGGTCCTCGCCCGCGTCGGCCTGACGGAGAAGCAGGACGACCGCACCCGCGTGCTGTCCGGCGGCCAGAAGCGGCGGCTGGACGTCGCGCTCGGCATCATCGGCCGGCCGGAGCTGCTGTTCCTCGACGAGCCGACGACGGGCTTCGACCCCGAGGCGCGCCGCGAGTTCTGGGGCCTGATCCGCGGCCTGGCCGCGGCCGGCACGACGATCCTGCTCACCACGCACTATCTGGACGAGGCGGAGGCGCTCGCGGACCGGGTCGGCGTGCTCTCCGGCGGCCGGCTCATCGCCGTCGACGCGCCGGACCGGCTCGGCGACCGCGGCACGGGCGCGGCGACCGTGAGCTGGCTCGGGCCCGACGGGCCGGCCAGCGAGCAGACCGACGCCCCGACCGCGGTCGTGACCCGGCTCGCCGCCCAGTTCGGCGGCGAGGTGCCGGGCCTGACCGTCACCCGACCCAGCCTCGAGGACGTGTACCTGCGGATGATCGGCGTCGGCGAATGAACACCCTGCGGCTCGGCCTCCTGCGCGGCGGCCTGGAGATCAAGCAGTTCCTGCGCAGCCGCGAGTCGGTGGTGTTCACGCTGCTGTTCCCGCTGATCCTGCTGGGCATCTTCGGGGCCATCTTCGGCGGCGAGATCGCGCCCGGGGTTTCGTTCACGCAGTATTTCGCCGCCGGCATGGTCGCCGCCGGCCTGCTGTCGACCGGGTTCCAGTCGCTGGCGATCCAGATCCCGATGGAGCGGGAGAAGGGCATCCTCAAGCGGCTGCGCGGCACCCCGATGCCCCGCACGGCGTACTTCATCGGCAAGGTCGTCATGGTCCTGGCCATCGGCGCCGTCGAGACCGTGGTGCTGCTGGGCACGGCCGCGCTGTTCTTCGACCTCGACCTGCCCTCGACGGCGGCCCGCTGGGCCACGTTCGCCTGGGTCACGCTGCTCGGCATCAGCGCCTGCACGCTGTGCGGCATCGCGTTCTCGTCGCTGGCCCGCACCGGGCGCAGCGGCCCGGCCGTGGTGACGCCGGTGGCGATCGTGCTGCAGTTCATCTCGGGCGTCTTCTTCGTGTACTCCGACCTGCCGGCCTGGATGCGCGACATCGCCGCGGTGTTCCCGCTGAAGTGGATGACCCAGGGCATGCGCTCGGTGTTCCTGCCCGACTCGTACGCCGCGCGGGAGGTCGGCGGCGCCTGGCAGCACGGCACGATCGCGCTGGTGCTCGGCGGGTGGGTCGTGGTGGGCCTGGCCCTGTGCCTGCTGACCTTCCGCTGGACGGAACGGGACTGATTCTTCTCAGGGTTGCCGGCCGGTTGCCGAACAGTGCGGGGTGACGGGTCGGCTGGGCAGGGCGGTCCGCCAGGCCGGCACGCGCGGGAGCCTGGCGATCGCCGTTGTCGTCGCGCTCGGGCTGGCGGCGTCGTGGCACGCGGCCCAGACCATCCACGACGGCCAGCGGGAGCGGGCGCAGGCCGTCCTGGACCGGGACGCGTCGCTGTCCGAGATCGCCGTCCGGACGGAGATTCACCGGTACCTCGACACGCTGCGCACCGTCGCGTCGGCCATCGGCTCGCACGAGACGCTCACGATGGGCGACTTCGACGCGATCACGCTCCCGCTGCGGGAGGCGGGCCTGGCCGGGGCCACGTCGCTCGTCTTCACGGTGCCGGCGGAGGACGGGCAGCTGGCCGAGGTCCAGCGGTACTGGCGAGAACGCGGCGCGACCGACCTGCGGCTCGCCCCGCAGGGCACCGGCCGCGAGCACCAGTTCACGATCTTCACCCGGCCGCTGTCCAACGGCTCGGGAGTGCCGCCGGGCACCGACCTCTCGCAGCTGGCGGAGCCGACGACCGCGCTCAACGAGGCCCGGCGCGCCGGCGCGCCGGCCGTCTCCGACACGTACATCCTGCTGCGCGACCGCGGCCTGCCGGCGGCCGAGCAGCAGCTGTCCTTCGTCCTCGCGGCGCCCGTGTACGGCGTCCCGGGCGCCGACGGCCGGCGGGCCTTCAAGGGCTGGGTGGTCATGGGCCTGCGCGGGCAGGACTTCGTCGGCGGCGTGCTCAGCGCGGCCGTGCAGGGGCAGGTCGACGCGCGGCTGTGGGCCGACAACGGCGGCGGCCGGGCCACCCTGGTCGCGCGCCTGGACCACCCGGGAGAGCTGGACATGCGCCGGGAGATCGCCATCCCGCTCGCCAACCGCGAGTGGCGGCTGGTGGTGTCGGCCGACCCGGCCCAGCTGGGCGGCACCTCACTCGCGCTGCCGTGGCTGGTCGGGGCGGGCGGCACCGGGCTCACCGCGCTCGTCGGCGCGATGCTGTGGGCCCTCGCCGGCGGCCGGCGGCGGGCCGAGGCGCGGGTCGTGGCGGCCACCGCCGAGCTGCGGGAGGCCGAGCGGACCGCGCGCCGGCAGGTGGCGCTGCTCAACGGCATCCTGGAGCGCATCAGCGACGGCGTCGGCGTGGTCGACGAGGACGGCGCGTTCCTGGTCCACAACCCGGCCGCGCGGGCGATGCTCGGCGTTGCTGCCGACATCGACGGCCCGGAGCACTGGCAGGCGCACTACGGCATCTACCGCCCCGACGGCGTGACACCCTTCCCGCCCGCGGAGCTGCCGCTCGTGCTGGCGCTTGCCGGTCGGTCGACCGACCGAATCGAGATGGTGATCCGCAACCCCGGGCGGCCCGAGGGTGTGTGGCTGTCGGTGAGCGGCCGCCCGCTGGAGGTCGACGGCCGCCGGGGCGCCATCGCGGTGTTCCACGACGTCACGGCGACCCGCGAGCGGGAGGCCGACCTGACCGCGTTCGCCGGGATCGTCGCGCACGACCTGAAGAACCCGCTGACCGTGATCGCCGCGCACGCCGAGATGGCCCGCGACGCGCTGAGCGCCCTCCCGCCACACCCGGGCGAGGCGATCGACAGCATCGAGCGGGTCAGCAACGGCGTGGTACGGATGCGCCGGCTCATCGACGACCTGCTCGCATACACGACGGCGCGGGACGCGGCGCTGAAGCCGCAGCCGCTCGACCTGGCCGAGCTGGTCACCGACGTGGTCGGCCAGCGGGTGAACCACCTGCGGGTGCGGCCGGACGTGTACGTCGGGCCGCTCCCCCGCGTCGAGGCCGACCCGGCCATGCTGCGGCACGTCCTGGACAACCTGGTGGGCAACGCGCTGAAGTACGTGACCCCGGGCCGCATACCGAAAATCGACATCAGCGCCGGCAGCGCGGGCCCCGGCTGGGTCCGGGTCGAGGTCGCCGACCGCGGCATCGGCATCCCCGACGCCGACAAGCCGCACGTGTTCGAATCGTTCCACCGCGCGCACGCCGGCCAGCCCTACGGCGGCACCGGCCTGGGCTTGGCGATCTGCCGCCGGATCGTCGACCGGCACGGCGGCTCGATCACGGTCGCCGACAACCCGGGTGGCGGCAGCCGCTTCTCGTTCACGGTGCCGGCCGCGACAACGCTGCCTCCGGCGCTGCCCGCCTCCTCCTCGACCTCCGCCGAGGAGTCCGAACTGGCAACGTTGCGTTAACGGATGGTGGCACACTGTCGACGTGCCCCTCATGTACCTCGCGGGATGGTCCGCGTCGGCCGGCGTGCTGGCCGCCCTCGTCCTCATCATCCGGCTCCTGCACCGCGGCGGCGCCCCGAGCGCCTACGACTCCTTCGGCGACGATGATTACGGCCTGCTCCGCTCGGTCTCGGCGGTGGGCGACCTGGCCTTCGCCCGCGACGTACGCGACCGCCTCCGCCGCAACGGCGTCCGCGCCACCCTGGCCACGGGCCACGACGGCATGGTGCGGGTCCTGGTCTTCGCCGACGAGCTGGACCGCGCCCGCCGCCTCATCAACTTCTAGCCCCCCACCCGCACCCACCACCTCCACACCAGCCCCACGCCGCACCCGCCCCCACGCTGGGGCCGCCCCCACTGCGCGTGGTCCCCACGCCGCGCCGTCTCCACTGCGCACCCGCCCCCGCACTGGGCCGTCCCCACTGCGCGCCGCCCCCAACGCCGCTGCCGCCCCACTGCGCACCCGCCCTCACGTCGGGCCGCCCCCACACTGCGCCAGCGTCAGTCCGCGAACCCAGTCCACACCCCGCCCTTACGCCGCGCCGCTCACCCTCGGCACCCGCCCCAGCACCACGCCACCCGCGCTCCGCACCCGCTTTCCTCTGCTCCGCGATCTTGGAGTTGTGGCGCCCAATTTGCCGTATATTTCGCGCCACAAGTCCAAGATCGCGGAGCAGAGGAAAGCGC
>NZ_BMPI01000008.1:0-12594 GCF_014647515.1 Dactylosporangium sucinum | reverse complement strand
GGCAGCGGCGGGGCGGCGCGGCAGCGGCGGGGCGGCGCGGCAGCGGCGGGGCGGCGCGGCAGCGGCGGGGCGGCGCGACGGCCGGGGGGCGGGGCGGCGCGACGGCCGGGGGGCGGCGCGGCGGCGCAGGGCGGGGCACGGCGCGGCGGGCACGGCGCGGCGGAGTGACAGCGGGCCGAACCCCGCGGGCTAGAACTCGAACTCGTCGGGCGGGGCCACCGCGCGGGACACGTCGACGCCCAGCCCGCGGAGATCCGACTCGAAGCTCGGGTAGCCGCGGTCGATGTGGTGCACGTGGCGGATCTCGGTGACGCCGTCGGCGCACAGGCCCGCGATCGCCAGGCCGGCGCCCGCGCGGATGTCCGTGGCCGTGACCGGGGCGCCCGACAGGCGGGCCTTGCCGCGCACCACGGCGTGGTGGCCGTCGGTGCGGATGTCGGCGCCCAGGCGGGCCATCTCGTTGATGAACATGAAGCGGCCGTCGAAGATGTTCTCCGTCACCAGCGACGAACCCTCGCTCACCGACGCCAGGCCCACGGCCATCGGGAGCAGGTCGGTGGCGAAGCCCGGATACGGCAGGGTGACCACGTCCACGGCGCGCGGGCGGTCGTCCATGCGGACGCGGAAGGAGTCGGGGGCCGTCGTGACCTCGCCGCCGGCCGTCACGACCTTGTCCAGGGCGATCTCCAGGAACGCCGGGTCGATGCCGTGCACGGTCACGTCGCCGCGGGTCATGGCGGTGCCGAAGGCCCAGGTGCCGGCCACGATGCGGTCGCCGACGGTGCGGTGCTCGACCGGGCGCAGCTCGGTGACGCCGCGGACGACCAGGCGGGAGCTGCCGGCGCCCTCGATGTCGGCGCCCATGTCGGTGAGCATGCGGCAGATGTCGACGATCTCCGGCTCGCGGGCCGCGTTGTCGATCTCGGTGCGGCCGTTGGCCAGGACGGCCGCCATGAGCAGGTTCTCGGTGGCGCCGACGCTCGGGAAGTCGAGCCAGATCGTGGCGCCGTGCAGCTTCGGGGCGGTGGCGATGACGAAGCCGTGCTCGCCGGAGATGTCGGCGCCCATCCGGCGCAGGCCCTCGACGTGCATGTCGAGGCCGCGCGAGCCGATCGCGTCGCCGCCGGGGTGGGCGACGCGCACGTGGCCGCAGCGGGCGAGCAGCGGGCCCAGCACGCAGATCGAGGCGCGCAGGCGGCGGACCAGGTCGTAGTCGGCCTCGGTGCCGAGCTGCTCGGGGACGTCGATGACGACCCGGTCGCCGTCCTGCTCGACGTCGCAGCCCAGCCGGCGCAGCACCTCGGCCATGATCGAGATGTCGGTGATGCGGGGAACGTTGGTCAACGTCGTGCGACCGGTCGCGAGGAGCGCGGCCGCCATGAGCTTCAGAGCCGAGTTCTTGGCGCCGACCACCGATACGTCACCGGCGAGCCGGGCGCCGCCCATCACACGGATCACGTCCACGTCCGCCATCGTAGGGGCATTCCGTACCGTGAAAGCCATGGCCATTCACCTCACGCGGATCTACACGAAGACCGGCGACGCCGGAGAGACGGGACTGGGGGATTTTTCGCGGGTACCGAAGACGCATCCGCGGATCGTCGCGTACGCCGACGTCGACGAGGCCAACTCCGCCCTGGGCGTGGCCCTGGCACTCGGCGACCTCTCGGCCGAGGTGCGCGACGTGCTGGGCGTGGTCCAGAACGACCTGTTCGACGTCGGCGCCGACCTATGCAACCCGATCACGCCCGAGCCGGCGCACCCGCCGCTGCGGGTCACCGAGGCACAGGTCGAACGGCTGGAGGGCTGGTGTGACGAGTTCAACGCCCGGCTGCCGAAGCTCGACTCGTTCATCCTGCCGGGCGGCACGCCCGGCGCCGCGCTGCTGCACGTGGCCCGCACGGTGACCCGGCGAGCGGAGCGCAGCGCATGGGCGCTCGTCGCGGTGGACGCGGGCGGCACCAACGAGGTGGCTGTGAAGTATCTCAATCGGCTGTCGGACCTGCTGTTCATCCTGTGCCGGATCGCCAACCCTGACGGCGACGTGAAGTGGGTGCCGGGCGGGTCCCGCTAATTTAGCCGGTGCGGTACCGGTAGGGCCGGGTCTCCGGGGTCGACTCACCCGGAGGCGCGGCCTCGACCCAGGACAGGAAGCCGGTCAGCGCCCGCTCGGCCATCGCGATCTCGACCGGCGCCTGCCGGCTGACGCACCGCACGATGACCCAGTCGGGCGGCAGCACGAGCAGCTCGGCCGGGTCGGGGGTGCGGCGGCGGTCGACGGAGAGCCCACGCCGCGAGAGGACGCGGCGTGGGCCCGGCCAGAAACTGAAGATGCGATACCACCGGAGGTCGTCGCCGGCGAACCGGGCCAGGCCCGCGGACCAGCCTCGGCCGGGCACCATGGTGCTCAGCCGGACGCCCAGCTCGATCGTGCCGCCCCGGCGGGCGATCGCGACGCGCCGCACGAACAGCAGCGCCAGAGCGGCGAGCAGGATGAGGACCGCGATGCCGATTCCCTCGACGATCCTCACCATCGCCGCCTTCGCTCAGCGGGCCGAGGCGGAGGAGGCAGGGGTGCAGCTCTCGGCGAGCACCGTCACCCCGGTCGCCGAGACCGAGAGGAACCCTCCGGTCACATCGAACTCGAGGTCCTGGCCGCCGGACCGCTTGATCCGGACCTGGCCGGGCTCGGCCAACTGGCCCAGCAGCGGCGCGTGGCCGGGGAGCACGCCGAGTTCACCCTCGGTCGTGCGTGCGACGAGCATGTCCGCGTCGCCGGACCAGACTTTCTCCTCGACGGCTACGAGCTCGACGTGCAGCTGCCTCGCCACGCTAGTTACTCCTCGTGTGCGCGATTCGGTTTGGACGAGTCTAGTCAATGATCCGACGGGTCGAGCAGTGGGCCTCGCCACGTTGGCACGAAGGCTTAACGGAGGCTGAATAGCTGGGGCGTCGACTTGCGTCCGGGTGACTATCCGACACTTTAGAGCGTGACGCACGTCACCCTGTCACGGTGGGCTTTTCCTGAAAATTCCAGGGGAGGTGACTCACCGTGAAACAACTGTCCCGCGCAGTTCCGACGGCCGTGCTGAATGCCACACCCAGCGCCTCGATCAGTGCATTGCTCACCGCGTTGCTCACTGCCGTCGCGGTGCTGCTTCCGGCCGCCGCACACGCGGATCCGCCGAGCGCCTCGGTCTGGTTCAACGGGGGCGAGGTGGTCTTCGAGGCCGCCGACGGCCAGGCGAACACGCTCATACTCACCAAAGTCGGGTCTTCCCCCGACGTGTGGCGCCTCGACGATGTGGTGCCGATCACATCGGACGAGGACGATTGCGTTCATCCCTTCGAAGGGGATTTGACGGTACTGGACTGTGAACGCGTCCTGAGCTTCTTCGACGTCTCGCTCGGAGACCTCGACGATTCCCTCGACAACCGCACGACCCGAGCAGGTCATTTCAACCTGGGCGCGGGGAATGACGTCCTGCACACCGGCGGCAACGCGGCCGCGATCTCGGACATCGCGGCCGGCTCGGGCGACGACGTCGTGTACTCGGGCCCGGCCCAGGACTGGATCAACGGCGGCCCGGGCACGGACCTGGTGACGTACGAGGGCCGCATGTCCCCGGTCGTCGCCAACGCAACCACGGGCGGCGCCGAGGACGACTACGTCGACACGATCGAGAACCTGACGGGCAGCGGCGGGGCGGACACGCTGACCGGCAGCTCGGGAGCGAACGTCCTGGACGGCGGCACGGCCTGGTTCTGCACCCTGCTGTCGTGCCTCTACACGTCGGGCGCCGACACGCTGCGGGGCGGCGCCGGCAACGACGTCCTACGCGGCCAGCAGCAGGCCGACGCCCTGTACGGCGAGGCGGGCGTCGACACCCTCTACGGCGGCTCGGGCAACGACACGCTGGACGGCGGCCCGGCGACGGACTGGTGCTACCCGGAGGCGGACGGCGGCACGGTGCTGAACTGCGGCCCCGTCTTCACGTAGCGGTCCGCGGCACCCCTGCCGGCCTCGACCGTGAACGCGCGCTGGCCGAGCACGATCCAGGCGCCGACGCCTGCCCAGACGTTGGTCGATCTACCCTCACTTCCGGCGATCAACTTGAGGGTAGATCGACCAACGTCTGTGCGGCGGGTCGACGGTGCGTGCGGCTGGGCGGCGGTCGACGGTGCGTGCGGCTGCGGCGCCACGATGAGCGCCACGAACGCGTCCAGCGCGACCGGAGGTCGCGGGCCCTTGGGACGACGGCGATGGCAGCGTCCGTGGCGCCGGGGCGGATGCACCGGCGGCACCAGCGGTGTCTGGCGGGAGCGACGGTCGTGCCTTCCACGGGCCCGAGTCATGCCAAGCGAAAGCGGCGCGAACCCGCAGGGGCCCGCGCCGCTCTCGTGGGACGGTGTGGTGCGTCAGTCCTTCATGAGCTCGTGCGCGTTGCGCTCGAGGTCCTCAAGGCCGCCGCACATGAAGAAGGCCTGCTCGGGGAAGTGGTCGTACTCGCCCTCGCTGATCTTCTTGAACGACTCGATGGTCTCCTTGAGGGGGACGGTCGAGCCGGGGACGCCGGTGAACTGCTCGGCGGCGTAGGTGTTCTGGGACAGGAAGCGCTCGATGCGGCGGGCGCGGCCGACCGTCACCTTGTCTTCCTCGGACAGCTCGTCCATGCCCAGGATGGCGATGATGTCCTGCAGGTCCTTGTACTTCTGCAGGATCCGCTGGACCTCACGGGCGACCGAGTAGTGCTCCTGGCCGACGAACTCGGGGGCCAGGATGCGGGACGAGGACGCCAGCGGGTCCACCGCGGGGTAGATGCCCTTGTCGGAGATCGACCGCTCGAGGTTGGTCGTCGCGTCCAGGTGGGCGAAGGTGGTGGCCGGCGCCGGGTCGGTGTAGTCGTCGGCGGGCACGTAGATCGCCTGGAGCGAGGTGATGGCCTTCCCCCGGACGGAGGTGATGCGCTCCTGCAGCTGACCCATCTCGTCGGCCAGGGTCGGCTGGTAACCGACGGCGCTCGGCATGCGGCCGAGCAGCGTCGATACCTCGGAGCCGGCCTGCGTGAACCGGAAGATGTTGTCGATGAAGAGCAGCACCTCCTGGTTCTGGACGTCGCGGAAGTACTCCGCCATGGTCAGCGCGGACAGCGCGACCCGCAGACGGGTGCCCGGGGGCTCGTCCATCTGGCCGAACACGAGGGCGGTCTTGTCGATGACGCCGCCCTCGGTCATCTCCAGGATGAGGTCGTTGCCCTCACGCGTGCGCTCGCCGACGCCGGCGAACACCGAGGTGCCACCGAAGTTGCGGGCCACACGGGTGATCATCTCCTGGATGAGCACCGTCTTGCCGACGCCGGCACCGCCGAACAGGCCGATCTTGCCACCACGCACGTACGGCGCGAGGAGGTCGAGAACCTTGATGCCGGTCTCCAGCATCTCGGTCTTCGGCTCGAGCTCGGCGAACTGCGGCGCCGGGCGGTGGATCTCCCAGCGCTCCTTGATGTCGAGCTTCGACTCGTCGGCGTTGAGCACCTCGCCGAGGGCGTTGAACACGTGGCCCTTGGTGACGTCGCCGACCGGCACCGAGATGCCGGCGCCGGTGTCGGTCACCTCGGCGCCGCGGACCAGGCCGTCGGTCGGCTGCATCGAGATGGCGCGCACCATGTTGTCGCCGAGGTGCTGCGCGACCTCGAGCGTCAGCTTCTTGGAGCCCTCGGCGAGGTTCACCTCGACGTGGAGCGCGTTGTAGATGTCGGGCATGGCGTCACGCGGGAATTCGGCGTCGACGACCGGGCCGATGACCCGGACCACGCGGCCGACCGCGGTCTTCGTGTCTGCTGGTGCAGTCATCACACATCACTTCCCGCCGCCGCCAGCGCGTTGGCGCCGCCGACGATCTCACTGATTTCCTGGGTGATCGCCGCCTGCCGAGCGGAGTTCATTTCGCGGGTGTACCGCTTGAGCAGGTCGTCGGCGTTGTCGGAGGCGCTCTTCATGGCCCGCCGCCGGGCGGCCGACTCGCTGGCGGCCGACTCCAGCAACGCCGCGAAGATCCGCGTGTTGATGTACTTCGGCAGCAGCGCCTCGAGCAGCTGCTCGGCCTCCGGCTCGAACTCGTAGGCCGGCAGCGGCCCGCTGACCTCGTGCTCCTCGACCTCCAGCGGCGCGACGACCCGCGCGACAGGGGTCTGGGTCATGAGGGAGCGGAACTGCGTGTGGACCATGTGGAGCTCGTCGACGCCGAGGATGCCGTCGGGGCCGGGGCCGTCGAGCGAGTCGTCGGCACCGTTGACGAAGGCCTGGATCAGCGTCTCGCCGATCTCGGACGCGTTCTCATACCGCGGCTGCTCGGAGAAGCCCGTCCAGCTGCCCGCGATCTCGCGACCACGGAAGCGGTAGTAGGCGACGCCCTTGCGGCCGGCGATGTAGAGCGCGACCTGCTTGCCCTCGCCGCGCAGGCGAGCGATGAGCTGCTCACAGGTGCGGATGGCGTTGGCGTTGTACCCGCCGCAGAGGCCACGGTCGCTGGTCACGAGCAGCACGCCGGCCCGGCGGACCGGGTTGCGCGGCACCAGCAGCGGGTGGTCGACGTTCGTGTTGCTCGCCAGCGCCGTCAGCACGCCCGTGATCGCCTCGGAGTAGGGCAGGGAGGCGGCGACCCGCTCTTGCGCCTTGCCGATGCGGCTCGTGGCGACCAGCTCCTGCGCCTTGGTGATCTTCTTGGTCGACTTGACCGTTCGGATCTTGCGGCGCAGGGCCTGTACCTGACCGGCCATGGCTCAGCCCGACTTCCGGACCTGGCGGGTGACGGTCTCGCGGTCCTGCTCACCCTCCAGGGCCTTGGCCGGCGCCTCGTTGACCGCGGGGCCGCCGTCCTTCGTCGCGAAGACCTGCTTGAAGCTCTTCACGGCCTCGGTCAGCCCGGCGATCGTGTCGTCGGTCAGGTTCTTCGACTCGGCGATCGCGGCCTGCAGCTCCTTGCGGTTGCTGCGCAGGTACTGCAGGAACTCGGTCTCGAAGCGGCGCACGTCGGCGACGGCCACGTCGTCGAGCTGGCCGGTGGTGCCCAGCCAGATCGAGATGATCTCGTCCTCGACGGTGAACGGCGAATACTGCGGCTGCTTGAGCAGCTCGACCAGGCGGGCGCCCTTCTCCAGCTGGGCCCGCGACGCCTTGTCCAGGTCGGAGGCGAAGGCCGCGAAGGCCTCCAGCTCACGGAACTGGGCGAGGTCGAGACGCAGGCGGCCGGCGACCGACTTCATGCCCTTGACCTGCGCGGAACCACCGACGCGGGACACCGAGGTGCCGACGTTGATGGCCGGGCGAACGCCCTGGTTGAACAGGTCGGACTCGAGGAAGACCTGGCCGTCGGTGATGGAGATGACGTTGGTCGGGATGTAGGCCGAGATGTCGTTGGCCTTCGTCTCGATGATCGGCAGGCCGGTCATCGAGCCACCGCCCAGGTCGTCGGAGAGCTTGGCGCAGCGCTCCAGCAGCCGGGAGTGCAGGTAGAAGACGTCGCCGGGGTAGGCCTCGCGGCCCGGCGGGCGACGCAGCAGCAGGGAGACGGCGCGGTAGGCCTCGGCCTGCTTCGTCAGGTCGTCGAAGACGATCAGGACGTGCTTGCCGCCGTACATCCAGTGCTGGCCGATGGCGGAGCCGGCGTAGGGCGCGAGGTACTTGAAGCCGGCCGGGTCGGACGCCGGGGAGGCGACGATGGTCGTGTACTCCATCGCGCCCTGCTCCTCCAGGATCCCGCGGGTCGCGGCGATCGTGGAGGCCTTCTGGCCGATGGCGACGTAGATGCAGCGGACCTGCTTCTTCGGGTCGCCGGACAGCCAGTTGTCGCGCTGGTTGATGATCGTGTCCAGCGCGACCGTCGTCTTGCCGGTCTTGCGGTCACCGATGATCAGCTGGCGCTGGCCGCGGCCGATGGCGGTCATGGCGTCGATCGCCTTGATGCCCGTCTGCAGGGGCTCCTTCACCGGCTGGCGGGCCATGACGTTGGGCGCCTGCAGCTCCAGCTCGCGGAAGCCCTCGTTGGCGATCTCGCCACGGTCGTCGATCGGCTGGCCGAGCGGGTTGACCACGCGGCCGAGGAAGGCGTCGCCGACCGGCACCGAGAGCACGCGGCCGGTCCGCTTGACCTGCTGGCCTTCCTCGATGCCCTTGAAGTCGCCCAGGACGACGACGCCGATCTCGCGGACGTCGAGGTTGAGCGAAACGCCGAGCGTGCCGTCCTCGAACTCGAGCAGCTCGTTGGCCATCGTCGAGGGCAGGCCCTCGACCTGGGCGATACCGTCGCCGGCATACGAGACGACGCCGACCTCCTCGCGGGAGATCCGTGAATCAACGGACGAGACGTAGCGCTCGAGTGCGCCCCGAATGTCGTCCGAGGAGATGGTCAGCTCGGCCATCCTCAACCTTCTATCTCAAGTGTTCAAGCTTCGGGGATTGGTTACTTGGCGAGCGCCGTGCGGGCCTCGGCGAGGCGGCGCGCGACCGTGCCGTCGTAAAGGTCGGAGCCGACCTTGACCCGCATGCCTCCGATGATGCGCGGATCAACGTCGATCTTCAGGGAGACTCCTCGACCGTACAGCTCCTTGAGCCGGGCAGCCAGGCGCTCCTCTTCGGCGTCGGTCAGCGCGACCGCGCTGGTCACGTAGGCGACCGAGCGATCCCGCCGGGAGGCGGCCAGCTCGACGAGCCGGGCCAGCGAAGCGTCGAAACCGCGACCGCCGAAGCCGGCGACGGCCAGCTGCGCGAGGCGCAGCGTCGCCGCCTTGGCCTTGCCCTTGAGCAGGTCGCCGACGAGCTCGCCGCGCGCGCCCGCCGGAGCGGTCGAGTCGGCCATGGCGCTCGCGAGGCGGGGGTCGCCTGAGACGACCTGCCCGAAGCGGAACAGCTCGTCCTCGACGTCGGCCAGGTCGCCGGCGCGGTCGGCCCCGGCGAGCAGCGCGTCGACGCCCAGGCGCTCGGTGCCGTCGAGCAGCGCACCGGGCCCGGACCACCGGCCGCCGACCAGGGCGGCGAGCAGACCGGTGGTCTCGTCGCTCACCTTGCCCGACAGGATCGAGCGGATCAGCTCCGCCCGCTCGTCGGCGGGGCGAGCCGGGTCGGCGAGGGCCCGGCGCAGCCGCGGCTCGCGCCGGAGCAGGTCGGCCACCGCGAGAACCTCGTCGGCGACCGCACTGATCCGCTGCGCGTCAGCGCCCGCCGAGAACTCGGCGAGCTTGTCGGCAGCGGCCCCGTACGCCTCCCGGTTGATGGCCTCCATCAGCGCCGCCCGGCGGCGCCGGCCGCGTCGCCGTCACCGATCTCCTGGAGGAACCGCTCGACCGTGCCCCGGCGGCGGGCCTCCTCCTCCAGCGACTCCCCGACGATCCGGCCGGCCAGGTCGACCGCCAGCGAGCCGACCTCGGCCCGCAGCTGACGGACGATGGTCTGCCGCTCGGTCTGCAGGGCCTCACGGCCGGCCGCGATGATGCGGTCGCTCTCCTCCCGGGCCTTCGCGAGGATGTCCTCGCGGATGCCCGTGGCGTCGGCGCGCGCCTCGTCACGGATGCGGGCCGCCTCGGTGCGGGCCTCGGCCAACTGCTCCTTGTACTGCTGCAGCAGCCGGTTGGCCTCGGCCTGCGCCTCCTCGGCGCGCTTGATGCCGCCCTCGATCGCGTCCACGCGTGCGCGGAAGGTCTCCTCCATGCGGGGGAAGACGAACTTCGTCAGCACGAAGACGAGGATCGCGAAGGCGATGAAGCCGATAACGACCTCTTGCCAGATCGGGACGATCGGGTTGGGCTCGTGTCCTGCTTCCGCAATGAACAACATGGGAAACCTCCCGCTCTCTTGTAGAAGTGGCGGGACTAGCTGCGGAACACGAAGCCGAAGGCGATACCCAGCAGGGCGAGCGCCTCGACCACGGCGAAGCCGAGGAACATGTAGGTGCGGGTCAGGCCGGCCGACTCGGGCTGGCGGGCGGTGGCCTGGATGTACGAGGCGAAGACGATACCCACGCCGATGCCGGGGCCGATGGCCGCAAGGCCGTAGCCGATGGCGCTGAGGCTACCGGTGACTTCTGCCAACATTTGTGAATCCTCCTGAGATCTCGCGTGACGATCACGCGGGACAACTGAAAAGGGTGGTACTCGTTCGCTTTCGAAGCTTCGAAGCGGGGGTCTGGCTCAGTGCTCCTCGGCGAGGGTGCCCGCGAGGTAGTTGGCCGTCAGAAGCGTAAAGACATAGGCCTGCAGGGCAGCGACCAGCAGCTCGAAGAAGGTGAGCAGGATCGTCATGCCCCAGGACAGCACGGAGATCGGCTTGATGAAGATGCTCTCCGCGTTGAGCAGCGCGAAGCCGCCCAGGGTGAACACCAGCAGCAGCATGTGGCCGGCGAACATGTTGGCGAACAGACGCAGGGCGAGCGTGGCCGGCTGCAGGATGAACGCCTGAAGCGCCTCGATGGGCAGCAGCAGCGGCTGCATGAACCACGGGGCGGGCAGCACGGTGGCGTGCTTCAGGTAGCCCAGGAAGCCGTGCTTCTTGAAGCCTTGGAAGAGGTAGAGCCCGTAGGTGCACAGCGCCAGGACCGCCGGGAACGCGATGTGCGACATCGGCGAGATCTGGATGCCGGGAACGATCGCGAACACGTTGGCGACGACGATGAACGTGAACAGCGACGCCAGGTAGGGCGCGAAGCGCAGCCCCTCGTGGCCGATGACGTCCTTGGCCACGCCCTCCCGCACGAATCCGTAGACCGACTCGGCGAGCCACTGCTTCTTCGTCGGCACGATCTGCGGGTTGCGGTAAGAGACCAGGAAGTAGACCAGCACGATCGCGACGGCAAGGAAGATGAGAAGGGTGAACTTGCTCAGCCAGGGGCCGATGTCCCCGATGTTCGGCGGGAAGATGTCTTCCACGCTCGGCGGGAAGGGCACCTCCGCCAGAATCAGTCCGCTCACCACGTCCCTCTCATATCGAAATCACCGGCCGGTCAGGCGCCGAGGCGCTTGACCACCAGATAGATGCCGCCTGCTGCCCCGAGCACACATCCGATCGCGGTGGCGATGCCACCGGTGTCAAGCCACCGGTCGACCAGCCAGCCAACGAAGCCCCACACGGCGATGCCCGAGATGAGGTATCCGACGGCGGCCCAACCCTCGTTGGCTCCACTCGATCCGGATTGCTTGGGAGTCTGGTTACCGGCCATGACGCGGTGACCATATCAGCCAGCCGGGAGCACCTGTGCATCGACCCCCGCGTGCTCATCGCGCGGGGGTTGCTCTGGGGCCGGGGCCATCAACCGGCGGCCGTCAACGTTACTACGCCTAACGCTCGGCGAACGTCAACTACACGACTGATGCATGAGTGAATGTTGCGCACGGTCACCCCCACCGGGTTAGCTGAGGCTTCAGCCTAACAATCCGTGCTGGAGTGATGACCTTGCGCAACGCGGTTATCGCATTTTTCCTGATTTTGGCGGTCATCACCGTCACGAGAACCGAGGGCAGCGAAACCGTCGCGCAGAGTAGTCCGGCGACCGTACGCTGCAGCGTCTCGCCCCAGCGCGTCGCGGCCTCGGGCGGCCGGTTGGTGGCCGCCGGGCGGTACCGCTGCGACAGCCCCGGCGCGGACTCGCTCACGATGACCGTGCACCTGCAGCGCAACGACGGCTCGTCCTGGACGACGATCAGCGGCCAGTCGTTCACGGCCGCCGGCGTGGCCACCACGCTGCAACGGCGCAACAGCGAGCGGACCCGGCAGATCGCCGTGCCCTGCGCGCGCGGGAACTACCGGACCTGGGTCGAGGCGACCGTCGTGTCCCGCGGGGTCACGCGCAAGCTGTCGGAGAACAGCGGCGAGCGCCTGGACCCGTGCAGTTGATCACAGCTCGACGTACGGAATCTTCGCCCGCCAGACCCAGGTCGCGTGCGCGCCCATCCAGACCACGACGCCGGCGATGACGAGCGCGCCCATCCACGTGAGGCCGGCCCAGTCGGCGCCGCTCACGAACCACATGGCGACGCCGATGACGGT
Source organism: Dactylosporangium sucinum (assembly GCF_014647515.1). Classification (GTDB taxonomy): domain Bacteria; phylum Actinomycetota; class Actinomycetes; order Mycobacteriales; family Micromonosporaceae; genus Dactylosporangium; species Dactylosporangium sucinum. Next base: position 558 of record NZ_BMPI01000008.1, on the reverse strand, counting down.
GAACTTGACCACATAGGTGCCGAGCGCGACCGGCATGAGCAGGTGGCGGGCCCTGAGGTCGGTCCAGGCGATGACGAGGCTCGACAGCGTGTAGCTGAGGGTGACCAGCCCGACGCCGGCCGCGGCGCCGGACGCGGCGGCGGCCCCGTCCCGCCACAGCGCCAGGGGCACGGTGACGACGAGGAGCGCCGCCATGGCGATCAGGCCGGCGGGGAGGTGCTGAAGCCGCTTCTTCATCACGCGCCAGGATACGCGGAAGGCAGCCGAACCCTCACGCCCCGCTCGCCACGCCCCCCTCCCCACTCACGGCCCGCTCGTAACGGCCCGCTCGTAGCGGGGCGCGGGGCGCGGAGCGCGGGGCGCGGGGCGCGGGGCGGGTTGTGCGACCGCATCCGACGCCTGTGGCCGTTTCCCGCAGTTGACCTTGGTGGTTTTCCGTCGCCGGGGTGACGGAAAACCACCAAGGTCAACCCACGTTCTACTAGGGCGTGTCTCGTGGATCATCGGTGTCGGATGCGGTAGATAGACGGCTGTGTCTCGACGACATGAGCTGACTGA
>NZ_BMPI01000007.1:257959-272132 GCF_014647515.1 Dactylosporangium sucinum | reverse complement strand
TGCCCGGGCGGCGGCGTGGTCTCCAACTGCAGCGGCATCGCCCAGAACAACTGGCAGTTCACCCAGATCACGGCCACGTTCACGGGGTAGGTGCACCGCGCGGGCCCGGCGTCTCGGCGCCGGGCCCTTCGCGCGTCACAGGGCCAGCATGCGCCGGTCGGGGTGGCGCCCGAGCCAGGCGGAGTACCGCTCGTTCTTGCGCACGGCGTCCGCGTAGGACTCGATCGCATACGCCCACACCTGGCCGGCCACGTCCGCCGCCGGCCCGTCGGGCAGCCAGCCCATCATCTGCCGCCAGTGCAGCGGCGCGCCCGCGATCGGCACCGCCGTCAGCCCGGCCATCGGCCGCAGCGTCGCCTGGCACAGCCCGACCGCGTCCCCCGACTCGATCAGGTCGATGGCGCCGCGCACCTCGGTCTCGAACAGCACCTTCGGCGTGAACCCGGCCCGCGCGCACGCCGCGGCGTGACAGGCGGAGAAGCAGCCGTCGCCGGGCGCCGCCACCCACTGCGCGTCGGCGAGCTCGGCCAGGTCCACCTCGTCCCGGACGGCGAGCGGATGCCCCTCGGGCAGCAGGAGAAAGACCGGGTCCGCGGCGACCACCCGCCAGGCGAGCCCGGTGTCGGTCGCCGGCGGCGCGTCGCCGCAGGCGCCCACGAGCACGAAGTCGAGCTTCCCGGAGAGCACGAGGTCGCCGAGCTCGCCCGCGGACCAACTGGCGTGGGTGCTGACCTGCGCCCCGGGGTGGTTGCTCGTGATCCGATGGACCAGCCCGCCGAGGATGGGGCCGTTGACCGCCCCGATCCGGTACCGCCCGGCGTTCCCGGCCGTGCTGGCCAGCCGCGTCGCCTCGTCCTGCAGCCCCTTCACGGCCGGCAGCAGCACCCTGGCCCGCGCGAGCACGAGCTCGCCCAACGGCGTCGCCCGCGCCCCCCGCCGGTCGCGCTCGAACAGCAACCCACCGAGCGCACGCTCAATGCGCTGCAGCTGCGCCGTGAGCGCCGGTTGCGCCAGCCCAAGCACGGAAGCGGCCTTGGTGACGCTGCCGGCGTCCGCGATCGCGCACACGACCCGCAGGTGCCGCAGCTCCAGATCCATACAGTGACGGTAGGGCGTCGGAGGGATGGACAGAAGACCCCGGAGCCATCGAGAGTTTCCACTTTCCAATACCGACACATCATCGAAACACATCAGCCCCCGCCGGGCCGCCCCAAGCCCTGCTCGCGGCGTGGTGGTCGGGCGGCGTGGTGGCTGGGCGGCGCGGCTGACTCCCCGCCGGCGCCGGCTCAGCGTGGGCCGGGCATGATCGCGGACGTTTCTGGTCCGTATTCGGTACAGAAACGTCCGTGATCATGTGGCCCTGGTCGGTCGGTGCCGTGGCCGGGATCTCGGTGCGTGGTTCGCCGGCGGGGGCGTTGCGCATCGACCAGCGTCTCACTACAGTGAGCCCACGACCACGTTGTGAAACGTTTAAAGCCAGCGCCCGAATGAAACGTTTCACAACCCATATCCGCAGAACAGGAGCACCGCCATGCCCCTGCAGCCTCGCCGTGCGCTCGTCGCGGCGACCGTCGGCACCCTCGTCGCCGCGCTCCTCGTCGTCCCGCCCTCGCCGGCCGTCGCGGCCGCGCCGGTGAGCCTCTCCGGCGCCCACTGGATCTGGTATCCCGAGGGCGACCCGCGCACATCGGTGCCGGCCGACGTCCGGTACTTCCGCAGGACCTTCACCGCCCCCGCCGGAGCCGTCAGCGAGGCACAGCTCGTCCTGACCGGCGACGACACCGTCGACGTGTGGCTCAACGGCAAGCCCCTCGCCGGCTCGCCGCGCGTCGCCGACTCCTGGCACAACGCGGTCTACGTCGACCTGCAGTCGAGCCTCGCCGGCGGTACCAACACGATCGCCGTCGCCGCACGGAACTCCACCGCCGGACCGGCCGGCGTGCTCGGGCGGCTGCGGGTCGTGGCCGCCGGCGGGACCGTCGACCTCGTCACCGACGCGAGCTGGAAAGCCGGCCTCAGCGTCCCGAGCGGCTGGGAGCAGCCCGGCTTCGGCGACGGCGGCTGGCCGGCCGCGCGGGACTCCGGCGCGTACGGCATCTCGCCGTGGAACTCGGACGTCGTCGCGCCCAACCCCGACGCCGCGTCGCCGCTCGGCGTGAGCAGCGCGACCGTCGAGCACCGCGCCAATCCGCTCGGCGTCGACGCCGCCCAGCCGCGCTTCGGCTGGAAGCTCGCGTCGAGCGCCGCCGGCCAGCGCCAGGCCGGGTACGAGATCAGCGTCTCGAGCACCAGCGCGAACGCCGGCGACGTCTGGGCCAGCGGCCGGGTCGCGTCCGACCGGCAGGTCGACGTCGGCTACGCCGGCCCGGCACTGGTCAGCCTCAAGCGGTACTACTGGCGCGTCCGCGTCTGGGACACCCAGGGCCGGGCGAGCGCCTGGAGCGCCACGCAGTTCTTCGAGATGGGCCTGCGCGCACCGGCGACGGAGTGGACCGCCGACTTCGTCGGGCAGCCCGCGACCGGCGCCGACCTCGCCGGGGCGACCTGGATCTGGTACCCGGAGGGCGATCCGGCCGCCGGCGTGCCGATCTCCACGCGGTACTTCAGGCGCACGTTCAGCCTCGCCACCGCCCCGGGCAACGCCCAGCTGGTCGTCACCGGCGACGACACCGCCGACGTGTGGGTCAACGGCGTGCAGGTCAGCTCGTCGCCGCGGGTGTACCAGTCGTGGCAGCAGGCGGCGGTCGTCGACCTGCGCGGCCGCCTCACCGCCGGCACCAACACGATCGCCATCGCCACCGAGAACACCACGCAGTCGCCCGCGGGCATGATCGCCAAGCTGACCGTGGCCGGCGCCGCGACCGTCACCACCGACGCGAGCTGGAAAGCGTTCCAGAGCGCGCCGAGCGGCTGGAACCAGCCCGGCTTCAACGACGGGTCGTGGCCGGCGGCGCGCGCCGTCGCGACCTACGGCAGCGGGCCCTGGGGCTCGAACGTCGTCGTCGCGAAGGCTGCCCCGCTCGTCCGCAAGGCGTTCACGGTGAACAAGCCGGTCGCCTCGGCACGGCTGCTCACCACCGCGCTGGGACTGCACGAGACGCGGCTCAACGGCGCCAAGGTCGGCACCGACGTGCTCGCGCCCGGATGGACGGACTACACCAAACGCCTCCAGTACAAGGTCCACGACGTCACGGCACAGCTGCGCCAGGGGGAGAACGCGCTGGGCGCGTGGCTGGGAAACGGCTGGTACTCCGGGAGCCTCGGCTTCGCCGGCAGCCAGCGCTATGGTACCCAACCCTGGTACTCGGCCGTGCTCCTCATCACGTTCGGTGACGGCACCACCACGATCGTCCGCACCGACAACACCTGGAAGGTCGCGACCGGCCCGATCCGCGCCGACGACCTCTACAACGGCGAGACCTACGACGCCCGGCTGACCGTCGCCGGCTGGGACGCGCCCGGCTTCGACGACGCGGCGTGGCCGGCGGTGCAGGTCAGGAGCGGCGCCAAGCCGAACCTGGTGTCCCAGGTGGACAACGGCGTGACCGTGCAGCAGGAGTTCCGGCCGGTGTCGGTGACGCAGCCGCAGGCCGGCGTGTGGGTCTTCGACCTCGGGCAGAACTTCACCGGCTGGAACCGCGTCGCGCTCAGCGGCCCGGCCGGCACGACGGTGACCGTCCGCCACGCCGAGGTCCTCAACCCTGACGGCACCATCTACACGACGAACCTGCGCGGCGCGCAGGCCACCGACCGGTTCACGCTCGCCGGCACCGGCGGCACCGAGACGTACGAGCCGCGGTTCACCGTCCACGGCTACCGGTACGTCGAGCTCACCGGCCTGCCGGCGGGCTTCACGCCGACCGCGTCGACCGTCACCGGCCGCGCGGCCTGGACGAGCGGCAACCAGTCGGGCTCGCTGAGCACCTCGAACGCCCTGGTGAACCAGCTGCAGCACAACATCCTGTGGGGCGAGCGATCGAACATGCTCTCCATCCCGACCGACTGCCCGCAGCGCGACGAGCGCCTGGGATGGACGGGCGACATCGCGATCTTCGCCGGTACCGCCACGTTCAACGTCGACGTGCAGGCCTTCCTCGACAAGTACAGCGACGACCTGGTCGACGCCCAGCGCGGCGACGGGGCGTTCACCGACGTCGCCCCCGGCGTCTGCTGCGGCGCCGGCACCGCGGGCTGGGGTGACGCGGGCGTCATCGTCCCGTACACGCTGTGGCAGCGCTACGGCGACACCAGGGTGATCGACGAGCACTTCGCCGCGATGGCCCGCTGGGTCGACTACCTGCGCTCGACGTCGGGCGCCGACCTGATCCGCAACCAGCCCACCTACGGCGACTGGCTCAACGTCAACGACAACACCGCGCAGGACGTCATCTCGACGGCCTTCTTCGCCTGGTCGGCGCGCCTGGTCTCGCGGATGGCCGCGGCGACCGGCCGCACGAGCGAGGCGACGTCGTACGGCCAGCTCGCCGACCAGGTCGCCACGGCGTTCACGAACCGGTTCGTCGCCGCGGACGGCACCGTCAGCGGCAACACCCAGACCGGCTACGTGCTCGCCCTGGCCTTCGGCCTCCTGCCGGCGAACCGCGTGCAGGCCGCGGCCGACCGGCTCGCCGCCCGGGTGGCCGCGGCCGGCGGTCACCTGACGGTCGGCTTCCTGGGCGTGGAGAACCTGCTCCCGGTGCTGGCCGCCAACGGCCACGCGGCCACGGCGTACCAGATCCTGCTCCAGCCCGGCTTCCCCGGCTGGGGCTACATGAACAGCCGCGGCGCCACCACGATCTGGGAGCGCTGGGACGGCATCCGCACCGACGGCTCGTTCAACGACCCGGGCATGAACTCCTTCAACCACTACGGCCTCGGCTCCGTGGGCGACTTCCTGTACCGCCAGGTCGGCGGCCTGTCCCCGGCGTCCCCCGGCTACGCGTCGCTGCTCGTCGCCCCGGTCGTGGGCGGTGGCCTGACGTCGGCGTCGTCGTCCTACGAAACCCCCTACGGCCGCGCCGTGAGCGACTGGTCCGTCTCGGCCGGCACCGTGACCCTGCGGGTGACGGTGCCCCCGGGCGCCTTCGCCACGGTGAAGGTCCCGACGTCGCAGCCCGGATCGGTGCTCGCCCCGGCTCCGGCGGTACCGATGGGCGGCGGCACGTACTACGTGGGCTCCGGGACCCACACCTTCACCGCGCCCGCCTAGGCGGGACGGCTGGGACGGCGCCCCGCTCAGGCGCCGTCCCAGCTGGGCTGCGAGGCCGCCCAGCTGGCCAGCAGCCGCAGCGCGTCCTCGCTCGGCGTGCCCGGCTCGGCGGTGTACATGAGCAGGATCTGCCGGCGGCCTCCGCGACACGCAGGAGATGCTCGACTTCTGCGCCGAGCACGACCTGGGCGCCGAGATCGAGCTGATCGAGGCCGGCCGGGTCAACGAGGCCTACGAGCGGGTGCTCGCCTCCGACGTGCGCTACCGCTTCGTGATCGACACCGCAACCCTGGCCTGACTACGCCGACACCGCCAGGGCGAACGGCAGCACGCCGCGCGCCCCCGCCTGGACCAGCAGCCGCGCCACGATCGCCATCGTCCAGCCGCTGTCGACCAGGTCGTCGACGAGCAACACCGGGCCCTCGGCCGCGCGGACGGCCGACGCCAGGCCGGGGGACACGGTGAAGGCCGAGTGCAGCGCCCGCACGCGCTGGGCGCTGTTGGTGCGGGAGGCCGCGTCGGCCGCGGCCCCGGAGGTCACCGTGCCCAGCAGCGGCAGGCGGCCGACCGCCGCGATCCGCTCGCCGAGCGAGGCGACCAGCCGCGGGGTGCTGTGCGAGTCGATGACCACGACGCCGACCGGGCGCTCGGGCCAGCGGTCGTCGCCCTTCGCCCACTCCGCCAGGGTGGCGACGACGCCGTTGAACACGTCGTCGGGCAGCGGGGCGTCGGGGGCGGCCAGCAGCCGGCGGAGCTTGTCGCCCCAGCCCAGGTCGCTCAGCCGGCCGATCGCGCGGCCCGGCAGGAGCTGCTCGGCGGGCGGGATCTTGCCCGACAGCGCCACCCCGATCGCGGGCAGGCCGGTCGGCCACAGGCGGCGCGGGGCGATCTCGACGCCGGCCCGGCCGAGGTGGGCCCGGGCCGAGGCCAGCGCGTCGTCGGCGACCTCCGTCGGATACCACGCCCCGGCGCAGGCGTCGCAGCGCCCGCACGGGACGGCGCCCGGGTCGTCGAGCTGCAGCCGCAGATACTCCATCCGGCAGGTCCTCAGCGCCGCATACTGCCGCATGGACTCCTGCTCGGCGGCCCGCGCCTCGGCGATGCGGGCGTAGCGCGCGGTGTCGTGCACCCACGGCTCGCCCGTCGACTCCCAGCCGCCGCGGACCCGCCGCACGGCGCCGTCGACGTCGAGGACCTTGAGCATCAGCTCCAGCCGGTTGCGCCGCAGCTCGACCCGCGGCTCCAGGGCGGCCGTCGACAGCGGCCGGTCGCTGTCGGCCAGCACGTCGAGGACCGCGCGCACCTGGTCCTCCGGCGGGAAGGCGAGCGAGGCGAAATACCGCCAGATCGCCGCGTCCTCGGCACCCGGCAGCAGCAGCACGTCGGCCTGCTCGACGGCCCGCCCGGCCCGGCCCACCTGCTGGTAGTAGGCGATCGGCGAGGAGGGCGCGCCGAGGTGCACGACGAAGCCGAGGTCGGGCTTGTCGAAGCCCATGCCGAGCGCCGACGTGGCGACGAGCGCCTTGATCCGGTTGTCGACCAGGTCGGCCTCGGCCGCGCGCCGGTCGGCGTCCTCGGACTGGCCCGAGTAGGCCGCCACCTCGTAGCCCTGGGCCCGCAGGTAGGCGGCCGCCTCGTGGGCGCCGGCGACGGTCAGCGTGTAGACGATCCCGGAGCCGGGCAGGTCGCGCAGGTGCTCGCCGAGCCAGGCCAGGCGGTGCGCGGCGGAGGGCAGGGTGAGCGAGCCCAGCCGCAGCGACTCGCGGTCGAGCGAGCCGCGCAGCACCAGCGCGTCGCCGAGCTGCTCGGCCACGTCGGCGCTGACCCGAGCGTTGGCGGTCGCGGTGGTGGCGAGCACCGGCGTGCCGGGGGAGAGGTCGAGCAGCAGCGTGCGGAGCCGCCGGTAGTCGGGGCGGAAGTCGTGGCCCCAGTCGGAGACGCAGTGCGCCTCGTCGACCACGAGCAGGCCGGTGGTGGCGGCCAGCTTGGGCAGCACGTTGTCGCGGAAGTCGGGGTTGTTGAGCCGCTCGGGGCTCACCAGGAGCACGTCGACCGCGCCCGCGGCGATCTCGGCGGTGATCGCGTCCCACTCCTCCAGGTTGGCGGAGTTGATCGTGCGGGCGCTGATGCCGGCCCGGGCCGCGGCGTCGACCTGGTTGCGCATGAGGGCGAGCAGCGGAGACACGATCACGGTCGGCCCGGCCCCGCGGGCGCGCAGCAGGGCGGTCGCCACGAAGTAGACGGCCGACTTGCCCCAGCCGGTGCGCTGCACGCACAGCACCCGCCGACGGTCACCGACCAGGGCCGAGATGGCGGCCCACTGGTCCTCCCGCAACTCGGCGGCAGGACCAGCGAGCCTCTTCAATAGCGCAGAAGCTTCCTCGAACACACCCCGACGCTAGCAACGGGGTATGACAGAAACCCATCACGAAGGCGTGAACCGTACCGCCTTGCCCGAAGCCAGCAGCGGCTGGTTGAACAGGTACTGCACGGCCGCCGTCCCGGTCGCGTTCTCGACCCCGACGGTCGCCCCGCTGCCCTTCTCCACGTCGTTGTCCAGGCCGGAGTAGTACATCGTGATCGTGCCGTCGGGCGCGAACGCCACCGAGAAGGTGATCCGGTTGTGCACCCCGTTGCCGTAGATGTACGGGTTGCGCCACTCGATCACCACCGAGCCGTCGACCGTCGCCATCCGCACCGACGCCGACCCGTCGACCACCAGGTCGTCCCAGAACGGGTAGACGCTGGCGTTCGGGACCGCGGTGGACGGGATGGCCGAGTGCTCGACGTACGTCGATCCCGGGTTCACGAACGAGATCTTGCCGTTCGTGTCGATCCAGGCGGTCGAGTACGTCTGGCCGTACAGCTTCACCGGCGTCGGCAGGGTCACCTGCGCGATGTTGTCGTCGCCGGTGAGCGGCAGCACGGTCGTCTCGGCGGCCACGAACGGCGTGGTCAGCGTCGTCATCGCGTACGAGCCGGGCTCCACCGGCGGCGGCGCCGCCGGCACGGTCAGGTTCACCGTCTTGGACGACGAGCTCAGCGTCGCGGACGTGGACACCGACTGGCCGTTGTAGGAGCCCGTGACGGTGTAGGTCCCGTAGGCCAGGTCGCTGAACGCATACGCTCCGCCGGCCCCGGACGTCGTCGACCCGGTGCCGGGCGTCAGCGTCACCGTCGCGCCGGTCACCGTGCTGCCGCCCTCGACGGACACGGTCCCGGAGATGCTGCCGGTCGAGGCCGGCGGGGGGTCGGTCCCGCCGCCGCCACCCGGCGCGGTGAAGACGACCGCCCGGCCGGACTGCAGCTTGGGCGTGTTCACCGAGTACGCCAGGCCGATCGTGCCGTCGGCGTTCTCGATGCCGACCGTGGCCGAGCTGCCCTTCTCGAAGTCGTTGTCGAGGCTCGAGTAGTTGGTGATCACGTCGCCGTTCTCCGACAGGATCGCCTCGAAGGTGATCCGGCGACTGGTGTTGCCGTAGATGTACGGGTTGCGCCACTCGATGACGAACTGCCGGTTCGGCGCGCTGCCGAGGGTCGTCGTCCGCACCGACGCGTTGCCGTCGACGACCAGGTCGTCATGGAACGCGTAGACGGTGGCGTTGGGCGCGGCCGGGTTCGGCAGCGTCCCGTTCTGCCAGGTCGCGGCGCCGTTCGGGTTGGTGAAGCTGACCAGGCCGTTGGTGTCGACCCAGGCGGTCGTGTAGCTCTGCCCGTACAACTTGATCGCGAACGGCAGCGTGATCTGCTGCGTCGCCTCGTCACCGGTCAGCGACAGCACCGTCGTGTCGGCACTGTTGAACGTCTTCGTCTGCGTGGTGCACACGTAGCCGAAGGAGTCCGAGCACGTCCCGCCGCCGGTCGCCGTGTAGCTCGCGGTGTACGTCGTGTTCGTCGTCGGCGCGGTGACGACCTGCGTGGCGGCACCGCCGTTGCTCCACGAGTCGAACGCGTAGGACGTGCCCGACAGCGTCTGCGGCGTCGGCGCCGACACCGTCTGCGTCGACTTCTGGATCACCGTCTGGGTGAACGGCGTGACGCCGGTGGCCGACCCGACCGTCACGTTCAGGCCGGCGGGCACCGAGTTGAACGTCAGGTTGACCGTCTTCGGGTCGACCCGCCGGGTCACGGTGGTGCTCAGCCCGCTGCTGTCCGTGGCGGTCAGCCGGAGCTCGACGTACGACGGGTACTCGTGGTCGGGGCCGATGAACGACCCGGACGCCCCGTCGACCTCGGTCATGTAGTGCTGGTGGCAGTTGTCGGGCGTGGCGCAGTGCTGCAGGATCAGCTGCCAGTGCAGGTTGGCCGCCGGGATGTTCCCGTCCTGCTCGTCGGTCGCGTGCCCGGTGAACGTCACCGTGTCGTTGGTCGCCCAGGTCGGCCCGGCCGCCGGAGTGTCGATCACCGGGACGGGTGCGCTGGTGCCGACCATGATCTGCAGCGTCTTGGTGTCGGAGAGCCCGCCGGCGTCGGTGACCCGCAGCTTCGCCTGATACGTGCCGGCCGTCGTGTACGTGTACGAGGCCGTCGTACCGACCGCGTCCCACGTCCCGTCGCCGGTGAAGTCCCACTGGTACGTCAGGACGTCCCCGGTGTTCGGGTCGCTCGTGCCGGCCGAGGTGAACTGCACGGCCAGCGGCGGCGCGCCACTCGTCTTGTCGGCGCCGATGACGGCCACCGGCGGCTGGTTGCCGGCGTTGTAGTTGATCCGGCGGACCGTGCCGCCGTCGATGTCGACGTAGTACAGGTCGCCGCCCGGCCCGATCTCCAGGTCGACCGGCCCGGCCGCGCCGGGCGCGAACGTCTCGATCTTCGCCGGGTCGGGCGTGCCGTTGGTCGCCTTCATCGCGTAGATGCAGTTGCGGGCGTAGTCGGCCCAGAACAGGGCGCCCCGGTACGCGGCCGGGTAGCTGCCGCCGGAGGTCGGGTAGAACGCCACGCCGGTCGGGCTGGAGCCGCCGGTCGGGCAGCCGTCGTTGTTGTTGACCTGCTGGTGGTGCCCGTAGGTGTACACCGGGCCGGTGCTCGTGTTGTTGCTGTACAGCGACTGGCACAGCGCGAGGCCGGCGTCGCGGTACCCGGGCTGCTGGGCGTTGCCCTCGTAGCACGGCCAGCCGAAGTTGGTCAGCGGCGTGGCGAGCGGGTTGGGCAGCCGGTTGATCTCCTCCCACGTCCGCCAGCCGACGTCACCGATCCAGATCTCGCTGGTGCCGGGCTTGAACGTCCACCGGTACGGGTTGCGCAGGCCGTACGCCACGATCCGGCGCGCGTTCGGGTCGGTGGTCGCGTTGTACATCGGGTTGTCCGTCTTGGCGGCGCCCGTGTTCGGATCGATCCGGATGATCGTGCCGCTCAGCCCGGTCGGGTCGCCGGTCGTGCGGATGTCCTGCGAGCGCAGCGCGCCGCCCTCCGCGGTCGGCGGGCTGAGCGCGGCGCCGGTGCCGCCCGGCGGGTCGCCGCACGGGTTGACCGGGTTGCCCTGCTGCCCCCAGTCGGTGAAGACCGGGCTCGCGCCCTCGCCGCCGCTCACGTAGAGCGCGCCGTCGGGGCCGAACGCCACGTCGCCCACGCTGTGGGTCTCGAACTGCTGGCACCAGTCGTTGATCAGCACCTGCTCGGTGCCGGTCCACGTGTCGCCGTTCGCGGTCAGCTTGGCCAGCCGGCCGCTGACGATGCAGCCGGTGCCGGGCGTCGGGCAGGTGTCGCCGATGTCGAGGCCGCCGCCGATCGGCTGGGTCCACGTGTAGGTGACGTAGACCGACGGGTTCGACGGGAAGTTCGGCGGCAGCGCCAGCCCGAGCAGGCCCTTGTCCTCGTTGTCGTGCACCCGGGCCGACAGGTCCGCGAACACCGTCGGGGTCGGGTCGGACAGGCTGTCGAACACCTTGATGGTGCCGCCCTTCTCCGCCACGAAGACGCGACCGTCGGGCGAGAAGACCAGCTTGGTGGGATGCACCAGACCGGAAAGGACGACCTGTTCCGAGAAGCCGGTCGGTAGCGTGGTGGCCGCTGTCGCGGTCGGTGGCGCGGTGAATGCCGCCGTGACCGGGACGCTCAACGCGAGCGCGAGGCCGAACGCTATTCGGGACAGGCGGGCACGCCTCATTGACAGCACTCCAGGGGGCCGGATGCGCAGGGAAGAGTCAGTAGATTCCCTGTGTCCGGCTCATGCTGTCGTGAAGCCGACGTTTACGCCTCCGCCGTTAGGACACAAACAAGCTCACTGAGCCGTATAGTCCGGCCGGCCATAGCCGACAATCGGTGCATAGTCGAGCAGGCGCATGGAAATGCGTTCGCCGGTTCGGGGAGCTTCGATCACCCGTCCGTCACCGATGTACAACCCGACGTGGCTGACATCCTTGTAGTAGAAGACGAGATCCCCCGGGCGCAGTTCCTCCCGTTTGATCGGGGTGACCGTCTGCTTCTGCCGGGCCGCATTGTGCGGCAGCACGACGCCCGCGGCCTTCCAGGCGGCCATGGTCAGCCCCGAGCAGTCGTATGCGTTCGGCCCGTCGGCGCCCCATTGGTACACCTTTCCGAGCTGCTCGTACGCGTATTTCACGGCCCGCCCGGCGGCGTCGTCCGTGAATACCGGTCGATATCCGTCGACCAGTGCGCCCCGCGGCATCCGGGCCCGCCCGTTCTGCATCCGTTTCAGCTGCGATTCGATCGTCGCTTTCCGGGCGCCGAGCTCCGCTTCCTGCGCCCTTTGTTGAAGCTGCAACCTGTCCAGTTGGAACCGTTCTTCGCCGAGTTCCCGTTGGGTGTTCTTGAGGGCATTCAAGGCGGTCGTACGGCGGCGCTCCAGGTGGTCGAGGGTGGCCAGCTGGTCCATGAGCGTCTCGGGCGAGTCGGCGCCGATGAGCGCGGCCGTGCTGCCGACGGCGCCGCTGCGGTACAGCGCGGCCGCCAGCTCGTCGGCGGCGCGCTGGGCGGCGGCCACCCGGCCCTGGAGCGGGGCCAGGCGGGCGTTGACGCGGGCCAGCTGGGCATTGGTGGACCGCAGGTCGTCGCGCACGGCGTTGTACCGTTCGATGACGCCTTCGAGCTGCTGCCAGGCGCCGGCGAGCTGCCGCTGCCGGTCCGTGGCCGGGTCCGCGTGACCGGTCCCGTGCGCGGCCAGGACAATGAGTCCGGCGACGACGGTGGTGCACAGTTTGCTGCGTAACCCCATGCGTCACCAACGCCATAATTTGGACAAAAGTTACGAAAGTCCCTCAAAGGGTGGTTGTCATGTCCTTCACCAACGCATATACGGTCAGCGGCATGACCTGCGGCCATTGCGTGAGCGCGGTGACGGAGGAGCTGACCCGGCTTCCCGGGGTCCACGATGTCCAGGTGGAGCTGCCGACCGGCACCGTGACCGTCACGAGCGACGGGCCGCTGCCGCTGGACGAGGTCCGCACGGCGATCGACGAGGCGGGATACGAGCTTGTCGTCGTTTAGGGCGCCGCTCATGGCGGCCGGCCTCGTGGCCGCGCTGCTGCTGGGCTTCGTGATCGCCCGGACGACGGACTCGTCGTCGTCCTCCGGCGCCGCCGCGCCGACGGCCGCACCCAACGCGATCCCGTCGCACTCGCACGGCGGGGCGGTGGCCGGCGACCTGGCCGGGGTGTCGCTGAGCGCCGGCGGCTTCACGCTGGTGCCGGGCGCGACGACGTTCGCCGCGGGCGTGGCCCAGCCGTACACCTTCCGCATCCTCGGCCCGGACGGCAAGCCCGTGACGCGGTTCGTGCTGAACCACGAGAAGCTCATGCACTTCGTGGTGGTACGGCGGGACCTGGGAGCCTTCCAGCACCTGCACCCGGCGATGGCGCCGGACGGCACCTGGACCGTGCCGCTGACGCTCCCGTCGCCGGGGGTGTTCCGGCTGTACTCGGACTTCGTCACCTTCGACCCGACCGGCCAGCAGGTCCCACTGACCCTGGCCGTGGACGCGACCGTGCCGGGGGATTATGTTCCGGTACCGCTGCCGCCCGCCGCCCGCACCGCGACGGTGGACGGCCTGACCGTGAGCCTGGAGGGCACTCCGCGGGTCAACGCGACCCAGCCGCTGTCCCTGCGGGTCTTCGAGAACGGCACCCCGGTCACCGCCTTGGAGCGCTACCTGGGCGCGTACGGCCACCTGGTGGTCGTCCGCGAGGGCGACCTGGGGTTCCTGCACGTGCACCCGGAGGACCAGCTCGTGGGTGGTGCGGTGAAGTTCTGGGTCGCGGCTCCGAGCGCGGGCCGCTACCGCATGTACTTCGAGTTCCAACGCACGGGCGTGATCCACCGCGCCGAGTTCACGGTCGAAGTCCCCGCCTAACCCACACCCGGCCCCGCCCCACCTCGCGCTGCCCACCCCCGCCCCGCCCTGCCGCGCCTAGCCTTGCCCCGCTCGGCTCGTTTCGCCCGACTCGTTCCGCCTGCCCAGCCCAGCCTGCCGTGCCCAGCCCTGCCCTGCCCTGCCCTGCCCTGCCCTGCCCGCCCAGCCTTGCCCCGCCCGGCTCGTTTCGCCCTGGCCCGCCCCGCCTGGAGCCGCCCGGCTCGTTCTGCCCCGCCGCATCCGTGCCCGCTCTGGTCCGCCCCGGTGCCGCCCCGGTCCGCCGGCTTCCCTCTGGCGTGCCTTGCCCAGGCTCCTGCCCGTCGTCGGCGCCGGATGGCGGGGCCGTGCCCATCTCCGCGATCTTAGAGTCGTGGTCCCGGATATATCCGACAAATCACCCTAAAGTGGCGACCACAACCCCAAGATCGACGGCGGCCGTGCACCGGGCAGAACCCTGGCCGCATCCGGGCACGGGGATGCCTTCATGATCGCGGAACTTTTTGTGTCGCCGGCGACACAGAAACGTCCGCGATCATGAAGCCGTTGCCGAAGCGGACCCGCGGGCGCAACCACGGCCGTAGCCACGCTGGCCGGCGTGCCAACTGCGGCCGGTGTGCCAAGCAGTGCGGGGTCCAGGCCGTGGAGCGGTTGTGGCC
>NZ_BMPI01000007.1:169638-257896 GCF_014647515.1 Dactylosporangium sucinum | reverse complement strand
GCCTGTGGTGGCTGGCGTGCCTGTGGTGGCTGGCGTGCCTGTGGTGGCTGGCGTGCCTGTGGTGGCTGGCGTGCCTGGCGTGCCCGGCGTGCCCGGCGTGCCCGGCGTGCTCAAGGTTGTCGGTGGGGTGGGTGTGGATGTGTGGTCGGCGCGCGGTCCGGGCGTGCGAAAGGGCGGGCGCCCCAACGGCGCCCGCCCCTCGACGGTTCGTGGTGCTCAGTCCTCCGTGGACTCGGCCGAACCCTCAGCCGCGCCGCCCCGACCACGGCCACCACGGCGGCGACGGCGGGTACGCGAGCGCGACCCGCCGCCCTCGGCGCCCGCCTCCGGGTCCGCGGTGACGACCACGGTGGCGTCGTCGGTGGTCTCGGCGGAGGCCTCGACAACCCGGCGGCGCCGGGTGCGGGCCGGGCGCGGCTCGCTCTCCGCCGCGGCGGCCTCGGTCGTCTCGCCGGTCTCGGCCGAGCCGGCCAGGTCGAGCCCGCCGTCCTCCACCTCGCCCCGCCGCCGGCGGCGACGCTGGCGGCGCGGAGCGGCCGGCGCCTCGGCCTCGGTGGACGGCGCGGAGGAGCCGCGGCCGCGGGTGCGGCCCCGGCGGCCGCGCGGCTTGCCCTCGACGTCCTCGAGCTGCTCGGCCGCCAGGCCCGCGCGCTTGCGGTCGGCGGTCGGCAGGGAGCCCGTCGTGCCCTCCGGGATGTCGATGTCGGTGAGCAGGTGGGGCGAGGTGTGGTACGTCTCCGGGGGCTCCGGCAGGTCCATGCCCAGGCTCTTGTCGATGATCCGCCAGCGGGGCATGTCCTCCCAGTCGACGAACGTCACGGCGACGCCCGTCGCGCCCGCGCGGCCCGTGCGGCCGATGCGGTGGGTGTAGGTGTCCGGGTCCTCGGGGCAGTCGTAGTTGATCACGTGGGTGACGCCCGAGACGTCGAGGCCGCGGGCGGCGACGTCCGTGGCCACCAGCACGTCGATCTTGCCGGCGCGGAACGCCCGCAGGGCCCGCTCGCGGGCGCCCTGGCCCAGGTCGCCGTGGACGGCGGCCGCGGCGAACCCGCGGAAGTCGAGGTCCTCGGCGACGCGGTCGGCGGCGCGCTTGGTGCGGCAGAAGATCATGGTCAGGCCGCGGTCGTTCGCCTGCAGCACCCGAGCCACGATCTCGATCTTGTTGAGCGGGTGCGTGCGGTAGACGAACTGCTTGGTCAGCGGCGACGGGCCGGTGCTCGCGTCGTGGTGGGCGTGGATCGTCATCGGCTGGCGCAGGAAGCGCCGGGCCAGCGTCACGATCGGGTCGGGCATCGTCGCCGAGAAGAGCATCGTCTGCCGGTCCTCCGGCAGCAGCGTCAGGATGCGCTCGACGTCGTCGAGGAAGCCCAGGTCGAGCATGCGGTCGGCCTCGTCGAGCACCAGCGCGCGCACCGAGTGCAGGCGCAGGTGCTTGCTCTTGGACAGGTCGAGGAGGCGGCCGGGCGTGCCGACCACGATCTCCACGCCCTTCTGCAGGGCGTCGACCTGCGGCTCGTAGGCGACCCCGCCATACAGCGGCAGGACCCGCACGCCGCGGGTCTTGCCGGCGGCGGCGATGTCGCGGGCCACCTGGAGGCCCAGCTCGCGGGTCGGGACCACGACGAGGGCCTGCGGGAGGCCGTCGGCGCCCTCGCCGGGCGCGGTGACCCGGTCGAGGAGCGGAACGCCGAAGCCGAGGGTCTTGCCGGTGCCGGTCGGCGCCTGGCCGATGAGGTCGGTGCCGCGCAGGGCGATCGGCACCGCATACTCCTGGATCGCGAATGCTCGCGTGATGCCGACGGCCTCCAGGGCGGCCACGGTCTCGGGCCGGGCGCCCAGGTCGGCGAAGGTCGGGCTGTCTGCGCGCACGGGTGCGCGGGGGGCCACCGTCTCGGCGGCCTCGGTGTTGTCGATCGTCATGTTGTGCTCAGGGTGTCTCTCTCGCGGGAGCGCCCCTGAAACTGCCGGGTGCGCTCGAATGGATAGGGCGCGGGCCACACGCGACCGGGAACTGAACGGTGGTCGCGGGCTACAAGCGCCTGTGCCTGGGCTAGGGTCCGCCCAGGGTCGTTGCGGCCAGTGTACCGGCCCGCCAGCCGATCCGCTCACCACACGTTGGGGAGGCCGGAGGGTGATCCGGCGGGGTAGTGTGCCGACGTGTCCGATGTCACCCCGGCTGTCCAGACGGCGGCCGAGCCTTCCCCGGAGGCCGTCGTCGACCTCCTGGGCATGCTCGCCTACGGCGGGCTGGTCGCGTTCGACCGCATGGCGGCCGACGCGCGCCTCGCCCCTGACCTGCGCCGCCGGGCGGTGCTGAGCGAGATGGCGGCCCGCGAGATCACCAACTACTGCCGCCTGGCGGAGCGGCTGGGCGAGCTCGGCGCCGACCCGGACGCCGTCATGCAGCCCTACGTGCGGGCGGTGTCGGACTACCACGCCCAGACCGAGCCGGCCGACTGGCTGGAGGGTCTCGCCAAGGCGTACGTCGGCGACGGCATCGCCGACGACTTCACCCGCGAGGTCGCCGCGGTCCTCGCCGCGCCCGACCGCGACCTCATCCTCGACGTGCTGCACGACTCGCGGCACGCCGACTTCGCCGCCGACGAGCTGCGGGCCGCGATCGCCGCCGATCCCAAGGTCGCCAACCGGCTGTCCATGTGGGCCCGCCGGCTGGTCGGCGAGGGCATCTCGCAGGCGCTGCGGGTGGCGGGGGAGCGCCCGTCGCTGGCCTCGCTGCTGGCCATCGGCGGCACCGACTTCCAGGCCCTGCTCAGGCGCCTGACGAGCGCCCACACGGCCCGCATGGGGGCCGTGGGGCTCAACAATTGAGACAACAGACGGCAAAGGGGTAGGACAGCCGTCCTACCCCTTCGTATCGACGAGTGCGTTCAGCGCGCGGTGGAGAACCCGACCGGGCGCGGCGAAGACTCGGCGATCTCCACATATGCGATCTTGGCGACCGGCACGATCACCCGGCGGCCCTTGTCGTCGACCAGGTTCAGCACCCCCTTGTCGCCACCGCCGATCGCGTCGGTGACCGCAGCTTCGACCTCGGCCGGCGACTGGTTGCTCTCGAGCACCAGCTCCCGAGGCGCGTACTGCACGCCGATCTTGACCTCCACGTCTACTTCCTCCTTGATCGGGCTGCGGCGCGACCGTGCGTCGGCCCGCACACCCAGTGTGGTTGAAGACTAACGCGATCAGGCGTGTTCGCCGTGTAGGGGGAAGCTCGCGATGCCGCGCCACGACAGGGCGGTGAGCAGCGCCTCGGCGTCGGCCTTCTCGACCTGGCGCCCGCCGGCCAGCCAGAAGCGCGCGGCCGTCTCGGCGGCGCCGACCAGGCCCGACGCGAGGAGCTCGGCGCGGGCGCGGCTGACCCCGGTGTCGGCCATGATCGTGTCGGTGATCGCGGCGATGCACCCGTTCTCGACCCGGTCGACGCGCTCGCGGACGGCGGGGTCGTTGCGCAGGTCGGACTCGAACACGAGGCGGAACGCCTCGCTCTCGTGGTCGATGAAGTCGAAATACGCCTGGATGGCACCGCGCACGCGTTCCTTGTTGTCCGTCGTGGCCTCCATGGCCGAGCGGACCCGGGAGACCATCGCGTCGCAGTGCGTGTCGAGCAGGGCCAGGTAGAGCTCGAGCTTGCCGGGGAAGTGTTGGTAGAGGACCGGCTTGGAGACGCCGGCGCGCTCGGCGATGTCGTCCATCGCGGCCGCGTGATACCCCTGTGCCACGAACACCTGCTGCGCCGCGGCGAGCAACTGCTTGCGCCGCGCCGACCGGGGCAGCCGCACCGGCCGCCCGGCCGCCTGCGTGCCGCTCATCGCCGAGGTCATGTTCACCATCCGGATTTGGGTCGAGATTGCAACTTACCCCCTTTCCGCCCACACGGTAGCCTCACCTAGGGGCGACGGAGGAGCACGCGGTGGACGAAACGGGGCAAGCCGGAAGCCCGAACGAGACGGCCGCAGTTCGCGGTGGTCGCATGTACGCGGAGGCGCACAGGGTGTCGGACACCAGCGGGTCCAACGGTTCGACGCCGAGCGATGACGCCCTCGAGGCGATCGTGACGGCCTGGCGCGAGCCGGCCACCGGGGCGATCGCCGGCCGGGCCGTGGTCAACGGTGGTGCGAACGGTGCCGCCGGGCCGCGCGGCCGGGCCGAGGTGCGCTCGCAGTTCTCCGACATGCTGGCCCCGATGAGCCCGCCCGTCTCGGCGCCGCCGCCCGTTCAGCCACCCACGTCGGCCCTTCACTACGGTCATTACGGGCCGGACGGTCAGGGTTGGCCGACCGCCACGCATCCCGGCGAGCCGACGCAGGCCATGCAGCTCGCGCCCGGCACCGTCTACGGCGCCCAGCCGCCCGCCGAGCCGCAGCGCCCGGTCTCCCCGGCGCCGTACGAGCCGCAGCAGTACGAGCAGCAGCAGTACGAGCAGCAGCAGTACGAGCAGCAGCAGTACGAACAGCAGCCGCACCAGCAGGCCTACCAACAGCCGTACCAGCAGCAGCAGCCGTACCAGCAGCAGGCCTACCAGCCGCAGGCGTACGAGCAGCAGGCCCGCGACGACTGGGCCTACCAGGAACAGCAGTACCAGGAACAGCAGTATCAGGAGCAGCAGCAGTACCAGCAGCAGCCGCAGCCGCCCCAGCTCCAGCCCCAGTGGGGCCCGCCGCCGCCGCAGCAACAGCAGCAGCAGCAACAACAGCCGCCGCCCGAGGAGTTCGACTGGGCCGCCGCCCCCTCCCAGCCGCTGCCGGCCCAGCGCATGCCCGCCGACGACCCGCTGGTCGGCCCGCTCCCGCCCGACCTGCTCGGCTCGGGCACACCCATGACGGCCGAGCCGTCGATGCCCAGCCTCGCCGACGCCCTGCCCACCCCGGCCTACGACCCTCCGGAGCTGCCGCAGCGTGTCCCGTCCCAGCCCGACGTTCCGCAGGTGCCGGAGACCGAGCCCATGATGTCCGAGGCGGGCGCGCCCGACCTGGCCCGCATCGCCACGTACCTGCGCGAGGACGAGGACGACGAGCCCAGCCCCGACGGGCGGCCCGACGGCTTCGACATCCCGGCCGTGCTGCGCGCGGTGCAGGGCGTCTCCGGGGTCCGCGAGGCGACCCTGCGCAAGAATCCCGACGGCGTGCACACGCTGCGCCTCGAGCTGCTCGACGAGGCCGACCCCGGCCTGGTGAGCCGGGCGGTCGCCCGCCTGCTCAACGAGCGGATGGGCCTGGCCGCCGAGCCGAACCTGCCCGGCATGTTCGCGCCGATGTCGCAGCCGGCGCCGCCGCGCCCGCCGGTGCGGAACAACGCGCCGCACAGCGCGCTGCCGGGGTACGGGCGGGAGGCCCGCCGCCGGCGCCCGGTGAGCGGTGTCCGCCGCTCGGGGACCGAGGTCGTCCCGGTCGAGCCGGCCCAGCCGGTCCTCCCGCCGCCGACCGCGATCTCGTCCGCGCGGGTCGTGATCGACTCGGTCGACGTCAACACGCAGGGCGTCGACGCCATGGTCGAGGTCCGCCTCATCGCCGACGGCCAGCCCGCGGTCGGCGTCGCGAGCGGCCCGAACGTCGACGGCTACATCCTGCGGCTCGCCGCCGCGGCGGCCGCCTCGTCGGTCGACCAGCTCCTCGTCGACTCCGACGGGACGGCCCGCGGCCGGTGTTACGTCGAGCACGCCGCCGTCGTCCCGATGGGTGGTTGCGAGGTCGCCGTCGTCGTGCTGCTGCTGATGTACGACGGCTCGGTCGAGCAGCTCACGGGCTCGGCGGTGGTCACCGGCGACCCGCGGCAGGCCGTCGTGCGGGCCACGCTGGCCGCGGTCAACCGTCGCCTGGAGGCGCTTCTCCCGTGACCCCTTGGGGCACACTGGAGATATGAAGAGGGCTTCTCTTGTCCCGGAGTTCACCGTCTCGTCACCTGAGAAGCTCCCCGACCACTGGCCGGGGCGGGCCGTCGACCTCGACGGCCGGGTCGCCTTTGTGCGCGACACTCCGGCGACGGCGCCCGGCGCGGAGCCGGCGGTGTACGTCCACGGCCTCGGCGGCTCGTCGACCAACTGGACCGACCTGGCCGGCGTGCTGGCCCCGCGGCTCGACGGGCAGGCCATCGACCTGCCCGGCTTCGGCTACAGCGGCCGGGCCCGCAGCTACTCGCTGACCGCGATGGCGCAGCACATCGTGCGCTGGATCGAGGTCAGCGACCGCGGGCCGGTCCACCTCTTCGGCAACTCGATGGGCGGCGCCGCCGCGGTGAAGGCCGCCGCGGTCCGGCCCGACCTGGTCCGCTCGCTGACGCTGATCTCGCCGGCGATGCCGTTCCTCGACCCGCGCCGCTCGCTGCAGGGCCGGCTGGTGCCGCTGCTGCTCCTGCCCAACGCGGCCCGCCTCGCCCGCACGCGGATGTCCGCGATGGAGCCCGAGCTGCTGGCCGACATGGTCATCGAGTCCTGCTACGCGGATCCCGGGCGGTATCCCGAACAGCGCCGCCTGGAGGCGATCGAGGAGGCGCGCCTGCGTCACACGGTTCCGTGGTACGCCGAGGCGTACGTCGGCAGCCTGCGCGGCCTGGTCGGCTCGTTCCTGCGGGCGTACCTGCCGGGTGAGGGCTCGATCTGGCGCGCGGCGGCGAGGATCACGGCGCCGACGCTGGTCATCGCCGGCCGGCAGGACCGCCTCGTGGACATCCGCACCGCGCCGCAGGTCGCCCAGCTCATCGCCGACAGCCGGCTGATGATGCTGGAGGGCGTCGGCCACGTGGCCCAGATGGAGGTGCCCCGCACCGTCGCCCGCGCGGTGTTCGGCCTGCTCGACGAGCTGGCCGCGCGGCCCGCCGGGGAGCCGGTTGCAGAACGGTTGCGGACCGGGGTCCGGGCAAAGCGGGCAGAGGTGCGCATGGCAAGCTGAGCATCGATGGCGAGCGAGCTGAGGTCACGCACCGACCGGCGCCGGACCCCGGTGCCACTGCCCAGCGACCCCGTCGAGGCGCGCGACGTCGTCCGGGCCGCTCGTCACCGCCGCCGGAGCCAGGCCCGGCAGCGCCGCTACCTGGTGGCCGGCGTCATGGCGTTCGCCGGCCTGCTCGCCCTCGCGGGACTCGGCCGGCAGTTCCTCCTCGACGACGGTGACGACGCCCCGCCGCCCGTGGCCCGCGCGGCCGCGACGCCCATGCTCGTCCCGCCCTCCCAGCCGGCCGACCCGCCGGCGGACGCCGGGCCCGCCGCGGGTGCGGGCACCTTCACCTACGCGACCACCGGCGGACCGGTCGCGGGCGGCGCCGGGACGCTGAGGAAGTACCGCGTGGCCGTCGAGCGCGGCGCGGGCCAGGAGGCGGACGCGTTCGCCGCGGTGATCGAGCAGACCTTCGCCGACCCGCGCGGCTGGACGGCCGGCGGCCAGGTGCGCCTGCAGCGGGTCGCCGGCGAGGGCAGCGCCGACTTCACGGTCTTCCTGGCCACCCCGGCGACGTCGGAGAAGATGTGCGCGACGGCCGGGCTGCACACCGACGGCTACAGCTCGTGCCGCAGCACGGGCAAGGTGATCATCAACCTGGCGCGGTGGCTCACCGCGGTGCCGAAGTACGGCGCGCCCGTCGCGGACTACCAGACGTACGTGATCAACCACGAGGTCGGCCACGAGCTCGGCAACGGCCATGAGGCCTGCCCGGCGCCCGGCAGACCGGCACCCGTGATGCAGCAACAGACCTACGGGCTGCAGGGCTGCGTGGCGAACTCCTGGCCGTACCTGGACGGGCAGCGGTACGCCGGGGCCAAAGTGCCGTAGCTCACGCGGAATTGTCGGTCGGGCGCGGCAGAATGAGAACCATGTCGTTGCCTCCTCTGGTCGAGCCCGCCGCCGACCTGTCCGTCGACGAGGTCCGCCGCTACTCCCGGCATCTGATCATCCCCGACGTCGGGGTGACCGGGCAGAAGCGCCTCAAGAACGCCAAGGTGCTGTGTGTGGGCGCGGGTGGCCTCGGATCGCCGGCGTTGCTCTATCTCGCGGCCGCCGGTGTGGGCACGCTGGGCATCGTCGAGTTCGACACCGTCGACGAGTCCAACCTGCAGCGCCAGGTCATCCACGGCCAGTCGGACATCGGCCGGCCCAAGGCGGAGTCGGCGCGCGACTCGGTGCTGGAGATCAACCCCTACGTCAACGTCGTGCTGCACAACGAGGCGCTGTCCAACGACAACGTCATGGAGATCTTCCGGCAGTATGACCTGATCATCGACGGGACGGACAACTTCGCCACCCGCTACATGGTCAACGACGCGGCGGTGCTGCTCGGCAAGCCCTACGTGTGGGGTTCGATCTACCGCTTCGACGGCCAGGCGTCGGTGTTCTGGGCCGAGCACGGCCCCTGCTACCGCTGCCTCTACCCGGAGCCGCCCCCGCCCGGCATGGTCCCGTCCTGCGCCGAGGGCGGCGTGCTCGGCGTGCTCTGCGCCTCCATCGGCGCGATCCAGGTGACCGAGGCGATCAAGCTGCTGACCGGCGTGGGCGACACGCTGCTGGGCCGCCTGATGGTCTACGACGCCCTGGAGATGAGCTACCGCAAGATCAAGCTGCGCAAGGACCCGAACTGCGCGATCTGCGGTGAGAACCCGACCGTCACCGGCCTGATCGACTACGACGACTTCTGCGGCGCCGTCTCCGACGAGGCCCAGGCCGCGGCCGTCGGCTCGACGATCACCGCGACCGAGCTGAAGGACTGGCTCGACTCGGGCAAGCCGATCGACCTCGTCGACGTGCGCGAGCCCGCCGAGTGGGAGATCGTCCGGGTGCCGGGCGCCCGCCTGGTGCCGAAGGGCGAGATCCTCAACGGCAACGCGCTCGCCGAGCTGCCCCAGGACAGGCAGATCGTCCTCTACTGCAAGAGCGGCGTCCGCTCGGCCGAGGCATTGGCCGCGGTCAAGGCGGCCGGCTTCAAGGACGCCGTCCACGTGCAGGGTGGGGTGGTTTCCTGGGTGAAAACGGTCGATCCTTCACTACCGGTGTACTAGGTCACCACGCGGGGCAGGCGAGCGGGCGGTACCGTACGGCCCATGGTCGACCTTGATGCCGCGATCGGCTACGTCGTCGCACACGGCGACGCCGTGGACCGCGCTCGCCTCGCCTACCTGCGCACCGGGCAGGCGCCGCCGGCCGACGTGCTGGACAAGGCCGAGATCGGCCAGGTCACCGGCGGCGGCTGGCCCGCCTACTGGGGCACCGACGTGCCGTCGGTCGACGCCACCTGCTTCCGCCTCGCGGAGCTCGACGACCTCGGCGCGATCGGCCGCCCGGCGGCCCGCAAGGCGCTGGCCTGGCTCGGCCGCAGCCAGCGCCCCGACGGCATGTGGGAAGAGGACGCGAAGCTCGCCGGCGTCGCCCCGCCGTGGGCCCAGCCCGGCGACGACGAGGCCCGGCTCTACCTGACCACCAACGCGGCGTTCTGGCTCGTCGTCGGCGGCCCGCCCGACGGGGACGACGGCGAGCACGCCACCCGCATCGCCCGCGCCGCCGAGGCCTTCCGCGCCTCCCTGCGCTCCGACGGCTCCTGGCCGTCGTTCCTGGTCACCGGCTGGCTCGGCTGCGCCCTGCTGTACCACTTGGGATGGTTCTACGAGTCGGCGCAGATCCAGGTGGCGCTGGCCGACCGCGTGCCGGAGATGACCGCGGCCGACACCGCGTCCCTGTTCTCCGCCCTGCGCCGCATCGGCATGTCCACAGAGGACTGGCTGCTGACCGCCGCCCGCCGCCGCCTCTCGGAGACCCAGCGCAGCGACGGCGGCTGGGAGAGCGACGACGGCGACCAGTTCAACGTCCACACAACGCTGACGGCGATCCGCGCCCTCAGATAAGCCCGTCGAGCGCCTGGTCGAGCGCGACCCGCAGCGCCGTGGAGTCCCCGGTGGCGAGCAGTAGCGCCACCCCGCCCTGCAGCGCGGCCAGGATGATCATCGCCTTCGTGCGGGGTTCGCCGACGCCGGCTCGCCGCAGCCCGTCCTCGATCTTCTGCTGCCACGTCGTGAGCAGGATCGCCACGACGGGGCCGACCTCGGGATGACTGGGCGCCAGCCGGCGGGTGAGCGCGCTCATGGGGCAGCGCGTGCCCTGCCGCTCATACCTGTCGACGACCACGTCCCGCCAGGCCGCCCATGACCCCGGCGGGCCGAGCGCATCGAGCTGCGGTTGTTGATCCAGCAGTACCTCTTGTGCCTCGTACTGCGCGACGGCGAGCAACAGCTGGGCCCGCCCGTCGGGGAAGTAGTGGAAGAGCTGGCTCTTGCTGGTGGCGGTGGCGCCGCGGATGTCGTCGAGCGAGACCTCGTCGACGCCCCGCTCGCGCAGCAGGCTCGCGGCCCCGGCGACGATCCGCTCCCGGGTGGCCGCCCCCTTCTTCGTGAGACCCCCCACCACGCCGGCAACCCTACCGCGCTGGACCGCCCGGTCCACACGCTGCGGCCTCATGATCGACTGCGGTCTCCGGTCGCCAGGCAGCCGGCACCCGCCGTCGATCAAGGCCGGGGCGGCCGCTACAGCAGCACGAGGTCGTCGCGGTGGACGACCTCGCGTTCATAGGCCGGGCCCAGCGCGGCCGCCAGTTCGCCCGTCGAGCGGCCCAGCAGCGGTGGCAGCTCCGTCGCGTCGTAGTTGACCAGGCCCCGCGCCACCGGCACGCCCGCCAGGTCGACCAGGTCGACGGGGTCGCCGGCCGCGAAGCGGCCGTCCACGGCCGTGATGCCCGCCGGGAGCAGGGACGCCTTGCGGCCGACCACGGCCTGCACGGCGCCCGCGTCCAGGTGCAGGCGGCCGCGCGGGGCGGTGGCGTGGGCCAGCCAGAACAGCCGGGCCTGCGGGCGCTCGCGCAACCGGTGGAACAGGGTGCCGACCTCCTCGCCGGCCAGGACCTGGGCCGCCTGCGGGGCGGAGGCCAGCACCACCGGGATGCCGCTGGTGGTCGCGATCCGGGCCGCCTCCACCTTGGTCACCATGCCGCCGGTGCCCACGCCGGCCTTGCCGGGGCGACGGATGTCGATGCCGGACAGCTCCTCGAGCGAGCGCACGTCGGCGATGGGGCGCGAGGTGGGCAGGGCGGGGTCGCCGGTGTACAGGCCGGTGACGTCGGACAGCAGCACCAGCAGGTCGGCGTGCACCAGGGCCGCGACGAGCGCGGCCAGCCGGTCGTTGTCGCCGAAGCGGATCTCCTCCGTCGCGACCGTGTCGTTCTCGTTGACGACGGGGACGGCGTGCAGGTCCAGCAGGCGGCGCAGCGTGCGGTACGCATTGCGGTAGTGCGCTCGGCGGGTCACGTCGTCCACCGTGAGCAGGACCTGGCCGACGACCCGGCGGTGACGGGCGAACGCGTCGTTATACGCCCGCATGAGCAGGCCCTGGCCGACGCTCGCCGCCGCCTGCTGGGTCGCGAGGTCGCGCGGCCGGCGGGACAGGCCGAGCGGCGCCAGCCCGGCGGCGATGGCGCCCGAGGAGACCAGCACGACCTCGGCCTGCGTCGCGGCCAGCGCGTCGACCAGGGCGTCGACGCGGGCGGCGTCCAGGCCGCCGGTCGCGGTGGTCAGCGACGACGACCCGACCT
Organism: Dactylosporangium sucinum; assembly: GCF_014647515.1. GTDB lineage: Bacteria > Actinomycetota > Actinomycetes > Mycobacteriales > Micromonosporaceae > Dactylosporangium > Dactylosporangium sucinum. The sequence continues at coordinate 246,322 of NZ_BMPI01000007.1, read as the reverse complement.
TGACGACGATCCGCCGAGCCCCGGTGACCTGTTCCCGCACGCCGACCATCTTGCCGGGTGATCCCGGAGAACAGACGGTAGGTTCCCATATCGTGGCCGACGAGGAGTTTGCCGAACTGGTGCTCACGGTGGTGGAGCGCATCCCGCCGGGCCGGGTGATGTCCTACGGCGCGATCGCCGAGTACCTGGGCCAGGGCGGCCCCAGGCAGGTGGGCGCGGTGATGTCGCACTACGGCGGCGGCGTCCCCTGGCACCGGGTCGTCGCGGCCAACGGCCGCCTCGTGCCGGGCCACGAGCAGGAGGCCCTCAGGCGGCACCGCCGGGAGAAGACCCCGCTGCGCGGGGACAAGGTCGACATGCGCCGGGCCGCGTGGTGGCCGGAGGACGAAGACTGACTCAGAGCAGCCGCCCGATCCCGCCCCGGCGCGGGTCGCCGGCCGCGCCCGCCAGGCCGACCGCGCTGACCCCGCCGAAGTAGTGGTCGAGCCGATCCCACTGCCGCACCGCGTATCCGGCCGCGGCGAGCGCGTCCAGCGCGTCGGGAGGAAAGCCGGCCTCCAGGTGTACCACCTGGGAAACCACGTGCAACCGCGGACGCCGGATCGCCGTGTGCATGTCGTCACCGTCCACCAGGACGTTGACCAGGGTCTGCAGGAGCGCGGTGCGGATTCGCGTGGCGCCGGCCGACCCGATGCCCATCACCAGGCCGGCCGGCGACGTCACCACGGCCGGGCACATGCACGACGCCATCCGCTCGCCGGGCCCGATGCCAGGGAGCACGAGGTCGCCCTCGCCGAGCATGGAGTTCAGGTGTACCCCGAGGCCCGGCAACCAGACGCCGGAGCCGATCCCCAGCGTCAGCGTGACCACGCACGCGTTGCCGTCCGGGTCGACGACCGAGATGTTCGTCGTGTCGCCGACCCGCTGGGTGCCGTCCGCGCGCAGCGCGTCGGCGAGGGCGACGATCCGCGAAACGCGCGGCAGGGCGGCGAAGTCCGCCGGCAGCGCCGCGACGGTGGCCACGAAGTCGTTGAGGTCGGCGCGGGCCAGCACGGTGGCCCCGGCCAGGGGCGCGGTGACGACCGGCACCGACAGCACCCGGTATGCGGCGAGGTCGCGAAGGGTGAGCACGCCGCCGCCGGCCCGCACCTCGTCGACCATGAGCCGGCCGACGGAGCCGGTGTAGAAGGCGGCCGGCCCCTCCTCGGCGAGGATGCCGAGCGCGACGTCCAGCCCCGGGTGGTGCAGCAGTTCGCCGCCTTCCAGCAGCTTGCCGCCCGGCGCGTACACCTCGGCCCCGAACCCCGGCAGCATCGCCGGCGCGATCGAGGCGAGCGTCGATGCGTGCGGGTGCGGCAGCAGGGTGCCGCTGCGGGCCAGCGACGCGGCCGGGGCCACCACCCGCTGCCAGGGCAGCCGGCCCCAGCGGCGGTGCAGCGCGGCCACCCCGGCCGGCACGCCCGGGACGCCGACGCTCGACGCGCCGATCTCGTACCGCTGCGGCACCCCGCCGAACGCGATCGAGATCGGCACCATGGGCGCGGCCGCCCGCCCGGCGTCGAGGCCGGGCACCGCGCAGAAGAAGTCGAGGCAGGTCGTGGTGCCGGTGGCCGCCTCGTAGTAGGTGGCGAACCCGCCGCCGGCCAGGCCGGTCAGCACGCTCTCGGCGACGCAGCCGGCCAGCGTGGCGGCGACGGCGGCGTCCGCGGCCGAGCCGCCGGCCTCCAGCACCCGCAGGCCGATCTCGGCGGTGGCCGGATGGCCGGCAGCGACGCCCGCAACGACCGTTTTTTGTGAGGAAATCTCGCGGTAGCATCCGTGGACCATGAGTCACCCGTCGGGATCACTGCCCGGCCGCGTGCGCGCGGGGTACGCACTCGGCTCCCTCGTCACCGGGGCCTTCGGCACCGTGCCGGGACTGTTGCTGCTGCCCTACCTGACCGACACCCTGGGCGTGGCCGCCGGGATCGCCGGGCTGCTGGTGCTCGCGCCGAAGGCTTGGGATGTGCTGATCAACCCGGTTGCCGGGCGGATTTCCGATCGTACCCGCACGTCGATGGGTGCCCGGCGACCGTTTCTGCTCTTCGGTGGCCTCGCGCTCGCGGTCCTGTTCGCGTTGATCTTCGCCGCGCCGGTGCGCTCGGGCGCCTACGTCGCGCTGGTCTTCCTGGCCGCGGCCACCGCGTTCGCCTTCTACCAGGTGCCCTACGTCGCGATGCCGGCCGAGATGACCGACGACTACGCCGAGCGGACCCGCCTGATGACCTGGCGGGTGGCCTTCCTCGCGCTGGCGATCCTGGCGTCCGGCGCCCTGTCGCCCATGGTCACCAAGCAGTTCGGTGACGGGATCCCGGGCCATCGAGCGATGGGCGTCTTCGTCGGTGTGCTGATCCTCGTCGGTACCGTCGGATCCTTCCTCGGCACCGCGAGCGCACCCACCGGCAGGGTCATGCCGAGCGAGCCCTCGTTCGGCGCGCAGCTGCGGGTCGTCCGCGGCAACCGCCCGTTCCGGCTGCTGCTGGTCTGCTTCGTGGTGCAGGCGGCCGGCATCGGCACCATGCTGGCCGGCGTCAGCTACTTCGCGACCCAGGTCCTGGAGTCGCCCGACACCGGCTCGACCGTCCTCTTCGCCTGCTTCGTCGGCCCGGCCCTGCTGGTGATGCCGGTCTGGACGCGGGTCGGCCGGCGGGTCGGCAAGCTGCGCGCCTACGTGCTCGCCTCCGTCCTGTTCGCCGTCGCCGCCGGGCTGCTCGTGCTGGCGCCGTTCCTGCCCGCCGTCGCCGTGTACGTGATCACCGGCCTGGTCGGCGGGGGCTACGCCGGCCAGCAGGTCTTCGGCCTGGCCATGCTGCCGGACTGCATCGCGTACGACGCCGAGCGGACCGGCCGCCGCCAGGCCGGCGTCTTCACCGGCCTGTGGACGGCCGGCGAGACGCTCGGGCTGGCGCTCGGGCCGGGGGTCTTCGCCGTGCTGCTCGCCGCGTTCGGCTACGTCTCCAGCGAGACCGGCGAGGCCGCCCTGCAGACCGACACCGCCAAGCTCGGCGTGCTGCTCGGCTTCACGGTCGTGCCGGCCGTCGTCGTGGCGGTCGCGCTGGTCGCATTGCGAGGTTACGACCTGGACGAGCGGCGGCTCGTTGAGGTCAGCGAGGAGGTAAAGGCATGACAGCGTTGCCTGAGCACGGGGTGCCGGCCGACGAGGTGCTGCAGGAGCTGGCGAAGCTGCGCGAGCGCGACCTGCCGACGCACGGCGGGCGGCTCTTCGCCTACGTCTACGACCCGGGCTCAGCAGGACCTGCCGGCCTCGACGAGCTGGCCGCCGCCGCGCACGCCACGTCCGCGCACGTCAACGGCCTCGACCCGACCGCGTTTCCGTCGCTGCTGGCGATGGAGAACGACCTGGTGGCGGCCGCGGCGCGGGTGCTGTCCGGCCCGCCGTCCACGGTCGGCAGCGTCACCGGCGGCGGCACCGAGTCGCTGATCCTCGCGGTCAAGGCCGCCCGCGACGCGCGTCCGGATGTCGCTCATCCGCGCCTGGTCATGCCGGTGACCGCGCACGCCGCCCTGGCGAAGGCCGCGTCCTACCTTCGCGTGGAGCTGGACACGGTACCGGTGGATCCGTCCACGCTGCGGGTCGATCCCGCGGCGGTGGCAGCCGCGATCCGCCCCGAGACGGTGCTCGTGGCCTGCTCCGCGCCGTCGTACGCGCACGGCCTCATCGATCCCGTCGAGCCGATCGCCGCCGCCGCTGCCGCGGCCGGGGTGCGCTGCCACGTCGACGCCTGCTTCGGCGGCTGGACGCTGCCGTACCTGCGCCGCCTCGGCGAACCGATCCCGCCGTTCGACTTCGCGGTGCCCGGCGTGACGAGCATGTCGGTCGATCTCCACAAGTACGCCTACGTGCCGAAGGGCGTCTCGGTCCTGCTGCACCGGGACGAGGAGCTGCGGGCGCCGCAGTACTTCGGCTACGCGGACTGGCCGGGGTACACCATGGTCAACCCGGTCATCTCGTCGACCCGGTCCGGCGGGCCGATCGCGGCCGCGTGGGCCGTGCTGCGGCACATCGGCGACGCCGGATACCTGGCGCTGGCCGCGACCACCCTCTCGGCGACGCGCGGCCTGGCGGCGGCGGTCTCCGCGGTCCCGGGCCTTTCGCTGGTGCCCGTGGAGTCGACGGTGGTCGCGTTCATGTCCGCCGCCACGGACGTGAACCTCTTCGTGCTCGCCGACGAGCTGGCGGCGCGGGGCTGGCACACGCAGCCGCAGTTCCGGCACGGCTCGATGCCGGCGTCGGTGCACCTCACGGTGACCGCCGCGGTCGCCCCGCGGGTGGCGGAGTTCGCGTCGGACCTGGCCTCGGCGGTGGCGGCGGCGCGTGCGTTCGGCCCGGTCGACCTGCCTCCCGGGGTGCTGGAGCTGGTGGGGTCGGCCTCGGCGGCCGAGCTGGCCGGGTTCCTCGGGTTCTCGCCGGACGGTGGCCTGCCGGACCGGATGGCCGTGGTGAACACGCTGCTCGACGCGGCCCCGCCGGCCGTCCGGGAGCGGCTGCTCGTGTCGTTCCTCAGCCTGTTGCAGCGCCCGTCCTGGTGACGAACCGCATCGGGGGACCGGGCTGTCGGCCCGGCCCCCCGATCCCCCGATGTACCAGTCCGACGAATTACCGGGCTGGATATCGACAACACGCGCTGGACCCGTCCGGCGTTGTGGCAGAAATCCGACAGCGGCGTCCGGGGGTAGGCTGAAGGTCATGTCGAGCGTGCTGGGTGAGCCGATCAAGTTCGTGCTCAACTGGGGTCGGCGCTATTCCCTGTGGGTGTTCAACTTCGGGCTGGCCTGCTGTGCCATCGAGTTCATCGCCACGTCCATGGGGCGGCACGACTTCATGCGGCTCGGCGTGATCCCGTTCGCCCACGGTCCCCGCCAGGCCGACCTCATGGTCGTGTCGGGCACCGTGACCGACAAGATGGCGCCGGCCGTCAAGCGCCTCTACGACCAGATGCCGGATCCGAAGTACGTGATCAGCTTCGGCGCCTGCTCGAACTGCGGCGGCCCCTACTGGGACTCCTACTCGGTGACCAAGGGCGTCGACCAGCTCATCCCGGTCGACGTCTACGTCCCCGGCTGCCCGCCGCGGCCCGAGGCGCTCCTGCACGGCATCATGCGGCTCCAGGAGAAGATCGCCGGCGAGCAGTCGGGCCTCGGCGGGGTGCCGCGCCCGGACGTGCGCGCCCTGAACGCGCCTCCGGTGCGGCCGTAGGCTGTCCGCGGTTCCGGCGCGGCCGTAGGATCGGCGGCATGACGCCCGAGGAGATCGGCGCCCGCCTCGCCGATGTGCTGGGCGAGGGCGTGACCGTCGGCGAGTCCGCCGGCGGCCGCTTCACCCGCGCCACCGTCGACGTGAACGCCGCGCAGTGGGCCGACGCCGTGCGGGCGGCGCGTGACTCGCTGGGCTGTGACTTCTTCGACTGGCTGTCGGCGGTCGACGAGCTGCCTGCCGGCTTCACCGTCGTGGCGCACCTGTGGTCGTGTGCGGCCCGCCACGGCGTGCTGCTCCGCGCGGCGCTGCCGCGTGACGCGCCCGTGATTTCGTCGGTTGTCGGCATCTATCCGGGCGCGGCGTGGCACGAGCGCGAGACGCACGAGATGTTCGACATCGACTTCACCGGCCATCCGGCGCTGCAGCCGCTGCTCCTGCCGCCCGAGTTCGAGGGCCACCCGCTGCGCAAGGAGTTCGTGCTCGCCTCCCGCGTCGCGAAGCCGTGGCCGGGCGCCAAGGAGCCGGGCGAGAGCGAGCACGCGGTGAGCAAGCGCGCCCCGATGCGCCCGCCGGGCGTTCCCGACCCGAACGAGTGGCCGGGAGGGCGCAGCTGATGCCCGTCTGGCTCGAGGTCGCGCTGCGGGTCCTGCTGGTGGTGGTGGCGTTCCTGACGCTGCCGCTGATCGTCGGCCAGGCCGAGCACAAGGTGATGGCCCACATGCAGGGCCGGCTGGGCCCGATGTATGCCGGCGCCTTCCACGGCTGGGCCCAGCTCATCGCCGACGGCGTGAAGTTCGTGCAGAAGGAGGACATCACCCCGCGAGCGGCCGACCGCCAGGTCTTCCGGCTCGCTCCCGTCGTCTCCCTCCTGCCCTACCTCGCCGTCCTCCTGGTGATCCCGCTCGGCCCGCACGGCCTGGTCGCCCAGCCGCTGGACATCGGCCTCTTCTTCGTCCTGGCAGTGGTCGGCATCGGCGTGGTCGCGGTGCTGATGGCCGCCTGGTCCTCGGCCAACAAGTACGCGCTGCTGGGCGGCCTGCGCGCCGCGGCCCAGCTGCTGGGCTACGAGCTCCCGTTCATCCTGGCCGCGCTGTCGGTGGCGATGGCGGCCGGCACGCTGTCCCTGCAGGGCATCGTCGAGGCCTGGCGCCCGTGGTGGCTGCTCTGGCAGCTGCCCGCACTCATCGTCTTCTTCATCGCGGGCCTGGCCGAGATCCGCCGCCCCCCGTTCGACATGCCGATCGCCGACTCGGAGCTGGTCTTCGGCTACATGACCGAGTACACGGGCCTGCGGTTCGCCTTCTTCCTGCTCGCCGAGTACGTGGGCATCGTGGTGATCGCGGCCCTGACCACGGTCCTGTTCCTGGGCGGCTGGAAGGGCCCCTTCGGCCTGGACGCCGAGCTGGGCTGGCTGTGGACCCTGATCAAGGTCTTCGCGGTGTCGTTCGTGGTGATCTGGCTGCGGGTGTCGTACCCACGGCTGCGCGAGGACCAGCTGCAGCGCCTCTGCTGGCTGGTCCTGGTCCCGGTGGCCCTGGCTCAACTGATCCTGACGGCGGGCGTCAAGATCGCCCTGTAGGGGCCTTCCGGTCCTCCCAGTCGACGCAAGCCTCCAGCCCTTCCCGGTACTCGGTGGTGAGCCACGACGTGGTGGTGTCCCCGTTTGCCAGCACCACCCGCACGAAGTAGCGGCGCCCGCTGCCGTCCATGGGGCTGCCCCAGTCCCCGACGGACTCGACCGTGAACGCGTCCACGGACTCGAACCGCGCCCGCCGGAGATCCGCGTCAGCACACATGAGCCCACGCGCGGCGGCGGCGTCGTCCCGCCGCAGGGCCTCGAAGTACTCCCGGGCGACCTGGTCACTCCGCCGTTCCTGGCGCTCGCCGTTCCACTGCACGGCGAGCACCGCCCCACCGCACACGAGACCCACCCCGGCCACGACGCTCACACCAACCACGACGTTCTTCCGCCACCCCACGCCAACGGATTATGCCGCTACCCGCCGGCGCCTGGCGGAACTGATCCGCCGAGCCTGCCAGCATTGCTGCTAGCGCTAATCGGTTTGTCATGGAAACCTATTGGTATGACTTCCGATGCGGTTCCTGCCGGCGGCGATCCACGTCGGCTGCTGGCCGAGGTGCACGACCTCGCGCGCCGGGTCCGTCTTGCCCAGCGGGTGACATGGTTGCCGCTGCTGGTGTTCGCCCTGGTGATCTTCGGGGCGATCCCCGTCTACCTGCTCGGCCACCAGGCCGTCAGCGACTGCCGGCCGGTCGACGACGGTCAGGTGTGCAAGGCCGGGTTCCCGGCCGCGAACGTCTACTGGCTGGCGGCGGTGGTGCTGGCGTACGTGGTGATCGCCGGCGGGTACCTGCGGGCGGCCCGGGCCCGGGGACTGGGCGCGCGAGTGCTGCCGTACGCGCTCACCGGCGTCGCGCTCATCGTGCTGTTCGCCGTCATTCCGGCGGCGTGGATCTTCCCCGACGCCGACGCGCGCGCACTCGTCCCCCCGTCCGCCTTCGTCCAGTTCCTGTTCCGGCTGCTCGCCCCGGCCGGCGCGATAGGGTTGGCGCTGCTGGTGCTGGCCTGGTTGGAGCGGCACGTCGCGCTGCTGTTGTTCGCCCTCGGGTATCTGGCGGTGGTGCTGGTGCCGATAAACTTCGGCTGGGAAGAGCACAGCCAGTGGCAGTTCGTGCCGATGCTGGTCATCGGCGGCGGTGTGCTGTTGCTGGGCAGTGCCGGGTTCGCGCTGGCGCAACGGCTGCGGCGGTCCCGATGACCGGCCCAGCCGGCATCCCGGCGCCGGACGAGACCGAATCCCCGCATCCGGTCACCGGGCTCGACGACGTGGTGCACCAGCGCGTCCGACTCGGCATCCTCACCCTCGCGCACGAGGCCCGCCGCGTGGAGTTCGGCTACCTGCGCACCCAGCTGGAGCTGACCGCCGGCAACCTCTCCCAGCACCTGGGCGTGCTGGAGACGGCCGGGCTGGTCGAGGTCGAGAAGGGCTACGCCGGCCGGCGCGGCCGGACCTGGATCACCCTCACCGCGGCCGGCAACGCCGCACTGGCCGAGGAGATCGCGCGACTCAAGCAGCTGATCGCCCGCGTCGAGACGACGAACGGGCCGGTAGCGACAACCGCCGGCCGACAGCGCCACCCATCCGCCCGGCAGGCCATCGCACACCCGTGACACCTGATGATCAAGGTCGGTTCTGCCCGATGTGAAGGCTTCCCGGGCGGCGCCAAGCTCGCTCAGGTACTGGTCCCGCCCGGCCAGGAAGACCTTGGCGTGCGGCTGTTCCTCGTGGACGTCGAACGCCGCCCGGTCGGCGCACAGTACGTACGCCGGCGTGCCCGGTTCGAGCCGCTCGATCTCTGGAGTCGTCCGCGACACAGCGGGCCGGGCGCAGTGACGCCGGGCTGCTACGCGTCCACGCGAAGCGCATCGTGGGTCAAGGACGAGTCCACACGGGCGATGACCAGCGACGACGCCGCCAGCCGCGGAACTCCTGTCCGCGTATTGTCAGCAAGCGCCCGTGGACGGCTGGACGCACATGAAAGTGCCCCTACCGGGTTTCCCTGGTAGGGGCACTTTTCCTGCCGGTGGCGGGTAGAGGATTCGAACCTCTGTAGCTTTCGCGACGGATTTACAGTCCGCTCCCATTGGCCGCTCGGGCAACCCGCCTGGCGCAAGCAAGAATAGCGGTACGCCCCCGGGGCAACGCAAACGGGTACCCTCGCAACGCCCGGAACACGACACGACCAGGTTTACAGGGAGCATCCGCCATGGCTTCGGCACCCTCGTTCGACATCGTCAGCAAGGTTGACCGGCAGGAGGTCGACAACGCGCTCAACCAGGCCGAGAAGGAGCTGGCCCAGCGGTTTGACTTCCGCGGGACCGGGGCTGAGATCAAGTGGGCCGGGGAGGAGGGCGTCTCGCTCCAGGCGGACACGGAGGAGCGGGTCAAGGCGGCGCTCGACGTCTTCAAGGAGAAGCTGGTCAAGCGCAACATCTCGCTCAAGTCGCTCGACGCGGGGGAGCCGCGGGCGTCGGGCAAGACGTTCAAGATCGACGCGAAGATCATCCAGGGCATCGAGTCGGAGAAGGCCAAGGCCATCTCGAAGAAGATCCGCGATGAGGGGCCGAAGGGCGTTCAGGCGCAGATCCAGGGTGACCAGCTGCGCGTCACCGGCAAGAAGAAGGACGACCTGCAGGCGGTCATCGCCCTGCTCAAGCAGGAGGACTTCGGCATCGCCCTGCAGTTCACCAACTACAGGTAGTCCCGCGGCGAGCACCGTCCCGTCCGGGTGGACGGGACGGTGGACGGGACGGTGGACGGGACGGTGGACGGGCCGGCGGGCGGGCCGGCGGGCGGGACGGCGCGGATGCGCACGAAGCTGTCAGCGTGGCGGATCTCGACGTCGTGGCCCGCGGCGAGATCACCACGAGACGGGTCGGGCGGCACACATGCCATGAGGCCGGACCCTACACAACGGCCTTGATGTCGTCGCCCGAGTGGGCGACGGCGGTGGCGCGCGCAATCGAGCCGCGGGGCAGCAACGCCACCACCGCGCCGGCGGCCACCGCGGCCCCACCCAGCAGGAACGCCCACATGACGCCGCCCGCGCGGTCGACCACCACGCCGGTGACGGCCACCCCGGTGGCGCTGGCGGCCACCGAGACGGTCACCAGCCAGGTGTAGGCCTCGTTCAGCATCGAGCGCGGCACGATCGCGCCGACGAGCGAGTTCTGCACCGTGAGTGTGGGGGCGATCGTCGCGCCGCCGATGATCAGGGCGGCGCCCAGGGCAACCGCGTTCGGCATGGCGGCAAGGACGGCCAGGCTGGCCGCCACGCCGGTGAGCATCCAGCCGAGCCGCGCGCCGACCCGGTGGCGCGCACCGAACCAGAGGCCGCTCGCGGCGCTGCCGATGCCCCAGATGCCGAGCAGGATGCCGCCGACGCTCTCGGGATCGGCGGACACGTGCGCGGTCGCGTAGGCGGGGACGGCCACGCCGGTACCCCCGAATGCAAAACCCAGACCGAAGGCCGTGACCAGCAGGGCGGCGAACCCGGGCACCCGCAGCGGGCCCAGCCCCCGGGCGGGCGCGTGGTCCTCGTGGCGGCGCCAGGAGCGGATGGCCCGGCCGCGGGCGACCGTGAGCGTGCCGACGAGCGTGATCGCCGCCGCGGCGGCGAGCGCGACCGAGGGCTGCCAGAGGGCGACGCAGAGCGCCACGAGCATCGGGCCGGCGACGAAGACGATCTCGAAGAGCGCGGTCTCGGCGGCCAGGGCGGTCATCCTGACCTGCGGCTGGTCGGCCGTCAGCGCGTTCCAGGTGCCGCGCACGGCGGCGGTCAGCGGCGGGAACGTCGCCCCGGCGAGCGTCGCGGCGACCAGGATCAGCGGCAGCGGCGCGTGCCGCAGGCCGGCGAACATCAGCAGGAGCAGCGTGATCGGGTGGGCGACGCCGGTCACGAGCAGCACCGGGGCGGGGCCGGCGCGGTCGGCGAGGCGGCCGACGACCGGGCTGGCGACGGCGGTGGCGATCGCGTACACCGAGCAGGCGAGCGCCGCCTCGGTGTACCGCCCGGTCGTCCGCTGCAACAGCAGCAGCAGCGACAGGGAGATCATCCCGATGCCGAGCCGGGCGGCGACGCCCACGACGAGCAGGACCGGCGCTCCGGGGAGCCGCCAGACGGAGGCGTACTGCCGGAGCACGACGACCCCTTTCGGTAAGGACTGAAGGGCCCGCCGATACTAACGGCAGGCCCTTCCCGGTCCGAAGGGGATTTAGCGGTACTGCACCCCGGCCATCTGCTCGAGGCGGGCCACCCGCTGCTCCATCGGCGGGTGCGTCGAGAACAGGGACGCGAGCCCGCCGCCCTTGAGGGGGTTGTCGATCATGAGGTGGGCCTGGCTGGCCAGCTGGCTGTCGGCCGGCAGCGGCAGCGCCTGGGTGCCGCGGTGGATCTTCCGCAGGGCGCTGGCCAGGGCCAGCGGGTCGTTGGTGAGCCGGGCGCCCGACTCGTCCGCCTGGTACTCACGGTTGCGGCTGATCGCCATCTGGATGACCATCGCGGCCAGCGGGCCGAGGATGAGCATCAGCAGCATGCCGAGGATGCCCGGGCCGTCCTCGTCGTCGCTCGAGCCGCCGAGCGGCAGGAAGATCGCCAGCTGGGCCAGCATGGTGATCATGCCGCCGAGGGCGCCGGCGACGCTGGAGATGAGGATGTCGCGGTTGTACACGTGGGACAGCTCGTGGCCGATCACGCCGCGCAGCTCGCGCGTCGTGAGCATGCCGAGGATGCCCTGGGTGACCGCGACCGCGGCGTGCTTCGGGTTGCGGCCGGTCGCGAACGCGTTGGGCTGCATCGTGGGGCTGATGTAGAGCCGCGGCATGGGCTGGCCGGCCTGGGTGGCCAGCTCGCGGACCATGGCGTAGAGCTCGGGGGCCTGGGCCTCGGAGACCGGCTGCGCGTTCATGGCGCGCAGGGCGATCTTGTCCGAGTAGAAGTAGCTGAACGCGTTCATTGCCAGCGACAGGAACACGGCGATGACCAAACCGGTGCTACCGCCGAGCCAGTAGCCGACAAGCAGGATCAATGAGGTCAGCAGCCCGAGGAGGGCGGCTGTCTTCAGACCGTTGAAATGCCTGTGCTGCATGCATCCAATAACACCGCGACCACCCGTGTGCCTTCCCGGTGCTAGCTGTGAGCTAGCTGAACGTCCCGGCGGCCCGCATGACGAGCTCGGGCGCCAGGCCGACGAGGACGGCCACGACGGCGGCGGCCGCCACGGCGGCGGCAACGGGCCAGCTCACCCGCTGTTTCACGAGGTCGGGGGAGCCCTCGCCGGCCTCGCCGAAGAGGCCGGCCGCCGCGCGGACGTAGTAGGCCAGGCCGATCACGGCGTTGAGCGCGACCACGATGGCCAGCCAGACCGCGTCGCCACCGAGCAGCGAGCGGACCACGGCGACCTTGGCGAACAGGCCCGCGAGCCCCGGCGGCAGGCCGGCCAGCCCGGTGAGGGAGATCACCAGGACGGCGGTCAGCCAGGGGGAGCGGCGGGCCAGGCCCCGGTAGTCGGCGAGCTCGCCGCCGTCGGCGGCGCCCCGGACCGCGACGAGCGCGCCGAACGCGGAGAACTCCAGCACGACGTAGAAGAAGGCATAGGCCAAGGTGGCCGCGACCAGCAGCTCGACGGCCGGCCCGGTGCGCCCGCCGGCGGCGAGCAGCGCGCCGAGCGGGGCCAGCAGGTAGCCGGCCTGGGCGACCGACGACCAGGCGAGCAGCCGCACCATGCGCCGCTGGCGCAGCGCGACGAGGTTGCCGACGGTCATGCTCAGCACCGCGAGCACGGCCAGGGTGAGGCCCGACGTGGCGAGCACCGGCCGGGCGGCGGACACGCCGACGAGCAGCAGCGCGACCACGCCACCGAGCTTGGACGCCGTCGACAGGTAGGCGGCGACCGGTAACGGCGCCCCGTCGTAGGTGGCCGGCGCCCAGGCGTGCGCGGGCACCGCGGCGACCTTGAACGCGAGGCCGGTGAGCAGCAGGATCACGCCCACCTTGAGCAGCGGCTCGGCGGCCGGCGCGACCCGGGCGCCCGCGATGTCGGCGAAGTGGACGCCGCCGGTGGCGGTGAAGACGAGCGCGGCGCCGAGCAGCGCCACCGCCGTCGACACGACGCTGACCACGAAGAACGTCACGGCGGCGGAACCACCCGAGCGGTTGCCGCGGCGGAGCCCCACGAGGAGGTACAGCGGCAGCGTCAACGTCTCGAGCGCCACGATCAGCGTGATCAGGTCGCGGGCGCCGCCGAGCACGACCGCGCCGGTCATCGAGGCGGCGAGGAGGAAGCAGTACTCCCCGGCCGGCACCTCGCCGGTGCGCAGCAGCGGCACCGACAGTGCCAGCGCGCCCAGGGCGAGCGCGGCGAACACCCCGGCGACGATCGCGGTCGCGGGGTCGAACACCAGCGAGCACTGCTCCGGCCCGAGGCAGAACGCGGTCCGCCGGGCGCCGTCGTCGAGCCCCACGCCGACGGCGGCGGCGGTGGCGATCGTGCCGAGCATGCCCAGCGCGGTGACCCCGGCCACGACGCCCCGCCGCCCCGGGACCAGCAGGTCGGCCAGCAGGGCGAGGACGGCGGTGCCGGCCGCGACGTACGTCGGCAGGAGCGCGACCTGGTCGATCCTCATCGGCCGAACACCTCCGCGAGGGCCGCCACCGGATCGGCGGAGTAGGAGAGGACGAGCGGCGGCAGGACGCCCAGGGCCAGGGTCAGCACCACGAGCGGCGACCAGGCGACGATCTCGGCCGGGCCGAGCCGGGCCTGCGGGCCGAGCCCCGCGACCACCGGGCTGGCCGGACCGTGGGTGACCCGGCGCAGCAGGCGCAGGAAGTAGGCGGCGGCGAGGGCCGCGCCGACCGCGGCCAGGACGCCGAGGGTGATCCACAGCGGGCCGCCGCGCTCGAACGCGGCGACGACGGCGAACGCCTCGCCCCAGAAGCCGGCGAGGCCGGGCAGGCCGAGCGAGGCGATCGCGGCGTAGGCGAGCACGCCGCTGAGGGCCGGCGCGGTCTCCCGCAGCCCGCCGAGCCGGGCCAGCTCGCCGGTGTGCGCCCGGTCCTTGATCCCGCCGGCGATGAAGAACAGCAGGCCGGTGACGATGCCGTGGGCGATGTTGCCGATGAGGGCGGCCTGCAGGCCGGTGGCGGTCAGGGTCGCGATGCCGAGCAGCACGAAGCCCATGTGGCCGACCGACGAGTAGGCGATGAGCCGCTTGAGCTCGGTCTGGGCCAGGCAGACCAGGCCGCCGGCGATGATCGCGGCGGTGGCCAGGACGGCGAGGACCGGGGCGCTGCGCGCGGCCCCGTCGGGCGCCACGCCGACCGCGACCCGCAGCAACCCGTAGGTGCCCATCTTCAGCAGCACGCCGGCCAGGATCACCGAGCCCACCGTCGGCGCCTCGGTGTGGGCGGCCGGCAGCCAGGTGTGCAGCGGCCACAGCGGGCTCTTGACCGCGAATGCGAGGGCGAGCAGCACGAACGCGAGCAGCTGCATGTCCCGCGACATCGGGCGGGTGGCCGGGTCACCCAGCGCCACCAGGTCGGCGGTGCCCGACGCCGACACGACCACGAAGACGCCGACCAGGAGCAGCACCGAGCCGAACAGCGTATAGAGCACGAACTTGCGGGCCGCCCGCCGCCGGTCGGCGCCGCCCCAGCCGGCGATCACCGCATACATCGGCAGGAGCACGACCTCGAAGAACACGAAGAACAGCACCAGGTCGAGCGAGAGGAACACGCCCAGGATGCCGACCTCCAGGACCAGCAGCAGCGCCACCAGCAGCCGGCCGCGGCCCGGGTCCGGCACCCGCCAGAGGCAGTAGGCGCAGCACAGCATGGTCAGCAGCGCGGTGAGCAGGACCAGCGGGTAGGAGATGCCGTCGATGCCGAGGTGGAACCGCAGGCTCAGCGCCGGTGCCCAGGGCAGGTCGAGCTCGGCCCAGGGCGCGACGCGCGACGCCGTGCCGGGCGCCACGTTCGGCGGGCCGAACATGAGCGTGACGCCGAACGTGGCGGCGGCGAACACCGTGCCGGCCACCCGCCCGGCGCGGTCGAGCCGGGCCGGCAGGCCGGCGGCGGCCAGCGCGCCGATCGCCGGCAGCAGCAGCGTGGCCAGCAGGAGCGTCTCTCCGGTGGTCATCGGGCCACCCCCACGACGATCGCGACGACCACGCCGATGACGACGGCCCCACCGAGCACGGTGGTGGTCGCCCGGGGCAGTGCGGCCATGTGGACCCGGGCGAGCAGCCCGCCCGCGCCCCCGGCGCCGGACCCGACCCCCTCGACCGCGCCGTCGACGAACCGCTCGTCGGCCCGCCGCCCGGCCCGGGCCAGGGCCGCGACCGGCCGGGTGACGAGCGCGTCCTGCACCGCGTCGAGATAGAAGGCGTTGGCGAACAGGCGGGTGGCGGCGGTGTCGGGCAGCGGCGCCGCCGGGTCGCGGCGCCAGGCGAGCCAGCCCCCGGCCGCCAGCAGGACGAGCGGGACGATCGCCAGCCAGGTCAGGTGCGCGACCGGCTCGGCGGCCCGCAGCGGCATCGCGCCGTCGGCCCCGCCCCACCCGCCGCCGGCCAGCCGGTCGCTGAAGCCCGTGGCGAGTCCGGCGAACCCGAGCAGCACGGTCGGCACGGCGAGCACCAGCAGCGGCCCGCGCATCGCCCACGGCGGCTCGTGGCCCGCCCGCGCCCCGTCCGACCGGGGCTCGCCGGCGAACGTGCGCCGCCACAGCCGCACCACGTAGGCCGCGGTGACCGCGACGGTCAGGCAGGCGGAGACGAACACGACGGCGGCGACGCCCCGCGGCAGCGGCCCGTGGCCGCCGCCGGTGGTGGCGTGCCAGGCGGCCTCCACGATCGCGTCCTTGCTCCAGAACCCGGCGAACACCGGCACCCCGGCGAGCGCGGCGAGGGCGGCCGTCATGGTCCAGAACGTCGCCGGCATCCGCTCCCGCAGCCCGCCCATCGCCGCCATGAGGTTGGTGCCGACCGCGTGGATCACCGCTCCGGCCGCGAGGAACAGCAGCGCCTTGAACGCCGCGTGGCTGAGCAGGTGGAACAGCGCGGCCGCGGGCGCGCCGACGGCGAGCGCGCCGGTCATGTAGCCGAGCTGGCTGACCGTCGACCAGGCCAGCACCCGCTTGATGTCGTCCTGCCCGAGGGCGGACAGCGCGCCGAGCAGCATGGTGACCGACGCCATCAGCGCCAGCACGACCAGGGCCGCCGCCGACCGCTCGAACAGCGGGAACAGCCGGGCCACGACGTAGACGCCGGCCGCCACCATCGTCGCGGCGTGGATCAGGGCCGAGATCGGGGTCGGGCCGGCCATCGCGTCGGGCAGCCAGGTGTGCAGCGGGAACTGCGCGCTCTTGCCGGCGACCCCGGCGAGCAGCAGCAGGCAGGCGGCGGTCACCGTGCCGCCCGACAGGTCGGCGGCGAACACGTCCGCGATGCGGAAGCTGCCGGCCCGCACCCCGAGCAGCACGATGCCGAGCAGGAAGCCGACGTCGCCGACGCGGGTGACGAGGAACGCCTTGACCGCGGCCCGCGGCGCCTCGGGCAGCCGCCGGTCGTGGCCGATCAGCAGATAGGAACAGATGCCCATGACCTCCCAGCCGATGAGCATCACGATCAGGTCGCCGGACGCGACGACCAGCAGCATCGCGCCGGTGAAGAGGCTGACCTGGGCGGCGTAGGGCGCGTAGCGGTCGTCGCCGTGCAGGTAGGCCACCGAGTAGACCTGGACGCACAGGGCGACCACGGCGACCGCGACCGCCACCAGCCCGGCCGGGCCGTCGAGCCAGGTGCCGAAGGTGACGGCCAGCCGGCCGAACTCGGCGAGCACGTGGCCGCGGTCGGGCCCGTGGGGGCCGCGCACGGCCGCGGCCACCGCGATGACGAGCGCCGCGGTGGCGCCGCCGACGCCGAGCACGGCCGCCGGCACCCGCCGGTCGCCGCGCAGCAGCAGCCCGGCCAGGCCGAGGGCGAGCGGGACCCCGGGCAGGGCGGCGCCGAGCGGATCGATGATCACGCCGAAACCTCCTGGTCGGGCCGGGCGGTGTCGTCGAGCTCCAGCTCGTCGACCACCACGCTGCGGCGCAGCCGGTAGAGCTGCAGGATCAGCGCGAGCCCGACGCCGACCTCGGCCGCGGCGAGCACGATCACGAACAGCGTGAACGTCTGCCCGGCGTGCGGCACGGCGGCCCGGATGGTGGCGTCGGCGGTGACGAAGATCAGGTTGACCGCGTTGAGCATCAGCTCGACGGCCATGAGCAGCAGCACGGCGTTGCGCCGGACGACCACGCCGTAGACGCCGATGCCGAACAGCAGCGCGGCGATCGTGAACGGCAGCACGGGATGCATCAGCCCCGCCTCCTCACGCCGATGTCCGGCCGGGACACCACGATCGCGCCGACCAGGGCGGCCAGCAGCAGCACGGAGATCAGCTCGAAGGGCAGCACCCAGGTGCGGAACAGCGCCGCGCCGAGCCGCTCGGCGGTGCCCGGCTCGGGCAGGTCGACCCGGGTCCAGCGGAACGCGTCGATCAGCAGGACCGCGAGCCCGGCGCCGGACCCGCCCCCGACCAGCACCCCGGGCCAGCGGGCCCGGTCGAGGTCGTCGCTCGCGCCGATCGGCGCGCGGGTGAGCATCACCGCGAAGAGCAGCAGCACGACGACGGCCCCGACGTAGAGCAGGACCTGGACCCAGGCCACCAGCTCGGCGGTGAGGACCAGATAGAGACCGGCGATCGCGCCCAGCGCCACGACCAGCCACAACCCGGCTCGCACGACGTGCCGCGTCGTCACGACCAGCAGGCCGGAGCCCAGCGCCACCGCGCCGAGCGCGCCGATCAGCACATCGGCAGTGGTCATCGCTGAGCCAACCTCATGGCGACATCCTGCCACCAAGGTCCGACAGGAATCGACCGCCGGAACGGCTCAGGCGCGCTTCGCCGCCGCGGTCTGTTCCTTCGCCGGCTCGCCCCGGTGGTCGTGCGCGGGCGGGGCGGGCACCGTGGGCACCCACTCCTCCAGGCGCTCCTTCTCGTGCAGCAGGTCGCGGATGTCGTGCTCGGCGTACTCGAACTCCGGGGACCAGTGCAGCGCGTCGAAGGGGCAGACCTCGATGCAGATCCCGCAGTACATGCAGAGCGAGAAGTCGATCGCGAACCGGTCGAGGACGTTGCGCTGGCGCGGGCGGGCGGCCCCGGGGACCAGCACCTCCTCCTTGTGGGAGTCGATGTAGATGCACCAGTCGGGGCACTCGCGGGCGCACAGCATGCAGACCGTGCAGTTCTCCTCGACGAGCGCGATGACCCCGCGGGTGCGCGGCGGCAGGTCGGGCTCGACGTCCGGGTACTGCTGGGTGGTCGACCGTCGCGTCATCGTGCCGAGCGTGACGGCGAGACCCTTGGCGAGACCCTTCCCGGGGAACTCCATGAGTTCATCGTACGGCTCCGAAAATTGTCGTACACCAGTTCTAAGATGTAGGCATGAACGAGCGACGGTGGTGGAACGGTCGTTGGTCCCGGCTGGTCCGGCGGGACATCTTCGTGCGCAACGCGGCCGACGGCCGCTGGCAGGTCGAGCTGCTGCGGGGTGGCCCCGAGGGCCGGCGGCGGATCCGCAGCTTCCCGTCCGAGGACGAGGCGGTCCGCTGGATCGAGTCGGCGGTCCTCGCGGACGACGGCTGGCGGGAGATCCCCGACTCCCGACGGGCCGGAAAAGTTGCCCCAAAACTGCGTAGGGTGAGCTGATATAGCCGGTTCGCCAGAGTTGAAATCGGCCGAAAGGTCGATTCTTACGGTCGAGCGAGTCATCCTGGGTGCCGCACTGTTGGTAACGACGTGGGCTGTGGCACGATCGTGGGTAACCAAACCGGACCTGGTGTCACTGCGATCGCATGGGAGCGACTGATGCGCGACAAGATGCTTGGCCGGTGGATGTTCCGTTTGGCGGTGACGATCGGCGCGGGTTCCGTCGCTCTCGGTCTGCCAGCGGCAGCAGCGCATGCCGATGACCTGAGAAACAGCGGCCGCGTTGCGATCCCCGGCGCGGTGCAGATCGTTGGCACGCCCATCGTGGTGCGACCGGTGAGCCCCGGCGACATCGCGGTGACCGAGGACTTCGGCTGGGGCTGAGCAGCCCCCTTGGGCATGCGGGCGGCTGACCAGCGCTCAGCGCCCTAGGGATTGGGGAACGGGTGCCGGCTCCGAAAACTCCGGTCAGCCGTGCCGACCGGCACGCCTGGCTGATCACCGGACCCCTGTTCGTCCTGGGCATCCTGCTGTCACTGCCGGTCGTGCTGTCCAAAGACGCGCGCGCGATCGACTACAACATCGAATACGCGCCGGTCCTGTTGCTGCTGGCCATCGCGGCCTCCCACATGCAGCTGCGGTTCGACGTGCGGCGCCAGGCGCTCATCTTCTGGATGAACGACGTCCCGGTGCTGCTCATGCTGTTCTATCTCTCGCCCGAGCTCGCCATCGTCATCCGGCTCGTCGCCGGCCTGATCTGGAACGTCTTCAGCGGCCGCCTGGGCCCGCACAAGGTCGCCTTCAACGCCGCCGGGCACATCGCCGGCGTGGCGGCCGCCAATCTCGTGGTGTTCGAGCTCGGCCTGGGCGGGGCCGGCGACCCGCGCACCTGGCTGGTGCTCGGCCTGGGGATCGTGGCCGGCAACATCATCGTGGTCGCGGCCCTTTCCGGCGTGATGGTGCTGTTGCAGGGCGTCGCCTATCTGCCGCAGTTCCTGCGCACGTCCGTCCCCGGTTTCGGGGTGATGGGCGTCAACATCGTCATCGGCCTCATCATGCTGCTGACGCTGCAGGCCAGCGACTGGGCAAGCGTGCTGCTGATCGCATTGGCGTTACTGCTCGGCGTCGTCTATCGCGCCTATGCGCAGTTCCTGCGACAGCACAAGAGCCTGACCGCGCTCTACTCGCTCACCCAGGACATCGCGACGACCAACCACGACGGCACCCTGCCCGACGTGCTGCTCGGCCGCGTCCGGTCGCTGTTCGCGGCCGACTCGGCGACGCTGTGGGTCCCGGCCCACGGCCGTCACCAGGAGACCCTGCTGTCGGCCCGGTTCGACTACCAGGGCCTGCTCGACAACGCGCCGACCCCCGACCTGTTCCGCCAGCTGGCGATGCGCACCGGCGAGACGATCGCGGTCGGGCCCAAGGTCGGCGATCCGGACCTGCGCGCCACCCTCCAGGACGCCGGGGTCAAGGACGTCATCGTCGTGCCGCTGCGCTCCAGCGGCGTGCCCATCGGCACGCTGGAGGTCGCCGGACGCCTCGGCGAGCAGACCGCCTTCGGCAAGGAGGACGTGCAGCTGCTCGAGACGCTGTCCGCCCACGCCGGGGTGGCGGTCGAGAACAGCCGCCTCGTCGACCGGTTGCAGTTCGACGCCAACCACGACGCGCTCACCGGCCTGGCCAACCGCCGCCGCATGCTGGAGGCCCTCGGCGAGGCGATGAGCGGCCGCGCGGCCCGCGAGGTCGTGGCCGTGCTGCTCTTCGACGTCGTCGCGCTGCGCCAGGTCAACGACTCGCTCGGCTACGCCGCCGGCGACAAGGTGCTCATCGAGGTGGCCCGCCGGCTGCGCGACCTCGCCCCGCAGGGGGCCCTGGTCGCCCGGGTCGGCGACGACGAGTTCGCGGTCGAGCTGCGCACCGCCGGCGCCGACGCGGCGATCGCCGTGGCCGACACGCTGCGGGCCGGGCTGCGCGACCGGATGGTGATCGAGATGCTCACCATCGACATCGACACCAACGTCGGGGTCTCCATCTACCCCGACCACGGCTCCGAGCCCGAGGTGCTGCTCCAGCGGGCGCACGTGGCCACCCACGTCGCCAAGTCCCGCGGGATCGTCCAGCTGTTCAACGCCGGGCTGCAGTCCCGGTCCGTCCGGCGGGTGGGGCTGGCCACCGACCTGGAGGCCGCCCTGACGGCCGGGGAGCTGGAGGTGTACTTCCAGCCGAAGGTCGCCCTCAAGGACCGCCGGCTGGTCGGCGTCGAGTGCCTCGCCCGGTGGGAGCACCCCGTGCACGGGCAGGTCGCCCCGCCCGACTTCGTGGCCGTGGCCGAGCACACCGGTCAGCTCGCCAGGCTCAACGGCGTGGTGCTGCGGGAGGGCATCCGGCGGGCCCGGGAGTGGGCCGACGCCGGCCGGTCGCTGTCCGTCGCGGTCAACCTCTCGGCCCGCACGCTCAGCGACGCCGACTTCCCGTTACACGTCGCCGAGCTGCTCGACGAGCACTGCGTGCCCGCGGACCGGCTCATCCTGGAGATCTCCGAGGAGGACGAGCTGCTCGGCGGTGGGCGCAGCCTGCCGACCCTCAACCGGCTCCGCGACCTCGGCGTGCGGCTCTCCGTCGACGACTTCGGCGTCGGCCGCTCCTCGTTCGCCGACCTGAGCCGCCTGCCGGTCCAGGAAGTCAAGATCGACCGCACGTTCGTGCAGGGGATGGCGACGTCGCCGAGCGATCTCGCGATCGTGCGCACGATCGTCGACATGGCCCGCAACTTCGGCCTCGACGTCGTCGCCGAGGGCGTTGAGAGCGAACTCACCCTCGGGCTGCTCGAAGACATGGAGTGCGGGATGGGCCAGGGCTTCCTGTTCAGCCGCGCGCTGCCCCACGAGCGGTTCGAGTCCTGGCTGCAGGTGCAGACCGACGCCGATCCGACGGTCGCCCCCGCGGGGGAAGTGCGCTGGTTGCGGGCGGTTCCGTAGCCCGGCGGGAGACCTCGGCCGGGAAACCGGGGAAGTCGATTTCGTGCCTGGGCGCGGGCCGTGTACGCTTAGCGGGCGCATGTGCGAGATCGCACCTGATGCGCCCCCTTAGCTCAGTCGGCAGAGCGTCTCCATGGTAAGGAGAAGGTCTACGGTTCGATTCCGTAAGGGGGCTCGAGACCGGGCTTGAGACATCGAGTCCGCCGCGGCGGTGTAGCTCAGATGGCAGAGCAAGCGGCTCATAATCGCTGTGTCGCCGGTTCAAGTCCGGCCACCGCTACAGAAGCACCATAGGACGCCCGATTGGGCGTCCGTCTGTGTGAGCCGCTATGCTGGTTCGCTGGATCTGACTCCCCGTTGAAGGAAGGCACTTCGCCATGGCCAAGGCGACCGACGTTCGTCCGAAGATCACGCTGGCGTGCACGGAGTGCAAAGAGCGCAACTACATCACCAAGAAGAACCGTCGCAACGATCCGGACCGCATCGAGCTGAAGAAGTTCTGCCCCCGCGACGGCAAGCACACGGTGCACCGCGAGACGCGGTAGTAGCAGCGCGCCATTCACGTCAAACAGCGCCCCGGCCCACCGGCTGGGGCGCTGTTTGCTTCCGGGTAAATTGCACTGCATGCCGCTCGATCAGTCGTACCTGGGCCGGGTGTACCCGCCGACCCCGCCCTACGAGGTAGGCCGGGAGAAGATCCGCGAGTTCGCCGACGCGGTATTCGCCGCCGACCCGGTGCACCGTGACCTCGCCGAGGCGCGCGCCAAGGGGTATGCCGACGTGATCGCGCCGCCCACGTTCGCGATCATCCTGAGCCAGAACGCGGGCCAGCAGCTCGTCGACGACGACACGTTCGGCATGGACTACAGCCGCGTCGTCCACGGCGGCCAGACGTTCCGCTACGAGCGCCCGATCGTCGCCGGCGACCACCTGGTCACCGTCATGACGGTCGAGGAGATCAGCAGCCGGGCCGGCCACGCGTTCCTCACCACCCGCCACGAGGTGTCGACGGTTCAGGGCGAGCTCGTGGTGACCATCTGGACCCGGCTCGTGATCCGAGGGGAAGGCTGAGATGCAGGTCGGCACCGAGTTCCCCCCGCAGACGTTCCGGGTCACCCGGGCGGATCTGGTCCGCTACGCGGGCGCCTCCGGCGACTTCAACCCGATCCACTGGAGCGACCGCCGGGCGAGCGCCGTCGGGCTCCCCGGGGTCATCGCCCACGGCATGCTCACCATGGGCCTGGCGGGCCAGGCCGTGGCCTGCTGGGTGGGCGGCACGGCATCGATCGTGGAATATTCCACGCGCTTCGCCAACCCGGTCGTGGTGCCCGACGACGACAAGGGGACCGAGGTCGTCGTGGCCGGCGTGGTGAAGAAAGTCCTGGATGACGGCCTGGTGCAGATCGACGTCACCGCCACCTGCCAGGGGGAGAAAGTGCTCGGTGCGGCGAAGGCGATCGTTCGCCCGCACGCGTAGGAGGGGGGTGGTTGGGGAATCCCGGCCCGAACCCGTACACTGGTCCGCCGTGGGGTGAGCAACCTGTGTGTTGTGATCGTCACGAAGGGGTGTGGCGCAATTGGTAGCGCAGCGGTCTCCAAAACCGCAGGTTGCAGGTTCGAGTCCTGTCGCCCCTGCGCCGAAGGCCTGACCTGGGTCTGGTGCGCCCGATCGACATGATCGGGACGACGACCGCAGCGGTCACGGTTGGTTCATACCGCGCGCCGCCGGCTCTTCGCCGGTGGTCCGGCGACACCACACCGAAACCGCACGAGGCCCCGGGTCTTGCCGTCGGTCGTGCACGGACCGAGCACTCGCGAGATCACGGAAGAGGGCGAAAGTGGCCGAACGCAGGCGACGCGGGACCGACCCCGCCGACGATCGCCGTGAAGAGGAGCTCAGCGCCGAAGACGCGGCCATCGAGGAGGAGTTCGCCGACGAGCTCGACGACCTCGAGGTGACCGAGGACGACGACGCCGACGGCGACGCCGACGACGAAGAGCGCGCGAGCAAGAACGGCCGTGCCAAGGACACCAAGTCGAAGGACCTCAAGACCAAGGACTCGGACAAGAAGCAGACCAAGTCCAAAGAGGGACGTTCGAACAACATCTTTGCGCGGCTCATCAACTTCATCCGCGAGGTTGTCGCCGAGCTGCGTAAGGTTATCTGGCCGACCCGCAAAGAGCTGACCACCTACACGCTCGTCGTCGTGGTGTTCGTGATCGTGATGCTCGCGATCGTCGCCGGACTCGACTACGGCTTCGCCAAGGCGGTGCTCTGGGCCTTCGGGAACGGCAGCCCGGACGAGTAGTCCGGCAGCGCGCACGGGCAGCACCGCACCACGGGGCGAGGACCAGACAGACGGAAGTGAGCAGCGTGCAGGAATTCGACGAGACGCCCGAGACCGACGACGAGCAGCGCGAGGAAACGTCGACGGTGCTGACGGCTGCCACCACCAGCGTGGTGTCCGACAGCGAGGACCCCGTCGCCGAGCTGCGTGCCGCCCTGCGCTTCGCGCCCGGTGACTGGTATGTGGTGCACTCCTACGCCGGTTACGAGAACAAGGTCAAGACGAATCTCGAGACCCGCATCACGAGCCTCGACATGGAAGAGTTCATCTACCAGGTCGAGGTCCCGACTCGTGAAGAGGTCGAGATCAAGAACGGCAAGCGCACCCAGGTGCAGAACAAGGTCTTCCCCGGCTACATCCTGGTCCGGATGGAGCTGACCCCGGAGTCGTATTCCTGCGTCCGGAACACCCCCGGGGTGACCGGCTTCGTGGGCGCGACCGACCGTGCCGACCGCCCGGCCCCGCTCTCGCTCGACGAGGTGCTGAAGTGGCTGGCCCCGGTCGTGCAGCAGGAGGGCGGCAAGAAGGCCGGCAAGCCCGAGGTCAAGGTCCTCGACTTCGAGGTCGGCGACTCGGTCACCGTCACCGACGGCGCGTTCGCCTCGCTGCAGGCGACCATCAGCGAGATCAACGCCGACCAGCAGAAGTTGAAGGTGCTCGTCTCGATCTTCGGTCGCGAGACCCCGGTCGAGCTCAACTTCAACCAGGTCACGAAGATCTAATTCGCCTGCGGTACGCTTGAGCGTCCGGCTCCGAAGCCGGACGCATCGGCGTGCCTGCGAAACGGCACGAACCAATCCAGCCCA
This sequence comes from Dactylosporangium sucinum, assembly GCF_014647515.1. Classification (GTDB taxonomy): domain Bacteria; phylum Actinomycetota; class Actinomycetes; order Mycobacteriales; family Micromonosporaceae; genus Dactylosporangium; species Dactylosporangium sucinum. Next base: position 221,598 of record NZ_BMPI01000007.1, on the reverse strand, counting down.
GGAAGACGAAAGCAGCCATGCCTCCGAAGAAGAAGCTCGTCAAGACCTTCACGCTTCAGTTGCCGGCAGGCCAGGCCACCCCGGCGCCGCCGGTCGGCCCCGCCCTCGGTCAGCACGGTGTGAACATCATGGAGTTCGTCAAGGCGTACAACGCCCAGACGGAGTCCCAGCGCGGCGACATCATCCCGGCGCAGATCAGCGTCTACGAGGACCGGACGTTCACGTTCATCCTCAAGACGCCGCCGGCCGCCCGCCTGCTGCTCAAGGCCGCCGGCGTGCCCAAGGGCTCCGGCGTCCCGCAGAAGGACAAGGTCGGCTCGATCACCAAGGCCCAGCTGCGTGAGGTCGCCGAGAAGAAGATGTCCGACCTCAACGCCAACGACATCGAAGAGGCCGAGAAGATCATCGCCGGCACCGCCCGCTCCATGGGCATCGTCGTCAAGGACTGAAGCACCGCCAGCTAGTGGGAGGACGCCCCGGCGGGCGTCCGCACTGAGACCACAGGAGTAATCAGCGACATGTCGCAGCACGGCAAGAACTACCGCAAGGTCGTCGAACTCGTCGACCGCAACGCGCTCTACAGCCCCGCCGCCGCCGTCAAGCTGGCCAAGCAGACGTCGACCGTGAAGTTCGACCCGACGGTCGAGGTGGCCATGCGCCTGGGCGTCGACCCGCGCAAGGCCGACCAGATGGTCCGCGGCACGGTCAACCTGCCCCACGGCACCGGCAAGACCGCCCGCGTCATCGTCTTCGCGCAGGGCCCGAAGGCCGCCGAGGCCGAGGCCGCCGGCGCCGACGCGGTGGGCACCGACGACCTCGTCGCCCGGATCCAGGAAGGCTGGCTGGACTTCGACGCGGCGATCGCGACGCCCGACCAGATGGCCAAGATCGGCCGGATCGCGCGGATCCTGGGCCCGCGCGGCCTGATGCCGAACCCGAAGACGGGCACGGTCACGATGGACGTCACCAAGGCGGTCAACGAGATCAAGGGTGGCAAGATCACCTACCGCGTCGACAAGCACTCGAACCTGCACCTGATCATCGGCAAGCTCAGCTTCACCGACGAGCAGCTGATCGAGAACTACGCGGCGGTCCTCGACGAGGTCAACCGGGCCAAGCCGTCGGCGGCCAAGGGCAAGTACCTCAAGAAGGTCTTCCTCACCACCACCATGGGCCCGGGCATCCCGGTCGACCCGAACAAGATCCGCAACCTGCTCGAGGACGACTCGGTCACCACGACCGCGGCCGAGTAGCACCGGCAAGACGGGTAACACCGGGACAGCGTGTCTGTGGCACGCTGTCCCGGTGCGTTTCCAGGACGTCTGGTTCCGATACGCGCGCGGCGCCGCGTGGACGCTTCGCGGCGTCACCCTGACCCTCCCGCCCGGCGAGGTCGCCGTCGTCGAGGGCCGCAACGGCGCCGGCAAGTCCACGCTCCTGCAGCTCGCGGCCGGCGTCCTGCGGCCCGGCCGGGGCGCCGTCGAGGGCCGTCCGCCGGTCGTTGGCTGGGTGCCCGAGCGCTTCCCCGCCGACCAGCCCTTCACCGCCCGCGGCCTGCTGCGCCACATGGCCGCGATCCGCGGCGGTGACGAGGCCCAGATCGAGCGGTGGGCCGACCGCCTCGGCTTCACCGGCTTTCTCGACGTCCGGCTGAGCCGCCTCTCGAAGGGCTCGGCCCAGAAGGTCGGCCTGGTCCAGGCCCTGCTCGTGCCGCCCGACCTGCTGGTGCTCGACGAGCCGTGGGAGGGCCTCGACGCACAGACCCGCGAGCACGTCCCGCAGATCGTCGGCGAGGTGGTGGCGCGCGGCGGCTCGGTGCTGATCAGCGACCACCTCGGCGAGGTCGGCCGGCTCCCCGGTGCCCGCCGCTGGCACGTGCGCGACGGCGAGGTCCGCGAGGGCGCGCAGCTCGAGGCACGGCGCGTGATCGAGGTGGCCGTCGCGGCCGCCGACGCGCCCGAGGCCCTGGAGCGGCTGCGGGCCGGCGGCTTCGAGGTCCTCGGGGTGCGGGACGAGGTGGTGCCCCGATGACCGCGCTCGTCCGGATGCGGCTGGCCGGCTTCGTGCAGACCGGCCGGGCCGCGGCGCCCGTGCTGGCCGCGCTCGTGGTGCTGTCGATCCTCTACGGCGGCGGCCAGGCCCAGGCCGGCGAGGCCTACGGGGTCTCCGCCGCCGTCCTGTTCGGCGTGCTTGCCTGGCAGACGAAGATCCTGCTCGACGTCGAGCCGGACGTCCAGCGACGGCTCGGCCGGGTGGCGGTCGGCGGTGCGTTCCGGGAAACAGCCGCCGGCCTCCTCGCGGCCCTCGTTGCCGGCCTGCCGGTGGTCCTGATCGCGTTGGTGCTGCCGTGGGTGGTCGGCGGGGTGACCGGCCCGCAGCAGGCCGGCGACCCGCCCCTGGCCGAGGGCATCGCCCTCGGCGTGTGGGCGCACCTGCTGCTCCTGCTGCCGGCGGTGGCCCTCGGCGCCCTGGCCAGCCGCGCGGTGTCGGGTCAGGCGGCGCGCGGCCTGGCCGTGCTCGTCGGCGGCCTCGTCCTGGCGATCGTCCTGGGCCTGAAGAGCTCGCCGGCGCCGTGGCTCATGCCGCCCGTGATGGCGGCCGCCCGCGAGACGGTCGGCGGGGCCGACCTGGCGGCCGTCGCGCTGGCGACCGGCTGGGGCGTCGCGTGGACCGGGATCGTGATTGTTTTCTACGCGAGAATGCGCCTGACCAGGCCCTGATTTGGTGCGGCCGGACGCGCCGTGTATAAATGACTCGAAACCCGAAGACCGCTGGTCACGCTCTCCTGTCCAAAACAGGCGGACGTCGAAGGTCCCGCATCAACGCGGGCGACCCGCGCAGGGCCGGACACAGCAAGAATCGGCGCCGCCGCGCGCCGGATCGAGCCCCGTGCGCCCCTGCGCCGGGGCGTTTTTCGTTGCTGCGGGCTTTCCGATCGTGTGACCAGCACCGAAGCAAGGAGAGAGGAGGGACATGGCGGACAAGCCGGTTCGAGACGACAAGGCCACCGCGGTCGCGGAGCTCACCGAGCACTTCCGGGGCTCGACGGCCACCGTGCTGACCGAATACCGCGGGCTGACCGTGGCGCAGCTCAAGACCCTGCGCCGCAGCCTGGGCCGGGAGACCACGTACGCCGTCGCGAAGAACACGCTCGCGAAGCGTGCCGCGACGGATGCCGGCATCAGCGGTCTCGACGATTTGTTTGCCGGTCCTACCGCGCTCGCCTTCGTCTCCGGCGACCCGGTCGAGGCGGCGAAGAGCATTCGCGATTTCGCGAAGGCCAACCCGCTGCTCGTGATCAAGGGCGGCGTGTTCGAAGGCAAGGCCATCAGCGCGGACGAGGTCCGTCGCCTGGCCGACCTGGAGTCGCGTGAGGTGCTGCTGGCCAAGCTGGCCGGCGCCATGAAGGGCAACCTCAGCAAGGCCGCGGCCCTGTTCCAGGCGCCGCTGTCGAAGGCGGCCCGCACCGTGGCTGCCCTGCAGGAGAAGCGCGAGAAGGAATCCGGCGGCGCGGCCGAGTAGGCCGGTGCCCCACATCACACTTTCGGAAAGGAAACCGCCACCATGGCGAAGCTGAGCACCGAGGACCTGCTCGACGCGTTCAAGGAGATGACGCTGATCGAGCTGTCCGAGTTCGTCAAGAAGTTCGAAGAGGTCTTCGAGGTCACCGCCGCGGCCCCCGTTGCCATCGCTGCGGGCGGCGGCGCTGCCGCGCCGGTCGAGGAGAAGGAAGAGCAGAGCGAGTTCGACCTCATCCTCGAGGGTGACGGCGGCAAGAAGATCCAGGTCATCAAGGTCGTGCGCGAGCTGACCGGCCTGGGCCTGAAGGAGGCCAAGGACCTCGTCGAGGCCGCGCCGAAGGCCGTCCTCGAGAAGGTCAACAAGGAGACCGCCGACAAGGGCAAGGCGAAGCTCGAGGCCGAGGGCGCCAAGGTTACCCTCAAGTAACCTGCGACAACGCCATAGGGACGGCCGCCGGTTCGCCGGCGGCCGTTCGTGTTTTCGCGACCGGGTCGGATGCTGGTGCGATGGTAAGGACCCAAGATCTAGGGGTGTCGACCACAACACTTAGTGGTCGGACTGCGAGATATCTGTCACGGTGCCCCGACGCGCGTGGGAACCCTTGACGCGATGACCGGCGGGCAGGCACGCTAATCAGGCACTGCCTTTCCGCGGACGCGGCGGCCAGCGGCCCGACCGATGTGCCCCGGCCCTTCTTGGGTCCGGCTCTGAGCGCATCGACTGGTGAGCTGCAGGCCACGACCGACGCGAGCGGCTCGGCCGGTGGAGAAACGATCTTCGCGAAAGATCGTTGGAAACATCGTGCACGGGGCCGCTCGACAGCGGTTAGCCTTTCGGCTACACTGCTAGTTTGCGCTGTCTTCTGACTTCACCTCTGGCGTGAGGTGCCTCTTCGTGGGCACTCATCACCTCGGGGGTCGTCAGCCTGCACGCAAAACGGCCTGTCTGCACCACCGGTCCTCGGAAGGACGCATCTTGGCAGCTTCCCGCCCTGCGAAGACCAGTCAATCGAGCGCTTTCGCTCCCCGCCGGATCTCCTTCGGCAGGATCACCGAACACCTTGAGGTTCCCAACCTCCTTGCGATCCAAACCGACTCGTTCGACTGGTTGGTTGGCAACGAGAATTGGCAGAGCCGCTCGGCCGGTGATCAGCACGCCCGTTCCGGGCTGGCGGAGATCCTCGACGAGATCAGTCCCATTGAGGACTTCTCCGGCACGATGTCGCTGTCGTTCTCCGCTCCGCGCTTCGACGAGGTCAAGGCCCCGATCGAGGAGTGCAAGGAGAAGGACCTCACCTACTGTGCGCCGCTGTTCGTGACCGCGGAGTTCACCAACCACACCACCGGCGAGATCAAGAGCCAGACGGTGTTCATGGGTGACTTCCCGATGATGACGCCGAAGGGCACGTTCATCATCAACGGCACCGAGCGCGTCGTGGTGAGTCAGCTCGTCCGGTCCCCGGGCGTCTACTTCGACAAGCAGCCGGACAAGACCTCCGACCGCGACCTCACCAGCGTCAAGGTCATCCCGAGCCGGGGTGCCTGGCTCGAGTTCGACATCGACAAGCGTGACACCGTCGGTGTCCGCATCGACCGCAAGCGCCGGCAGGCCGTCACCGTCCTGCTCAAGGCCATCGGCTGGTCCGCCGAGCGCATCCGTGAGAAGTTCGGCTGGTCCGAGCTCATGATGACGACGCTCGAGAAGGACCACATCGCCGGCCAGGACGAGGCGCTGCTGGACATCTACCGCAAGCTGCGGCCGGGTGAGCCGCCGACGCGGGAGAACGCCCAGAACCTGCTGGACAACCTCTTCTTCAACCCGAAGCGCTATGACGTCGCCAAGGTCGGTCGATACAAGTTCAACAAGAAGCTCGAGCTGGACGTCCCGATCAACCAGGGCGTGCTGACCGAGGAGGACGTCGTCGCCACGGTCGAGTATCTCTGCCGCCTGCACACGGGCGAAGAGGGCTACGAGGCCGACGACATCGACCACTTCGGCAACCGTCGCCTGCGCACCGTCGGCGAGCTCATCCAGAACCAGGTCCGCGTGGGCCTGTCCCGGATGGAGCGCGTCGTGCGCGAGCGCATGACGACCCAGGACGTCGAGGCGATCACGCCGCAGACCCTGATCAACATCCGTCCCGTCGTGGCGGCGATCAAGGAGTTCTTCGGCACCTCCCAGCTGTCGCAGTTCATGGACCAGACCAACCCGCTGGCGGGCCTGACCCACCGGCGCCGGCTGAGCGCGCTCGGCCCGGGTGGTCTGTCGCGTGAGCGGGCCGGCTTCGAGGTCCGTGACGTGCACCCGTCGCACTACGGCCGCATGTGCCCGATCGAGACCCCCGAGGGTCCCAACATCGGTCTCATCGGCGCGCTGTCGACGTTCGCGCGCGTCAACCCGTTCGGTTTCGTCGAGACGCCGTATCGCAAGGTGGTCGACGGCCGGGTGACCGACCAGATCGACTACCTGACCGCCGACGAGGAGGACCGGTTCGTCAAGGCGCAGGCCAACGCTCCCCTGAAGAGCGACGGCAACTTCGCCGAGGACCGCATCCTCGTCCGCCGGAAGGGCGGTGAGGTCGACAACGTCCCCGCCGACCAGGTCGACTACATGGACGTGTCGCCGCGGCAGATGACCTCGGTCGCCACCGCGATGATCCCGTTCCTCGAGCACGACGACGCCAACCGGGCACTGATGGGCGCCAACATGCAGCGCCAGGCCGTGCCGCTGGTCAAGGCCGAGTCCCCGCTCGTCGGCACCGGCATGGAGTACCGTGCCGCCGTCGACGCGGGCGACGTGGTCGTGGCCGAGGTGGGCGGCGTGGTCGAGGACATGTGCGCCGACTACATCACGATCCACCAGGACGACGGCCACCGCCGGACCTACCTGCTGCACAAGTTCCGCCGCTCCAACTCCGGCTCCTGCGTCAACCAGAAGCCGGTGATCTTCGAGGGCGACCGGGTCGAGGCGGGGCAGGTCATTGCCGACGGTCCGTGCACCGACGAGGGCGAGATGGCGCTCGGGCGCAACCTGCTCGTGGCGTTCATGCCCTGGGAGGGTCACAACTACGAAGACGCGATCATCCTGTCCCAGAAGCTGGTGCAGAACGACGTCCTCACCTCGATCCACATCGAGGAGCACGAGGTCGACGCCCGCGACACCAAGCTGGGGCCGGAGGAGATCACCCGCGACATCCCGAACGTCAGCGAGGAGATGCTCGCCGACCTCGACGAGCGGGGGATCATCCGGATCGGCGCCGAGGTCGTGACCGGCGACATCCTGGTCGGCAAGGTCACCCCCAAGGGTGAGACCGAGCTGACCCCGGAGGAGCGTCTCCTCCGGGCGATCTTCGGCGAGAAGGCCCGCGAGGTCCGCGACACCAGCCTCAAGGTGCCGCACGGCGAGACCGGCACGGTCATCGGCGTGCGGACGTTCAGCCGCGAGGACGGCGACGAGCTGTCCCCGGGCGTGAACGAGCTGGTGCGCGTCTACGTGGCCCAGAAGCGGAAGATCCAGGACGGCGACAAGCTCGCCGGCCGCCACGGCAACAAGGGTGTCATCTCCAAGATCCTGCCGGTCGAGGACATGCCGTTCCTGGAGGACGGCACCCCGGTCGACATCGTGCTCAACCCGCTCGGCGTGCCGAGCCGGATGAACATCGGCCAGGTCCTGGAGACCCACCTCGGGTGGGTCGCCAAGACGGGCTGGAAGATCGACGGCGACGACGCCGAGTGGAAGCGCGCGCTGAAGTCCATCAACGCGGGGGAGTCCGAGCCGGACACCAACGTGGCGACCCCGGTCTTCGACGGCGCGAAGGAAGAGGAGATCGCGGGCCTGCTGAGCAGCACGCTGCCCAACCGGGACGGCAACCAGCTCATCGGCGCGAGCGGCAAGGCGCGGCTGTTCGACGGCCGCTCCGGCGAGCCGCTGCCCGACCCGATCGCGGTCGGCTACATCTACATCCTCAAGCTCAACCACCTGGTCGACGACAAGATCCACGCTCGCTCCACCGGTCCGTACTCGATGATCACCCAGCAGCCGCTGGGTGGTAAGGCGCAGTTCGGTGGCCAGCGCTTCGGTGAGATGGAGTGCTGGGCCATGCAGGCCTACGGCGCGGCCTACGCGCTGCAGGAGCTGCTGACGATCAAGTCCGACGACGTCCTCGGACGCGTCAAGGTCTACGAGGCGATCGTCAAGGGCGAGAACATCCCGGAGCCGGGTATCCCGGAGTCCTTCAAGGTGCTCCTCAAGGAGCTGCAGTCGCTGTGCCTGAACGTCGAGGTGCTCTCCAGCGACGGCGTGGCGCTTGAGATGCGCGAGACGGACGACGAGGTGTTCCGCGCGGCCGAGGAGTTGGGCATCGACCTCTCGCGGCGAGAGCCGAGCAGCGTCGAGGAAGTCTGATTCGCGGGCGGCGCCGGTCCCACGGCCGGCGCCGCGCCCCGCGGCCTAGCAATTACCCGAGCAACTGAATCGTGAGGACATAGACGAAGTGCTCGACGTCAACTACTTCGACGAGCTCCGCATCGGTCTGGCCACGGCCGACGACATCCGCCAGTGGTCGCACGGCGAGGTCAAGAAGCCCGAGACCATCAACTACCGCACCCTGAAGCCGGAGAAGGACGGGCTCTTCTGCGAGAAGATCTTCGGCCCCACCCGGGACTGGGAGTGCTACTGCGGTAAGTACAAGCGGGTCCGCTTCAAGGGCATCATCTGCGAGCGCTGCGGCGTCGAGGTGACCCGGGCGAAGGTCCGCCGCGAGCGCATGGGCCACATCGAGCTCGCCGCGCCGGTCACGCACATCTGGTACTTCAAGGGCGTGCCCAGCCGGCTCGGCTACCTGCTCGACCTGGCGCCGAAGGATCTCGAGAAGATCATTTACTTCGCGTCGTACGTGATCACCAGCGTCGACAAGGAAGCCCGCCACCGCGACCTCGCCACCCTCGAGAACGAGGTGTCGGCTGAGAAGCGGCAGGCGGAGAACGCCCGCGACTCGGAGATCGAGAAGCGCGCCGCCAAGCTCGAGCAGGACCTGGCCGAGCTGGAGGCCGAGGGCGCCAAGGCTGACGTGCGCCGCAAGGTCAAGGAGGCCGGCGAGCGCGAGATGCGGCAGATCCGTGACCGCGCGCAGCGCGAGATCGACCGCCTCGACGAGGTCATGGACACGTTCCGCAAGCTGGAGCGCAAGAACCTCATCACCGACGAGCTGCTCTACCGCGAGCTGCGCGACCGGTTCGGTGAGTACTTCTCGGGCGCCATGGGCGCCGAGGCGATCAAGGCGCTGCTGGAGAACCTGGACCTCGACGACGAGGCCGAGCTGCTGCGGGAGACCATCCGCAGCGGCAAGGGCCAGCGCAAGATCCGGGCGCTCAAGCGGCTCAAGGTCGTCGCCGCGTTCCTGAACACCAGCAACTCGCCGCTCGGCATGGTGCTGGACTGCGTCCCGGTCATCCCGCCGGACCTGCGCCCGATGGTGCAGCTCGACGGTGGCCGGTTCGCGACCAGCGACCTCAACGACCTCTACCGGCGGGTGATCAACCGCAACAACCGGCTCAAGCGCCTGATCGACCTGGGTGCCCCGGAGATCATCGTCAACAACGAGAAGCGGATGCTGCAGGAGGCCGTCGACGCGCTGTTCGACAACGGCCGCCGCGGTCGTCCGGTCACCGGCCCGGGCAACCGGCCGCTGAAGTCGCTGTCCGACATGCTCAAGGGCAAGCAGGGCCGCTTCCGGCAGAACCTGCTGGGCAAGCGCGTCGACTACTCCGGCCGTTCGGTCATCGTCGTCGGCCCGCAGCTCAAGCTGCACCAGTGCGGCCTGCCGAAGCAGATGGCCCTGGAGCTGTTCAAGCCGTTCGTGATGAAGCGCCTGGTGGATCTCAACCACGCGCAGAACATCAAGTCGGCCAAGCGCATGGTCGAGCGTCAGCGCCCGGTCGTGTGGGACGTGCTGGAGGAGGTCATCGCGGAGCACCCGGTGCTGCTCAACCGCGCGCCGACCCTGCACCGCCTGGGTATCCAGGCCTTCGAGCCGCAGCTGGTCGAGGGCAAGGCCATCCAGATCCACCCGCTCGTCTGCACCGCCTTCAACGCCGACTTCGACGGCGACCAGATGGCCGTGCACGTGCCGCTGTCCGCGGAGGCGCAGGCCGAGGCCCGCATCCTCATGCTGTCCAGCAACAACATCCTCAAGCCGGCCGACGGCAAGCCGGTCACCATGCCCACCCAGGACATGGTCATCGGCCTGTACCACCTCACCCACATCCAGAAGAACCTCCTGGGTGAGGGACGCACGTTCAGCTCCGACGCCGAGGCGCGGATGGCGTTCGACCAGGGCGAGCTGCACCTGCAGGCCCCGGTCCGGATCCGCCTGAAGGGCATCGTCGGGGTCGACAACGGCGTCGGTGCCGCGCCGTGGGAGGCGCCGGAGGGCTGGCAGCCGGGCGAGACGGTGACGATCGAGACGACCCTCGGCCGGGTGCTCTTCAACGAGACGCTCCCGGTGGGGTACCGCTTCGTCAACTACGAGATCCGCAAGGGTCAGCTGTCGGCGATCGTCAACGACCTCGCCGAGCGCTTCCCGAAGGTCTCCCTGGCGGCGACCCTCGACGCGCTCAAGCTGGCCGGCTTCCACTGGGCCACCTGGTCGGGCGTCACCATCGGCATGGAGGACGTCATCCAGCCGCCTCGCAAGCGCGAGATCCTCGAGCGCTACGAGAAGGAGGCCGAGCGGATCGACAAGCAGTACCAGCGCGGTCTCATGACGGCCGAGGAGCGCCGCGGCGAGCTCATCGAGATCTGGACCAAGGCGACCGGCGAGGTCGCCAAGGAGATGGAGAGCGCGCTGCCGCGCGAGAACCCGCTGTGGAAGATGATCAACTCGGGCGCTCGCGGTAACCTCCTGCAGCTCCGCCAGATCGCCGCGATCCGTGGCCTGGTGGCCAACCCGAAGGGTGAGATCATCCCGCGGCCGATCAAGGCCAGCTACCGGGAGGGTCTGTCCGTGCTGGAGTACTTCATCTCCACCCACGGTGCCCGCAAGGGTCTGGCCGACACCGCGCTGCGGACCGCCGACTCGGGTTACCTGACCCGTCGTCTGGTCGACGTCTCGCAGGACGTCATCATCCGCGAGGAGGACTGCGGCACCGACCGCGCCATCCCGATGGCGGTCGGCGAGATCATCGACGGCGAGCTGCGGATCCACCAGCACGCGGAGACGGGCGTCCACGCCCGCACCCTCGCCGACGACGCCCGTGACAAGGACGGGCGGATCATCGCCGAGCGCGGCACGGACATCAACTCGATCGTGGTCGACCTGCTGGTCGGCGCCGGGATCGAGAGCGTCCGGGTGCGCAGCGTGCTCACCTGCGAGTCGAAGCTGGGCGTCTGCGGCGCCTGCTACGGCCGGTCGCTGCCCACGGGCAAGACCGTCGACGTCGGCGAGGCGGTCGGCATCATCGCCGCCCAGTCGATCGGTGAGCCGGGCACGCAGCTGACGATGCGTACCTTCCACACCGGTGGCGTCGCGGGTGAGGACATCACCCAGGGTCTGCCCCGTGTCCAGGAGATCTTCGAGGCCCGCGTGCCGAAGGGCAAGGCGCCCATCGCCGACACCCCCGGTCGCGTGCGCATCGAGGACGGCGAGCGCATGCGGAAGATCATCATCGTGCCGGACGACGGCAGCGACGAGATCGTCCACGACAAGCTCAGCCGGCGCGTCAAGCTGCGCATCCAGGACGGCGAGCACGTCGAGGTCGGCGAGAAGCTCACCGAGGGCACGATCGACCCGCACGAGCTGCTGCGCATCATGGGTCCGCGTGCGGTCCAGGTCCACCTGACCTCCGAGGTCCAGGAGGTGTACCGCTCGCAGGGCGTGCTCATCCACGACAAGCACATCGAGATCATCATCCGCCAGATGCTCAAGCGGGTGACGGTCATCGACTCCGGCTCGACCGAGTTCCTGCCGGGCGTGCTCGTGGACCGGGCGATGTTCGAGGCGGAGAACCGCCGCGTCGTCGCCGAGGGCGGCGAGCCGGCGGCCGGCCGTCCCGTGCTGATGGGTATCACCAAGGCGTCGCTGGCGACGGAGTCGTGGCTGTCCGCGGCCTCGTTCCAGGAGACGACCCGGGTGCTGACCGACGCGGCGATCCACGCGCGCAGCGACTCGCTGATCGGTCTGAAGGAGAACGTCATCATCGGCAAGCTCATCCCGGCCGGTACGGGCATCAGCAAGTACCGCAGCATCCGGGTCGAGCCGACCGAGGAGGCGAAGGCGAAGGTCTACTCGATGACCGGATACCCGGAGGCCGACTACGGCTTCGGTCCGGCCAGCGGGCAGGCGGTTCCGCTCGACGACTTCGACCTGGGCTCGTTCCGCTAGACCAGCACCGAACGTCCGTGAAAGAGGGCGGGGGCCCGGGCCCCCGCCCTCTTCGCGTTCCGCGGGATAAGGTCGTCTGGTGACGTCTGCGACCCGGCACCCGCTCGACCCGGACCCGGTCCGCGCGACGAAGTCCTCGGCCGTGCTGGGCCTGGGGCTGCTCTCCGTCGTGACCGGGCCGTTCCTCGGCGGGGTGATCCCGGCGACCATCGCCCTGCTGATGGCCAGGGAGGCGCGCGGTGAGCTGGTCGCGGCCGAGGGGTTCCTGCTCGGCGCGCGGCGGCTGCGCACCGGCGTCCGGCTGGCCTGGACCGGCATCGTGCTCGCCATCGCCATGCTGGTCGTGCTGGCGATCATCGGCCTGCTGGCCTACGCGCGGCAGCGCGGCACCGACTTCGACCCGACGGTGAACTGACGTGGGCCACCCCGCTGGTCCCCCGGGCGGGTACCCCGGCCAGGCCGGCCCTCCCGGCCCGCCGCCGATGCACCCGGCCCATCCGCAACCCGCCGGCTATTACGGTTATCCGCCGGGTTACCCGCCGCCCCCTCCGCCACCGCCGCCGACGGCGGTCGCGGCTATGCGCGTCGACCTGGTGCAGGGCACGCCGTTCGGGGTCGCCTACCCGCTGGTCCACACGGCGCCGAGCGGCCCCTCGATCGGCAGCCTGGTGGCCGGCATCGCCTCGATCCTGGTCTCGCTGTTCGTGACCTGCCTGGGCGTGGCCGGCGCGGCGGACGGCTGGGGCCCCGCGGCCGGCGGCGCGTTCACCGCCCTGTCGGTCTTCCTCGGGCTCGGCGCGATCGGCCTGGGCATCTTCGGCATGCGGCAGATCCGGCTGGCCGGCCGCGGCGTGAGCGGCAAGGGCATGGCGATCACCGGCCTCGTGCTCGGCTCGGTCGGCGCCGGGTTCGCCCTGCTGTCCATCCTGATCGCGTTGCTACTGGCGGCCTGAGGGCACTATCGGGAGCCCGCGGGACGTGTCGATTCGCGACCAGGTACTCTTAGCGTGAAGAGTGTTCCGTCGTAGGGTCGGGTCCTCATTTTGACCAGCGTCCTCACGGTGGGTACTCTTTCCCCTCGTGCCCGGCTTGGCCGGGCAACTCGTGCGTGCGCCCACATCGGCCCGCCTCCGCGGGAGTTGAGGGTGGGTGCGGACCACAACCCCGGGCTGGGATCAAACGGGCCGGGTCGCGGATTGGGCGACACGCCCGACCGCGGGTGCCGGTCCACGCCGTGCAGACAGCGAAGAAGAAGACGTGCGGCCGGGAGGCCGAAGGGAGAGGCAGGCCCAGTGCCTACGATCCAGCAGCTGGTCCGCAAGGGCCGCCAGGCGAAGCTGAGCAAGACCAAGACGCCGGCGCTCAAGGGAAGCCCGCAGCGACGGGGCGTCTGCACGCGTGTGTACACGACCACGCCGAAGAAGCCCAACTCGGCGCTGCGCAAGGTGGCCCGTGTCCGGCTGAGCAACAGCATCGAGGTCACGGCCTACATCCCGGGTGTCGGTCACAACCTCCAGGAGCACTCGATCGTGCTGGTGCGTGGCGGTCGTGTGAAGGACCTCCCCGGCGTGCGCTACAAGATCATTCGCGGCTCGCTGGACACGCAGGGTGTCCGCAACCGCAAGCAGGCTCGCAGCCGTTACGGCGCGAAGAAGGAGAAGAGCTGACATGCCGCGTAAAGGCCCCGCGCCGCGTCGGCCGCTCGTGGCGGACCCGGTCTACAACTCCCTGCTCGTCACCCAGCTGATCAACAAGATCCTGGTCGAGGGCAAGCGCCAGCTCGCCGAGCGCATCGTGTACAGCGCGCTCGAAGGTGCGCGTGAGAAGACCGGCACCGACCCCGTCGTGACGCTGAAGCGTGCCATGGACAACGTGAAGCCGACCCTCGAGGTCCGCAGCCGCCGCGTCGGTGGCGCGACCTACCAGGTGCCGGTCGAGGTCCGCCCTCCCCGGGCCACCACGCTGGGCCTGCGCTGGCTCGTCACCTACTCCCGGGCCCGCCGGGAGAAGACCATGGTGGAGCGGCTCATGAACGAGCTGCTCGACGCGAGCAACGGTCTCGGTGCTTCGGTGAAGCGCCGCGAAGACACCCACAAGATGGCGGAGTCCAACAAGGCCTTCGCGCACTACCGCTGGTAAGCGACGCTTCCCCAGCATCCGACGAGAGACGAAGTAGGGATTCGAAGTGGCTGCCGCAGACGCCGCCCTCGCCAAGGTCCGCAACATCGGCATCATGGCGCACATCGACGCCGGTAAGACGACGACGACCGAGCGCATCCTCTTCTACACCGGCATCACGTACAAGATCGGCGAGGTCCACGAGGGCGCGGCGGTCATGGACTGGATGGAGCAGGAGCAGGAGCGGGGCATCACCATCACTTCCGCCGCGACCAAGTGCGAGTGGAAGGGCCACACGATCCAGATCATCGACACGCCCGGCCACGTCGACTTCACGGTCGAGGTCGAGCGGTCGCTGCGCGTCCTGGACGGCGCGGTGGCGGTCTACGACGGCGTGGCGGGTGTGGAGCCGCAGACCGAGAACGTCTGGCGTCAGGCGGACAAGTACAACGTCCCGCGTATGTGCTTCGTCAACAAGCTGGACCGCACGGGTGCCGACTTCTTCCGCTGCGTGCAGATGATGGTCGACCGGCTCAACGCCACCCCGCTGGTGCTGCAGATCCCGATCGGGCTCGAGGGCGACCACATCGGCGTCGTCGACCTGATCGAGATGCGCGCGCTGACCTGGCGTGGCGAGACCCAGAAGGGTGAGGACTACGCGATCGAGGAGGTGCCCGCCGACCTGGTCGACCAGGCCAACGAGTGGCGGGAGAAGCTCCTCGAGACGCTGTCCGAGGCGGACGACGACATCATGGTCCGCTACCTCGACGGCGAGGAGATCGACGTCAAGGACCTGAAGGCCGCGATCCGCCGGGCGACCATCGCCGGCAAGCTCAACCCGGTCGTGTGCGGCTCGGCGTTCAAGAACAAGGGCGTCCAGCCCATGCTCGACGCCGTCGTGGAGTACCTGCCGTCGCCGCTGGACATCCCGGCGATCGAGGGCATCGCGACGGACGGCGAGACGCCGCTGCTGCGCAAGCCATCGGTCAGCGAGCCGTTCTCCGGCCTTGCGTTCAAGATCCAGACGGACAAGCACCTCGGCAAGCTCACCTACGTGCGCATCTACTCCGGCACGCTCGACTCCGGCACCCAGGTGGTCAACTCCACCAAGGACCGCAAGGAGCGGATCGGCAAGATCTACCAGATGCACGCGAACAAGCGTGAGGAGCGCAGCAGCGCCGGCGCCGGCGACATCATCGCCGTGCAGGGTCTCAAGCAGACCACCACCGGTGACACGCTGTGCGACCCGGGCAACCCGGTCATCCTCGAGTCGATGACCTTCCCGGAGCCGGTCATCGAGGTGGCGATCGAGCCGAAGACCAAGGCTGACCAGGAGAAGCTGGGCGTCGCCATCCAGCGGCTGGCCGAGGAGGACCCGACCTTCCGCGTCAAGAACGACGAGGAGACCGGGCAGACGGTCATCGCCGGCATGGGCGAGCTGCACCTCGACATCCTCGTCGACCGCATGCGGCGCGAGTTCAACGTCGAGGCCAACATCGGCAAGCCGCAGGTGGCCTACCGCGAGACGGTGAAGTCGACCGCGGACAAGGTCGAGTACACCCACAAGAAGCAGACGGGTGGCTCCGGCCAGTACGCGCGGGTCATCGTCCGGCTCGAGCCGCTGGAGCAGACCGCCGACGGCCCGACCTACGAGTTCGTCAACGCCGTCACCGGTGGCCGCATCCCGAAGGAGTTCATCCCCTCGGTCGACGCCGGTGCGCAGGACGCCATGCAGTACGGCGTGCTCGCGGGCTTCCCGCTGGTGGGCCTGAAGCTGACGCTCCTCGACGGTCAGTACCACGAGGTCGACTCGTCGGAAATGGCCTTCAAGATCGCCGGTTCGATGGTGCTGAAGGACGCGGCTCGCCGGGCCAACCCGGTGCTCCTCGAGCCGCTGATGGCCGTCGAGGTGACGACGCCCGAGGAGAACATGGGCGACGTCATCGGCGACCTCAACTCCCGGCGGGGCACCATCCAGGCGATGGAGGAGCGCGGCGGCGCCCGTGTCGTCCGCGCCACCGTGCCGTTGTCGGAAATGTTCGGCTACGTCGGCGACCTGCGGTCGAAGACCCAGGGCCGGGCGAGCTACTCGATGCAGTTCGACTCCTACGCCGAGGTTCCCGCGAACGTGGCGAAGGAGATCATCGCGAAGGCAACCGGGGAGTAAGTCCCCCGGTAGTGGCCGTGAGGCTGTGTCAGCGGGCCTGAGGCTTCAGCCGCCAGACCCAAGTCGACAGGGTGCGTCGGCGCTTCCAGCGTCGGCGTACCGCGAACCAAGAAGTCCACAGGAGGACACCAGTGGCGAAGGCGAAGTTCGAGCGGACTAAGCCGCACGTCAACATCGGCACCATCGGTCACATCGACCACGGTAAGACGACGCTGACTGCGGCCATTACCAAGGTGCTGCACGACCAGTACCCGGACCTCAACCCGTACACGCCGTTCGACGAGATCGACAAGGCGCCGGAGGAGAAGGCCCGCGGCATCACGATCTCGATCGCGCACGTCGAGTACCAGACCGCGAACCGGCACTACGCGCACGTGGACTGCCCGGGTCACGCCGACTACATCAAGAACATGATCACCGGTGCCGCGCAGATGGACGGCGCGATCCTGGTGGTGGCGGCGACCGACGGCCCCATGCCGCAGACCCGCGAGCACGTGCTGCTGGCCCGCCAGGTCGGTGTGCCGTACATCGTCGTGGCGCTCAACAAGAGCGACATGGTCGAGGACGAGGAGCTCCTGGAGCTCGTCGAGCTCGAGGTCCGCGAGCTGCTGTCGACCCAGGAGTTCCCGGGCGACGACGCTCCGGTCGTGCGGGTCTCGGCGCTCAAGGCGCTCGAGGGCGACGCGAAGTGGACCGAGGCGCTGCTGGAGCTGATGAACGCGGTCGACACCGCGATCCCGCAGCCCGAGCGCGAGACCGAGAAGCCGTTCCTCATGCCCGTCGAGGACGTCTTCACGATCACCGGTCGTGGCACGGTCGTCACCGGCCGCGTCGAGCGTGGCATCCTCAAGCCGAACGAGGAGGTCGAGATCGTTGGCATCAAGGCCAAGTCGATGAAGACCACCTGCACGGCGATCGAGATGTTCCGCAAGATCCTCGACGAGGCGCGTGCCGGCGAGAACGTCGGTCTGCTCCTGCGTGGCATCAAGCGCGAGGACGTCGAGCGCGGCATGGTCGTGGTGAAGCCGGGTAGCAACACCCCGCACACCGAGTTCGAGGCGACCGTCTACATCCTCTCCAAGGAGGAGGGTGGCCGGCACACCCCGTTCTTCCAGAACTACCGTCCGCAGTTCTACTTCCGCACCACCGACGTCACCGGCGTCGTGACGCTGCCGGAAGGCACCGAGATGGTCATGCCGGGTGACAACACCACCATGTCCGTGCAGCTCATCCAGCCGATCGCCATGGAGGAGAACCTCCGCTTCGCGATCCGCGAGGGTGGCCGCACCGTCGGCGCCGGTCGTGTGACGAAGATCATCAAGTAACTCCCTGAAGGTACCCCGATTTCACTTTGTCGCAGTCCGTGCGGCATAATGGTCGGGTTGCGTCGCGGGGCGGTCGAGGCTGCTCAATGAGTCTCGGCCGCTTCCGCGCGGCGTCAGTCCTGCACTGGCGCGCATCTCCGCGATCCGGGCGTGGCACGCCCTGGGGTAGGTCTCCAAAGTCGCCGGCGGTCCCGCAGAGGACGTATGCGGCGGAGCCTGGCCCTTGGCCGCGACACGCCCGACCGCGGGGGTCGGACAAACACCAATAGGCGGCACCGGACCCTTCGGGGTTCGCGGGGTTGCAAGGCCCCGCATGAGAGAGGGAACTGAAGCCACCATGGCGGGACAGAAGATCCGCATCCGGCTCAAGGCCTACGACCACGAGGTCGTCGACTCCTCGGCGCGGAAGATCGTCGAGACGGTCACGCGCACCGGGGCCCAGGTCGCTGGGCCGGTGCCGCTGCCCACTGAGATCAACCGCTACTGCGTGATCCGCTCGCCGCACAAGTACAAGGACTCGCGCGAGCACTTCGAGATGCGCACGCACAAGCGTCTGATCGACATCATCGACCCGACCCCCAAGACGGTCGACTCGCTCATGCGGCTCGACCTGCCGGCTGGCGTCGACATCGAGATCAAGCTGTAGGGACTCGGACTTATGGACAGGCAAGTCAAGGGCATCCTGGGTGAGAAGCTCGGCATGACCCAGGTCTGGGACAACGGCAAGGTTGTCCCAGTGACCGTGGTGCAGGCCGGCCCGTGCGTCGTGACCCAGGTGCGCACGCCCGACAACGACGGCTACTCGGCGGTCCAGTTGGCGTGGGGTCAGATCGACCCGCGCAAGGTCAACAAGCCGCGCTCCGGCCACTTCGCGAAGGCGGACGTCGCGCCGCGCCGGCACATCGTCGAGCTGCGCACGACCGACGCCGGTGAGTACGCGCTGGGCCAGGAGATCACCGCCGACACCTTCGCCGCCGGCCAGCGCATCGACGTCACCGGCCGCAGCAAGGGCAAGGGCTTCGCGGGCGTCATGAAGCGCCACGGCTTCCACGGCCTCCGGGCCAGCCACGGTGTCGAGCGCAAGCACCGCTCGCCCGGCTCGATCGGCGCCTGCGCGACCCCGGGTCGCGTCTTCAAGGGCGTCCGCATGGCCGGCCGCATGGGTGGCGTGCGCTACACCGTGCAGAACGTGACCGTGCAGCGGGTCGACGCCGAAGAGGGCCTGATCCTCGTCAGGGGCGCGATCCCGGGCCCGAAGGGCAGCCTCGTGCTGCTGCGCACCGCGGCCAAGACCGAGGCGAAGGCGCAGAAGGGTGGGATCACCAAGTGACCACCGTTGACATCAAGACGGTCGACGGCGCGACCAACGGCACCGTCGAGCTGCCGGACGACATCTTCGACGCCCAGGCCAGCATCCCGCTGATGCACCAGGTCGTCGTGGCGCAGCTGGCCGCGGCCCGCCAGGGCACGCACAAGGCCAAGTCGCGCGGCGAGGTCGCCGGCGGCGGCAAGAAGCCGTACAAGCAGAAGGGCACCGGCCGCGCCCGTCAGGGCTCGATCCGCGCGCCGCAGTTCACCGGTGGTGGCGTGGTCCACGGCCCCGTGCCGCGTGACTACACCCAGCGGGTGAACAAGAAGATGAAGGCCGCCGCCCTGCGCGGCGCGCTCTCCGACCGCGCCCGCGAGGGCCGCATCCACGTCGTGGAGACCTTCATCGAGGGCGAGACCCCGAGGACCAAGGAAGCGCTCAAGGTGCTGCGCGGCATCACCGAGGCGCGCCGGGTCCTGGTGGTCCTCGCGCGCGACGACGAGGCCAACTGGCTGAGCCTGCGCAACGAGCAGTCGGTGCACCTGCTGGTCGCCGACCAGCTCAACACGCACGACGTGCTCATCTCGGACGAGGTGGTCTTCACGACCGCGGCGCTCAACGAGTTCCTCGGGGTGCCGGCCGAGTTCGGTGCGGACAGCGCCGACGCCGACAGCAACGAGGAGGGCTGAGCCATGGCGACGATCGCCGACCCGCGGGACGTGATCATCCAGCCGGTGGTCTCGGAGAAGAGCTACAGCGAGCTCAACCGCAACTGGTACACGTTCCTGGTGCACCCGGACGCGAACAAGACGGAAATCAAGATCGCTATCCAGCAGATCTTCAACGTCCGCGTCCTGTCGGTCAACACCATCAACCGCGAAGGCAAGCGCAAGCGGACCCGCACGGGTTGGGGCAAGCGCAAGGACACGAAGCGGGCGATGGTCAAGCTCGCCGAGGGTGACCGGATCGAAGCCTTCGGCGGACCGGTCAGCTGAGGGGTATAGACGATGGCTATCCGTAAGTACAAGCCGACGACGCCCGGTCGTCGTGGTTCGAGCGTTGCCGACTTCGCCGAGATCACCCGATCGACGCCGGAGAAGTCGCTGCTCGTCCCGCTGCCGAACAAGGGCGGTCGCAACGTCCACGGGCGGGTGACCGCGCGCCACCAGGGCGGCGGCCACAAGCGCCAGTACCGGCTGATCGACTTCCGCCGTGCGGACAAGGACGGGATCCCCGCCAAGGTCGCGCACATCGAGTACGACCCCAACCGGACCGCGCGCATCGCGCTGCTGCACTACGCCGACGGCGAGAAGCGGTACATCATCGCCCCGAAGGACCTCAAGCAGGGGGACCGGGTCGAGGCGGGCGCCGGCGCGGACATCAAGCCGGGCAACAACCTGCCGCTGCGTAACATCCCGGTCGGCACCACGGTCCACGCCGTGGAGCTGCGCCCGGGCGGTGGCGCGAAGCTGGCCCGCTCGGCCGGCGTCGGCATCCAGCTGCTGGGCCGCGAGGGTCAGTACGCCACGCTCCGCATGCCCTCGGGTGAGATCCGGCGCGTCGACGTGCACTGCCGGGCCACCGTCGGCGAGATCGGCAACGCCGACCAGTCGAACATCAACTGGGGCAAGGCCGGCCGCATGCGGTGGAAGGGCAAGCGCCCGACCGTCCGTGGTGTCGCGATGAACCCGATCGACCATCCGCACGGTGGTGGTGAGGGCAAGACCTCTGGTGGCCGCCACCCGGTCAACCCGAAGGGCAAGCCGGAGGGCCGCACGCGGCGCAAGGGCCAGCCGAGCGACCGTCTCATCGTCCGTCGGCGTTACGCCACCCGGAAGCGCGGCTAAGGAGCCTGAGCAATGCCTCGCAGCCTCAAGAAGGGCCCGTTCGTTGACGACCACCTCATCAAGAAGGTGGAAGTCCAGAACGCCAAGAACTCCAAGAACGTCATCAAGACCTGGTCGCGCCGGTCGACGATCGTCCCCGAGATGCTCGGTCACACGATCGCCGTCCACGACGGACGCAAGCACGTGCCCGTGTTCGTGACCGAGGCGATGGTCGGGCACAAGCTCGGCGAGTTCGCTTTGACCCGCACGTTCAAGGGTCACGAGAAGGACGACCGGAAGAGCCGCCGCCGCTAAGGCAGCCGATAGGAATCAAGAGGATTTCCCGATGCCAACGAAGAGCGAGGCGGCGCTGCCCGGTGCCCGGGCGATCGCGCGCCACGTGCGCGTGTCGCCGATGAAGGCGCGCCGTGTGGTGAACCTCGTGCGCGGCCTGCCCGCGCGCGAGGCGCTCACGGTGCTGCAGTTCGCGCCGCAGTCGGCGAGCGAGCCGGTCTACAAGGTGCTCGCGAGCGCGATCGCCAACGCAGAGAACAACGAGCGTCTCGACCCCGATTCGCTCCTGGTCGCCGAGGCCTACGTCGACGAGGGCCCCACGCTCAAGCGGTTCCGTCCGCGGGCGCAGGGCCGGGCGTACCGGATCCGCAAGCGCACCAGCCACATCACGATCGTGGTCGAGAGCGTCCCGGCCGCCCAGGCCCGCGCGGCGAAGGCCGGCGTGGCGAAGGCGACCAAGGCCGCGAAGGCCGTGACGCCGGAGACGGACGAGACCGACGAGGTCGAGTCGACGCCCGCCAAGAAGACGGCGGCGAAGAAGGCTCCGGCCAAGAAGGCGGCAGCGCCGAAGGCTGACGCCGAGGAAGGGACCGAGTAATGGGTCAGAAGGTTCACCCGCACGGGTTCCGGCTCGGCATCAGCACCGACTGGAAGTCCCGCTGGTACGCCGACAAGCTCTACAAGGACTACATCGCCGAGGACGTCAAGATCCGTCGGATGATGTCCAAGGGCCTGGAGCGGGCCGGCATCGCCAAGGTCGACATCGAGCGCACCCGCGACCGGGTCCGCGTGGACATCCACACGGCCCGCCCGGGCATCGTCATCGGCCGCAAGGGCGCCGAGGCCGACCGCATCCGCGCCGAGCTGGAGAAGCTCACCGGCAAGCAGGTGCAGCTCAACATCCTCGAGGTGAAGAGCCCCGAGTCGGACGCGCAGCTCGTCGCCCAGGCGGTCGCCGAGCAGCTGTCCAGCCGGGTCAGCTTCCGCCGCGCGATGCGCAAGTCGATGCAGTCGGCGATGAAGAACACGCTGGTGCGCGGCATCCGGGTGCAGGTCTCCGGCCGTCTCGGCGGCGCCGAGATGAGCCGCACCGAGTTCTACCGCGAGGGTCGCGTGCCGCTGCACTCGCTCCGCGCGAACATCGAGTACGGCTTCTTCGAGGCCCGTACCACCTTCGGCCGCATCGGCGTGAAGGTCTGGATCTACAAGGGCGACGCCGTTCCGGGTCGCGAGGCGCCGGCCGAGGCCGCGCCCCCGCGTGGCCGTCGTGAGCGTGCCGACCGGCCCGAGCGGCCGCGTCGCGGGCGTTCCGGCTCGTCCGGCACGACCGCCGGTGGTACCGAGGCGGGCCGGGCCGCCGCCGCGGCGCACGCCGCGGGGGCTGCCAGCGAGAGCGCGCCCGCCGCTGAGCCGACGCCGGCTCCGGCAGAGACGCAGCAGGAGGGCTGACCAATGCTGATCCCACGCAAGCCCCCGAAGGGCTTCCGCAAGCCGCACCACCCGGACCGCCACGGTCCGGCCAAGGGCGGCACGCGCGTGGTCTTCGGTGAGTTCGGTATCCAGGCCCTCGAGCCCGCGTACATCACCAACCGGCAGATCGAAGCGGCCCGTATCGCCATGACCCGGCACATCCGTCGTGGTGGCAAGGTCTGGATCACGATCTTCCCGGACCGCTCGATCACCAAGAAGCCGGCCGAGACCCGGATGGGTTCCGGCAAGGGCTCTCCCGAGTGGTGGGTGGCCAACATCAAGCCGGGCCGGATCCTCTTCGAGATGTCGTTCCCGAACGAGCAGATCGCCCGGGAAGCAATGCGGCGCGCGATCCACAAGCTTCCGCTGAAGTGCCGGATCGTCACGCGTGAAGGGGCTGATGTCTGATGGCCGCCGGTATCAAGGCGACCGAGCTGCGTGAGCTGTCCGACGAGGGCCTGGTCGAGAAGCTGCGGGAAGCCAAGGCGGAGCTGTTCAACCTCCGCGTGCAGTCGGCCACGGGCCAGCTGGACAACCATGGGCGACTGCAGGTCATCCGCAGGGACATCGCCCGGATCTACACGATCATGCGTGAGCGCGAGCTGGGTCTTTCGGCCGCGCCCGACGCTGTGGCTGAGGTGGCATGAGCATGAGCGAGCAGACGACCGAGCCGGGCACCGAGGTGCGCGGCCGCCGCAAGGTCCGCGAGGGCCTCGTGGTCAGCGACAAGATGAACAAGACCGTCGTCGTGGCGGTCGAGGACCAGGTCAAGCACCCGCTGTACGGCAAGGTCATGCGCCGCACCAGCAAGCTGAAGGCGCACGACGAGCAGAACGCGTGCGGCATCGGCGACCGCGTGCTGCTCATGGAGACCCGGCCGCTGTCGGCGACCAAGCGCTGGCGGGTCGTGGAGATCCTCGAAAAGGCCAAGTAAGGCCGTCGTTCCGCCAAGCTCGGCGCCGCTCCGGCGGCGCCGAGAACTGGCAGACATTAGGAGATAAGCGTGATTCAGCAGGAGTCGCGGCTGCGCGTCGCCGACAACACGGGTGCCCGGGAGATCCTGTGCATCCGTGTGCTCGGTGGCTCGGGTCGCCGCTATGCAGGCATCGGCGACATCATCGTGGCCACGGTGAAGGACGCGATCCCGGGCGCCGGCGTGAAGAAGGGCGACGTGGTCAAGGCCGTCGTCGTCCGGACCACCAAGGAGCGGCGCCGCCCGGACGGGTCGTACATCCGGTTCGACGAGAACGCCGCCGTGATCATCAAGGACGGCGGGGACCCGCGTGGCACCCGCATCTTCGGTCCGGTCGGGCGTGAGCTCCGGGACAAGCGCTTCATGAAGATCATTTCGCTCGCGCCGGAGGTGCTGTAGCCATGAAGGTGAAGAAGGGCGACACCGTCCTGATCCTCGCCGGCAAGGACAAGGGCCAGACCGGCAAGGTGCTGACCGCCCTCCCGCGCGAGGACAAGGTCATCGTCGAGGGCGTCAACCGCGTCAAGAAGCACACCCGCATCCGCACCACCCAGCGGGGCTCCAAGACCGGCGGGATCGTGACGCAGGAAGCCCCCATCCACATCTCCAACGTGATGGTGGTCGACTCGGACAACAAGCCCACCCGGGTCGGGTCCCGCATCGACGAGAACGGCGTGAAGACCCGCGTGTCGCGCCGCTCCGGTAAGGATCTGTGATGACGACGGTCGAGAAGGTGAACCCTCGCCTCAAGCAGCGGTACCGCGACGAGATCGCGGCCGCCATGCGTGAGCAGTTCAACTACGCCAACCCGATGCAGGTGCCGGGCGTGGTCAAGGTCGTCGTCAACATGGGTGTCGGCGAGGCTGCCCGCGACTCGAAGCTCATCGACGGCGCCGTCCGCGACCTGGCCACCATCACCGGCCAGAAGCCGCAGGTCCGCCGGGCCACCAAGTCCATCGCGCAGTTCAAGCTGCGTGAGGGCATGCCGATCGGCGCGAAGGTCACCCTGCGCAACGACCGGATGTGGGAGTTCCTCGACCGGCTGCTGTCGATCGCGCTGCCCCGTATCCGCGACTTCCGCGGCCTCGACGGGCGCAAGCTCGACGGCAACGGCAACTACACCTTCGGCCTCACCGAGCAGTCGGTCTTCCACGAGATCGACCAGGACAAGATCGACCGGCCGCGAGGGATGGACATCACCGTGGTCACCACTGCCCGCACGGACGAGGAGGGCCGCGCGCTGCTCAAGCTGCTCGGTTTCCCCTTCCGTGAGAACTAGGGAGAACTGACCATGGCGAAGAAGGCGCTCGTCCTCAAGGCCGCCGCGAAGCCCAAGTTCGCGGTTCGCGCGTACACCCGCTGCCAGCGCTGCGGCCGGCCGAAGGCCGTCTACCGCAAGTTCGGCCTGTGCCGCGTGTGCATCCGCGAGATGGCGCACCGTGGCGAACTGCCCGGCGTTTCCAAGGCCTCCTGGTAATCCTCCTTCGCCGCAGGCCCGCCCGTGAGGCGAGGAACCGCGGCGAGAAAGGCTGACAAGCAATGACCATGACCGACCCCATCGCAGACATGCTCACGCGTCTGCGCAACGCCAACCAGGCGTACCACGACCGGGTGTCGATGCCATATTCGAAGATCAAGGCGAACATCGCCGAGGTGCTCAAGTCCGAGGGCTACGTGTCCTCGTGGCAGGTGCAGGAGCCGGACGAGGGCAAGGTCGGCAAGACTCTTGTCGTCGACCTCAAGTACGGCCAGAACCGTGAGCGCAGCCTCGCCGGCATCCGCCGCGTGTCGAAGCCGGGCCTTCGGGTGTACGCGAAGTCGGTCGAGATGCCGCGCGTGCTCGGCGGCCTCGGTGTGGCCATCATCTCGACGTCCCAAGGGCTGCTCACCGACCGGCAGGCCCGCAAGCGAGGGGTGGGCGGGGAAGTCCTCGCCTACGTCTGGTGAGGAAGGTCTCCAATGTCGCGAATCGGACGTAAGCCCATCACGGTGCCCGCCGGCGTCGAGGTCAACGTCAATGGCCCGGTCGTCACCGTCAAGGGCCCCAAGGGCGAACTGAGCCACACCCTCGCCGAGCCGATCACCGTCGAGCGGGCCGAGGACGGCAGCTTCAACGTCGTCCGCCCCAACGACGAGCGCAAGGCCAAGGAGCTCCACGGCCTGTCGCGCACGCTGATCTCGAACATGGTGGTGGGCGTCACCGAGGGGTACCGCAAGAGCATCGAGATCGCCGGCACGGGTTACCGCGTGGCCGCCAAGGGCTCGGACCTCGAGTTCGCGCTCGGCTTCTCGCACCCGGTCGTCGTCACCCCGCCGCCCGGCATCACGTTCACCGTCGAGAAGCCGACGCTGTTCCACATCGCCGGCATCGACAAGCAGCAGGTCGGCGAGGTCGCCGCGAACATCCGCAAGATCCGCCCGCCGGAGCCGTACAAGGGCAAGGGCATGCGGTACCAGGGCGAGGTCATCCGCCGCAAGGCCGGAAAGGCTGGTAAGAAATGAGCGCCACGCTGCTCAAGCGCCGCAACTCCGGCGGCGTTGCCGCCGCGCGCCGCACGGGGCGTGCTCGCCGGCACTTCCGCATCCGCAAGCACGTCAGTGGCACCGCCGAGCGTCCCCGCCTGGTGGTCACCCGAACGCTGCGGAACATCACCGCGCAGATCGTCGACGACCTCAAGGGGCACACCCTGGCGTCGGCCTCGACGCTCGACGCGACCATCCGGGGCACCGACGGCGACAAGAAGGCGCTGGCCGCGAAGGCCGGCACCCTCCTCGCCGAGCGGGCGAAGGCCGCGGGTGTGGGCAAGGTCGTCTTCGACCGTGGCGGCAACAAGTACGCCGGCCGCATCGCGGCCCTGGCGGACGCCGCCCGCGAAGCCGGACTCGAGTTCTAAGAAGGGAAACGTTCATGCCTGGTCCTCAGCGCAGGGGCGGCGGGTCCGGTAGCACCCAAGAAGGTGGCGGCCGTCGCGAGAATCGTCGCGAGGGTGGCGGCCGCGGCAACGCGCCCGCCGAGAAGACCCCCCACCTGGAGCGGGTCGTCGCGATCAACCGCGTCGCCAAGGTCGTGAAGGGTGGTCGTCGCTTCAGCTTCACCGCCCTGGTCATCGTCGGTGACGGCGACGGCACGGTCGGCGTCGGCTACGGAAAGGCCAAGGAGGTGCCCGCGGCCATCGCCAAGGGCGTCGAGGAGGCCAAGAAGCACTTCTTCAAGGTGCCGCGGCTCGCGGCGTCGATCCCGCACCCGGTGATCGGTGAGGACGCGGCCGGTGTGGTGCTGCTCAAGCCGGCCTCCGCCGGTACGGGCGTCATCGCCGGTGGCCCGGTCCGCGCCGTCCTGGAGTGCGCCGGCATCCACGACGTACTGTCGAAGAGTCTCGGGTCGTCGAACGCGATCAACATCGTCCACGCGACGGTGGCGGCGCTGAAGAAGCTCGAGGCGCCGGAGGCGGTGGCCGCGCGCCGTGGCCTGCCGGTCGAGGACGTCGCGCCGGCCGCCATGCTGGCCGCGCGGGCCGGAGCGGGGGCATAGCCATGGCTCGTCTCAAGGTCACCCAGATCCGGTCCGAGATCGGCTCGAAGCAGAACCAGCGGGACACCCTGCGGTCGCTCGGGCTGAAGCGGATCCGCGACGTGGTCGTCAAGGAGGACCGCCCGGAGATCCGCGGCATGATCCACACCGTGACGCACCTGGTCACCGTGGAAGAGGTGGAGTAATCCGATGACGATCAAGCTGCACCACCTCCGGCCCGCCCCGGGCGCCAAGACCGAGAAGACCCGCGTGGGTCGCGGTGAGGGCTCCAAGGGCAAGACCGCCGGTCGTGGCACCAAGGGCTCCAAGGCCCGCAAGAACATCTCGGCGGCGTTCGAGGGTGGGCAGATGCCCCTCCACATGCGCCTGCCGAAGCTGAAGGGCTTCAAGAACCGCAACCGGATCGAGTTCCAGGTTGTGAACCTTGCACGCCTCGCGGAGCTTTTTCCGCAGGGCGGCGAGGTTGGCGTGGCCGAGCTGGTCGACGCCGGCGCCGTCCGTAAGGGCGAGCTGGTGAAGGTCCTCGGCGACGGCGAGCTCGGCGGCGTCAAGCTGCAGGTCAGCGCGCACAAGTTCAGCGCGACGGCCCGCGAGAAGATCGAGGCCGCCGGTGGCTCGGTCAAGCTGCTGGGCGGCGAAACCGCATAGAGCGCTATCGTGGCGTCCACCGGACCGGTGGGCGCCACGCGGTGCCTCTGAGCCGGGCGTGATGTGCACTCGACATCCTGTTAGAGTCCGTTGCGCAGAAACACGTTCGACTCATACGTTCGACAGTGTCACAAGCACCACCAGGACCCCACCTCGTCGGCCATCCGGCCGCCTTGCGCAGGAGGATCACGTTGCTCTCCGCCTTTGCCAGTGCGTTCCGAACGCCTGACCTGCGCAAGAAGATCTTCTTCACGTTGTTCATGATCGCCATCTACCGGCTCGGCGCCACGCTGCCCAGCCCCGGCGTCTCCTACGGCAACGTGCAGAAGTGCCTCAACATCCTGGAGAACGGGCAGGACAACCAGGTCTTCACCCTGCTGAACCTGTTCTCCGGCGGTGCGCTGCTGCAGCTGTCGGTGTTCGCGCTGGGCATCATGCCCTACATCACCGCCAGCATCATCCTGCAGCTGCTGACGGTCGTGATCCCCCGCCTCGAGCAGCTCCGCAAGGAGGGCCAGTCCGGCCAGGCGAAGATCACGCAGTACACGCGCTACCTGACCCTCGGGCTCGGCATCCTGCAGGCCTCGGCGTTCGTCGCCCTGGCGCGGTCCGGCCAGCTGTTCGGCGGCGCGTGCGACCAGTCGCA
The DNA here is from genome assembly GCF_014647515.1 of Dactylosporangium sucinum. GTDB lineage: Bacteria > Actinomycetota > Actinomycetes > Mycobacteriales > Micromonosporaceae > Dactylosporangium > Dactylosporangium sucinum. The sequence goes on along the minus strand of NZ_BMPI01000007.1, from coordinate 193,388 downwards.
GTACCCGATCATCCCGGACACCGGCAAGCTGCCGCTCTGGCTGACGCTCACCGTCCTGGTCATCACGATGACCGCCGGCACCGGCGTCATCATGTGGCTCGGCGAGCTCGTCACCGACCGCGGCGTCGGCAACGGCATGTCGGTCCTGATCTTCACCTCGATCGCGGCCCGCCTCCCCAGCGAGGGCCTGCAGATCTGGCAGGACAACAAGACGACGTTCTTCGTCATCGTCGGCTTGGCCGTCGTGGTCATCGCCTTCGTGGTCTTCCTGGAGCAGGCCCAGCGCCGCATCCCGGTCCAGTACGCGAAGCGCATGATCGGCCGCCGGATGTACGGCGGGACCTCGACCTACATCCCGCTGAAGGTCAACCAGGCGGGTGTCATCCCGGTCATCTTCGCCTCGTCGCTGCTCTACCTGCCGCAGCTGGCGACCTCGTTCGCCGGCTCCGACACGACGAACAAGACGATCCTGTGGATCAACCGCAACATCGTGGCCCAGGACAAGCCGGCCCACATCATCCTGTACTTCATGCTGATCATCTTCTTCACGTACTTCTACGTCTCGATCACCTTCAACCCCACCGAGGTGTCGGACAACATGCGGAAGTACGGCGGGTTCGTGCCCGGTATCCGCCCCGGCAAGCCCACGGCCGAGTATCTTGACTTCATCCTCAGCCGCATCACGCTTCCCGGTGCGCTCTACCTGGGCATCATCTCCATCCTGCCCAACCTGCTCATCGGTATCGTGGGTGGCGGGCAGGCTCTGCAGAACTTCCCGTTCGGTGGCACCGCGGTGCTCATTATTGTTGGTGTGGGCCTCGAGACGGTGAAGCAGATCGAGAGCCAGCTCATGCAGCGCAACTACGAAGGGTTCCTCCGGTAGTGAGGCTGGTGCTGGTAGGTCCCCCCGGGGCGGGCAAGGGGACCCAGGCCGAGTTCATCGCCGCTCACCTCGCCGTGCCCAAAATCTCCACCGGCGACATCTTCCGGGCCAACGTCGGGCAGGGCACGCCGCTCGGCGTGGAGGCGAAGCGGTACATGGACGCCGGTCAGCTGGTGCCGGACGAGGTCACCATCAACATGGTGTCCGACCGGCTCGCCGAGGGCGACGCGGCCGACGGGTTCCTGCTCGACGGGTTCCCGCGCACCGTGCCGCAAGCCAACGCGCTCGACAAGCTGCTCGCCGACCTGGGCACCGGGCTCGACATCGTGCTCGAGCTGGTCGTGGAGAACGAAGAGGTCATCCGGCGGCTTTCCGGCCGCCGGACCTGTCGCGGTTGCGGCAAGATCTGGCACGTCGAGTTCGACGCGCCCACCCACGACGGGGTGTGCGACCGCTGCGGCGGGGAGCTGTTCCAGCGCGACGACGACAAGGCCGAGACGATCGCCGAGCGCCTCAAGGTCTACGCGCGCGACACCTCGCCCCTGGTCGACTACTTCGGCGCGCAGGGCAAGCTGGTCGGCATCGACGCCACGGGGCCGGTCGAGGACGTCACCGTCCGCGCGATCGACGCCCTCCGCTCGTACGGCGGCTGAAAGCTCCACATGGCCCACCAGGTCGAGATCGAGCTCAAGACCCCGGAACAGATCGGCTTGATGCGCCGCGCGGGGCTCGTCGTCGCGGACGCCCTGGCCCGGATGCGGGCCGCGGTCGTGCCCGGGGTGTCCACCGCCGACCTCGACCGCATCGCCGAGGAGACCATCCGGGCGGCCGGCGCCATTCCTTCGTTCAAGGGGTACCACGGGTATCCGGCGTCGATCTGCTCGTCGGTGAACGACCAGGTGGTGCACGCCATCCCCAGCCCGCGGCAGGTCCTGCGCGAGGGCGACCTGATCTCCATCGACTGCGGGGCCGAGCTCGACGGCTGGCACGGCGACGCCGCGATCACGGTCGGGGTCGGCGAGGTCCACGCCGACCAGCGCCGGCTGATCCGCGTCGCCGAGGATGCGATGTGGTCGGGCATCGCGGCGGCCGCCCGGGGCGCGCGCTCGGGCAAGGGCCGGCTCACCGACATCTCGTTCGCGATCCAGTCGTCGGTCCGCAAGGCGGGGCGGTACGGGATCGTGGAAGGCTACGGAGGGCACGGCATCGGCAGTGCCATGCACCAGGACCCGTTCGTCGAGAACAAGGGCCGGCCGGGCAAGGGCCCGATGCTGCGGCCCGGCATGGCGCTCGCGATCGAGCCGATGATCACGCGTGGCCGGCCGAAGGTCGCCGAGCTCGACGACGGCTGGACCGTCGTGACCGTCGACGGCTCCGTCGCCGCGCACGTCGAGCACACGATGGCGATCTGCGACGACGGTGTGTGGGTGCTCACGGCCGAGGACGGCGGGCGGTCCCGCCTGGGCGATCTCGTGACGGCGCGGGAGCCGGCGGTCAGCGGCGCCTAGGCCCTGCCGCCAGGAGGAACTGGTCCGCCGCAGCCCGGCCCCGAGTTGTGCAACAGGGCCCGGTCCCGGGGTGGAACCGGCGACGTGCGGATGGGATGCTGTCTGCACCCGAACGCGGGGTGAAGGGGGAGCAGTGGCAGACCGTCGGGAAGATCTGCGTGCGGCCGACGTCGACCGGCAGTTCGTGGCGGAGCGCCTGAAGGCGGCGCTCGACGAGGGCCGGTTGTCCCTGGGCGAGTATGACGACCGCCTCAAGGAGGCCTACGCGGCCCGGACGTACGGCGACCTCGACAAGATCCTCAAGGACCTTCCGGGCTTCCACCCGGGGTCGCAGTCGCAGGTGGCGCGGACCGAGTCGATCCGCCCGGCGGCCGACGACGAGGAGTCGCCCGATGAGCCGCGTAACCCGCGCTGGCTGATCGGCGTGTGGAGCGCCTGGCTGGTGGCGGTCTCGGTCAACATCGTGATCTGGATCCTGGTCAGCATCTCCAATGGTGAGGCCGTCTATTTCTGGCCCATGTGGGTCGCCGGCCCGTGGGGTGCGGTGCTGCTCGCGACGACGTTCAGCATGAAGGTGCTCGGCAACGAGCCGCCTCGCCAGCAGAAGCGGTACCGCGACAGCTGACCCCGATTTGGAGCAACGCGCTTTCGTGCGTAGACTTGCGCATTGGCGCAAAGCGTCCACTCCGGCATGCCTCCACGCGCTTCTAGTGGCATGTTCGGAGCCGCGGCTGGCTCGAGATCTCCGGCACACGTCGGTGACCTCGTGAAACGGATGCAAGCGTCACCCACCAGACCCGATGTCAGGTAGCGGAGGACATGCCGAAGAAAGATGGGGCCATCGAGATCGAGGGCCGAGTGATCGAGCCACTCCCGAATGCGATGTTCCGGGTTGAGCTCGCCAATGGCCACAAGGTCTTGGCGCACATCAGCGGGAAGATGCGACAGCACTACATCCGCATCCTGCCCGAGGACCGTGTTGTCGTGGAGCTTTCGCCCTACGACCTCACTCGCGGGCGCATCGTCTACCGCTACAAGTAATCGGGTTCGGTTTCAGGTAACGGTCGGGCCTGCGGCCCCAATGTGGGCGCGCAGCGAGAGTTAGGCACACCGTGAAGGTCAAGCCGAGCGTCAAGCGGATCTGCAACAACTGCCGGGTCATCCGGCGGCATGGCCGGGTCATGGTCATCTGCAGCACTGACCCGCGCCACAAGCAGCGCCAGGGCTGAGTCCCCGGCACCGCGCCTTTTGTTACAGCCCGTTCCAGCCACGGGCCGCCGCGAACAGCGGCGCGCGTGGACACACCCCCGGTCGGAGGCCGGGGCCCGTCTGTGGGCAGACGGGGGCGGAGCGGGCACAGACCTCCGCACATCTGAGGAGTCAGCCCACTTATGGCACGTCTCGTTGGTGTCGATCTCCCGCGCGAGAAGCGCACCGAGATCGCACTCACCTACATCTACGGCATCGGGCGCACCCGGGCCGTCGAGACCCTGGCCGCCACCGGCATCGACCCGAACAAGCGGGCTCGTGACCTGACCGATGAAGAGATCGTGCAGCTGCGCGACTACATCGAGGCCAACTACAAGGTTGAAGGCGACCTGCGCCGCGAGGTCGCCGCGGACATCCGCCGCAAGGTCGAGATCGGCTGCTACGAGGGCATCCGGCACCGCAAGGGCCTGCCGGTGCGCGGTCAGCGCACCCGGACCAACGCGCGCACCCGCAAGGGTCCGAAGCGCACGGTCGCCGGCAAGAAGAAGCCGGGCAAGAAGTAGTAGCCGGTCCGAGATCCGCAAACGTAACTAGGAGCGCATAGAGAATGCCGCCGAAGGCTCGCGCCGGCGCGACCGCTGTCAAGAAGGTCCGGCGCAAGGAACGCAAGAACGTCGCCCACGGGCAGGCGCACATCAAGAGCACGTTCAACAACACCATCGTGTCGATCACCGACCCGACCGGCGCCGTGATCTCGTGGGCGTCCGCCGGGCAGGTGGGCTTCAAGGGCTCGCGCAAGTCGACCCCGTTCGCCGCGCAGCTGGCCGCCGAGGCGGCTGCCCGCCGCGCGATGGAGCACGGCATGCGCAAGGTCGACGTGTTCGTCAAGGGTCCCGGCTCCGGCCGCGAGACCGCGATCCGCTCGCTGCAGGCCGTCGGCCTGGAGGTCGGGCAGATCTCCGACGTCACGCCGCAGCCGCACAACGGTTGCCGTCCGCCGAAGCGCCGCCGGGTCTAAGGGAAGAGACTGACACATGGCTCGTTACACAGGTGCCGACTGCCGTCGCTGCCGGCGCGAGAAGATGAAGCTGTTCCTCAAGGGCAGCAAGTGCGACGGGCCGAAGTGCCCGTTCGAGTCGCGTCCCTTCCCGCCCGGCCAGCACGGCCGTGGCCGGCCGAAGGAGACCGAGTACCTCCTGCAGCTGCGCGAGAAGCAGAAGGCCCGCCGCATCTACGGCGTGCTGGAGCGGCAGTTCGAGGGCTACTTCGACGAGGCCGTGGCCAAGCCGGGCAAGACCGGTGAGGAGCTGCTGAGGATCCTCGAGTCGCGCCTCGACAACGTGATCTACCGGGCCGGCCTCGCCACCTCGCGCGACGCCGCCCGCCAGCTGGTCGGCCACGGGCACATCCAGGTCAACGGCAAGAAGGTCGACATCCCGTCGTACCGCGTGCGCGAGCACGACATCGTGCAGGTGCGCGAGAAGTCGCGGGAGCTGACGCCGTTCCAGATCGCCCAGGGCCTCGCGGGCAGCAAGACCGTCCCGGCGTGGCTGGAGTTCATCCCGAGCGAGTTCAAGGTCCTGGTGCACAGCCTGCCCGCACGGCAGGTCATCGACACCCAGGTCCAGGAGCAGCTCATCGTCGAGCTCTACAGCAAGTAAGCAGTACGGGCGGGGCCGGCCCGGCCCCGCCTTCGGAGCGCGTCATATAGCGGGCGCGCAACGAATCGGAGGAAACGAAAGTGCTCATCTCCCAGCGGCCGAGTCTCGCCGAAGAGTCCATCAGCGAGGTCCGGTCAAAGTTCACCATCGAGCCGCTCGAGCCGGGCTTCGGCTACACGCTCGGCAACTCGCTGCGGCGCACCCTGCTGAGCTCCATCCCGGGCGCGGCGGTGACCAGCATCAAGATCGACGGCGTGCTGCACGAGTTCACCACCATCCCCGGCGTCAAGGAGGACGTGGTCGAGCTCGTCATGAACATCAAGGAGCTGTGCGTCAGCTCCGAGCACGACGAGCCGGTCTCGATGTACCTGCGCAAGCAGGGCCCCGGCGACGTCACGGCGGGCGACATCCAGCCCCCGGCCGGCGTCTCCGTGCACAACCCCGACCTCAAGCTGGCCACCCTCAACGGCAAGGGCCGGCTCGACATGGAGCTGACCGTCGAGCGTGGGCGGGGCTACGTGACCGCCAACCAGAACAAGCAGCAGGGCCAGGAGATCGGCCGCATCCCGGTCGACTCCATCTACTCCCCGGTGCTCAAGGTCACGTACCGCGTCGAGGCGACCCGCGTCGAGCAGCGCACCGACTTCGACCGGCTCATCATCGACGTCGAGACCAAGGCGTCGCTGACCCCGCGCACCGCGCTGGCCTCGGCCGGCTCGACGCTGGTGGAGCTGTTCGGCCTGGCGCGCGAGCTCGACGAGACCGCCGAGGGCATCGACATCGGCCCGTCGCCGCAGGACGCACAGCTCGCGGCCGACCTGGCGCTGCCGATCGAGGAGCTGGACCTCACCGTCCGCTCGTACAACTGCCTCAAGCGCGAGGGCATCAACTCCGTCGGCGAGCTGATCAGCCGCACGGAGGCCGACCTCCTCGACATACGGAATTTCGGTCAGAAGTCGATCGACGAGGTCAAGATGAAGCTCGCCGGGATGGGTCTGGGTCTGAAGGACTCCGCCCCGACGTTCGACCCGGCCCACGTCGTGGACGCGTTCGGCGACGTGGACTACGACACCGACGACTACCGCGAGACCGAACAGCTCTGAGCGAGCTGTTGTACTAGAGGAGTCCCAACCATGCCCACGCCCACCAGAGGTCCCCGCCTCGGCGGTAGCCCCGCGCATGAGCGGCTGATGCTGGCGAACCTCGCCACCTCGCTGTTCAAGCACGGGCGCATCACGACCACCGAGACCAAGGCCAAGCGCCTGCGCCCGCTCGCCGAGCAGCTCATCACCAAGGCCAAGCGCGGCGATCTGCACGCGCGCCGTCAAGCGCTCTCCGTGGTGCGGGACAAGGACGTGGTGTACACGCTGTTCGACCAGATCGCGCCGCGCTTCAGCAACCGTCAGGGTGGCTACACCCGGATCGTGAAGACCGGCCCGCGCAAGGGCGACGCCGCCCCCATGGCGATCATCGAGCTGGTCGAGGAGCTGGAGGTCGTCGCGACGACGACGCCGCGCAAGGCCGCCGCTCGCAAGGCCGCGAAGGCCGACTCGATCGCGGTCCTGGCGGGTGACGAGGACGAGACGCCGTCGTCGGCTCCCACCGCCGCTTCCTCGTCCTCCGCGCCCTCCTCGTCCTCCGACTCCTCCGACGCCTCCGACGACGACTCGAAGGACGACGAGGCCAAGGCCTGATCAGGGCCCTATCTCGGACGGCCCGACACTCTCCGTAATGGAGGTGTCGGGCCGTTTGGTTGGAGGGTGTACGTTGATGAGCAAACGAATCCGCGTCGACGTGGCCTATGACGGCACCGACTTCTCAGGCTGGGCCGTCCAACCCGGACGCCGCACCGTGGCCGGCGAGCTGCTGGCCGTCCTGGAGCGCCTGTTCGGCTCGGTCGAGGGTCTGACGGTCGCCGGCCGCACGGACGCGGGCGTGCACGCGACGGGCCAGGTGTGCCACGTCGACGTTCCCACCGACCGCTGGGATGCGTTCGGCGACTCCCTGGTCCGCCGCCTGGCCGGCCTGCTCCCACCCGACGTCCGTGTCCTGGCCGCCACGGTCGCACCCCCGGAGTTCGACGCCCGCTTCTCGGCGCTGTCCCGCCGCTACGAGTACCGCGTCGCGGACACCCCGTACGGCGCCTCGCCCCTGCGCCGCCGCGACACCCTGGCCTGGCCCCGGCCCCTGGACCTCGCGCTGCTGAACGCCGCGGCCGCGGGGCTGGTGGGCGAGCACGACTTCGCGGCGTTCTGCCGCCGCAAGGAGCACGCCTCCACGATCCGCGCCGTGAGCAACCTGTCCTGGCGCCGCGACCCCGACGGCGTCCTGGTCGCGACGGTGCAGGCGGACGCGTTCTGCTGGTCGATGGTGCGCAGCCTGGTGGGGGCGCAGCTGCCGGTGGGGGACGGGCGGCGGCCGCCGTCGTGGCCGGGGAGCCTCCTCAGCCGCACCGTGCGGGCCGACGAGGTGGCTGTGGTGCCCGCGCATGGGCTGACGCTGGTCGAGGTGCTGTACCCGGCCGACGTGGCCGCCCTTCGTGAGCGGGCCGAACGCACCCGGCGGCGCCGGGACGTGCCCGCCTGACGCCGCCGCGACACCAGGTGATCGCCGGGAGAGGGGGTTCCCCGCGCCCGCCGCCCGGCGTTTTTCCGACGTAGCGTCAGCTTGCCGGGGGCTGGGAGCCCGGTGCTGCCGGCAACGACGCCGCCGGTGTCGCGTCCGGCTGGATGATCGCGCGGTTGCCGATGATGCCGTTCTCCAGGTACGTCTCGACGATGTCGAACGTGATCTGGTTCGGGTACGGGTCGTCCGGGGCGAACGCGTTGCCGTCCACCCGGGCGATCACGCAGTACGCGATGAAGTGGCCCTTGTAGTTCCAGCCCAGCTGGGTCGGGGCGCGAACCAGGGCGTCCGTGCCCGTGCCGGCGCCCACGCTCATGCCCGAGAAGCGGCCCTTCTGGCCGTCGACGATCGGCTTCACCGAGTCGAAGGCCTTCGCCGCGGCCTCCTCCGTGTCCAGGTTGAACAGGCCGGCCGTGATCAGGTACTCCTCGTTCGGCGACTTCATCGTCGCCCGCACGACCTCGCTGCAGCCCGCGTTCATGAGCAGCGCCGCCAGGTCGTCCGTCGCCGCGGTCTTGCAGTCCGGTGAGGCCTTCGTCGACAGGATGACGTACGGCGGCTCGTTCGGGGCGGCCACGATGTTGTTGCTCGGGAAGACCTCCGCCTCGGTCAGCGGGTTCGGGTCCACCTTGCGGCTGCTGATGTCGCGCTTCTTCGGGCCCGCCGTCGTGCTCGATCGGGCCGACTCCGGACCGTCGCGCTCGTCGCGGAAGATGAACCACGTGCCGATGCCGCACGCGGCCAGCACCACCAGCACCGCGACCGCGCTCAGCAACGCCACCCAGCGGTGCGGGCGGTGCTCCGGGCGGCCGGACTCGATGACCGCTGCCCGGGGGTGGGAGCCGGTGCCGCCCCGGCCCGGGCGACCGGGCGGCCGGCCGGGCCCGCCAGGTCCGCCGGGGCGTTCGCGCAAGGCCCGCGCGCCCGATCCGGTGAATTCGCCGGTACCGCGGCGGCGCGCGCCCGACGGGTCGTCGTGCCCGCGGCCGGGCATCGCGTCGTCCAGGGCGCGGCGCTGGTGCGGCGGGTCGTCGAACGACTCGAAGGACGGGCGGCGCCGGGGGGCGTCGACCTCCGGCGGGGCACTCGCGGCGAAGCCGGCCGAGGCCGTCCGCCCGCGGTGGCCGTTGCCGGTGCTGGGGCCGTCGAAGTCGCCGGGCCGGCGGGGGTCGCCGAACTCGCCCGGCCGCTGCCGGCGGAACGCCGTCGTCTCGTCCGCCCGGCCCCGAGGGCCGCCGAACTCGCCCGGGAACTCGCCGGTGCCGTCACGGCGCCGACGGCCACCCACGTCGCCGGTCGCCGGCTCGCCGAAGCGCCGCCCCACGTCACCGGTCGACGGCTCGCCGAGACGCCGCCCCACGTCACCGGTGGCCGGCTCGCCGAAGCGGCGGGCCACGTCACCGGTGGCCGGTTCAGGAAAGCGCCGGCCCACGTCGCCCGTGGCCGGCTCGGCGAAGCGGCCGCCCGCGTCCTCGCGAGCCCGGCGGCGGCCGCCCGGCTCCTGGTCGCGCGCCGGTCGCCGGCCGCCCGGCTCGTCCGCCTCCTCGGCGGCGCGGCGGCCCCGGCGGCCGGACGGGACGCCCGTGGTCGGGGACGCGTCGGGGCGCATCGACGGGAAGATCGGGACGAGCGGCGGCGGCTCGGTCGAGGGCTGCGCCGGGGTGTAGTCGGCCAGCGGCTTGATGATCGGGGTCAGCTCCGGCCCGTGGTCGTAGGACTCCGACGGGCGACCGGCCGGCTCGATCTCACGCGCCCGCCGCCGCCCACCGGAGCCGGGCTCGGCCGCCGGCGGCTGCCGGAAAGCGTCGGGAGCAGCCGGCGGCTGCCGGAAGGTGTCCGGCGCGGCCGGAGCCTGCCGGAAAGCGTCAGGAGCAGCCGGCGGCTGCCGGAAAGCATCAGGAGCCTGCCGGAAGGTGTCCGGCGCGGCGGGAGGCTGCCGGAACGAGCCGGGATCCGCGGGAGGAGCGCTGCGGAACGAACCGCTCGGCGACTCTCCGGAGTCGTCGCGCCGGCGGCGGCCCATGGCCTGCGTCGGGTCGATCGCCGGCGGCCGCGACGGCGGCGGCGCCGGGGGCAGCATGGCCGGGCTGAAAACACCGCTGGGCGAGTCGTCGGCGTCCTCGCGCGGACGGCGCCGGCCGCCCCGCGGCGGAGCGTCGAACGCCGGGTGCTCGAACGGCGCCGGCTCGGGCGGCGGCGGCGCCGCGAACGGGTCCGGCTCGCCCCTGCCGCTGCCGCGAAGCCCCGCCAGCCAGTTGTCGGCTTCGTCCGCCTCGTCCCGGCGGAACGAGTCGGAGCGCCGCTTCCGGCGCTGCTCGTTCCCAGAAGTCATGTCGCACAGGGTAGCCGACACCCGCATGTGGTGGCGTATCGGCAATCTTTCGCACAATCCGAACGGGTGGCCCTACGGAGTGGCCGTCACCTGGGCGGGGACAATGCGTGACATGGTGTCCGGCGAGCACTACTTCACGGCCGACCCCGCGGTCGCCCACGAGCGGCACGAGGTCGTGTTCACCGTGGCCGATCGGGAGTTCCGCCTGGCCACGGCCTCCGGCGTGTTCTCCTGGCGCGGCCTCGACCCGGGCACCGCGGTACTGCTGAGAGAGGCGCCGCTGCCGGACCGGGAGGCCACCGGGGCGCTGCTCGACCTGGGCTGTGGGTACGGGCCGATCACCGCCGTGCTGGCCGCCGCCGCGCCGCGGGCCACGATCTACGCCGTCGACGTGAACCAGCGGGCGCTGGACCTGACGAGGGAGAACACCGCCGGGAAGAACGTGGTGGCGGTCACGCCGGACGAGGTACCGCCGAGTGTCAGGTTTGCGCAGATCTGGTCCAACCCGCCGATCCGCGTCGGCAAGCCCGAGCTGCACGCGCTGCTCCTGCGGTGGCTGCCGCGGCTCGCCGACGACGGCGTGGCGTGGCTGGTCGTGGCCAAGAACCTGGGTGCCGACTCGCTGCAGCGCTGGCTCGTCGAGCAGGGCTTCACGGCCGAGCGCCACGCCAACCACAAGGGATTCCGGATCTTCAAAGTGCAGAAAAAACGGAGCGACTCCGGTACCGCCGTCGCGTTGAATGCCTGACCGTGGGATACGTCGACGTGGCAGGGGTCGGGCACACGCTGCCGGACGGCCGGGAGCTGTTCTCCGAGGTCTCGTTCCGGGTCGGTGAGGGCGCGAAGGTGGCGCTCGTCGGGCCGAACGGGGCCGGCAAGACGACGCTGCTGAAGATGGTGGCCGGTGACCTGCCGGTGCACACGGGCGCGGTGGCGCGCTCCGGCGGCCTCGGCGTGATGCGGCAGTTCATCGGCATGATCGGTGACGACCGCACGCTGCACGACCTGGCCCTGGAGCTGTCGCCGCCGGCGCTGCAGGCCGCGGGCGAGCGGCTGGGCAAGGCCGAGCAGGTCATGCACCAGGCCGACGGCCAGCAGGCCGAGAAGGCCCAGCTGCGGTACGCCAACGCGCTCGCCGCCTGGGGCGAGGCCGGCGGCTACGACGCGGAGGTGCTGTTCGACACCGCGAGCGTGGCCGCGCTGGGCCTGTCGTGGGACGAGTCGCGGGACCGGCCCGTGCGGACCCTCTCGGGCGGGCAGCAGAAACGCTTCGCGCTGGAGCTGCTGCTGCGCGGGGAGGACGAGGTACTGCTGCTCGACGAGCCCGACAACTTCCTCGACGTGCCCGGGAAGCGCTGGCTGGAGGAGCGGCTGCGGGAGTCGCCGAAGAGCGTCCTGTACGTCTCGCACGACCGTGAGCTGCTGGCCCAGTCCGCCGACCGGGTGGTGGCCGTCGAGGGCGGCTCGGCGTGGGTCCATCCCGGCGGCTTCGCGTCCTGGCACGAGGCGCGGGCGGCCCGCCACGAGCGGCTCGACGAGCTGCGCCGCCGCTGGGACGAGGAGCACGAGAAGCTCAAGGCGCTCGTCCTGATGTACAAGACGAAAGCCGCCTACAACGACGGCCTCGCGTCGCGGTATCAGGCGGCCCAGACCCGGCTGCGCAAGTTCGAGGAGGCCGGCCCGCCGCCGGCGCCACCGAAGGACCAGGACATCCGCATGCGGCTCGCGGGCGGGCGGACCGGCAAGCGCGCCGTCGTGTGCGAGCAGCTGGAGCTCGACGGGCTCACCTACCCGTTCGACCTCGAGCTCTGGTACGGCGACCGCCTGGCGGTTCTCGGCGGCAACGGCACCGGCAAGTCGCACTTCCTGCGGCTGCTGGCCCGCGGCGGCACCGATCCGGTGGAGACGCCGATCGGGGCGCAGCTGGCGCCGGTCCTGCACGACGGCGTGGTGCGGCTCGGCGCGCGGGTGCGGCCCGGCCACTTCTCGCAGACGCACGACCGGCCGGAGCTGCTGGACAGGACGCTCGCCGAGATCCTGTGGCGGGGTGACGACTGGCGGACCGGGCTGCCGCGGCCGCAGGCGATGCCGGCGCTGTCGCGGTACGAGCTGGCGGCCCAGGCCGACCAGCGGTTCGGCACCCTGTCGGGCGGCCAGCAGGCCCGGTTCCTGGTGCTGCTGCTGGAGCTGTCGGGTGCCACGCTGCTGCTGCTCGACGAGCCGACCGACAACCTCGACCTGGCCAGCGCCGAGGCCCTGGAGGAGGGGCTGCGCAGCTTCGACGGCACGGTGATCGCGGTGACGCACGACCGCTGGTTCAGCCGCTCGTTCGACCGGTTCCTGCTGTTCCGCGCCGACGGCGAGGTCGTCGAGGTGCCCGAGCCGGTCTGGGAGGGGCGGGGTTAGCCGGGGGCCTGGCGGACGAAATGTGCGGCGCGCCGGTCACGAGGCGTGGTCAGCTCGGCACCGTGGAACCGACTGTGGTGCTCACCATCGGCGCGACGGACTCGTCCGGCGGCTCCGCGCTCCAGGCCGACATGCGGACCCTTGCGGCCTTGCGGATGCACGCCGCGTGTGTGGTGACGGCGGTGCTGTCCCGCAACACGCGCGGCACCAGCGACGTGTACGCGCAGCCCACCACGGTCGTCGCCGCCCAGCTCGGCAGCGTGCTGGAGGACCTGCCGGTCGCCGCGGTCAAGACGGGCATGTTCCCGACCGCCGAGGCGGTGGTCGCGGTCGCCGCCCGGGCCCGCACCGGTGCGCTGCCGAACCTGGTCGTCGACCCGGTCCTCACCACGAGGAGCGGCTCCAGGCGGGGGCTGATCGCGGCGTTCGAGCGGCTCCTGCCGCACGCCGTGGTCGTCACGCCGGACCGCGAGGAGGCGTCGGCCCTGCTCGGCTGGGAGGTGGTGACCCCGGCCGACATGGCCGGCGCGGCGGCCCAACTGGCGGCGGGCGGGGCGCAGTACGTGGTGGTCACCGGCGGTGACTTCGTCGCCGGCGGCGAGGCGATCGACGTGCTGTGGGCCGACGGGGCGGCCCGGATGCTGCACAGCCCGCGGATCACCAGCCGGAACATCGACGGCAGCGGCCCGACGTTCGCGACGGCGATCGCGGCCCGGCTCGCCGCCGGGGACCCGCCGCCGGACGCGGTGGCGTGGGCGAAGGGGTTCGTGGGGCGGGCGATCGGCGACGCCGCCGAGTGGCGGATCGGCTCGGGCGCCGGCCCGATCGACCAGTTCGGCTGGTCGGCGCTGACGTTGCGGTGACCACACCGCGATCACCCGGCTCTGGTGGATGATGCATGGCATGGACGAGAAGACGTTGATCCACCAGATCTCGACGCTGGTCGACGACGAGCACAAGCTGCGCACGCAGCTGCAGCAGGGCAAGATCACCGAGCAGGAGGAGCACGACCGGCTCCGGGCGATCGAGGAGCAGCTCGACCAGCTGTGGGACCTGATGCGCCGGCGCCGGGCGGCGAAGCTGCAGGGCGTCGCCCCGGACGAGGTCGAGGCGCACTCGATCGACGAGGTCGAGCACTACCTCCAGTAACCCCCGTTGCGCACCGCGCTTCCCCGCCGCCCGTGCGCCGCGTCGATCTTGCACTTGTGGTGCCGCGACACTCCCAGGATGTCCGGGTTTGGCAGGCACCACAACTGCAAGATCGACGCGGTGGGGGCGGCGCGGTGCGGCGCGGTGCGCCGCGGTGGGGCTCTGGAGTGCGGGGTCAGTCGACGCGGAGGCGGTAGCCGCGCTTCACCACCGTCTGGACGAACGCCGAGCCGCCCAGCGCCGCCCGCAGCCGGGCCACCGCCATCTCCACGGCGTGCTCGTCGGCCCCGCGGGGCAGCTCGCGCAGCAGCGCCGCCCGGGAGAGGACCCGGCCGGGGGAGGCGGCGAGCGCCCGCAGGACCGCCATGGGACCCGGCGCCAGCGGCTTGAGCGTGCCGTCGATGATCGCGGCGTGCCCCCGGAGGGTGACCGCGGCGCCGGCCACGTGCAGGGTGGGGGCCCGCTTCGGCAGTTCGTCGACGAGGATCCGGACCAGGGCGCCGAGCCGGGCCCGGGCCGGGGCGGCGACCGGCACGCCGAGGCGCTTCAGCGGCGCCGCCGTGACGGGGCCGACGCAGGCCGCCAGCACGTCGGTGCGCAGTGCCTCCAGCACGTCGGGGGCCTCGGCGCCGGCGACCCGCAGCAACGATCCGACGGCCGGTGCCGACGTGAACGTCACCGAGTCGACGAGGCGGGAGCAGACGAGGTCGACCAGGCGGCGTAGGGGTGCGGGGTCGACCGGGGGCGCCCAGCGGTACACCGGGATCTCCACCACGATCGCGCCGGCGTCGCGCATCGCGGACGTGAACTCCGGGTGCGGCTCGCCGTGCAACTGTACGGCGATGCGGCGGCCGGCGATGCCGCCCGGCAACCCGCCGCCGAGCAGGTAGTCGAGGACCTCGTCGCAGCTCTCGGTGTCGGGCGACCAGGCCTCCAGCATGCCGGCGGCGCGGACGGCGCCCTTGGCCTTCGGGCCGCGGGCGATGAGGTACGACTCGCCGAGCCGCGAGCGCAGCGCCTCGCCGAGGCCCCAGCCCTCGGCCGCCTCGATCCAGCCGCGCAGCCCGATGCCGGTGGTGGCGACGACGATGTCGGGCGCGATGTCGACGCAGGAGATCGTCGCGGCCTTGAGCTCGGTGTCGTCGGCGACCGGCACGATCCGCAGCGCGGGGGCGAGCACGACGCGAGCGCCCCGCCGTTCCAGCAGGGCGCTCAGTTCGTCACGGCGGCGGTCGGCGGTGACGGCGACGGTGAAGCCCGCGAGGGGCAGGTCCTCGCCGGAGTCGGGGCGCGCTTCCAGCGTGCTGCTCGCGCTCACGTCTCGACCGCCACTTCGACCAGCCCGTCGCGGATCCGGACCGGGTACACCGGCACCCGCACGCCGGGCGCGTCGAGGCACTCGCCGTTGCGCAGGTCGAACGCCTGCTTGTGCATCGGGGAGGCGACGACCGGCACGTCGCCGCGGCTGCCGACGATGCCCCGGGAGAGCACGGCCGCGCCGCTGATCGGGTCGAGGTTGCCGATGGCGTGCACGCCGCCGTCGAAGACCCGGAACACGGCGATCTGTGCCCCGTCGACCAGGGCCGCGACGCCGCGCTCGGGCTCCAGCCGAGGGTAGGGGCAGACGACGGTCCATTTCATGGGCGGGCTCCCAGGACGACGGGCACGGGCTGTCCGCGCTCGGATACGAAGGAGATCGTCGGGTCGGGGGTGTCGGGGGCGTTCACGAACGACACGAACCGGGCCAGCCGCTCGGGGTCGTCGACGGTGGCCTTCCACTCGTCGACGTAGGCCGAGATGTTGGCGGCCATCATCGCCTCGAGCTCCCCGGCGATGCCCAGCGTGTCGTCGACGAGGACGCCCCGGAGGTACTCCAGGCCGCCGTCCATCGCCTCGATCCAGGCCGACGTGCGCTGCAGCCGGTCGGCGGTGCGGATGTAGAACATGAGGAACCGGTCGACGACGCGGATCAGCTCCTCCGTCGACAGGTCGCCGGCCAGCAGGTCGGCGTGGCGGGGGCGGAAGCCGCCGTTGCCGCCGACGTAGAGGTTCCAGCCCTTGTCGGTGGCGATGATCCCGAAGTCCTTGCCCTTGGCCTCGGCGCATTCCCGGGCGCAGCCGGACACCGCCGACTTGATCTTGTGTGGGGCGCGGAGTCCGCGGTACCGCAGCTCGAGCTCCACGGCGAGCCCGACGGAGTCCTGCACGCCGTAGCGGCACCAGGTCGACCCGACGCACGACTTCACCGTGCGCAGCGCCTTGCCGTAGGCGTGCCCGGACTCGAACCCGGCCGCGACCAGCCGGCCCCAGATCGCCGGCAGCTGCTCCACGCGGGCGCCGAGCAGGTCGATGCGCTGCCCGCCGGTGATCTTCGTGTAGAGGTTGAAGTCCCGGGCGACCTCGCCGATGACGATGAGCTTCTCCGGCGTGATCTCGCCGCCCGGGATGCGCGGGACGACGGAGTACGTGCCGTTGCGCTGGATGTTGGCGAGGAAGTGGTCGTTGGTGTCCTGCAGTGAGGCCTGCTCGCCGTCGAGGACGTAGTCGTTGTGCAGCGACGCCAGGATCGAGGCCACCGTCGGCTTGCAGACGTCGCACCCGCGTCCGCTGCCGTGCTCGGTCACCAGCTGCGAGAACGTGCGGATGTTCCGGACCTTGACGATGTCGAACAGCTCGGCCCGCGAGTACGTGAAGTGCTCGCACAGCGCCCTGCTCGCCGCCACCCCGTTCTCCGCGAGGAGCTGCTTGAGCAGCGGCACGCACGAGCCGCAGCTGGTCCCGGCCCGGGTGCACGCCTTGAGCTCGGCGATGTCGCCGCAGCCGTCGGCGATCGCGGCCTTGACCTGGCCCTTGGTGACGGCGTTGCAGGAGCACACCTGGGCGCCGTCGGGCAGCACCGCCCGGCTCTCCCCGTCGGCCGGCGGGGCCAGCAGGCTCAGCGGGTGGCCGGGCAGCGGGCCGCCGACGCTGGCCCGCAGCGTCGGGTAGGCGCCGGCGTCGCCGACCAGGATGCCGCCGAGCAGCGTCTGCGCGTCGTCGGAGAGGACGAGCTTCGCGTACCGCCCGTTCGCCGGGTCCAGGTACACCACGTCGAGCAGGTCGTCCCGCAGCGCGTCGCCGAAGCTGGCCACGTCGACGCCGAGCAGCTTCAGCTTCGTCGACGTGTCGGCGCCGGGGAACTCGGCCGCCCCGCCGAGCAGCCGGTCCGCGACGACCTCGGCCATCGCGTAGCCGGGCGCCACCAGGCCGTAGCAGCGCCCGTCGATCTCGGCGCACTCGCCGACCGCGTAGACGGCCGGGTCCTCGGTCCGGCAGCCGCGGTCGACGACCACCCCGCCGCGCGCCCCCGTCGCCAGGCCCATCGTGCGGGCCAGCTCGTCGCGCGGCCGGATGCCGGCGGCCACCACCACGATGTCGGCCGGCACGTGGGCGCCGTCGGACAGCGTGAGGCCGAGCCGGCCGGCGGAGGACGTCTGGCGGATCGCGGTCGTGCCCGCGCCGAGGTGCACGCGGACCCCGAGCTCCTCCACGTACCGCCGGAGCACGGCGCCGCCGGCCTCGTCCACCTGCGCCGGCATGAGCCGCGGCGCGAACTCGATCACGTGCGTGCGCAGGCCGAGCAGGCGCAGCGCGTTGGCGGCCTCCAGGCCGAGCAGCCCGCCGCCGATGACCGCGCCGACCTCCTTGCCCCGCGCGTGGGCGCGGATCGCCTCCAGGTCGTCGAGGGTGCGGTACACGAAGACACCCGGCGCGTCGACGCCGCTGATCGGCGGCACGAACGCCGACGACCCGGTGGCCAGGACCAGCGCGTCGTACTCGTGGACGCCCCGCGCGGTGGTCACCTTCCGGGCGTGCCGGTCGATCGACAGCGCCGGCTCGCCGAGCCGCAGGTCGACGCCGTCCGGCACGGCGTAGGTCAGGTCCTCGGCGGTGGCGCCGTCGAAGAACGCCGACAGCCGCACCCGGTCGTAGGCGGGGCGGCCCTCCTCCGCGAGGACGGTCACCCGCCAGCGGCCCTCGGTGTCCCGCGCCCGTAACGCCTCGACGAAGCGGTGGCCGACCATCCCGTGGCCGACGACGATCACGTGCATCGCATCGTTCATGCTCGCCCCCCGGTGGCGCGGCTGCGGAGCGCGACCCCGACCGCACGCGGGGTGGCGGGACGGCACAGGGCGACCGCTTCGGACATGGCCAAGAGGCTGCCCGGGGGCGGTTTCGCTCCAAAGTCCCGAATGTTTCCTACCTGCTAAGAGCGCCTCACACGGCACTTGAGCAGGACGTTACCGAACCGTGGCGCAATCGCTGTCGATCGCTGCCGATCGCGGTCGAGCGTGGGTCGCTCCAGGTCGATGCGGCCCCGGTCGATGGACGAATGTGCCAGATCGTCCCACGGTAGGGTGGCGACGGTCCGCAGCGGGGTAACAGGAGCACGGACCCCTATGGAACAGCGAGGAGGAAGCAGATGCGCACGACCGGCAAGGCCGCCCTGGCGGCTGTTGCGGTGTTCGGCATCGGGCTCGCCGGATGCAGTGGCAACGGAGCGACGCCGGGCTCGTCGACCTCGGCGGGTGCGTCGGGCGGACCGTCGGCGGGGGCCCCCTCGGGCAGCGCCTCCGCCAGCGGCGGCGCCGGCGGCACCGACGCCACCGGGGCCGCGGCCTCGTGCCTGGTCGGCACGTGGAAGGCGAGCAACCTGACGGGCAAGCTGAGCGGCCCGGTGAACGGCACGTTCACGGGCGGCGGCGGCACCCTGCTGACCATCGACGCGGCCGGCAAGACGCAGGTCGACTTCGGCCCGATGCAGCCGGTGACCTTCACGTTCTCCGTCTCCGGCAACGAGGTGAAGGGCACCTTCGCCTACGGCGGCAAGGTCAACGGCACGGTGAAGACCCCGACGACCAGCACCGGCACCCTGGAGCCCACGGGCACGGTCGACTTCTCGAGCCTGACGGTGACGGTGGACCTGTCCGCCCCGGCCGCCGTGCGGGTGGCCGACAAGATGCCGATCAGCGAGTTCACGGGCACCGGCACCGCCGACACCGGCGGCGCGGTGGACGCCCAGCCGGTGCTCAAGAAGAGCCAGTACGACTGCAGCGGCAACACCCTGAAGCTCTCCCCGCCGCAGGGTGGCGCCGACACCGGCACCTGGACGTTCACCAAGTCCTGACCGCTGTTCCCTGCTCTCTCCGCACGGCGGGCGCCCCGTCCTCGGGCGGGCGCCTCCGCGGGGAGGGCAGGCGCGCGGTCGGCGCCGCGTCCGTGATCGAGGGAAGGAGCCGGCTGCCCCGGCAACCACGAGGTTCCCTCGATCATGGACGGCCGCCGGGCGACGGCGGGATCTCACAACACCGCCGGGAGCAAAGGCGGGGAAGACGTTGCAGCGGCGACAACAAACGGTGCGGGCCGCGGTAACGACGCGTCCATAGCGTCCCGCACCATGACGATCGCCGTGGAAGAGGCGCCGGCTCGCAGCAGCGGGCGCTGGATCGACGACTGGCGCCCGGAGGAGACCGGCTTCTGGGAGCAGGCCGGGGCGAAGATCGCCCGGCGCAACCTCATCGTGTCCATCCTGTCCGAGCACATCGGGTTCTCGATCTGGAGCCTGTGGTCGGTCTTCGTGCTGTTCCTCGGGCCGCAGTACGGGTTCGACGCCGCCCAGAAGTTCCTGCTCACCAGCGCGCCCACCCTGGTCGGGGCGGCGCTGCGGCTGCCCTACACGTTCGCGGTGGCGACGTTCGGCGGTCGGAACTGGACGATCTTCAGCGCGCTGATGCTGCTCGTGCCCACCGTCGCCGCCGGCCTCGTGCTGGAGCCGGGCGTCAGCTTCACCACGCTGCTCGTCGTCGCCTCGATCGCGGGCGTCGGCGGCGGCAACTTCGCCAGCTCCATGGCGAACATCAACGCCTTCTACCCGCAGCGGCTCAAGGGCTGGGCCCTGGGCATCAACGCCGGCGGCGGGAACATCGGCGTGCCGGCCGTGCAGCTCGTCGGGCTGCTGGTGCTGGCCACCGCCGGCGCCGCCCACCCGCGGCTCATCGTGCTGATCTACCTGCCGCTCATCGTCGTCGCCGCCGTGCTCGCCGCGCTGTACATGGACAACCTCCGGCACGCGTCCAACGACAGGCACGCCATGCGGGACGTCATCAAGGACCGGCACGCCTGGATCATGTCCCTGCTGTACATCGGGACCTTCGGCTCCTTCATCGGCTTCGGCTTCGCGTTCGGGCAGGTCCTGCAGGTGCAGTTCAAGGCCGAGTTCGACACGCCGGTGAAGGCGGCCTACCTCACCTTCATCGGGCCGCTGCTCGGCTCGCTCATCCGGCCCGTCGGCGGCCTGCTCGCCGACCGCTACGGCGGGGCCAGGATCACGTTCTGGAACTTCGTCGCGATGGCGGCCGGGGCGACGACCGTCCTCGTCGCCTCGCGGCAGCACTCGCTGCCGCTGTTCGTGACCGGGTTCGTGTTCCTGTTCGTCTTCAGCGGGATCGGCAACGGATCGACGTACAAGATGATCCCGGCGATCTTCAAGGCCAAGTACGCGCAGGACGAGAACGAGGCCCGGCGGCTGGCGACGGCGCTCATCGGGGTCGCCGGGGCGATCGGCGCGGCCGGTGGCGTGCTGGTGAACCTCGCGTTCCGCGAGTCGTTCCTCGCCTACAAGACCGGCGACGGGGCATACCTCGCATTCCTGGCGTTCTACGCGATCTGCTTCGCCGTCACCTGGGTGGTCTATCTGCGCCATCGCCCGGGCCGCCTGGCCGGGGTGTAACCCCGATTTTGTCCCGTGGGGGGACGCCGAGTATCGTGGACTGCTGTTGTGCGATGACAAGGCGTCCCCATCGTTCGGGTACGCTGGGTGGTCGTGCGCGCATAGCGCCGCCATCGAGAGCGCACCCCAGACCGACGACGTGGAAGACAAGGTAGACCTGTGGGTACGTACAGCCCGAAGCCGGGTGAGATCGAGCGCACGTGGCACGTCATCGACGCCACCGACATCGTGCTCGGCCGCCTGGCCACGCACGCTGCGACGCTGCTGCGCGGCAAGCACAAGCCGACGTTCGCCCCGCACGTGGACACCGGCGACTTCGTCATCGTGATCAACGCCGGCAAGGTGGCGCTGACCGGCAACAAGCGGCAGACCAAGGTCGCCTACCGCCACTCCGGCTACCCGGGTGGTCTCAAGGCGGTCGGTTACGAAGAGCTGCTGACCAAGCACCCCGAGCGGGCGATCGAGCTGGCCGTCAAGGGCATGCTCCCGCACAACCGCCTCGGCGCGCGCCAGATCCGCAAGCTGAAGGTCTACGCGGGCGCCGAGCACCCGCACGCCGCTCAGCTGCCCCAGCCGTTCGAGATCAAGCAGATCGCGCAGTGAGCGCGGACGAAGGACAGAGCGTGACCGACGAGACCATCGACGCCCCGACGCCGGCCGCTGTCGCGACCGTCGAGACCCCGGCGCCGCCCGCTGCTGCCACCGCCACGGCGACCGCCCCCACCCGGGCCCGCCGCGCCGGCCAGCCGATCCAGACCGTGGGCCGCCGCAAGGAGGCCATCGTCCGGGTCCGCCTGGTGCCCGGCACGGGCAAGTTCCAGCTCAACGGCCGCGAGCTGGAGAGCTACTTCCCGAGCAAGGTCCACCAGCAGTCGGTCCGCGAGCCGCTGGTGATCGTGGAGAAGGCCGAGGCGTTCGACGTCTACGCCAACCTCCGCGGCGGCGGCACCACCGGCCAGGCCGGTGCGCTGCGGCTCGCCATCGCCCGCGCGCTCGTCGAGAACGACGCCGACGACCGCGGCGCGCTCAAGAAGGCCGGCTTCCTGACTCGTGACGCCCGTGCGACCGAGCGCAAGAAGTACGGTCTGAAGAAGGCCCGCAAGGCTCCGCAGTACTCGAAGCGCTAACCACGCCTGTCGGCCGGGTGCCACCCTGGGAGGTGCGCGCCCGGCCGATTTTGCCTGCGCGGAAGTGCGACCATGGGAGGTACGCAATGGGGCGACTCTTCGGCACCGACGGGGTGCGCGGACGGGCGAACGCCGACCTGACTCCCGAGCTCGCGATGGCCGTCGCCATCGCGGCCGCGCAGGCGCTGTTCGAACACGACCACTCCCACGCGCCGGTCGCCGTCGTCGGCCGCGACCCGCGGGCGAGCGGCGAGATGCTGGAGGCGGCCGTCGTGGCCGGCCTGACCAGCGCCGGCGCCAACGTCGTGCGGGTCGGTGTGCTGCCGACCCCGGCCGTGGCGTACCTCACCGGCGTGCTCGGCGCCGACATCGGCGTGATGCTGTCGGCCTCGCACAACCCCATGCCCGACAACGGGATCAAGCTCTTCGCCGCCGGCGGGCACAAGCTGCCCGACGAGGTCGAGGACGAGATCGAGCGGCTGATGGCGGGCGGCAGCCAGACCCGCCCCACCGGCGCCGGGATCGGCCGGGTCACCGACTACGCCGAGGGCGAGGACCGCTACGTGCGGCACCTGCTGACCTCGCTGCCCAGCCCGCTCGCCGAGCTCAAGGTCGTCGTCGACTGCGCCAACGGCGCCGCCTCCTCGGCCGCCCCCGAGGCCTACCGCCGGGCCGGCGCCGCCGTCGTCGCGATCAACGCCGACCCCGACGGGCTCAACATCAACGAGGACTGCGGCTCCAACCACCTGGAGCAGCTGCGCGCCGCCGTCGTCGAGCACGGCGCCGACCTGGGCATCGCCCACGACGGCGACGCCGACCGCTGCATCGCGGTCGCGGCCGACGGCACCGAGGTCGACGGCGACCAGATCATGGCGATCCTGGCCGTGGCGATGCGCGAGTCCGGCAGCCTCACCGAGGACACCCTGGTCGCGACCGTCATGAGCAACCTGGGCCTGAAGCTCGCCATGGCCGAGGCCGGCATCCGGCTGCTGGAGACCAAGGTCGGCGACCGGTACGTGCTGGAGGAGCTGCGGGCCAAGGGACTCGCGCTCGGCGGCGAGCAGAGCGGGCACATCGTCATGCCGGCCTACGCCACCACCGGCGACGGCGTGCTGACCGCGCTGCACCTCATGGGACGCATGACGACCACGGGACGGGGCCTGAAGGACCTGGCCTCCGTGGTACACCGGCTGCCTCAGGTGATGATCAACGTGCCCGTCACCGACCGCGCGGCCGCCGCCCGGTCGCCGCAGGTCCTCGACGCCGCCAAGCAGGTCGAGGCCGAGCTCGGCGGCACCGGCCGGGTGCTGCTGCGGCCCTCGGGCACCGAGCAGCTCGTCCGGGTGATGGTCGAGGCCGGCACGCAGGAGACGGCCCGCGAGGCCGCCGAGCGGATCGCGGCGATCGTCCGCGCGGTCTGAGGCCAGCGCCGCTCGTACCGGCTAGTAACGTGCGGGCATGACCAACGCCCGCACCGTCATCGTCACCGGCGCCTCCCGGGGCATCGGCAAGGCGACCGCCCTCGCCTTCGCCGCCGAAGGCTGCAACGTCGTGCTGACCTCCCGCAAGATCGAGTCGCTGGAGGAGGTCGCCGCCGAGATCACCGCGGCGCACCCGGCTGCCGGTGTGCTCGCCCACGCGGCCCACGCCGCCGAGCCCGAGCAGGCCGCCGCGGTCGTCGAGGCCGCCGTGGAGCGCTTCGGCGCCGTCGACGTCCTGGTGAACAACGCCGGCACCAACCCGTACTTCGGCCCGCTCATGGAGATCGACCCGGTCCGCGCCGACAAGACGGTCCGGCTCAACCAGTTCGGCGTCGTACTGTGGAGCCAGCTGGTCTGGAAGGCGTCGATGTCGGCCCGGGGCGGCGCGATCGTGAACGTGGCGTCGGTCGGCGGGCTGCTCACCGAGCCGGGGATCGGGTACTACAACGCCACCAAGGCCGCGGTCATCCACCTGACCCGGCAAATGGCCGCCGAGCTCGCACCGGCCGTGCGCGTCAACGCCGTCGCGCCCGGCATCGTGCGCACGCACCTCGCGCGCGGGCTGTGGGAGAACAACGAGGAGTACCTCACCGACCACCT
>NZ_BMPI01000007.1:136357-169609 GCF_014647515.1 Dactylosporangium sucinum | reverse complement strand
GCCGCTGCGCCGCATCGGCGAGCCGGACGACGTCGCGGACGTGATCACCTTCCTGGCCGGGCCGGCGTCGCGCTGGATGACGGGGCAGACGCTGGTCGTGGACGGCGGCGCCCAGATCCGCTCGTCACTGGCCTGATCCCGCGGCTCCGACGGTAGGGAAACCGGGCCTATGGCGCCAGTTTCCCTACCACGTCTCGTGTCACCCGTTTGTGCGCAGACACTGTGCGCAATGACGACAGTTTCGAGCACGGGCGCTGCTCGAACTTCTGCTACGGTACTCGTCATGTGCGGAATCGTGGGGTATGCCGGCGCGCGCCCGGCCCTGAACATCGTTCTGGACGGACTGCGGCGGCTGGAGTACCGCGGCTACGACTCGGCCGGGGTCGCGATCGTCGACGGCGGGCTCTTCACCGCCAAACGGGCGGGCAAGCTCGCCAACCTCGAGAAGGCACTCCAGGACGAGGCCGGCCTCAGCGCCGGCACCACCGGCATCGGGCACACCCGCTGGGCCACCCACGGCGGCCCCACCGACCGCAACGCCCACCCCCACCGCTCGGCCGACGGTCGGGTCGCGGTCATCCACAACGGCATCATCGAGAACTTCGCCAAGCTGCGCGCCGAGCTCGAGGCGAGCGGCATCGAGTTCGCGTCCGACACCGACACCGAGTGCGCCGCCCACCTGCTGGCGATCGAGCTGCAGACGGCCGTCGGGGACACCCCCGGGGCTCGCCTCGCCGAGGCCATGCGCGCCGTCTGCCGGCGCCTCGAAGGCGCGTTCACCCTGCTCGCCGTCGACGTGCAGGCCCCCGGCGTCGTCGTCGGCGCCCGGCGCAACTCGCCGCTCGTGGTCGGCCGCGGTACCGGCGAGAACTATCTCGCCAGTGACGTCTCCGCGTTCATCGAGCACACCCGCGAGGCCGTCGAGCTCGGGCAGGACCAGGTCGTCCTGATCAGCGCCGACGACATCGTCATCACCGACTTCCACGGTGCGGCTGCCGAGGGCCGCCCGTTCCACATCGACTGGGACGCCTCCGCCGCCGAGAAGAGCGGCTACGAGTACTTCATGCTCAAGGAGATCGCCGAGCAGCCCCACGCCGTCGCGGAGACCCTCCTCGGCCGGCTCAACGAGCACGGCGACCTGATGCTCGACGAGGTCCGCCTCACCGACCAGGACCTGCGCGACGTCGACAAGGTGTTCATCGTCGCCTGCGGCACCGCATACCACTCGGGCATGGTCGCCAAGTACGCCATCGAGCACTGGACCCGCATCCCGTGCGAGGTCGAGCTGGCCAGCGAGTTCCGGTACCGCGACCCGGTCCTCGACCGCTCCACGCTCGTCGTCGCGATCTCCCAGTCGGGCGAGACCATGGACACCCTCATGGCGCTGCGCCACGCCAAGGAACAGAAGGCGCGCGTCCTCGCGATCTGCAACACCAACGGCTCCACCATCCCGCGCGAGTCCGACGCCGTCCTCTACACCCACGCCGGCCCCGAGATCGCGGTCGCGTCCACCAAGGCCTTCCTCACCCAGCTCGTCGCCTGCTACCTCGTCGGCCTGCACCTCGCGCAGGTGCGCGGGGTGAAGTACGCGGACGAGGTCGCCGCCGTCGTCGCCCAGCTGCAGGAGATGCCGGGCAAGGTCGAGCAGGTGCTCGACATGATGGAGCCGATCCGCCTGCTGGCACGGGAGCTGGCCGAGGCCAAGAGCGTGCTGTTCATCGGCCGGCACGTCTCGTACCCGGTCGCCCTCGAAGGCGCGCTCAAGCTCAAGGAGCTCGCGTACATGCACGCCGAGGGCTTCGCGGCCGGCGAGCTCAAGCACGGGCCGATCGCGCTCATCGACCACGGCACGCCGGTCGTGTGCGTCGTCCCGTCGCCGCGCGGCCGGGGCGTCCTGCACGACAAGGTCGTCTCCAACATCCAGGAGGTCCGCGCCCGGGGCGCCCGCACGATCGTGATCGCCGAGGAGGGCGACACGGCGGTGGCGCCGTACGCCGACCACCTGTTCTACGTGCCGGTCACCCCGACGCTCCTCGCAC
The DNA here is from genome assembly GCF_014647515.1 of Dactylosporangium sucinum. GTDB lineage: Bacteria > Actinomycetota > Actinomycetes > Mycobacteriales > Micromonosporaceae > Dactylosporangium > Dactylosporangium sucinum. The sequence continues at coordinate 167,570 of NZ_BMPI01000007.1, read as the reverse complement.
CGCTGGTGACGACGGTTCCGCTGCAGGTGCTGGCGTGCGAGATCGCGTCGGCCCGGGGCCACGACGTCGACCAGCCCCGCAACCTGGCAAAGTCGGTGACGGTCGAGTAGCTGCCTGACTCTCCGCGTGTCGGGCACGGTGCGTAACGGGGCGATCGGGCGATTTGGCCGGGCGGGGTACGTTGATTGGCAAACGTGTCCGCAGCGACGTGGTGGCGGAACGCGGTATGGCAGGGTATGCCTGTGATCGTGTCCGTCGGGATGGACGTCGTCCTCGTCGAGCGGTTCGGCCGGGCGCTGGAGCGCACGCCGCTGCTCGCCGAGCGCCTGTTCACCGGCGCCGAGCGGACGACGTCCTCCGGCAACCCGCGCTCGGCCGAGTCGCTCGCGGCCCGCTTCGCGGCCAAGGAGGCCGTGGCGAAGGCCCTCGGCGCCCCGGCCGGCCTGCACTGGCACGACTGCGAGATCGTCACCGACGCGGACGGCCGGCCGTGGCTGACCGTCACCGGCTCGGTGGCCTCGGCCGCCGCGGAGCGGGGCATCTCGCGGTGGCACCTGTCGCTGTCGCACGACGGGGGGATCGCTTCGGCGATGGTCGTCGCCGAGCGCCTGCCGGAGGACGCGGGGAGCCGGACGTGAGCTGGGGGTCGGCGCGAGTCGGGAGCCCGGCGGGCGCCGCGTGGCGGTTGCCGCGGGGTCTGGAGAGTCCCCCGGGCGATGCAGCCGGGCCGGGGTTGCGCGGGCCGGGGTTGTGCGGGCCGGGACGGGAAGCCAGTGGTCGGCCGGGACCAGGAGCCCATGGTCGGCGTGGCCGGGGCGGGGCGCCCGGCTCGGATCGAAGCACCGACCGGCCCTGTCCTGGGCGGAGGACCCCAGCGCCGACGGTCGCCTTTGGGCGGAGTGCCCCAGCGCCGACCGGCGCCGTCCGGCCGGAAGGCCCCGGCGCCGCCCGGCGTCGCCCAGCCGGAAGACCCCAGCGCCGCCCGGCCGGAGGGCTCCAGCGCCGACCGCAGGTCCAGCCGGCGCGCGAGCGTCAGAATGCCCAGCTTGAGGCCGCCCAGCGTGGGAAGAGCAGCGTGAGCACCGTCGACACAGGGAGTCCAGCGTGAGAGCTGCCTGGCGCGTCGCCCAGGTTCGAGTGGCCGAAGAGGCCCTCATGAAAGTCCTCCCCGCGGGTGCGCTCATGCAGCGCGCCGCCGCCGGGCTGGCGCGGCGGTGTGCCGAGACCCTGCCGCGGGTCTACGGCAGCCGGGTCCTGCTGCTCGTCGGGCCCGGCAACAACGGCGGGGACGCGCTGTACGCCGGGGCCCGGCTCGCCCGCCGCGGCGCCGGGGTGTCGGCGCTCCTGCTCGACCCCGAGCGCGTCCACCAGGGCGGGGCCGCCGCCCTGCGGCAGGCCGGCGGTGTCGTCACCCGCGACGTGCCCCGAGCCGTGGACCTCGTCGTCGACGGGATCCTCGGGATCGGCGGGCGGGGCGGGCTGCGGGAGCCGGCCGCCAGCCGGGTCGCCGAGGTGTCCAGCGCCCTGCGCGGCGCGCCCGTCATCGCCGTCGACGTGCCGTCCGGGGTCGACGCCGACACCGGGGCCGTCGCCGGGATGGCGATCCACGCCGACATCACCGTCACGTTCGGCGCGCTCAAGCCCGGGCTGCTCGTCGGGGCCGGCGCCGTCCACAGCGGACTCGTCGAGCTCGTCGACATCGGCCTCGGGCCGTACCTCGACGGCGACCCCGCGCTGTACCTCCCCGACGCCGACGACGTCGCCGCCTGGTGGCCGCGGCCGTCGGCGAACGACAACAAGTACTCCCGCGGCGTCGTCGGCATCGCCACCGGCTCCGACCGGTACCCCGGCGCCGCCGTGCTCTCCGTCGCCGGCGCCCTCGCCGGCCCGGCCGGCCTCGTCCGGTACGCCGGCAGCGCCGCCGACCAGGTCCGCAGCCACCACCCGACGGTCATCTCCACCGACCGCGTGCCCGACGCCGGCCGCGTGCAGGCGTGGGCGTGCGGCAGCGGCCTCGGCACCGACGAGCGCTCGTACGCCGAGCTGCGCACCGTCCTCGGCGCCCCCGTCCCCGCCATCCTCGACGCCGACGCGCTGACCCTCCTGGTCGACGCGCGGATGGCCGACTGGCTGCGCGACCGCGACGCCCCGACCGTCGTGACGCCGCACGACGGCGAGTTCCAGCGGCTCGCCGGTGGCGCCCCCGGCGACGACCGGGTGGCGGCCGCCGTGCACCTCGCCGAGCGCATGGACTCGGTGGTACTGCTGAAAGGCGACCGCACCATCGTCGCCACCCCCGACGGCCGCGTCTACGTCAACCCGACCGGCACCGGGGCCCTCGCCACCGGCGGCACCGGCGACGTCCTCGCCGGCCTGCTCGGGTCGCTCCTGGCCGCCGGCCTGCCCGCCGAGCACGCCGCGATCGCGGCCGCCTTCGTCCACGGCCTGGCCGGCCGGCGGGCCGCCGCGGAAGGCCCCGTGACGGCGGCGGACGTCGCCGCCCATCTCCGTCCGGCGGTCCGCTCCCTGTTCTGAGCCGGCGGCGGCCGTCGGGCCGCCGCGCCCCGAGCGGCATCGACCAACCTCGAAACATGAGAGCACACTGATCGACTTCAGCCAGGGACCACTTACGCTAGGGGGATGTGGCAGGCGCAGGTCCGGGTCGATCTCGACGCGATCCGGCACAACGTAGCGACGCTGCGTGACCTTCTCGCGCCCGGCACGCGGCTGATGACCGTCGTCAAGGCCGACGCATACGGGCACGGCATGCTGCCCGTCGCCCGCGCCGCCGTGCAGGCCGGCACCGACTGGCTCGGCGTCGCCACCGTCGACGAGGCGCTCACCCTCCGCGACGCCGGTGTCACCGCGCCCGTGCTCGCCTGGCTGCACAGCCCGGACCGGCCGCTCCACGAGGCGATCGAGCGGGACGTCGACCTCTCCGCCGCCTCGACCGACACCCTGCGCGAGATCACGCAAAGCGCCAGGAAAGTCAAGAAAGCCGCCAAGGTACACCTGAAGATCGACACCGGCCTGTCCCGCAACGGCGCCGCCCAGAAGGACTGGCCGGCCCTGCTGGAGCGGGCCGCCAAGGCCGAGGGCGACGGCTACGCCGAGGTCAGGGCCGTCTGGAGCCACCTCGCCTGCGCCGACGAGCCCGGCCACCCGTCGATCGCCCGGCAGCTCGCCGAGTTCCACGACGCGCTCGAGGTCGCCGAGCGGCACGGCATCCGGCCGCAGCTGCGTCACCTGGCCAACTCCGCGGCCACGCTGACGCTGCCCGAGACCCACTTCGACCTGGTTCGGGTCGGCCTGTCGACCTACGGGCTCTCGCCGATCCCCGGCCAGGCGACGCGTCTCAAGGCCGCCATGAGCGTCCACGCCCGCGTCGCCCTGGTGAAGGCCGTGCCCGTCGGCGCCGGCGTCTCCTACGGCCACACGTACAAGACCTTGAAGGACACCACCCTGGCGCTGGTCCCGCTGGGGTACGGCGACGGCGTCCCGCGCGCCGCGAGCAGCCGCGGGCCGGTCTGGCTCGCCGGCAAGGTCCGGCGGATCGTCGGGCGGGTGTGCATGGACCAGGTGGTGGTCGACTGCGGCGACGACGAGGTCCGCGCCGGCGACGAGGCCGTCCTGTTCGGCGCGGGCGCCGCGGGCGAGCCGACCGCCGACGACTGGGCCCTGGCCTGCGACACCATCAACTACGAGATCGTGACGCGGATGGGGAGCGAGCGGACGCCGCGGATCTACGTAGGGGAGCGGACATGACGGATGTCGAAGTCGCCAAGGGCAGCCGGCGGCGCACGGCGGGGATCATCGGCGCGATCGTCGGTCTCGCCGCCGCGGGGGTCGCCGCCGGGGTGGCCACCGAGCGGTACCTCGTCAGCCGCTCCAAGAAGGCCGAGGACCCCTACGCCGACGAGGAGTTCGGCGTCTGGGACTTCGACGAGGAGCTGACCGTCACCTCCGACGACGGCATCGACCTGCACGTCGAGGTGGTGGACGGACCCGATGACGGTCCCACGCTGGTGTTCGTCCACGGCTTCTGCCTCGACATGGGCACGTTCCACTTCCAGCGCAAGGCGTTCGAAGGCAAGTACCGCATGGTCTTCTACGACCAGCCCGGCCACGGCCGCTCGGGCCGCCTGGCCAAGGGCGAGTACTCGCTGGACGCGCTCGGCGCCGGCCTGCGCGCCGTGCTGCAGGCGACCGTGCCGATCGGCCAGGTCGTGCTCGTCGGCCACTCGATGGGCGGCATGACGATCATGGCGCTGGCCGAGCAGGTGCCGGAGCTGTTCGAGAACCGGGTCGAGGCCTGCGTCCTGATCTCGACGTCGGCCGGCAAGCTCGACACCGTCAACTTCGGCCTGCCCGAGATCGTGGCCCGGTTCCGCCGGCCGCTGATGCCGATCGTCGGGTTCGCCGGCCCGATCAGCTCGGCCGTCGTCGACCGGGCCCGCAAGGCGTCGACCGACCTGGCCTGGCTGCTGACCCGGCGGTACGGGTTCGGCACCCAGCGCCCCAGCCCGGCCCTGGTGTCGTACGTCGAGAAGATGAACTCGACCACGTCGACCGACGTGATCGCGCGGTACCTCCGCACCCTCTACACGCACGCGCGCCTGCTGGTGCTGGGCCCGCTGCGGCGGGTGCCGGTGCTGCTCGTCTGCGGCGACCGCGACGTGTTGACGCCGATCGCGCACACCCGCGAGATAGCGTCTGTGCTGCCGGAGGCGGAGCTGGTCGAGGTCGCCGACGGCGGCCACGTCGTGCTGCTCGAGCACGCCGAGGAGGTCAACGACGCCATGGACACGTTCTTGACGAAGGTGCTGGACCAGTGAGCCGAATCCTGTCCACTGTGGACGACACGCGCGCGTTCGGTCGGGCGCTCGCCGAGGTACTGCGGCCCGGCGACCTCGTCGTCCTGACCGGCCCGCTGGGCGCCGGCAAGACGGCGCTCGCCCAGGGCGTCGGCGCCGGCCTGCGGGTCAGCGGCGACGTCACCTCCCCGACGTTCGTGATCGCCCGCGTCCACCGCGGCGGTCGCATCCCGATGGTCCACGTCGACGCCTACCGGCTCGGCGACGTGAAGGACCCGCTGGGCGAGGTCGACGCGCTCGACCTCGACGCGACCCTGGAGGACTCGGTCACGCTGGTCGAGTGGGGCGAGGGCCTCGTCGAGCGGCTCAGCGACGAGCACCTGGAGGTCCGCCTCGACCGCCGCGACGACGACTCGCGGGTGGTCGCGCTGATCCCGCGCGGCGGCGACTGGGAGCGGCGCACCGCGGATCTGTAGCAGCAAGCGTGCAAGGCGGCCCACCCCTCCGCGCGTCGTAGATGGCGGAGGCGATGGATGGACAAGGCAGCCGAGCGCGAGTTCAGCGAGTTCGTGGCGGCCCGCGGCACCTCACCTGGTCCCCGGACGGCCGCACGCTGCTGCACTCGGACCCCTCGATCGGCCGCCTCACGCTGTACGAGGTGCGGTCCGGCCGCGTCGAGTCCCGCGTCCTCCCGCTCGACCCGGCCGCCCACCACTGCGTCAACGGCGGCTGCGCCGCGGCCTGGACCCCCGGCGGCAAGGAGCTGGCGCTCCCGTCCCCGGACGGCGACGGCCTGTCCCTGCTCTCCGCCGAGGACGGCCACCTGGTCCGGACCGTCCCGGTGCGCGGCGGGGCCGAGGACGCGTGCGCCTGGTCCCCGGACGGCCGCTACGTGGTCACCGACTGGCGCATCACGGACACGAGGACGGGCGCCACGACGGGCGGCCTGCCCGAGCCCCGCCCCGCGATGTACTCCCTGTGCTGGTCGTCCCCGACCGACCTGCTCCTGGCCGTGCCCGGCGAGGTCCGGGTCCTGTCCCCGACGGCCATCCTCCGCCAGACCATCTCGACCACCGCGGGCGCCCCCGATCACCCGGGCCGAACCATCCTGGGCCACCGCTAGCGCGGTTGGGGCGCACGGCAAGGCCGATTTTCGTCGAAGTTTGACGTAGAGTGGCCTTGCCGTGCTCGCTCGACGCGGAGGTGCGTCTCATGCTGCTCCGGTTCCTGGCCGAGAACCACCGGTCGATCGACGGCCCGGTGGAGCTGTCAATGATCGCGGTCGACGAGGACCGGCCCGCCGCCCGGGGGTTCGAGCTGCTCAACGAGCGGGTGCTGACGGTGGGCGGCATCTACGGCGCCAACGCGTCGGGCAAGTCCAACGTGCTCGCGGCGCTGGCGTGGCTGTCCACGTTCGTGGCCCTGTCGTTGCGGTCGTGGGAGGACGTCATCCCCCGCGAGCCGTTCCGGTTCGCCGGCGGACCGTCCCGCTCGTCGCGGTACGAGATCGATCTCATGGTGCACGGCGTCCGGCATGCCTACCAGGTGGAGCTCGACGACTCTGCGGTGCTGTTCGAGGGGCTCTACGGCTATCCGAAGAAGTTGCGCCGGGCGCTGTTCGAGCGGGAGGGCGGCACCATCTCGTTCCGTCGCGGCCTCGGGTCGATCTCGGGCACGCGGGAGTTGCTGACCCCCACGACCCTTGCGCTGTCGGCGGCGATGCGGTTCGACGAGCCCGAGGTGCGGGCGTTCGGCCGGGCGCTGGCCGGCACGCGAGTGCTCGGCCTGCGCGGCCGGCGGATCGTCGGGAACGACGGCCTGGTCCCGACCGAGGAGCTGGTGCTCGCCGGCGGCGACGGGCCCGGCGTCGTCCTCGACCTGCTGCGCTTCGCCGACCTCGGCATCGACGACCTGCGGCTGGACACCTCGGCGACGCCCAACGAGGTGCGGTTCGTGCACCGGGTCGCGGACCAGGAGGTGCCGTTCACGCTGGAGGACGAGTCGCAGGGCACCCGGAACTGGTACGCACTCATCGGCTCGGTGGTCCAGGCGTTGCGCAACGGCCGCCTGCTGCTGCTCGACGAGATCGACGCCGGCCTGCACTCCCGCCTGTCCGCCAAGCTCGTCGAGCTCTTCCAGGACCCCGAGACCAACCCGGCGGGCGCCCAGCTGGTCTTCACCACCCACGACACCAGCCTGCTCGGGCACCTCAACCGCGACGAGGTCTGGCTGACCGAGAAGGGCCCCGACGCGGCCACCCGGCTCACCGCCCTGGCCGAGTACGGCGGCGAGCGCGTGCGCCGCTCCGTCAACCTGGAGCGGGCCTACCTCCAGGGCCGGTTCGGCGCGGTCCCGGAGCTCGACCAGCATCTCCTGCGAAGGGCCCTCGGCCTGGCCGCCGAGGTGGCCTGATGGCCCGCAACCGCCAGCCCCCGACCTCGCTGCGCCGCAAGGTCGCGACCCGCCGCCCGCGCAAGACCGTCGCGATCTTCTGCGAGGGCCAGCGCACCGAGCCCGAGTACCTGGACGCCCTGCGCCGCGAGCCGGACGTCCGCGACGCGGCGGCGGTCGACATCCGCATCGAACACATCGGCGGTGGCGCGGTCCCGCTGACACTCGTGCGCATGGCCGTCGAGGCGCGCAAGCGCTCCATCGCCGAGGAGGGCGAGATCGACGAGTTCTGGTGCGTCTACGACGTCGAGTGGCCGACGCACCATCCGGGCCTCGCGCAGGCAGCGGACCTCGCCGCCCGCAACGGCATCAACCTGGCCGTGTCGAACCCGTGCTTCGAGCTCTGGCTGGCCCTGCACTTCCGCGACCACGGCGGGTTTCTCGACAACGCCGAGGCACGGCGGCTGCGGCGGGCGCACGACGGGCAGGCGGACAAGGGCCTCGACGGGGCGGTGTACATGCCACGCCGGCACGACGCGGCCCGGCGGGCGGGCGCTCTCGAGCGGTTCCATGAACAGAACGGCAGCCGCTGCCCGGACGACAACCCGTCGTCCGGCATGCACCGGCTCATCGCGGCCGTGCTGCCGTCCGCTAGCTAGGCGGCGGACTCCAGGATCTCCCACACGTCCAGCCAGGCGCCGTCGTCGTCGGTGCCGCGGGCCAGCAGGTGGCGGCCCGCGGCGCAGAACGCCGTGCTCACGTGCGTGGCCGGGGGGAGGTCGGTGCGGAAGACCTCCGTCTCCGTCTCCAGGTCGCGGACCGTCAGCGTGCCCGGCTGGGCGGCCGCGCGCAGGCGGCCGTCCGGGCTGGACATCTCGGCGGCGAACGCGTCCGCGCGGCTCGAGCCGGAGTAGCCCGTGAAGCGGCGCGGGAGGTCCTCGCCCACGACCTTGTCGAGGCGGTTGCCCGTCGACAGGTCCCACACGGTGGCCACGTCGCGGCGGTAGCGGCCGACCGTCGCCGCGCCCTCGCCGGTGGCCACCAGGCGCCACTCGGCCTCGTTCACCATGACCGCGTCGGGGCGGTGGCCGTCGGAGAAGCTGCTCGTCATCCGGCCCGACAGGACGTCCCAGACGGCGAAGTGGCCGGCCGTGTCCCAGGTGACCAGGGCCAGCTGCTGGCCGGGGCCGAACGCCACCTGGCCGCGGGCGGTGCCGCGGCCGGGGCGCAGCTCGGCGACGAGGGCGCCGGTGTCGATCGCGCGGACCTTCACGTACTCGCCGGTGCGGGACGACTCGACGATCATCCGGCGGTCGGGGAGCAGCAGCCAGTCGCCGGCGACCCGCAGGTGGTGGCGCTTGGCCAGCTGGTACCGCTCGGTCGTCGGCTCGATCCGCACGTGCGCGGCGATCGCGCCCGAGACGACCATGTTGCCGACCGGGGTGCGCTGCTCCAGCAGGACGCCCTCGGTGCGGCCGGCGGTCAGCTCGTAGACGCGGTCGTCGGCCGTGCGGACCTGGGCCAGCGGGGCCCCCGGTCCGTAGCCCTCGCCCTCCTTGACCAGCCAGCGGACCAGCCGGCCGCGGCCGCCGGGGACGGTCCAGGCGAGCGGCTCGACCCGCCACTGGGGCGGCTCGGCCGGCACGGCCCGGTCGGTGCGGGCGCGGGTCCAGGCGGCGGTGCCGCGCAGCACCGCCAGCTCCGGGTCCGCGGGCCGGGTGACCGGCCGGCCGAGGCCGTTGTGCAGGACGGGGCCGACGTTCGGCAGGTGCGCATGGCCGCCGACGAGGAGCACCGTGGTCACGTCGGACGGCACGATGCCCGCGCGGGCGATGACCGCCCGGCAGCTCGCCACCAGCCAGCGCATGGCCGGCTCCGTGAGCTGGTCGAGGAGGCGGCGGTCCAGGCGGTACTGCGGAATCCCCGGTTCGATCGCCTCGGCCGCCTCCGGCAGCTCCGCGAGGCGGTGCTTGAGCTGCCGCACGATGTCCAGCGCGTGGAAGCTGGCCCGGACGCTGGTGTCGCCGCCGGCCGCGAACGCCGGCTCGACCCACTCCGACAGCGTCGCCCGCAGGTCGGCGGCGAGCACCACGTCGAGGTCGCGGCCGCTGCCGGAGCTCTCCTGGCTCAGCGGCACCGGCTGGCCGCGCTGGATCTGGGTGAGCGTCGCCGACCAGGTCGCGCCCAGGTCGCAGACCAGCACGTAGCTGCCGTCGGGGACCTCCAGCAGGGTCATCGGGTCGAGCACCGCCGCGGTCGCGTCGCCGACGAGCTCGACGTCGGGGTAGCCGGACACGGACGCGGCGGCGACGAGGACCTCGCGGCGGGGGTCGTGCGTGCGGTACCCCGTGGGCACCGTCATGACGACCCGCCCGATCGGCCCGTGGATCCGGCGGGCCTCCTCGACCACCGCGTCGAGCGCGGCACTGACCAGCTCGGCCGCGTTGAGCAGCTGGTCGCCGAGCCAGATCGGCGCGTTCGCGTCGACCGCCCGGCGCACGCCGTCGACGTACTGGCGGGGCTGCTGGTCGCGGGCGTGCTCGGCGGCGCCGCCGACGAGCAGCCGGGGCCGGCCGACGCCGGTCTGCAGGGTCGCGCCGCCCGGCCAGCGGAGGCCGCCGGTGACCGGCTCCCGCACCGGGTGCAGCTGATCATGCGTGAGGACAGCGGCGGACACGGCCCAGGACCCCATGTCCACGACCAGGATCGGCTCGGTCATCCGAATGCTCCTGACGCCTACGCGAGATGTCGGCCGATGGTACGACCGCCTCGTTGCCACGGCGTTAACTGATCGTGGTGGCGACGTAGCGCCATCTGCGGCGCGGTCTAGAGTTGGGCCGTGCTGGTGATGGTGGTGGACACGGCGACCCCCGCGGTGACCGCGGCGCTAGTCCGGGTCGGCGACGACGACGTGACCCTGCTCGCGGAGCGGGTCACCGTCGACGCGCGCGGCGCCGGGGAGCTGCTCGCGCCGCAGATCACCGCCGTGCTGGCCGAGGGTGGCGTGGCACCCGGCGACCTGGCCGCGATCGTGACCGGGACCGGGCCCGGGCCGTTCACCGGGCTGCGCGCCGGCCTGGTCACCGCCGCCGCGCTCGGCCACGCCGTCGGCGTCCCCGTCCACGGCGTGTGCTCGCTCGACGGCATCGGCCGCGGGCTGCCCGGCCGGGTGCTGGTCGCCACCGACGCCCGCCGCAAGGAGATCTACTGGGCGGTCTACGCCGACGGGGTCCGCGTCGGCGGGCCGGAGGTCGCCCGGCCCGACGCGGTGTCCCTCGACGGGATCGAGCGCGTCGCCGGTGCCGGCGCCGAGCAGTACGCCGCGGTGCTCGCCCGCCCGCACTCCCGCCTGCTTGAGGGGCCGCGCTACCCGGTCGCGACCGCCCTCGCGGAGCTGGCCGCCGACCGGGTCCGCGCCAAGGCGCCCGGGGAGCCGCTGATCCCGCTGTACCTGCGCCGCCCCGACGCCGTGCTCCCCGGCGAACGGAAGCCGGCGCTGCGGTGACGGCCCCGGTCGAGCTCGGCGAGCTGCGCTGGTTCCACATCGAGGAGCTGCTGCCGATCGAGGACGAGCTGTTCGGCGAGGAGCGCTGGTCCGCCGCCATGTTCTGGAACGAGCTGGCGGCCGGCCACCACTACCTGGTCGCCCTCGGCGGCGGCCGGATCGTCGGCTACGCCGGCCTCGCCCTCAGCCCGCCCGACGAGGCGTGGGTCCAGAACATCGGCGTGCGCGGGGACGCGCAGCGGCGCGGCGTCGGCCGGCGCCTGCTGGAGGCGCTGCTCGCCGAGGCGCGGGCCCGCGGCGCGCGGAAGGTGCTGCTCGAGGTGGCGGTCGACAACGCGCCCGCCCAGAAGCTCTACGCCGGTTACGGCTTCGAGGCCGTCGGCATCCGCCGCGGCTACTACCAGCCCAGCAACACGGATGCACTGGTGATGATGCGTGAAGACGACTGAGCCCCTGGTCCTGGGCATCGAGACGTCGTGCGACGAGACCGGCGTCGGGATCGTGCGCGGGCACACCCTGCTCGCCGACGAGATCGCGTCGAGCGTCGACGAGCACGCCCGGTTCGGCGGCGTGGTGCCCGAGGTGGCCAGCCGGGCGCACTTCGAGGCGATGGTCCCGACGGTACAGCGGGCGCTCGACACGGCCGGCATCACGCTCGCCGACGTGGACGCCGTCGCCGTCACCGCCGGCCCCGGGCTGGCCGGTGCGCTGCTCGTCGGGGTGGCCGCCGCGAAGGCGTACGCGCTCGCCGCCGGCAAGCCGATCTACGGCGTCAACCACCTCGCCGCCCACGTCGCCGTCGACACGCTGGAGCACGGCGCCCTGCCCGAGCCGGCGATCGCGCTGCTCGTCTCCGGCGGCCACTCGTCGCTGCTGCGGGTCGACGACCTCGCCGGCGGGGTCGTCCCGCTGGGCGCGACCATCGACGACGCGGCCGGCGAGGCGTTCGACAAGGTGGCGCGGCTGCTCGGGCTGCCGTTCCCGGGCGGGCCGCCGATCGACCGGGCCGCCCGCGAGGGGCAGGTCGTCATCCCGTTCCCGCGCGGCCTCACCGCCGCCCGCGACCTGGCCGAGCACCGCTTCGACTTCTCGTTCTCCGGCCTCAAGACGGCCGTGGCCCGCTGGGTCGAGGCCCGCCAGCGGGCCGGCGAGCCGGTCCCGCTCAACGACGTCGCCGCCAGCTTCCAGGAGGCGGTCTGCGACGTGCTCACCGCCAAGGCCGTCGACGCCTGCCGGGAGCACGGCATCGAGACGCTCGTGATCGGCGGCGGGGTGGCGGCCAACTCGCGCATCCGCTCGCTCGCCCAGGAGCGCTGCGACAAGTACGGGATCGCCCTGCGCGTCCCGCGCCCGAAGCTGTGCACCGACAACGGCGCGATGGTGGCCGCGCTCGGCTCGCACCTGGTCGCGTCCGGTGCCGCGCCGGGCAACCTGGGTCTCCCGTCCGACTCCGCGATGCCGGTCACGGCGGTGACGGCGTAGAGTCCTGCGCCGTGATCGTGCGCATGTGGGAGGTCAGGGCGCACCCGGAGGCGTTCGACGAACTGCTGTCCTGGGTCTGCGAGGCGATGCTGCCCAAGGTCGAGGTCCACCCGCTGCACCTGAGCAGCGAGGTGTACGCGTCGACCGACCAGCGGCTGGTCGTCGTGTCCAAGTGGCGCGGCAGCACCCCCGAGCCGTTCACCGACCCCCCATCCCACCTGGTAGCCCGCAAGCCCCAGTACTGGGACTTCACCCAGGTCGACCGCTAACCCCCCGCCCCGCCCCGCGCCGCCCCCGCCCCCGTTGCGTCGATCTTGCAGTTGTGGTGCCTCCCAAACCGGGACATTGTCGGAGTGTCCGGGCACCACAAGTGCAAGATCGACGCGGTGAGGGGGCGGTGAGGGGGCGGGGGCGGGGCGGGCGCGGGGTGGAAAAGGTAAGGCGCCGCGACGGGGGTGCGGGTTACGGTCGGCGGGCCATGATTCGACTGCCCCTGCCCGAGCCGGGCCGGCCCGACAGCCGGTCGCCCGCGCGGTACCTGCTGTGGCTCGCCCGCAACCAGTGGCATCTCGTGCTCGGCGGGGTGCTGCTCGGCATCGTGTGGATGGTCAGCCAGGCGCTCGTGCCGGCCGCCATCGGGGCCGGGGTCGACGCGCTCGCCGCCCATGACCAGCGGCGGCTGCTCTGGGCCGGGGCCGCGGTGCTCGGGCTCGGGGCCGTCACCGCCGCGTCGGGGATCATGCGGCACCGGTTCGCGGTCAGCAACTTCCTCAGCGCCGGGTTCCGCACCGTGCAGGTCGCCGTCCGGCACGCCACGCGGCTCGGGGCGACGCTGCCGAAGAAGGTCGCCACCGGCGAGGTGGTCAGCATCGGTACCACCGACTTCGACCACATCGGCTTCTCCATGGACATCACCGCCCGCGGCGGCGGCGCGGTCGTGGCCATCGTCGTCGTCAGCGTGCTGCTGCTGCGGGTGTCGGTGCCGCTCGGGCTCGTCGTCGTCATCGGCGTGCCGATCCTGGTCGCCGTCGTCGGGCTGCTGCTGCGGCCCCTGCACCACCGCCGGAAGCTGCAGCGGGACCTGTCCGGCGAGCTGACCGGCCGCGCCGTCGACATCGTCGCCGGGCTGCGGGTGCTGCGCGGGGTGGGCGGCGAGGCCGTGTTCGCCGAGCGGTACCGGCGCGAGTCGCAGCACGTCCGCGCGGCCGGGATCCGGGTCGCCAAGGTCGAGTCGCTGCTCGAGGCGGCCCAGATCCTCCTGCCCGGCTGCTTCATCGCGCTGGTGACCTGGCTCGGGGCCCGGTTCGCGGTCAGCGGGCGGATCAGCCCCGGCGAGCTCGTCGCCTTCTACGCCTACGCGGCGTTCCTCATCGCACCGCTGCGCACGCTCACCGAGTTCGCCGAGAAGGTGACCCGCGGCCTGGTCGCCGCCCGGCGGGTCGTCGACCTGCTCCAGATCGAGCCCGAGGTGGAGTCCCCGGACCGGCCCGAGCCGCTGGCCGACGGCGACCTCACCGACCCGGAGTCCGGCTTCGTCGCGCGCCGCGGCGAGCTCACCGCGATCGCCGCGGCCCGGCCCGAGGACGCCGCCGCGATCGCCGACCGGCTCGGCCTGCTCGTCCCCGGATCGGGTGCCTGCCTCGCCGGGCGGCCGCTGGACCGGCTCGACCTCGCCGAGGTGCGCGCCCACATCGTGGTCGCCGACAACGACGACCGGCTGTTCCGCGGTGTCCTGCGCGACGAGATCGGCGGGGGTACCGCCACCCTGCACGCCGCCAGCGCGGAGGACATCGTCGACGCCCTGCCCGACGGGCTCGCCACGGAGATCGCCGAGAGCGGGCGGGACTTCTCCGGCGGCCAGCAGCAGCGGCTGCGGCTGGCCCGGGTGCTCGCGCTCGACCCGCCGGTGCTCGTGCTGGTGGAGCCGACCAGCGCCGTCGACGCGCACACCGAGGCCCGCATCGCCGACCGGCTGCCGAAGGCCCGCGCGGGGCGGACCACGGTCGTCTGCACCACCAGCCCGCTGCTGCTCGACCGGGCCGACAGTGTCGCCTTCGTCGGCGCCGACGGGCGGGTCGCCGCCGTCGGGGCGCATCGCGAGCTGCTCGACACCTGCCCGCGGTACCGCGGCGTCGTCAGCCGCGAGGAGGACTAGTTGCTGCCCGTCGCCGCCGGCGCCGAGGTGCGCGCCTACCTCCGCCGGCTGTTCGCCGCCCATCCGCGGATGCTGGCCTGGGTGTTCGCCCTGCACCTGCTGGCCGCCGTCGCCGGGCTCGCCGCGCCGTGGCTGCTCGGGGACCTGGTGGAGCGGGTCTCCCGGGGTACCACCGCCGCCGCCGTGGATCGGGTGGCCATCGCGATCGCCGGGTTCGTGGTCGCCCAGGCCGTGCTGGTGCGGGCCGCGCGGCTGGCGTCCGCGCGGCTCGGCGAGGCGGTGCTGGCCCGGCTGCGGGAGGAGTTCGTCGACCGCGTGCTGGCCATGCCGCTGTCCACCGTGGAGCGGGCGGGCACCGGCGACCTGATCACGCGGGCGTCGCGCGACGTCGGCCGCACGTCGGACACGGTGCAGCTGGCGGTGCCGACGATCGTCATCTCGCTGCTGCAGATGGTCCTCACGGTCGGCGCGATCGCGCTGGTCAACCCGATCCTGCTGCTGCCCTGCCTGGTCGCGGTCCCGGTGCTGTACCCCAGCTCGCGCTGGTACTTCCGCCGCGCCGCCCCCGGCTACCTGCGGGAGGGCGCCGCGTTCGCCGGGCTGACCGACGGGCTGACCGAGACCGTCGAGGGTGCCCGCACCGTCGAGACGCTCGGCCTGCGCCGGCGGCGGGTCGAGCGGACCCGGGACCAGCTCCGCGACACGTACGCGGCGGCCCGGTACACGCTGTCGCTGCGCACGGTGTGGTTCCCGCTGACCGAGTTCGGCTACGCGCTGCCCGGCGCGGTCGCCCTGGTGGCCGGCGGCTGGTTCGTCGCCGAGGGCTGGGCCACCGTCGGCGAGGTCACGGCCGGTGTGCTGTACCTCGTCGCGATCATCGACCCGCTCGACCGCGTCCTGTCCTGGTTCGACGAGCTGCAGCTGGGCCTCGCCTCGTTCGCCCGGATCGTCGGCGTCCGCGCCGCGGCGGCGCCGGACGTGCCGCCGTCCGAGGTGCCGCCCCGCGACGAGCGGCTGGAGGCGCGCGACGTCCGGTACGCCTACGTGGAGGGCCGCGACGTGCTGCACGGCGTCAGCCTCGACGTGCGGCCCGGCGAACGGATCGCGATGGTCGGCCCGTCCGGCGCCGGCAAGTCGACGCTCGGCCGGCTGCTCGCCGGCATCCACGCGCCGCGCGCCGGCACGGTCGAGGTCGGCGGGGTGCCGCTCGCCGCGCTGCCGCTCGACGAGCTGCGCGGGCACGTCGCGCTCGTCACCCAGGAGCACCACGTGTTCCTGGGCACGCTGCGCGACAACCTGACCCTCGCCCGGCCCGGCGCCACCGACGACGAGCTGCTGGCCGCGCTCGCCACCGTCGACGCGCTCGACTGGGTCGAGGCCCTGCCCGGCGGCCTCGGCACCACCGGCCCGGCCCTGTCACCCGCGCAGGCGCAGCAGCTGGCCCTGGCCCGGCTGGTGCTGGCCGACCCGCACACGCTCGTCCTCGACGAGGCGACGTCGCTCATCGACCCGCGGGCCGCGCGGCACCTGGAGCGGTCCCTCGCCGGAGCGCTGGAGGGGCGGACGGTGATCGCGATCGCGCACCGGCTGTTCTCGGCGCACGACGCCGACCGGGTCGCGGTGGTCGAGGACGGCCGGATCACCGAGCTGGGCAGCCACGACGAGCTGGTCGCCGCCGGCGGGGCCTACGCCGCGCTGTGGCGGTCGTGGCACGGCTCAGTGGAATAAGGCGTAGACGGTGCCGATGACGACGACGGCGATGATCGCGAACAGGAACGTGAGCAGCAGCTGCCGGTCGTTGCCCGGCGCCTCCGCGACCTCCTTGGCGATCTTCGGCAGGTCGACGGTCGCGCGGTGCAGCTCGGCGAGGGTCTTCGCCGCGTAGACGGTGCCGGCGCGCTCGGCGAACTCGTCGAGGGTGAGCCGGCCCGCCTTCGTGTGCTGCTGCAGGGCGGTGATCACCCGCTCGCGGTCTTCGTCGGAGGCGCGCACGGGTTCAGGATACGGCGACGCGGTGCGCCGCGATGTCCGCTGCTCTAGTGCGTCGCGATGTCCGCCAGGACCGCATCCGTCACCTGCACCAGGTCGTCCGGGGCCAGCTCGATCTGCAGGCCGCGGCGCCCGCCCGAGACGAACATCGTCTCGAACCCCGACGCCGACGCGTCGATGACGATCGGCAGGCGGGAGCGCTGCCCGACCGGGGAGATGCCGCCCGTCACGTAGCCGGTCGCGCGCTCGGCGGCGGCCGGCTCGGCCATCGCGGCCCGCTTGCCGCCGACGGCGGCGGCCAGTGCCTTGAGATCGAGGGAGCTCGACACCGGGACCACGCCGACGGTCAGCTTGCCGTCGACGGTCGTCACCAGCGTCTTGAACAGCCGCGCCGGATCCACGCCCAGCGCCGCGGCGGCGGCCTCGCCGTAGGAGGCGGCCCGGGGGTCGACCTCGTAGGTGTGCGGGGTGAACGTGACCTTCGCGCGCGTCAGCAGCGCGGTCGCCGGGGTGCCCTTGCTCGCCACTGGCCCACAATAGCGAGATGCAGATCGGTGCCGTCCAGATGTACCTCGGCCACGGCCACCTCTTCCTGGGCGCCACGACCGCCGTGGATTTGTCCGTGTTCGACGGCGAGGGGCCGGTCACGGCGACCGAGCACCACGTCCGGGTCGCGGCGCGGCCGCAGGTCGGGCTGGTGCGGGTGCGGCTGTGGCAGGGCGCCGGGCCGCGCGTCGGCCGGCTGGTCTTCGACGGGAAGCTGGCGCTGCCCGACGGGCGGTTCTGCGTCGAGGAGGCGACGGGGCTGTCGCGGTACGTGACGAAAGCCAACAGCTACGCGCCCCGCGTCCTCGTCGCCGTCGACGACCCCGGGCACGCCTCGCGCGTCGACGTGGTGCTCGAGCCCGAGTTCGTGCCGCGCAGCGCCCAGGTGTGGACGGCCGGCGAGCCGCCGTTCCCGAAGCTGACCGTCGCGCCGACCGCGCCCCGGCACCGGGCGGACGTGTTCGCCGACGCCCTGGCCGGGCACGACTTCCCGCGCAAGCGGCTGACCGCGGCGCTGCAGGTGGTGGCCGAGGAGCGGCGGCAGCGCAACTCGGAGCAGAGCGTGTCGTTCTACGTCAACGACATCGTCGAGTGGCTGCGCTGGCTGCACGACCGGGTGACCTACGAGATGTGCCGCGACACCGGGCTGTTCCTGATGGAGCAGCTGGGGCGGCGCCAGCCCGAGCTGCTGGCCGAGGACGTGCTGGTCAACCTGCAGCGGCGGCTGGGCCAGCAGCTGTTCTGAGCAGCAGTACCGCCGGCGCCCGGCCGATGCGCGTGAGCGCGATGGTGGCCGGGCTCCCGCCGGTGAGTTTGAGGCTTTTGCGGAGTTCTTCGACGTCGAGGGCGGAGCCGCGCTTGAGGATGGTCAGCGGCCCGGCATCGAGGTCGCGCAGCGCGGCCCGCAGCCGCTTCAGCGCGACCGGCAGGTGCTCCAGCACCTCGTACGTGCGGGCGAACGGGGTCGTCGCCGGCTCGTCCGTGTAGGTGTACGCGATCGTCGGGTCGGCGAGGGTGCCGCCGATCGTCCCGGCGAACTCGGCGACGAGGTGGGCCCGGATGACGGCGGCGTCGGGGTCGTGGAGGAAGCGCTTCGGCCGGTCGACGGGGGCCTGTTCCCCGCCGGTGCCGGTGAGCTCGTGGACGGCCGGCGTCGCCGTGCTGATCAGGGTTGCCCGGCGCGGTGTCTCGGCCAGGGGGCCGCACCAGGCCGCCGCCTCGACCAGGTCGCCGTCGATGCTCACCCATTCACCCTCGGCATGCTCGGGCAACAGGTCGTGGTCGATGCCGGGGGCGAGCTTGAGCACGGTTCTGGGGACTCGTGCGGGGAGGGCGGCGACGAAGTCCCACGGCGGCTCGTAGGCCCGCGGGTCGAACACCCGCTGCCCGCCCTTCGTCCGGCGGGCCGGGTCGCAGAACACGGCGTCGACGCCGGTCAGGTCGGTGGTGACGGCGTCCCCGTGGGTGACGTCGGCGGGCAGGCCGAGCGCGGCCGCATTGGCCTGCGCGATCCGGGCCGTCGTCGGGTCGGCGTCCACGGCGCGCACCCGCAGCCCCGCCCGCGCGAACGCGATCGTGTCGGCGCCGATGCCGCAGCCGAGGTCGGCGACGGACGTGACGCCGGCCACGGCCAGGCGGCGGGCGCGTCTCGTCGCGACGGCCGCCCGCGTGGCCTGCTCCAGGCCGGCCCGGGTGAACAGCATCACGGCCGCGTCGGCGCCGAACTTGGTGACGGCCTTCCGGCGCAGCTCGGCCTGGGTCAGCGCGGCGGCGGCGAGCGCGGGCGCAATACCCTGGGCGCGGAGGTGCTCGGCGGCCCGCAGCGGGTGCCGGTGTGCGTCGGTGATCGTGCCGGCCGCGGCCAGGGCCTGCCGCCCGGCCTCGCTGAGCAGGTCGTCGACGTCCACCCGACGATTATGCGCGGGTGATTTCGTGGCGTGTTTGGCACTCTCCTTGACGGAGTGCTAGACAGCGACATAACCTCCGATTAGCACTCTCGTGTCGAGGGTGCCAGCCACCCCGGCCGGAGCCGGCACCCGCGACGACGGCTTCACCGGGCACTCGATAGCGCAAGAATCAATACCCCAGGAGGGTATGCCCGTGACTACCGCGACGAAGGTTGCGATCAAGCCGCTCGAGGACCGCATTCTGGTCCAGGCCAACGAGGCTGAGACGACCACCGCCTCGGGCATCGTCATTCCGGACACCGCCAAGGAGAAGCCCCAGGAGGGCACTGTCCTCGCGGTCGGCCCCGGTCGGATCGACGACAAGGGCAACCGGGTTCCGATCGACGTGAAGGTCGGCGACACGGTCATCTACTCGAAGTACGGCGGCACCGAGGTCAAGTACGCGGGCGAGGAGTACCTCGTGCTCTCCGCGCGTGACGTCCTCGCGGTCATCGAGAAGTGACCCAGACCAAATAGAAGCAGTGGCCACCGCCCCGGACCGTGCGCAGGCGCGCAGGCAGCCGGGGCGGTGTCGCTTTGAAGGGAATCCACAAGCATGGCGAAGATCCTGAGCTTCTCCGACGAGGCGCGCCACCTGCTGGAGCACGGCGTCAACCGCCTGGCCGACACGGTCAAGGTCACGCTCGGCCCCAAGGGACGCAACGTCGTCCTGGACAAGAAGTTCGGTGCCCCGACCATCACCAACGACGGCGTGACGATCGCCAAGGAGATCGAGCTCGCCAACCCCTACGAGAACCTCGGCGCCCAGCTGGTCAAAGAGGTTGCGACCAAGACCAACGACGTGGCCGGTGACGGCACCACGACGGCCACCGTGCTCGCCCAGGCGCTGGTCCGCGAGGGCCTGCGCAACGTCACCGCCGGCGCCAACCCGGCCGGCCTCAAGCGCGGCATCGACGCGGCCGCGGCCGCCGTCGTCAACGCGCTGAAGGAGAAGGCGACCCCGGTCGCGAGCCACACCGAGATCGCCCAGGTCGCCACCATCTCGGCCCAGGACGCCACCATCGGCGACCTGATCGCCTCGGCGATGGAGCGGGTCGGCCGCGACGGCGTCATCACGGTCGAGGAGGGCTCGACCCTCACGACCGAGCTCGAGGTCACCGAGGGCATGCAGTTCGACAAGGGCTTCATCTCCCCGCACTTCGTGACCGACGCGGAGGGGCAGGAGGCGGTCCTCGAGGACGCCTACGTGCTCATCACCACGCAGAAGATCGCCGCGATCGAGGAGCTGCTGCCGCTCCTGGAGAAGATCGTCCAGGAGAACAAGCCGCTGCTGGTCATCGCCGAGGACGTCGAGGGCCAGGCCCTGTCGACCCTGGTGGTCAACGCGATCCGCAAGACCTTCAAGGTCGTCGCGGTGAAGGCCCCCGGCTTCGGCGACCGCCGCAAGGCGATGCTGCAGGACATCGCGATCCTGACCGGCGCCGAGCTGGTCGCGCCCGAGCTCGGCTACAAGCTGGAGACCGTCGGGCTGGAGCAGCTGGGCAAGACCCGCCGCGTCGTGGTCACCAAGGACCTGACCACGATCGTCGACGGCGGCGGCGACCGCTCCGAGGTCACCGCGCGCGTCGAGCAGCTCCGCAAGGAGATCGAGGCCTCCGACTCCGACTGGGACAAGGAGAAGCTGAACGAGCGCGTCGCGAAGCTCTCCGGTGGCGTCGCCGTCATCAAGGCCGGCGCCGCGACCGAGATCGAGATGAAGGAGCGCAAGCACCGCATCGAGGACGCGATCTCGGCCACCAAGGCCGCGGTCC
Source organism: Dactylosporangium sucinum (assembly GCF_014647515.1). GTDB lineage: Bacteria > Actinomycetota > Actinomycetes > Mycobacteriales > Micromonosporaceae > Dactylosporangium > Dactylosporangium sucinum. The sequence continues at coordinate 146,970 of NZ_BMPI01000007.1, read as the reverse complement.
AGGAGGGCATCGTCCCGGGCGGCGGCGCCGCCCTGGCCCAGATCGCCCCGGTCCTCGACGGCGACCTCGGCCTGACCGGCGACGAGAAGGTCGGCGTGGCGATCGTCCGCAAGTCCCTGGTCGAGCCGCTGCGCTGGATCGCCCAGAACGCGGGCTTCGACGGCTACGTCGTGGTCGGCAAGGTCCAGGCGCAGGACTTCGGCCACGGCCTGGACGCGGCCACGGGCGACTACGTCGACCTGGTCAAGTCCGGCATCGTCGACCCGGTGAAGGTGACCCACAGCGCGGTCGCCAACGCCGCGTCGATCGCGGGCCTGCTCCTGACCACGGAGAGCCTGATCGTCGACAAGCCCGAGGCCCCGGAGCCCGCCGCCGGCGGCCACGGCCACGGCCACGGGCACGGCCACTCCCACGGCCCGGGTTTCTGACCCGACGCCGCTGGCACTGAGGGGAGTCCTCCTGGGAGGGCTCCCCTTCGGGCAGCCCATCCTTCCCACGATCATGAAGACGCTCGGAGCGGAAAAGCTTAGGGTTCGATTACCGGCCTTGGAGGCACCCCGCTGATCGCCGCATGCTTGGCGGCGTGAGAAGTCGTACGTACGGTGCGCTCGCCGGGATCACCGCCGCGGCCGCCGCCATCGGGGTCGCCGAAGGGCTCGCCGTCCTGACCGGTGCCGCCACCGCGCCCCTGGTGGCCGTCGGCGGGGTCGTCATCGACGCCGTGCCCGCCCAGGTCAAGAACTTCGCCGTCGACGTCTTCTACACGTACGACAAGCTTGCCCTGCTCGTCGGCACGCTCGTCCTGCTCGCCGCCTTCGCCGCGGTGACGGGGGCGCTCGCCACGAAGCGCGCGATCTTCGGGTACGCCGGCATCGGGATCTTCGCCGCCGTCGGCATCGCGGCCGCGCTGACCAGGCACAACGCCCCGTGGTACGCCTTCGTGCCGACGCTTGCCGGCGCGGTGGCGGCCGCGGGCGTGCTCCACCTGGCGCTCCGGCAGGAGCCGGCCGAGAGCGGCTACACGTACGAGCAGCGGCGCTGGCTCCTGCGCGTCGCCGGCGGCATCATCGCGGGTGCGGCCGTCATCGGGTTCGCCGGGCGGTGGTGGGCCACCCGCCGCGGGGTGCAGGCCGAGCGGGACGCCGTGCACGTGCCCGAGATCAGCGAGAGCCCGGCGACCCTGCCGCCGCAGGCGGACGCGCAGCTGGCCGATCTCGCCCCGTTCGTCACCCCGAACAAGGACTTCTACCTCATCGACACCGCACTGGTCGTGCCGCAGGTCTCGCCGCGGGACTGGAAACTGCGCATCCACGGGCGGGTCGAGCGCGAGCTCACCATCACCTACGACGAGCTGCTCAAGCGTCCGATGATCGAGCGGTACATCACCCTCGCCTGCGTCTCGAACGAGGTCGGCGGCGGCCTGATCGGCAACGCCCGGTGGCAGGGCGTGCGGGTCAAGGACCTGCTGGACGAGGCGGGCCCGAAACAGGGCGCCGACCAGGTCGTCAGCCGCTCCGTCGACGGCTTCACCGCCGGCACCCCGACCGCGGTCCTGCTCGACGGCCGCGACGCCATGCTCGCGATCGCGATGAACGGCGAGCCGCTGCCCATCGAGCACGGCTTCCCGGTCCGGATGGTGGTCCCGGGGCTCTACGGCTACGTCTCGGCGACGAAGTGGCTGGCCGAGCTGGAGCTCACCTCGTTCGCCGACTTCGACGCGTACTGGATCAAGCGCGGCTGGGCCGCCCAGGGGCCGATCAAGACGCAGTCCCGGATCGACACCCCCCGCGACGGCGGGGAACCGAAGGCCGGCCCGCTCGTCATCGCCGGCGTCGCCTGGGCGCAGCACCGCGGCGTGTCCAAGGTCGAGGTCCAGGTCGACGACGGCGAGTGGCAGCGGGCCGAGCTGCTCGCGGTGCCGTCGGTCGACACCTGGCGGCAGTGGCGGCTGCAGTGGACGGCGGCCCCCGGCAGGCACCGCATCACCGTGCGGGCCACCGACAACGCCGGGCAGACGCAGACCGACGCGGTGGCGCCGCCCGACCCGGACGGCGCCACCGGCTGGCACTCGATTGCCATCGACGTCAGGTAAAGCCGTCAGGCGAAGACGTCAGGCGAAGACGTCAGGTCGGCAGGTAAGCCGGAATGATTCCACCGAACGGCCGCAATTGCCGTCACCGGGCGGCGGCCCGCGAACGAGGATTGGTGGCCGCGGTCGACGGCCGGCGCTGCGCGGGCACCCCGGGGGCCGGATGCGTCGGGCCCGGCCGGCCGCCGCGCAGCGGCTGCTGCGCACCCGCCGTGGGGGCCGCAACCGGGCGCAGGCCCAGCTTGGCCTCCAGTCGCGGCACGTCGACGCGCTGGCGGCGCCGGTCGGCCGCGTCCTCCCAGCCGATCGCCAGCAGCCGCAGCCGCTCGCCCTCGGTGAAGCCGCCCCAGACGCCGTACGGCTCCCGGGTCGAGAGGGCCTGAGCTGCGCATTCGGCCCGCACCGGGCAGGCGCGGCACACGTTCTTGGCCGCGGCCTCGCGCCGGCCGCGCGAGGCGCCGCGTTCACCGTCGGGGTGGAAGAACTGGGCGCTGTCCCGTCCCCGGCACAGCCCGAGCCGCTGCCAGTCCCAGATGTCCGCGATCGGTCCGGGCAGGCGAGTCACATTCGTCATTCGCTCCTCCTTCCAGGCGTGCGGCCTGGAATTCGCGCGGGGCACAATCCCTGTGCAACGCGCGAGACCGCCGTAGGTGACGGCATGCCGTCGGTCAATTTCTGTAAGGCCAATCGCGGCGAAACCACGTCTAGATCTCGCCATTTCGTGTTTCTCTCTTTGAGAGAGAGGAGCACGACGGTGCGTACGATTTTGGTGTGTGTGCGAACACAGGTCGCGGCACAGACGGTCGCCGCGGCCGCGGCCCGGCTCGGAGTGGCGCACGCGGTGCGGACCGCCGTCACGATGGTCGAGGCCCTGGCGCGGCTGAGTGAGCAGCCCGTGGACCTGGTCCTGGCGGACCCCGTCCTGGCCCGCCCGGACAGCGCGGAGTTCTCCCGCCGCGTTCTCGCGGTGGCGCCGGGCGCGACGGTGGTCTTCTTCGGCACGGAGGAGCCGCGGGCGGCGGCCGCCGCGATCGCCGCCGGCGCGCGGGCGGTCATCCGCGTCGACACGGCCGACCCGGTGACCACGCTCGCGAAGGCGGTGCTGCTGGTGCTCAGCCAGGTGCGCGGCAACGGCGAGGCGGTGCTCCAGGCGCGCGTCGGCACGCCCGCCCAGGCCGCCCCGGGCGGCGCGGTGCCGCTGGGCACCCGCGGGCTGAACGGCACGGCGGCCCGCACCGCGGCCGCGCCGGCCGCCCGGCTGGTCGGCGCCGGGGTGCCCCAGCAGCGCGGCGACGTGGCCGGCGAACCCCCGCGGCGGCGCGTCGAGCTCACCGAGCGGGAGTTGCAGGTGCTGCGCGGGATGGCCGACGGGAAGAGCAACGCGGAGATCGGCCGTGAGCTGTTCGTCTCGGAGGACACCGTCAAGACGCACGCTCGCCGGCTGTTCCGGAAGCTGGGCGCGCGTGACCGCGCACACGCGGTCGCGGCGGCGTTCCGCGCGGGGCTGGTGAGTTAGCGCGCCATGGCATGCCGCGTCGGTACCCCGGACGCGGCAGACCTAAACGATGGCCTGCTCCGGATCAGCCGTCGTTGTCGTCCGTCGCACTCGCGAGTGCGTCGTGGACCCCGTCAGCGTAACCCCGCGCGTACTCCCATGTGACGTAATGGTCCGGGTCGGGGTCGAACGCGGGCTCGTGCACGCGGGGACGACCCGACGTGAGCAGGTGTTTCAGGTTGCCCCGCAGCAGGTCCCAGTCGAAATAGTGCGGTTCGTGGCAGTCTTCACACTCGATGACGAGCCCACGCACGCCGATCGCCGTGAGCAGCGCCTGGTAGATCTCGAGGTCCGCGAGGTCCTCGAGAACGTCCTGGCGCTCGGCGGCGGTCAACGGGTCTTCGGCACCGCTGTCGTCGAGCTCGGCCGAGGGATCGGCCGGGTCGCCGGCGAACGGGTCGATGGGCTCTTCGTGCACGCCTCAACGGTAGCCCCAAACACCCCGGGTGTGGGGCCGGGCACGGCTTCGCCATGGCGGACGGGTGCACCGCCTGAGCGGAAGTACGATGAGACGCACCCGCCGGACGACCGAGAACTGGGATGCGCCTCATGGACTTGCTGCCTCTGGGCTTGACCTTCGACGACGTGCTGCTGCTGCCGGGCGAATCCAACGTGGTCCCGAGCGCCGTCGACACGTCGAGCCAGGTGACCCGCAACATCACCCTGCGGATCCCCCTGGTGTCCAGCGCGATGGACACCGTGACCGAGGCCCGGATGGCGATCGCCATGGCCCGGCAGGGCGGGATCGGCACCCTGCACCGCAACCTGTCGATCGACGACCAGGCACAGCAGGTCGACCTGGTCAAGCGCTCCGAGGCGGGCATGGTCACCAACCCGGTCACCTGTTCGCCCGAGGACACGCTCGGCGAGGTGGACGCCCTGTGCGGTCGCTACCGCATCTCCGGCGTCCCGGTCGTCGACCCCGACGGCCAGCTCGTCGGCATCGTCACCAACCGCGACATGCGCTTCGTGTCCGACCCGACCACCCGCGTCCGCGAGATCATGACCATGGCGCCCCTGGTGACCGCGCCGGTCGGGGTGAGCAAGGACGAGGCGCTGGCCCTGCTGCGCAAGCACAAGGTCGAGAAGCTGCCGATCGTCGACGACTCCGGCAAGCTGCGCGGCCTGATCACGGTCAAGGACTTCTCCAAGAGCGAGAAGTTCCCGCACGCCACCAAGGACGAGGCCGGCCGCCTGCGGGTCGCCGCGGCCGTGGGCGTCGGCGAGGACTCGTGGAAGCGGGCCCGCACCCTGATCGACGCCGGCCTCGACATCGTCATGGTCGACACCGCGCACGGGCACAACCGGCAGGTCGTCGAGATGGTCGCCCGGCTGAAGAAGGAGACCGGCGTCGACGTCGTCGGCGGCAACGTGGCCACCTACGCGGGCGCCAAGGCGCTCTGCGAGGCGGGCGCCGACGCGGTCAAGGTCGGCGTGGGCCCCGGCTCGATCTGCACCACGCGGGTCGTCGCCGGCGTCGGCGTGCCGCAGATCACCGCGATCATGGAGTCCGCCCGCGCCTGCCGCGAGTTCGGCGTGCCGCTGATCGCGGACGGCGGCGTGCAGTATTCGGGCGACATCGCCAAGGGCATCGTGGCCGGCGCCCACACCGTGATGCTGGGCAGCCTGCTGGCCGGCTGCGAGGAGAGCCCCGGCGACCTGATCTTCATCAACGGCAAGCAGTACAAGTCGTATCGCGGCATGGGCTCGCTCGGCGCGATGCAGTCCCGCGGCCAGGCCCGGTCCTACTCGAAGGACCGCTACTTCCAGGACGACGTCCTCTCCGACGACAAGCTGGTGCCGGAGGGCATCGAAGGCCAGGTACCCTACCGGGGCCCGCTGGCCGCGGTCGCCCACCAGCTCGTCGGCGGCCTGCGCTCCGGCATGGGCTTCGTCGGCGCCGAGACGGTCGCCGCCATGCACGAGCGGGGCCAGCTCATCCGGATCACCTCGGCGGGCCTCAAGGAGAGCCACCCGCACGACATCCAGATGACGGTCGAGGCACCCAACTACCACTCCCGGTAGGCACCCCAGAGCGGCGAGGAGCCCCAACATGCGTGACGTGGTCGAGATCGGGCTGAGCAAGAGCGCCCGGCGTGGCTACCACCTGGACGACATCGCGATCGTGCCGACGCGGCGCACCCGCGACGTGGACGACGTGTCGACCAACTGGCAGCTCGATGCGTATCCCTTCAAGATCCCCTGTGTCGCGCACCCCTCGGACGCCACGATGAGCCCCGCGACCGCCGTCGCGCTCGGCCGGCTCGGCGGCCTGGGCGTGCTCAACGTCGAGGGCCTCTGGACGCGGTACGCCGACCCGGCCAAGATCCTGGAGGAGCTGGCCGGCCTCGACGACGACGACCCGGCCACCGCGCGCCTCCAGGAGGCCTACGCCGAGCCGATCAAGCCGGAGCTCATCGGCGAGCGGGTCAAGGAGATCCGCGAGGGCGGCGTCACGGTCGCCGTCCGCGTCTCCCCGCAGCACACGCTCGCCCTCGCCCCGGTCATCCTCGACGCGGGCGTCGACATCCTGGTCATCCAGGGCACGCTGGTCTCCGCCGAGCACGTGTCGACGACGGACGAGCCGCTCAACCTCAAGGAGTTCATCGCCGACCTCGACCTGCCGGTCATCGTCGGCGGCTGCACCAACTACCAGACGGCGCTGCACCTCATGCGCACCGGCGCGGCCGGCGTCATCGTGGGCATCGGCGCCGACGAGTGGTCGACCACCGACCGCGTCCTGGGCATCCGCGTCCCGATGGCCACGGCGATCGCCGACGCGGCCGACGCCCGCCGCGACTACCTCGACGAGACCGGCGGCCGCTACGTCCACATCATCGCCGACGGCAACATCCAGACCTCCGGCGACATCGCCAAGGCCCTGGGCTGCGGCGCCGACGCGGTGATGGTCGGCGAGCCGCTGTCGCGCGCCGACAGCTCCCCGGCCGGCGGCGCGTGGTGGCACTCGGCGGCCAGCCACCCGAAGCTCCCGCGCGGCTCCTTCGGCTCGGCCGAGCCGACCCTGGGCTCCCTGGAGAAGGTGCTCTACGGCCCCTCCGAGGACCCCGACGGCGCCCTCAACCTGTTCGGCGGCCTCCGCCGCGCGATGGCCAAGTGCGGCTACCGCGACCTGAAGGAGTTCCAGAAGGTCGGCCTGGTCCTGGACAAGTAACGGGACAAGCAACAGGACCGACAGCTTTGGGACTCCGGTCCGTGCAACGCACGACCGTCGCTCCCGTCAGACACCGCGGGTGGGGCCCACCGAGGTGGGCCCGACCCGCTGCCATCGCCGTCGTGCCAAGAGCGAGGACCGCACCGGTGTCCGTCGCACACGCGGCGTTCACCTGTGCGCCGCCGGACGCGCTTCTCATGACCCCATGCGTCGATCACGGGGTTTCGCAGCTGCCGCCATCGCCTCCTTACTCGTCGTCGCCCTCGTCCCGGGCCGGGCCTCCGCCGCCGCCCACGCCCGCATCGAGGGCACCGGCTCGTCGTCCGCCGCCGGCGCCGTCAACCAGTGGGTGGCCGACGTGCAGGGCCGGGGCCTGAGCGTCACCTTCACCGCCGTCGGCTCGCCGTCCGCGCGCCGCGACTTCGCCTACAAGGCGACCGACTTCGCCGTCTCCGACCTCGTCTACCAGGGCACCGACCCGCAGACCGGCGTGGTCGACGACTCGCGGGGCCGGCCGTTCGCCTACGCTCCCGTGACCGCCGACGCGGTGACCTTCCCGTACCGGCTCGTCGCAGGCGGGACCCAGGTGACCGACCTGCGCCTGTCCGGCCGCACGCTGGCCCGGATCTTCACCGGCGGCATCACCGACTGGAGCGACCCGGCGATCGCCGCGGACAACGGCGGCCGCGTGCTGCCCGCGCTGCCGATCACGCGCGTGGTGCGCGCCGACGCCACCGGCACCAGCTGGCGGCTCGCCACCTACCTGGCCGCCCAGCACCCCGACCTGTGGGGACCGTTCAGCGGCGGCAACCCCCCGAGCGCCGTCTACCCCGACAGCCCGGCCGGCGCGTCGATCCGGTCGCCGGGGACCGACGGCCTGATCAACCAGGTCCTCGACCCGGCCGCCAACGGCACGATCGGCTACGTCCAGCTCCGGTACGCGACGGCCGCCCGGGTCCCGGTCGCGAGGATCGGCAACGCGGCCGGGTACTACGTCGCCCCCGACCCGCTCAACGTCGCGCTCGCGCTGGGCACCGCCGTCCACCACGCCGACCGCGCCGCCGAGCTCGGCGTGCCGGCCGACCCGCGGGCCTACCCGCTGTCCGGCTACGAGTACGCGATCCTGCCGACCGGCACCGACGCCGAGGACAACCGGATCACCGGCCAGAAGCGGCAGACGATCGTCGACTTCTTCGGGTGGGCCGTCTGCGGCGGGCAGGCCTCCGCCGCCGGGCTCGGCAACGCGCCGCTGCCGCCGAACCTGGTCCGGGCCGCGTTCGAGCAGCTGGCCCGCCTCGGGCAGGCCGACCCGTCGGTCGATCTCGCCGCCCTCGACCTCGCGCACTGCGCCAACCCGGCGATCGACCCGGCCGACCCGTCCCGCGACGTGCTGGCCGCGACCGTCCCGATGCCCGAGGCGTGCGACCGGGTGGGCGCCACGCCGTGCCCGACCGGGGCGGCCGGCATCCCGGCGGAGGCGCTGAACACCACCCTGCCGTACACCGGGAGCCTCACCCTGCGGGTCGCCCTCGGCACCCGCGTCTCCCTCGCCCAGGTCGACCCGTCGACCGCGGCGGGCCACCCCGCGCAGGCCACCGACCCCACCGGCCACCGCCACGCGTGGGTCTTCGAGGGGCAGCTGGCCGGGGTCTCAGTCGCCGACAGCCGCCCGCCGATGCCCGGCTGGACGGTCACCGGCCGCGCCACCGACATGGTCAGCGGGGGCACGACGGTGGCCGCGCGCAACGTCGGCTGGGCCCCGGCGCTGGTGAGCGCCGGCAGCGACGCCGAGGGCGTCGTGGTGGCCGGCCCCGCGGTGCCGCCGAACCTCGCCGACGCCGCGAGCGCCGGCCTGGCGGAGGCCGCCCTGCTCGCGTCGGCCCCGCAGGCCACCGGCCTGGGCACGCAGCAGCTCGGCGCCGCGATGCGGCTGTGGATGCCCGACACGTCCCCGAAGGGCGGCTACGCCGGCACCCTCACGCTCACCCTGATCAGCGCCTGAGTCACTCGGGCGGCAGGATCGGCTTCTCCCACACGGAGACGTGCTGGGCGCTCTCGCTGGTGAACGGCTCGCGCGCCCAGTCCGCCCACCGGTGGGCGAGCCGCAGCCCGGCCAGCTGGGCCATGAGGTCCAGCTCGGCCGGCCACACGTACCGGAACGGGATCGAGCGGAAGCCGCCCCGCCCGTTGACCACCTCGACGTAGTTCGAGGACATGAACTGGGTGGCGACGTCGTACTGGTCGTAGGCCCAGCGGTGCTCGCTCACGTGGAACGGCACCACGTCCTGCCCGGGCGGCAGCCGCCGCAGGTCGGGCATCATCACCTCGATCACGAACCGCCCGCCCGGCACCAGGTGCGCCGCCACGTTCCGGAAGCACGCCACCTGCGCCTCCTGCGTGGTGAGATTCATGATCGTGTTGAACACGAGATAGGCGAGCGAGAACGACCCGTCCACCCGCGTCGCCGCGAAGTCACCGATGGTGACCGAGATGGCGCTCCCGCCGGGCTTCTCCTTGAGGCGCGCGACCATCGCCCGCGAGAGGTCGATCCCGTGCACGGAGAGCCCGGTCGCCGCGAGCGGCAACGCGATCCGCCCCGTCCCGATCCCGAGCTCCAGCACCCGCCCTCCGTCGGCCAGCTCGGCCAACGTCTGCACCACGGGCCCGACGACGGCCGGCTCGGCCATGTCCGCCGACCGCTCGTCGTACTGCGCGGCGACCCGCTCCCCGAAATACCCGTCCGTATCGATCACCGCCGGACCATACCGCGCCAAAATCACGTTGCGTAAGGTCCCCAGGTCACGGACCGCCCATGATCGATGGAAACTTCCGGTCGCCATGGCAGCCGGAAACTTCCATCGATCACGAGAACGGGAGTGGCGGCGCGGGTCAGCGGGGGAGGGCCTGCTGCAGCTCGGCGCGCAGGGCCGGGGTCAGCATCTCGCCCGTCTGCTTGGCCAGCCGGGCCATCTCGTAGCCCACGACGCCGATGTCGGCCTCGCGGCCGGCCAGCACGGCCAGGATGGAGCCGTCCCGGATCGACATGACCAGGAAGAAGCCCTGGCCCATCTCGACCACGGTCTGCTTGACCTCGTCGCCGTCGAAGATGCGTGCGGCGCCGCTCGTGACGCTGACCAGGCCCGACGTCACGGCCGCGAGTTGGTCGGCGCTGTCGCGCGGGAGGTGGTCGGAGACGGCGACCAGCAGGCCGTCCGACGACACCACCACCGCGTGCGAGATACCGGGCACCCGCTCGGTGAAGGCGTTGATCAGCCAGCTCAGGTCACGTGCTTGTTGGCTCAGGGTCACGCCGTGCTCCCTCGATTTTCGTTGATCGGCACCGTGGGGACTTCGTCCTCGTTCGCGGCCCGGTGCACGCCGCTGTAGAACCGGGTGAGCATGCTGCTGACGCTCGCCGGGTCCGGCTCGCTGGGCTGGCTGACCGTCACCGGCTGGGCGACCTCGGCCGCGGGCACCACGCCGTTCGGGTCGCCCGGCAGCTGGGCCAGCGGCACCCGGATGGGCAGGCCGGCGTTGCTCGTGCCGGCCGTGACCGGCTGGCGCTGGGCCGGGATGACGGGCGCCGCGGGCGCGTCGCCGCCACCGCCCTTCGACCACCAGCGGGTGCCCTTCGCCGCCGGGGCGGCGTTGCCCCGGGCCGCCGCGCCGATGATGTCCTCGGCCCGGTTCGGCCCGCGCCGCACGGCGTTCGCCGGCCCGCCGTTCGCCGACCGCCCCGCGACCCCGCCCATCCCCGGGACCGGCTGCCCCGACCCAGGGGCCGCCGACACGGGCGC
>NZ_BMPI01000007.1:117370-136285 GCF_014647515.1 Dactylosporangium sucinum | reverse complement strand
GAGACGGGCTGGGCCGAGACGGGCTGGGCCGAGACGGGCTGGGCCGAGACGGGCTGGGCCGAGACGGGCTGGGCCGACACGGGCTGGGCCGACACCGGCTGGGCCGAGACGGGCTGGGCCGACACCGGCTGGGCCGAGACGGGCTGGGCCGACACCGGCTGCGCTGAGACAGGAGCCGCCGACACCGGAGCGGCCGGCACCGGCGCCCCGGAGACGGGCGCGGCCCCGTTGCCCGCGACCACGTCCGGCTCGGCCGCGGCACCCGACGCCGACGAGGCCACCGGCCAGGTCGTCGCCGGCACCGCAGCGCCGGGGAGTGGCGGCGCGGCGACCGCCGGCACACCGGAGACCGGACGCGGATCGCCCGTCTCCGCGGGCCGTCCGGGCAGCGCGGGCAGCACCGCCGTCGGGGAGTCCAGCGGGTCGCCCGACGGCACCGCCGGCAGCGGCGGGCTGGCCAGCCCCTCCATCGCGATCGGCAGCCGGGTCGCCCCGGCCAGCCGGTTGCCCGACCCGCCGTAGAGCCCGACGCCGTCCGGCGCGGCCGCCAGCAGCCTCTGCGGGAGCGTCACGTACGCCGTGACGCCCTCGTCGGTCGCCGAGAGCCGCACGTGGACGCCGTGCCGGTCGGCGAGGTGACCGACCACGACGAGGCCCATCCGCTCGGAGGCGGCCACGTCGATGGCGATCGGGGTCGAGACGCGCTCGTTGGCGTCGACGAGGCCGGACTCGGTCATGCCGATGCCCTTGTCCTCGATGACGATCATGGCGTCCTTGCCGCCGTTGGCGGGCCAGCCGGACACGGTGACCACGGTGTCCGGCGGGGAGAACGTGGTGGCGTTCTCCAGCAGCTCGGCCAGCAGGTGCACGATGTCGGCCACGGCGTGCCCGACGACGAAGACGTCGTTGGACACGTCGTGGCGGATTCGCGCGTACTGCTCGATCTCCGCCATCGCGGCGAGGGTGACCGCGGACAGCGAGACCGGCTGGGCCCACCTGCGCGTCGCCTCGCTGCCGGCGAGGACGAGCAGGTTTTCGTCGTTGCGGCGCATGCGCGTCGCGAGGTGGTCGAGGCGGAACAGGTTGGCCAGCTGGTCGGGGTCGGTCTCGGCCGACTCCAGCTGGTCGAGCAGCTGCAGCTGGCGCTCGACCAGCGTCTGCGACCGGCGGGCCAGGTTGACGAACATGGAGTTGATGTTGCGCCGCATGACCGCCTGCTCGACGGCCAGGCTGACGGCGCTGCGGTGGACGGCGGTGAACGCGTCCGCCACCTCGCCGATCTCGTCGGACGAGCGGACCCGGGTCGTGGTGTCGACGGTGACCGTCTCGCCGCGGGGGAGTGTTCGCAGCCGCTGGATGGCCTCCGGCAGCCGGTGCTGGGCCACGTCGAGGGCCTGGGCCCGCAGCTGGCGCAGCGAGCGGGCCATCGACCGGCCGATGAGCCAGGACAGCAGCAGCGCGAGCAGCATGACCAGGACGATCACCGAGGTCGCCAGAAACGCCTCGTTGCGCTGGGTGGCCGAGCGGTCGGCGGCGCCCTCGATGGCGTCCTCGAGCAGCTCCTGCTCGATGGAGCGGATGTAGTCGAGCTCGGCCGTGCTGGCCAGCCACCACTCCTCGGGGGTCACGCCGACCTGCGCGCCCCGGGCCCGGGAGATGACCTCCTGCTGCAGGCGGGAGACGGTGGAGACGGCCGGCTGGCGCAGGTTGCGGTCGTAGAGGGCCAGGTGCCGCGGGCTCGCCGTGGAGCGGAACCGCTCGACCGCGGCGGCGTGGCGGGCCTGGATCTCGGAGAACTGGGCGAAGTCGTCGGGGGCGAACTTGCCCGCGCTGGCGGCGGCGAAGATCCGGCCGCGCAGCTGGTCCTTGAGCTCCTTGGCCTGGGCGAGATCCATGAGCGAGGAGACCTCGCTGACCGACTGCGAGTCGCCGCCGATGTCGGGGCGGTCGGGCACCAGGTCGAAGAGGTGCTGGATGGTCTCCGAGTACTGGTCGAAGACGGCCTCCTGGCGCAGCCACCGCGACTTCACGCCCTCCCGGACCAGGGCCAGGTCCTGGAAGTCGGCGGCGATGCGGTTCTGCGTCTGGTTGAACATCGGGTTCTGCAGCAGGGGGCGGGCGGCTCTGGAGAAGGCGGCGAGGGCCGCGTCGGTCTGCGCGTAGTCGGCGAACAGCTCCTGGTTGTCGGAAGTCGAGCCGCTCGTCGCCGCGACGGTGGTCGATTTCGCGAGAAGTCCGGCCGTTCGGTCCCTTTCGAGCTGCAACTGGTGGATGAGATCGGTCAGTTGGCGGCCGACCTTGACCCCTTGGGCGAACTGATCCAACTTCGACGCGTCCTGCACGGAGGCGTTGATCTGGACACCGGCGATGACGAGGAAGGCCACGGCAGGCAGCACGAGGACGGCGGCCAGCTTCGTGGGCACGCGCCAGTCGCGCACCCGGACCAGCGAGGCGCTGCGCCGCTGCGGCTCCCCCGGCCGCCGGCGGCGGTGGCTGTTCACCTTCATCACGACGGCGGGTGCCCTCGTGGAAGGCTGCGAAGCGAAGGTCTGCACCCCTCACACCTTTCGCATGCGTCATCGCGCTGCCGGAGCAGCGTGCGGCCCTTATCAAACCAGGGTTGCGACCAGTGTCCAACCACGTCATTGTGGTGCAGGTCACATTACTCGAAGCCGGACACCGGGGTTGCTCCGCATTGACCAGAACGGAAGGATACGGCCGTCCGACCTCCCGCGCCCGCAAGGAGACATTCGCCGTGCTCACGAGGGGCCGCCGGCCCGCAGCGACTGTCCTGCTCCTCGCGACGGCGTTGCTCATCGCGGCGTGCACGGGCGGCGGCAACCCGGCCCCCAAGGCGCCCGCGAGCGTCGCCATCGGCCTGCTGGTGCCGACCACCGGCGCCAACGCCCAGCTGGGCCAGCAGGCCACGCTCGGCGCCAAGCTGGCGATCGAGCTGGTCAACCAGGACTTCAAGGACCTGCCGCTGCCCCTGCCGCTCGGCGTGGGTGCGGGCCTGCGCAACGGCACGAAGCTGACGCTCATCGCCGGCAATACCGAGAGCGCCCCGGAGAAGGTGGAGAAGGAGGCGTCGCGGCTGGTCGCCGAGGGCGCCGTCGGGCTGGTGCTCGCCGACACCATCGACGTCGCCGCGCCGGCCGGCCGGGAGACCGACCTCATCGGCGTCTCGCTCGTCGACGCGCTGAGCACGTCGGACACGTTCGCCGACCTCAACCGCACCGCGCACTTCCGGATCCAGCCCAGCGACCGCCAGCTCGTCTCCGCCGCGCTCGGCCTGCTCTACCGGCAGCGCGACACCCCGGCCCAGTTCAAGCGGATCGTCACCGCCGCCGGCACCCCGGCGGGCGCGGTCGGCGGCGAGGTCAGCGCGCTGAAGGCCACGATCGAGGACCTGAGCCTCGCCGCCGGCTACGAGGTGGCCGCCAAGGAGAAGATCGTGCCGCTCAGCGGGGCGGACGCCGGCCAGCCCGACGGCATCGTGGTCAAGGGCGACGCGGTGCTCGCGGTCGTCACCGGCGCGGCCGAGGCCACCGCGGCGACCGAGCTCGCCGTGCGGCTGCGCGGCACCGCCCCGGTCATCGCCATCGGCCCGGGCGTCGGCGCCCTCGACGGGGTCAAGGCCAGCGGCGGCGTGCAGGCGCTGCGGGCCTCCGGCTGGTCGAGCGAGTTCGCCGGGCGCAACCCGATCGCGCGGGTCGTCGCCACGATGTACGAGCAGGCGTTCCACACGAAGCTGACCGAGGTCGCGGCGGCCGCGTTCACCGCGACGATGGTGCTCGCGCTGGCGATGGACCAGGTCAGCGACTTCACGCCGCAGTCGATCCGCAGCGCGGTCCAGCAGATCACGCTGCCGGCGACCCAGACGATCATGCCGTGGAACGGGATCCGCTTCGACGGCAACGGCTACAACCAGCTCGCCGCCGGGGTCGTCGAGCAGCACGTGCCCAACGGCTACCAGGTGGTCCACCCGATCGAGCTGGCGGCGACGCCGACGCTCAGTCTCTGAGGTAGCGGCTGAGCTCCTCCGGCCGGCGGACCAGCTCGTTGAGGTCGAGCGCGGCGCCGTCCGGGCCGGCGAGCCGGCGGGGGAGCAGCGGGTGCACGCGCCGCCAGCCCCTGCGCAGGAGGGTGTACTCCACGACGACGGCCAGCAGCGTCGCCCCCATCCAGGGCGGCGCCGAGCGGTCGTCGTCCTCGCCCGCCGGCGGCAGCCCGCGGCGGGCCCGCTCCACGTCCACCGGCCGGCGCAGCAGCGTGCCGGCCAGCTCGTCGCGGTCGTCGGGCTTGCGGCCGAGCACCGCCTGGACCGCCTCCACGTACTCCCGCGCCCGCCGCTGCACGCCGGCCAGGTAGACCGAGACCGGCAGGTCGGCGAAGCGGGTCCAGGGGAGGTTGCCGGCCAGCACGTCGGCGGCGAGCGCCCGCTCCTCCCCGGCCGACAGCTCGTCCAGCGCGACGGCGTCGGGCGCCAGGCCGACCAGCCGTTTCGTGCCGGCGGCGGCGCGCAGCTCGGCGGCCAGCCCCGGGTGCCGGTCGGGCAGGGTCTCCAGCAGTTCGGCCAGGTCGTGCGCGGGCGCCCCCCACTCGGTCAGCCGCAGCCGCCAGCCGGCGTGCAGGTCGGCCACCCGCCGCGGCAGGCCGTCGACCTCCGGGACGCCCTCGGCCGCCGCGAACGCGGTGAACACCGCCGCGGTCGCCGCCGCCCGCAGCAGCGCGAGCGCGGCGTCCTCGACGGCGCCGAGGCCGCCGCCGGCCGCGTTGACCGCGGCGGCGTCGCGCACCCGCTCGGCCTCGCCGGCCAGCCCCTCGGTCGCGTCCAGCAGGCGGGCGTGCCGGTGGGCCGCGGTCCCCGGGGCGGGCTCGCGGAGCCGGGCGTTGAGCAGGCCGCGGACCAGGTCGGGGTGGCGGGACGGGGGCAGCGCCAGCTCGTGTGCCAGCACGGCGCGCAGCTGGTCGGCGGGCAGGCCCCGCACGAGCGGCAGGCCGATCACCAGCTCGCCGGCGGCGAACCGCGCGGTGGGGGCCCCGCCCAGCAGTACCGCCGGGGGAAACGCCACATCGGCGTGCTTCACGGCCTCGAGAACGAGCGAGTGGAGCGCGGGATGGCGGCTCGCCCCCACGGGCGGCAGCCCCGACCGGCGCGGCTCCGGGGCGCTGCCCAGCAGCCGACGACCACGCCAGACGGCCAGCCCGCCGGGAAGTCTCGCCATAGTTCCCTCAGTTTGCCCCAGATCGGGCCGTGGCTGAAGCACCGCCTCTTCCGGATAAGTTACTCGTGAGTCACTATGGGGCGTGCGCTACGACGTGGTGGTGATCGGCTCCGGCTTCGGCGGCAGCGTGGCCGCCCTGCGGCTGGCCGAGAAGGGCTATTCGGTGGCGGTCCTCGAGGCGGGCCGGCGCTTCGCCGACGACGAGTTCCCGAAGACCTCCTGGGACTCGCGGCGGTTCCTCTGGGCGCCGGCGCTCGGCTGCTACGGCATCCAGCGGATCACGATGCTGCGCAACGTCCTCGTGCTGTCGGGCGCGGGCGTCGGGGGTGGCTCCCTGGTGTACGCCAACACGCTCTACCGCCCCCTGCAGCCGTTCTACGACGATCCACAGTGGAAGGACATCGCCGACTGGCGGGCCGAGCTCGCCCCCTTCTACGACCAGGCCGAGCGGATGCTGGGGGTCACCACGTACCACCGGACGACCCGCGCCGACGTGGCCGTCCGCGCCGTCGCCGAGCGCATGGGCGCGGGCGGGACGTTCCACCCGACGCCCGTGGGCGTGTACTTCGGCACGCCGGGCACCGACCCGTACTTCGGCGGCGCCGGCCCGCTGCGCCAGTCCTGCGAGCACTGCGGCTCGTGCATGACCGGCTGCCGCGTCGGGGCCAAGAACACGCTGGTCAAGAACTACCTGTACCTCGCCGAGCGGCTCGGCGCGGCCGTGCACCCGCTGACCACGGTGACCGCCGTGCGTCCCGACGGCGACGGGTACGCGATCGAGACCCGCGGCACCGACCGCCGCCGGCGCCGGCAGACGTTCACGGCCGGCCAGGTGGTGTTCGCCGCCGGCGCGCTCGGCACCCAGCGGCTGCTGCACCGGTGCCGGGCCGCCGGGCTGCTGCCCGGGCTGTCGGCCCGGCTCGGCACGCTGACCCGCACCAACTCCGAGTCGATCGTCGGCGCCCGCTCGCTGCGCGGGGACGCGGACTTCACCGACGGCGTGGCGATCACCAGCTCGTTCCACCCGGACGCGAACACCCACATCGAGCCGGTCCGCTACGGCCCCGGCTCCAACGCGATGGGCCTGCTGCAGACCGTGCTCACCGACGGCGGCCCGCTGCGGCCGCTGCGCTGGTTCGCCGCGTTCCTCCGCCACCCGGTCCGGCACGTGCGGGCCCTGTCGGTGCGCCGTTGGTCGCACAAGACGATCATCGCCCTGGTCATGCAGTCGGTCGACAACTCGCTCGACGTGCACTACCGCCGCTCGTGGACCGGCCGGCGGCGGCTGACCACCACCCAGGGCCACGGCGAGCCGAACCCGGCCTGGATCCCGGCCGGCAACCGGGCGGTGCGCCTGCTGGCCGAGGAGATCGGCGGCCTGCCCGGCGGCTCCTGGTCCGAGGTGTTCAACATCCCGGTCACGGCGCACATCCTGGGCGGCGCGGCGATCGGCGCCTCGCCCGGCGGCGGGGTCGTCGACGCGTACCACCGTGTCTTCGGTCACCCCGGGCTGCACGTCGTCGACGGCGCGGCGGTCTCGGCCAACCTCGGCGTGAACCCGTCGCTGACGATCACCGCCCAGGCCGAGCGGGCCATGGCGATGTGGCCCAACAAGGGCGAACCGGACCTCCGCCCGCCGCTGGGCGCGGCGTACGTCCCGGTGCCGCCGGTCCGCCCGGCGAACCCCGCCGTGCCGGAAGGTGCGCCCGGCGCCCTCCGATAGGCTCTTTTCATGACCACGCCGCCGCCGGTTCTCGTCGTCGACTTCGGTGCTCAGTACGCACAGCTGATCGCCCGCCGCGTGCGCGAGGCGCACGTCTACTCGGAGATCGTGCCGCACTCGATGCCGGTCGCCGAGCTGCTCGCCAAGCGGCCCGCGGCGATCATCCTGTCCGGCGGCCCCTCCTCGGTCTACGAGGACGGTGCGCCGCAGGTCGATCCGGCGCTGTTCACGGCCGGCGTGCCGGTCTTCGGCATCTGCTACGGCTTCCAGGCGATGGCCGTCGCCCTCGCGGGTGAGGCGGCCCACACCGGCAACCGCGAGTTCGGCGGCACCCAGCTGCGCGTGGCCGGCGACGGCGGCGTGCTGCTGCGCGGCCTGCCGGCCGAGCAGTCGGTCTGGATGAGCCACGGCGACTGCGTGACCGCCGCCCCGGCCGGGTTCGCGGTCACGGCCGGGTCGCCCGGCGCCCCGGTCGCCGCGTTCGAGGACGTCGAGCGCCGGCTGGCCGGCGTGCAGTTCCACCCCGAGGTGGCGCACACCGCGCACGGCCAGACGGTCCTCAAGCGGTTCCTCCACGAGGTGGCCGGCATCGAGCCGACCTGGACGTCGAACAACATCATCGAGGAGCAGGTCGCGGCCGTCCGGGCCCGCGTCGGCAGCAAGCGGGTGCTCTGCGCGCTGTCGGGCGGCGTCGACTCGGCGGTCGCCGCGGCGCTCGTCCACAAGGCCGTCGGCGACCAGCTGACCTGCGTGTTCGTCGACCACGGCCTGCTGCGCGCGGGCGAGGCCGAGCAGGTCGAGAAGGACTACGTGGCGGCCACCGGCATCACGCTCAAGGTCGTCGACGCCTCCGCCCGGTTCCTCGGCGCGCTCGCCGGCGTGACCGACCCCGAGCAGAAGCGCAAGATCGTCGGCCGGGAGTTCATCCGGGTCTTCGAGCAGGCGGCCCGCGAGCTGGAGGCCGAGGAGCACGTCGAGTATCTCGTGCAGGGCACCCTCTACCCGGACGTGGTCGAGTCCGGCGGCGGCACCGGCACGGCCAACATCAAGTCGCACCACAACGTCGGCGGCCTGCCCGAGGACCTCAAGTTCCAGCTGGTCGAGCCGCTGCGCACGCTCTTCAAGGACGAGGTCCGCCAGATCGGCGCGGCGCTCGGCCTGCCCGAGGAGATGGTGATGCGCCACCCGTTCCCGGGTCCCGGCCTGTCGATCCGGATCATCGGCGCCGTCGACGAGGAGCGCCTGGCCATCCTGCGCGCGGCCGACCTGATCGCCCGCGAGGAGCTCACCGCGGCCGGCCTCGACCGCAGCGTGTGGCAGTTCCCGGTGGTGCTGCTGGCCGACGTCCGCAGCGTCGGCGTCCAGGGCGACGGCCGCACCTACGGCCACCCGATCGTGCTGCGCCCGGTCTCCAGCGACGACGCGATGACCGCCGACTGGTCCCGGCTGCCGCACGAGCTGATCGCACGGATTTCCACCCGGATAACGAACGAGGTCCGCGAGGTCAACCGCGTGGTCGTGGATGTTACGTCCAAGCCGCCGGGCACCATTGAATGGGAATGAATCACCCTTCAGGTAGGAGTCACCCTTGCGGCCGGGGCAAAAGGCCGGACAATTTACCGACGTGACTCCTGCCCTCCAGCCGCTGCGACGGATCGCGGCGTACTGCGTCTGCGCCGACGGCGACCAGGTGCTCCTGGTCCGGGCCTCGGCGAAGTCCGGCACGCCGGGCGTGTGGTCGCTGCCCGGCGGCGCGGTCGACCACGGCGAGAACCCGGTGGACACGGTCGTGCGCGAGACGGCCGCCGAGACCGGGGTGTCGGTCGCCGTGGCCGGGCTGCGTGACGTGCTCGCCGACATGCGGGCCCTGCCGGCCCGCGGCCTGACCATCCACACCGACCGGCTCATCTACGAGGTGACGGTCCGCGGGGGCGCGCTGCGCGACCGGGTGGGCCAGCCGACCGACCTGGCCCGGTGGGTCACCCTCGACGAGGCCAAGGAGCTGCCGCTGCGCCGGTTCACCGCCGACGCGCTCGGCCTGCCCGACGCCGCCTCCGACATCCGCCCCGACGGCGTGCCCGAGCTGCCGTCGTTCTTCGCCGTGCCCGGCCCCGACGGCCTGCACCGCGCGCAGCGCTTCGCGGCGTACGCGGTCTGCACCGACCGGCGCAACCGGGTCCTGCTCACCCGCATCGCGGAGGGCTACCCCGGCGGCGGCTCCTGGCACCTGCCCGGCGGCGGCACCGACTTCGGCGAGCAGCCGGGCGTCGCGCTGATCCGCGAGCTGGTCGAGGAGACCGGGCAGGAGGGGCGCATCGTCGAGCTGCTCGGCGTGGCCAGCCACCGCGACGCGGCCCAGCTCGGCCCGGAGGGCTACCCGATCGACTGGCACGGCGTCCGGGCCTTCTACCGGGTCCAGGTCGCGCGCTCCAGCCGCCCGGTCATCCACGACGTCGGCGGCTCGACCGCCGAGGCGCGCTGGTTCGACCCGGACGAGCTCGACGAACTGCCATTGACGGAGGTCACCGAGGAAGCGCTTCGCGGGGCGGGCCTACGCTGAGATCATGACGCGCGCGCGGACGATCACCGCCTACGGCCGGGTGACCGGCTCCGAGACCGAGCTCGGCGGGCCGATCCGCCACGGCGAGAACCCGGCGACCGCGGTGGTGCGCCTGTTCGCCGAGGCCGGACGTTCGGTGGGGGTTCTGGCGGTACTGGACGTGCGCGCGATCGTCACCGCGGACGCGCACGAGGACCGGATCCTGTTCGAGGTCGTCCCCGTCCCCGGCGATCCCGGGCCGGCCGCCGAGCCGGCGCCGCCCGCGGACGGCGCGATGCCGCGCGGGCAGCGGTTCGCCGCCTACGGGCTCGCCACCGATCCCGACGGGCGGGTGCTGCTGACGGAGATCGCCCCCGGCTACCCGGGCGCGGGCCGCTGGCACCTGCCCGGCGGCGGCACCGACGCCGGCGAGCAGCCGGCCGACGCGCTCATCCGCGAGCTGTACGAGGAGACCGGCCAGGTCGGCGAGATCACCGAGCTGCTGGGGGTGACCCACCGGCGGAGTCCCGGGGCGATCGGGCCGGAGGGCTACCCGATCGACTGGCACGGCGTGCGAGCCTTGTACCGCGTGCTGGTGCCCGTACCGTCGCAACCCACAGTGACCGAGGACGCCGGCGGGTCGACCGCGGCGGCGGCCTGGTTCAGCCCGGCGGAGCTGCCCGGGCTGCCCACCACGGAGGTGGTGCAGTGGGCCCTGGCCGCCCCTGGCCGCTCCGCAACGGGAGTGTGACGAGCGTCGTTGAAATGGACCGGAGGTGAATTCCGGGATACTCTCAGTAGTCGCGGGATTCGCCTGCATTGGCGGTTTCCAACCTCAGGCATCGCCAACCGCGATCCGATGTGCGATGGTGTGTAGATCGCGAGACGGTCTCGCAAAAACGGACACAGGGGGACGAGTTCCCCCCGACAGAGCCCGTGGGAACCCCGTTCCTACATGGAGGATCAGTGCCGAGAGCACCTTGGCAGCGACGACGCACCACGGACAGCCCTCGACCGGGCGGGGGTCGGCAATGGGCCGGGCGGCTGCGGCGCAGCGGTTCCCTGGCCCGGCAGGTGCTCTTCGCCGGACGGGTCGGCCGCCGTGGTGACAGCAACGTCGCCGGCGCCACCTCGCTGCTCGTGCCCCCGCCCGCCGAGACCGAGGTCCGCAACGGCCGGGTCCGGCTGCCCCGCCTGCGGATGCGTCGTCGTGACGGTCTGTCACGAGACGTGGTCTCCGTCGCCCCGGTCAGCCCGGCCGTCCCGGCCACCGCGTCGACCGAGGCGGCGCCCCAGTCGCTGAGCATCCCGCTGCTGCCCGGCGAGCGCACGCTCGCCCGCCGCATCCGCTTCGCGATCGTCAACGCGTGCACCATCAGCAGCCTCATGCTGGGCCTGTCGGCGATCTTCATCGCGGTCAACCACGGCGACGTCCACGTCGCCGCCGGCCTGCTGATCGCGTGCGTGATCTTCGACGGCCTCGACGGCTTCCTGGCCCGCCGGCTGGGCGTCGCCAGCCCCTTCGGCGCGCAGATGGACTCGCTGGCCGACATGTGCTCCTTCGGCCTGGCCGCGCCGGTGGTGGTCTACGCCTGGCTCAACGGCTCGGCCCCGAGCGCCCTCCTGGTGCCCGCCTGCGCCCTCGTGGCGGCCTGCGCGGCGATCCGCCTGGCCCGCTTCAACGTCTCCCCGAAGGACGGCCGCTTCTTCTGCGGCGTCCCCACCACGATGTGCGCCGCCGTGCTGGCCCTGGGCACGCTCATCGCCCCGGAGATGTCCCCGGTGATGCGCGTGGTCGGGGTGGCGCTGCTGGGCCTGGCGATGGTCTCCAGCTTCCCGTATGCGAAGCTGGCCCGCCTCCTCCGCCTGCCACCGTGGCTGCTGGTCCTGCCCGTGATCGGCGCCCTGGTGGACTACCGGGTGACCTTCGTGGTGGTCGTCTTCGCCTACCTGGCGAGCGGCCCGGTCCTCTGGCTGCGCCAGCGCAACCAGCCCGCGTAGCCGCTCCTGTACGGCAAACCGCCCCGGCCACCTCGACGAGAGGCAGCCGGGGCGGTCCCCGTTGCGGGCCGGTGGGTCAGAGCCAGTGCGCGATCACCGTCTGGCCGCCGACCACGCGGTCGCCCGGGGCCACGGCCGGGGTGGCCTTGTCGGCGGGGAGGTACACGTCCGTGCGCGAGCCGAACCGGATCAGCCCGAAGCGCTCGCCCTTGGCCAGCAGCGAGCCGACCGGCGCGCGCTGGACGATGCGGCGGGCGATCAGGCCCGTGCGCTGGACGACCGCAACCGGGCCGTACGCGGTCTCCAGCAGCGTGTACGCCGCCACGTTGTGCTCCGCCTCCGGCTTCATCGCGGCGGCGTAGCCGCCGTCCTCGACGAAGTAGTCGACGACCTTGCCGGCCACCGGGGCACGGTTGACGTGCACGTCGAGCACCGACAGGAAGACCGCGACGCGGAGGAACTCCAGTTCGCCGAAGCGGGGGTCGTGCATGCGCTCGACGCCGAGGACCTTGCCGTCGCTCGCCGCCACCACGGAGGTGGCGTCCTCCGGGACGTCGCGCTGGGGGTCGCGGAAGAACGCCGCGACCGGGGCCGCCGCCAGGGCCGGGACCAGCCAGAGCTTCGACTTCGGGCGGGCGGCCTTGGCCAGCGCGGCCAGGCCGAGCGCGATGCCGGCGGCGGCGACGCCGTTGGAGTCGATGTTCATGCCGCGGGTGAGCGGGACGCTCGACGGGCGCAGGGCCGGCAGCAGCTTGGACGCCGTGGCGTGGTGAGCGGGCGTGTGGCGCAGCCGGTGGATGCGGACCGGCGGCACGTTGCGCAGGACCAGGTCGCTGCCCACGCCGTAGAGCGCCGCCTGGCGCTCGACCTCGTCGGCCGCGCCGCTCGGCAGGCGGGTCGCCGGGACCACCACGGTCAGGACGCCGCCGGTGGCGACGACCTTGGACAGGGCGCCGAGCACCTCGCGGGCGTCGTCGGCGCCGCCCGCGAGCGCCTCGGCGTGGATCACGACGTCGGCGGGCTCGGCGGCGTCGAGCGACTCGACCACGCGGGTGCGCTCGGCCACCCAGCGGCCCTGGCGCTCCACGTGCTCGCGCAGGGCGGCGGCGCCGGTGGTGCCGGCCGCGACGACGGTCAGCCGGTCGTCGGGCAGCAGGGCGTCGATCGCGGCGGCCAGCGCCGGTGAGCCGGCGGCCGCGCCGACCAGCAGGCCGCTCTTGGGGCCGCCGTGGCGGGCGAGCTCGGACGCAAGGACCCGGGCGGCGCGGTCACCGATCTGGACCGGACGGCCGACGGGAAACTGGGTCATCTCGGGAAGACTCCTCGGAAACGGTGAGACCGGCGGGGTGAGATCCCCCGCCGGCCAGCATATTCCGTCGTCAGTCCAAGTCGTCCGGATCGTAGTCGTAGTCGTACTTCGGACCCGAGCTCGTCGGGGCCGTCGCCTCGGCCTTGTCGCCCTTGGCCTTGTCCTTCTCGGGCCGGTCGGAGCGCAGCGCCCCGAGCAGGCCGAGCAGGCCGAAGAGGATCAGGCCGACGGCGACGATCCAGCCGGCGTTGAGGTTCACCGAGACGGCCTGGTTGAACAGCCAGACGATCACGATCCCCAGAAAGATCAGTCCGAAGGTCAGGGACACGCCATCCGTGCGGTGCGGCTTCATCGGGTCACCTCCAGGTTGCCGTAGTCGAGGGAGAGGTCGAGGTGGAGCTTGCCGCCGCCGGCGCCGTCGAGGCCGGCGTTGGCGAACTCCTTGGTCTGGTTGAAGCCGCCGCAGTCCTGGCCGAACACCTTGCAGTCACCGCCGGAGACCCGCACGTCGACCGTCACGTCGACGTTCGGCGGGAGGATGACCTGGAGGTTGCCGTACTTCACCCGCAGGCTCAGGTCGACGGGCTGGCCGGTGGTGGCGGTGGTGGTGAAGTCGAGAGCGCTGAGGTCGGCGCGGATGTTTCCGAGGTCCGTGACGTACGAGTCGTCGAGCTGGCTCACCTCGGTCGGCCGCAGGTTGATGTCGGCGACCGACCGCGGCACGTGGGGGCCCGACGTCGACGCGGTCGAGATGGCGAGCGCGATGCTGAGCAGGGCGCCCAGCAGGATCAGCACCCGGGCCCGGCCCAGCCAGGCGCCGGTGACGAGGCCAAGGGCGACGATCGCCAGCGGGACCGCGAAGAACGTGCTGACCTTGAAGTCCGCGACGCTGACCTCCAGCACGGCCAGCACTCCGAGCGACAGGCAGATCAGCGAGAAGGTGATCCGCCCCAGCTTGGACTTCTCCTTCGGCGGCTTCGGCGGCTTGGGCGGCAGCGGGGCCAGCCCCGGGTAGGGCGAGTTGGGCACGCCGGGCGGCGGGTAGCCGAGCGACGCCGCGTAGGGGCTGCGGCTGCTGAACGGCCCGTGCGGGGCGAACGGCTGCCGATACCCGGGCGTGGCCGGCAACGGCGGCAGCGGGGGCAGCGGCGGCAGCGTCGGCCCGACCCGCGGCGGCGCCGGCGGGTTGAACGTCGGCGGCCGCGGCGCGGTCACCGGCGCGGTATCCCCGTAGCCGGCCGTCGCCGGTGCGGCCGGGAACTCGGCGGTCTCGGCGGCCGAAGCGCCGCTCGCCGGGGGCGCGTGCGGCCCGGGAGGAGCGGGCGGCGCCGGCGGGACCGGTGTCGCCGGGGGCGGGCCGGCGGCCGGCGGCGTGAACTGCATCGTGGGCGCGGTGAACGGCGGCCCGGACGGTGGGTACGGCGTCGGCGGGGGCGTGGGCGGCGGCGTGAACGGCCCGGCGGCCGCCGGATGATGGCCGGAACCGCCCTGGCCGCGGGCCAGCAGCGCGACCACGCCGATGACGATCGCCAGGCCGACCATCGCGGCGCCGATGTTACGCGACATGACCAGCACGAACGCGAGCACGGCGGAGATGCCGATCACGATCGCGAGCGGCGACGACGTGCTGGACCGCCCGCGGCCGAGCAGCGCCTCCAGCGGCGAGGCGGTGTCGCCCTCGGCCGGCAGCAGGAGCCAGCCGGCGAGGTACGCGACGATGCTCACGCCGCCGGCCAGGGTCAGGACGGCGAAGATGACCCGCCAGAGCGTGGGATCGGTGTTGGTGGCGCGGCCGATGGCGGCGCAGACGCCGGCGACATATCGCCCCTGCTGCGGGCGCACCAGGCCGGCCCGGTTGAAGCCGGGGCCGCCGAACGGGTTGCCGAACGGCGGGGGGAACCCGCCACCGGGCGGCGGCGGAGGCGCCCCGGGCGGCGGGGTGCCACCGGACGGCGGCGGGGTGCCACCGGACGGCGGCGGAGTGCTACCGGGCGGCGCGGCACCCGGCGGCGCCGCACTCGGCGGAACGTCGGCAGGAGGAACGTTCGCCGTCGGAGCGTCCGCGGCGGGAAGATCGTCTGACGAGGCGCCCAGGTCGCGCGTCTCCGCGACCGGCTCGGCCGCCGTGGGCGCGTCCGCCGTGGGCGACTCGTCCGGCGCGACGTCCGCCGCCCCGGCCGCGGGGGGAGGGTTGGTGCCCAGGCGGGCGGCCTCCTCGGCCGACAGGAAGTCGGCGGTGAAGCTGGGAGCGGCCCGGCCCTCGGCGGCGGTGGCGGCCGGCTCGTCGGCGGCAGGCGGATTCGTCATGACACCTATGCTGGCTGAAGACAGGTGTTCCCTACCTCAGGCATCGACCCTGACGCCACCCTGATTTGCCAGCTCCGGGGTCTTCGGAGTGGTCTGCTCGACGTCCGCCGTGTGACGATTTGGAGGACCGCCGACCGCTACGAGTTCGAAACGAGCCGCATGACCGCCCCGATGCCCACGCGCCGCCTCTACCGCGAACCCGCCGACCGGGTCGTCGCGGGGGTCGCCGCCGGCCTGGCCGCGCACCTCGGAGCCTCGGTCGTGCTGATCCGGGTCGCGTTCGTGGCGCTGGCCGCGTTCGACGGCCTCGGCGCGCTGCTCTACGCGGCCTTCTGGGCCGTCCTGCCGATGCCCCCGTCGGTCCGACCGGGCGGGCGCAACGTCAACCAGCTGTTCTCGTTCCTCGCGCTCGGCATCGGCATCGTGCTGCTGCGGCTCATGGTCCAGCCGACCGGCAGCGTCCAGGCGGTGATCGGCTGGCTGGCCGCCGTGGTCGCGCTGGGCGCCGGCATCATCTGGCACCAGGCCGACCCGAAGCGCCGCGAGCGCTGGTCGGCGACCGTGCCGGGCATGCCGTGGCTGGGCGCGGTCGTCGACAACAACCGCAAGGCCTACCTGCTGCGCTTCGTCGGCGGCGGCCTGCTCGTGGTCGTCGGCATCATCGGCGTCTTCGTGGTCGGGGTGCAGATCCCGGGCGCGCCGATGGCGGCGATCGGCTACGGCCTCGGCTTCGCGGCGGTCGCGCTCGCGGGCGTCGGCCTGGCCCTGGCCCCGCTGCTCTACCGGATGTTCACCCAGCTCAGCGCCGAGCGCGAGGCGCGCGTGCGGGAGCAGGAGCGGGCCGACATCGCGGCCATGATCCACGACCAGGTGCTGCACACGCTCGCGCTCATCCAGCGCAACGCCGGGGACGTCAAGGAGGTCCAGCGGCTGGCCCGCGGGCAGGAGCGCACCCTGCGCAACTGGCTCTACAAGCCGACGGCCTCGCCGATGGAGAAGCTGAGCGCGGCGCTGGAGGAGGCGTCGGCCGAGGTCGAGGACACCTTCGCGGTCGCGGTCGAGACCGTCGTGGTGGGCGACCTCGACGTCGACGAGAAGATCGCGGCGATCGTCGCCGCCGCGCGCGAGGCGCTGGTCAACGCGGCCAAGCACGCGAAGGTCCAGACGATCTCGCTGTATGCCGAGGTCGAGCCCGACTGTGTGAGCGTCTTCGTGCGCGACCGGGGCGTCGGCTTCGATCTGCAGGCCGTGGACGACGACCGGCACGGGGTCCGTGGTTCGATCATGTCGAGGATGCGGCGGCACGGCGGCAAGGCCGAGATCCGCAGCACCCCCGGCGACGGCACCGAGGTGCGCCTCAGCATCCCGATCGACACCGAGGCCCTGCGTAAGAAGGCCACTGCGACGATGGAAAGCGGTTGACGATGAGCAGCGAAGAGACCCAGCGGCTGCGGGTGTTCCTGGTCGACGACCACGCGATGTTCCGGGCCGGCGTGCGCGCCGAGCTGGGCTTCCACGTGGACGTGGTGGGCGAGGCGAGCAGCGTGTCCGAGGCGGTGCAGCGGATCTCCGCCCTGGAGCCCGACGTCGTCCTCCTCGACGTGCACATGCCCGACGGCGGCGGCCGCGCGGTGCTCGACGCCATGCGGCGCAGCCACCCGCACGTGCGCTTCCTCGCCCTGTCGGTCTCCGACGCCGCCGAGGACGTCATCGGCCTGATCCGGGCCGGCGCCCGGGGGTATGTCACGAAGACCATCTCGCCCGACGAGCTGGCCGACGCGATCCGCCGGGTCGCCGACGGCGACGCGGTGTTCAGCCCCCGGCTGGCCGGGTTCGTCCTCGACGCCTTCGCCGCCCGGCCGGACGCGCCCGTCGCCGACCCCGAGCTCGACCAGCTCACCAACCGCGAGCGGGAGGTGCTGCGGCTGCTGGCCCGCGGGTATGCCTACAAGGAGATCGCGAAGGAGCTGTTCATCTCGATCAAGACGGTCGAGACCCACGTCTCCAACGTCCTGCGCAAGCTGCAGATGTCGAACCGCTACGAGCTGTCACGATGGGCGGCCGACCGCCGGCTGGTCTGAGGATTTTTCGCACGCATTTGTGGGCAAACCGGTGTTACCGCCGTGACTGCTGTGACGCATGAGGTGACAAGGGGGGCCGGGGAGGACTAGAAACGGACCGCTATGTGAACTCCACACAGAAGGCGGTTCACCCTTGTCCTCCATCCCCCGCTGGGCCGCTGCCGCCGGTGCGTTGCTCGCCGGGGGTGCCTTGGCCCTCAGCGGCGCCGGTGCCGCCGCGGCCGAGACCACCCCGGTGACCGGCACCCAGGTGTACCTGGACACGCCGCAGCAGTCCGTGAAGATCATCAACGCGAAGCAGACCGACGCGCAGCACCCGAACGGCACCGAGGCCCTCGCCCGCCGCCTCGGCCTCAAGGTCGCCGGCTCCGACGAGACCGTGCTCGCGTACTGCATCGACTACAAGCACGACATCAAGGACCCGAAGTACGTCGAGGGCTCCTGGGCCCCGAACAAGAACGGCACGCCGACCCCGGCCGAGCTCAGCCAGGTCCAGTGGGTGCTGACGCACTCCTACCCGGTGCTGGGCGTCGACGCCGTCATCGCGGCGGCGAAGGCGACCAAGCCCGCCGACACCAGCGACGAGCTGCTGACGAAGCTGGTCTACGCCGGCACGCAGAGCGCGATCTGGACGCTCACCGACGGCGACGCCTACCAGCTGCGCGACTCGAACGACGGCTTCAACACCACGCCGAACGCGGCCGCCGACCAGTACGGTCTCATCGTCGCGATCAACGACTACCTGGTGAACGCCTCGAAGAGCCCCGCCGAGGAGCCGCAGCCGAAGCTCGTCATCAACCCGGCGACGCTGTCCGGCGAGGCCGGCAAGAAGATCGGCCCGTTCACCGTCGAGTCGGGCGGTGGCCTGGCCACGCTGACCGCGACCGGCGGCTCGCTGGTCGACGCCGACGGCAAGCCGGTCACCGAGCTGTCCAACGGCGGCAAGTTCTACGTGGTCGCCGACGCGCCCGGCGAGGTCACCGTCAACGCCAAGGGCAGCGGTTCGGTGCCGATCGGCCGCGTGTTCGTGGCGAAGGTCGGGCCGGACGAGTTCCAGAAGCTGATCCTCGCGGGGGTCGCCGGCACCGAGCTGGAGGCTTCGGCCAAGGTCACCGTGACCCCGCCCGTCCCGCACCTGCCGGTCACCGGCGTCAAGCTCACCGGCGCCATCACGGCCGGCGTGCTGCTGGTGGCGGGCGGCGTGGCGCTGCTCATGGTGGTGCGCCGCCGCCGGGTCCGGTTCACGGCCTGACGTGAGCTGCGGCGGGCACCGGCTGGCAGTCGCTCAGGCGGTCGAGAAGACCGAGAACGACTCCGCCAGCCGGCCCGCCGGCAGTCCGCCCGCCGCGGCCACCATGGCCAGCCGGGCCTCGATCGTCGCGTCGAGATCGGTCAGGTGGGAGGTCTGCGACACGTGCGCCCGCAGGGCCGCCAGCTTGCGCGGGAACGTGTCGGTGACGTCCACGAGGTGGTCCGGTGCCGGGCCTCCGCTGTACCAGATCTCCCGCACCGTCCACGGCTCGAGCCCGATGTCCGTGAACGTGAACGGGTTGCGCGCGTCCGGGTAGACCGCGCAGGTGGTCGCCTCGCCGGCGGCCAGGTGGTCGGGGTGGCTCGGCCCGGCGATGCGGTCCCAGCGGCGCAGCGGCGAGTTGGTGAGCACCCGGTCCGGCCGGAAGCGCCGGATCGCCGCCGTGATGTCCCGCCGCAGCCCGATCGACGGCGTG
>NZ_BMPI01000007.1:42182-117345 GCF_014647515.1 Dactylosporangium sucinum | reverse complement strand
AGGATCCCGTCCCGGTAGCCGTCGAGGAACTCCACCTGCTTGACCCCGACCGCCGCGGCCGCCGCCCGCTGCTCCGACTCCCGCAGGATCGGCATCTGCTCGCGGGGCGTGTCGTCGAACCCACCGGCGTCGCCGCGCGTCACCAGCAGGTACGCGACCTCGAGGCCGGCGTCGACCCAGCGCGCGACCGTGCCGGCCGCGCCGAAGTCGATGTCGTCGGGGTGCGCGAAGACGCACAGCACGCGCTGGACGTCGTCGAGCGGGGTGGCGCTGGGGGGAAAGCTCATTACAGCGGCCCCCGGCCCGCGCGCAGGATGAGCAGGGCCAGCTGGGTGCCGTCGGCGCCGAGCTCGGCGCTGAAGCGCTCCAGGATCTCCCGCTCGCGCGAGAGCACCAGCCGGGTGCCGCCGGCGGCGACGCGCGTCTTGCCCACCTCCTGCGAGATCGCGGCGCGCTCCTTCCAGAGCGCCACGAGCGCCGCGTCGATCTCGTCGATGCGGGTGCGGAGCTGGGCGATGTGTTCGTCGGGGGCCGACTGGGCGTCGGCGGGCTGCTGTTCCATCGTGATGGCGGCCATTCTCGTCGTTCCTTCTCAGGTCTGGCTGGTGCCCCCGCCCCGGGAACGCGAACGCCCCGGGCGGGAGCCCGGGGCGTCGGTAGGTTTGGCGATCAGGCGCGACCTACGGCTGCCGGACTCCCGCAGCCGTAAAAAAAGTAGTCGCGCACCTGCTCGATCACGTAGCCGAGTATGGCACGCGCCTGACGACTGCGTGAAGGTCTTCCGCAGGATGGGATCGTCGCGTTTCGGTCTCCCGCGACGGCCGGGTCGGGCGGAAGTGTCGGTGGGTCGGCATAGACTCGCCCCTGCGATGCATGCTCTCTTCGAAGTGCCTCAGACCCCGACGCCGCAGCCGCCGCGTCAGCCCAAGCCTGACCTGCTGGAGGGGCTCAACGGCCCCCAGCGCGACGCGGTGACCCACGAGGGGCAGCCGCTGCTCATCGTCGCCGGCGCGGGGTCGGGCAAGACCAAGGTGCTCACCAGCCGGATCGCCTATCTGCTGGCGAAGCGCAACGTGCACCCCGGCGAGATCATCGCCATCACGTTCACCAACAAGGCCGCGGGCGAGATGAAGGAGCGGGTCGGCCGGCTGGTCGGCAACCGCGCCCGGCTGATGTGGGTGTCCACCTTCCACTCCGCCTGCGTGCGCATCCTGCGGGCCGAGCACGACCACGCCGGGCTCAAGTCGACGTTCTCGATCTACGACGCCGACGACTCGCGCCGGCTCATGCAGCTCGTGGCCCGCGAGCTCGACCTCGACCCGAAGCGCTATCCGGCGCGCGGCCTGGCGGCGCAGGTCTCCAACCTGAAGAACGAGCTGGTCGACCACGAGGCGTTCGCCGCCTCCGCGAAGGGGCCGGCCGAGCGGGCCCTCGCCGAGGCCTACACGCTCTACCAGCAGCGGCTCACCGAGGCCCACGCGCTCGACTTCGACGACCTCATCATGCGCGTCGTCCACCTGCTGCAGAGCCATCCGGAGGTCGCGGAGAGCTACCGGCGGCGGTTCCGGCACGTGCTCGTCGACGAATACCAGGACACCAACCACGCGCAGTACATGCTGGTGAAGGAGCTGGTCGGGGACACCGGCGAGCTGTGCGTCGTGGGTGACGCCGACCAGTCGATCTACGCGTTCCGCGGTGCCACGATCCGCAACATCCTGGAGTTCGAGCGCGACTTCCCCAATGCGCACACGATCCTGCTGGAGCAGAACTACCGCTCGACCCAGACGATCCTCTCCGCCGCCAACGCGGTGATCGGGCGCAACACCGAGCGCAAGCCCAAGCGGCTGTGGAGCGACCAGGGGGCGGGGGAGCAGATCGTCGGCTACGTCGCCGACACCGAGCACGCCGAGGCCGACTGGGTCGCCCGGGAGATCGACCGGCTGGCCGACACCGAGGGCGTGCGCCCGGCCGACGTCGCGGTCTTCTACCGCACGAATGCGCAGTCCCGGGTCTTCGAGGAGATGTTCATCCGCTTCGGCCTGCCGTACAAGGTGGTCGGCGGCGTCCGGTTCTACGAGCGCAAGGAGGTGCGCGACGCGCTGGCCTACCTGCGGGCGGTGGTCAACGACGACGACACGGTGAGCATCCGCCGGGTCCTCAACACCCCGCGCCGCGGCATCGGCGAGCGCGCCGAGGCGTGCATCGAGGCCCTCGCGAGCCGGGAGCGCATCTCGTTCGGCGCCGCCCTGCGCCGCGCGCCGGAGGCGCCGGGCATCTCGACCCGCGCCGTCAACGCGATCGGCGAGTTCGTCACGCTGCTCGACGAGCTGCGCGTGATGGCCGAGACGGCGCTGCCCGAGGAGGTGCTGGAGGCCGCCCTGGAGCGCTCCGGTTACCTCGCCGAGCTGGAGGAGAGCACCGACCCGCAGGAGGCCGGCCGCGTCGAGAACCTGCAGGAGCTGGTGAGCGTCGCCCGGGAGTATACGGAGCGCACCGAGGCCACCGTCGCCGTCGCCGCCGAGCAGGGCGACGCGACCGCCGCCCCGCCGCCCACCGTCGCCGGCTTCCTGGAGCAGGTCTCGCTCGTCGCCGACGCCGACCAGATCCCCGACGACGACCCCGACCACACCGGCGTCGTCACGCTGATGACCCTGCACACCGCCAAGGGCCTGGAGTTCCCGGTGGTGTTCCTCACCGGCCTGGAGGACAGCGTCTTCCCGCACCAGCGGTCGATGAGCGACAAGAAGGAGCTGGAGGAGGAGCGCCGGCTGGCCTATGTCGGCATCACGCGCGCCCGCCAGCGGCTGTATATCTCCCGGGCGGTGACGCGCTCCGCCTGGGGCCAGCCGGCGTATAACCCGCCGTCGCGCTTCCTGGAGGAGCTGCCGCCGGAGCTGGTCCGGTGGGAGCGCACGGACGCGGCGTATACGAGCTGGTCCGGCCGCGGCGGCGTCGGCGGCCGCGGCTCCGGCGCCACGCAGTCGCGCACCTCGTCCTTCGTCGGCAACACGCCGAAGGCCGCGCAGCTGGCCGCCAAGCTCGGCCTCGACGCGTCGAAGCTCTCGACCGCGAGCGAGCTGCAGCGCGACGTGCCCGCCCTGTCGGTCGGCGACCGGGTCAACCACCAGCGCTACGGCCTGGGGCGGGTGCTCGCCGTGGAGGGCCAGGGCGCCCGCGCGCAGGCCCAGGTGGACTTCGGCGACCAGGTGATGTGGATCGTGCTCCGGCACGCCCCGATCGACAAGCTCTGACCCCGGCCGGGTTCGGGGATTTCGCGCCGGCCGCCGCCACGGTGGCCGGCGTCGCTCCATGATCGTGGGAACCGTCTGGTCGCCGGGGCGGGCTCAAGCGGTGGTTGCAACACCTGAGGCATGATCGTTGGAGCGATCTGGTCGCCAGGGCAGCCATCTCGCGCCAACGATCAAGACCCGGTGCGGCCGCCGCCGCGTTGCCGACAGACGTTGGTCGATCTACCCTCGTGACGGCCCGGCGGTTCGTGTCGGCAGGCCGTGGTGCGGGCGGCTCAGGAGTAGATCGCCTCGGTGTGTTTCTGGATGTCCACGCCGTGCTTGCGCATGAAGGCGAGCGGCTCGACCGGGCGGTCGTTCACGCGCACCTCGAAGTGGAGGTGGGAGCCGAACGAGTGGCCCGTGTTGCCCGTCAATGCGATCTTGTCGCCGGCCCGCACCTGCTGGCCCTCGCGGCAGAGCAGCTTGGAGGCGTGGCCGTAGACGGTCACGAGGCCGTCGCCGTGGTCGATCATCACGTTGTAGCCGTAGCCGCCGTTCCACCGGCAGAGGGCAACCGTGCCGGCGGCCACCGCGACGAACGGCGTCCCCTGCGGGGCGCCGAGGTCGACGCCCGGGTGCAGGCGGCCCCAGCGCTGGCCGTAGAACGAGGTCAGCGTGTAGCTGCGCAGGGGGAGCATCCACACGTCCGGGGCCGGCTGGCCGGCCGTCGACGAGTGACCGTCGCCGCGGCTCGCCCGCGTGGCCGACCGGGCCGAGACGTCGTCGAAGCTGCTCGCCTCCATCGACAGGCCGTCGGTGTGCGGCTCGGGCAGCGCGGCCGAGGTGCCGAGGGCCACGATGCCCGCGCCGACGACGGCGGTGGTGAGGACGGCGGCATATCGGCTCGGCGCCGGCCGCATGCGCCGACGGCCCCGATAATTCACGCGCGGAACGCGATCATCCACGCGGAAACCTCCATATCGGGGCGGAAAAGGAAAGGCACAGATTCGTCACGGTAGCCAATGCGGAAAGCGCGCCACAAGACGTTGCGGGCGCCACGCCGCAAACACCCCCAGCAGGTGGGATTGTGCGTAACCGGCGGCGTCGCGGCGTCGTTGCAGGCCGCTGCGGTACCTTCTGGGAAAGCGCCCCACAAGGGAAGGACAGGTGAAGATGAGCGCGCGGACCCGCGTCGTCATCGCCAAACCCGGCCTCGACGGACACGATCGAGGCGTGAAGATCGTCGCCCGGGCACTCCGGGACGCCGGCATGGAGGTCATCTACACCGGGCTGCACCAGACCCCGGAGCAGATCGTCGAGACCACGATCCAGGAGGACGCCGACGCCGTCGGCCTGTCGGTGCTCTCCGGCGCCCACATGACCCTGTTCCGGCGGGTCATCGAGCTGCTCGCCGAGCGGGGCGCGCAGGACGTCGTGGTGTTCGGCGGAGGGATCATTCCCGACGAGGACCTGCCCGAGCTGGAGCGGCTCGGCGTGGCCCGGATCTTCACGCCCGGCGCGACCACCGAGTCGATCGTCGAATGGGCGCGCAGCCATATTGCTTGATTCACGCACGCAAATGCCGATAAGAAAACAAAAGGGAGGGGCCGGACGCACCCCTCACACGTCCGGCCCCTCTATCGCACGATGCCCCGCCGCCACCCCTCGACCGACAGGGCATCGGCCGTCTTGGTGCCGGCCCGGCCCCCGGGGTACCTGCCCCGTGGGCGGGCCGACACTGCACTCAACGACGGCCTTCGGGGGCGGTTACGCGCGTCCCCCGTTCGGGACATCCGAAGTGGAATCGCGCACATCGGGAGACCGCGCGGTTGCCGCCCGTGCGCGGCTCGTTAGGCTGCGATCGTTGAGCCGTCCTCGCGATGGGGCAGACGGCATGGTTGACGGATCGGGACCACTGTGGACCTGTACGAGTACCAGGGGCGCGCCCTCTTCGCCGAGCACGGCCTGCCCGTGCTTGACGGCGGCGTCGCCGAGACCCCTGAAGCGGCCCGGGCGATCGCCGAGGATCTCGGCGGACGGGTCGTCATCAAAGCTCAGGTGAAGGTCGGCGGCCGTGGCAAGGCCGGCGGCGTCAAGCTGGCCGAGGGCGCCGACGAGGCGACCACCCACGCCACCAACATCCTCGGCATGGACATCAAGGGCCACACGGTCCACAAGGTGATGGTCACCACCACGGCGGACATCGCCGAGGAGTACTACTTCTCCTACCT
This sequence comes from Dactylosporangium sucinum, assembly GCF_014647515.1. GTDB lineage: Bacteria > Actinomycetota > Actinomycetes > Mycobacteriales > Micromonosporaceae > Dactylosporangium > Dactylosporangium sucinum. The sequence continues at coordinate 111,884 of NZ_BMPI01000007.1, read as the reverse complement.
GCTCGACCGCGCGAACCGCACGTTCCTGTGCATCGCCAGCGTCGCCGGCGGCATGGAGATCGAGACGGTCGCGCACGACGCGCCGGAGAAGGTGGCCAAGGTCGCGATCGACGCGGTCAAGGGCGTCGACGAGGCGACCGCGCGGAAGATCGTCGAGCAGGCGCAGTTCCCGGCCGAGGTCGCCGACCAGGTCGTTGCCATCGCGGTCAAGCTCTGGCAGGCGTTCGTCGCCGAGGACGCGACCCTCGTCGAGGTGAACCCGCTCGCGAAGACCGCCGACGGCACCGTGCTGTGCCTCGACGCGAAGGTCACGCTGGACGGCAACGCGGACTTCCGCCACCCCGACCACGAGGAGCTCGAGGACAAGGCCGCGGTCGACCCGCTGGAGCAGGCGGCCAAGGAGAAGAACCTCAACTACGTGAAGCTCGACGGCAACGTCGGCATCATCGGCAACGGCGCGGGCCTGGTCATGTCGACCCTCGACGTGGTCGCCTACGCGGGCGAGAGCCTCGGCAGCAAGCCGGCCAACTTCCTCGACATCGGCGGCGGCGCGAGCGCGCAGGTCATGGCCAACGGCCTGGAGATCGTGCTCGGCGACCCCGACGTGAAGAGCGTCTTCGTCAACGTCTTCGGCGGCATCACCGCCTGCGACGCGGTCGCCAACGGCATCGTGCAGGCCCTGCAGCTGCTCGCGGACCGGGGCGAGGCGGTCACCAAGCCGCTCGTGGTCCGCCTCGACGGCAACAACGCCGAGGAAGGGCGCCGCATCCTCGACGACGCCGCCAACCCGCTCGTCGAGCGGGTCGACACGATGGACGGGGCGGCCCGCCGCGCCGCCGAGCTCGCAGCGAGTGGGGTGTAACGACCATGGCGGTATGGCTGACCGAGTCCAGCAAGGTCATCGTCCAGGGCATGACCGGTGCCGAGGGCTCCAAGCACACCCGGCGCATGCTCGCCGCGGGCACGGACGTCGTCGGCGGCGTCAACCCGCGCAAGGCGGGCCAGCAGGTCGACTTCGACGGCACGAAGCTGCCGGTCTTCGCGAGCGTCGCGGAGGCGATGGAGCAGACCGGCGCCGACACCAGCGTGATCTTCGTCCCGCCGGCGGGCACCAAGTCCGCCGCGATCGAGGCGATCGACGCGCAGATCCCGCTCGCCGTGGTCATCACCGAGGGCGTGCCGGTGCACGACACCGCCGCGTTCTGGGCGCACGCGCGGGCCACCGGCGGCAAGACCCGCATCATCGGGCCGAACTGCCCCGGCATCGCCAGCCCCGGCAAGTCCAACGCCGGCATCATCCCGGCCGACATCACCGGCCCGGGCCGGATCGGCCTGGTCAGCAAGTCGGGCACCCTGACCTACCAGATGATGTACGAGCTGCGGGACATCGGCTTCTCGACGTGCATCGGCATCGGCGGCGACCCGGTCATCGGCACGACCCACATCGACGCGCTCGCCGCGTTCGAGGCCGACCCGGAGACCGCCGCGATCGTCATGATCGGCGAGATCGGCGGCGACGCCGAGGAGCGGGCCGCGGACTTCATCCGGTCCAACGTGCGCAAGCCGGTCGTCGGCTACATCGCCGGCTTCACCGCGCCGCCCGGCAAGACCATGGGCCACGCCGGCGCGATCATCTCCGGCTCGGCGGGCACCGCCGACGCCAAGAAGACGGCGCTCGAGGCGGTCGGCGTGCGGGTCGGCAAGACCCCGACCGAGACCGCCAACCTCATGCGCGACCTCGTGAACGCGCTGTAGAAATCGCAGGGATTCGGACGGCCGGGGTGAGTGACCGGCCGTCCGGTCTTTGACAGAGTAAGACCGATGCCCACCACCCCTGAGGAACCGGAGGACGGGACACAGACCCGGCTCGCCGACCGGGAGACCGTGCGCCTGCCCGCCCAGCGGCGGCCGGTGCGGGGCAAGCCGCCCGCCCGCCGCCCGGCCCGGCGTGCCCCGCTCGCCCTCGCGGCGACGGTGACGACCCTCTGGGCGGCGCTGGTCTCGCTGGTCCCGACCCTGGTGGTGGTCTGGCTGCTGCACGCCGTCGACAGCTCCGGGGCGCCGCTGGGGCAGCTCCTGCGGCTCGGGGTCGCCGGCTGGCTGCTGGCCCATTTCGTACCGCTGGCGACCGGCATCGGCCCGGTCAGCCTCGCCCCGCTGGGCCTGACCGTCGTCGCGGTCTGGCGGGTGTACCGGGCCGGCGTCCACACCGCCCGCGCCATCGGCGCCCGCGGCAAGCCCAAGGCGAAGCGCGGCTGGTGGTCACCCTGGCCGGCCGCCCGGGCGGCGCTCTGCGTCGCGCTCGTCTACGGCGTGCTCGGCGTCGTCGCGGCCGCGGTCGCCGACCACAAGGGCATCGACGTCCCGATCGTCCGCGCCGGGTTCACGTTCGCCGGATTCGCGCTGGTGGCCGCCGGCCTGGGGGCGTTCACCGAAGCGCGGGGCATCGCGAGGCTGGCGGCGCGGCTCCCCGGCGTGCTGCGCGACGCCACCCGCACCGGCGCCGTGGCCGCCCTGCTCATCCTCGGGGCGGGCGCGGCCGTGACCGGCATGGCGGTCGCGGTCAGCTTCGGCGACGCGAGCCAGATCATCGACGACTACCACACCGGCATCGCCGGCCAGATCGGGCTGGTCGTGGTCTGCGGGTTCTTCGCACCCGGCGTCGCCACCTGGGCGGCCAGCTACCTCGTCGGGCCCGGCTTCCAGATCGGCTCGGAGACCACGATCAGCGCGGCGGAGGTGTCGGTGGGGCCGCTGCCAGCGGTACCGCTGCTGGCTGGACTCCCGTCGACGCCGGCGACCGGCTGGGCGCCGCTCCTGCTCGGGCTGCCGCTCGCCGCGGCCCTGCTCGCGGGGTGGCTGCTCGCCCGCCGGTCGTTGCGCGACGATCCCGGGCGGGGCTGGTGGCCGCTGCTCGGCGCCGCGGCCCTGACCGGCCCGGTGGCCGGCGTCCTGCTCGGCCTGGCGTCCGTCGCGTCCGGCGGCTCGCTCGGCGGCGGCGGGCTGGCCCAGGTCGGGCCGCACGCCGGAGCGGTCGCGTTCGTGGCGATGCTCATGACCTCGATCGGCACGCTGCTCGCGACGACCGCCACCAAGCTGGTCCTGCGCGCGAAAAAGGAGCGCGGGTAGTCCCGCGCTCCTTTTGGTGTTCCTATCGGCTTACGGGCCGGCTTACGGGTAGCTGAAGCTCGTCGAGAAGCCGAACGCCGCCCAGAGGATCATCCAGAGGATGAACAGGGCGATCGCGACGCCACCGCAGATCAGGCCGGCGAGCGCCTGGCCGCGGTTGGTGGCGAGGCCCTGCTTGGCCTTGTTCATGCCCAGGTAGCCGAGGACGGCCGCGGCGATACCGAGCGGGAAGCCGATGTAGAAGCAGCACAGCAGCGGGATCGCGGCGATGCCCAGAATCATGCCGACGAGGCCGAGCGTGTTCTGCGGCTGCTGGCCGCCGTAGCCGGGGGTGCCGTACCCCGGCTGCTGCGGGTACGCGCCGCCGGAGGTCGGGTAGGCGCCGCCCGAGGTCGGGTAGGGCGAGCCGGAGACCGGCGGCTGCTGTGCGTACGGGTCCTGGTACGCGGGCTGCTGCGGCTGCGCGTACGGGTCCTGGTACGCCGGCTGCTGCGGCTGCGCGTAGGGGTCCTGGTACGCCGGCTGCTGGGGCTGGCCGTACTGCGGCTGACCGTACTGGGGCTGACCGTACGGATCCTGGTTGGGCTGCTGCCCGTACGGATCCTGGCCCGGTGGTGGGTAGCCCATTGCGATGGCTCCTAAGGCTAGGGACAACTCCGCTGGTGGTGATTCGCACCAGGGTAGTCCCGAGAGGGATACGGAACTTCGGCAGCGTACTGGTCCGGATCAACTCTGCGTAGAGTACTCCTATCTTTTGACCGTGTTTATCCGGTAATGTCCGGCAGCCCGGCGCTGAGCAGGGCCGACCCGGTCGATACAGTTTCGTGGTGACCGTTCGGCTTGTCGTGCTCGTGTCCGGTTCCGGCTCCAATCTGCAGGCCATGCTCGACGCCGCCACCGATCCGGCCTACGGCGCCGCCGTCGTCGCGGTCGGTGCCGACCGGGACGGGATCGAGGGGCTCACCCGCGCCGAGCGGCACGGCGTGCCCACCTTCGTGACGCGGGTGCAGGACTTCGCCGACCGGGACGCGTGGGACGCGGCGCTGACGGCGGCCTGCCTGCGGTACCACCCGGATCTCATCGTCTCCGCGGGCTTCCTCAAGCTCGTCGGGCCGCGCTTCCTGGCCGAGTTCGAGGGCCGCTACGTCAACACGCACAACGCGTTGCTCCCGGCGTTCCCGGGTATACACGGCCCGCGCGACGCGCTCGCCTACGGCGTGAAGCTCGCCGGTGCCACGCTCCACTTCGTCGACAGCGGCGTCGACACCGGGGCGATCATCGCGCAGGTCGCGGTGCCCGTCCTCGACGACGACACCGAGGACACGCTCCTGGAGCGGATCAAAGTTGCCGAGCGCCGCCAGCTGGTCGACACGGTCGGGCGGATGGCGCGCGAAGGCTGGACCGTCAACGAACGAAAGGTCAGGCTTGGCCGTGGCTAACCGGCGTCCCATCAGGCGAGCACTCATCAGCGTGTACGACAAGACCGGACTGGAGGACCTCGCCCGCGCCCTGGCCGGTGCCGGGGTCGAGCTGGTCTCCACCGGCTCGACGGCCGCCCGGATCGAGGCGGCGGGGCTGCCGGTCACGCGGGTCGAGGAGCTCACCGGCTTCCCGGAGACGCTCGACGGGCGGGTCAAGACGCTGCACCCGCGCGTGCATGCCGGCCTGCTGGCCGACCTGCGGCTGGAGGCCCACGCGGCGCAGCTCGGCGAGCTGGGCATCGCGCCGTTCGAGCTGCTCGTGTCGAACCTGTACCCGTTCACCGAGACGGTCGCCTCGGGCGCGACCGAGGACGAGTGCGTCGAGCAGATCGACATCGGCGGGCCGGCGATGGTCCGCGCGGCCGCCAAGAACTTCCCCAGCGTCGCGGTGGTGACCTCGTCCTCGGATTATCCGGCGGTACTGGCGGCGCTGGCCGACGGCGGCTTCACGCTGGACGAGCGGCGGGCGCTGGCGGCATCGGCGTTCGCGCACATCGCCGAGTACGACGTCGCCGTGGCCGCCTGGTTCTCCTCGAACTTCGCCGGCACGGCCCTTCGGCGGTCGGCCACGCTGCGGTACGGCGAGAACCCGCACCAGGCGGCGGCGCTCTACGCCGACCCGGCCGCCGCCCCCGGCCTGGCCCAGGCCGAGCAGCTCGGCGGCAAGGAGATGTCCTACAACAACTACGTCGACGCCGACGCCGCCTGGCGTGCCGCGCACGACTTCGCCGAGCCGTGCGTCGCGATCATCAAGCACGCCAACCCGTGCGGCATCGCCGTCGGCGCCGACGTGGCCGACGCGCACCGCAAGGCGCACGCCTGCGACCCGGTCAGCGCCTACGGCGGCGTCATCGCGGTCAACGCGCCCGTCACCGTCGACCTGGCCAAGCAGATCAGCGAGATCTTCACCGAGGTCGTCGTGGCACCGGCGTACGAGGACGGCGCCGTCGCGCTGCTGACCGCCAAGAAGAACCTGCGGGTGCTGCGCGCCCCGGCCTGGCAGCCCGCGGCGGCCGAGTCGCGGCAGATCTCTGGCGGCGTGCTGGTGCAGTCCGCGGACCGCATCGACGCCGACGGCGACGACCCCGTCAACTGGAAGCTGGTCACCGGGTCGCCGGCCGACGCCGAGACGCTGCGTGATCTGGCGTTCGCCTGGCGGGCGGTCCGGTCGGTCAAGTCCAACGCCATCCTGCTCGCCGCCGACGGCGCGACGGTCGGCGTCGGCATGGGCCAGGTGAACCGGGTGGACTCGGTGCGGCTCGCGGTCTCCCGCGCCGGGGACCGCGCGGCCGGCTCGGTGGCGGCCTCCGACGCGTTCTTCCCGTTCGCCGACGGGCCGCAGGCCCTCATCGACGCGGGCATCAAGGCGATCGTGCAGCCGGGCGGCTCGATCCGCGACGAGGACGTGATCAAGGCGGCCCAGGCGGCCGGCGTCACGATGTACCTCACCGGCACGCGGCACTTCTACCACTAACTACGGCAGGGTCACCGGGGCGGGGACCTTGGCACCGAAGTACAGCGCGACCGCGTCGCTCAGCGCGTGCGCGCCCTTCGCCAAGGTCCCGCTCGCGCCCTGCTCGTACATGGCCGCGACCACGTACCGCTCGCCGTCGCCCGCGAACCCGACCGTGTGCGTCACCCAGACGGTCCTGCCGTTGACCGGCTTCTGCGCCCAGCCGTCCTTGTTGCCGGGCTTGAGGGCGCTGCCGGCCGCCCAGACGCCCCACCGCTGGTTGCTCGCGACCTTCCGCAGGGTGGCGACCAGGTACGCCTGGTCTTCCGGGGCCAGCTTCTCCAGCACGTACGTCATCAGGTTCTGCAGGTCGTCGGCGCTGCACCGGAGGTTCCGCCAGAAGGTGTCGTACCCCTGGACCACCGCTAGCGACCGCATCCCGAACCGGCTCCGGAACCGCTCCAACATCCCGGCCCCGTCGTACCTGTTCCACAGCGCCGTCGCCGCGTCGTTGTCCGAGTTGACGAGCGCCTTGTCGAGGTTGGCCTTGTCGGTCTGGTCGAGCCTGAGCTGCCCCGCCCGCTGACGTTCGAGCAGATCGGCGGCGATGGCCAGCTTGATCGTCGAGGCGGTCCAGGTGGTGGCGGTGGTGTTCCCGGCCTTCCAGACCTGCCCCGTGGTGCGGTCCCGGACGACGATGCCGATGGTGCCGGGCTGCTGCTCGATGAACGCCTTCGCCTGCTGCTGGCGGCTCTGGCCCGGGGTGGCTCCGCTCGCGCTCGGCTGGACGCTTGCCTGGACGCTTGCCTGGCCCAGCGCGCTGGTCTCCGAGCCGGCGTCGCTGACCTGGGGGCCGGCCTGGTTCGGCGTGGCCTGCGTGGGGGTCTTGTCCCCGCATCCGACGAGGGTCAGCAGGGTGAGGAGGGCGACAACGCCACGCCGCACGGACATCTCCCGAACTCTAGTGGCAGGATCGTTCGCGTGACGGCGACGATACTGGACGGCAAGGCGACAGCGGCGGCGATCAAGGAGGACCTGCGCGGCCGCGTGAAGGCGCTGGCCGACCGCGGCGTGGTCCCCGGCCTGGGCACGATCCTGGTGGGCGACGACCCGGGCTCCCGCGCGTACGTCGCGGGCAAGCACCGCGACTGCGCCGAGGTGGGCATCGCCTCGATCCGCCGCGACCTGCCGGAGACCGCCACCCAGGCCGAGGTCGAGGCCGCCGTCCGCGAGCTGAACGAGGACCCGGCCTGCACCGGGTACATCGTGCAGCTCCCGCTCCCGAAGGGCCTGGACGAGCAGCGCATCCTCGAGCTCATCGACCCGGACAAGGACGCCGACGGCCTCCACCCCACGAACCTGGGCCGCCTGGTCCTGAACATCGAGGCCCCGCTGCCCTGCACCCCGAACGGCATCGTCCAGCTCCTCCGCCACTACCACGTGCCGACGAACGGCGCCGAGGTGACGGCCATCGGCCGCGGCACGACGGCGGGCCGCCCCCTGGGCCTGATCTTCACCCGCAAGTCCGAGAACTCGACGGTGACCCTGTGCCACACCGGCACCCGCGACCTGGCCGCCCACACCCGCACCGCGGACATCGTGATCGTGGCGGCCGGCTCCGCGGGCCTCCTGACCGCGGACATGGTGAAGCCGGGCGCCGCGGTCCTGGACGTCGGCGTGACCCGGGTGGTCGACGAGGACGGCAAGGCCCGCCTGGTGGGGGACGTGGCCCCGGAGGTGGCCGAGGTGGCGGGCTACCTGGCCCCGATGCCCGGCGGCGTGGGCCCGATGACCAGGGCCATGCTCCTCACCAACGTGGTGGAACTGGCCGAACGCGCCACGCTCTGACAACGACCCCGACGCCAGCGCCGCGCCGCCCGCCGTCCACTCGCCGGCGCCGGACTCGTGGGGCTACGGAACGGTGAGGTACAGGGTCGTGGCCTTCTCGTCGCGGACCGTGACCGCCGTGTGGCCGCTGCCCGCGGCGACCGCCGTGGTGTCCGGGCACTTGGCCGGGCAGGAGATCGTGCGGGCCGCCGACGGGATGGCGCCGTTCTCCGTGGTGACCGTCAGCAGGCGCAGCGCGCCGTCCGGCGAGCGCCACAGCAGGTGGGCCTGGCCGTCGTCGGCCGCGCCCGTGAGCGGCTGGTGACCGCCCAGGCCGGGTAACGCCACGTCCCACTTCACGCCGCCCGTGCGGGCGTCGACGGCCGCCAGGTGGGGGCGGTCGGCGCTCGGCTCCGCGTAGAGCACGGTGGTGCCCGCGGCGAGGGCCAGGGCGCCGGCCGCGTCGTGGCGGGCGCCGACCGAGCCGGTCACGGCGTCCATATACGTCGCCCGGTGCGGGACGCCGGTCACGGTCACGAAGCCCGCGCCGACGGCGAACACCCGCAGCTCCGGGTTGGTGCGCTGGATCGCGTGCCACGACCACCGCTCGGCGCCGCCGTCGGCGGTCAGGCCCACGGCCATGTCGTCGACGCCGGTGGCGCGGCACCGCATGGCCACGGCGACCGTCTCGGACGTCGAGGCCAGGTCGGTCACGTCGCACGGGCCGCCGTTGCGCTCCGGGGTCCACCGCCAGCGCAGCGCCCCGTCGCGGGCGTCGATCCCGAGCAGGTCGCCCGCGCCGATGCCGAGGTTGGAGAGGACGGCGATGCGCCCCGCCGCCCGGACCGTCGCCATCTTCCCCGACTCGAACCGCCGCGAGAACCGCTCGGCGCCGCTGCCCGCGTCGAGCGCGGTCACCAGGATCCCGTCGTCGGTGCCGAACACCACGACCACCGCGCCGTCGACCAGCCCCGCCGTCGAGCTGGGCAGGTCGGACCGCAGGTATTGCCAGGCGGTCGTCCCCGAGCCGAGCCACACCGCCCGGATCCCGTCGGCGCCGCGCAGGATCACCAGGTCCTCGTGCACGCCGACGAGCTGCACCCCGGCCAGCTGCAACGGCCAGGCCGGGGCCGGGCCGGCGGGCCGCGCACCGGCCGTGGTCGCGTCGACGAACCGGCCCTCCCGCGCCCAGTCGATGCCCACGAACGACGCGAGCAGCGCCAGCGCGACCGTGAGCGCCGCGGCCAGCCAGGACCTCCGGCCGGCGAACGTGATCCGGCCCGGGCCGGCGACGAGCAGCAGGAGCCAGCCGAGGACGGCGAGGGCCGAGCCGACGACCGCGAGCGGGCCACCCACGGCGACGCCCGCGCTCGGCGACACCAGCCGGGCCAGGCCGACGGCGACGAGCAGGGCCGCCACCGCGGCGACGCCGGCGACCGCCGCGACCAGCCGGAAGCGGCGCGGGTCGTGGCGCGCATAGGCCAGGCACAGCAGGCCGAGCAGCGGCCCCAGGAAGGCGATGCCGGCGATCGTCGTCAGGTCGGGGTGCAGGCCACCGGACATGGTCCAGGGCAGCGCGAGGCCGGCGACGGTGGCGGCGGTGCCGAGCGCCAGGACGATGAGCCCGCACAGGCGGACGACGAGATTCACGGCAACAGGATGACGGGTCCCTATGACAATTTCGACCGCTGCTTCTGTCGGTAAGCCGCCGACTTCGCCCGGTTCTGACACGCCAGCGAGCAGAACCGGCGGGACGTGTTCTTCGTAGCGTCGAGGAAGTAGGCGTCGCAGGCGTCGGCCGCGCACCGGCCGAGCCGGTGCGTCTGGCGCGTGCCGACCAGGAAGGCCACGGCCGTGGCGGACTCCGCGGCCCAGGCATCGACGATCGTGGCGGAGTGGGCGTGGAAGGACAGTTGCGGCAGCCCGTCGGGACTGGCGTGAAGATTCGGCACCGCACCGTGCTCCCGCAGCACGCCGTTGAGCACGCCCGCCGCGCTGTGCAGGTCGCCGGCCAGGCAGGCGTCGAGCGCCGCCCGTAATCGGCCGGCCACGGTGGCCAGCACGTCGACGTCGGCCGACGACACGTCGTAGCCCCGCAGGCGGGTGCTCCCCGCCAGGTCGGCGAAGGCGCCGCGCAGCCCCTCGGCCGGGCGGCCCTGCCGGGTGGGCACGGCCAGGTCGTTCACCAGCGTCAGGCACAGGTCGAGATACGTCTCGACGTAACTGTCTATCTCGACTTGACCGGTGATGCCGCCTTCGCCTATCGTCACCGCCATAGCGTAACTTAGCCAGTGACGGGGGCGGGCATGTTCGAGTTCACCGATGCCGGGCGGATCCTGGCCGGCATCGCACTGCTGTCGATCGTGACGATCGAGGTCGGTGGCTGGTTCCTCACGAAGATCGTGCGCGGTGCGGTCCCGATGACCCCGTTCCAGCAGGCCTTCGCGCGCGCCGGTCACGCCCACGCCGGCGTCCTGGTCACGCTGGGCCTGGTCGGGATCCTCTATGCCGACCTGGCGCGGCTCGACGGCCTCGTCGGCTGGTTGTCGCGCAGCTGCGTCCTGGCGGCGGCCATCCTCATGTCGGGCGGCTTCTTCGCGGCCTCGGCGGGCAAGGACCGCCACCGGCCGAATGCGGCGATTGCCCTGGTCTGGGTGGGTGCGCTGTCCTTAGCGACGGGCGTCGTCAGCCTGGGGGCCGGAGTCCTCGCAAGCTGACCAATCCAGTACGCTCGTACTGCTAGGGAAGAAGGCCCGAGAGGAGCGCCTGGCCGATGGCGAAGATCAAGGTAAACAACCCTGTCGTCGAGCTCGACGGCGACGAGATGACCCGCATCATCTGGAAGCAGATTCGCGAGCAGCTGATCCTGCCGTATCTCGACGTCGACCTGAAGTACTACGACCTGTCGATCGAGTACCGCGACCAGACCGACGACCAGGTCACGATCGACGCGGCCAACGCCATCAAGCAGCACGGCGTCGGCGTGAAGTGCGCCACGATCACGCCGGACGAGGCGCGCGTCGAGGAGTTCAAGCTCAAGAAGATGTGGCGGTCGCCGAACGGCACCATCCGCAACATCCTCGGCGGCGTGGTCTTCCGCGAGCCGATCATCATGGCCAACGTGCCGCGGCTCGTCCCGGGCTGGACCAAGCCGATCATCATCGGCCGTCACGCCCACGGCGACCAGTACAAGGCGACCGACTTCGTCGTCCCCGGCCCCGGCAAGGTCACCGTCACCTACACCCCGGCTGACGGCGGCGCGCCGATGGAGTTCGAGATCGCCAACTTCCCCGGTGGCGGTGTCGCGATGGGGATGTACAACTTCGACGACTCGATCCGCGACTTCGCGCGGGCGTCGTTCCGTTACGGGCTCGACCGGGGCTACCCGGTGTACCTGTCGACGAAGAACACGATCCTGAAGGCGTACGACGGGCGGTTCAAGGACCTGTTCGCCGAGGTCTTCGAGGCCGAGTTCAAGGACGCGTTCGCCGAGGCCGGCCTGACCTACGAGCACCGGCTCATCGACGACATGGTCGCCGCCGCGCTGAAGTGGGAGGGCGGGTTCGTGTGGGCCGCCAAGAACTACGACGGTGACGTCCAGTCCGACACCGTCGCCCAGGGCTTCGGCTCGCTCGGCCTGATGACCAGCGTGCTGATGACCCCGGACGGCAAGACGGTCGAGGCCGAGGCGGCGCACGGCACCGTCACCCGGCACTACCGGCAGTGGCAGAAGGGCGAGAAGACCTCGACCAACCCGATCGCCTCGATCTTCGCGTGGACGCGCGGCCTGGCCCACCGGGGCAAGGTCGACGGCACGCCCGAGGTGACCAACTTCGCCGACACGCTCGAGCAGGTCTGCGTCGAGACCGTCGAGGGCGGCCAGATGACCAAGGACCTGGCCCTGCTCATCGCCCGCGACGCCCCGTGGCTGACCACGGACGAGTTCATGAACGCGCTCGACCAGAACCTGGCCAAGAAGCTCGCCGGCTGACCCACCCCACGGACCCCGGAGGGCCGACGCGCCACCGCGCGAAGGCCCGACGGTCCGGGGGTTCGGGGAGCGCGGCGGCCGTGGGCCTGGGTGCGGAGTGCGTCCAGGCGCCGGGCCGTCGTGGGAGCGGTCGTGGGAGCACGGGGCGGTCAGTAGGTGACGACCGGGCCGGCCGGGGTGTCCTGTACGGATACCCCGGCCGCTTGCATCGCGTCGCGGAGGGCGTCGCTCAACGCCCAGTCCTTGGCCTCGCGCGCCGACGTGCGCAGCTCGACCAGGGCCTTGATCAGTGGGGCCAGGCGTTCGGTGCCCGCCAGCGAACCCAGGCGGACGAGCATGTTGCGCAGGGCGGACCTTGCCTGCTCGCGTTCGTCGGAGACGTCCGTGTCGGCGATCCAGTCGTGCATCGCCTGCTCCAGGTCCAGGGCCGCCGCCACGCAGCCGTCCACGTCGCGGGCCTCGTAGCAAGCGTCGAAGCGGGTCGTCGCGGACAGGGTTTCCGCGCCCAGCGACGTGGCCGGGAGGTCCGGCTGGGGCGCGGGCGGCGCCGGGGACGGCGGGGCCGGGGCGTGCGCGGCGTCCGAACCGGTGAAGGCCGTGAACGGCAGGAGCGTGCCCGAGGGCCACCAGCGGGACTCGCCCGCGCGGCGGAGGGTCAGGCCGCCGTTGCCCAGGACGCGGACCGTGGCGGCCGCCGGGTCGAACACCGCCGCCGTGTGCTCGTCCACGCCCAGGATGAACGAGTCGTCCGGCAGTTCCGGCTCCAGCATCCGCAGGCGGCGTTCGCCCAGGTAGCAGAAGCGGGTGTCGTGGTGGCCGCCCTCGGCGTTGTCGTAGTGGGGGATGATCACGGCGGGCAGGCCGGTCAGCGGGCGGACCAGGTCCAGGCCGGGGGCCCAGGCCGGGTCGGCGCCCACCTTGTAGATCTCGTAGACCGGGATCGTGTGCGAGCTCAGGGTCAGCGCGGCGGCGCTCGCGAAGAGGACCACCGCGTCGCGGGACAGGGCCTCCTGCAGTACCGCCGGAATCTCCGTGTCCGTCCACTGGCGCAGGGCGTAGGTCGGGCTTCCCGGGCCGGCGAACAGCCAGCCCGCCGACCGCAGCTCGGCGAGCGCCCGCTCGCGGTCCAGGCCGGGAGGCGGGGTCGTGCGCCAGTTGACGACCGAGACACGCCGGCCGGTGCTGTCGGCAAAGTACTGCAGGGCGCGGGAGGAGATGTCGTCGGCGTTCTCCTGGAAGCCGTACGGCGTGTCGAGGAGCACGGCGGGGCGCTCGCCGCAGCGTTCGAAGATCTCGCGGTGGGGCTTGACCATCGTCGGGGCGGTCTCGCCGGAGCCCATGATCACCAGCAGGCCGGTCATCACGGCACCAGCCCGAGCAGGTCGGCGGCGATCGACGCCGGGTGCTGGGCGTGCAGGTCGTGGTCGCCGCCCGGGTACGGGCGGACCTTCACGTCGCGCAGGCCGTGCAGGTCGGGGTCGCCGGTGCCGGCCGGGAGGGCCAGGACGGGGACCTCGACGCGCGGGTAGTACGGCTGCGGCGGGTCGTCCCACATGCTGCGCACGATGCTCATGTGCCGGTCGACGGGCAGCCGGCGGCGCAGCGAGTCGTCCGGGCCGACGACGAGGTTGGCGACCGTCGCCTCGACCGCCCACGGCGCCCAGTCCGGGTGGGTGGCCCGCAGCGAGGCGCGCAGGGCGGTGGCGCTGATCGCGCTGACGTCCGGCGGCCGGAGCCGGGCCGCGCACGCCTCCCACGACGGGAAGCGGGACGCCAGGTCGATCCAGCCGCCGTCGACGAGGGCCAGCGCGGCGACCTGGGAGGGGAAGCGGGCGGCCAGCTGGACCACGACGTTGCCGCCCCAGGACTGGCCGGCGACGATCGCGGCCGGCAGGCCCAGATACGAGCAGACCGCGGACAGGTCGGCGGCGGCCGTCGCGGTGTCGTAGCCGGTCGGCGGGGCGTCCGACTCGCCGTGCGAGCGCAGGTCGACCGCGTACACCGGGTGGCCGGCCAGTGCCGGAGCCACCCCGTCCCACAGGCGGGCGTTCGACGACAGGCCGTGGACCAGCAGGAACGGCGTCCCGCGAGCGTCGGCGCCGAACACCCGGACGTTGAGCGAGACGCCTTCCCCCACGCGCACCCTCATAGAGGCGACTCTAGATGCCGTGGCCCCTCCGGTGGAGGGCCCCGAGCACGCTTTCGACCTTGACCACGCCCGTGACGGCGGCCAGCGCGATGGCGGCGCGCGGCTCGCGCCAGTTCGAGCGCATCGCCGCCCTGGTCCAGCGCCAGGCGTCGCGGCGGTTGCCGGTGGCGGCGGACCAGCAGGCCAGCTGGCCGTAGACGCGCCCGGCGCCGGTGCCCGAGCCGGCGATCTCCGGGTGGCGGGCCATCATCCAGCGCAGCGACGCCATCTTCGTCGCGTACTCGTAGGCGAACATCGACGAGCGGCCCCACAGGACGCGGACCAGCGGTTCGTCGACGTGGACGATCTCGCCACGCTTGGCGGCGCGCAGCAGCAGGTCCCAGTCCTCGTTCTGGCTGCCCGGCGCGTCTTCGGCGACGAGGCCCAGCTCGTCGCGGGCGAACGCGGCGCGGCGGACCAGGAACGTCGACGAGTGCAGCATGGCCATCCGGGAGCGGACCAGGTCGTCGAGCCCGACGAGCGAGGCGCCGGCGAGGCGGGTGGTGAGCCGGTCGCCGAACTCGACCTCGATCGCCGCCGTGCAGAACTCGGCCTGCGGGCGCTGCTGCAGCGCGTGGACCTGCCGGCGCAGCTTCGCCGGCGCCCACACGTCGTCGTCGTCGCAGAACGCCACCAGGTCGGTGTCGAGCGCCACGATCCCGGTGTTGCGCGCCCCGGCCAGGCCGGGCCTGCGCAGGTTGGGCAGCACGTCGAGCGGGCGCTCGCCGCCGCGGCACAGCGCCGCGTCCGGCGGGTGCTGGTCGAAGACCACGATGGTGCGGACCGGGCCCGGGTAGTCCTGGGCGACGATCCCCTCGACGGCGCGCGCCAGCAGCCGGGGGCGGTTGCGGGTGGGCACGACGACGCCGACGCTCGGCCAGTGCGCCGCGGTGCTCATCGGGCACCCCGGTAGCCGTACACGCCGAGCAGCGGGGCGGTCAGCGCGCTCACCACGCGCCGCTGGCGCCCCGGCAGCGCGGTCCGCCAGGCGTCGTCGCGGCGCAGCGGTACCGGGCCGACCGTGAAGCGCATCGGGTTGCCGGCGGCGCTGTGGCACGGCCCCAGCTCCGCGGTGCCGTTCTTGACGAAGGAGACATCCGGCGGGGTCAGCCCGGCGAACGAGGCGATGGCACCCAACGTGGAGGATGGAGACTCCAGAAGCTCCTCGTACCGCACCCGCTGCACCGGCACCCCGCAGCGGTGCAGCACCGAGAACGCGGTGTTGTGCGCGTTCCACAGCAGCGCCGAACGGCTGGGGGAGTACCGCGTCATCTCCTGCGCCCCGTCCGTCTCCGGCCGGCTGACCTTCTTCGTCCACGAGTACGCCACGCCCCGGCTGTCCCGGACCATGTGCACGACCCGCAGGTCGACGGACGGCGCGTACCGCAGGCAGTAGGCGAGCGCGGCGTGCTTCGAGGAGTCGACCAGGACCGACGCGCCGGAGACCACGGCGGCCGCCTCGTAGAGCCGGGCGTACCAGTCGGCGTACTCCTCGACGAGGAGCCGCTGCGCGGCGGTCATCCGCACGCTGGCCAGCCGCGGGATGTACCGCGTGCGCTCGACCGCCTGCCGCAGCGCCAGGACCCGCCACACGTCGACGTGGTGCCACCCGCCGAACGCCTTCTCGCCCACGGCCCGCCAGAACTCGCAGTCCGAGAAGTGGCTGCCGCACCCGCACCGCTCGTCGCCAGCGATGTCGCGTTCCCACAGGTGCACGACCTCGCCCAGCGGACACACGCCGGGCAGCTCACCCAGGAGGCGTTCGAGCAGCGTGGTGCCGCTGCGGCCGAGTCCGCCGAGGAACAGAACGCGTACCAAGCGTCCTCCTTGGTCGTTTTGGTAGATATGCCAGATCTGCTGGCATTGGCTCTAACGAGGAAATGCGGACTCACGATGCTGCGCAGCTACATCCGGCGCGTCCCCGTCGGCGGCCTGGCCATCGACCCGCTGACCGAGCCCCAGGTCGTCGCCCACGTGCTGCGGGCGCTCGACGAGGGCCGGGGCGGCTGGATCGTCACCCCGAACGTCGACATCCTGCGGCAGGTCGCCCGCGACCCGGCGCTGCGGCAGGAGCTCAGCCGGGCCGACCTGGCCGTCGCCGACGGCGCCCCGCTGGTGTGGGCGGCCCGCCTGGCCGGCCGCTCGCTGCCGGCCAGGGTCGCCGGCTCGGATCTCGTCTGGTCGCTGTCGCAGGGCCTCGCGGCGGCGGGGCGCAGCATCTTCGTGCTGGGCGGCGACCCCGCGACGGACGGTGCCGCCCGGGCCGCGGCCAAGCTGGCCGAGTCGTTCGAGGGCCTGCGGATCGCCGGCGCGCTGAGCCCGGCGTACGGCTTCGACCGATCGCCCGCAAAAATCCGAGCAATCGGGCAGGTCGTCAGAGCTGCAGACCCCGACATGATGTACGTCGGCCTCGGCTTCCCCAGACAGGAACGCCTCATCGCCACGCTCAGAAGCGAGCACCCGCGAGCGTGGTTTCTCGGATGCGGCGCCGCCGTCAACTTCGTCGCCGGAGACGTCCAGCGCGCCCGGCCCGTCCTGCAGAAGGCCGGCCTGGAGTGGCTCGATCGGCTGGCCCGGGAACCCCGCCGCCTCGCCCGCCGTTATCTGCGTGAGGACGCGCCCTTCGCGGCCGCGCTGCTGGCCCGCTCGCTCCACCATCGGCTGACCCGCAAGCCCGCCCATCGCGCGTAAATCACCACAAACAGGCCATCACGCCGCAGCAGCAACGGCGTTAGCCCCTGGAGAACCAGACGCCGAAGGGGTCGCCGCTTCATGGACGCCAACCGCCCGTACTCCGCCGAAACCGACAGCCCCGGCGTCGACCTGCTCGGCATGGCTCGGCGCCACTGGTGGCTCGTGGTCATCGCGGTGGTCGCCGGCCTCGCGGCCGCGGCGCAGTTCACGTCGGTGCAGACGAAGGTGTACGAGTCGGCGACGTCGGTGCTCGTCTCGCCGATCGGCAACGGCCAGGACGCGAACTCCACCAGCGGGCGCACCAAGGGCGACATCAACCTCGACAACGAGGCGCAGCTCGTCACCTCCACGACGGTCGCGACCGACGCCGCGGCGCTCATGCGCTCCACCGTCGCGCCGGACACCCTGGCCGGGAGCGTGCGGGTGGAGGTACCGCCGAACACCACCTTCCTCGTGATCACGTTCTCGGCACCGGACGCGCCGACCGCCCAGGCCGGGTCGCACGCGTTCGCCGAGGCGTACCTGCGCAACCGCGAGGAGTCCGCCAAGGCCGACGTCGCCGGGCGCATCGCGATCCTCAACGACAAGATCACCCAGCTCAACACCAGCCTGACCCAGATCAACAACAGGCTGGCCGCCCTGCGCGCCGGCGACCCCAACCGGCCCAACCTGGAGAGCCAGCGCACCACGGTCACGTCGCAGATCAACACCCTCGCGGGCCAGCTCAACCAGCTGCTCACCACCACGGTCAGCGCCGGCAAGATCACCCGCGACGCCGACCTGCCGGGGCGGCCGGTCAAGCCGAACCGGCTGCTCAACCTGGCCAGCGGCGCGATGATCGGCCTGCTGCTCGGGGTCGGCGCGGCCATGCTGCGCGAGCGGCTCGACCAGCGGGTCCGCCGCCCGGGCGACCTGCCCCGCCGGGTCGACGTGGCCGTCCTGGCCGGCGTCCCCGGCCGGGTGAAGCCGCGCCTCGACGACGTGTTCGCGCCGTTCGGCGCGGGCGGCCGGATCTTCAACCGGCTCCGCAACGAGGTCCTCGCCAGCATCCCGGCGCCGGTCGGGGGTGACGCCCGGGTCGCGCTCGCCGGCCAGGTGGTCGTCGTCGCCGGGGCGAGCCGCGGCGCGGCGTCGACCGTGGTCGCGGCGAACCTGGCGGCGGCCTTCGCCCGTACCGGCGCCGAAACCGTGCTCGTCTGCGCGCACCTGCCGGACAGCCTCGTCGACACCGCGTCGGTGCACCGGATGCTCGGCGTGCGGGCCGTGCCCGGGCTGTCCGACGTGCTCGCCGGCCGCTTCTCGCTGAGCAGCGCCACCCAGCGCGCCCCGCGGCACCCCAACCTCAGCATTGTCACCACCGGCGGCACCGCCAGCGCCGGCGGGCTGCTGCAGTCGCAGGCGCTCCGCGACACGCTCGCGACGCTGCGGGAACGCGCCGCCTACGTCGTCGTGGAGGCGCCGTCCACGGCCACCAGCGCCGACGCGCAGAGCCTGGCCAGCCTGGCCGACGCCGCCATCGTCGCCGTCGAGCTGCGCCGCACCCGTCACACCGAGGTCGCCGACGCCGCCGACCAGCTGCGCCGGGTCGGCACGCCGCTGCTCGGCGCGGTCGTGCTGCCCCGCCTGTCCCCGCCGCGCGGCGGCGACGAGCGCGAGGCCGCCGAGCCGCAGACCCCGGCGATCGCCGACGACATGACCACCGTCCTGGAGAAGCTGCCCGCCAAGGTTCCGGCCGGCAAGCCGGCCGGCAAGGAGGACGAGCCGCCCAAGCGCATCCGGACGACGCCGGCGCCCGCGGTGCCGACGCCGCCGAAGCGGCAGACCCGCACGATCACGGTCACCCGCATCCCGGCCGAGGCGCCCAGCGAGAACGGCGCCGACAAGCGGCGATGACCCTCACCACGCACCCCTCCGCCGCCGACGCCGTGCCGGCCCGGCCCCGCCCGCGGCCGGCCCACCGGCTGCGCGCCTGGCCGCTCACCGCCGTCCTGCTGCTCTACCCGCTGTGGTGGGCGCTCGGCCTCGGCGTGCTCATCTTCTTCGTCGCCGCGGTGCCGATGCTCGTCGCGCTGCTCCGGCACCGCGCCTGCGGGCAGCTGGTCAAGCTGCCGCCGGCGTTCCTGCTCTGGCTGCTGTTCCTGGCGACCGTCCTCTTCGGACTGTTCACCCTGGGCACCGACCCGGTGGGCACCGTCCCCGGGACCGCGGCCAGCCGCCTGGTGTCGTACGGGTTCCGCCTCGGCGGCTACGCGGCGCTGACCGTGCTGCTGGTGTACGCCGGGAACGTCGACCGCCGGGAGCTGACCCAGGAGCGGCTCGTGCGGCTGCTCGCCTGGCTGTTCGTCGTCACCGTCGCCGGCGGGCTGCTCGGCATGGTGGCGCCCCGCTTCGAGTTCACCTCGCCGATGGAGCTGCTCCTGCCCGGGCACGTGCGGGCCGACGGCTTCGTGCAGTCCCTGGTCCACCCGACGGCGGCGCAGATCATGAACCTGCTCGGCGGGGAGACGCCCCGGCCGGGCGCGCCGTGGGGGTACACCAACACCTGGGGCAACAACGTGTGCCTCCTCGTCGGCTGGCTGCTCGTCGCCGGCTTCTGCCTCACCCGCAAGCGCCGCACGAAGGTGTTCACGGCGGTGACCCTGGTCGTCGCCGTGGTCCCGATCGTGTACTCGCTGAACCGCGGCCTGTGGATCGGCCTGGCCGTGATGGCCCTCTACGCGGCGGTCCGCCTGGCGCTGCGCGGCCGGTTCGCCGCCCTCGGCCTCATCGGGGTCGCGGGCGCGGCGGTGGTCGTCGCCATGGTCACCACGCCGCTCGGCGACGTCGTCACCGCCCGGCTGGAGCACGGCAAGTCCAACGGCGTGCGGATGTACACCACCGAGAAGGCCGTCGGCGGGATGCTGGAGTCGCCGCTCATCGGCTTCGGCTCGACCCGCACCACGCTCGGCGGGCGCAACTCGATCGCCGTCGGCGAGAGCGCCGGCTGCGAGCGCTGCGGCAACTTCACCGTCGGCGGCAACGGCCAGCTGTGGCAGCTGCTCTACGCCCACGGCCTCGTCGGCACCGTCACCTACCTGGGGTTCTTCGCCGCCGCGCTGTGGCGGTTCCGGCGCGACCACTCGCCCGCCGGGCTCGCCGCGGCGGCCGCGATCGTGTCCAGCCTGGCGGCGATGTTCTGGTACAACGCGCTGGTCACCCCGCTGGCGCTGACGTTCCTGGCGTACGTCGTCCTGTGGCGCAACCAGCAGAGGGGATTCCCGCGATGAGTCCACTGAAGACCGCCCCGGCCGCGCTGCGGGCCGACGACGAGCGGCTGCGGGCGCAGTACGTCGAGGAGGTCCTCGGCCTGCTGTACCCCGGCAGCGGCGGCGCGCCGGTGGAGTACCTCGTCATCCCCAGCGCCCGCAAGCCGCGCCTGCTGGTGCCGGCCGACGACCGGCGCCTGGCCGCCGCCGCGGTGCGCCGCTACGCCGAGCCGCAGTCCCGGCTGGCCCGGCTCAAGCGCGACGCCGTGGTCACCGCGCTGCGCACCGGCCTGTCCCGGCTGCTGCTGCGCGACCGGCTGCGGCTGCGCCCGGCCGCCGACACCATCGACGCCTACCTGCGCACCGCGCTCGGCGCCGACCTGCGGCTGAGCGTCCACATCGGACCGGCCCGGGCCAACCGCAAGCCGGTGCTGCAGCTGCTCGCCCCCGACGGGCACACCGTCGCCTTCGCCAAGCTGGGCACCTCGGCGCTGACCCGCACGCTGGTGCGGGCCGAGGGCAACGCGCTGAACGCCGTCGGCACCGCGCCGCTGACCGCGTTGCGGGTCCCGGAGGTCCTGCACGCCGGGCGCTGGGGCGACCACGAGGTGCTCGTCCAGTCGGCGCTGCCGGTCTGGCGGCCGCGGGCGCCGCTGGCCGCACCGCGGCTCACCGCCGCGATGCGGGAGGTCGCGGTCTGCTGCGGTACCAGCCACGGCACCCTCGACGGCAGCGGCTACTGGACCCGGCTGCGGGCCCGGCTGGCCGCGATCGCCGGCCACGCCGAGGGCGCCGTGCTGCGCGCCTCCGCCGAACGCCTCGCCCGCACCGCCGGGCGCACCGATCTCACCTACGGCTCCTGGCACGGGGACTGGTCGCCGTGGAACATGGCGAGCCTCGCCGACACCCTCCTGGTCTGGGACTGGGAGCGGTTCACGCCCGGCGTGCCGATCGGCTTCGACGCGCTGCACCACGCGTTGCAGGTCGGCATCGCCCGGGCGCCGTCGGCCGGCGACGCCGTCAACGAGCTGGTCGGTGCGGCGCCGGGGCTGCTGCGGCCCTTCGGCGTGCCGCAGGGGCAGGCGGTCGAGGTGACCACCCTGCTGTACCTCGTCGACCTGGCCACCCGGTACGTCACCGACCGGCAGGCGGAGGCCGGCGCCCGGCTGGGCGTGCTCGGCAGCTGGCTCCTGCCCGTCCTCGTCGCGCGAGTGGAGGCGCTGTAACCATGCCCGTGCAGGTACCCGACACGATGAAGCGGATCGTCCACTTCGGATCCCGCAACTACGGCCAGCTCACCGCCGCCCGGCGGATCCTGCCGTCGTTCCTGATCTGCGGCGGCCAGCGCTGCGGGACCACGTCGCTCTACCGCGCCCTCGCCGCCCACCCGGCGGTCATCAAGGCGGTGCTGCACAAGGGCGTCCACTACTTCGACGTCGGCTACCACCACGGGCTGCGCTGGTATCGCGGCCACTTCCCGCTGCGCCGCCGCGCCGAGCGGGTGCGCACCGAGTTCGGCGTGCCCGCCCAGACCTTCGAGTCGAGCCCGTACTACATGTACCACCCGCACGCCCTCGGCCGGATCGCCCGCGACCTGCCCGGTGTCCGGCTCGTCGTGCTCGTCCGCGACCCGGTCGAGCGGGCCTACTCGCAGCACGCCCACGAGGTCGCCCGCGGCTTCGAGCCCGAGGTCGACTTCGCCCGCGCGCTCGACCTGGAGCGGGAGCGGCTCGCCGGCGAGCGCGAGCGGCTGCTGGCCGACCCGTTCTCCTACAGCTTCGCCCACCAGCACCACGCCTACCGGGCCCGCGGCGAGTACATCGAGTACCTCGAGCCGATGGCCGAGCTGCTCGGCCGCGACCGGGTCCACGTCGTCGACAGCAGCCTGTTCTTCACCCGGCCCGAGCCCGTCTACGACGCCGTCGTGGACTTCCTCGGGCTGCCCCGGACCGGCTCCTACCCGCCGTTCGAGCGGCACAACGCCCGCCCCCGCAACCGGCTCGACGACTCGATCGCCTCGAAGCTCGCCGAGCACTACCGGCCGTACGACGAGCGCCTCGCGGCGTGGCTCGGCTACCGGCCCTCGTGGATGTGACCGCCACCCTCGAACGGCCCGCGCTGGAGTCGCCGAAGGGCATGCTCCGCGGGGCCGTCCGCGGCGGGATCGCCAGCCTCGCCGGCACGGTCTGCACCGGCCTCGCCGGGGTCGGGGTCACCTGGCTGGCGGCCCGCGCCCTCGACCCGCACACCGCCGGCGCGTTCTTCGCCGCGACCGCGACCTTCGGGCTCGGCGTCACCGTGGCCAAGCTCGGCACGCAGACCTCGCTCGTCTACTGGCCGGCCCGGATGCGGGCCACCGGCGACCTGACCCGCCTCGCCGAGTGCCTGCGGGTCGCGCTGGCCCCCATCGCGGCGGCGGCGCTCGTCATCGCGGCCGGCCTGTGGTTCGCCGCCGACCTGCTGCCCGGCCGGGCCGACCTGGTGCGGGCCCTCGCGGTGTTCCTGCCGGCGGCGGCGCTCAGCGACGCGCTGCTCGCCGCGAGCCGCGGCCTGCGCGCGATGCGCCCCACGGTGCTGCTGGACCGGGTGCTGCGCCCGGCGACCCAGCTGGTGCTGCTGGCGCTGGTCTGGGCGGCGGGCCTCGGGCCGGATGTCTTCGCCGCGCTGTGGGCGCTCCCGTACCTCCCGGTCGCGCTGCTGGCGGGCCTGTGGCTCGGCCGGGTCCGGGCGCGGGTCGTCCTGGAGCAGACGGACGTCGCCGACTTCACGCCCCGGCGGTTCTGGGTCTTCACCGCGCCCCGGGCCGTCGCCAGCTTCGCCCAGATGGCCCTGCAGCGCATCGACGTGCTGCTCGTCGCCGCGTTCGCCGGCCTGGCCCCGGCCGCGATGTACGCCGTCGCCGGCCGGTTCGTGATCCTCGGCCAGTTCGTCAACCAGGGCGTGTCCCAGTCGGCGCAGCCGCGGCTGGCCGAGCGGCTCGCCGTGCGCGACACCGCCGGCGCCAACCTGCTCTACCAGCAGGCCACCGCCTGGGTCGTGCTGGCCGCCTGGCCGCTGTACCTGCTCGTGTTCACCTACGCGCCGCTCTACCTGCGGCTGTTCGGCGAGCACTACGCGGACGGCGTCGGCATCGTCCGGGTGCTCGCGGCCACGATGATGGTCGCGACCGCCTGCGGGATGGTCGACATGGTCCTCGCCATGGGCGGGCGCACGTGGTGGAACCTCGCCAACGTCGCCGTGGCCCTGCTCGTGATGCTCGGCGTCGACGCGCTGCTCATCCCCCGCAGCGGCGCGCTCGGCGCGGCGATCGGGCTGTCCGCCGCCGTGCTGGTGAACAACCTCGTCCCACTCATGCAGGTGGTGCTCGGGCTGGGGCTGCACCCGTTCGGCCGGGCGACGCTGCTCGCCTGCGCGCTGGCGGCGGGCTGTTTCGCGGTACCGCAGCTGCTCCTGCTGCCGGTCCACAGCTTGACTCTCAAGATCGCCGCCACGGTGGCGGGCGCCGTCGCGTACGCAGGTGCGGCGGTGCGGTTCAGAACAGTGTTGATGCAGGGGGGACGATGAGAACGGACTACGCGGAGGTCTTCCAGTCGGACGCGGCGGTCGACAAGTACGAGCGGGTGGTCTACGCGCCGGAGACGTACTCGACCGCGGTGAGCGTGCGGCAGCGGGCGTTCCTGCGCCGGCTGGTGCGGCGGGAGTTCACCGCCCGGCGCCCGGTCCAGCACGACTTCGCCTGCGGCACCGGGCGGGCGATCAAGCTGCTGCACGGGGTCGTGCGGGCCGCGCACGGCTACGACGTGTCGGCGCAGATGCTGGCGAAGGCCCGGGAGGCGGGCGTCTACGCCCGGCTGCACCAGGTCGACGCCGACGGGCCGGTGCCGGAGCCGGCCACCGTCGACGGGCCGGCCCTGGTGACGGTGTTCCGCCTGCTGCTCAACGCGCCCAAGGACGTGCGGGACCGGGCGATCGCGTTCGCCGCCCGGATCCTGCCGGAGGCCGAGTCCGGGCTGCTGGTCGTGGAGAACCACGGCAACCGCTCGTCCCTGCGGCACCTGCGCCACCGCCGCAACCGCGACAACGCCTGGTTCGCCGAGCTGCACCACGCCGAGGTCGAGCAGCTGCTGGCCCGGCACGGGTTCGAGGTGATCGACCGGCGCGGGTTCGCGGTCCTCCCGGCGGGCGCGTACCGCCGCGAGTGGCTGCGCCCCATGGCCCGCCGCGCCGACGACCTCGCCACCCGGTCCGCCCGGCTGTCCGCGGTCGCCACCGACGTGCTCTACGTGGCGCGACGCATCCCGAAGTAGTCCCAGGGTAGGAGCGTTGTGAAACGGATCGTGCTGACCCTCGCCGTGGTGGCCGCCGTCGTCGCGGCCGCCACGGCGGTCACCCTGAGCGTGCTGTCGACGTCATCCGACGACGACGACGGCGGCGGCCCGGCCGCGCTGCCGTCGTCCACGCCGGACGGACGGCCGCCGGCCATCGCCACCTCCACCGGCCCGTTCCAGGCCGGCCCGGTAGCGCCCCCGGCGTCCGGCTCGTACCTCGGCGCGTGGGTGCGCCCGGCCAGCCTCACCGAGTCGGGCCGCCTGGCCGCGATGACGACGTGGGAGGAGGCGCTGGGCCGGCCGATGGCGATCGTCAACACGTACCGCCGCTTCGACGAGAACTTCTTCAACAACTCCGACCGCGAGTTCGCCGGCCGCGGGACGACGCTCATGCTGTCGTGGGCCGGCGGGGACACCCGACTGGTCACGATGGGCCGCTACGACGAGCTCATCCGGGAACGGGCCCGTGAGCTCAGGTCCTTCGGGCGTCCGGTGCTCCTGCGGTACCGCTGGGAGATGGACCGGCCGAACCTGCGGGCACAGATGTGGTCCGGCGCGGACTACGTCGCCGCCTGGCGCCACGTCCGCCGCATCTTCACCGAGGAGGGCGCGACGAACGCGTCCTGGGTCTGGTGCCCGACGGCCGAGGGCTTCACGGGCGGCTACGCACCCGAGTTCTACCCCGGGGACGATGCCGTCGACTGGACCTGCGTCGACGTCTACGCCGGCTCGAAGTACGCCACCATCGGCCAGCTGATGCGGCCCTTCCTGGAGTTCTGCGCGGCCCACCCGGCCAAGCCGGTGATGATCGGCGAGTTCGGCGTGGCCCGCACGTGGGGCACCGAGCAGCGCGCGGCCTGGCTGCGCGACGCCTCGGCGACGTTCAAGGCGAACCCGCAGATCCGGGCGGTCGTGTACTTCGAGAGCGACCCCACCGACAACAAGGGCCCGACGCAGCAGTTCCAGCTGTCCGACAACCCGGTCCTGCTGGCCACGTTCCGCGCCGAGATCGCCCAGGACCCGCACTACACCCCGATGACGAAGGCCCGCCCGGCCCCGCACCGCCAGCCCCGCAAGTAGCCGGCGGGGCATGCTGATCCGCCCCGGCGCGCGGCTCCGACCCCGCGGGGCGCCACGGCTTCGAGGACGGCGGCGTCTCCCTGGGCAAGCACCTCACGCCCTGACCCGCCCGGGGTGAACAACCGTGGCGGCGGACGGTGCGGCACCCGGAGCGCCGGTGGCCGGCGGATGATTGAGGGGTCATCCGGTGTCCGGCCGCACCGCTGGATATGGAGGTCGTCCGGTGACCGTCGAAGGAACCTGGAAGTTGTCGGTCGACTCGCCGGTCGGCGAGCAGGAGGCCAGGCTCGTGCTGCGTCGTGACGGGGATCGGCTGACCGGGTCGCTCGACCACGACAAGGCGAGCCTGGAGGTCGTCGACGGGGTGGTCGACGGTGACGTCGCCAGTTGGAAGGTCGTGAAGGCGATCACCGTGGTGGTGAAGGTGCGGGTGACGGCGACGTTCACGGTCACGGTCGAGGGCGACCGCATGCGCGGCCGGGTGGCTGCCGGGAAGTTCGGGACGTTCGACGTGACGGGGCTGCGCGTGTGACCGTCGCCCCGTCACCCTTCCGAGAACGATCAGAAGCCTGATCGAGCGCGGTCACGCGATGTGGCCGAGCTGGCGCAGGGCGCCGAGGTCGTCGCGGCAGGCCCAGTGCTCGGCGATGCGGTCGCCGTCGAACCGCACGATGTGGATCTGCGTGGTGCAGAAGCCGCGACCGTTCGGCGGGAAGCCGAAGAGCTCGCCGGTCTGGGTGGCGGACATGGTGGTCCGGTACGCGAGCCGGTCGCCGTCGTGGAGAACGTCTTCGATCTCGTACCGGATGTCGGTCAGCACCGAGTGCAGGTAGGTCACGACCGCCCGCAGCTGGTCGGGTCCGGCTGGAACGGGCGCCGGAGGTGCGGCGTGGTCGACGAACCCGGGCGTGACGATCCGGTCGGCGAGGGTGACGTCGCCGGTCTCGAACATGGTCCGGTAGATACCACGGATGAGCTGCTCACGCTGGGACACGGTCGCCTGCCCGCCTGGTCCGCAGGACGAACACCGCGACGACGACGGCGCCCGCCATGAGCGGCACGTGGAAGAGGTACTCGATCCGGGCCAGTCCGGCGAAGTCGGCGTGGCCGAGCACCCGGTGCAGGTTGTCGTGCGGCCACCAGCTGAGCAGCATGAACGAGATGCTCGCGTATGCCGCCCAGGTCAGGGCGGCTCCGGCGCCGAGCCGCCGCAGCGGAGCCAGCCCGAAGCACACGAACGCCAGGCCGGCGCCGAAGGCCAGCGCCTCGAGCACGGACAGGACGACGAAGAGCGGCACCAGGTCCCGTGGCGGGGTGGGCGCACCGGCCGGATCGGGCCAGATCACGCGGCCGAGCGCGAGGGCGGCGATCGTCCCGGCCAGGGCCACGGCCCCCACCGATATCGTTCTTCCGGACACCTCTACCTCCAATATAGAACGTCAATCTATTGACTGGAATGATGTTAAGATGAAAGTCGCGGACGAACAAGGCGGCGCACGGACCAATCGACGACAGTTGCAGGCGGCGCAGACCCGCCGCGACATCATCCTGGCCGCGACCAGACTGTTCACCCGCCAGGGATACGCACACACGTCGGTGACCGACATTGCCCGGGAGGCCGGCGTCGCGGTGCAGACCATCTACTCCAGCGTCGGGTCCAAGGCGCGGCTCGTCACCGCGATGCTCGACGAGGTGGACACCATCGCCGGCATCCCGCCGCTCGCCGCCGAATTGATCCGCTCAACAGACGCAGGCCACGTCATCGACCTCCAGACGCGGCTGACCAGGCAGCTCAATGAACGCTGCCAGGAGATCCTGGTGGGGCTGCGATCCGCGGCGCAGGTCGACCAGGCCATCGCGGCGGCGTACGCGGACGGCCATGCTCGCCACATCGCCGGCGCCCGGCGCGGCGCTGAGCGGCTCGCCGAGCTCGGCGCGCTGCGCCCCGGGACCGACGTCGACACCGCGGCGGTCGCGCTCTCCGCGTTCCTCTGGCTCGACACCTGGGTGCAGCTGACCACCGACCACGGCTGGTCCTTCGACCGCGCCGAGGCATGGCTGTCCTCGTCGCTGCGGGCCCTCCTGCTCGCGGAATGACGCCGGTATCGCCAGCGGCTCCAGGTGGGTGTCGGGTCTCAGGCGAACGTGAACAGGACCTTGCCGCTGCGTCCCGGTGTCATCGCGTGTTCGATCGCCTCGTGGTAGTCGTCCAGGCGGTAGGTCGCATCGACCGGGACGGTCAGTTCGCCGGTGGCGACGAGGTCGTTGAGCAGGTGGTAGGTCTGTTCGATCTCGGTGCGCGGGGCGTGGCGCAGCCAGTTGACCAGCCAGAATCCGGTGTGTGTCACCTCGTTGAAGATGAGATCGTGGGCTCGGACGGCCGGGGGTGCGTCGGTCGCGAAGGCGTAGCTGACGATCACGCCCCGGTATCGGAGCGCCGCGGCGAGGTCGGCGACGACCGGGCCGGCCGTGGCGTCCAGGGCCAGGCCGAGCTCCGCACCGTCCAGGGCGTCGGCGATCTGAGCGGGCAGGTCGTCACCGGCGACGATCACGCGGTCTCCGCCGGCGTCACGCACGGTCTGGGCCGCGGCCTCGCGCCGCACGATGTTGAGGGTCTTGACGCCCTGCAGCCGGGCGAGGGCGACGATGCAGAGGCCGATGGCGGAGTTGGCGGCGTTCAGGCCGACCCAGTCGCCGGCGGCCAGCTTGGTGAACTTGCGCAGCAGCAGGTATGCGGTCGCGGGATTGATCGGCAGCATGGCAAGCTGTAGCGGGTCGCCGTCGTCTCGTATCGCGACGACATTGCGGTACGAGGTCGCCACCTTGTCGGCCCAGGTGCCTTGCTCGTAGGTGGGCAGGATGACGACCCTCCGCCCGACCAGCGGCGTGCCCGCGCCCCCGCCGGCGTCGACCACCCGCCCGACTCCTTCGCCGCCGAGCGGGCTGGGCAGCTGCGGCCGCACCCCGTAGCCACCCTGGACGAGCAGGAAGTCGGACGGGTTGACCGGCGCGGCCTCCATCTCGACCAGGATGTCGTCGGTCCCCAGCGGCGGGCTGGGAGTCCGCGCCAGCGAGACGGACTTGCGCGGATCGCCGTACGACGTGACGAGCAGCTGTGACATGAGCTCCCCCGGCGCGCTTCTCACCCAGCATGATCGGGGGGCATGATGCCCCGCCGGCGCACCGTCATGCGGCGAAGGCGTGCCGATTCCGGCGACGGCGCTGCGCCGGGCGCGTCCGTCGGCCGACCGGCGTTCTCCGGACCCCACCTCCCGCCGCCGTCCCACCGCCCCGCGCCGCGCCCGCCCCGCGCCCGCCCCGCGCCGCGCCCGCCCCGCGCCAGCCCCACCCCGCCAGCCCGCGCCAGCGTGGCCCTGACTTCCGCGATCTTGGAGCTGTGGTCTCTGAAATATCGCTTATATCCGGCAAATCCGGGACCACAACTCCAAGATCGCGGGAGAGGTGGCTGCGCGCAGGGTGGCTGCGCGGGAGGCGCGCCGGGAGGGTGGCCGCGCGCAGAGAGCCGCGCAGAGAGCCGCGCGCAGGGCGGGCACGCGGGAGGGCGGGCGCGCGGAGGGTGGCCGCGCATCAGGGTGGCCGCGCGGACGCGACCCGCGCGGGAGGTGCGCGCGGGAGAGTGGGCCCGCGGAGCGGGCGGGCGGAGGGTGGGTCCTGACTGGAATGCCGCCCGGATCGGATGCCTGTCAGCCCGGGCCGGTCAGGGGATCGGGCGCGGGTCGATCCAGCCGTTGCTGCCCAGGTAGCGCAGCACCGTCGTCACCGCCTCGCCGTGCGAGAGGTCCGTGGTGTCGATCGTCAGCTCGGCGTCCAGCGGGACCTCGTACGGGTCGTCGATGCCCGTCATGCCCTTGATCAGGCCCGCGCGGGCCTTCGCGTACAAGCCCTTGCGGTCGCGGCGCTCGCACTCCTCCAGCGGGGTCGAGACGTGGACCAGCACGAAGCCGGCGCCGGCGTTGCGGGCGAAGTTGCGGGCCGCGGCGCGGGCGTCGCGGTAGGGGGCGATGGGGCAGCAGACGGCCACGCCGCCGTGGCGGCCGATCTCGGCCGCGACCCAGCCGATGCGGCGGATGTTGGTGTCCCGGTCCTCGGCCGAGAAGCCCAGGCCGGCCGACAGGTGCCGGCGCACGATGTCGCCGTCGAGCAGGGTGATCGTGCGCTCGCCCGTCTCCTGCAGCGCGTCGGCGAGGCCGGTGGCCATCGTGGACTTGCCCGAGCCGGACAGGCCGGTGAAGAACACGACCAGGCCGCGCTGGCGGCGGGGCGGGCGGGCGCGGGCCAGCTCGCGGGCCACCGCGGGCGGGGTGTGCCACTCGGGCAGGATCGTGCCCCGGTCGAGATGGTCCTCGATCTCGGCCGTCGTCAGCGGGAGCCGGCGGTGCCGCGGCGGGATGTCGTCGAGGGAGCGCCACTGGCCGTCGCGGCCGTCGTAGGCCAGCTCGCGGGGGACCAGCACGCGCAGGCCGCCGCCGGAGAGCATGGACTCGCTGGAGGCCAGGAGGTGGGTCACACCGTACGCGGCGGCGACGCGCGTGCGCAGCATCGCGTCGCGGATGTCGTCGCCGTCGTGGTGCGGCAGCGGGAGGGCCACGATCGTCGACGACGGCATGCGGTCGCGGGCCGCGAGCACGCAGCGCACCAGCGCCTCGGGCGCGAGGCCGTCGGGGCCGGGGCTGTCGACCGGCACCAGGACGAGCAGGTGCGCGGCGAGCGTGCGCGCGGCCCGGGCGATCTGGGCCAGCTGCGGGCGGTGCAGCGGCCGGTCGGCGATCACGCCCAGGATGCGGCCGGTCGGCAGCGTCTCGCGGACCTCGGCCGGGGTGCGCCGCATGCGGCGGAACGCGCCGTGGCCGCCGTCGCCGAGGCGCCGGACCCGGCCCGCGACCCCGGCCGTGGTCTTGCGGGCCGGATAGATCTCGGTCGTGTCCAGCGCCGCGATCGGCGCGCCCTCCAGGTCGGCGAGCACCAGCACCCGGCGCAGCGGGTTGCTGACGTCGAGCTGGTCGGCGAGGTTGCGCGGCACCTCCAGGGTGACCGGCACCGGCCACGCCGTGCCGTCGGCCAGCCGCCCCGTGCGCCGCAGCGCGATGAGGTCGGTCGAGCCGAGGAACCCGGTCAGCGGGGCATACGCGTCGGAGAGCAGCAGCTCCAGGTCGGCCAGCTCCGACGGCTTCGGGGTATAGGTCGGCGCGTCTCGCAGCACCTCGTCCGGCAACGCCCAGCCATCGACAGCCCAACCGTTCACAGCCACGACCGACAGTCTGCCAAAGCGGTCAACCGGTGTTCCGCATGCCCGCCGCGATGCCGTTGATCGTGGTCAGGAGCGCCCGTTCGAGCGCCGGGTCGGGCGAGGCCTTCCGCCCGCCGGTCCAGGCGCCGCTGTCGGCCGCCTTGCTCGCCCGGTACTGGTCGAGCAGCGTGACCTGCAGGTGGTGCAGCGGCTGCAGGTAGCTGTCCCGGACGCCCAGCGTGCGGTGCAGCACCGGCTGGCGGTCCAGCAGCGCCGTCTCGCCGGTGATCGCCAGGACCTCCTCGACCGTGCGCTGGTACTCCTCCCGGATGACGTCGAAGATCGGGTGCAGGTGGTCCGGCACCAGGGTGTCGACGTAGCGGGAGGCGATCTCCAGGTCGGTCTTGGCCAGCATCATCTCGACGTTGGACAGGAAGGTGCCGAAGAAGTGCCACTTTTCGTGCATTTCCCGCAGTACCTCGGAAAGCCCCGCCTCCCGGGCCGCCTTCAGCCCGCTGCCCACGCCGAACCAGCCCGGCACGATCTGGCGGGACTGGGTCCAGCCGAACACCCACGGGATCGCCCGCAGGCCGGACAGGCCGGCGTCGGCGTTGGGCCGCTTGGCCGGGCGCGAGCCGATGTTCAGCGCGCCGAGGAGCTCGGTCGGGGTGGCGGCCCAGAAGTACGCCGGAAGGTCCGGGTTCTCGACGAGCGCCCGGTAGTTCGCGAACGCGGCCGTCGAGACCGTCTCCATCGCCGAGTCCCAGCGGGCCAGCGACTCGGCCGGCTGCCGCGGCTCGGTGTGCAGCAGCGCCGACTGCAGCACGGCGGCCAGGGTGAGCTCCAGGTTCTCCCGGGCGAGGGCCGGCAGCGTGTACTTGTCGGAGATGACCTCGCCCTGCTCGGTGACCTTGATCGCGCCGTCGAGCGTGCCCCAGGGCTGGGCCAGGATGGCCTCGTGCGTGGGGCCGCCGCCGCGGCCGACGGTGCCGCCCCGGCCGTGGAACAGCCGCAGGCGCACCCCGTGGCGGGCGGCGACGTCGCGCAGCTGCCGCTGGGCCTTGTGGATCATCCACTGCGAGGTGGTGATGCCGGCGTCCTTGTTGGAGTCCGAGTAGCCGAGCATGACCTCCTGGACGTCCCCGCGGGCGCGGACGATCGCGCGGTACACCGGGATCGAGAGCAGGTCGTCGAGCAGCTCGCCGGCCATCTCGAGCTCCCGGGCCTGCTCCAGCAGCGGGACGAACCCGATCCGGGCGCGGGCCGACTCCATCGACGCGCCGCCGAACCCGGCGCCGGCGCTGACCTCGACGAGGCCCCACTCGCGGGCCAGCACCACGGCGGCGAGGACGTCGTCGATGCCCTGGGTCATCGAGATGATGTAGGTCTCGATCACCTCCGGGCCGAACCGGTCCTGGACCTCGCGGATCGCCGAGAACACGTCGAACGTCTTGCGGGCCGAGTCGCTCAGCGACGTGTCGCGGGTGGCCAGCGGGCGGCGGCCGGTGAGCTCGTCGATGAGCAGCTGGCGGCGGGAGTCGCGGTCGAGCGCCGGGTAGTCGATCTCGCCGACCCGGCGGTACAGCTGGGCGAGCACCTCGTGGTGCTGGTCGGCGTGCTCGCGCACGTCGAGCGTGGCCAGCTGCAGGCCGAACGCGGAGAGCGTGCGGATCGCCGAGGCGAGCCGGCCGGTCGCGGCCAGCTGGCCGCCGTTGCGGGCCAGCGACGCGCGCATCAGCTCAAGGTCCGCGATGAGCTCGGCGGTGCCGAGGTAGTCGCGCCCCGGCTTGTGCGGCGTCCCGGTGGCCAGGCGGCTGCGGGTGTGCTGCAGCTTGAGCCGGATGCAGCGCAGCTTGAGCCGGTAGGACTCCTCCAGGTTGACCCGGCGGTAGCGGGCCGGCAGCTCCGGCAGGTTGTCCAGGTCGGCGGCGAGGCTCGCGGACAGGTCGAGCGACACTCCGCGCAGCCGCTTGGACACGGACAGCTCGTCGATCAGCGTGTCGATCACGCCCTCGGCCATCCGGATGCCGTACTCGTGCTGGATGAGCAGCACGTCACGCGTCACCGCCGGGGTGACGAACGGGTTGCCGTCGCGGTCGCCACCGATCCACGAGCCGAAGGTGAGCGGGCGGGCGGTGGGCGGCAGCTGCACCCCGAGGTCCTTGAGCGTCTCGTAGAGGTCGTCGAGGACCTGCGGCGCGGCGCCCTCGGCCAGGTCGGCGAGGTAGTACACGGCGTTGCGGGCCTCGTCGGACGGCTCCGGGCGCTCCAGGCGCAGCTCGTCGGTCTGCCACAGCAGGTCGAGCAGCTCGGCCAGGCGCCGGTCGGTGCGCGCCGAGCGGGTCTTGTCGGGCTCCAGCGAGCCGTCGAGCGCGGTGGCCACGGCCTCGGCGTCGAGCTCGTCGGCGACGGCGCGCAGCTTGGTGAGGATCGAGCGGCGGGCCGCCTCGGTCGGGTGGGCGGTGAAGACCGGGCGCACGCCGAGCTTCGACGCGATCGAGCCGATCTCGCGCACGCCGACCCCGCGGTCGGCGATCAGCTTCGCGGCCCGCTCCAGCCAGCCGCCCTCGCGGACCCGGATGCGGCGCAGCTCCCGGGCGCGGTGGACCTGCTCGGTGATGTTGGCGAGGTGGAAGTACGTCGAGAAGGCCCGGGCCAGCTGGGTGCCCGTGACCACGTCGAGCCCGTGCAGACGCTCGGCGGCGGCCTCCGGGTCGGAGCGCACCAGGGCACGCACCTCCTCGACGAGGTCGAG
This sequence comes from Dactylosporangium sucinum, assembly GCF_014647515.1. Taxonomy (GTDB): domain Bacteria; phylum Actinomycetota; class Actinomycetes; order Mycobacteriales; family Micromonosporaceae; genus Dactylosporangium; species Dactylosporangium sucinum. The sequence continues at coordinate 78,465 of NZ_BMPI01000007.1, read as the reverse complement.
CAGGTGCTGGCCGTCCTGCCGGACCAGGCTCTGGCCGAGCAGGGATCCCAGGCGTCGGATGTCGGCGCGCAGCGCGGCGTCGGTTGCGCTCGACGCAGGAGCTTCTGCGGACATTGGAAACGTCCCCCTAGCGGTGTGGTCGGCTCGGCTTGGGGGGACGGCGCTGTCCGATTTCACCGGCATCGTATCGGCTACGGCGCCGCCCCGGGCGCGGTCGGTGAGTGATGTCTCTAACCAGCCTCTCACGCAGGGTGATGACGGCGGCCTCGACGGCGGCGGGTTCGCCGACGGCGGCGAAGTGTCAGACCGGGCGGATACTCTGGTAACCGCATCGACCACCCCCGTCCGTTCCGGGCGCGGGGTTGTTTGCCGTGCAGATTGGGTCGCACACCGCCATGAAGCTCGCCGGTCTCACCTCCGCCGCCCTCGCCGACCCGGGCCTCGCCCGGGCCCGTGACCTCGCCCGCGCCGGGCACTCCGACCAGGTCGACCTGACCGGGCCGCCGTCGCTGCGCGCGTTCCTCGTCGCCGCCGTCGCCTCCGAGCGGCCGGTGCTCGCGGTCACCGCCACCGGGCGGGAGGCCGAGGATCTGGCCGCCGCCCTCGGGTGCCTGCTCGACCCGGACGACGTCGCCGTCTACCCGGCGTGGGAGACGCTGCCCCACGAGCGACTGTCCCCGCGCTCCGACACGGTCGGCAAGCGGCTCGCGGTGCTGCGCCGGCTGGCCCACCCGACCGAGGCCGCGCCCCGCCCGCGGGTCGTCGTGGCGCCGGTCCGCTCGGTCCTCCAGCCGCAGCTCAAGGGCCTCGGCGACCTGGAGCCGATCGAGCTGCGCCCCGGCGGCTCGGCCGACCTCGACGCGCTGGTGGCCCGGCTGGCCGACCTCGCCTACGCGCGGGTCGACCTGGTCACCAAGCGGGGTGAGTTCGCGGTCCGGGGCGGCATCCTCGACGTGTTCCCGCCGACCGAGGAGCACCCGTTGCGGGTCGAGTTCTGGGGCGACGAGGTCGAGGAGATCCGCTCGTTCGCGGTCGCCGACCAGCGCACGATCGAGAAGGTCGACCGGCTGTGGGCCCCGCCGTGCCGGGAGCTGCTGCTCACCGGCGAGGTGCGGGCCCGGGCGGCGGCGCTGTCGACCGACCACCCGCAGCTCGCCGAGATGCTCGACAAGCTGGCCGCCGGCATCCCGGTCGAGGGCATGGAGTCGCTCGCGCCGGCGCTGCTCGGCGGCACCGACTCGCTGGAGCTGGTGCTGCACACCATGCCGGCCGGCACCCACGTGCTGCTGTGCGACCCGGAGCGCATCCGCACCCGGGCCCACGACCTGGTGCGCACCAGCGACGAGTTCCTGGAGGCCAGCTGGGCCGCGGCCGCGGTCGGCGGCAAGGCGCCGATCGACCTGGGCGCGGCCGCGTTCCGCCACCTCGGCGACGTGCGCGCGGCGGCGGCGTCGCTCGGGCAGCCCTGGTGGTCGCTGAGCCCGTTCGCCGCCGCCGAGGACAGCGCCGTGCGCGAGGTCGAGCCGTGGCGGCTCGGCGAGGAGGACACCGTGGTGACGGTGTCCGACGACGCCGTCGCGATCACCCTGTCCGCGCAGCCGGTTCCGCTGTACCACGGGGAGACCGCCCGGGTCGTCGACGACCTCAAGCGGATCGCCGGCGAGGGCTGGCGGATCACCCTGGTCTTCGAGGGCACCGGCCCGGCCCAGCGGGCGGCCGAGGTGCTCCGCGACGCCGACCTCGGCGTCTCGCTGGTCGACACGCTGGCGGACGAGCCGGCGGGCGGCGTCGTCACGATCACCACCGGCTCGCTCGGCAACGGCTTCCTCGACGAGAGCGCCCGCCTCGCCGTCATCACCGGCACCGACATCTCCGGCGGCCGCGGCGCGTCCACCAAGGACATGCGCAAGATGCCGAGCCGCCGGCGCAACCAGATCGACCCGCTGGAGCTGCGCACCGGCGACTTCGTGGTGCACGAGCAGCACGGCATCGGGCGCTACGTCGAGATGGTCCAGCGCACGGTCAACGGCGCCGACCGGGAGTATCTCGTGATCGAGTATGCGGCGTCGAAGCGCGGCCAGCCGGGTGACCGGCTGTTCGTGCCGACCGACCAGCTCGACCAGCTCTCCCGCTACGTCGGGGGCGAGACGCCGACCCTGCACAAGATGGGCGGCTCGGAGTGGCAGAAGGCGAAGTCCCGCGCCCGCAAGGCCGTGCGGGAGATCGCCGCGCAGCTGATCCAGCTGTATGCCGTGCGGCAGAACTCGCAGGGCCACGCCTTCGGGCCGGACACGCCCTGGCAGCGCGAGCTCGAGGACGCCTTCCCCTACCACGAGACCCCCGACCAGCTCGCCGCGATCGAGGAGGTCAAGGGCGACATGGAGAAGGCGGTCCCGATGGACCGGCTGATCTGCGGCGACGTCGGCTACGGCAAGACCGAGATCGCCGTGCGGGCGGCGTTCAAGGCGGTGCAGGACGGCAAGCAGGTCGCCGTGCTCGTGCCGACCACGCTGCTCGCCCAGCAGCACTTCAACACGTTCTCCGACCGGGTCGCCCAGTTCCCGGTGGAGGTCCGCCAGCTGTCGCGGTTCCAGACGCCGACCGAGACGAAGCTGACCATGGAGAAGGTCACCGACGGCACCGTCGACATCGTGATCGGCACCCACCGGCTGCTGCAGTCGGCGACCCGGTTCAAGCAGCTCGGGCTGGTGATCGTCGACGAGGAGCAGCGCTTCGGCGTCGAGCACAAGGAGTTCCTCAAGCAGCTGCGCGCCTCGGTCGACGTGCTGACGATGTCGGCCACGCCGATCCCGCGCACGCTGGAGATGGCGATCACCGGCATCCGCGAGATGTCGACGATCGCCACCCCGCCGGAGGAGCGCCACCCGGTGCTCACGTTCGTCGGCGCGCAGGACGACAAGCAGGTCGCCGCCTCGATCCACCGCGAGCTGCTGCGCGACGGCCAGGTCTTCTACCTGCACAACCGGGTCGAGTCGATCGAGCGGGCCGCGCGCCGGCTGCGCGAGCTGGTCCCCGAGGCGCGGGTCGCGGTCGCCCACGGCCAGATGGGCGAGGAGGCCCTGGAGAAGATCATGGTCGGCTTCTGGGAGAAGGAGTACGACGTCCTCGTCTGCACCACGATCGTCGAGAGCGGCATCGACATCCCCAACGCCAACACCCTGATCGTCGAGCGGGCCGACCTGCTCGGCCTGGCCCAGCTGCACCAGATCCGCGGCCGGGTCGGCCGGGGCCGCGAGCGGGCCTACGCCTACTTCCTGTATCCGCCGGACAAGCCGCTCACCGAGCACGCCCACGAGCGGCTGGCCACCATCGCGCAGCACACCGAGCTGGGCGCCGGCATGTACGTCGCGATGAAGGACCTGGAGATCCGCGGCGCGGGCAACCTGCTCGGCGGCGAGCAGTCCGGGCACATCGAGGGCGTGGGCTTCGACCTCTACGTGCGGATGGTCGGCGAGGCGGTCCAGCAGTTCAAGGGCGAGCGGCCGGAAGAGGAGGAGCCCGACGTCAAGATCGACCTGCCGGTCGACGCGCACCTGCCGCTGGAGTACATCGGCGCCGAGCGCCTGCGCCTGGAGATCTACCGCAAGATCGCCGGAGCGAAGGACGCCGCCGCGCTCGACGAGATCGTCGCCGAGATGCGCGACCGCTACGGCGAGCCGCCGGAGCCGGTGGCCAACCTGCTGGCGGTCGCGCGGTTCCGCTTCCTGGCCCGCTCCTACGGGCTGACCGACGTGTCCCTGCAGGGCAAGCACGTCCGGTTCGCGCCGCTGCAGCTGCCCGACTCGAAGCAGCTGCGGCTCAAGCGGCTCTACCCGGAGGCGGTCTACAAGGCGGCGGCCGACACGGTCTCGCTGCCCCGCCCGTCCACCCGGCGGGTCGGCGGCGAGCCGATGCGGGACACCCAGCTGCTCGACTGGGCGGGTGAACTCCTCACGACCGTCCTCGGTGACAAACACTGAGCGTGCGATGGTGGGCACCATGCGTGCTCACCGTCTCGCCCCGCTTGCCGTGCTCGCGTTGCTGGCCGCGCTCGCGGGGTGTCGCTCCAGCCCGGCGGTCGCGGCCTACCTGGGCGACCGCGCGATCACCGTCGCCGAGGTCGACGAGGTCGTCCGCGCGGTGAACGCGGTCGGCGACGAGCGCTGGGCCGCCCGCCGGGCCGGCGGCCCGGGTCCCCAGCCGCCGTTGGTCCACACGACCGCGGCCGAGGTGGTGTCGCTCATCGTGCTGCGGCACGTGGGCGAGCGGCTGCTCACCGAGCGCGGCCTGCCCGCCGCGCCCCGGTCGTCCGACGTGTTCGCGGCGATCTTCGGCCTGCCGCCGTCGGACCCCTACCTGCGGCTGTGGCTCGACTACTGGCAGGTGGTCCAGCCGATCGTCGCCGCACATCCCGAGCGGCCGCCGACGGACGAGGAGGCCGGCCGGTTCCTCGACGCGCTGGTCGACGCGGGCCAGGTGCCGGACGGGGTCGGGCACGACGAGATGATCGCGGATCTCAAGCGGTACCCGGCCTTCGGGGCGGCCGCGAGCGCACAGCAGACGCTCGCCGCGGCCGCGTCCGGGGTCACGATCAACCCGCGATACGGTGGGCTGGTGCTGCCGGCGATTCTGAGCCTGCCGAGCGGCCTGGTCCCGATTGACATCGCCTTCCCCGACGACGGGAAGGTGCCCGTGGAGGAGGCCTGAGGTCCGTGTCCGGCAGGGTGGTGTTGCTGGTGACGTCGCCCCGGCTGCCGGCCGGGGTGCTGACCGCGCAGGCGTGGGACCTGGTGCGCGCCCACCCGGTGTATGCGGGCGCCTCGTCCGAGCAGCTCGACGCGCTGCGGGCGGCCGGCGCCACGGTCTCGGTCGTGCCCGCCCACGTCGAAACGCTGCTGACGGCGCTGGCCGAGCACGGGACGATCGTGTGGCTCGCCGCGCCCGACGGCGACGAGCAGCTGGCCCGCGAGCTGGGCCTGCGGCTGGCCCGCGAGCCCGGCCTGGCCGAGCTGGAGCTGCTCTACGGCTCCTGGGACCCGCCCGGCGCGCGGCTCCTCGACGCGGTCACCGTCATGGACCGCCTCATGCACCCCGCCGAGGGCGACCCGTGGAAGCGGGCGCAGACCCACCACAGCCTGGCGCCGTTCCTGCTGGAAGAGGCGTACGAGCTCTACGACGCCATCCGCGACGACGACGCGGAGGCCGTGCGCGAGGAGCTCGGCGACGTCCTGCTCCAGGTCGTCCTGCACGCCCGGCTGGGCGAGGAGACGGCCGGCTTCACCATCGACGACGTGGCCGGCGACCTGGTCGCCAAGCTGATCCGCCGCAACCCGCACGTGTTCGCGGACACCGAGGTCGGCGGCATCGACGACATCATCGCCAACTGGGAGCAGATCAAGAAGGCCGAGAAGTCCCGCGCCTCCGCGGTCGACGGCGTGGCCCTCTCCCAGCCGGCCCTGGCCCTGGCGGCCAAGCTGCTGCAGCGGGTCGCCCGCGCGGGCCTGGACGTCCCGCTGCCGCCGCCGACCGACCTGGGCGGGGCGCTGTTCGCACTGGTCGCCCGCGCCCAGTCCGAGGACGGCGACGCCGAGGCCGCCCTGCGCGCGGCCGCGCTGTCCTACCTGGACGCGGTCCGCCGCGTGGAGCGGTCGTAGGGGTCGGCAAGCGGCTCCGGGCGGCCCAACGCCTCGCTGATCCGCATCAGTGACGACGCGCCGACGTAGTGCCGCCCCCGGGTCTGGCCGCGCTGCTCCAGCAGTCCGTGCTCCAGGAGCATCCGCAGGTCGCGGGTGGCCTGGTCGGCGGTCAGTTGCTCGTCGCGCTGGTAGGTGGTGCGCCGCACGCGCCCCCCGGACGCCGCCGCATACAGTGCCGAGGTCGTCCGGGCCGGCAGTCCGAGACCTTCGAGCGTCTCCCACAACCGCGCTGCGCGGTCGAGCCGTTGCTGGACCCGTTGCATCTGCATGTGGTGCGCTCGGAGGCAGAACCGCACCCACGGCAGCGTGTCGGCGTGCGGCTGCCAGCGCTCGCCTCCGGTTTCCCGCAGTGCGTCGTAGTAGTCGAAGGTGTTCCGCCCGGTTCCGAGCCACTCCTCGATCGACGAGAACTCCGGGGCGAGAACGGCATCGCGGGCCAGCACGAGGGTGTGCAGGCACCGCGACATCCGTCCGTTCCCGTCTCGCCACGGATGGATGCGGACCAGGTTGAGGTGGGCGACCGCCGCTCGTACGAACAGTGGGGCCGCAAGATCACCGTCCTGCAGCCAGTCGGCGAGTTCGCCCATCAGCGGGGCCAGATCGCCGGCGTCCGGGCCGGTGTAGACGACCTCGCCGGTCGAGTGGTCGGTGATCCAGATGCCGCTCGGCCGGAACCGGCCGGGCCACCTCTCCGGATGATGCTTGAGCATCATGAAGTGCAGGCTGTTGAGCAGCATGTATCCGAAACGGAACTCGGCGGCGTTGGCGAGTTGTTGCACGAACGTGAGTGCGTCCCGGTATCCGGTGATCTCGGCCCACACCTCGGGCGCGGTGTCGAGGGGTTCGTCGCCGCCGGCGGCGGCGACGGCGTCGTCCACCGACACCTGGTAACCCTCGATCGAGTTTGATCCCTTGATGCCGTGGGCGACGAGTTGGCGGCGAAGCTGACCGGTCCACCGGTGCGGGGTGGCCACCTGGTATCGCAGGCTCTCCCGCATCCGGTCGATGTCTTCGAGCACCCGCTCGTCGTCGGCCTGGAGCGTCGGGACTGCGTAGAGCATAAAATTATCCTAGCAGAATGCCGATATTATTTCGGCGTCAGGTCAGGTCCAGGGTGTGGGCCTGGGCCTCGCCGGCCCGCAGGGTCGCCGTCCAGCGGGTGGCGTCGAAGACGTTGCCGCCGATGGCCTCCGTCGCCTCCGCCGACGGCTCGATGAGCACGAACGACGGGTCGACGGCCTCGCGCTGCAGCATCGGCATGCGCGGCGCCAGGACGTACACCGTGTCGTGGCCGGCCGCCAGGTCCGCGTTCGTGCGGGAGCGGACGCCGCCGTCCATGTAGCGGCTGCCGTTCACCGGGATCGGCGGGAAGATGCACGGCACCGCGCAGCTGGCGGCGACCGCGGCCGCGAGCGGCACGTCCGAGGCGGCCGTCCAGCGCACCGGCTCGCCGGTGTGGACGTCGACGGCCGTCACCAGCAGGTGGGCCGGCCACTCGGTGATCGGCAGCCGGCGGGCGAACGCCGCCAGCCACGGGTCGGGCGGGCCCACCTCGGCCTCCAGCGCGATCGTCCCGATCTGCCGGCGCATCTCGGCCGGGCTGAGCGACTCGTCCTGGAGCAGGCCGAAGGCGACGGCGCCGCGGCTCCAGTCGGCGTGCAGCGGCGGGTCGCCGGGGCCGAGCGGCGCCTCGATGGCGGCCGCCGTGCGGGGGTCGCGGAAGGCGCCGATGAGGGCGCCGGTCATCGCGCCGGCCGAGGTGCCGACGATCAGGTCGGCGCCGCCGAGGTCGACGCCCCGGTCGTGCAGGCCGATGAGGACTCCGAGTTGCCATGCGACGCCGGTGATGCCGCCGGCGCCGAGGACGAGCGCGGTGCTTGCCATGCATCCTGCTTAACACGCTGCCCGACGTTCCGGGCGGCCAGGACGAGGCCGGAGCCGACCAGCAGGACCCCGGCCACCCGCGGCAGGCCGGGCCGCACGCCGTCCACGATGGACACGGTGAGCAGGGCGAACACCGGCACGAGGCCGACGAACAGCCCGGCCCGGTCGACGCCGAGCCCGGCCACCGCGGCGTACCAGCACACGAACGCGACGACCGTCAGCACCAGCCCGAGGAACGCGATGGCGGCGGCCTCCTCCCGGGTGGGCAGCCGCGGGCGTTCACCGGTGACCGGCACGAGCAGCAGCAGGATCGGTACCGCGAGCAGCGTGCTCCACGCCGACACCCGCACCGGCCCGAGCCGCGGCAGCAGCGGCGCGGCGAGCAGCGAGAACGCCGCCTCGCAGCCCAGCACGCCCACCGCCGCCCACAGCCCGGCCGGGTCGGTGTGGCCGAAGCCCTCCACCAGGGCCGCGCCCAGCACCACGACGCCGCCCGCGAGCAGCAGCCGCCGCGACGGCCGCCGGCCCTCCTGCAGCGGCCCGAGCAGCGCCAGCACCAGCGGGCTCACCCCGACGATCGTGCCGATCACCGCCGGGTCCGCGTGGCGGAGCGCGGCGAGCAGCAGGACGTTGAACAGCACGAGGCCGGTCGCCGCGACCGCGCCCAGCCGCACGAGCTCACGCAGGGTCGGCAGCCGGCGCTGCGAGGTAGCCAGCAACGCGAACAGTGCGAGCGCGGCCAGGGTGTACCGCAGCGCCTGCCCGGTGAGCACCGGAAAGCTGCCGATGGACCGGCTGACGGTGAACGAGCTGCCGAGAAGTGCGCAGGTCAGGACGCAGTACGCGATGTGCCGGCGGGTCATACGGCCGAACCTACGGCGGCGAGTGGTCCACGCTACAGTGCCACCGAACCCTGCTTTTGGAGGACCAATTGTCGGTGTGGGAGGCGCTCGTCGAGCTCGACCGCACCCGGCCCCGGGTCGGCGACCAGCTGGTCGGCGCGCTGCGCGACGCGATCACCCGGGGCCGGCTGGCGCCGGGCACCCGGCTGCCCTCCACCCGCGATCTGGCGGCCGACCTCGGGGTGTCCCGCGGGCTGGTCGTCGGCGCCTACGAGCAGCTCACCGCCGAGGGGCGGCTGGTCACCCGGCGCGGCTCGGGCACGGTGGTGGCGGCCGTCGCGACCGCGGTACCGCGGCAACGGGAAGGCCTGCCCGAGCGCGCGACGGCGGTGGCCCCGCTGCGCCCGGGCGTGCCCGACCTCGGCATGTTCCCCCGCACGGCGTGGCGGCGCGCCTACGAGACGGCCCTGACCGGGGCGCTCGACGCCGACTTCGACTACGGGGACGCGGTGGGCGTGCCCCGGCTGCGCCAGGAGCTGGCCGGCTACCTCGGCCGGGTGCGGGCCGCGCTGGTGGCGCCCGAGGGCCTCATCGTCACCGCCGGCGTCACCCAGGGCCTCGCCCTCGTGGCCCACGCGCTGCTGGCCCGCGGGGTCCGGCGGATCGCGTTCGAGGACCCCGGCTCGGCGGCCCTGCGCGACCACGTGGCCCGGCTCGGGCTGGAGGTGGTGCCGGTCCCGGTCGACGAGGAGGGCCTCGACGTGCGCGCGCTGAGCCGCACGCGGGCGAAGGCGGTGCTGCTCACCCCGGCCCACCAGTTCCCGACCGGGGTGGTGCTCGCCCCCCGGCGGCGCGCCGAGCTGGTCGGCTGGGCGCGGCGGGTCGACGGGCTGATCGTCGAGGACGACTACGACGCCGAGTACCGCTACGACCGCGAGCCGGTCGCCTGCCTGCAGGGCCTGGCACCGGACCGGGTCGCCCTGGTCGGCTCGGTCAGCAAGGTGCTCGCGCCCGGCCTGCGGCTCGGCTGGCTGGTCGCGCCGCCGGCCTGGCTGCCCGGGCTGTGCGCGGCGAAGGCCGACGCAGACAACGGCGGCCCCGCCCTGCAGCAGCTCGCGTTCGCCGAGTTCCTGGCCGGCGGCGGCTACGACCGGCACCTGCGCCGCGCCCGCCGCCTGCACCGCGAGCGGCGCGACGCGATCGTCGCCGCGCTGCGCCGGCACCTGCCGAAGGCCCGCATCGGCGGCATCGCGGCCGGCCTGCACCTCGTCGTCGAGCTGCCGCCCGGCACCGACGACGTCGCCATCGTCGAGCGGGCCGCCGCCGCGGGCCTCGGCCCGCTCGCCCTGTCGGCGCTGCGGATGCGCAAGCGGGGGCCGGCCGGGCTGGTCCTCGGGTACGCCGCGCACACCCCGCACGAGCTCGCCCGGGCCGTGCGCACCCTCGCGACGCTCGTCTAGGGGATACGGTTTCGGGATGCCGCATGACTTCGTGCCTCTCGCCGAGCACATCGCCGACGCGCTGCTGGAGGCCGACCCGCGGCTCGCGGCGGCGGCCGGCGACCACCGGTTCGACGACCGGCTGCCCGACTTCTCCGCCTCGGCGGTGGCCGACGACGTGGAGATGCTGCGCGACGCCTCCGCCGCGCTCAGCCAGATCGACGCCGACACGCTCGACGTGCAGGAGTCCGTCGACCACGCCGTCCTGCTGGCCCGCGTGGAGCGGATGCTCTTCGAGCGGACCGAGGTGCGCGAGCACGAGTGGAACCCGCTGGCGTACAACCCCGGCGCCCTGCTGCACGGGCTGATCGCGCGCCCGTTCGCGCCGGCCGACGAGCGCCTGGTGTCGCTGGCGGCGCGGCTTTCCGCGGTACCGGATGCGCTGGCAACGGCGAGAGAGGTCCTGCGGGACTCGCCGCGGGTGCACGTGGAGACGGCGATCGGGCAGTTCGCGGGCACGGCCCGGCTGGTCCGCGACGAGCTGGGCGAGCTGCTCAAGGAGGCCCCCGGGCTGACCGAGGTGGTCCGGCCGCTGCAGGAGCGGGCGGCTGCCGAGCTCGACGCGTTCTCCGAGTGGCTGCGCGACCGGCTCGACACCGCCGAGCGCGACCCCCGCCTGGGCCGCCGCCTGTGGGAGGCCCGCCTCTGGCACACGCTGGACACCGAGCTGTCCGCGGCGACGGTCCTCGCCCGCGCCGAGGCGAACGTCGCCCGGGTCGGCGCCGAGCTGCGCGCCGCCGCGGCCGAGCTGACCGGCGGCCCGGAGACGGACGACACCGTCCGCGAGGCGTTCGCCCGCCTGGCCGCCGACGTCCCCGACAACGACACGATCGTGGAGCTGGCGAAGGTCTCCCTCGACGAGGCGACCGAGTTCGTCCGCGCCCACGACCTGGTCTCCCTCGCCGACGACCCGCTGGTCATCATGGAGATGCCGGAGTTCGCGCGGGGCGTCGCGGTGGCGTACTGCGACCCGCCCGGCATGCTGGAGCCGGCCGACCTGCCGACGTTCTTCTGCATCTCCCCGACGCCGTCGGACTGGTCCGCCGCGCGGGTCGAGTCGTTCTACCGCGAGTACAACGCCCACATGCTGCGCGACCTCACCGTCCACGAGGCGATCCCGGGCCACTTCCTGCAGCTGGCCCACGCCCGCCGCTACCGCGGCCGCACCCGGGCCCGCGCGATCGGCTGGTCCGGCCCGTTCGTCGAGGGCTGGGCGGTGTACGCCGAGGAGCTGATGGCGGCCCACGGCTTCGGCGGCCTGCCGGTGCGTCTGCAGCAGCTGAAGATGCAGCTGCGCATGACCATCAACGCCGTCATCGACCAGCGCATCCACTGCGACGGCATGCCGGAGGAGGAGGCGATGTCGCTGATGATGGACGCCGGGTTCCAGGAGGAGGGCGAGGCGGCCGGCAAGTGGCGCCGGGCGCTGCTGAGCTCGACCCAGCTCTCGACGTACTTCGTCGGCTACACGGAGGTGAGCGAGGTGGCGCACGCCCGCCCGGCGGACGTCGCGCAGCGCGACTGGCACGACCGGATGCTGGCCCACGGCTCCCCACCCCCGCGCCACCTGCACACGCTGCTCGGCCTGTAGCCCGGCGCTCTCCCGCCCCGCGCTGCCCCGTCGCGCCCTGCGCCGCGCTCTGTCCTGCCCCGCCCCGCGTCCTGCCCTGCCCCGCGCCGGGCCCCGCGCCCGCGCCCTGCCCTGCCCTGCGCCGCGATCTGCCCCGTGCCGCGCCGCGATCTGCCCCGCGATCTTGGACTTGTGTCCGGGATTTGTCCGACATGGGGGACAAAATGGGGACCACAACTCCAAGATCGCGGCGGTGGAGAAGGGCGAGCGTGGCGGGCGAGCGTGGCGGTGGAGGAGCGCGGCGGTGGGCCAGTGCGGCGGGCCAGCGCGGCGGTGGAGGAGCGCGGCGGTGGGCCAGTGCGGCGGGCCAGCGCGGCGGTGGAGGAGCGCGGCGGCGGCCAGCGCGGCGGGCCAGCGCGGCGGTGGAGGAGCGCGGCGGCGGCCAGCGCGGCGGGCCAGCGCGGGGGTGGGGCGGTGTGGCGCAACGGGCGGAACGGAGGCAGTCCGGGGAGGGTGGCGTTGCTGGATCCGGCCGAACGATAGGCTCAGGTTGCCGCACCGTGGCGGTCGGAGACACCGTTCCAACGTAGGGGGTTCCACGACAGTGGCCACTATTGAAGCTATCGGCGCCCGGGAGATCCTGGACTCGCGCGGCAACCCGACCGTCGAGGTCGAGGTCGCGCTCGACGACGGCACGCTCGCGCGTGCGGCCGTTCCCTCCGGCGCCTCGACCGGCGCGTTCGAGGCCAACGAGCTGCGTGACGGCGACAGCAAGCGCTACCTCGGCAAGGGTGTCGAGAAGGCCGTCGAGAACGTCAACGAGCGTATCGCCGAGGCCGTGCTCGGCATCGACGCCACCGAGCAGCGGCTCGTCGACCAGGCCATGCTCGACCTCGACGGCACGCCGGAGAAGTCGGAGCTCGGCGCCAACGCCATTCTCGGCGTCTCGCTCGCCGTGGCCAAGGCGGCCGCCGACTCGGCCGGCCTCAGCCTGTACCGGTACCTCGGCGGGCCCAACGCGCACCTGCTGCCGGTGCCGATGATGAACATCCTCAACGGCGGCGCGCACGCGGACTCCAACGTCGACATCCAGGAGTTCATGATCGCGCCGATCGGCGCGCCGACGTTCCGGGAGGCGCTGCGGACCGGCGCCGAGGTGTACCACACGCTCAAGTCGGTGCTGAAGAAGAAGGGCCTGGCCACCGGGCTCGGCGACGAGGGCGGGTTCGCCCCCAGCCTGCCGACCAACGCGGCCGCGCTCGACCTGATCGCCGAGGCGGTGGAGAAGGCCGGCTACTCGCTCGGCAGCGACGTCGTGCTCGCGCTCGACGTGGCGGCCACCGAGTTCTACAAGGACGGCGGCTACCAGTTCGAGGGCGCCGGGAAGTCGGCCGACGAGATGATCGCGTACTACACGCAGCTCGTCGACGCGTACCCGATCGTGTCCATCGAGGACCCGCTGTCCGAGGAGGACTGGGACGGCTGGAAGGCGATGACCGACGCGCTCGGCGGCCGCATCCAGATCGTCGGCGACGACCTGTTCGTCACCAACCCGCAGCGTATCGCCCGGGGCATCGCCACCGGCACCGCCAACGCGGTGCTGGTGAAGGTGAACCAGATCGGCTCGCTCACCGAGACGCTCGACGCCGTGGACCTGGCGCACCGCGCCGGCTTCCGCACGATGATGAGCCACCGCTCGGGTGAGACCGAGGACACCACCATCGCCGACCTGGCGGTGGCCGTGGGCAGCGGCCAGATCAAGACCGGCGCGCCGGCCCGTTCCGAGCGGGTCGCGAAGTACAACCAGCTGCTGCGCATCGAGGACGAGCTCGACGACGCGGCGCGCTACGCCGGCCGCGGCGCGTTCCCGCGTTACCGTTAGTGGGAATTTCCGGCGCCCGCCCCACAAGGCGGGCGCCGGCATGGAACAGGGGGAGGGCATGCAGCAGCGGACCAGGCCGGGCGGGCGCGGCCGGGAGGCCCCTCGCACGCGCGGCGCGACCCGCCCGAACGCCCGCCCCACGGTTGCCCGCCGCGCGGTGTCGACCGGCGGCGCCGCCCTGCGCACCCGGGCGCCGCAGCCGCGGCGGTTCACCAGCCGGGCCGTGGTCCTGAGCCTGGTCCTGCTGGTCCTGCTGCTCGCCTATGCCTATCCGGTCCGGGTGTACCTCGCTCAGGAGGCGGAGATCGCCGCCTACGAGCAGAGCCAGGAGCTCCAGGCGGCGAAGGTGGCGGACATGGCCGCCCGCGCCAAGAAGTGGGACGACCCGGAGTATGTGATCAGTCAGGCCCGGCAGCGGCTGCACATGGTGCTGCCGGGCGAGAAGCCGTATGTGGTGGTCGACCCGAGCCGGGCGCAGGCGACCGACCCGGCCGACGTGCCGGGCACGGAGAAGGCACCCCGGCCGTGGTATGGCAAGTTGTGGTCGAGCGTCGAGGCGGCGGACAAGCAGTGAGCGAACCCGAGAAGGCCACCGAGCAGGATCTGGCGGTGGTCGCGGCGCAGCTCGGCCGCGCGCCGCGGGGGACGCGGGCCGTCGCGCACCGGTGCCCCTGCGGGCTGCCCGACGTGGTGGAGACGACGCCGAGGCTGCCCGACGGCACGCCGTTTCCCACGCTGTACTACCTGACCTGTCCCCGGGCGGTCCATGAGTGCAGCCGGCTGGAGTCGGCCGGGCTCATGAAGACGATGAACGCCCGCCTCGCCGAGGACCCGGAGCTGGCCGCGGCCTACGAGCGGGCGCACCAGCAGTACCTCCGCAGGCGCGAGGAGATCGGGCACGTCCAGGAGATCGCCGGGGTGTCCGCGGGCGGCATGCCGACCCGGGTGAAGTGCCTGCACGTCCACCTCGGCCACGCGCTCGCGGCCGGGCCGGGGGTCAACCCGTTCGGCGACGAGACGCGTGAGCAGGCCGGCGAGTGGTGGGCCGCGGGCCCGTGCGTGTCACTCGATCCGGGCGAGGACTGAGCACAGGATCTCCCAGCCGTCGGCGTCGTCCGAGGTGCCGGTGTGCGGCCGGCGGAAGCGGCGCACCTCGACCGCGATGTCGGCGAGGGCCCAGCGCAGCTGGAAGAGCATGATCGTCGAGGGGCGGACCAGGACGCCGGTCGCCTCGGCGTACGCCGTGAAGATCGATCCGTCGCCCGGCTCGATCAGCCACAGGTCGCGCTCCGGCGGCGAGATCAGCACGGTGTCCCAGTCGATCAGCCGCCAGCCGGTCGGCGTCCGCATGGTGTTGCCCGAGTGCGGCTCGCCGTGGGTGAGGACGGCGCGCACCGGTTCGGCGCGGCTCTCCAGGACGAGCTCGTCGTACCGCGCGAGCAACCGCCGCAGCGGCTCCCGGTGCGCGGCCAGCAGGTCGGCCGCGGCCGCCGCATAGGGCCCGCAGTCCGGCCCGGGCCGCTTGAGCGCCTGCTCGACCTCGTCGCGGTGCGGGACCGCGAAGTCGTCGACCCGCGCGTGCCGGCGCACCACCGGCGGGGCGGTGTGCAGCTGGATGATCATGTCGAGGGTGGCCTGCCGGTGCTCGGGCCCGGCGAACGCGTTCCACTCGAAGCTGGTGCCGTCGACGAACGGATAGACGGCGATCGCGAACGGCCCGCTCGTCAGCATCGTCTCGCTGCGCAGCGTCGGCACCGGGGCGACCGCGAAGGTGTGGCCGGTCACGTGCAGGTCGGCGGCGACGGCGAGCGACGCGCGCAGCCGGGCCGGGTCGGCCGGCTCGTCGACGGTGACGAACCACCGGGAGCCCGACGTGTCGACGAGCTCCCAGTGGTGGCTGCCGAAGCCGACCGGCCGGTAGGTGAGCGACTTGACCGTGAGTCCCCACTCGTGGACGAGCAGTGACGCGAGCGCGTCATCTGGGAGCTCCCGGGGTGGTGTCAGCACCCCGACAAGGTACGTCAGTTACCCGTCCCAGGCGGGGCGGAGGCTTCGACGATCTTCGCGCCCTTCGGCGGTACGAACGCCTTCGCGTCGACGTCGGAGCTGAACTTCGTGAGCTCGACGCCCAGCGCCTTCTCGTCCGTCCCAACCCCCTTGAACCGGGTGAGCAGGCCGTTCTCGGCCACGCAGACATGGAACTCCTTCGCGGTGACCGCGTTGGGGTTGTTGTCCTGCGGGATTCCGGTCACGTCCAGACAGTCGCTTTTCTGACCGGCGATGGTGGCGGTGTTCTGGGCGATTTTCACGCCGGGCACGACCGCGGCGGCCGTCATCAGCCCGAGGGCCATCTCGGTGCTGATGAAGCCGCCGCCGGCCACGGCCGACAGGTAGGCGGACTGGTCGGCCGCCGACAGGTTGCCGGTCTGCACGGGGCTCTTCTGGCACACGACCTTGTTCGCCGGGCCCGTGCACGAGTACATGGCGTCCTCGGTGAGGATGAAGCGGCCGTCCTTGCCGAGGTAGGCGGCCTTCGGCGGCTGCTGGACCACGGTCGTCGTCGAGCCGTCGTCGGTCTTGTACTCGGCCGTGAAGGTCAGCTGCGCGGACTTGCCCATCCGGTCGGCGAGGTCGCTGATGGCCGAGACGTTGTCGACGGCCTGCTTGACCTGGTTGACGACGCCGCAGCCGAGCACGCCCGCGCCGAGGACCGCCGCGGCGCCCAACGTCAGGATCCGTTTCATGGGGTCAATGTGGGGCCCGGCGGCCGGGCGTTCAACGAACTGTCAGCAGGGTGACCCGTTCACGGTGCAGCTCGTCGGCTGCGCCGCGTCGCCCTTGGCCTCGAACCCCATCCGGATCGAGCCGCCGGCCTCGAGGTACGTGTTCCATGCCTGCGACTGCAGGATGAGCTCCCCGGTCTTGTGCTCGGCCTTGGCGCCCCACGTGGACGTGACGTCCACGTCCTTCGGGAGCTTGAGCTGTACCGTCCAGCCCTGGATCGGCTGCGAACCGAGGTTCGTCACCGTCACCTCCGCATTGAAGCCGTCCTTCCACTTGCTGCGCACGGCGTAGCCCGCCTTCATCGAGCCGGCCTTGGCCGGCGCCGCCGACGGTGGGGCGCTCGCCGTCGGCGTGGGATCCGAGGTGCGGGCCGCCGACGTCGGTGGTGCCGCGCCGTCCTTCGTCAGGTACAGAACCGTCATCGTGCCGGCCGCCACCACCATTACCGCCGTGGTGAGCATGAGCACCCGGTCGCGTGTCAGATGCCACATCCGCGCGCCACTACCCTTACCGCCATGGAGGTAACCGTTCGGCGGGCGCGGACCGCCGACGTGCGGGGGATTCGGCGGCTGGTCGCGATGTACGTCGCGGACCGGCGCCTGCTGTCCAAACCCACGGTGACGTTGTACGAAACAGTGCAGGAATTCTGGGTGGCCGAGCGCGACACCGACGGCACGATCGTCGGCTGCGGCGCGCTGCACGTGATGTGGGAGGACCTCGCCGAGGTCCGCACCGTGGCCGTCGACCCGCTCACCCGCGGCCACAAGATCGGCCACCGCATCGTCACCGAGCTGCTCGGCGCGGCCCGCGAGATCGGCGTGCGCAGGGTGTTCGTGCTGACCTTCGAGACCCGCTTCTTCGGCTCGTTCGGCTTCGTGCCGATCGACGGCACGCCGGTCACCCACCAGGTCTACGAGGAGCTGCTGCGCTCCTACGACGAGGGCGTCGCCGAGTTCCTGGACCTGGAGCGGGTCAAGCCCAACACCCTCGGCAACACCCGGATGCTGCTGCATTTGTAGGCTTTCGAGCGTGAAGCGCGTGGCTGCCATCGACTGCGGGACCAACTCCGTCCGCCTGCTGATCGCCGACGTCTCCGGCGACGGCCTGACCGACGTCACCCGGCAGATGCGGATCGTCCGGCTGGGTGAGGGCGTCGACAAGACCGGCCGGCTGTCGCCCGCGGCCATCGAGCGCACCCGGGTCGCCCTCGTCGACTACGCGGCGGACATCGCCCGGTCCGGCGTCGGGGCCGCCCGGATGGTCGCGACGAGCGCCTCCCGCGACGCCGCCAACGCCGCCGACTTCCAGGCAATGGTCCGCCAGGTCCTCGGCTTCGACCCGGAGGTCATCACGGGCGACGAGGAGGCCCGCCTGTCGTTCACGGGGGCCGTGCGGGGCCTGACCGCCGAGCCGCCGTATCTGGTCGTCGACATCGGCGGCGGCTCGACCGAGTTCGTCGTCGGCACCACCGGCGTCGACGCGGCGATCAGCGTCGACATCGGCTGCGTGCGGATGACCGAGCGCCACCTGCACGGTGACCCGCCGACCCCGGACCAGATCGCCGCGGCCGAGGCCGACGTCACCGCGGCGGTCGACCGCGCGCTGGCGGCCGTCGACGGCCGGCGGGCCAGGACGCTGGTCGGCCTGGCCGGCTCGGTGACGACGGTGACGGCGCTGGCCCTGGACCTGCCGGAGTACGACCCGGCCCGCATCCACCGGGCCCGCATCTCGGCCGCCGACGTGGCCAAGGTGACCGCGGACCTGCTGGGCAAGACGGCCGAGCAGCGCCTCGCCACCCCGGTCATGCACCCGGGCCGGGCGGACGTCATTGGCGCGGGCGCGTTGATCCTGCGCACGATCGTGGACCGTTCGGGCGCCGACTCGGTGATCGCCTCAGAGTCGGACATCCTGGACGGAATCGCATATTCGCTTGCATAACGGACCGCACAAAACCCGCACGTAGCACTGTCGGATTTGCGTCAGCGCTGGTCAGCCCGTCCGTCGGACCTCGGCCCGCGACTGCTCGCGGGGGTCGGCCTCGTCGCGCGACCACCACCAGCCGTACGTGAGCACGCCGTCACTCGGCATGGTCATGATGATCTTCGCGGGCATCGGGCCCTCGTAGGCGTTGAAGACGCCCGGCTGGCTCTCCACGAAACGGGTCACGCCGGGCAGCTCAAGGCATGTGACGTGCAGTTCCAGGCGCCCGGCCTCGCTCGCGGTGAGGATCGTGTGCTCGACGTGCTGCAGTCCCTTGCTGTCGCTGACCGCCTCGTAGTCCAGCGTGATGGCGTTTCCGCGCACCACCGAGGTCACCTTGATCCGGGCGACGAACGGCCCGGACTCCAGTCCGTCGCCGCGCCCGCGATAGACACCGGGAGCGGCGGCGAGGCGCTTCAAGAGATCGGTCACGGCGCACACCGTAATACGACAGCGCACGATGCTGCGCATATTGGCCCGCTACCGCTATCGTGAGCCGTCTCCTGCGGGCGTGTGGCCGGTTTGCCAAGCTCAACCATCATTCCGCCCGTTAGGGTGATCTTTGCGGCATACCCCGGAAGGAAGCTCATGTCTGATCAGTACCCGCCGCCCGGCAGTTACCCGCCCCCCGGCGGCGGTGGCGGTTACCCGCCGCCCGGCGGTAACGACCCGTACGGGCAGCCTTCGTCCGGCGGTCCCTACGGCCCGCCGTCGTCGGGTGGTCCCTACGGTCCGCCGTCGTCGGGTGGCCCCTACGGTCCGCCGTCGTCCGGCGCGCCGTACAGCGACCCGTCCTCGGGTGCCCCGTACGCCCCGCCGCCGCCCGGTGGCGCGCCGTTCGGTGCCCCGCCGCCCCCGCCGAAGAAGAGCAGCGCCGGCAAGATCATTCTGATCGTGCTCGGCGTCATCCTGGTGCTCGCCCTCGTCTGCTGCGGCGGCATCTTCTTCTTCGCGAAGGACACCTGGAACGACATCGTCAACAGCAGCGCGGCCAACGCGAAGGTCGGCGACTGCCTGGCCGGCGACGAGATCACCGAGACGGGCAGCAAGAGCGTCAGCGTCAAGATCGTGAAGTGTGACGCCAGCGAGGCCCGCTACAAGGTCGTCGGCATCAAGGGGGGCGTCCCGCAGTCTGAGGCGCTCAAGCAGCAGCCGACCGTGTGCGACGAGTTCACCGAGGCCAGCTACGTGCTGTGGCAGGGCACCGACATCAGCAGCGGCGACGCCCTCTGCCTCACCGACGCCAAGTAGCCAGCGGCGTCGGGTAGCGGCGCCGCTCGGCGCCGGGCAAGACGAGTTTCACCGCATTGGCGGTCCGCGTGGGGCGGGCCGCCTTTTGCGTGTCCCTGTCCTCTGCACTTGATACTACTGTGCATTGCGCACTACTCTGCACGGCGTGGACACAACCCAGTTGCTCAAGGGTGTGCTCGACCTGGCTGTGCTCGCCGTGCTGCGCGACGAGGACGGCTACGGCTACGACATCCTCCGCCGGCTGCGCTCGGCCGGCCTCGGCGACGTCGGCGACGCCTCGGTCTACGGCACGCTCCGCCGGCTGTTCCAGGCCGGGATGCTCACGACGTACGTGGTGCCCAGCGAGGAGGGGCCCCACCGCAAGTACTACGCGCTCAACGCCGCCGGCCGCACGCAGCTCGGCGCATCGAGCAAGGTCTGGCGGGGGTTCGCGCAGACCATGGACCAGCTGATCGGGGAGAGGGCATGACCGAGTCCGCGGCGCCCAGCAACCTGGAGATCGACTACTACCTCGAGCGGGTCTCCGCGGCCCTGGCCGACCTGCCGGCCGAGGTGCGCGACGACCTCCTGGAGGACCTGCCGGCCCATTTCTCGGAGGTACTGGCCGAGCAGGGCGGATCGCTCGTCGACCGGCTGGGCCCGCCCGCCGCCTACGCGGCCGAGCTGCGCGCCGCCGCCGGCCTGGAGCCGACCGGCGCCACCGCGGCGAAGGGCGGCCCGCTCGACCGGCTGGCGCCGCTCGTGACCCGGGCCGGTCGGTGGCTGGCCGTCGCCGACCGCCGGGTGGGCCGGCTGATCGGCTACCCGCGGGCGTGGGACTTCCTGGTGCTGCTCCGCCCGGCGTGGTGGATCGCCCGCGCCGTCTGCGTCGTCGTGCTGGTCTTCGCCGCCGACATCATCCCCACCGACCGCCTCGACGACCCGATCGGCTGGCTGGTCCTCGCGGTGGCGATCGTGATCTCGGTGCGGATCGGCGCGACCGGCCGCCCCCGCATCCCCCGCTGGCTCGGCTGGGCGGGCACGGCGGTCGCCGTGATCGGCGCGCTGGTCGTGCTGGCCGACTGGTCCGGGATCTCCCGCAGCTACAGCAGCACGAACTACTACGACCGCTGGTCGTACGTCACGGACGTCTACCCGGTGGACGGCAGCGGCCGGCCGCTGCGCGACGTGACCCTCTACGACCAGGACGGCAACCCGATCCAGCTCGGCGACTACTGGCGCTGCGCGAGCGGCACGGAGGGGCAGCCGGCGAGCTACCCGCTGTGCCGCGGCCCGCAGCTCCCGTCCCCGTCGGGCGTCCCGTCGGCGTCGGGGTCGCCCGTGCCGTCGGCGTCGGTGTCGGCCCAGCCGTCCGGGTCCGCCCAGCCGTCTGCCTCCGTCCAGCCGTCCGTCCAGCCGTCCGTCCAGCCGTCCGTCCAGCCGCCCGTGTCGCCGTCGGGCTGACTCGGGGGAGCGGGCCGGGCCGGCCCCGGGGGAGTCGGCGGCCGGCCCGGCCCGCTTGCACGGACGTTGGTCGATCCACCCCGCCGAGAAAGGCGGGTGGATCGACCAACGTCGGCATGACCCCGGCGCGTCTCGGTTAGCGTGTGCCCCGTGGACGCGCTCGACCGGCTCGACGCCGAGATCTCCCGCTGCCGCCTGTGCCCCCGCCTGGTGGCCTGGCGCGAGGAGGTCGCGGCGACCAAGCGCGCCGCGTTCCGGGACCAGACCTACTGGGGCCGCCCCGTCCCCGGCTTCGGCCCGCACGACGCCCGGATCGCGATCCTCGGCCTCGCCCCGGCCGCCCACGGCGGCAACCGCACCGGCCGCATCTTCACCGGCGACCGCTCCGGCGACGTGCTGTTCGCCGCCCTGCACCGCGCCGGCCTGGCCAACCAGCCGACCAGCACCGATCGTGACGACGGCCTCACGCTCACCGATACCCGGATCTTCGCCGCGGTCCGGTGCGCGCCGCCCGACAACAAGCCCACCCCGCAGGAGCGCGACACCTGCGCCCCGTTCCTGCATCGCGAGATGCGCCTCATCCGTCCCCACCTGCGCGTCGTCATCGCGCTGGGTGGCTTCGCCTGGGCCGCGTTCTGGCCCGCGCTGCGGGCCGTCTACGGTGTAGCTCCGGCGCGGAAGGTGCCGTTCGGTCACGGCGTGCTGTGGCAGTCCGAAGAACCGGCCGAGGGTGCCCCCGCGTTGCTCGGTTGTTACCACGTGAGCCAGCAGAACACCTTTACCGGTCGGCTCACGCCAGGAATGCTGGACGAAATCCTCGCCCGGGCCAAGGCGTTGGCCGGGGCGAACTGAGCGACGGGATGTCATGGACCGCACCATCAGCCGCTGGTTGCCGGTGCTGGCCGTGGTCGCCGTGCTCGGCATCGCGATCGTGGCGGCGGCCCTGTCCTCGCCGGAGGTCACCAGCCTGCCGGTGCCCGAGCTGGACCCGACCGCCGCGCCGACGGGCCTGCCGACCGCCGAGCCGAGCCTGCGACCGACCATGCCGCCTGGCGACGGCGACCCGGGCTTCGCGCTGCCCGACTGGATCCTCTACGGGGTCACCGGCCTCTGCGCGGTCGTGGTGATCGCACTGGTCGCCGGCCTGGTGTACATGTTCCTGCGCAACGCCGGCCCGAAGGCCAAGCCCCGCCTGTTCGTCGAGCCCGAGGCGCCCGCGCCGATGCAGGTCGACACCGGCGAGGAGGTCGTGGCCGCGGTCGACGCCGGCCTGGCCGAGCTGGCCGACACCGACGGCGACCCGCGCCGGGCGGTGATCGCCTGCTGGGTCCGCCTGGAGCGGGCCGCCGCCGCGGCCGGCACGCCGCGGCTGGTCGGCGACAGCCCGACCGAGCTGGTCACCCGGCTGCTGGCGGGCCATCGGGTGACCCGGCCGACCCTCGAAGGCCTCGCCGAGGTGTACCGCGAGGCCCGCTACGCCACCCACCCGGTCGACGAACGGTCCCGCCAGGCCGCCGTCGGCGCCCTCAGCCAGCTGCGCGCGGAACTGTCGGGGGTGGCGCATGGCACGTGACCGCGACGAGATGGTCGGCCTCGACGAGCTGTTCGACGCCGGCCGGGCGACCGTGCGGGCCGACCCGCGCCCGGTGCGCCGCCCGTCCCGCCCGTTCGACAGCCGCTGGTGGATCCGGCGGCTGTTCGTCGCCGTCGCCCTGACCACGGTCGGCTGGGGCGTGCTCTGGGTGGCCCGCTACTCGATCTCGTACCCGCTGGTCCTGCTCACCATCGTGGCGATCCAGGTGCTGCGGGAGGTGCTGCAGCAGGTGCGCGCCGACGAGCTGCCGGCCGAGGTCACCGGCAAGGGCCTGGAGCCCGCCCGGGCGCCGCAGCAGCAGGGCGACCGGCCCCGGCTGCGCGACGCGGTGCCGCCCGCCGACGGGATCCGGCTGGCCGTCGGCAAGTGGGACGACCGGCTGATCTGGGGCGAGCGCGATGCCGGCCGGTTCGCCGCCCTCGTGGTACCGCGGGTGACCGACCTCGTCAACGGTCGCCTGCGCCAGCAGCACGGCATCACCCTGAGCAGCGCCCCCGAGCAGGCTCGCGAGATCGTCGGCGAGGAGCTCTGGCAACTGCTGCACTACACACCGTCCCGCGTGCCGAGCCCGCAGGACGTAGCATCGATCGTCGCGAAGGTGGAGGCGCTATGAAGACGCTCGCACCGGCCGAGGTGGGCCGGATCGCCAAGGTGGTCCTGGACCAGGTCGGCACGGTGGTCGTCGGCAAGCGCGACGCCCTCGAGCTGGTCCTGGCCGGCGTGCTGGCCGGCGGCCACGTGCTGCTGGAGGACCTGCCCGGCCTCGGCAAGACGCTGACCGCCCGGTCGTTCGCCCAGGCGCTCGGCATCGGGTTCCGCCGGCTGCAGTTCACCCCCGACCTGCTGCCGGCCGACGTCACCGGCTCGTTCCTCTACGACCAGCGGGCCCACGAGTTCACGTTCCGGGCCGGCCCGGTGTTCACCAACCTGCTGCTCGCCGACGAGATCAACCGCACGCCGCCGAAGACGCAGTCGGCGCTGCTGGAGGCCATGCAGGAGCGGCAGGTGTCGGTCGAGGGCGCCACCTACCGGCTGGACGCCCCGTTCCACGTGCTCGCCACCGCCAACCCGATCGAGTACGAGGGCACCTACCCGCTGCCCGAGGCCCAGCTCGACCGGTTCCTGCTGCGCGTCTCGTTCGGCTACCCGGAGGCCGACGAGGAGTGGGACGTCCTGCGCCGGCGCATGTCCCGCCGGCAGGAGGAGGCCAACCTGGAGCCGGTCGTCGACGCCGAGACGCTGCTGGCGATGCAGGGGGCGCTCGAGGACGTCGCCGTGGAGGACTCCATCGGGCGGTACATCGTCTCCCTCACCTCGGCGACCCGCGTCCACCCGCAGGTCCTCGTGGGCGCCTCGCCCCGTGGCTCGCTCGCGCTGCTGCTGCTCGCCCGGGCCGCCGCCGCGCTCAGCGGCCGCGACTACGTGGTGCCCGAGGACGTGAAGGCGGTCGCGATCCCGGCG
This sequence comes from Dactylosporangium sucinum, assembly GCF_014647515.1. Classification (GTDB taxonomy): domain Bacteria; phylum Actinomycetota; class Actinomycetes; order Mycobacteriales; family Micromonosporaceae; genus Dactylosporangium; species Dactylosporangium sucinum. The sequence continues at coordinate 54,579 of NZ_BMPI01000007.1, read as the reverse complement.
CTGGCGCACCGGATCACGCTGCGGCCCGAGATGTGGCTCAAGCGCATCGACCCGCGCTCGGTGGTGTCGGAGGTGCTGGCCCAGACGCCGTCGCCGGCCAGCGGCGCGATGCCCACCTACGGCGGAAGGCGTGGCTGACGCGTCCGCACCCCGGTCCCACGCGCGGGCCTTCGAGCCGACCCGGGCGCTGGGCCGGGCCGTGCTGGTCAGCGGCGTGCTCGTGCTCGTCGCCGTGCTCACCGGCCGCTTCGACCTGGTGATCCTGGCGGCGCCGTTCGCGATCGGCACCGCCGTCTCGCTGGTGCGCCGCCCGGGCCGCGCCCCGACGGTCGCGGTGACCGCGGCCGAGCCGTTCCTGGTCGAGGGCGGCGACCTCGAGGTGCGCGTCGACGTCGGCAACCCCAACCCGATCGGGTTCGACCTGGTCGTGGTCCGCCTGCTGGTGCCGCAGTGGGTCCGCCTCAAGCACTCCGACCGGCCCTACGCGGTCGACGTCCAGGGCGGCACCATCGCCGGCGTCGACCTGGAGGGCCGGGTGCTGCGCTGGGGCCGCCACCCGCTCGGCCCGGTCGCCGCCCACGCGGTCGCCGCCGACGGGCTGCTCATCAGCCGGCCGGTGCGCGCGCCCGAGCTGCCGCTGAAGGCGTATCCGGCGATCGAGCACTTCGACGCCGCCGAGGCCATGCCGCGGGCCGCCGGCCACGTCGGCGGGCACCGCTCCCGCCGCACGGGCGAGGGCGGCGAGCTGGCCGGCGTGCGCCGCTTCGGCCCCGGTGACCGGTTGCGCCGCATCGACTGGCGGGTCTCGCTGCGCACCCGCGAGATCCACGTGGTCAGCACGCTGTCCGACCGCGACGCCGAGGTCGTCGTGCTCCTCGACGCCCTGCACGAGGCCGGCCGCTCCGGCGGCATCGAGGGCCGTGCGTCGGTGCTCGACACGACCGTGCGGGCCGCCGCCGGCATCGCCGAGCACTACCTGCACCGGGGCGACCGGGTGGCGCTGCTGCAGTACGGCGGGACCGTCCGGCACCTGCGCGCCGCGAGCGGCCGCCGCCACTACATGACGACCCTGGAGTGGCTGCTCGACGTGGCCCCCGCGGGCAACGCCGACGAGCCGCCGCCGTCGTCGTTCGGCCCGCACATGGTCCAGGGCAACGCGCTGGTCATGGTCCTCACCCCGCTGCTGGACATCCGCTCGGCGGCGATGCTCGCCAACCTGGCCCGGGCCGGCCGGTTCGTCGTCGCCGTCGACACGCTGGGCAACCCGGTGCTGCCGAAGCGCTCGGCCGCCAAGTGGGCCGACATCCCGCAGCGGCTGTGGGTCCTGGAGCGGCAGAACATCATCGCCCAGCTGCGCGAGCACGGCGTGCCGGTGGTCGCGTGGGGCGGCGCGGGCAGCCTCGACGAGGTCCTGCGCGGCGTGGCCCGGGTGGCCGTCGGGAGGACGATCACCGCATGAGCGGTCCGGAGCGAAGCGGAGGGGCCGTTCATCATGGGCTCAGATGGGAGATCGTGCGGCGCCGGAGCGAAGCGGAGGTGACCGCATGATCGAGGAGTTGACGGAGTACTTCCAGGGGCGGGTCAACCGGGCCCGGGACGTGATCGAGCGGGCCTCCGCCGGGCCGGTGCTCATCCGGCTGGCCGTCGCCGTCTTCGCCGCGCTGTCGATGGTGCTGGCCTTCCCCAGCCAGGTCACCGGCAACCTGGCCGGGATCGCCGTCGCGGGCGTGGTCGCCGTGCTGCCGGCGTTCCTCCCGCGCACGCGCCTGGTCGGCCTGGCCGTCTTCCTCTGCGCGTTCGGCTGGCTGATCGGCACGATCGTCTACGACCAGCCCGTCGGCGTCACCCGGCTCATCGCCCTGTCGACCACGCTGTACCTCATGCACTCCCTGGCCGCCCTGGCCGCCGTCCTGCCGTACGACGCGGTGCTCTCGCCCGGCGTGCTCGCCGGCTGGCTGCTCCGGGCCGCCGGCGTCGTGGCCGCGAGCGCAATCGTGAGCGTGCTGATGCTGGCGGCGGTGAAGCTGGTCGTCGGCCCGGCGTTCCTCGTCGCGTCGCTCGTCGGCGTGGTCGCCGTCGGGCTCCTCGTGTGGCTGATCGCGCGCCGCAGCGCCTAGGAGTCCGGCCTGTGTGGTCGCGGTAACAGCCCTGGTAACGCCCGTTACATGTCTGTGGCCCGACTGCCTCCGGGCCATCGATGTGGCTAGCGTTGGTCGCGTGGCTGCGAAGCGAATCCTGATCGTCGGCGCAGGGCACGTCGGCCTGTACGCCGCCCTGCGCCTGTCGAAGAAGCTCCACCTCCACGAGGCTGAGGTCACCGTCGTCGACCCCCAGCCGCACATGACCTACCAGCCGTTCCTGCCCGAGTCGGCGGCCGGCAACATCTCCCCGCGGCACACCGTCGTGCCGCTGCGCCGCGAGCTCAAGCGCTGCCACGTGCTGTCCGGCACGGTCACCAGCATCGAGCACGCCCGGAAGGTCGCGATCGTCCAGCCGATCATCGGCCCGGCCCGCGAGGTGCCGTACGACCACATCGTCGTCGCCCCCGGCTCGGTGTCCCGCACGCTGCCGATCCCCGGCCTGCGCGAGCAGGCGGTCGGCTTCAAGACCATCGGCGAGGCCATCTTCCTGCGCAACAGCGTCCTCGACCGGCTCGACGTGGCGGCCACCACCTCCGACCCGGCGACCCGCCGGCGCGCGCTGACGTTCGTGTTCGTCGGCGGCGGCTACGCCGGCATCGAGGCGCTCGCCGAGATGGAGGACATGGTCCGCGGCGCCCTGCGGTACTACCCGGAGATCCCGGCCGACGAGGTCCACTTCGTCCTCGTCGAGGCGGCCAACCGCATCCTGCCCGAGGTCGGCGCCGAGATGGGTGCCTACACGGTCGTCCAGCTCACGAAGCGCAACATCGACATCCGGCTCGGCACGCGGCTGGAGTCGTGCGTCGACGGCGTCGTCGAGCTCTCCGACGGCGACCGGTTCGAGGCCGACACCATCGTCTGGACCGCCGGCGTCAAGCCGCACCCGATGCTGGAGGACACCGACCTGCCGCGCAACTCGCGCGGCGCGATCACCTGCAAGCCGACGCTGCAGGTCGTCAACCCGGACAGCACCGTCGTCGAGGGCGCCTGGAGCGCCGGCGACTGCGCCGCGGTGCCCGACCTGACCGCCGAGGACCCGGCCGCGCTGTGCTCCCCGAGCGCCCAGCACGCGGTCCGTCAGGCGTCGCGGCTGGCCGACAACATCGCCGCCGTGGTCCGCGGCCGCACGCCGGTCGACTACAAGCACAGGCACGTCGGCTCGGTCGCCGGCCTGGGCCTCTACAAGGGCGCGGCGCGGGTCTACGGCGTGAAGGTGCGCGGCGTCCCGGCGTGGTTCATGCACCGCACGTACCACCTGAGCCGCATCCCGACCCTGAACCGGAAGATCCGGGTGCTGGTCGACTGGACGCTCCAGCTGGTCCTGCGCCGCGAGGTCGTCGCGCTGGGCTCGCTGCACGAGCCGCGGGAGGCCTTCACCGAGGTCACCCAGCCGATCCCGCTCCCGGTCCGGGCGGGGGCCGGCACCGAACGCCGGGCCGCCTGACTCAGGCGCCGCGGGCCCGCCAGACCCACACGCCGGCGACCCGTTCGCCCGGTCCGAGCAGCCCGTCCAGGGTCGCCTTGAGGGCGGCGTGGGCGGGCTGCCAGTCGGCGAGCACGAACGACGACGCGCGCCAGTAGGCGATGTCCCGCCGCAGCGCGATCCGGTCCCGGTCGGTGAGCTCCGGCGCGGTGCCGGTCTGGGCGACCCGCTTGAGCAGCTGGGCCGTCGGTCGTGGGTAGATCCCGACCGCGGCCCGGCCGTCGCGGCCGTACGGCCCGATGAACCAGCCCTGCGGGGTGGCGAAGCCCACGCCGGTGGCGGCCGCCCAGCGCATCGCCTGCGGGTCCTTCGAGTCGGGCAGCGGCACCGGCACGATGGTGCCGTCGGCGGGGGCGAAGCTGCGCCAGTACCCCTCGGTGAAGAACCGCGGCACCGCCGGCCGCTCCTGCGTGGGCAGCGGTCCCGGCACCAGCGGCGCCAGGGCGGCCACCACCGCGACCGGCACGAGCAGGCGCAGCGTCTCGGTCTGGGTGAGCGCGGCGTCCACGACCCGGGCGAGCAGGTACGCGAGCAGCGGGATCGCCGCCAGCGCGAACCGGGTGGGCAGCGCCGACTCGACCACCGGCAGGCCGGACAGCAGCGCGAACGGCCCCCAGTGATCGGTCTGCTCGTGGCCGGCCACGATCCGCGGCCCGAGCGCGAGCAGGCACAGCGCCAGCGCCGTCACCGCCGACGCCATGACCGCGGGCCGGCGCCAGAGCCAGACCGTGCCGCCGGCCACGACCAGCAGGACCGGCCAGCCGAAGAAGGTGGTGTACTCCGCCGGTCCGCTCGCCAGCCGGGCGGCGCTCTCGTCGCCGGCCAGCGACAGCGGCGAGATGGCGGTGAACGCGTGCAGGTCGGCCGAGTAGAACCGGGGCAGGAACACGCCGCCGCCGGCCGACTGCGGCCCGTGGAACTGCAGCCACAGCGGGTAGCCGAGCAGGAGCGCGGCGAGGCCGCCGGCGATGGCCAGGCCCGCTCCCAGGCGGCGCACCGGGGGCCGGCGGATCGCCCAGTACGTCAGGCAGAACAGGGCGAGCCCGATCGCGGTGAGGAACAGCACCTCCTCGCCGACGAAGAACTGGGCCGTCACCAGGCCGCCGAGCAGCAGCCCGCCGCGGATGGTGTGGCCGGCGCCGGCGAGCGGGTCGGTGGCCAGCCGCACCACGCACCACACGATCGGCGGCACCAGCCAGGCGGCGGTCATGTGCAGGTGACCGTTGGACTGCGCCACCATCCCCGGCGCGAACCCGGCGAACGCCCCGCCGATCAGCGCCGCCAGCCGGTGCAGGCCGGCGGTCCGGGCGAACAGCAGGTACCAGCCGGCCCCCGTCGCCGCGAGGTTCACCGCCGTGGCGATCACGAAGGTGTACTGCGGGCCGAACGCGAGCGTCACCGGGCCGAACAGCAGCCCCAGCCCGACGAGTGACGCGTTGCACAGCAGGTTGATCCCGTCGGGGACGTTCAACATCCCGGTGACCAGGCTGAAGTCGCCGCGGTACGCTCGGGTTGCGTAGGCGAGGAACCACTCGTCGAGCGCCTGGTCGTTCGGGTTGAGCGCCAGCGCCCGCCGGGCCGGGTCGGGCCACAGGCCGCTGGTCAGCAGGGCGGCAGCCACCGAGTAGAGCAGCACCGCCCCGGCGTCCATAGGCCATCGGCGCCGCTCGCGCAACGGCGAAGCGGTTGATGTTGACGACGCTGTCGGCGCCATCCCCGCCTCGTCGGTCTGTGGGGCGCTGGTCACCCGGACGACAGTAACGGCCGTCCCCTTGTCGGTGTTGATGGTTCGTCGGACGGGCTACCGTGAGAGCGCGTTTCTACGCCCGGGTGGTGGAACGGCAGACACGGCCGCCTTAAAAGCGGCTGCCGCGAGGCGTGCGGGTTCGAACCCCGCCCCGGGCACCCCTCACCGGCACGTTGCACTGTACGGTGCCCATTCGCGGTACGCTGGTCGTACTTGTGAATGCGACGCCCCTGGAGGCCGATCGTGCAGAGTTCCAACCCGGTGCTCACCCGCCTTGGTGAGGCGGCGCGACAAGAGCGCTCGACGGTGGCGGGTTACGGCACCGGATACGCACCGTCCCAGCCGCGCGTGATGACCATGGACGACGTCGTCGTCCGCACGGTCGCGCTCCTCGCGGTGACCGGCATCTTCGGTGCCGGCGCCTGGGTCCTGCTGCCGGACGGCAGCGCCATCACGGCCATCGCCGCCATCGGCTCGGTCATCGCCGGCCTCGTGCTCGGCCTGGTCATCTCGTTCATGCGGGTCACCAACCCCGCGGTGATCCTGGCCTACGCCGCCCTCCAGGGCGTCGCGCTGGGCCTGGTGAGCCGCTGGTTCGAGAGCCGCTACACCGGCATCGCCCTCCAGGCGGTCATCGGCACCTTCGGGATCTTCGCGATCATGGCGGTGCTCTACAAGTTCAAGGTGCTCCGCGCCACGCCGCGCTTCACCAAGATGGTGGTCGGCGCGCTCATCGGCGTGGTGGTCCTGAGCCTGGCCAACTACCTGTTCTTCCTCTTCGACGTGAACCTGGGCCTGCGCGACTACGGCACCAGCGGCAAGGTCGGCTGGCTGCCCATCGTCTTCAGCCTCGTCGTCGTGGTGGTCGGCGCGCTGACCTTCATCCTCGACTTCGACGCCGTCGACCAGGGCATCCGCTACGGCCTGCCGGAGAAGTACGCGTGGTACTGCGCGTTCGGCATCCTCGTCGGCCTGATCTTCCTGTACTACGAGATCCTGCGCCTGCTGAGCTACCTGCGCCGATGACCCCCGACGATCAGCTGGTCGCCGCCGTGCGCAAGCTGGTCGGCCAGGTCGCACACTGGACGCCGTCCCGCTGGGCGGCGTCCAGTGTCGTTCCGGGCCGCTCCCGCGCCGAGGCGTTCCACGCGACCCTGCAGACCCTGGCGGACGCCACGGCGGCGGCCGAGGGGGCGCCGAGCCGCCCGGTCCCGCGCCTGGACAACGACCTGGCCCTCCCGGACCAGCTGAGGGTCCTGGCCACCGACCTCGGCCACCACGCGCCCGAGGCGGTCCCCGCGGCCGTCGAGGCGCTGGCCGCCCTCCGCCACAACCTCTCCTGACCCAGCGCCCTGCTGCGCGGGCTGCGCACTCGCTCTGTGTGCTGCGCTGCGTGTGCTGTGCTGTGCTGTGCTGCGCGCGCTGTGCTGCGCGCGCTGTGCTGCGCGCGCTGTGCATGCCCGGGCAGTGCGTGTGCTGTGCGCTGCGTGCGCGCGCTGTGCGTGTGCTGCGCGGGCTGTTTGCGTGTTCTGCGCTCGGTGCGGGTGCGTCGGGCTCTGATCCGGTGCGCCGTGGCTGCTCCGCCGGGCTCCCGGCCCCGCTGGGGGCGCTCGGCTGTCGCGCCTCGGTGGTGGTCGTGCCCGGCCGGCCGCCGACCCCCTAAAGACGTTGGTCGATCTACCCTCGGTTTTCGAGATCGACTTGAGGGTAGATCGACCAACGTCTAAGCGGGAGCGGCGCGCGGCGAGCAGGAAGCCGAGCCGACATCGAGCCGATACCGAGCCGATACCGAGCCGGCCGAGCGGTCGCCGTCGCCGCGAAGTGGAACGCGGTGCTACGTCAGGTGGGCCAGCAGGTCCTGGCGGGTGATGACGCCGGCCGGCTTGCCGTCCACGAGCACGACGGCCGCGTCGGCCTTCTCCAGCAGCGCCACCGCCTCGCTCACCGGCTGGCCGCCGCCGATCATCGGCAGCGGGTCGCCCATGTGGCGCTCGACGATGTCGTGCAGGTGGGCGTGGCCGGAGAACAGCGCGTCGAGCAGGTCGCGCTCCGCGATCGAGCCCGCCACCTCGCCCGTGACGACCGGCGGCTCGGCCTTGAGGACCGGCAGCTGGGAGACGCCGTACTCGCGCATGTAGTCGATCGCGTCGCGGACCGTCTCGCTGGGGTGGACGTGCACCATCTGGGGCATCCCGCCGTCCTTGCCGATGAGCACGTCGGCGACCGTCGGGGTCTCGGCGGCGGTGCGCAGGAAGCCGTAGCGGGCCATCCAGTCGTCGTTGAAGATCTTCGAGAGGTACCCGCGGCCGCCGTCCGGGAGCAGGACGACCACGACCGCGTCCGGGCCGGCGGTGGCCGCCACGCGCAGGGCCGCCGCAACCGCCATGCCGCACGAGCCGCCGACCAGGAGGCCCTCCTCGCGGGCCAGGCGCCGGGTCAGCTCGAAGCTCTCCTTGTCGGAGACCTCCACGATCTCGTCGCAGATCTCCCGGTCGTACGTCGTGGGCCAGAAGTCCTCGCCCACGCCCTCCACCAGGTAGGGCCGGCCGGTGCCGCCGGAGTAGACCGAGCCCTCGGGGTCGGCGCCGACGATGCGGACGGCGCCGCCGGAGACCTCCTTGAGGTAGCGCCCGACGCCCGAGATGGTGCCGCCGGTGCCGACGCCGGCGACGAAGTGCGTGACGCGGCCCTCGGTCTGCTCCCAGACCTCCGGGCCGGTGGTCTCGTAGTGGGAGCGGGGGTTGGCCGGGTTTGCGTACTGGTCGGGCTTCCACGCGCCGGGGATCTCGCGGGCCAGCCGGTCGGAGACGTTGTAGTAGGAGCGGGGGTCCTCGGGGGCGACGGCGGTCGGGCACACGACGACCTCGGCCCCGTAGGCGCGCAGGACGTTCTGCTTGTCCTCGCTCACCTTGTCGGGGCAGACGAAGACGCAGCGGTACCCCCGCAGCTGGGCCACCAGGGCGAGCCCGACGCCGGTGTTGCCGGAGGTCGGCTCGACGATCGTGCCGCCGGGCTTGAGCAGCCCGGCCTGCTCGGCCTCCTCGACCATGCGCAGCGCGATGCGGTCCTTCACGCTGCCGCCGGGGTTCAGGTACTCGACCTTGGCGAGGACCGTGCCGGGGATGCCGGACGTGACGTTGCGGAGCCGGACGAGGGGGGTGTTGCCCACCAACTCGACGACGTTGTCGTAGTAGCGCACGAGCCCAGCGTATAGCCGGGCCCGAACTCACCCGACGACGTGTCCGGGAATGACGCTCTCCCGCAGTTTCTCCCACTCCAGGAAGCGCTCCAGCTCGTCCATGAGGGCGCCGGCGAAGTACCCGGCCACGGCGACGTCGTCGACCAGGCCCAGGATGAGGAAGAACAGCTCAGGCACCGCGTCGATCGGCGACACGATGTACGCCCCGGCGACGGCGATCATGGCGAGGCGCGCGCCGCCGTCGTACTGGCCCTTGAGGGTTGCCTTGATCATCCGTGGGATGGCGGCGACCCGCCGCCCGATGCCCGGCGTGCCGGGCTTGAACACCCGCAGTAACGCCGTCCACGCCAAGTGTCGTTTGAGCGCGCCGTCCGCCATGATCGCCGTCCTCCCGAAGTCCCGGCCCTCGAATGTAATGGTGCCCGTCACCATCCAGCGGCAACCGTCACTGCGCGGCGAGCGGTAAGAATGGAAAGGTTTGGCCGATCGTTCGGGCCGGGCAACCTGACGGGTCCACCGGTCGGCATGAGGACGATCGCAAAGCGGACGAATGCCGAGGAACACTTGGGAAGCGGGGGCTAGCCTCGGGGTCGCAGGGGCTTTGGGGGAAGGGCGGGGGCGTTGAAGTTTCAGTCGGAGCAGGTGCGGCGGATCGCCACGGCGGCGGCGGTCGGTGGCGGGGGGATCGCGGGGGCCGGAGCGTTGTTCTACGGGCTGATCCTGGGTCAGGCACTGCTGGCGCGGAAGACGATTCCGCAGGTGATCAGCCCGCCGCCGCGGGCCGACGGCACGTACGGCGCGCAGTACGACGGCGAGCCGATCCGCCTGGTGGTGCTCGGTGACTCGTCGGCCGCCGGCTACGGCGCCGAGCAGCCGAGCGAGACGTTCGCCGCGGCCGTCGCGGCGGGCCTGGCCGAGCAGCAGCGCCGGCCGGTCTGGATGCGCTGCCTCGCGGTCGTCGGCGCCGAGTCCAAGGGCCTCCCGCCGCAGGTCGAGGTGGCGCTGCGGCACCGCCCCGACGTGGCGGTGATCTCCATCGGCGGCAACGACGTGACCCACCGGGTCGGCGTCGGCCCCGCGGTGCGGCACCTGGTCGACGCGGTGCGCACGCTGCGCGCGGCCGGCGTCGAGGTGGTCGTCGGGACCTGCCCCGACCTCGGCACCATCCGGCCGATCCAGCCGCCGCTGCGCTGGCTGGCGCGGCGCTGGAGTCGCCAGATGGCCACCGCCCAGACCATTGCGGTCGTCGAGGCCGGCGGGCGTACCGTCTCCCTGGGAGACCTCCTCGGTGAGCTGTTCTACGCCGATCCCGACCGGATGTTCAGCTTCGACCGGTTCCACCCGTCCGGTGCCGGTTACCTGGCCGCTGCCCAGGCGGTGTTGCCTACGGTGGTGGCCGCGCTGACCGAGCCCGCCCTGACAGCGGTGCCGGCCCTCGTCTCCGGCGAGGGTGTCCGGTCGCTGCCGCAGGCGGCGTTCGAGGCGGCGCACCGTCCCGGCACCGAGGTCAGCGCGACCCAGGTCGCCGGCAAGGACCGCGGCCCGGCCGGCCGGTGGGCGCAGCTGCGCCACCGCGTCTGGCACCGGCTGCCGCAGCAGGCCGCACGGCAGCCGAGCGCCGTGCGGAGTGAGGAGCTGACATGAGCGTCGTGCGGCGGCTCGCCCGCCTCGCCACCGTGACCCTGGTCGCCGGCACCGTCGGCGGCGCCGCCGTGCTGGCCGCCCAGGCCCTCGCGGCGCGGACCCGCCCCTACGCCAAGCCCGACATGCGCCTCGCGATGCGTTCGTCGATCGGCGCGACCGGCAAGCCGCCGATGCGGCTGGTGCTGCTCGGCGACGCGACGGCCCTCGGCGTCGGCGTCGACCGGGTGGCGGACACCGTCGGCGGCCAGCTCGCGGCGCTGCTCGCCGAGGGCTCGGCCGGCCGCCGGGTCGAGCTGTCGAGCGTGGCCGTGGCCGGCTCGCGCTCGTCCGACCTGGCCACCCAGGTCGCGCGGGCGCTCGTCGGGCCCCGGCCGGACGTGGCGCTGGTGCTCGTCGGCACCAACGACGTCACCCATCTGGGCTCCGGCAGCGACGCCGCCGAGCACCTCGGCGCGGCCTGCCGCCGGCTGCGCGACGCGGACATCCCGGTGGTGGTCGGCACCTGCCCCGACTTCGGCGCGCTCCGCGCGTTCGCCCCGCCGCTGCGGCAGCTGCTCGGGGTGCGCAGCCGCCGGATCGCCCGGATGCAGGCGGCGTCGGCGTCGGCGGCGGGGGCCGTGGTCGTCGACCTGGGCGCGCGCACCGGTGCCGTCTTCCGGGCCGACGCGGGCACGCTGTGCCACGACGGCTTCCACCCCTCCGCCGACGGCTACCGGGTCTGGGCCCACGCGCTGCTCCCCGCCGTCGAGGAGGCCGCCGCCGTCCGGGCCTGAGCCGCCGCCGAGCGCGGCGGCCGCCCGGGACGTCGCCTGCACGACAAGGCCACACTCGGCGTGCAGGTTTCTCACACCTGCTCGCCCGGTGTCGTTACCCGAAGGTAGCGTCGGAGCATGCCGGAAGCTGTCATCGTCGCCACCGCCCGGTCCCCGATCGGCCGTGCCGCCAAGGGATCGCTGCGCGACCTCCGCCCCGACGACCTCACCGCCACCATCGTCCGGGCCGCGCTCGACAAGGTCCCGCAGCTCGACCCGCGGGACATCGAAGACCTGTACCTCGGCTGCGGCCTGCCCGGCGGCGAGCAGGGCTTCAACATGGCCCGCGTGGTGAGCACGCTGCTCGGGTTCGACCACCTGCCGGGCGCCACCACCACCCGCTACTGCGCGTCGTCGCTGCAGACCACCCGCCAGGCCTTCCACGCGATCAAGGCCGGCGAGGGCGACGTGTTCATCTCGGCGGGCGTCGAGTGCGTCTCGCGGTACGCGCGGGGCAACTCCGACGCCCTCCCGCCCGACGCCGCGGCGGCCGTCGGCGGCTCCTGGCACAACCCGGTCTTCGCCGAGGCCTACGCCCGCACCACCAAGAGTGCCGAAGGCGGCGTCACCTGGCACGACCCGCGCGAGGACGGGCTGCTGCCCGACATCTACATCGCGATGGGGCAGACCGCGGAGAACCTGGCCCAGGTCGAGGGCGTGACCCGCGAGGACATGGACGAGTTCGGCGTCCGCTCGCAGAACCTCGCCGAGGAAGCGATCAAGAGCGGCTTCTGGGCGCGCGAGATCACGCCGGTCACGACGCCGTCCGGCGACGTGGTCACGGCCGACGACGGCCCCCGCCCGGGCGTGACGATGGAGGGCGTCGCCGGGCTCAAGCCGGTGTTCCGCCCCGACGGCCGGGTCACGGCCGGCAACTGCTGCCCGCTCAACGACGGCGCCGCCGCCGTGGTCGTCATGAGCGACGTGAAGGCGCGCGAGCTCGGCATCACGCCGCTGGCCCGCATCGTCTCGACCGGCGTGACCGCCATGTCGCCGGAGATCATGGGCATCGGCCCGGTCGAGGCGTCCCGCAGCGCGCTCAAGCGGGCCGGCATGACCGTCGACGACCTCGACCTCGTCGAGATCAACGAGGCCTTCGCCGCCCAGGTGATCCCGTCGTACCGCCGGCTCGGCATCCCGCTGGAGAAGCTCAACGTCAACGGGGGCGCCATCGCCGTCGGCCACCCGTTCGGCATGACCGGCGCCCGGATCACCGGCACGCTGATCAACTCCCTGCAGTGGCACGACAAGTCGATCGGCCTGGAGACCATGTGCGTCGGCGGCGGCCAGGGCATGGCAATGGTCCTCGAACGCCTGAGCTGACCCCTCCCGCGCCCCTCCCGCGCCCCCGCGCCCCCCGCCCCTCCTTCA
>NZ_BMPI01000007.1:27071-42148 GCF_014647515.1 Dactylosporangium sucinum | reverse complement strand
GATCTTGCAGTTGTGGTGCCTGACAAACCCGGACATCGTGGGAGTGTCGCGGCACCACAACTGCAAGATCGACGCGGTTAGGCGAGGGGCTCGGGGACCGCGACCACGTCGACCAGCGCGTCCTTGCGGAGGACGGTGATCGGCAGGCGGGTGCCGATCGCCGGGCCCAGCATGAGCCGCTGCACGTCCTGCACGCCGGTGATCGGGCGGCCGCCCGCGGAGAGCATCACGTCGCCGACGTAGAGCCCGGCCTGCCCGGCCGGGCTGCCCGGCACCACCTCGACCAGCCGGAGGCCCTTCTTCTGCCCGATGCGCGCCGCCAGCGGCTGGGCGAGGGCCACCGGGGCCCCGGCCACGCCGAGCCAGGCCCGGCGGACCCGCCCGGTCGACATGAGCTCCGACATGATCAGCCGGGTGTTGGCGTTGATCGGCACCGCCAGGCCCAGCCCGATCCCGGCGACCGCGGTGTTGATCCCGACCACCTTGCCGGTCGAGTCGGCGAGCGCGCCGCCGGAGTTGCCCGGGTTGAGCGCGGCGTCGGTCTGGATGACGTCGTCGATGAGCCGCACGTGCTGGCCGTCGCGGACCGGCAGCGAGCGGCCCAGGGCGCTCACCACGCCGGCGGTGACCGACCCGGCCAGGCCGAGCGGGTTGCCGACCGCCACGACCAACTGGCCGATGCGCAGGTCGTCGGCGTTGCCGAGGGCCGCCGGCGGCACGCCCGGCTCGCGGATGCGCAGCACCGCTAGGTCGGCGAGCGGGTCGGCGCCGACCACGTCGAAGCGGGTCTGGGTGCCGTTGGTGAACTCGGCCAGGCCGCCGTCGGCACCGGCGACGACGTGCGCGCTGGTCAGGACGAAGCCGTCCGGGGTGTACACCACCGCCGAGCCGGCCCCCTCGCCGCGCCGGCTGCGCACGGTCAGGCTGGCCACGCTCGGCAGCAGGGAGGCCGCCACGCTGGAGACGACCCGGCTGTACGCGTCAAGCGCGTCGATTTCTGGGTCCATGCCGGACTCAACGCCCCGGCCCTCGCCCGGCATGCCCGCGCGGTTACGCCAACAGCGATACCGCCGGCAGGTCGAACCAGCGCAGCGCCTCGAAGTTGGCCGATACGATGCCGTCCGGCTGCGGCTCGCCGCCCCCGAGCGACTCGACGAGCTCCCGGGCGAACCGGAGGTAACCGGACAGGTCGGACTCGGGTGCCCGTTCGTGCCGCGAGGGCCAGCGCAGCTCGCCGGCCTCGTCGTAGGAGAGCTCGGACAGGCGCAGCGGCGGCTCGACCAGCCCGTCGCGGTGCCTCCACAGGCCGCTCTGCGGGTCGAAGCGGTACTGCGGGAGCAACGCCCAGCCGTGGGACGCCACGATGTGGACCGCCTCCACGATGTACCGGAACACCGTCTGCGAGATGAAGTAGTTGAAGCTGACGCGGACCCACCCCGGCTTGATCCCCTCGCAGCCCGCGATGATCTCCTGCTCGAAGCGGTGCGAGCGCTCGATGTCGATGCCGAGCAGGCGGTGGCCGTACGGCCCGGCACAGGAGCAGCCGCCGCGGGACTGGATCCCGAACAGGTCGTTGAGCAGGGCGACCACGAAGTTGTGGTGCAGGTATCGGCCGCCGGGCCGGCGGATCACGAACGACACGATCGACAGCCGGGAGGCGTCGAGGTTGCCGAGGATCTCGATGTTCGGGTTGGTCTTCCACGACGCGATCGCCTCGCGCAGGAAGCCCTCCTCCAGCGCGCGGATCGTGTCGGTGCCGACCGCCTGCTTGAGCTGGAACACCAGGCCGGCCCGGATCGACTCGACGATGGCCGGCGTGCCGCCCTCCTCGCGGTGCGCGGGGTCGGCGATGTAGTGGTGGTCGGTCGGGTTGACGTAGTCGACCGTGCCGCCGCCGGGGACCGTCGGCACCCGGTTGGTGAGCACCGCGCGGCGCACGACGAGGACGCCCGGGGTGCCGGGGCCACCCACGAACTTGTGGGGGGAGATGAACACGGCGTCCTTGTACTCGCCGGGCCCCGGGCCGTACATCGCGACGTCGACGTAGGGCGCCGCCGCCGCGAAGTCCCAGAACGACAGCGCGCCGTGCTCGTGCAGCAGCGCCGAGATCGCGTGCGTGTCGGTGACGATGCCGGTCACGTTCGAGGCGGCGGAGAACGAGCCGATCTTCAGCGGCCGGTCGGCGTACCGCACCAGCTCGGCCCGCAGGTTCGCCAGGTCGACGTGCCCGTCGTGGTCCTCCGGGATCACCACCACGTCGGCGATCGACTCCCGCCACGGCAGCTCGTTGGAGTGGTGCTCGAACGGCCCGATGAACACCACCGGCCGCTCGGCGGCGGGGATCGCGGCCGACAGCGCGTAGCGGTCCTCCAGGCCGGCCGGCACCCGCAGCCCCAGGATGTGCACGATCTTGTCGATCGCCGCCGTCGACCCGGAGCCGGTGAAGATGACGACGGTCTCGGCGTCGCCCCCGACCGCCTCGTTGACGATCTGGCGGGCGTCCTCGCGCAGGCGGGTCGTCTGCAGCCCGGTGCCGGACGACTCCGTGTGCGTGTTGGCGTACCGCGGCAGCACCTCGTCGCGGACGAACCGTTCGATGAAGTCCAGCGCGCGCCCGG
The DNA here is from genome assembly GCF_014647515.1 of Dactylosporangium sucinum. Taxonomy (GTDB): domain Bacteria; phylum Actinomycetota; class Actinomycetes; order Mycobacteriales; family Micromonosporaceae; genus Dactylosporangium; species Dactylosporangium sucinum. The sequence goes on along the minus strand of NZ_BMPI01000007.1, from coordinate 39,530 downwards.
AGGCGGTGTAGTCGGCGTACGTGACGCGGCGAGCGCCGAACGGCCCCCACATCACCTGGTCGTCGCCGATCACCGCGTCGCGGATCCGGGCCAAGAGGGGGCTTTCCATGGCGTCATTATGGGCGGCGCCACGCCGTCCCCTTTCGGGTGGTCGGAAGGATGTCGCACTGGTTGTCCGCCCAGGTCGGGGGCCTGACTGTTTAACGTTTCGTCCGGAGGTTCTCAGGAAGCCTCAGGGAGTTTGGGGGTAGGGAAGTTGGTCAGTGTTGACCAGTCCGAGCCAACAGACGTGGTCGATCGACTGCTGTGGCGGGACGCCACGCAGATCCTGAGTCGGCACAGCGATTCGGACGGGGAGGGCCAGTGCCTCTGGTGCGGGCGGGAGTGGCCGTGCGCGCCGCGCCGCCTGGCGGAGAACGCCGCCGAGGCCTCCCGTCGGCCGTGGAACGAGGCCTGGACGGCCCGCCACGACCTGTACAGCCTGCGCACGATGCCTGACTGGCGGATCGACCTCGGGAGCCGGCCCCGTTCGCGGGGCGGCTGGCATCGCGCCGGCGGCAACCGGGGAACCTTCCTCTAGCACGATCGTTGATCCCCGCGGAGACTTCGGCGCGCCCGCCGACGCACGTGGTCCCGCAACACAAAGATCCGCCCGGGAACGGTTGCCGGCATGCCTCCGCCGGCTCCGAACGCCTCCGGCCAGGCGTCCCCCCAGGGAACGGGCGGATCTACCCGGCAGGCGAGGGCACACGTCGTGGTTCCCCCGCATATATCGCGACCGTGCCCTCGCCTGCCAAAACCAGTACGGCCCGGGATCTCGTGGATCCCGGGCCGCCTGTGTGTCACCGGACTAGTTGTAGTCCGCCACGGTGAAGGTCGACCCGCTGGAGATGATCGACTGGACGTACGGCGGCGTGACCGCCGGCGTGACCGTGGCCGCGTTGATGATGCCGTTGCTGACCACGGTGAGCGTGTACGTGCCGTTCGGCACCGGACCACCCGGAACCATGAACACCGGCGCGGTGGCACTCGCCGCGACGTTCGCGATCATCGTCCCCGAGATGAGGATGTTCTTCGAGTCGGTGACCTCGGTGATGACCGAGCCCGCCGGGATGTTGGGGCCGTAGATCGGCTTGCCGAGGTCGGTCGCGGCGAACGTCGCGGCGGTGGTGGTGATCTTCTTGGCGTTCACCGAGAACGTCGACACGGCGTCGGGGATCACCTTCGTGGTGGCCGCGGACAGCACCAGCGGCGTCACCGCCGTGATGTTGGCCGTGATCGCCTTGTTGATCGTCGCCGCGCCCGTGGCGGACACCGCGCTGACCGTCGTGGCGGCCGGGATGCCGGCGCCGGTGATCGTCAGGCCCACGTCGGACGGGTTGAACGAGCAGCCCGCGCCCACCGCGACGGTCGTCGCCGTGGTCGTGACGGCGGTGCAACCGGTCATCACGCGGCCGGCGTTGGTCGCCATCGGGCCGTTGCCGGCCGTGTAGAGGCTGCAGATCAGGTTGGTGTCGGAGATGACCAGCACGTCGACGCACTCGGCGACCTGGCCGTTGGTCTTCGTGGTGGCCGGGTTGCCGGCCTTCGGGTCGTATGCGCCCTTGACCAGGTAGACGTGCGACTTCGAACTGTTCGGGTCGACGACGCCGGCGGCCGCGAAGGTCATGTCGGAGAAGCCGACGCCGGCGATGTCGATGTCGGTCGCCGTGAGCTTCGAGTTCGGCGCGGTGGCGGGCGAGATCGTGATGCCGTTCGTGAAGGTGAACAGGTTCTTGCCCTCGTACGTCGGGCCGTTGGTCAGCGTGATGCTGATCGAGAAGTTGGCGCCGGGCGCGTGCGGCGGCGTGACCGCGGTGAAGTTGGTCGCGCTCTGGGTCAGGATCGTCATCGGCGTGCCGCCGACCGACGCGGTCATGGCGCCGGCCGCGGTCGGCAGGTTGGTGCCGGTCACGGAGATGGTCGAGCCGCCCTGGGCGGGGCCGGTGGCCGGGCTGACCGACACGATCGTCGGGATGGCGCCGGCCGAGTAGTAGTTGAACGCCTGGGCGACGAGGTGCTGGCCCGTGGTCGCCGTGTTCGAGTCGTAGACGCAGACGTTGTACGAGCCCGCCGTGACCGGCGCCGGCAGCGTGACCGCCAGCTTCGAGGTCGAGATGAGCCGCGTCGTGCCCTGCGCCGGGTTGACCGGCGAGCCGGTGGTGGCGTAGGTCGCGTCGCAGTTCGGGTGCGACGTCGAGCTCTGCAGCTGCACGTAGTACGTGTTGCCGGTGGTGAAGATCGGGCCGGCCGCCGTCAGGGTCAGCGCGTTGCCGCCCGCGGTGGAGCCCGACTGGGCGCTCAGCGCCACGTTGCCGCTGAGGTTGAACGGCACCGACGGCGCCGTCTCGGCCACCAGCGCGCTCGAGGCGTAGACGCAGATGTTGAAGTCCGAGCTCGTGACCGTCGGCAGGACCGTGAGGTACGGCTGGATCATCGTCGTCGGCACCAGGATCTTCAGGCTCCGCGACGTCGGCACCTGGAGGTTGGCGGCCGGCACGTTGACCACGCCGCCGGTCATCGTGCTGGCGCTCGACGCGGTCGGCGCCGACGCGCTCTGCGGCGTCGCCGCGCAGACCGGGGCGGTGGTCGTCTTGGCCTGGAACTGCACCGTGTAGGTCGACGGCGAGAACGGCGTGAAGATCGGGTTCGACGTGGTCACGTCGATCGAGTAGCCGCCGCCGCTGGCGCCGCTGGCCGGGTTGGGCATGATCGACGGGCTGACCTTGTAGGCCGCGGTCGCCGTCTCGGCGATGCCCGCGTCGCCGAGAGTGTCGCCGTCGTAGACGCACACGTAGAAGCTCGTCGCCGCGGTCACGTCCGGCGGGAGGATGAGCGTGCTCGGGACGGTGACCGTCCAGTTGTTGCCGCTCACGGAGCCCGTCGCGGCCTGCACGACGCCGGCTGTGACGGCACCGGCCGACGAGGTGATCGGCGTCTGACCGGGCAGCGTGGCGGCGCAGGCCACGAAGGAGAACTGCACGGTGACGGTGTTGCTGGCGCCGGTGAAGGTCGCGGCGGTCGTCGGGGTGAGGCTGATGGAGTTGCCGCCGCCGCTGGGCCCGTGGGCGGGCGTGACCGTGGTGATCGGGTCGAAGGCGGCGAAGCTGGGCGTCGCTGTCGCGACCAGGCCGGCCGCTACCAGGCCCAGGACGACAGCCGCGCGGGCGGCCGGCCGGCCGTCCGGCAGTCGTTTGCTGACTTGCACTTGAGTGTCTCCTCCGTTGTTGCCACGGGATGGGAGTGCTCGGTGGGCGCAAATCCCTGGGACAGGGGCGCACAGCATCCGGAACGTCACTCAACGTAGCAGTGAGGTAACTGAAAGTTCCTCAAAACTGGCAATCCGCTCTGCGGCGCCGGGCTGCGGCCCGAACGGGCCGCTACTCGGGGATCGGCAGCTCCAGTTCGAGCGCGGTGCCGCCGCCGAACGGGCTGCAGAGCGACATCGCGCCGCCCAGCGCCGCGACGCGGTCGCTGATGCCGATGAGGCCCGAGCCCCGGTCGGGGTCGGCGCCGCCCTTGCCGTCGTCGCTCACCGTCAGGTACAGCCGCCGGTCCCGCACACCCAGGGCCACGCGGACGACCGACGCCTCCGCGTGCCGGGCGGCGTTGGCGAGCGACTCCGCCACCACGTAGTACGCCACGGCCTCGATGGACTCGGGGAGGCGGGCCTCCAGCCGTACATCCAACTCCACCGCGACCGGGGAACGCCGGGCCAGCGCCTTCACCGCCGACGCCAGCCCGCGTGCGGTGAGGATCTGTGGATGGATGTCGCGCGAGATCTCGCGCAGCTCGTCGGCCCCGGCCGTGAGCCCGGCGGCCACCGCGGCGAGCTTGGCCTCCAGCCCGGGCATGGTGGGCGGCACGTCGTCCTGGGCCGCGCGCAGGGCCAGGCCGAGCGAGAGCAGCCGCTGCTGGACGCTGTCGTGGAGGTCCCGCTCGATGCGCCGGCGGGTCTGGTCGGTCGCGAGCACGACGCGGGCCCGCGACTCGACGAGGTCGGTGCGGGCCTGGGCGTTGGCGATCGCGGTGGCGACGAGCTCCGTGTAGTCGGCCAGCCGGAGCTCGGCGTCGCGGGGCAGCGTCTCGTCGCGCAGCACGGAGGCGGTGACGACGCCCCAGAGCCGCCCCTCCACGTAGATCGGCGCGCCGACCGCCGATCGGATGCCTCGCTCCAGCAGGAACTCGGCGAGCGGCCCGGCCGGGCGCGCGTAGCTGTCCTTCCGCGCCGCCCGCCCGGTGCGCCGGACCGCCGCCGACACGCTGTCGCCGTCCAGGGATATCCGGGTACCGGCGGGCAGCAGCGCCCCGGGCCAGCCCCACAGCGCGACGACGGTGCCCGTCCCGTCGGCCTCGTACCGCACGATGTTCGCCCCGTCGGCCCCGACGAGCCGCCCGAGCTCCGCCGTCACCGCCTCGAACACCTCCGACGGCGACACCCCGCGGGCGACGAGCGTGGCCACCCGCCGCAGGGCGGTCTGCGCCTCGACGAGCTGCGCGAGCCCGTTGAGGCTGCGCCCGAACGAGGCCCCGAGGACGTTCAGCGACCGGCCGAGCCGGCTGATCTCCCCGAGCCCGGTGTGCAGCAGCCGCGCGTCGAGCCGCCCGCAGGCGAGCTGGTCGGCGATGACCGCGGTCTTGCGGACGGGGTTGACGACGACGAGGAGGAGGTACGCGGCCACGACGAGCAGCACCGTGCACGCCACGAGCCCCCCGGTAAACGCCCCGACCAGCAGGGGCGTGGGCACCCAGACCCCGGTCGGCACCACCCGCGCCGCTCCTTCCGCCACGCCTGCTGAGCATGGGTTACCTGCCCGCTGCGCCCCCTCTCATGCGGGCGACCCCGACGATCCCGCCACAGAGCACCCGTTCAGCCGACGTACCAGTCGAACAGGACCCACCCGGGCGGCGTGGCCATGACGAGCAGCATGCCGGCGCAGGCCGCGCTGGCGGCGGCGACGTAGAGCGCGACGATCACCCCTTGGATCACCACGAGCGTCCAGGCCACCCGGTGCGCGGTCATGGCACCGGAGCCTATCGATCCGCGCCGCCGCGCGCCGACCCGTCAGGGCCCGATCAGCGTGAGGGTGAGCGTGCTGCTGTACCTGCCGGTCGGCGCGGTGTCGGGCAGCCAGAGCTCCAGCTCGGCCCCGACGTCCTGCGACCCGAGCCACGGGTTCTGGAGCGAGCCGAGCGTCGGCGAGGAGGTCGACGTGGTCTACGACCCGGCCGACCCGATCGGGAGCGCCTACCTGGCGGGCGACGAACCGAACCTGCGCCAGACGGTCCTGCTCCTCGTCGCCGCCGCCGTGCTGGCCGCGGTCCTCACCTGGTCGTTGCGGCGGAACTGGCGCCGGCTGCGAGGCGAGGCGGAGTCGTGGCGCAACCGCCAGCCCGTGCCCCGGCTCGGCAAACGGCGATAGCCGCCCCCGCGAAACGGGCGCCCTCCCCGCCGCCATCTTTCTCGTGATGGCACCGGGGAGGGCGTCGCCGGTGTTCCTCGGGCGTCGCGCTTGTCCTTGCCCGCCGCACGGCGGCGTTGACGCGGTGCCCGTGGGCTCAGCGGTAGTTCGTGATCACGCCCAGCAGGGGCTCGGGCTGCCCGGTCACTCGCTGGCAGGTTTCGGCGGTGGTCGGGCATCGCATGACGACCGTCGCCCGCTCGTCGGCCAGCACCAACTGCGCGTCGTCCTCCCACGTCGCGAAGTCGATGTCGTAGCGTCTGACCGGCTCGCCGCTGCCCGCCTGGAGCTGCGTCGTGCGGTACAGCCGCACCCCGGCCGGGTGCACCGACACGGCGACCCAGGTGCCGCTGGGCGAGAAACGGCCGCGGGTCAGGGCTACCCCCGCCGCGCACATGCTCGTCGTGGGCGCCGACATCGATTCGCCGATCGGGGCGACCGATACGCAGTGCTGTACGTCCGGGCCAGTGCCTTTCTGGACGGCCAGCAGGGCAAGTTTGCCGTCGGCCGAAACGTCGTTCAGGTAGAGGTCCGGCGACGTGGTCGAGGTGCCGGTCTTGAGATTCCAGATCGCCACCCCGGTGAAGGCGGGACCGCTGTCACCGACCCCGGTGAACTGTGCCACCAGCCGGTCGCCACGAAGCCACATGTCCTCCAGCTGCGAGTTGCGCAGTTGCGGCGGAAGCTGGATGCGGTGCCGGACTCGCAGCGATGGCAGTTCGAAGACGTAGATGTCGTCGCCGACCAGCGCCCCCATGGACCGGCCGTCCGGGGCGTACCCCACCGGTGCGCCCTTGAGCGCCGGTTGGAAGGCCTTCAGCTGACCGGACTCGGTGAGAAACTCGATCGACGGAAGGTCCATCGGACCGCCAGAGCTGACGACCCAGCCCCCGGCCACGCCGACCGCACGAAACGCGGTGCCTCCGCCCGGCTTCGGGATCGTCACCAGCCGGCCCGACGCCGTCCGGATCGCGTTGCCGGCCAGCAGAACGTCGACGCCGGACGGGGTCGCGCCCGCCGTCGTGGCCGGGCTGGTTTCGGCCGTCGCGGACGGGCTGGGTCCGGCCGTCGCGGTCGGGCCGCGTCCGGCCGTTCCGGTCGGGTCGGGCGATGCCAGGGGAGCGTGGCGTTGATCCGACGTGCCGGCACCGAACGCTACGGCACTGACGGTGACGACCACGGCCAGCGCTGCCGCCGCGGCCGCGGAGGTCGCGATCCGGCGCCGGCGCTGCGCGGACCGGCCGCGCCGGATCAGCTCGTCGACGTGCAGCGACTCCGGCGCGAGGTCCTCGACGCTGCGCGTGATGGTCGCCTGGAAGTGCGATTCGAATGACGTGTTCACAGCGCGTTGATCTCCTTACCCATCCGCTGGCGGAGCGCTTGCAGCCCGCGCGCGGCGTAGCTGCTGACGGCGCTGCGGGAGATGCCGAGCATCTCGGCCACGTCCGCCTCGCTCATGTCGTCGTAGTAGCGCAGCACGAGTACCGCCCGTTGCCGGACGGGCAGCGTCAGCAACAGCCGGCGCATCTCGTCCGCGTCGGCCAGCGCACCGCTGGCATCCGCGACCGAGCTGTCGGGCAACGACACGACCGGCCGTTCGGCCGACCACCGGCGTCGCCACCACGACGTGGCCGTCGTGGCCATGACCCGGCGAACGTAAGCTTCGGTCGCGCTGGGATCCTTGATCCGATCCCACGCGACGTACGTCTTGACCAACGCGGTCTGGAGGAGATCCTCCGCCCTGCCCCGGTCGCCCACCAGCAGGTACGCGGTGCGCAGAAGCGCCGCAGAGCGCGCTCCGACGAACTCCCGATACCGCTGTTCCCCCGATTGATCCATATGGCTCTCCTAGTGAGCTCTGGTACGAGGTGGACGCGGCGGCGAGGCACCGACCCTGCGACGGCTACGTGTCGGCAACCGGACAACTTCCGCAACGAACGGCCCGGGCCACCTCGGTCTGGCTGGCCGACGTCACGCGTGGCCGGGGCGCCGCGCCCGTAGTCGCAAGATCAGGCGGCCGCGTGCCGACGCCGATCGGGCGGATCATGCCGTTGGGGCCGTGGTTGCAGTAGCCGCCCGGGTGCTTGGTGGTTGGACTGTCTCAGAGGCCAAGCGCGGCGGCAATGTCGCTGACCTTCTGGACCAGGCGCATCGATCCGGGCCTCTCACTCGGTGTGGGCATCAGGCGCGACTGTTACGCGCCAGATGTCACGCCACGAACGCCAGCAATCCGGGAATGACACCGGCGACGAGGGCTGCGGCGATGCTGGTCAATGGCAAGCTGGCACTCCTCGGCGTGGTTCCCTCCGGGTCCTTCCCGGATGCGTGCAATCTGCGCTTTGGGTTTGAGTCCGCTGGCATCGGCGACGGCACCATGACCCGGTCACTGGATACGGTGTGTCGGTGCGCAATCCCGTGGATGAGGCTCCGTTGGACAGTGTCATCGACCTCGATGTAGCCGAGGATCGGCCGACGAAGTCGGCGGCCGCACCGTGGCCTCGTCTGCGTCGCGTCGCGTCGATGAAGGTTTCTGTACGCGGTGTGGTGGTATTCATGGTGTTCGGTGGCCTGGTGGGTGGAGTGGCTGGGCAGAGTTGGGAGGCCGCCCAGCAGCGGCGCCGCCAGGCTTCGGAGCTGTCGCTGTTCCTCGCCGTCGCGGGGCTCGAATCCGTCGCGGGCGCGGGCGGCCGGGTGACCATCGAGGGAAGCATCGCGGTGGTCAATGGCGCCCCCAGGCCGGTCGAGGTGGCCGGCGCGGGCAAGGTCGCCGACGTCATGGTCTGGGGGCAGCAGCGAATCGCGCCGGCCGCGACCGGCCGATTCCCAGTGAGCGTGGCCATCACCTGCTCGGAGGACGCTGGGACCAGGCCCTTGCCGGTCGAGCTGTCGGCGGTCACCGCGGACGGCGTGCACCGTACCTTGACGATGAGGCTTGACCTGGTCGGCAGCCGTTGGTTCGAGTACGTCGAGCGAGTCTGTATGCCTCGCTAAGCACTACGGCAAGTGCATGTCACGACCTTGGCACTCCCCTTGATGCGGCGAACTGCGCCGCAGGTCAGCGGGGGCCGCATCCGCGATACTGTGCCGCGGCAACCGGTTCTTCGCGTCCGAGAGGTACTGCTGGTGTAGTCCTGACCGCCATGTCACATTTGTTCGGGAGCTTCAAGATCTCCGATGCTTGGATTCGATGTAGTCAGCGACCCACTTCTTACTGCTGCGCCAAGATCCGTCGTCGCTCTTGATCGCGCGGAGCCGTCCACGGACGGCCGCGGTGCGAAGCGCGTTCTCGGACAGGTCGGACGTCGCCAGTGCGGGGAGTGGCAGGAGCTTGACCGGTCCGGCCACTGCGGGCATGACAAAGCGGTAAAGGTTCGTGGTGACGCTTCGGGCGATCAGTTCGCCAAGCGGCCCCGGTTCGCCGGCGTCGGCCCGCCGCATGGCTCGCAGGTACTTGTCGCGGTCTCGCTTGTAGATGATCGCCGGTGGGTAGCCCAGCCTGCAGAGTATGAGGTTGAGCAGCAGTCTTCCGGCACGTCCGTTGCCGTCCAGGAAGGGATGTACCTGCTCGAAGCGATTGTGGACGCCGGCTAGCCGCTCCGGCCAGGCAGCGACGCTGTCGAGCCGCAGGTCGTTGACCATGTCGATCCAGCTACGCATGTGTGAGTCGACGTCAGCCCAGGTGGGCGGCTTCATGCCGCCCGGAAACTTGGCGATCTCGTGTTGGCGGAAGTTGCCGGGGGATTCCGCCGCGCTCGCGTGTGGATGCGGGGCGATGGTCCACACCGGCGTCATCGCCGTGAAGTGGACCTGCCGGACCTCCTGCAGCGAAACCAAATCGCCGGACTGCCACCCACCGGGGTCCAGGGCCTGGCCGTAGACCCATTTAGCGGCATCGCCGTAACCCTTGACCTCCATGTACTCGCTCAGTGGCTTCGCGCCGACGGCCCGGCCTTCCTCGAGAAGCTTCTCGACCTCTTGGAGAACGAGCGTGTTTCCCTCGATGGCCGTGCTGTTATGAGCTTCCTGATGCCAGATGTCTGACCAGATGTCTTCGGCTTCGGCCGGAGACGGAAGACCGCCGAGGCGGTCGCGGAGCTCGGCGACCGCCTCGTCGAGGCGTTGGTACACGGTTGCTCGGGACGGTCGGCCTGGGCCGGACACGGCCACTCCTCAAGTTGTTCGGTTTGACGAAAACTAACCGTACCGAACAAGTGTGTAGTTGTACGCCACGCCGGATTTAATCGTTCCGAACAAAATGCGGCCACCGGCGAGCGCCGGCGGCCGTGCATGCCGCTGATCAGGAGGCGTCGGGGACCGTCGCGACGCCGATCGGGCAGGTCATGCCGTTGGGGCTGTGGTTGCAGTAGCCGCCCGGGTTCTTCGCGTCCGAGCGGTACTGCTGGTGGTAGCCATGGCGGTGAGGTCACATTTCATCGCGGCGCCGGGAGGCATAGGCCGCCCAGGAGTCGACTGCCTGCTCGAGGTCGAGGGCCGCGACCGCCTCGCGAGTCATGCCTGCATGCCGTTGGGGCCGTGGTTGCAGTAGCCGCCCGGGTTCTTTGCGTCCGAGCGGTACTGCTGGTTAGCTTCCTTCTCCGACACCCGCTCCGGCCGCGCAAGCCACTGGCCGGAGATGCACTCCAGGTCGCCGACGGGCGATATTCATGCGGCACTATAGAAGCTAGAAGTAGCTGAAGCATAGCGTTGCGTATCGTCCGGGGCGTGCGTAACTGCGGGAGTCGCTATCCCACCTGCTTGCTGAATGACCTGCGGTACATGTCGTTCGGGCAGCCTCTGGCCGACCAGCCGCCACCCGCAGACAGCCACCCACCGTAGTAGAGGTATCGGAGATTGTCGTTGAGCCCGTACGAGCAGGAGATGGCGATCCTGTACCGGCCGGTTCCCTGTTCGCACCGGACCGCAGCATCGCCGGCCCGCTGGGCGTCGCTCCACCTGTACGTGCAGTCAGTGGGCTCGGCCATTGCCGCGGCGGGAGCGACGAACGCCGCACCGGCCGCAGCCGTGAGCGCCACGACGCTGCGAACGACTCGCATCCGCGTTTTCGGGTTCCTCATCTTGCTCCTTCGGGCAGGTGGCGCAGTGCAACTGGCGAAGGCGAGGATTTCATTGACCGCTATCACCGCACTCCCTGACCGCTATCAGCGTCACGGGCGCCCGGTGGGGCTGAACGCTTCCGGCAGTTGCAGCAGGCTCCCACCAGGACCTCATAACGCCGCCTCGCTTGGTCCGGCAGTTCAGCAGCAAAGTGCAGCAACCGATCGCACCGAGTCGGACCGCGCCGAAGCTGAAACTGTTGTACAGCAACGAATTCGACTTCACGAGACCCTATCGCCGTGAATCCCTTGGTTCCGGGCTTCACGCCGGGGGCGACTGCTGGGCGCTGGGAGAGAACTGGGAGACGATCTTGCGTACGAACCCTCGTCGCACCGATCGAGGCCAACAACACCAACGCCCTGACCGGCACACTCGCCGACCGACGCAGGCTCGTCCGGACAGCCGCGCTGCGATGGGGTGCCATCGCCAGGCCGTGACGAGCGCGTGGGTGGCCGGGCTCCATCCCTGTTGGGTGGATTCCGCTTGACGATGCCCTTGAACTGATCGACCGGGGAGAGATCGTGGGCGCGGCGACCGTGGCTGCTCAAGCTGCTGACGATGCGGAAGGCGTAGCTACCGCAGCAGCGCACTCACCCGCGTGTTGAACTGCCGGACGATCGGCGACTTTTCCGTGCGGGGCGAGGCTGTTCTGTAGCTCGCGCAGGTAGCCGTGCGCTCGTACAGTGGCCGAAGCGGGCCGCCAGGTACGCCTCGTCGAAGTAGGTGATCCACTGCGGGTCGCGGCTGCGGTCGGCCCGGTCGAGTGGCACCGGTGTGACGGCGGACGAGCTTGAACAGCGCGCCGACGTCGCGTGAAGCCAGCGCCCCGCGCACGTCGTCGCGCGCCCAGAACTCGTCGGGTACGCGCAACGGGTCCGCCGCCATGTGGCTGAGCGTAAGACGGCCATCGGTGATCGGTCGAGCACGTCATGTCACCGTGACATGCGGTCGAGCCATGCCCGGCGGCGGCAAAAGTCGGAAGAGTTCACGACGGCGCCGGGGTGAGTGGAGGCGTAAGGGACCAACGCGGCTGGGCGGTCGCAGGGTCTCGAATCCCGCTCACTCCGGCTGCCTTCCAGCGGCGACGAGGAGCAGCGCATGACCGAAGACGAGACCGACCGTGCTGGCCGCCCTCGGCCAGGGAAGCGAGCGTATCCTCAGGCGGTGCCCAGTCGGTGGTAGTGGCGGGAGTGGAGGCGCGGCGTGACCAGCGAGGCGACCGAGATGATCACGATTCCCCGGGTCGAGTTCGACGCCATGCAGGCAGAGCTGAGGCGTCTGCGCCGCGAGGCCGCACGTGAGGTCGCGCTGACACTCATGCAGGCAGACCGCGGTGCCGGACCCGGCGACGAGGCTCGGATGTTCACGCGCGAGCAGCTCGCCGAGGCGTGGGGAATTCGTGCCTGACCGGCAGATTCGTTTCCTGAACAAGCGTGGCAACAGGTAGAGGCGCTTCCCCAGCGGCTGCGGTGGACAGTCCAGCGCGCGATCTTCCACCTTCTCGATGAGCCGGTTCCGACGCTCGCAGATCCGTTTCCGTCGAGCGATCCGTTGCCAGGTGCTTATGAACTTCATCTGCCCGCCGACGGCGTAACGATCTGGTACATGGTCACGCCGCATGACGGGAACGAGGTCATCAGCATTCAACACGTGCGGGCCGACACCTGATCGGGATCGACGGGGTCGAGACGCATCCGGACTACCGTGATCAGCGGCCTATCGATCGCCACGCCGGTCGACGGCAAGCCGGTCATGGTCCCCAGCCGATAGACAGAACGGGCGCCCCGCGAGAGGGGCGCCCGTTGTGCAACAAGATCAGGCGGGCAGCGTGCCGACGCCGATG
>NZ_BMPI01000007.1:26307-27037 GCF_014647515.1 Dactylosporangium sucinum | reverse complement strand
GGTCATGCCGTTGGGGCCGTGGTTGCAGTAGCCGCCCGGGTTCTTCGCGTCCGAGAGGTACTGCTGGTGGTAGTCCTGACGTTCATGTCACAACATGGGCGCGGAGTCAGAGATGGAGGACGAGACGTAGCGCGTCGTCGACTGCGGACATCTCCTGGTGCGAAAGGTGACCGACAAGCTGGCCGAGTCGTTCGGGCTGGACAGCCGCGGTCTGCTCGGCGAGCACATATGTGGATTTGCCCTGGACCTCGATCTCCGGCCGGAAACTGGTCGGCCGAGCGCTGGTGGAGGTCGGTGCGACGAGCCACGTCGACAGCGGTAGCAGGTCTGACTGGACCACGACGGCGTATCGGTTGCCGCGCTGCTCGTGGCCGCGCGTGTCCCTAGGACCCTTGAGCTCGTAGACGTCACCACGCACGGAGCGACTCCATGTCTGCCAGCACGGCTCGTGCCTCGGCGACATCGTCCGTGTCCGCTGCAACGGCTTCCGCTTCGGCGCGGATTTGCTCCTCGCGGCGAACGCGCCACGCAGCGAGGATCGCGTCACGGATGACCTGCGAACGGTCGCGGTCGCCGGACGTCAGCTCGGCCAGCGCCCGATCGACGTCGTCATCCGCGCGGAATGTAATCGTCGACATAAGACAAAGTGTAATACGGTGGAACGGCCACCGTCGAGATAACGATGGCCGTTCGCCGAACGGATCAGGCGGGGAGAGTGCCGACGCCGATC
>NZ_BMPI01000007.1:0-26272 GCF_014647515.1 Dactylosporangium sucinum | reverse complement strand
GGTCATGCCGTTGGGGCCGTGGTTGCAGTAGCCGCCCGGGTTCTTCGCGTCCGAGAGGTACTGCTGGTGGTAGTCCTCCGCGTAGTAGAACGGGCCCGCCTCGGTGATCTCCGTGGTGATCTCGCCGTGGCCGGCCGCTCGCACCACCGGCGCGAAGGCCTCGCGGGACGACGCCGCCGTCGCGGCCTGTGCCGGGGTCGTCGTGTAGATCGCCGAGCGGTACTGGGTGCCCACGTCGTTGCCCTGGCGCATGCCCTGGGTCGGGTCGTGGTTCTCCCAGAACGCCTTCAGCAGCTGCTCGTACGACACCTTCGACGGGTCGTACACCACCTGGACCGCCTCCGTGTGGCCCGTCATGCCCGAACATACCTCCTCGTACGTCGGGTTCCTCGTGATGCCGCCCTGGTAGCCCACCGAGGTCGAGTACACGCCTGGGATGCGCCAGAAGATGCGCTCGGCGCCCCAGAAACAGCCCATCCCGAAGTACGCCACCTCGAGCCCCGCCGGCCACGGGCCGTGCAGCGGGGTGCCCAGGACGGTGTGCTTCGCGGCGACGGGCATCTCGACGTCGCGGCCCGGGAGAGCGGACGAAGGGGTCGGCAGGTCCAGCTGCTTCTTGTACCGCAGAAACACGATCAGCTCCTTCAAGCCTTGATGGACTCAAGTCTGCCGCGCCGCGGGCCGGACCGCCTTAAGAAGGTATTACGGCTGCAATCTTCGATGCGTACGCCGCCGCTTCCTCGTCCGACTCGTAGCGCGTGCGCGGCCAGAAGAAGCCGCGCAGCCCGTCGCCCTTCGTCCGCGGGACCACGTGCGTGTGCAGGTGCGGCACGCTCTGCGAGACCTTGTTGTTGATCGCCACGAAGGTGCCGCCCGCCGAGAGGCCCGTCTCGACCGCCCCCGCCAGTGTCCGCACAAATCCGAAGTATTCCGACAAATCGGCAACCGGCAGATCCGTCAGCGTCACGACGTGCGAGCGGGGAGCGACCAGCACGTGACCCTTGAACACGGGCCGGGTGTCCAGGAACGCCACCGCGCTCGACGAGGACGCCACGACGAACGCGGGAGCGGAGCCCGACGCGATCGCACAGAACAGACAGTCCGCCACACCCGCCAGCCTAAACGCCACTAGTGTCGTCGCATGACCCACGGCTTCGAGACACTCGCCATCCACGCCGGACAGGAGCCGGATCCGGCTACGGGCGCGGTGGTCCCCCCGATCTTCCAGACCAGCACATATGCGCAGGACGCCGTCGGCAGCCCGCGCCAGGGGTACGAGTACAGCCGCACCGCCAACCCGACCCGCGACGCGCTGCAGGAGTGCCTCGCCGCGCTGGAGGGCGGCCGCCGCGCCCTCGCCTTCGCGTCCGGCCTGGCCGCCGAGGACACCCTGCTGCGCACGATCTGCCGGCCGGGTGACCACGTGGTGATCCCCGACGACGCCTACGGCGGCACCTACCGGCTGTTCGCGCGGGTCGCGCAGCGCTGGGGCCTCGACTGGACCCCGGCCTCGATCCACAACGTCGACTCGGTGCGCGCCGCGATCACCGACCGGACGAAGATCGTCTGGCTGGAGACGCCGACCAACCCGCTGCTCGGCATCGCCGACATCGCCGCGCTGGCCCAGCTCGCCCACGACCGCGGCGCGCTGCTCGTGGTCGACAACACGTTCGCCTCGCCGTACCTCCAGCAGCCCCTGCACCTGGGCGCGGACCTGGTCGTGCACAGCACCACGAAGTACATCGGCGGCCACTCCGACGTCGTGGGCGGGGCCCTCGTCGGCACCGACGAGGAGCTGATGCAGGAGCTCGCGTACCACCAGAACGCCATGGGCGCGATCGCCGGGCCGTTCGACGCGTGGCTGACCCTGCGCGGGATCAAGACGCTCGGCGTGCGCATGGACCGGCACTGCGACAACGCCGAGCGGGTCGTGGAGTTCCTCCAGCGGCACAAGGCGGTCGGCCAGGTGCTCTACCCGGGCCTGCCGGAGCACCACGGGCACGAGATCGCGGCGAAGCAGATGAAGCGGTTCGGCGGGATGGTCTCCTTCCGCGCCGCGGGCGGCGAGGAGGCGGCGGTCGAGATCTGCAACCGCGCCAAGCTCTTCGTGCTGGGCGAGTCGCTGGGCGGCGTCGAGTCGCTCATCGAGCACCCCGGCCGCATGACCCACGCGAGCGCGGCCGGCAGCCCGCTGGAGGTGCCGGGCGATCTGGTCCGATTGTCCGTCGGCATCGAGACGATCGACGATCTTCTCGCCGATCTGGAGCAGGCGCTCGCTCGTTGACACAATGAAGCCGCCGCCGGTTCGGAAAGGTGTCCCCCCATGCTGCACCGCTCCACGACCTGGGTAGGCGCCACCGCCAGGGAGATCGCCCGCGCCGTGCGGCGCGGGGACACCTCCGCGACCGAGGTCGTGGCCGACCACCTCGACTCGATCCGGGCGTACGACCGCATCCTCGGTGCCTTCCGCGAGGTGCGGCCCGCCGAGGCGATCGCCGAGGCCGAGACGGTCGACGAGCAGCCCGAGCTCGGCAACCTGGCGCTGGCCGGGGTGCCGATCGCGGTGAAGGAGAACACGCCGGTCGCCGGGCTGCCCACGTGGAACGGCTCGGCGGCCGCCCGCGAGCCGGTCGCCGAGCGCGACCACGAGGTCGTGCGCCGGCTGCGCGGCGCGGGCGCGATCGTCGTCGGCGTGACCCGGATGCCGGAGCTGGGCATCTGGGCCACCACCGACGACGCCGACGGCATCACCCGCAACCCGTGGCGCACCGACCGGACGCCCGGCGGGTCGAGCGGCGGCTCGGCGGCCGCGGTCGCCGCCGGGCTGGTGCCGATCGCGCACGGCAACGACGGGCTCGGCTCGGTGCGGATCCCGGCCGCCTGCTGCGGGCTCGTCGGGCTGAAGCCGGGGCGGGGGAGCGTGCCGGCGGGGATCGGGACGAACGACTGGTACGGGCTGACCGAGAACGGCATCCTCGCCACCACCGTCGCCGATGCGCATCTGGGTTATTCGGTACTGGCCGGCAGTACCACACCGTCACTGAGCCCTCCGGGGGCGTTGCGCGTGGCCGTCTCCCTGCGCAGTCCGGTGACCGGCGTGTTCCCGGACGCCGGCGCGCGCCAGGGCCTCAGCACCGCGGTCCGGCTGCTGGTCGCGGAGGGGCACGGCGCCGTGCGGGCCGACCCGGTGTACCCGCCGTCGCTCGCGGCCAAGGTGCTGGCCACCTGGTTCGCCGCGATCCACCTCGACGTCGCCGCGCTCGACGGCGGGCGCCTCCAGCCGCGCACCCGCCGGCACGCCGCGCTCGGCGAGCGGGCCCTCGCCCGCGGCCTGGTCCGCGACGCCGACCGGGCCGCGTGGCGCGAGCGCTGCCAGAACTGGTTCGCCGACGGCGGTCACGACGTGCTCGTCACCCCGGCGCTGGCCACCGCGCCGCCCGCCGCCGGCCACTGGTCGGCCCGCTCGTGGACGGCGAACATGCTGGCCAACACCCGCTACGCGCCGTACGAGGCGCCGTGGAACTTCGCCGGCTTCCCCGCCCTCGTGGTGCCGGTCGGGGTCCGCCCCGACGGCCTGCCGGTCGGCGTGCAGCTCGTCGGCCCGCCGGGCGCGGAGCTGCTGCTGCTCGGGCTGGCCGGCCAGATCGAGCAGCGGGCGCCCTGGCGGCGGCACGCGCCGGGCTGGCCGCGGATGGCGGCCCGCCGGCGGTGACGCGGGTCCGCGCGATCGCGCACTGGGCGACCGCCGCGATGCTGGCCGTCGCGGGTGCCGCGCTGGCCAACCTGGCCCTCGCGTTCGCGCCGCTGGCCGACATCTGGGCCGCGCACCGGCCCGGCGCCGAGCCGTCCGCGCTGGCCGGCACCGTGCGGATCGGCCTCGGCATCGCGCTCGCGGCCTGCCTCGCCGCGACGGCCGTCGCGGCCCGGGGCTGGCACGCCCGCGCCCGGGGCAACCTGGCCGCGTTCGGCGTCGCCGACCGCCGCGTGACGACCGGCAGCGTCGGCCGCGCGCCCCGCCAGCGCCGCTCGATGCTCGTGCTGACCTGGGTCTTCCGCGGGCTCGCGCTCGCCGGGGCGGTGGCGACGCTGCTCGGCGTGCTGAGCGGGCTCGACAACGCCGTCGAGATCGGCCGGGTGCGCCACCTGGCCGCGGCGGGCGAGCCGGTCGACCGGGCGCTCGTCGCGCACCTGTTCGGCCGCCAGCTGGTCCTGCGGCTGCCGGGGGCGGCCCTGCTCGTGGGCGCGGCGGGCGCCGCCGTGCTGCTGATCGCCCGCACCACGAGCGCGCAGTACGGCCGCATCGCACGCCTGCGGATGGTGGGTGGCACGATCAGGGAATGACCGTCCCCTCGGAGCTCGTGACGCTCGCCGAGATCCAAGCGGCAAGGCAACTGCTGGCAGGCGTGACCCGCCTGACCCCGGTGGAGCCCTGCCGGCCACTGACCGCCAAGCTGTCCGGTCCCACGTGGCTCAAGTGCGAAAACCTGCAGCGCGCCGGGTCCTTCAAGGTCCGCGGCGCCTACGTGCGGATCTCCCGGCTGAGCCCGGACGAGCGCCGCCGGGGCGTCGTCGCGGCCAGCGCCGGCAACCACGCCCAGGGGGTCGCGCTCGCGGCCGGCCTGCTCGGCACCAAGGCCACCGTGTTCATGCCGGTCGGCGCCCCGCTGCCGAAGATCGCCGCGACCAAGGGCTACGGGGCGCGGGTCGACTTCGCCGGCGCGACCGTCGACGAGTCCCTGGAGGCCGCCCACGAGTTCGCCGAGCGCACGGGCGCGGTGCTGATCCACCCGTTCGACCACCCCGACATCATCGCCGGGCAGGGCACGGTGGGCCTGGAGATCCTGGAGCAGGTGCCCGAGGTCCGCACGATCGTCACCGGCGTCGGCGGTGGCGGGCTCATCTCGGGCCTGGCCGCGGCCGTCAAGGCCGTCCGGCCCGACGTGCGGATCATCGGCGTGCAGGCGGCGGGCGCGGCGTCGTTCGCCCGGTCGCTGCGCGCCGGCTGCCCGGTGCGGCTGGAGTCGGTCGCCACGATCGCCGACGGCATCGCGGTCGGCCGCCCCGGCGACCTGACGTTCGCCCACGTGGGCAAGCTCGTCGACGAGATCGTCACGGTCACCGACGAGGACATCTCCCGCGCGCTGCTCATGCTGCTGGAGCGCGGAAAGTTGGTGGTCGAGCCGGCCGGCAGCGTCGGGGTGGCCGCCCTGCTCGCCGGGGCCGTCGAGGTCGAGACGCCGACCGTCGCCGTGCTCTCTGGCGGCAACATCGACCCGATGCTGATGCTGCGGGTGATCGAGCACGGCCTGGCCGCGGCCGGCCGCTACCTGGCGTTCACGGTCCGCTGCGGCGACCGCCCGGGCCACCTGGCCAAGCTCCTGTCGTCCATCGCCGAGCAGGGCGCCAACGTGGTCGACGTGGCCCACCGCCGCCAGGACCCCCGGCTGCAGCTCGGCGAGGTGGAGATCGGGATGTCGGTGGAGACGCGGGGCGCCGAGCACTCCGACCGCCTGGTCAGCGCCCTCCGGTCGGCCGGGTACACGGTGACCTTCGACCTGTAGCACCTGTAGCACCTATAGCAAGAGCCCGGGCACCCTCGTGGGTGCCCGGGCTCAGCTCTGCAGGTCAGCCCGCGAAGGGCTCGAACGAGATCACCTTCACCTTGATCTCGGCGCCGCTCGGCGCCGTGTACTGCACCGCGTCGCCCTTCTGGGCGCCGAGGATCGCCTTGCCCAGCGCCGACTCCGGACTGTAGACGGTCAGGTCGGTCGTCGCGGCGATCTCACGCGAGCCGAGCAGGAACGTCTCGGTGTCGTCCTCGTCGTCGTCGAACTGGATCGTCACGACGGTGCCGGGAGCCACCGCGTCGGTCGTCGGCGCGTCACCGACGACCGCCTTGCGGAGGAACTCCTTGAGGTAGAGAATCCGTCCCTCGGCCTTGCTCTGCTCCTCGCGGGCGGCGTGGTATCCGCCGTTCTCGCGCAGGTCGCCCTCTTCGCGGCGTGCGTTGATCTCGGCGGCTATCGCCGGGCGGTTGGCGATGAGCTCGTCCAGCTCGGCCTGCAACCGGTCATAGGCGTCCTGCGACAGCCAGGTGGTGGCCTGTCCGCCGTCGGTGGTCGACACTGAAGATCTCCTTACGGGCACGCTCGGTCAAACCACCAAAGTACCAGTGAGTCGTGTCACCACGGCTACGTGAATTCCGTGTGCAGTTCTCCGGATCGTCATCTGGAACGCAGCGGACCGCAGGCGGGCACCTCCACGGTGACCGGCCGGTCGCTGGTGGCCAGCCGGTAGGAGACCACCGGCTCGGCGCCCTTCGGCACGTCCACCTCGGCCAGCCCGACCTCCTCGCCGCTGGCCGAGCGGGCCCGCACCCGGCAGGTCGCCTCCGTGTCGGCATCCTTGCGGACCACGAAGTCGACGCTGATGCCGTCGTCGGTGACGTCGTAGAAGCGCTGGACCTGCGGCTCGTACTCCTGCGGCCCGTACTGCTGGAACAGCCGCCAGACGATCGCGCCCGCCGCGACCAGGGCCAGCGCCGCCAGGCAGGCCACCAGCCAGCGCCGGCGCGGCTGCGGCTCGCGTCGGCGGCCGTAGCGTCCGGGTGGGTACTGCGTTGTGGCGTGTGTCTCGGTCACGGGCTGGCGTCCTCGTCGTTTTGTCGGAGGTACCGACCACAATAGGGTCGTTAGCCGGGGCGCCCCGCGCGCGGGGTTGGACGCACACCTTGAGGAGAGCCGTGGCCGAGCAGCTGCGATTGATGGCGGTGCACGCACATCCGGACGACGAGTCGAGCAAGGGTGCCGCCGCGATGGCGAAATACGCGGCGGAGGGCGTCGATGTGCTCGTCGTCACATGCACCGGCGGTGAGCGCGGCAGCGTGCTCAACCCGAAGCTCGACCGGCCCGAGGTCTGGGAGAACATCGCGACGATCCGGCGGGCCGAGATGGACCGGGCGCGGGAGATCCTCGGCGTGCGGCAGGACTGGCTCGGCTTCGTCGACTCGGGCTATCCCGAGGGCGACCCGCTGCCCCCGCTGCCCGAGGGCTGCTTCGGCCTGATGGACCCGGAGGAGGCGGCCGAGCCGCTGGTCCGGCTGATCCGCAGCTTCAAGCCGCACGTCATCACGACCTACGACGAGGAGGGTGGCTACCCGCATCCCGACCACGTCATGACGCACAAGGTCAGCATGGTGGCGTTCGACGCGGCGGGCGACGCGAGCCGCTTCCCCGGCGCGGGTGAGCCGTGGCAGCCGCTGAAGCTCTACTACAACATGGGCTGGTCGCGGAAGCGCATGATGGCGCTGCACGAGGCGATGCTGGAGGCCACCGGCGAGTCGCCCTACACCGAGTGGATCAAGGAGTGGGACGACCGGCGGGACATCACCGAGCGGGTCACCACGCGGGTGCCGTGCGGCGAGTTCTTCGAGATCCGCGACGACGCCCTGCGGGCCCACGCCACCCAGGTCGACCCCGACGGGTTCTGGTTCGCCGTGCCGCTGCCGATCCAGCAGAAGGTGTGGCCGACCGAGGACTACGAGCTGGTGAAGTCGCTGGTCGACACGCGGCAGCCGGAAGACGATCTCTTCACCGGCGTAAGGTGAAGACATGGTGCACGCGTTGGACGTCCTCGCCGAGAACAACTTCGGCGACACCAGGTCGGGTGGGCTGGCCGGGCCGATGGGCCTGCTCATCATCGTGCTCCTGGCCATCGTCACGGTGTTGCTGATCCGCAACATGACGGCCCGGATCCGGCGCCTGCCGGCGGAGTTCCCCGACCAGCGCGCCGGGGACGCCGCGGACGCCGGGCGGCGGGCCGACTTCGACGGGCCGGGCGACGCGACGGGCGGGCCGGGCGGTGCCGCGGGCAAGCCCACAGACGAGGACAAATCGACGTCCGTCTGAGCGAAGCGGCCGTTGATCTGAGGCAGAAACGCATCACCGACCACTGTTGTGCCTTTCTTCCGTGCTTTAGCCTTCACGGAGTGCGCGTTCCTTTCGCCGGGCGCGCCTCCCTGAAAGGGCAGGGAAGGGGGGCCGACAGGTGGACGCGCAGCAGCGCTCCGACGCACTCCCCGGAGACGATGTCCGCGGCCACGCTGAGTGCCGGCCGGAATACCTAGCGTCATTGGCGCCGGTCGATACGGTGCAGTGATGAGACCGCTCCCGGCGCGCTTCACCGCCGCCGTCGCGATCGCCGCCGCCCTGTGCGCGGCCGCCGCGGCGGTCGTCGCGGGCGGCTTCGCGGGCAGCCCGCTGCAGGCGTTCGCCGTCGGCCGGCCCGACCGGTCGCTGCTGTGGGCGGGCCTCGCCGGCGTCGGTGTCGTCGTGCTCGCCCA
Source organism: Dactylosporangium sucinum (assembly GCF_014647515.1). Lineage (GTDB taxonomy): Bacteria > Actinomycetota > Actinomycetes > Mycobacteriales > Micromonosporaceae > Dactylosporangium > Dactylosporangium sucinum. The sequence goes on along the minus strand of NZ_BMPI01000007.1, from coordinate 17,931 downwards.
GCTGGCCCGCCTGCGGGTCCGGGCCGGCGAGGGGCACGCCCGCCTGGCCTGGGGCGAGGCGGCCATGGTCGTCCTCTGCGTCAGCCTGCCGCCCGCGCTCGTGCCGTTCGCGGTGCTGGCCGGCGTCGGGGTCGCGCACACCGCGCTGCACCTGCTCGACGCCCGCCGCGGGCGCCGCCGCACCGCTCGTGACCTGCTCTTCAGCGTCGCCGCGCTGACCGTCGCCGGTTCGTGCTCGGTGTTCGCGGTGACGGCGATCGAGCCGGTGTACGACCGGCCGCTGAGCCCGCGGGGCATCGCCGCCCTGTGCGCGGGCGCCGTCGTGTACTACGTGGTCGCCATCGGGCTGGTCTCGGTGCACGTCTCGGCCGTGCGGGGCGGCACGCTGCGGGCCACGTTCGCCGAGATGCTCAGCAGCAAGCTGCTCATGGTGATCGGCAACGTCGCCGCCGGGCTCGTGATCGTGTGGGCCTGCGCGACCAACGCGCTCCTGCTGCTGCTCCTGCCGCCGGTCCTCTGGCTGCTGCACCAGTTCTACGGCAACCGGCTGCGCGAGGACGACGACCGCCGCACCTGGCACGACTTCGCCGAGGCCACCCGCGACCTCAACCGGCTCGACGAGCACGACGCCGCCGAGTCCGGGATCACGGGCGCCAAGCGGCTGTTCGGCGCGACCGCCGCCCGCGTGGTGCTGGCCGGCGGCCGGGCCTACGGCGACGAGGTCGACGAGCCGGCGGTGACCCGCTCGCTCGTCGTCGGCGGGATGACGGTGGGGGAGCTCCACCTCGCCGGGGTGCCGCAGCTGCGCTCGCGCGACCACATGCTGGCCGCCTACGGCGACGCCCTCGCCGCGGCGCTGCACGACGCGATCACGCAGGACGCGCTGCGGTCGATGAGTGAGCGGACGACGTACGACGCCGTCCACGACCCGCTGACCGGCCTCTACAACCGGGTCGCCCTGCTCACCCGGGGCAACGCGCAGCTGGCCCGGCGGGCCCCGGGCGACCCGGTCGCCCTGGTGCTGCTCGACGTCAACGACTTCAAAGAGGTCAACAACGCGCTGGGCCACACGGCCGGCGACGAGGTGCTCAAGGTCATCGCCCGGCGGGTCGCCGACGCGGGCAACGCCGACGACCTGCTCGCCCGGCTCGGCGGCGACGAGTTCGCGGTGCTCATCACCGACCTCGCGGCCGGCGGCGACGACCTCGCCCTCGCCGCCGCGGTCGAGCGGGCCCGCAAGCTCGGCGCGCAGATCGCCGTCCCGATGCGCATCGACGGCGTCGCGCTGTCGAAGGAGCCGTCGGTCGGCGTGGTCGTCGCGGCGGCCGGCTCGGTCGACCTCACCGAGCTGCTGCGCCGCGCCGACATCGCGATGTACCAGGCCAAGCACGGCGGCCAGCCGGTCGCCTGGTACGACCCGGCGCGCGACGACGCCAGCACCGACCGGCTGGCCCTGCTCGCCGAGCTGCGCGAGGCCCTCGCCGCCGGCGAGCAGCTGAGCCTGGAGCTGCAGCCGGCCGTGGCGCTCGGCCCGGTCAAGCCGGTCCGCGGCGCCGAGCTCGCCGGCGAGATCACCAGCGTCGAGGCCCTGCTGCGCTGGCAGCACCCGCGCCGCGGGCGGCTCGCACCCGGCCAGTTCCTGCCGGTCGTGGAGGCGAGCGAGCTCATGGGCCCGCTGACCCACTGGGTGCTCGACCGGGCGCTCGGCCTGGCCGCCGGGTGGCGCCGGGCCGGCCTGGCGGTGCCGGTTGCGGTCAACATCTCGGCGCGGAGCCTGGCCGAGCGGCAGCTGCCCGAGACGATCGACGAGCTGCTCGGCCGGTACCGCCTCCCCGCCGAGCTGCTGATCCTGGAGATCACCGAGACCGTCATGCTGTCCAGCTCGCCGGTCATCGACGACGTGCTCGCCCGCATCCGGCGCCTCGGCGTCCAGCTGGCGGTGGACGACTTCGGCACCGGCTTCTCGTCGTTCACGGTGCTGACCCGCCTGCCCGTGCAGGAGGTGAAGATCGACCGCGAGTTCGTCGCGCAGATGTCCGACCTGCCGAAGGCGGAGGCCATCGTCCGGGCCACGGTCGACCTCGCCCGGCGGCTCAACCTGCGCGTCGTCGCCGAGGGCGTGGAGCACCCGGAGCAGCGCAGCGCGCTCGCCGAGCTGGGCTGCACCGCCGCCCAGGGCTTCCTGTTCCACCCGCCGATGGCGCCGGACCGGCTCTCCGCCGTGCTCCGCGAGCGCCGCCAGGTCCAGCGCCGCCACCTCCGCGCCGAGGGCACCGGCTAGCCCTCCTCCCCGCGTCGATCTTGCAGTTGTGGTGCCCGACAAACCGGGGCATTGACGGCGTGTCCCGGCACCACAACTGCAAGATCGACGAGAAGGGGGTGCGGGGGGACGGGGAGTTCACCCTGCGGGGGCGGCGGTTTGTGCGTGGGGTGAGCGCGGCATGTGCGTACCGTGAGCAGACATGAGCGGACGACGGGGGGTTGTCCTCGCCCTGGGCTTCATGGTCGCCGCGGTCGGCGCGTTCGTCGTGCTCGATCGCTTCGGCGGCACCGACCGCTTCGCCGACCTGCCCGGCGACGCCGACGTCCGGCTCCGCGGGCGGTTCACCCCGGCCCAGGTCACGGCGCTGGCCGGGCTGCCGCAGGCGGCGGCCGCCGAGTGCGTCACCACGCTGTACGGCGTGACGGTCTACGGCGCGGCCGAGGTGCTGCGCGAGGCGGCCGTCATCACCGCCGTGCAGAGCCCGGCCCTGCGCCGCACCACGGTCCGCCAGGGCCAGTATCCGGCCGGCGACGCCCAGGTCCTCGTCGACGCCCAGACCGCGCAGCGCCTCGGCGTCCCGGTCGGCCGGCGGCTGTCGCTGCAGCGCGACGGCCACAGCGTGAACGCCACCGTCGTCGGCGTCGCCGACCGCCCGGGCGACCTCACCAACGGGGCGTCGGCGGCCGTCCTCGCGCTCCCGGCGGGCGCCGTGTCCCGCCTCGACGGCGGCGCCCCGTGCGACGAGGTCGCCGTCCAGCTGCGCCGCCGCAGCGAGGCCACGGCCTTCCAGAAGGCGGCCCGGGGCGTGCTCGGCCGCGACCCCGGCGTCACCTACGACGAGTCGCTACGCGGGCACGTCTGACGCGCCGGACCACGTCATGGACAGGCCCGTCGCGGCCCGCTCGGCGCGGATCTCCATCGCGTCGCCGAGGATCACCGCGCGGTCGGCGACCACGGCCGTGCCGTCGAGCGCGTAGGTGACCCGGTCGCTGACGAAGACCGGGGTGCCCGCCGGCTCGTGGAGGTACACCTGCAAACCGGACGGCAGCGCGCCGGGCCGGATCGTCTCGGTCGCGCGGGCGACCGCCACCCCTGCGTCGGCCAGGGCGGTGTAGAGCGGCACGCGGCCGAAGTCGGCGTCGAGCAGCCCCGGCACCAGCCGGACCCACGAGACCTGGTGCACCGAGGGGCGGCCGGCGAACTCGCGGACCCGCTCGAGCCGCAGCGCCGGGTCGCCGAGGCCGGCGTGCGCGGGCGGCGTGCCGGTCGCCCGGGCGACGACCGTCGTGCGCACCTCGTGGCCCTGCTCGCGCAGGTCGTCGGCGAGGCTGCGCAGCGAGCCCAGCCGGTAGGCGAGGTGGGGCGGCGACACGAACGTGCCCCGCCCCGCCTGCTGCACGATGAGCCCCTCGTCGCTGAGCTGCCGCAGGGCCTGCCGGAGCGTCATGAGCGTGACGCCGTAGGCGCTGCTGAGCTCGCGCTGGGCCGGCAGCGCGCTGCCCGGCGCATACTGCCCCGCGTGGATCTTCGCGGCCAGGTCGGCGGCGATCGCGCGATACCGGGGCTCGGTCTCGCGCGGCATCGCTCACCCTCCGTCTGTGCCGTCCGTGCTGTCTACGGCCTTGCGCAGCGTCCCCACGTAGGCGCCGAGCTCGGCGGGGCCGGCGCCGTCGAGCAGCCGGCGCATGATCGCGGCGCCGATGACGACGCCGTCGGCCACCCGGGCGGCCTCCGCCGCCTGCTCGGGGGTGGAGATGCCGAATCCTAGCAACACGGGCAGCTCGGTCCGGGCCTTCAGCCGCGCCGCGAGGTCGGCGGCGGCCGGACTCAGCGTGTCCCGCTCGCCGGTGGTGCCCATGACGGACACCGCGTACACGAAGCCACGGCTGCGCCGGCCGATCTCGGCCAGCCGGGCGTCCGGCGTGACCGGCGCGGCGAGCAGGGCCAGGTCGATGCCGGCCGCCTCCGCCTCGGCCGACAGCCCGGCGCACTCCTCCAGCGGCAGGTCGGGCACGATCAGCCCGGTGAAGCCGGCGTCGGCGAGCCGCGCGCAGAAGCCCGGGCGGCAGGCGAGGTTCGCATAGGTACTGGCGACGAGCGGCACGATCCCGCGCGGCGCGGACGCCAGGACGGTGTCCAGCGTCGCGCCGCGGCGCAGGGCCGTGGCCGTCGCCTCCTGGATGGTCGCGCCGTCCAGCGTCGGCTCGGAGAACGGCAGCCCGACCTCGACCAGGTCGGCGCCCGCGTCGGCGAACGCGCGGACGTGGTCGGCCCAGCCGGCGCTCACCCCGCCCGTGACGTACGGCATCACCGTCTTCACAGCAGCTCCCGCAGCGCCGAGATGTCCTTGTCGCCGCGGCCCGACAGGGTCAGCAGCACGGTCGAGCCGGCCGGGATCTCGCCGCGCAGGATCCAGGCCAGCGCGTGCGCCGACTCCAGCGCCGCGACGATCCCCTCGGTGCGGGCGAGCCGCACGACGGCCTCCACGACCTCGGCGTCGGACACGGTGACGTACCGCGCCCGCCCGAGCTCCCGCAGGTGGACGTGCTCCGGCCCGATGCCCGGGTAGTCGAGCCCGGCCGCGATCGAGTGCGCCTCGGCGACCTGGCCGTCGTCGTCCTGCAGGAACAGCGACCGCACGCCGTGCAGGATGCCGGGCGTGCCGTCGGTCGCGCCGGCCCCGCCCTCGGCCTCGACCCCGACGAGCTGCGCGCCCGTGTCGACGAAGCCGGCGAACGTCCCGGCCGCGTTGGAGCCGCCGCCGACGCACGCGACCACGTAGTCGGGCACGGCCGCCGGCAGCTCGCTCGCGCACTGGCGGCGCGCCTCGTCGCCGATGACGCGCTGGAACTCGCGGACCATCCAGGGGTACGGGCTGGGGCCGAGGACGGAGCCCATGCAGTACATGGCCTCGTCCACCACGCCGACCCAGTGGCGCATCGCCTCGCTGGTGGCGTCCTTGAGCGTGCGGCTGCCGGTGCGGACCGGCACCACCTCGGCACCGAGCATCCGCATCCGGAACACGTTGAGCGCCTGCCGCTCGACGTCCCGCTCGCCCATGAACACGGTGGCCCGCAGCCCGAACAGCGCGGCGGCGGTCGCGGTGGCCACGCCGTGCTGCCCGGCGCCGGTCTCGGCGACGAGCCGGGTGCGGCCCATCCGCTTGGCCAGCAGCGCCTGGCCGAGGACGTTATTGATCTTGTGGGAGCCGGTGTGGGCCAGGTCCTCCCGCTTGAGCAGCAGGGTGACGCCCAGCTCGGCGGAGAGGCGCAGTGCCGGGGTGAGCGGCGTCGGCCGGCCGACGTGGGTGGCCAGGAGGCCGGCGAGCTGGTTGCGGAACGCCGGGTCGGCCCACGCCGCGCGGAACGCGTCCTCGATCTCGCGGCAGGCGCCGACCAGCGACTCGGGCACGTAGCGCCCGCCGTACTCCCCGAAGCGGCCGAGCGGTCCCGGGTCGCCCATCAGGCCGCGGGCGCGGTTGGCGCGCACGGGCGCATGGCGGGGCCGGATGAGGAGCTCACCCATGATCACGCCTCCACAGTTCTAGAACAGTTGACTGTTCTAGAACTGTTGCACGGCGGCCGGTGGGCGTCAAGCGGACATAGGCTCAGGAGGTGACCGTCCGCGGGAAGCTCCGGGTGTACCTCGGTGCCGCGCCCGGCGCCGGCACGACGGTCAGGATGTTCGACGAGGCGCGCCGCCGGGCCGGCCGCGGAACCGACGTGGTGGTCGGCCCGTCCGGCGGGCTCGACGTCGACGCGCTGCTCGCGCGCGCACCCCAGCTGGCGGTCGTCGACGGGCTCGCGCGGCACTGGCCGGGTGTCGAGCGGCTGCTCGACGCCGGCATCGACGTGCTGAGCACGCTCGACATGCAGGACGTGGACGCGGTGCCGGACGCCGTGATCCGCCGGGCCGGGCAGGTCGAGCTCGTCGACGACGGCGTCGCCGGCCCCGAGCTGCGCGAGCGCGCCCTGCTGTGGCTCGCCGACCGGGTCGACAAGCAGCTCGACGCCTACCGCGGCCCGGCGTGGGAGGTCCGCGAGAAGGTCGTCGTCGCGCTGACCGGCGGCCCGGAGGGCGACGCGCTGGTGCGGCGGGCCGCCCGGATCGCCCTCCGCGGCCGGGGCGCCGACCTGCTGGCCGTCCACGTCGTGCGGGGCGACGGGCTGGCCGAGCCGGACCCGGCCCACCTGAGCCGCCAGCGGCTGCTCGTGGAGCAGCTCGGCGGCAGCTTCCACCAGGTCGTCGGCGACGACGTGCCCGCGGCCCTGCTCGACTTCGCCCGCGGCGTCAACGCCACCCAGCTCGTCCTCGGCGCCAGCCGCCGCGGCCGGCTCGCCCAGCTCGTGTCCCGTGGGGTCGGCGCCACCACGATCGCCGGCTCCGGGCCGATCGACGTCCACCTGGTGACCCACGAGCAGGCCCGCCGCGGCCGAGCCCGCCCGGCCCGGGGCGGCCTGACCGCCCGCCGCCGGCTGCTCGGCCTGGCGCTCGCCCTGGCCGGCCTGCCGGCGCTGACCGTGGGCCTGCTGTCGGCCGGCCTGTCCCTGCCGACGGACATCCTCGCGTTCCTGATCCTGGCGGTCGGCGTGGCGCTCGTCGGCGGCCTGGTCCCGGCGCTGGTCGCCGCCGTCGCCGGCTTCCTGCTGCTGAACTACTTCTTCACCCCGCCGATGCACCGGTTCACCGTCGCCGAGCGGGAGAACCTGTTCGCGCTGTCGGCGTTCGTGCTGGTCGCGGTGGCCGTCGCCACGGTCGTCGACCTGGCCGCCCGGCGCACCCGCGAGGCCGCCGCCGCCAGCGCCGAGGCCCGGACGCTGTCCACCCTGGCCGGCAGCGTCCTGCACGGCGACCGCCCGCTGCCGGCCCTGCTGGAGCGGGTGCGCGAGTCGTTCGCCCTGTCCGGGGCCGCGCTGCTGCTCGACGGCCGGGTGGTGGTCTCCGCCGGGCTGCTGGACGGCCCGCCGACGCCGGTCGCGGCGGACGGCTCGCTGGTCCTGTCGCTGTACGGCCACCCGCTGCGCCCCGAGGACCGCCGCATGGTCGAGGCGTTCGCCGCCCACGCCGCCATCGCGCTGCGCCAGGAGCGCCTGGCGGCCCAGGCCGCGGAGGCCTCGGCGCTGGCCGAGGCGGACAAGCTCCGCACCGCCCTGCTGTCGGCGGTCAGCCACGACCTGCGCACCCCGCTGGCCGCCGCGAAGGCCGCGGTGGGCAGCCTGCGCAGCCCGGACGTCTCGTTCTCCCGCGCCGACCGGGAGGAGCTGCTGGCGACGGCGGAGGAGTCGCTCGACAAGCTGACCCGCCTGGTCACCAACCTGCTGGACATGTCCCGCCTGCAGGCGGGCGCCCTGGCCCTGTCGCTGCAGCCGGTCGACGTCCAGGACGCCGTTACCCTGGCCGGCGCCGACCTCCCCGGCATCGCGCGCCTGCGGGTCCCGGACGACCTCCCCCCGGTCTCGGCCGACCCGGCCCTGCTCGACCGCATCCTGGCCAACCTGCTGGAGAACGCCCTGCACCACACCCCGCCGGGCGCCGAGGTCACCACGACGGCGTTCGCCACCGGCGAGACGGTCGAGATCCACGTGATCGACCACGGCCCGGGCGTGCCGGCGGCGGACCGCGACCGCATCTTCCAGCCGTTCCAGCGCCTGGGTGACCGCGACAACACCGCGGGCGTGGGGCTGGGTCTGGCCCTGTCCCGCGGCCTGGCCGAGGCGATGGGCGGCACGCTGACCCCGCACGACACCCCGGGCGGCGGCCTGACCATGGCCCTCACCCTCCGAAGGGCCGCAGACTCCACGATGCCTTGATGCCACGATCCTTGTAGCATCACAGCATGCTGTACGTGCTGCCCGCCCTCGACGACGAGGACCAGCGGGTGCTGTCGGAGATCGACGCTTTCTACGCCGACTTCGCCCGGGCCACGGGTGGAAATGCCACGCGCGAGTGGGTCGGCGAGGTTCGCAAGCGGTTCGTCGCCGGCGCCATCATGGGATCGAACAGCATCGAGGGCTACACCGTCGAGCTGAGCACCGCCGCCGCGATCGTCGCCGGCGCAGCCGTCCCGGCGTCGGTGCCCGAGGAGTCCCGGGAGGCGGTCACCGGCTACCGCGACGCGCTGACCTGGGTGCTGCAGACGCCCGAGATGGACTTCTTCGCGCACAACGAGATGGTCCTGTCCGCACTGCACTTCATGATGCTGCGGTTCTGGCGGGACAAGTCCCCGGGCCGCTACCGCCGTGGCGGCATCGTGGTGACCGGCCGCGACCCGCTGCAGCCGGTGTACGTCGGGCCGCCCGCCGAGGCGGTTCCCGCCCTGATGGCGGAGCTCGTGGCCTGGCTGGAGGGCGGTGACCTGGACGCCCACCCCCTGGCCCGGGCCGCCATGGCCCATCTCAACCTGGTCGCCGTGCATCCCTGGCGCGACGGCAACGGCCGGATGGCCCGGTGCCTGCAGACCTTGGTGATCGCCCGCGCGGGCCGGACCTATCCGGAGTTCTGCTCGATCGAGGAGTGGCTCGGCTTCGAGATCAACACGCTGGAGTACTACCAGGCGCTGCGCGAGGCGCAGCAGGGCTCGTACCAGCCGGATCGTGACGCGCACTCCTGGGTTCGGTTCTGCCTCCGCGCCCACCACCAGCAGGCGCAGCTGGTCGATCGGCGGCTTCGGCTCGGTGCGGCGGTCTGGGCGGTGGCCGAGGATCTGGCCGCGCGGCTCGGTCTCGGCGACCGCACGGTGTCGGCCCTCTACGCGGCGGCCAGCGGGCAGTTGCGCCGGGAGACCTATCAGGAGGACGAGGGCATCTCCCGCGACCAGGCGATTCGTGACATTCGCCGGCTGGAGCAGCAGGGGCTCGTCACCGCGACCGGCTACGGCCAGACGCTCGCCTACGTGGCGGCCGGTGCGCTGCGGGAGGCCGCCGACGCCGAGGCGGCGGGGTTGGTCGGCCCGGCGGTGGAGCCCTACGAGTTGCGATGATCGACTAGTCTTCCGCTCCGGCGCAGGAGCGGAGGTCGCAGGTGGCGGAGAGCGAGCGGGCCTGGTGGCGGGATCCGGGAGTCGTGCTGGCCGTCGCCGCCGCCGTCGTGTGGGCCGTGCAGTGGTCGCACGGGCGGCCGTTGTTCATCGACGAGCAGTATCTCGCCCTCAACGTCCGGGAGCGCGGGCTGCTCGGGCTGGCCGGGGATCTCGACCACAACCAGAGCGCGCCGCTCGGGTGGCTGTGGGTGCAGTGGGGAATCACCCACGTGCTCGGCACCGGGGACCGGGTGCTGCGGCTGCTGCCGTTCGCGTTCGGGCTGCTGACGCTCGCCGCCGCGGCCGTCATCGGGCGGCGGTGGCTCGGGGCCGCCGGGGGCGCGGCGCTCGTGCTGCTGTGCGCCGTCAACCCCGTCCTGCTGTACCACGCGACGGAATTCAAGCAGTACTCCGCCGACGCCGCCGCCGTGCTCGTGCTCGTCGGGCTGGCCGCGTGGGTGGTGGAGCGGCCGTCCGCCCGCGCCGAGTGGGTGTGGTGGGGCGTCGCCGCCGTCGCCGGGTGGTTCAGCATGGCGTCGGTGCTCGTGACGCCGGGGTTGGCGCTCACGGTACTGCTGGTGCGGCGCCGCAGCGGCTGGCTGCGCTGGTGCCTCAAGGGGTTCGTCTGGCTGGCCTCGTTCGCGCTGCACTACGCCCTGTCCCTCCGCCACGCCGCCGGCGACGACTTCCTCGTCACCTGGTTCGACGGCATCGGCTTCCCGAAGCAGGCCGACGGGCTCGGCGGGGTCCGGGCCTGGCTGGCCGACCGGCCCGAGGCCCTCGTGCAGGACCCGTTCGGGCTCGACGCGGGCCTGGCGCTGCCGGTCTGCCTGCTCGTCGTCGCCGGCATCGCCCTCGCGGCATGGCACCGGCCGGCCTTCGGCGCCCTGCTCGCCGTCCCGATCCTCTCCGGGTTCGCGCTCGCCGTCGCCCGGGTCGCCCCGCTGAGCGACCGGCTGGCCCTCTGGCTCGTCCCCGTGGCGTACCTGGCGACGGCCGTCGTCGTCGCGGCCGCAGCGCGGGGCCTGCGGGCCGTCTGGCGCCGCCGGCGGTGGGCCGCGCTGCTGGCGGCCGTCCCCGCGGCGGCGCTGCTGGTGGGTGCGGTCGTGGCCGTCACGCCGCTCGCCGGGCGGGTCGTGCGGCCGCTCCCGACCACCGACCAAGTCGACGACCGCGAGGCGGTGGCGTACCTCGCCCGCGAGCGGCGCCCCGACGACCTGATCATGGTGTTCCTGCCGTCGGTCTACGCGGTCGACTGGTACGCACCGCAGCTGAGCGGGGTCGTGCACACCTTCGACGTCGTAGCGCCGGGCCCGGACTGCGACCTCGGGGACCTGAAGGCGCGGGCCGCCGGCCACGGGCGGATCATCGCGTACCTCGGCCACCGCACCGGTCCGGTGCCGGTCCGCTCCGTCCTCGGCGCCCGCCTGGGCGAGCTCGGCGCCGTGCAGCCGACGGTCCTCGGGGACGGCGCCGGCGGCCCGGGCACCGGCTGGGTCTACGTGGCGGACCTGACGCAGCCGGGCAAGCCGGCCCCGGCGTCGGCGCCGTACCTCACCGACCAGCCGAAGACGTGCCTGAAGCTCGCGTGAGAGGCTGCGAGCATGGCCAACCGCCTCGCCGATGCGACGTCGCCGTACCTGCTCCAGCACCAGGACAACCCGGTCGACTGGTGGCCGTGGTCCCCCGAGGCGTTCGACGAGGCCCGCCGCCGGGACGTGCCGGTGCTCATCTCGGTCGGCTACGCGGCCTGCCACTGGTGTCAGTGAACTTGCAAGCCCAGTAGCCTGAATCTGTTGGCTATCGGAGTCCGTCCGGCGGGGATAGAACGCTTCCAAGTCGGACACGGCGGACACGGCGGCGATGATCTTCGGCTCCGCGTCCGTCCACTCAACGCCCCTTGGTGCCGCTTGCGTTGATGAGATTCAGGCGTCCGGCGGCGGACCTATCTGAGTCAGCGCCACTTGGTGGGGCGGCTGAGCGTTCGTCCGCTCGGGTGACTGACGGTCGGCGGCAACTGGGCGGCACGGAGAGCGGTTTCGCGGATGTGGAAGACGCCGGCGCCGGGGATCGACCGGAACCGGGGCTGATTGGAGGGTGGCAGTGCCACGTAGATCCCTCGACCGGGGGTGATCTTCTGCACTGACCGGATGGCCGGCATCAGGTCGGAGTCGGCACTGATCAACAGCGAGGTGTCTCCGACGCCGAGGGCGGCATCCTCGACCATCGCGACGCCGAGGGCGACATCGGTTTCCTTCTCCTCGTAGCTCTGGTAGGTCTTGGGGCAGGTGCACTGGAAGTCCTGCCGGCACACCTTGCATCGTCCGATGGTCTTGATCTTGAAACGACCAACGTGCGCGTCTACCAGTGCGCCGTTGTGCGCATTGAGGGCGTCGAGGTAGGTGGTTTGGTTCGCGGCGGCCGCCGGCTCGTTTTTGACGATGGCGGTGAAGTAGCGGACAACCACTACCTGATCGTCAGGGCGGAGCTGGCGGACGAGCTGAACAACATCGAGCCACATGTACTTGCGGTGGTATGTCGACTTCATGCCGTAGTACAGGTTGAAGCCGTCGATGTAGGCGGCGACCATGGCCACGCTAGTTCACCCTTCCGTAGGTGCACCGAGTCGCCGTCTGGCGGATGACTTGGGTCGGCGCGTGCCCGATCAGTGCACTACCGACTTCAGGGGTGTACAGTTTTAGAGACAACGGCGAGAGATACGCCGAGGACGGCCCCGCAAGGGGCCGTTTTTTTGCCTAGATGTCATGCGTTCCGTTGGCCAAGGCGCTCCGGCGAGAGGCGCTGCTCAAGCACTGACAGCTCTGCCGCTGCGTGTCCCGCCTCCTCGCTCCTCGTTGCAGCGCGGTTGGCCATGAGCAGGTTGCTCACTCCCAATCGTAGAGACTGACGATTGGGAGCGCAAGGTTAGTCGTGCTCGACTCGGGCTCGAAGTACGTGAAGCGGCTCCCCGCTGGGCACATGGACATACGCCCAGCCGTTGATGGTCGTGCCAGTCTGTTCCGCAAGTGCTCGCGACGGAGTTGAGAACGACCGGCCATCGGCCAGCTTCAGCCAGCCACGGGCCGTGACGGTTGCTTCGTGGACCATGCGCCGCCTCGGCTGTTCGTGCCGAAGAACGTCGCCGGGTGCGAGGATGCCTGCCTTGATCAGAGGCAGCAGGGCGCCTGGCCGTCGCAGCAAGCGCTTGCCGGGTGCAACGGCTTTCTCCGGCAGTTCCTCCGACCCTCCGCCGAGAAGCAGTCGGCGTAACACGTCATTCGGCGTGTCGACCAGTGGCTCGCAATGCTGCTGAAGGAAGGCGAACACCTCGTCATCGACCTCGATGGTGCGTCTGGTCATTGCAGTCCCCAGGGATCCCGATCGTCACGGCTCTGCTAGCGTACATGACGATTTAGAGATTAGGCTGTGCTCAACGCTGCGCCGACGACTACAGGGATCGAGGAGGAAGCCACGCCGGCAGCGTGAAGCCTTGGCGTGAGAGGGTGGAAGTGTGAACCGGCTTTCTGGTACCACTTCCCCGTATCTCCTCCAGCACGCTGCCAACCCGGTGGACTGGTGGCCATGGGGAGAGGACGCCTTTGCGGAAGCCAGACGACGAGACGTGCCAGTCCTCATCAGTGTTGGGTATTCGTCTTGTCATTGGTGCCACGTCATGGCCCACGAGTCGTTCGAGCACGACGGGGTCGCCGCGCTGGTCAACGAGCTCACGGTGCCGATCAAGGTGGACCGGGAGGAGCGGCCCGACGTCGACGCCGTCTACATGACCGCGACCCAGGCCATGACCGGGCAGGGCGGCTGGCCGATGACCGTGTTCGCGACGCCCGGCGGCGAGCCCTTCTACTGCGGGACCTACTTCCCCCGCGACGCGTTCGTGCGGCTGGTGCAGGCGGTCTCCGAGGCCTGGCAGGGGCAGCGTGACGCGGTGCTGCGGCAGAGCGCCGCGGTCGTCGACGCGATCCGGAAGGTGGCCGAGCGGCCGCCGGCCAACCCGATGACGGACGACGTCCTCGACCGCGCCGCCGGGACGCTGCTCAAGGACTACGACGCGGAGCACGGCGGGTTCGGCGGGGCGCCGAAGTTCCCGCCGCACATGGCGCTGCTCTTCCTGCTCCGGCACTTCCAGCGCACCCGCAGGCAGGAGGTGCTCGACGCCGTCACGTACACCTGCGAGCGCATGGCCCGCGGCGGGATCTACGACCAGCTGGCCGGCGGCTTCGCGCGCTACGCGGTCGACCGCACCTGGACCGTGCCGCACTTCGAGAAGATGCTCTACGACAACGCGCTCCTCCTGCGCGTGTACACCCAGCTGGACCGCATCGCCGGCAACGACACCGCGCGCCGGGTCGCCGAGGAGACGGCGGCGTTCCTGGAGCGCGACCTGTACGACGGCCACGGCTTCATCTCCGCGCTCGACGCGGACACCGACGGCGTCGAGGGTCGCACCTACGTCTGGACGCCGGAACAGGTCGACGAGGTGGTCGGCGAGATCGACGGGGCGTGGGCGCGGTACCTCCTGGAAGTGACGAAGGACGGCACCTTCGAGCACGGCAGCTCGGTCCTGCAGCTGCCCGAGGACCCGCAGAACGTCGAGCGCTGGCTCGGCATCAGGCGGCGGCTCCTCGACGCCCGCGACGAGCGGCCCCAGCCGGCCCGCGACGGCAAGGTCGTCGCCGCGTGGAACGGGCTGGCGATCACCGCGCTCGTCGAGTTCGGCAAGGTGTACGCCCGGCCCGAGGCCGTCGAGCGGGCAGTCGAGGTCGCCCGCTTCCTGGCCGGCACGCACCTGGTCGACGGGCGGCTGCGCCGCGTCTCGCGCGACGGCGTCGTCGGCGCGCCCGCCGGCGTCCTGGAGGACTACGGCGCGGTGGCCGAGGCGTTCTGCGCGGTGCACCAGGCGACCGGCGAGGGTCGCTGGCTCGACCTCGCCAAGCAGCTCCTCGACGTGGCCCTCGCCCACTTCCGCGACGAGGGCGGCGGCTTCTTCGACACCGCCGACGACGCCGAGACGCTGGTCTCCCGGCCGGCCGACATCACCGACAACGCGACCCCGTCGGGGCTGTCGGCGATCGCCGCGGCCCTGGTGGCGTACGGCGCGCTGACCGCCGACGCCACCTACCGCGAGGCCGGCGAGCGGGCCCTCGCCACGGTCGCCGCGGTGGCCGCGACGCACGGCCGGTTCACCGGCTACGCCTGCACGGTCGGCGAGGCGCTGCAGTCCGGCCCGTTCGAGATCGCGATCGCCACCCCGGCGGCCGACGACCCGCTGGTGACGGCGGCCTGGTGGCACGCGCCGCCCGGCGCGGTGGTCGTCGCCGGCGAGCCCGGCCGCCCCGGCGTCCCCCTGCTGGAGGGCCGGGTCCTGCGCGAGGGCCGGCCCACGGCGTACGTCTGCCGCGGCTTCGTCTGCGACGCGCCCGTCACCGAGCTCGAGGACCTGGTCGCCAAGCTCGCGTAAATGCTCCGGATTCTCCGGTGAGCGAACACCTCGGGCCTTGGCGTCTCTGTGTAACGGTGTAATCGTGTAATCAGAGCAACGTCAGCAAAGGGGTAAGGACCATGATGATGCGCCGAGGAGACGTACCGTGGGGCCGCGGCGGCGGTCCCCGCAGCGAGCCGCCACCCGCCGACGACGCGCCGGCCTGGATCGGCGGCGCCCTGCCGGACACCTGGTTCCAGGGCCCGGCCGAGGTGACGGTCGACCGTGACGAGATCCTGATCGTCGGCCGGCTGAGCCCGCCGCAGGTCGCCGAGGGCGCCACCGACGCCGACCGGGCGGCCGCCGAGCAGGGCCGCATCGCCGGCTTCCGGGAGACGACCCGCGACCAGCGCATCGGCATCGCGCAGCAGCTGGAGCGCCGGTACCGCAGAAAGGTCTCCTGGGGCGTCCTCGTGGGCGACACCCGGGAGCTGTTCACCACCCACTCGGCGCCGGTGATGACCCGCCTGCGCCAGGGCGAGCGCCAGGTGCTCGACACGCTCGTCGACTCCGGCGTCGCCCGGTCCCGCTCCGAGGCCCTGGCCTGGTGCGTGGCCCTGGTCGGCCAGCATGCCGACACGTGGCTGACCGAGCTGCGCGAGGCCATGCAGTCGGTGGACGAGCTGCGCCGGCGCGGCCCGGCGGTGTGATCCGCACCGCCCCCGGCACTGCGCCGCCTGCGCGGGCCAGGCGGCGCAGGGCAGGCGGCGCAGGGCAGGCGGCGCAAGGCGGGCGGCGTGGGCGGGCGGCGTGGGCGGGCGGCGCGGGCGGGCGGCGCGGGGCAGGCGGCGCGGAGCGGTACGGAGGGGTGCGGGAGGGCGGCGCGGGAGGGAACGCGGGGCGGCCGGAGAGCGAACGATAGGCTGGCCAGCCTATGGACGCACGGACTGGACTCCCCGTCGTGGGCATGGTGGGCGGCGGGCAGCTCGCCCGGATGACCCATCAGGCAGCGATCGCCCTCGGTCAATCACTGCGAGTGCTGGCGGTCGCGCCGGACGACGGGGCGGCGCTCGTGGCCGCCGACGTGGTGATCGGGCGGCACGACGACGTCGACGCGGTCCGCGAGTTCGCCAAGGGCTGCGACGTCGTCACCTTCGACCACGAGCACGTGCCCGGCGACCTTATCCGGACCCTCGCCGCCGAGGGGTTCACGCTGCTGCCCGGGGCGGACGCGCTGCGGTACGCCCAGAACAAGCGCGAGATGCGCGAACACCTGGGCGGGCTGGGCTTCCCCGTGCCCCGCTGGACGGCCGGCGACCTGCGCGCGTTCGGCGACGAGGTCGGCTGGCCGATCATCGTGAAGACGGCCACGGGCGGGTACGACGGCCGCGGCGTCTTCGTCGCCGATTCCGAGCGGGACGTGCCGCCCGGCGTCGAGGTCATCGGCGAGGAGCTGGTGCCGATCGCGCGGGAGCTGGCCGCCGTCGTGGCCCGCTCGCCGCTCGGCCAGGTCGCCGCGTATCCGGTGGTCGAGACGGTCCAGGAGAACGGTATCTGCGTCGAGGTGCTCGCCCCGGCGCCCGGCCTCGACGACGACCGGGCGATCGAGGCGCAGCGGCTCGCCATCGACATCGCCACCCGGCTCGGCGTCGTCGGCGTGCTCGCCGTCGAGCTGTTCGAGACGACCGACGGTCGCATCCTCATCAACGAGCTGGCCATGCGCCCGCACAACTCCGCCCACTGGACGATCGAGGGCGCCCGCACGTCCCAGTTCGAGCAGCACCTGCGCGCGGTCCTGGACTACCCGATGGGCGAAACCCGCCTCACCGCCCCGGCGGTCGTGATGGTCAACGTCCTGGGCGGCGAGCCGGGCGGCATGTCCGTCGACGAGCGCCTCCACCACCTCTTCGCCGAGGAGCCGTCCGCCAAGGTCCACCTGTACGGCAAGCAGGTCCGCCCCGGCCGCAAGATCGGCCACGTCACGGTCATCGGCGACGACATGGAAGACTGCCGCAGGCGCGCCCGGCGGGCGGCGCGGATCCTCGAAGAGGGGTATCAGCATTGACCGACGTCGGCATCATCATGGGCAGCGACTCGGACTGGCCGGTCATGCGGCTGGCGGCCGAGGCGCTGGACGAGTTCGAGGTGGCGCATGAGGTACGGGTGGTGTCCGCGCACCGCACGCCCCACCTCATGCTCGACTACGCGGGCGAGGCGGTGGCCCGCGGCCTGAAGGTCATCATCGCCGGCGCGGGCGGCGCCGCCCACCTGCCGGGCATGGTCGCCTCCGCCACCCCGCTCCCGGTGATCGGCGTGCCCGTCCCGCTGAAGTACCTCGACGGCATGGACTCACTGCTGTCCATCGTCCAGATGCCGGCGGGCGTCCCGGTGGCGACGGTCTCGATCGGCGGTGCCCGCAACGCCGGCCTGCTGGCGGTGCGCATCCTGGCCGCCTCGGATCCGGCGCTGCTGGCGAGGATGCGCGACTTCCAGGAGTCGCTGCGCGCCCTGGTGGCGGAGAAGGACGCGGCCCTGACCGAGTCCCTGACCACCCGCCCGCGGGAGTGACGTCGCCGCTGTTGATGGGTTAGAGCCCGGCCCAGCAGGCGTCGTCGGCCCAGCAGAAGTCGAGCGGCTGCTGGAACCCGTGCCCACCGGCCTTGAGGGCCCGATCCATGGCTGCGAACAGCGGCCGCTGCCCGGCGTCGCGGTGCTCGATGGAGTGCTGCGCCCCGGGCGCGACGGGGTCGAGCCCCTCGGGCGGGAAGAGGTAGCCACCGCCGTAGTTCCAGCCGTACAGCCGGTACCTGAGCGTCCCGGCGGCGTCGACGACCTCGGCGGTCTCGACCTCGTACTCCTCGTCGCCGAGCACGTCGTCGAGCTCGGCCGGCCGCCACACGCTCGCCAGCTGCTCGCGCTCGGCCGGCACCAGCTCGGCACCGGAGGCGGGCCGCTTGCGCCGGACGATCCACAACGAGGGCGTCCCGGGAGGCAACTCGGTCATGACGCCGGTATACCAGCCCGGTCCGCATGATCGATGGAGACTCCTGGTCGCCGTGGCAGCCAGGAGGCTCCATCGATCATGCGGGGGGCATCAGCCGGCCAGGAGCTGGCGGGCCATCACGATGCGCTGGACCTGGTTGGTGCCCTCGTAGATCTGGGTGATCTTCGCGTCGCGCATCATGCGCTCCAGCGGGAAGTCCTTCGTGTAGC
>NZ_BMPI01000006.1:263132-275580 GCF_014647515.1 Dactylosporangium sucinum | reverse complement strand
CCGGCCGGGAAACCGCCGGCACGAAGGCTGCTGGACCTACGCCCAGATCGAGTCACCGCGCCAGCGCCCGACCCTACACCGACCATGGGTCGTCCACGTCTTCGTCGTCCTTGACTTCTTCGGGCCAGCGCTCCAGCAGCGCGTCGAGGTAGGCACGGATGCGGGGCGTGGGAAGTGGCAAATGGCGCCACCTCGGCGTACTTCTCAAAGAGGCGATCAAAGACTTCGCCGGCGGCCGCGTCATCCGCCGGCCGCTTCCCTTCCCACACCGCCAGGTCATACGACATGGGGACATGTCTCGCAGCAATGCGCGAGAGCCCGAGCGCTCATGTTTGGGGCGAACGCGGGACTCGAGCGCTCACTGTCGGCTTGGGAAGTGGACAACGCCCAGCTTCAATTGAGCTGCTTGGAGATAGCTGCAAACTTGACCGGCCCGGAGCGGCCTCGATCGTCCCGGACTAACGCCACGCTAATGGCGCAGGCGGAGATCCTACCGTGACTTCTTGGCCAACTGATGGATTTATTGCTATATGTGAGCATGTCGAGCCATGACATCAGCGACCGAAGCGCCGTCCCTCGGGCGGCGTCGCGGCGCCTGCCTATTTTGGTCGGTGTCGGCGTGTGGGCCACGACAGCATTCGCCGTGATGGTCAACTTGGCCGCCTGACCTTGAGCGCATCAATCAAGCGGCTAAGTGCGGCATCAAATGCTCTAGCACTACGTGCAGTTCCACGAAAATCCGCAACGACGCGACCCTTTACGCGTTCCGCTAGTGACGAGAGGGCGGGCGACCAGTCGGCGAAGATGTAATCATCCAATGTAACTGGAAGTAGATACGTGGCGCCACCGTCTCGCGCCTCTCGATCCAATGTTTCTTGGATCTCATTCAGAACGCCCGGGCGATCTAGAGAGTTACGTGAGCAGATCAGTATTATGCGATCGTAACTCTGTATGCCTTTATATATCTCGTTACCTGCCCTCTCTCCTATGGTCGCAGTCTCAGGAAAGAAGAACGTAATCACCGAGTTGCGTCTCAGGGAGTCATACAACTTCCTTGCAAACCTCTCATCGGGGCCGCCGTAACTGATAAAGCTGCTCTGCATCATGCTCCTTATCAGCGGTTCCCCAAGGGCGCGTGCGCAATCTATCATGTATTCCGCGAACAATTCCGGAACCCCGCAGTCTAGCATGAATCGCTTGAGACGTGGATGAGAGTACGAAAGCATGACAGTGCGTGCGTCAATCTCAGATGGCCCTGAGTGGGCAATTCGACGGGCGTCACAGAACGGCCTCACGTCAAGTTCGCAGAGGTTCGCACTCGTGATCCTGACGCCGTCCAGGAAGGATCCCTCGAATCTGGCACCGCAGAGCGTGGAGTTGTTGAATCTCGCGCCATCGAGTACTGCGCGCGAAAATCTTGCACGCTCAAAAATGGGTCCCAGTCAGATTAGATCCACTAAGGTCGACGTCACGGAAATCTGCTCCGATTGAGTCCGATGACACCAAGTCCACACCGCGCATTGTTGCGCCAGATAAGTTGGCCCCTTTTAGCTGCACGTGGGTGAGATTAAGGTTATCCATATTCACGCCTATAAGAGACGAGCAGTAGAACGACACACCTTCTAGGTTCGTTCCACGTAGATCAGCTCCGTCGAGTTCGGCATACCAAAACGTGCGCTCGCCGTTGTCGTATCGCTTGCGAAGCTCGTTTACGCTTGCAACGCCTGGCTCCTCGCCACGGCTCTTGAACTGGCGTCGGCCCGCGTCACTGAAATGCACCGCGTCACGATCCCTCATCGGGGCCGTCGCTGTCGTAGTTGCTGCGCCCTTTCGCCTTGGCGGCCTGTGATCTTGCCTGGCGCGAACCACTGCGGCTGCTGCCACCTCTGACTGCTCTTCTGCCGCCGAACGGCTCGGCGCTCCAAGGTCCAAATCTGCAGGCGTTGCCTGATCGCTATCTACCGCTACGCGGCTCTGGGCAGTCTTCGCTTCTTCGGCAGCCATCCAGAGCGGCCGGAACTCCTCAAGATCGCCGTCGAGGGCTTCGACGACCAGCTCAAGCTGGCCCCACCTTGGATTCTTTTCGCAGCGCAGCACTGCGGAGGCCGTGGTGTGGCTGATCGCTCTTTCAGTTCGACGGTGAATTTCCCGGGAACTAGGCTTCCCTTTGCGCAGATGTAGCAGACGGAGCCGCTCGCGAAGTGCCAGCAACGGATGCCCGGCCTCAAGATTTGGCGTGATCGCGCTCGGCTGCTCGCTCATGGTGGCAACCAGCATGTCGAAGGTGGCAAAACCTGTAAAGGGACGACGCTCGTCGGGCGCCGGCCCGGCGCGACTTGGAGCCGCCTGTCAACAACTGGAGGACTTCGGGCGACCGCTGGTGAGCTTCGGTGCGCAATGTCAATGCCGCCTGGGGCTGGTTCACGGTGGATTGAGCAGCCCCGCCGGGGCCACGCCGCACACAAACGGTGGTCCGCGCCGGAACTCGCTCAAGTTTGCCGGCGCGGACCATCGTGGCGATCCCATTGCGAAGGGGCCTTCCATGATGATGCCCGACCTCACTGCCCTTGCACTGTTTACCGCAGGTGGCACTGCGGTGCTCGCCGCTGTCTACCTCTGGTCGGCCGACCCCGCCGCCGTCGGCGTGCCCTGCAGTTGCTCAAGATTTTCCTCGGTCGCTGATAGCCCTTGCGCACCCAGCGGGAGAACCGCAGCGCCTAACCAGGCACGCCGCGCCCCAATACACAGCTCATGCAAGACCAGTGGGCCGTGGTGGGCTCGGCTGAGACTGAGCGAGGCAGCCGATCTGCCGAGGAAAGCGCCCGCTGGGCCGCGTTCTGGCTGCTCAGCTGGTGTTTCGGCGGATCTTTGGCGGAGGGCGTGGGATTCGAACCCACGGAGACGCGGAACGCCTCACCGGTTTTCAAGACCGGCGCCATCGGCCACTAGGCGAGCCCTCCCGACGAGCGTTGCCCAGTTTGCCAGACCCCCGCCATCCGCGTTCGATCACCCGGGTGGGGTCGGTCGGCCGGGTCGGCGGGTAGGGGCGAGTGGTCGAACACGTGCGGGTGGGATCTGCACCGGATCAACCGTAATGTCCGGAAAAACCCCAGCCCAGTGCACAAACTGGCCTATGCGACTTCTCTTCAACGATCCTTGGGCTCCCCGCGTTACTCGGCATCGGCGGCCGCCGGCGTGGTTGCCCGTGGCCGGGCTGCTCGTTGCCGGGGGAGTGGGCGTGCTCGCCATCGGGAACCTTGCCGCACATCATGCGCCGTCCCAGCCCAGCAGCGACGACGGCGTGGCGCTCCCCGTAGCCGTGCCCGAGATGCGGAGTCCCTCGCCGATCAACTTCGGTGCCGTGCCTGCGGCTCCCCAACCCATGCTCGACGTGGGAGGTGCCGGCAGTACACCCGTGAAACCCAGGAAGGCGAAAGCGCCGAGGGTCACGGAGTCCGTCGCGCGGACGGCAGCCGTAGCGTCGCCCGCCGCGCCGGTCGTGCAGGCCGAGGCGCCCGCGGAGACGCCTGCGGAGACGCCCAGCCAGAGCGCTGCCCCGGCGGGTACCCAGCGGGCCGATCGGGGCGATCAGGACCGCCGCGACCGCGATCCGTGGCGGGGCTTCCACCGGCGGTGGTGGCATCAGTGGCCGCCGGCGGCAGAATGAGGGCGTGCATGCGATCACGATTGCGGAGCCCGGTGGGCCCGAGGCGCTGCGGTGGACCGAAGTGGCCGAACCCGAGGTCGCCTCGGACGAGGTGCTGATCGAGGTGGTGGCTGCCGGGGTCAACCGGGCCGATGCGCTGCAGCGGCAGGGGGCCTATCCGCCGCCCGCGGGGTCGCCGCCGTACCCGGGCATGGAAGTTTCGGGGCGGATCGTCGAGCTGGGCGACGGCGTGCACACCTGGCGGGTCGGGCAGGAGGTCTGCGCGCTCATCGGCGGGGGTGGGTACGCGGAGCGGGTCGCCGCGCCCGCCGCGCAGGTGCTGCCGGTGCCCAAGGGGGTCGGCCTGGTCGACGCCGCGGGGCTGCCGGAGGTGGCGGCCACCGTGTTCTCCAACGTGGTGGACCTTGCTCGGCTCAAGCCGGGGGAGACGCTGCTCGTCCACGGTGGCGGGAGCGGCATCGGGACGTTCGCCGTGCAGCTGGGCAAGGCGCTCGGGGCGCACGTCGTGGCGACGGCGCGAAAAGGCAAGCATGAGCGGCTGCTGGAGCTCGGCGCGGACCGGGTGATCGACTACACGGCCGAGGACTTCGCCGAGACCACGAACGCGGACGTCATCCTCGACATCATGGGCGCGGCGTACCTCAAGCAGAACGTCAAGGCCCTGAACGACGGCGGGCGACTCGTGGTGATCGGGCTGCAGGGCGGGCGGAAAGGCGAGCTGGACCTCGGTGCGTTGCTGGCCAAGCGCGGTACCGTCGCCGCCACCGCGCTCCGGTCCCGCACGGCGGCGCAGAAGGCCGCGATCCTGCGGGGCGTGCGCGAAGAGGTGTGGCCGCTCGTCGAGGAGGGGCTGATCCGGCCGGTCATCGACCGGATCGTGCCGATCGAGAACGCCGCCGAGGCGCACCGGGTGCTCGAGTCGAACGAGCACTTCGGCAAGATCATCCTGCAGGCGAAACCGACGGGGAAGGCTTAGTCAGGATCACCGGGCCCGGGCCCTTGGCGGCCAGGCGGTCGGCGTGGTTGGCGAGGCTGCAGCTCTTCAGCGAGAGGCAGCCGCAGCCGATGCAGTCCGTCAGCGTGTCGCGGAGGCGGCCCAGCAGCGCGATCTGCTCGTCGAGATGGCTGCGCCAACTGCTGGAGAGCCGGGCCCAGTCGGCCCTGGTGGGGGTGCGGTTGGCCGGCAGGGAGGCCAGCGCGTCCTTGATCGTCTCCAGCGGGATGCCGACCTGGGCCGAGATCCGGATGAAGGCGACGCGGCGCAGCTCCGTGCGCTCGTAGCGGCGCTGGTTGCCGGACGTGCGGGTGGCGTGGATCAGGCCGAGCTTCTCGTAGAAGCGCAGCGCGGAAGGGGCGACGCCGCTGCGAGCCGAGAGTTCACCGATGGTGAGCAGCTCAGCGGGCACGGGCCGGCTGGTTCGGCTTGCGGACGCGCTCACGGGAGAGGATCCACAGCGCCTCGACGCCGTCCTTCCACGTGATCTTCTTGCCCTCCTCGCGGGTGCGCGCCCGGTAGCTGATCGGCACCTCGTAGGGCCGGTGCCGGTTGCGCAGCAGCTTGCCGGTCACCTCGGCCTCCATGCCGAAGCCGGCCGACTTGATGTGCAGCGAGCGGTACAGCTCGATCGGCATCAGCTTGAAGCACGTTTCCAGGTCGCCGAGGTAGCAGTTGAACAGCATGTTGGCGGCGGTGGTGACCGCCTTGTTGCCCATGACATACCAGAACGAGAAGGAGCTGTGGCTGCCGAACGTGCGGTTGCCGTAGACGACGGTGGCGCGGCCGTCGAGAACCGGCTCCAGCAGCTTCGGGATGTCCTGCGGGTCGTATTCCAGATCGGCGTCCAGGATGACCATGTAGTCGCCGGTCGCACTCTCCACCGCGGTGCGGATGGCGGCGCCCTTGCCCTTGTTGCGGGGGTGAATGAAGACGCGGACGCGCTCGTCGTGCATGCCGCCGAGGATCTCGGCCGTGCGGTCGCGGCTGCCATCGTCGACGATCACGAGCTCGATCTCCGTCGGGTAGTTGACGTCGAGCGCCTGTTTGACGGCGTCAGCGACGCGTTCTTCCTCGTTGTAGACCGGCATCAGGATCGACAGCTTCATCACGATCTCCGAAGGATTCGGGCTGGACCATCAGACTAGCGTTTCGTCACCCTTGCGTGTGACGGCCCGATGGTGTGCCGTATCAGCGTGCTGGACGAACTCGGCGAGGCAGAGTACATCCTGGTGACCACATTCCGCAGGGACGGTACGCCGGTGCCCACGCCGGTGTGGGGCGTTCGCGACGACGACGGCCTGCTGATCTGGACGGTCGCCGCGTCCGGCAAGGTGAAACGCATCCGCCGGGACGGCTCGGTGACCGTGGCGCCCTGCTCCGTCCGCGGTGTGCCCAAGGGCCCCGCCGTGCAGGGTCACGCGACGGTGCTCGGGCCGGAGGGCGGGCGCCGGGCGCGCGAGCTCATCAAGCAGAAGTACGGGCTGCGGGGCCGGATGTTCGTCTGGATGAGCGTCCGCCGGCGGGGCGTGGAGGGGACGGTGGGGGTCCGGATCACGCTCGTATGACCGCGTACGGCAACGCGCTCGGACCGCCGGGGGGTGACGATCCGAGCGCGTTGCGGATACAAGCGTGTCGTTTGGCACCAGGGAGCGGGGCGATGTACTGTCTTGCTTCAGTCGCCCTGGCGCTGCTGGGGGATTTGGCCCTGCAGCAGGGCCCGCACCTCGGACTCGCGGTAGCGCCGGTGGCCTCCGAGCGTCCGGATGGCGCTGAGCTTGCCCGCCTTCGCCCAACGGGTGACGGTCTTCGGGTCGACGCGGAACATCGACGCGACCTCAGCCGGCGTTAGCAACGGCTCAGGTTCATGCGTGCGAGATGGCATCGGTCACTCCTCCACAGGTACCCAGGAACGTCGGACGGGGTCCCGCCGGCCGACGCGTTTCCTATGGTCCGGCTAGTCCCCGATGTCCGACATGGGCCGAACGGCTGAAGGTCCCTGTATGGACGGATGATGAATAAGTGAATTTTCCCGTTTTGCTACTACGAAATGGGATAAAGGGTGACCGATTGCGACGCTGGGTGAGTGATCCGATACGAATTTAGCTCACCCGTCGGGTGATGGGTAGCTCACAAAGTCCACCCAATGCGTCATAACGGACGTCGCCGGGGAGCGATTCGGTTGCTGAGGGTGACACTCGATTGGGTGTCGTGGAAACCGGACATTTACGTCCGTGGAACCCGCAGTTGGCACGGTCGCCACGAGTGCTCGGCCGCTCCGGCGGAGTCGGTGTGACGGCTCACGAGCCGTGCGAAATTCCCTCGCTACGCTGCGCGATCAAGGCGTCGGAGTGCCCGGATTGCCCGGGATTCGGCGGTACTGCGCGGGCCGTGCCGGGCGTCGCGAGCAGTGCCGCCGCGGCCGTGGCTCCATGATCGACGGCGACTTCTGGTCGCCATGCCAACCAGAGCTCGCCATCGATCATGGGCGGCGCTAGTTGCAGCGCTCCAGCAGCTGGACGGCGCGCCAGCGCTCCACGAGCTTCTCGTAGACCTCGGTGGCCGCGTCGGCGTCCCCGCGGGCCACGTTCGACAGGCCCGCCGAGACCAGGCCGGGAGAGTCGTCCATCGCCAGCGTGTCGTCCGACATCAGGTGGACGAGGCCGCCGTAGTCGAGCTCCACGATCGAGCGCGAGTGGAACTCCTCCAGCCACCGCGCCGTCTCCTCCACGGCCACCGTGATCGGCGCATCCCCTATCGCACGGCGGAGCACCGCGTAGGCCCGATGGGCGCGACGGCGGGCCTTCGAGATCTCGGTGCGGTAGCGCAGCACCCGGCGGCCCGGGCGCAGGGACAGCTCCCGCTCCTCCAGGTCGACGAAGACGAACCACCGCAGCGGCACGCCCCACGTGGCGACCTGTTCGTGCACGCGGGGGAGGCCCCGCTCCAGGACCTGCTCGCCGTTGCGCCAGTCGTCGACGACGGTCTGGGCCAGGCCGGCGAGCACCGGCGGTACAAACGCGTCCGCGATGACACTGGGAACCCCGTCGCGGGCGGTCAGGGCGGCCTCGGCCACCCGGATGCGCAGGTTCCACGGGCAGACCAGGAGCGTGTCGTCCGCCTCAAGGACGTAGGCATCGTCCGGCAGGTCGGGCAGGCGCGTCCACCCGGCGCCGAGGGCCTCCAGGACCGCGGTGCGCTGGCGGCCGGGACCGTCGGCGAGGGCGACGGCCCGGCCCTCCTTGACGTAGCGACGCCAGTACAGCTGGTGGTCGCGGTCGAAGGCGGCCAGCGGCTCGTACACCCGCAGGTATGACGCGAAGAGCGACGGCACGCGCCGATCGTCGCACGAAACGGCCGAACGGCGCGAAGCCGCCCGCGGGGTAAGACGTATTAGGGTCGGGTCACCGCACCTCAGCCAGGCGCCGTCTCACGAGGACGGCCCGGGAACACCTCAGGAGCATCCATGGGTGTCTTCACCACCAGCCACGAGCAGGTTGTGTTCTGCCACGATCGGCAGTCCGGCCTGCGCGCCATCATCGCCGTGTACTCGACCGCCCTCGGTCCGGCGCTCGGCGGAACCCGGTTCTACCCCTATGCCTCCGAGGAGGACGCGCTCCACGACGTCCTCGAGCTGTCGCGGGGCATGGCCTATAAGAACGCCCTCGCCGGGCTCGACCTCGGCGGCGGCAAGGCCGTGATCTGGGGCGACCCGGACAAGGACAAGAGCGAGCCGCTGCTGCGGGCCTACGGGCGGTTCGTGCAGTCGCTCGGCGGGCGCTACTACACCGCCTGCGACGTCGGCACCTACGTCCAGGACATGGACGTCGTGGCCAAGGAGACCCGGTTCGTCACCGGCCGCTCCGAGTCGCACGGGGGTGCCGGCGACTCGTCGGTGCTGACCGCGTACGGCGTGTTCCAGGGCATGCGGGCCGCCGCCGAGCACCGCTGGGGCAGCCCGACGCTGGTCGGCCGCCGGGTCGGCATCGCCGGCCTGGGCAAGGTCGGCAAGCACCTCACCAAGCATCTGCTCGACGACGGCGCCTCGGTCGTGGCCACCGACGTGTCCGAGCGCGCCCTCGCCTGGGCCGGCGCGACCTATCCGGAGGTCGACCTGGTCGGCAGCAACGACGAGCTGATCCGCCAGCCGCTCGACGTCTACGCCCCGTGCGCCCTCGGCGGCGCGCTGGACGACGAGACCGTCTCGGTGCTGCAGGCCAAGATCGTCGCGGGGGCGGCCAACAACCAGCTGGCTCACCCCGGGGTGGAAAAGTTGCTCGCCGACCGCGACGTGCTCTACGCCCCGGACTACGTGGTGAACTCCGGCGGTGTCATTCAGGTCGCCGACGAGATCGAGGGCTTCAACTTCGCCCGGGCGAAGGAGCGGGCCGGGCGGATCTACGACACCACGAAGCAGATTCTGCAGCTCGCAGCCGCTGAGGGGGTGCCTCCCGCGGTTGCCGCCGATCGGCTCGCCGAACGGCGGATGGCCGAGGTCGGGCGGCTCCGTACCATCTTGGTGTGACCGTCGCGGGCCCGTGACGACCAAGGCGGGACGGTGGTGCTTACCCAACCAGACCGGTCGGGTAAGCAACGCCACCGAAATGGTCGGTAGGGGCGAGATGCCGAAAGGTGCCCGCGACATGTACCGTAAGAGCCACGAGAGATGCCTGACGTTGTCGGGGCCTGCCGGTAATGGCTGCCCCGTAATTCTGTGCGAGGGGGTCGAGCCATGGGGCGCGGCCGTGCGAAGGCCAAGCAGACTAGGGTGGCCAGGGAGTTGAAGTATCACTCCCCCAACACCGACCTCGACGCGTTGCAGCGCGAGCTCGCGTCGGGCAGCCCTAAGTCACGCGACGACTACGCCGAGTATGGCGATAATGTCGACGAAGAGGCTGACGACGAGGACGACGGCAACTACACCGACCCCTCCAGTGACGACGATTGGCGCTCACGGGGTCGTTGACCATTGGGTCAACCCGGCTGACGGGCACGTGGACAACCCCACGTGCCCGAGTCGTGTCGCAAACACCCGCACGCTGCACCGTGCTCTCGACGGTCAACGTGCGGGTGTCTCGGCGTAACTGGTGACCGTCAACGAGGACGGTTGTTCCAGTTGTAGAACGTCGGGATGTTCTCGAAGTGGTTCCAGGCGCAGACGGCGCTCGCGCCGTCCTCACCGCTCGCCTCCGCGCGGGCGGCCCGTGCCGCGGCGGCCTCGTCGAGCAACACACGAAGGCCGCTCGCGGCCTCGTAGACGCGCTCGGTGACCGGGTCAGCGTGCTCCGGCATGGTCCAGCACTCCCTCCAGAAGGCGAATCTTGCTGTTCCGGCAGTGGTTCGTCTCGGTGGTGTCGAACCTGCCGTGCTCGAAGTAGCGGTTGGCCGCGTGCGCGCCGCCGCAGAACCCGAAGTACGGGCAGCTCGCCCGGCACGCCTCGACGCCGCGCAGGTACTCCGGCACCCACCCCGCCGACGTGGCCGCCCCGGCCAGGATCGTCGCCAGCGGGGTCGTCAGCACGTTGCCGGAGGAGAAGTCGCCGTAGCGGGCGTCGGTGAACCCGGCCAGCTCGGGCGAGAGCAGGAACACCCGCCCGTCGGTGGCGACCGTCGGGATCGGGTCGAGCGTGGCCGGCAGGATGCCGTCGGCCGTGCCGTCGAGCACCGCCCCGGCGTACCGGAGCGTCCACTCGATCTCGCGCACGTGAATCCGGGGGTCGCGCCGCCACGCCGTGACGAGCTCCGCCCAGAACGCCCGGACCGCGTCGGCGCCGAACGCGTTGACCCGGGCGTTGACGCCCTCCTGCTCCTCGATGTTGATCCCGAGCACGTCGCAGCCCAGGTCGAGGAAGTAGGCGTAGAGCCGCTCGGCGAGCCCTTTTCTCGGTCGACTGACGACGCAGAGCGCCGAGAAGGGCACACCGTGCCGCTTGAGTGCCTCGATTCCCGTGAGGATGCTCTTGTACATCGGGGCGCCCGAGCGGTTCACCCGGTCCCCGTTGAGCTCCTCCGGCCCGTCCACGCTCACGCTGACCCGCATGCCGTGGGCGGCGAAGAACTCGCACCACGCGTCGTCGATCAGCGTGGCGTTCGTCTGGACGTGGTGCTCGACGCCGGCGAACGGCGCCATCAGCTCGGCGAGGGCATTCCGCCCGGCGGCCAGCGGCTCGCCGCCGTGCCAGACGACCGAGAAGCGCTCGTCGGCCGCTGCCCAGGGGTTCACCGAGGCGGCGACCGCCGCGGCGACCGCGGGGCTCATCCGGTCGTTCCGCGCCCGGAAGGGGAGGTAACAGTACGTGCAGTCAAGATTGCACAGAGTTGTGGGCTGGAGCACGACATAGCCCGGGATCGGCGAGATTCCCCGCATGCCGCTCCACGACACCGCCCCGTCCTCCTTTCGGATATAGGGACGTGTCGCTTCAGCCTAGGTCCAATGCTCGTTCGCGGTAAGCCCCGGATGATCAAACAGGCGTATCTCGCGCATTCCGGCGGGGCGCTCGCACTCCTTCGGAGGCCCCGCCGGGAGTTCCTCAGCCGCGCGTGTGGGAACCGACCATCTGGACGGTCCCGGTGCCCTCGATGACCTCGCCGACCTGCCAGGCGTCGATGCCGCGGCCGGCCAGGAAGGCCAGCGCCCGGTCGGCGTCCTCGGCGGAGACGACGGTCATCATGCCGACGCCCATGTTGAAGGTGCTCTCCATCTCCGAGTCCTCGATGCGCCCCTTGGTGCGCACGAGCTCGAAGATGGGCTGCGGGCGCCAGGTGGCGCGGTCGACGACCGCGTCGACGTGGTCGGGCAGCACGCGGACCAGGTTGCCGGGGATGCCGCCGCCGGTGACGTGCGCGAACGCGTGGATGTCGGCCTCCTTGATGAGGTCGAGGCAGTCCTTCGCGTAGATGCGGGTCGGGGTCAGCAGCTCCTCGCCCAGGGTGCGCTGCTTGCCGAACTCGTCGATGACGCTGTCGAGCCGCATCCGGCCGGCGCCGAGCAGCACGTGGCGGACCAGCGAGTAGCCGTTGGAGTGCAGGCCGCTGGAGCGCAGCGCGATCACCACGTCGCCGACCTCGACCCGGTCGCGGCCGAGGATCGCGTCCTCCTCCACGACACCGACGCCGGTGCCGGAGATGTCGTACTCGTCCGGGCGCATCACGCCGGGGTGCTCGGCGGTCTCGCCGCCCAGCAGCGCGCAGCCGGCGTAACGGCAGCCGTCGGCGATGCCGGCCCCGATCTCGGCCACCCGGTCGGGCACGACCTCGCCGCAGGCGATGTAGTCGAGCAGGAACAGCGGCTCGGCGCCGCACGCGACCAGGTCGTCGACGACCATCGCCACCAGGTCGATGCCCACCGTGTCGTGGATGCCCATGGCCTGGGCGATGGCGAGCTTGGTGCCCACCCCGTCGGTCGACGAGGCGAGGATGGGGCTCTTGTACTTCTTGAGGTCGAGCTTGAACAGACCGGCGAATCCGCCGATGTCGCCCATCACCTCGGGCCGGTGGGTCCGGTGCACCTTGGTGCGGAGCAGCTCGACGGCCTTCTCGCCGGCGTGGATCGACACGCCCGCGTCCGCGTAGGTCACGGTGCGTCGGCGGCTCCTGCCGTTGCCGGCGGTCCATAGCTGCCGCTCGGGGGTGCTGCCCTGGCCGGTCTCACCGGCCTTCTCGGCGCGCTCATCCACGTGCGTCACTTTCTCCCCTTAGATTGCCTCGCGGCGGCCACCGCGCTTGCTTCGGGTGGGCGGGTCACGGGCGCAGCAGTGCGCCCGCGCCACCCGGACTGGCGGCGACGT
>NZ_BMPI01000006.1:161370-263104 GCF_014647515.1 Dactylosporangium sucinum | reverse complement strand
TCACCGAGCCGCCGTCGGTCGTGGTCGGCGTGGCCCCCGCAGCACGCGCGACACCTTCCAGGACGTGCTTGCCGATCACGTTGTCAGCGGGCAGCTCGATCGGATACTGCCCGTCGAAGCAAGCGCTGCACAGGCGCGAGGCCGGCTGCTCGGTGGCCGCGACGAGGCCGCCGAGCGACACGTAACCGAGCGAGTCCGCGCCGATGGACCGGCGGATTCCCTCCAGGTCGAGCCCGTTGGCGAGCAGCTCCGCGCGGGTGGCGAAGTCGATGCCGTAGAAGCAGGGCCACTTGACCGGCGGGGAGGAGATGCGCACGTGTACTTCGATCGCTCCAGCCTCGCGCAGCATGCGCACGATCGCGCGCTGAGTGTTGCCGCGGACGATGGAGTCGTCGACGACGATCAGCCGCTTGCCCCGCACGTTGTCGCGCAGCGGGTTGAGCTTGAGCCGGATCCCCAGCTGGCGGATCGTCTGGGACGGCTGGATGAAGGTGCGTCCGACGTAGGCGTTCTTGATCAGGCCGTGGCCGAACGGGATGCCGGACTCGGTCGCGTAACCGATCGCGGCCGGCGTGCCGGACTCCGGCACCGGGATGACCATGTCCGCCTCGACCGGGTGCTCCTTGGCCAGGGTGCGGCCGATGGCCACCCGGGCGGCGTGCACGTTGCGCCCGACGATGGTCGTGTCGGGGCGGGCGAGGTAGACATACTCGAACAGGCAGCCCTTCGGGTCCGGCGTGCCGAACCGGCTGGACCGCAGGCCGTGCTCGTCGATGGCGATCAGCTCGCCGGGCTCGATCTCGCGCACGACGCTGGCGCCGACGATGTCGAGCGCGGCGGTCTCGCTCGCCACGACCCAGCCGCGCTCGAGGCGGCCCAGGACGAGCGGGCGGACGCCGTTGACGTCGCGGGCCGCATACAGGGTGTCCTCGTCCATGAAGACGAAGCTGAACGCGCCGCGCAGGGTGGGCAGCACCTCCAGGGCCGCGGCCTCGACCGACAGGTCGGGCCGGGCGGCCAGCAGGGCGGTCACCAGCGCGGTGTCGTTGGTCGAGTTGATCGCGTCGCGGTCGCCCAGCTCGGCGACGCGACGGGCCAGCTCGGCGGTGTTGACCAGGTTGCCGTTGTGTGCGAGCGCGATCGTGGTGCCCCCGCGGTCGTCGCCGGGCGCGGTCGAGCGCAGCGTGGGCTGCGCGTTCTCCCAGGTCGAGCCGCCGGTGGTCGAGTAGCGCGCGTGGCCGATCGCGATGTGACCGCGCAGGCTGGCCAGCGTGGGCTCGTCGAAGACCTGCGACACCAGGCCGAGGTCCTTGTAGACCACCACGCCGGAACCGTCGGACACCGCGATGCCGGCCGCCTCCTGACCACGGTGCTGCAGTGCATACAGCCCGTAGTAGGTCATCTTCGCGACCTCTTCGCCCGGCGCCCAGACGCCGAACACACCGCACTTGTCCTGGGGACCTGGACGCTGGGGGTCGAGCTCGTGGCTCAACCGGCCATCGCCTCGGGGCACGTGCCGCTCCTGTCGTCAGTTGGCCTGGGCTGATGTAGACAATCCGGGGCCGTAGCGGTTGGTCGGCCGGCGGCTGATCAACGCCGCAATCTGGTTGCCGTCGCGGGAAACAGTGTACGCGAGGTTTCGGGCATGACGGAGAGCCACATTTTGCATGCGGTTCGTAGGCAGTCTGCCGCAGCTTTTCCGCAGTTACAAGGGTAGATAGGGCGATAAATCGGCCCGAACTCCGCTCGCGCGGATCTTCCCCGCCGTGACGGCTTCGTGCCACGATTTCCGACCCGTGGCGATCTCCAGCCAGGTGATCGGATCGGTCTCCACGACGTTGGGTGGCGTACCTCTCGTGTGGCGCGGGCCCTCGATGCACTGAATCGCGCCGTAAGGAGGAACGCGCACCTCCACCGAACGTCCGGGCGCCCGCGAGCGCAGGTCGGCCAGGAGGTCGCGCACCGCATCGCGCAGTAACAGACGGTCAGGATCCAGTCCGGCATCCAGTACATCCAGGACAGTTTGTACCGTGCCGGAATATCGGGGCGCATTGGACATGCCGGGACGATACGACCGGGTGTGGGACGGTCGCAACAGCGTCCGCCTTTCGCCGACCCCGGCGGACAAGGCATAGTTTGCTGCGGCGCACCATGCAAGGCGAGCCTTGCTCGCATGTTGGACCATCGACAGACGTGCTCGGCAGTGAAGCTCGGGTGAAAGTCAAGATCCGGAGGGGTGTGGACGTGACTGCGCACCGACGAGCCCTGCTGCTTCGAGCAGGGGCGGTGGCCGTTCTGGCGATAGGCGCTCTGTTCGCCGTGGCGACACCGGCCTCGGCAGCGACGGTCGGCGTCAACCCGACCTCCCTGGACATGAGTGCCGGTGACACGAAGAACGTCACGGTCACCCTTGGCGGCGGCGAAGAGAAGAACGTCAAGGTCACCTTCACCGCACCCTCTGCCAACGGCAACATCACGATCAAGCAGATCCCGAGCGATTGCACGGGCGGGGTGGGCGGCACCGTCTCGACGTGCACCGTCGACGTGCCCCTCGTTGGTACGAAGACCCTGACGTTCCAGATCCAGGCCAAGAACCCGAGCGGCCTGCAGCCCGGCCAGAACCTCAATGACCAGCAGGGTTCGGCCGCCGCCGACAACGGCGAGAGCACTAGCTTCCGGGTCAACCTGAAGGGCCCCGCGGCGGCGCCCACCACGCAGGCCGCCAACACGCTCACCGAGGTCACCGGGCAGATCACCGACTCCAAGACCGGCGCGTCGATCAAGGGCGCCCAGGTCGTCATGGAGGACGGCGCCGGCAAGACCCGGTCGACGCAGTCTGACAACAGCGGCAAGTACCGGTTCGTCGGCTCCGAGTCCAACCCGATCGCGCCCGGCACGATCAAGGTGTCCGCCGGTTTCGAGGGCTACGAGAACGGCGAGAAGACGCAGACGGGCGCCGCCGGCCGCTCGCTGGCCATGCCGAAGATCGGTCTGGTCGAGCTGGCGCCGAGCGCCTCGGCCGAGCCGCTGCCCACCGCCGGTGAGGCGACCCCCGAGACGTCCGGAAGCGGCGGCGTCGTGCCGCAGGAGAACACGGCCAACACGTCCGGCGAGAGCGGCGGCGGCTTCTCCTCCTGGATCCTCATCGCGCTCGGCGCCCTGCTGGTGATCTTCGGCATCGTGGCGATCGTCCTGCTGCTGCGGCGGCGCGGCGACGACGACGACGAAGAGGCCGGCGACGAGCCGGGCCCGCGCCGCGGCGGCCCGGGCGTGCAGCGCCCCGGCTACGCGGCCGCGCCGCCGGGGGCCGACCGGACGATGATCGCCGCCCCGACGATGGTCAACCGCGCCGCGGCCAACGACGCGACGGCGATCGTGCGGCCCGGCGGGTTCAACAACTTCGACGACGTGCCCCCGGACCCGTATGGTGCGCCCCCGCCGCGCACCGGCGGCTTCGCGGCCGCGCCGCCCCCGAGCGCGGGCGGCGGCTACGGCCCGGCCGCCCGCCCGCCGGTCGACCCCTACGACCAGAACTACGGTTCCGGCGGCGGCTACGACCAGCGCGGCGGCTACGAGGACGCGACCCAGCGCTACGACGGCCCGGGCGCCGGTGGCGGCTACGGCGGCGGTGCCGCCAACGGCTACGACGGCCCGGCGACCGGCCGGGGCGGCTACGGTCCCCAGGGCGGCGCGAACGGCTACGACGGCCCCGCCGCCGGTGGCGGCTACGGCGCCAACGGCTTCGACGGCCCCTCGGCCGGCCGGGGCGGCTACGGTCCCCAGGGCGGCGCGAACGGCTACGACGGCCCGGCCGCCGGTGGCGGCTACGGCGGCGGCGGTGGCTACGAAGGCGCCCAGGGCGGCCAGGGCGGCTACGACGGCGGGCAGGGCGGGCAGGGCGGCTACGACGGCCCGTCGGCCGGGCGCGGCGGCTACGGCCCGCAGGCCGGCCAGGCCGGACCGGCCGGACCGGGCGGCGGGTACGGACCCCAGGCCGGCGGCTACGACAACGACGGCTACGGCCCCTCCGCCGGCAGCGGCTACGGCGCCGGCGGCCCCTCGGCCGGCAACGGCTACAACGGCGGCGGCGGCGACTACGACGGCCCCTACGCCGGGCGTGGCGGCTACGAGCCGCGGGGCGGCTACGAGCCCGCATCCGGGTACGAGCGGGACGGCTACGAGCGGGTGCCCGAGCCCCCGCGGGCCGGCAACGGCTACAACGGCGGCGGCGGGGAGTACGAGCAGCGGGGCGGCTACGGCCCGGCCGGCGGCAACAACGGCGGCAACAACGGCGGGGGCGACTACGACGACGCCCGCTCGCCGCGCGGCGGCAACCGGCGCTCGCTGGACTGGCTGGACGACTGAGCCTCTCGTTGGTCGCGGGGTCGACGCCCCGCGACCAACGCGGCACGGCACGCCGCGTCCGGCTCCGTGCGCACCGGAGCCGCCCGGCGCGGGTGCATCATCCGGAGCCAGCGCACCTTGCGCAGCATTCGGGCGGCGGGACCGGAGGCCCGGTGCCGGGGAGTATGACCGACGCTGCTTCGTTGAATGCTCACGAAGCAGAGTGTGCGTGGATCACCACTTGATCGTCAGGCCACGAACGGATCAGGCTCCCGCGCTGGTCAGAGGCCGGTTCGCGCCGTCCGGTTTCCCCCGATCGAAGGTAAGTACCTGATCACGCTCCGCTGAGTAAGTGCCCGAACTCGGCGTGGAGGGTGGCACCGGTCTCGACGGCGCGCATCGCGAGCTCCAGCCGGCGGCGCAGCGACGGGCGGACGTCGGCCGACTCGAGGTACTCCCAACGCACCCCGGTCAGCTCGTCGTCCTGCGGTCGCAAGGGCGTGCCGGCCGGGATGACCCCGCCGTCGAAGACGAACTGCACCTGGTCGCTCCACGGCCCCCGGCCCGGCGTCCAGTCGACGACCAGCAGCCGGTGGATCGGCAGGTCGAGCCCGACCTCCTCGCGGACCTCCCGCCGGCAGCCCAGCGACGGCGGTTCGCCGGTCTCCACGATGCCGCCGGGCAGGTCGAGGTACGGCTTGTAGTTCGGCACGACGAAGAGGATGCGGCCGTCCGGATCCCGGATGAGCGCGCCGCTCGCGACGGTCTTGTGGGCCATGCGTCCGGCGATGCCGGGGTGGAACTCGCGCTCGGGCTCACCCTCCAGGGCGAAATCGTCGCTGAACATCTCGGGCTCCACTACTCAGCCTCTCCGTGAGTCAACCCCAGTGCCTGGGTGACGGCATTGCCATCGTGCAATGCCGCGGAGAGGAGGGGCGCTCGGGGTCACTCGGGGGCGGCGTCGGCGCGGGACCCGCCCCGCGCCACTGCGCGGCCCTCGCCCACCGGTCCGCCGCCCCTTGCCTCGCGATCTTGGACTTGTGGTCCTGGTTTTATGGTGAAATTTCCGGCAAATCGGGGACCACAAGTCCAAGATCGCGGGGAGGGGCGGCGTGCGCGGCGAGCGTGCGTGGGCCGGGTGCGTGGGCGACGTGCGCGGCGGCGAGCGGGGGCGGCGGCGTGCGTGGGCCGGGCGCCGGGGCTGGGTGCGGCGTGCGTGGGGGGCGACTGAGGACCGGCGCGTGGGCGGGGCTGGGCGGTCAGTGGCCGCGGATGCAGCAGGTGGTGCAGACCTTCGGGGTCGGCAGCGTGAAGGCCAGGCAGCACGTACGGCGCTGGATGTCCAGGCCGCCGCCCGGCCGCTCGCTCAGGTCGACCAGCTCGTCGGCGTCCAGGGCGGTCAGCAGCCGGTGCGCGATGTCCATCGTCGGCCCCGGCAGCGAGTCGGCGGCGCGGGAGAGGCCGTACGCGACGCCCGACGCGACCGAGCCCC
Organism: Dactylosporangium sucinum; assembly: GCF_014647515.1. Taxonomy (GTDB): domain Bacteria; phylum Actinomycetota; class Actinomycetes; order Mycobacteriales; family Micromonosporaceae; genus Dactylosporangium; species Dactylosporangium sucinum. Next base: position 257,268 of record NZ_BMPI01000006.1, on the reverse strand, counting down.
ACAGCGTGCGGCGGCCGATGTGGACGTGGCGGCGCAGGTCGTCGACCATCGGGTCCAGGTGGGCGTTCACCAGCGAGCGGCGCAGCACCCCCAGCAGTTCCTCCTCGTCCTCGACGATGAGCAGGCCGGGCGTGTCGGTGGCGACGATCGGGTCGGTGGCCAGCACGGCGGTGACCGGGGCCCGCAGCGCGAGGGTCAGGAACGGCTGGTGGTCGGACACCCGGACCTGGACGTGGTCGGGGGTCATGAGCGGCACCCGCCGGGACCCCGCGAAGCCGAGGACGGCCGGCAGGGCCACCCAGTACGAGTAGCACTTCCATGCGAGCGCGGCCGCGGCGTGCGGCTGGGCCTGCCAGCGGCGCGCGGCGGCGGCCAGGAGGTCGGTCACCTTCAGGTCGCTCGCGTTGCACCAGCCGGTCGGCTCGGCCGTCAGGCCGACCAGGCCGGGCACCAGTCCCTGGAGTGAATTCCCCCCGTGCCGGGCCTCGAGCGCGGTGAGGGTGGCGATCACCGGCGCGAGCGGCTGGGAGCCGCCGCGGCTGATGAGCGCGGTCACGTTGGGTCGCCGAACGCGACGGAGGCACGGCGCACCGCAGTGCGCGCGAGTTCGGTCCTCACCACCGTCGGATACCCCCAGAAGTGCATGACAAGCGCCCACGATACAGCGATTAGGTAAGCCTAACCACCCCTTCATTGTCCGGCTTGTGGCGTAACTGTGGGTGATTTTGGACGCGACACGTCGTGATGAGTGGGGGTTGATCAAGATTGATGAAGCGGTGGTGTCAACCATTTTGTCAGGAATCTGTCCGCCGAGCGTGGTGAACAGCCGGACTCGGGGACACTAACCGGACAGGGGCCGTCTCCCTGTAAGGGCTGGCCGGACATGACCACGAGCGACTCTTCTCCCGTGCAGCGGGCGTCTGAGGCGTTCGTCGCGGAGTTCGCGCGGTGGCGCGTGGACCGCGGCATGTCCAAGAAGCAGCTGGCCGCCGCGATGGGCTTCGACGCGTCCTACGTCAGTCACGTCGAGGCGCGCCGCCACCGCCCCACCGAGGACTTCGCCCGCCGCGCCGAGGCGATCCTGCAGAGCGGCGGGGCCATCTGGCAGCGGTACAAGGAGTACGACGAGCTGCGCGCCACGGCTCGCAGCCGGGTCGGGCTGCCGGGTCGCGACCCGCCCGTCCCGGACCAGTGGCTGCCGCCCGGCACGGGACTGGTCGTGGAGCGGGAGACCGCCCGCCTGTCCTACGTCGACGGCAAGTACCGGTGCACGGTCCGCCGTGCGCTCTACAACGCCGGCACGGAACCGATCACGCGGTACCTGGTCCGGATCTCGGTCGACCGCTACCCGGACGACCCCGCGCGCTCCAACCGCCACCACCGCGACCACCCGCTGTCCTGGGACGAGCTCGCGCTGGTCGCCTCGTGCGCCGGGGAGCCGATGGAGTGGCGGTCCAAGACCGACCGCGACGCGCTCAAGGAGGCGTGGCTGCTCTTCGAGAACGCGCAGGGCCGCTTCCCGCTGTACCCGGGCCAGCGGACCACGATCGCGTACTCGTGGCACATCAGCGTCGAGAAGTGGGGCCACTGGTTCCAGCGCTCGGTGCGCCTGCCCACCCGCCAGCTCACCATCGAGGTCGAGTTCCCGGCGCGGATGCGTCCGGTGGTCTGGGGCGTGCAGACGACGCTGTCGGCCGAGGAGGTGCCGCTGCGCACGCCGATCACCCAGGAGCTGTCCGCGGACGGCCGGGCGGTCTTCTCGTGGCACACCGAGACGACCGCGCTGCACGACCGCTACCGGCTGGAGTGGCGCTTCCGCGGCACCCGGCCCGTCGGCGCCGTCGAGCAGCCCGACGACTGGGAGGAGCCGCCGTACGCGCAGTCGTCGTCGACCGACGCCGTCCGCGACGCCGGCGTGCTGCAGCGCGGCGAGAACGTCCTCGACCGGCCGGTCCGCCCGCTCGACCTGCCCGGCGAGTCGGCGCGCGCTGCCGAGGTCGTCGACAAGATGTCGGCCGCCCTCGACCGGGTCCAGGCGCTGCACCCTTTTGTGCGCGGAGTGGGGCTGGCGGCCCCCCAGGTCGGCGACAGCCTCGCGGTCGCGGTGATCCGGCCGGGCGAGCCCGGCACGGACCAGGTCGTGCTGCTCAACCCGCGCCTGGTCGACCAGTCGGACGAGACCGACGAGGAGTTCGAGGGCTGCCTGTCGTTCTTCGACGTCCGCGGCCTCGTGCGCCGGTCCCGCGAGGTGACGGTCGAGAGTTCGCGCTCCGACGGCACGCGTTTCATCCAGGTGTACCGCGGGCCGCTCGCCCGGCTCGTGGCGCACGAAATCGACCACCTCGACGGTCGGCTGTACCTGCACCGGATGGAGGTGGACGCCCCGCTGGTGCCGGCCACCGAGTGACGATTCCGTTCGAATTGCATTCGAAATGAATGAATGAATAATGGAACGTCGTTCAGCCGCTATCGTGCGGAGATGACGACAGGGCGAGTAGTGGACCCGCGACGCACGGTCGCCGGTGATCTCGCCGATGGCGCCTATCTCGTGCGGCTCATGTCCGGTCTGGGCATCCGTCAGCTGGGCGCCGCGCCCATCCTCACCCGCACCGACCACGCGCCCTTCGACCTGCCGGCCGAGCGGGCCGAGGCCGAGCAGGCCGTGCACGGCCTGCGCCGGATGGCGGCCCGGGTCGAGACGCTCTACCCGTTCGGCGGCGGCATGGGCATCGCGGCGCCGCAGATCGGGATCCCGCGCCGGGTGGCGATCGTGCGGCCGCCCGACGGGGCCGACCTCGTGGTGCTCGTCAACCCCGTCGTGCTGGCGAGCCAGCCGCTACCGGTGCGCGCCCGGAAACACTACGAAGGATGCCTGTCGTTCTTCGGCGTGCGCGGTCAGGTGCGCCGGCCGGAATGGATTCACGTGCGGCACCAGACGCTCGACGGCGAATGCCGGAGAACGCTGTTCCGAGGTGCGCTCGCGCGTCTGGTCGAACACGAGATCGACCATCTTGACGGGGTCCTTTACCACCAGTTGCTCGACGCCGGCGACCGGCTGATCCCCGTCGGCGAGTACCGCAAGTTCACACCAATTCGCCGGCCGCCGACAGGAATGCCTCTTCCACGTACACCGTGATCCACCGCATCGGCCGGCGGTCGGCGACCAGGTCGAGCGACGGGTCCAGGTTGAGCGCCCGGTAGGCCCGGCGCATCGCGTCGTCGTCCAGCACCTTCGCCTTGCCGTCGACGTGCAGGCCGATCGCGCCGCGGGCGAAGTCGACGAACAGCAGGCTGATCCGCGGGTCGCGCCGGATGTCGGCGATCGCGTCGGACAGGCTCACGTCGTCGAACTCCGGCCAGGCCAGCCGGTTGACGCCGAGGATCCGCACGAAGCCGGGCCCGCCGGTCACGAACGTGCAGTCGTGGCCGTCGTGGGGCTCGCCGGTGGCGACGAACATCATCTCCTGGCGGCGGATGAACATCTGCATGCGGTCATCGAGCTCGGTCAGGATCTCGTGATCGGACAGCGTGGGCACGGGTGCACCTCCGGTTGCTGCGGACGCCTGCTCAACAAGTTCGCACCGCGCGCCGGGGCCGGCCGCACAGCCGGTGCGACACCGGCCGTTCGGTGGAACTGTCCAGCGCCCCGGATCGGCGCGTCGTAGGGAAATCCGTCGCTCAGCACGCGTGGTCGCACATCCAGTGCGATGCGTGGTCATCCCAGGTAGTGACCCTCATTCGCAAGACGGCTCCTACGTTGAACGGCGAAGGGCATCGATGAGCAATCTGTCGCGATTACTGAAGGAGAGTTGGACACTCGTCGAGGAGCAGCAGGACAAGCTCGCCAGCTACTTCTACGCGCGCATGTTCCTCGACAACCCACAGCTGCGGGACCTGTTCCCGGTCCAGATGGACGTCCAGCGCTCCCGCCTGCTGGGCGCGATCGTGACCGCGATCCAGTCGGTCGACGACCCGGACCGCTTCGGCGAGTACCTCGAGTCGCTGGGCCGCGACCACCGCAAGTTCCACGTCCAGCCCGAGCACTACGACGTGATCTGCCGCGCGCTCATGGATGCCCTGCGCACGTTCGCGGGCGACCAGTGGACGCTGGAGTTCGACCAGGCCTGGCGCGACGCCTACGCGGCCATCGCCGCCCGGATGATGCGGGGCGCCGAGGCCGACTCGGCCAACCCGCCCTACTGGCACGCCGAGGTCGTCCACCACGAGCGCCGCAGCCGGGACATCGCCGTGATGACGGTCAAGCCGATGCAGCCGCTGGAGTACCGCGCCGGCCAGTACGTCAGCGTCGAGTCCAGGTACCAGCCGCGCCTGTGGCGGATGTACTCGGTCGCCAACGCGCCCCGCACGGACGGCTCGCTGGACTTCCACGTGCGGGCGGTCGGCGCCGGCTGGGTGAGCTCCGCGCTCGTCCGCCGCGTGCAGGTGGGCGACATGGTCCGCCTCGGCGCCCCGATGGGCTCGATGATCCTGGACCGGCGCTCGACCCGCGACGTCGTCTGCGTCGCCGGCGGCACCGGCCTGGCCCCGATCAAGGCACTCATCGAGGAGATGACCCGGGCCAACCGCACCCGCTGGGTCCATGTCTTCTTCGGCGCCCGCGACCGCGACGACCTCTACGACCTCGCCTGCCTCAACCGCCTGGCGGCCCGCTACCCCTGGCTGTCGGTCGTGGCCGCGACGACCGACGATCCCGACTTCCCCGGCGAGCACGGCAACGTCTCGGAGATCGTCGCCCGCTACGGGCCGTGGCACGACCACGACTTCTTCGTCTCGGGCTCCCCGGTCATGGTCCGCACCACCCTGCGCACCCTGGCCGAGCTGCAGGTCCCGGCGATCCGGATCAAGTACGACGTCTTCAGTGACTCCTGAGCCCGGCGTGGGCACTCGTGCGGGAGTGCCCACGCCGGGACGGGGGCTACAGTGGCCCGGTGATCGAGACGCGGGCCGTCAAGCGGGGCATCGGGACCGAGATCATGCTCGTGCTCGGCGTCTCGCTCGGCGCGTCGGCGATCTACGCGATCCTGCGGATCATCGACCGGCTGACCTTCGTGAAGCCGCTGTCGCAGCAGACCGCGACGCTCAACCCGTCGGTGACGCCGGACCGGCCCTGGCTCGACCTCGCCTACCAGCTCGCCGGGATCGGGCTCGGGGTCGTGCCGGCACTGCTCGCGGTACACCTGCTGCGGCGCACCGATCCGGTGCCCTCCATCGGGCTCGACCGGCAGCGCCCGGGGTTCGACCTGGGCACCGGGGCCGGGCTGGCCGCGCTGATCGGGATCCCCGGGCTCGGGCTGGTCTGGGCCGCGCAGCAGCTCGGGATCAGCGCGCAGATCGTGCCCGCGGCGCTGGAGCCGGTCTGGTGGGCGGTGCCGGTGCTGATCCTGGCCGCGATCCAGAACGCGGTGCTCGAAGAGGTGGTCATGATCGGCTACCTGCTGACCCGCCTGCGCGACCTGGGCTGGGGCAGCTGGCCGGCGATCGTGACCAGCGCCGTCATCCGCGGCTCCTACCACCTGTACCAGGGGTTCGGCGGGTTCATCGGCAACCTCGTCATGGGGCTGGTGTTCGGGTACTTCTTCAAGCGGACCCAGCGCGTCATGCCGCTCGTGGTCGCGCACTCGCTGCTCGACATCGTGGCGTTCGTGGGATACGCCCTGCTCAAGGATCATCTCGGATTCCTGACATAGGGCAAATCGCCACAATTAGGCTGGCCGGGTGGGCCGGTTCCTTCTCGTTGTCACCCTCGTGCTCTCGTCGCTCGTCGGGCTGCCGGGCGGTACCGCATCCGCCAAATCGGACGCGGAGCTGTTCATCGTGCAGCTGGCCGGCGACCCGGCCGGGCGGCAGGAGGCGGCGCGCGCCCGGATCCGGGCCGACCGGGCGGCGGTCCAGCAGCGGGCCGGGATCGAGCGGACCGTCGCCGACTACGAATCCGCGTTCAACGGGTTCGCCGCCGCGCTGACCCCGCAGCAGAGGGCCCGCGTCGAGCGGACACCCGGCGTCGCGCGTGTCTGGCCGAACGAGAGGCGCACCGTCAACACCGTCTCCACCCCGAGCTTCCTCGGGCTGAGCGGGTCCGGCGGCGTGTGGGACACGGAGCACACCGGCGGCGAGGGCATGATCATCGGAGTGGTCGACACCGGCTTCTGGCCGGAGAGCCCGAGCCTGGCGCCGCTGCCCGAGCCGCGGCCCGACCAGGCGGCGATCGACGGCAAGTGGTCCGGCAGGTGCGACCCGGGCACCGGCACCGCCCAGCAGAGGGTCACCTGCAACAACAAGGTCATCGGCGCGCGGTACTACGACAGCAGCGGCTTCGGCGGCTGGGAGGGCGAGTTCCGCTCGCCGCGCGACTACGACGGGCACGGCACGCACACCGCCACCACCGCCGCGGGCCTGGCGGACGTGCCGGCGACGATCAACGGCGACGCGGTCGGCCACGTGTCCGGCATGGCCCCGGCGGCGCGGATCGCCGTGTACAAGGCCCTGTGGCGGCAGTCGGACGGCGAGGGCTCGGGCGGCACCGTCGACCTGCTGGAGGCCGTCGACGACGCCGTCGCCGACGGGGTCGACGTCCTCAACTACTCCGTCTCCGGCTCCAGCTCGCTCGTCGTCGACCCGATCGAGCTGGCCTTCTTCAACGCGGCCGCGGCCGGCGTCTTCGTCGCCGCCTCGGCCGGCAACGACGGCCCCGGCACGTCGACGGTCGCGCACAACGCGCCGTGGGCGATGACGGTCGCGGCGAGCACCCACGACCGCGGCTCGGCGAAGTCGGTGACGCTCGGCAACGGCAAGACGTACGCCGGCGTCGGCCAGGGCCCCGCCGTGCCGCCGGCGCCGCTGGTCGACGCCACGAAGGCCGGGCTGGCCGCCGCCGACCCGGCGAAGGTCGAGCTGTGCTACCCGGACACGCTCGACCCGGCCAAGGTCAAGGGCAGGATCGTGCTGTGCAGGCGGGGCGTGAACCCGCGCACCGACAAGAGCCTCGCCGTGCGGGACGCGGGCGGGGTCGGGATGGTGCTGTACAACCCCGACGAGAACTCCCTCAACGCCGACTACCACGTCGTCCCGACCGTGCACGTGGACCAGGTCGCCGGCGCGGCGATCAAGCTGTACCTCGGCGGCAGGTCGCCGACCGCCGCCCTCTCCGCCGTCTCGACCGCCACCCCGCGCGCGCCGTCGGTGGCGGCGTTCTCCTCCGCCGGCCCCGCCGTCGCCGGCGCGGGCGACCTCATCAAGCCCGACATCACCGCCCCCGGCGTCGACATCGTCGCGGGCGTCTCGCCGGCCGGCCACCACGGCAACCTCTACGACGGCGAGTCGGGCACGTCGATGTCGAGCCCGCACATCGCGGGCATCGCCGCGCTGGTCCGGGCCAAGCACCCGGACTGGTCGCCGGCGGCGGTGAAGTCGGCGCTGATGACCACGGCCGGCGAGACCGACAACCGCGACGGCCACATCCAGCGGGCGGGCGCCGACGCCACGCCGTTCGACTACGGCTCGGGCCACGTCCGGCCGTCCCGCGCCTTCGACCCGGGGCTCGTGTACGACGCCGGGGTCGAGGACTGGGTGCGGTACGCCTGCGGCCTCGGCCAGCTCCAGCAGGTCAGCGACTGGTGCCCGATCGTGGGCACGACCGACCCGAGCGACCTCAACTACCCGTCGATCGGGATCGGCTCCCTGCCCGGCCGCCAGACGGTGACCCGCACGGTCACCAACGTCGGCGCGCAGCCGAGCGTCTACGTGGCGTCGGTGTCGGCCCCGCCGGGCACGACGGTGACGGTCGAGCCGTCGACGATCAGCCTCGGGGTGGGCCGGAGCGCGACCTTCAAGGTCACCGTCACCCGCACCACGGCGACCTTCGGCGCGTGGACGTTCGGCGCCCTGACCTGGACGGACCTGCGTGGCCACAGCGTGCGCAGCCCGATCGCCGCCCGCCCGGTGGCGCTGGCCGGCCCGGGCGAGGTGACCGGCTCGGGCGCGTCCGGCCACACGCCGATCGACCTGCGGGCGGGCTACACCGGCCCGGTGACGGCCCGCGCCTTCGGCCTGGCCGCGTCGACGGTCCACGCGCGGAAGCTGGTGGGCAGCACGGCCGCCTTCGTGGCGACGTCCCCGGGCGTCTCCCCGGCCGTCTTCTCCTTCGAGATCACCGTCCCGCCGGGCATGCGGATCGCCCGGCTGGCGACGTTCGCGACCGACCACGCCCCCAGCAGCGACATCGACCTGTACCTGTACGAGGGCGGCACGCTGGTCGACCGCAGCGACGGCACGACGTCCGACGAGGAGATCATGCTGACGTCGACGGGGACGTTCGAGGTGTACGCCGTGCAGTTCGGGCTGCCGGCGAGCGTGACCGAGCAGGAGGTGAAGGCCCACCTGTTCCTGGTCGACAAGGCCGCACCGCGCAGCGTGGTGGTGACCCCGCCGTCGATCCGGGTGAAGCCCGACGAGACGGCGAGCTTCGACGTGGCCTGGTCGGGCCTGGACCCGGCCCGCCGATATCTCGGCCTGGTGGAGTTCGGCGACGGCGAGACGGGGCGGGCCTGGACCACGGTCGCCATCGGCCCGTGATCAGAGCGGGGAGGGGGACTCGGCGCCCGGGACGAGCAGGCGGGACTCGCCCGTGCCATCGGCCGGGGCGGTCCAGATGTCCGGTTGGCCGTCGCCGCGGCGGAGGGTGTAGGCCAGGGTCGCGTTGTCCAGCCAGGCCGCCTGGTCGTCCACGCTCTCGCGTTCGGCCGTCTCCACCACCGTGCCCGTGGACAGGGTCAGCACCGACAGGCGCCAGCCCTTCAGCGGGTCGCCGCCGATCGCCTGCTTGAAGGCGATCCGCGTTCCGTCCGGGGACAGCGACGGGCATTCCACGTTGTCGCGCAGCGTCTCCACCGTGCGGGCGGGCCAGTTGCCGCGGACCAGGTAGCGGTGGCCCGCGGTGGACATCGTCGCGTAGAACGTCGTGTCGTCCGCCGCGAACGTCACGCCCCAGAAGTTCACGTCCACCGCTCGGTACGGGCGGCCCTCGCGAGTGATGGCGAAGTCCTCCAGCGTGCTCACGTACGTTCCCGACGTCGTGTCCAGGATGCCGGTGCGGGTGGAGAAGCCCGCGCTCGTGTACGAGTCGCCGCCCACGAACGTCGTCCAGGACACCATCCGGCCCGACGCCGAGACGCGGGCGCGGTTCGGCAGGCCCGGGATGTCGATCGAGCGGCGGTCGTGCAGATCCGCGTCCAGGACGACCACCCGGTACGCCCAGGGCGTGCTCTGCCGCAGGCAGATCCCGGTGCCGGCGGCGGCGTAGGCGCGCACGCACTCGACCGCCGACACCGTGCGCGCGCCGCCCGGGTTGTCGGCCGGCACGACCGCCAGGTGGCGGTCGGTGATCGTGAGCAGGCGCGGGCCGGGCGTCAGGGACACCGTCTCGAACTGCGCGGGGTCGGCGGCCGGGCGGTCGGCGGCCGAGCGCACGTAGGCGAACGCGCCCGCGCCCAGCACCACGACGGCGCCGGCGAGGACGGCGACCCGGGCCCGCATGGAAAGCATCGGCCCACGATCGACGGCGATCCTTCCCGGCAGACGGACGTCCGGTGAACAACAGGCATCGATGTCCAACGTTCACTTCGGCGACCTATGGCGGCCCATTGGCACACCTAAATTTCCCGCCATGCGTTTGCGCCAGTTCCGGCTGCCGATCGTCGTGGGCACCACCACGACGCTCGCGGTCGCCACCGCCACGGTGCTGCTCACCGCCGCGACCCCCGCGTCGGCGGCCACCACGACGTTCACCCCGGTCGCCGACACGTACGTCCAGAGCGACACGGCGTCCACCAACTACGGCACCGCCACCCAGATCGTGGTGGACAACTCGCCGGTCCGCCGGATGTTCCTGCGGTTCACCGTCTCCGGCGTGAGCGGTACCGTCACCGGCGCCAAGCTGCGGCTGCGCACCATCAGCGGCAACGACGGCAGCCCGGCCGGCGGCACCTTCCGGGCGGTGTCCAACACCACCTGGTCGGAGACCGGCACGACCTGGAACAACCAGCCGGCCCTCGACGGTGCGAGCCTCGGCTCGATCGGCTCGGTGGCCAAGGACAGCTGGTACGAGGTCGACGTCTTCTCGGTCGTCAAGGGCAACGGCACCTTCAGCTTCGGTGCCTCGTCGAGCAACAGCGACGGCGCCTACTACGACACCCGCGAGACGGGCGCCGACGCTCCGCAGCTCGTCATCACCACCGGCACCACGACCCCGACCACCCCGCCGGTCACGACGACCGCTCCGTCGGGCGACCCGGTCCTCGTCGGCGCCGGTGACATCGCCACCTCCGGCTCCGGCGACTCGGCCACGGCGGCGCTGATCAACGGCATCTCCGGCACGGTGTTCACCACCGGCGACAACGTCTACGACAACGGCACGACGTCGGAGTTCAACAGCTACTACGCGCCGACCTGGGGCGCGTTCAAGGCGCGGACCCGGCCCGCGCCGGGCAACCACGACTACAACACGTCCGGGGCGAGCGGCTACTACGCGTACTTCGGGACGCAGGCCGGCCCGTCGGGCCGCGGCTACTACTCGTACGACATCGGCAACTGGCACGTCGTCTCGCTCAACTCGAACGTGAGCATGTCCGCCGGCTCGGCGCAGGAGCAGTGGCTGCGCGCCGACCTGGCCGCCAGCACCAAGCCGTGCACGCTGGCCTACTGGCACCACCCGCTGTTCACGTCGGGCGCCAACCACGCGCCGTCGACCTCGACCCGGCCGCTCTACCAGGCGCTGTACGACTACAACGCCGACGTCGTCGTCTGGGGCCACAACCACCAGTACGAGCGGTTCGCCCCGATGAACCCGACGGGCGGCCTCGACAACAGCCGCGGCCTGCGCAGCTTCGTCGCCGGGATGGGCGGCGCCGACCACTACGGCTTCGGCACCGTCCAGGCCAACAGCCAGGCCCGCAACAGCGACACCTTCGGCGTGCTGAAGTTCACGCTGCACGCCAACAGCTACGACTGGCAGTTCGTCCCGGAGTCGGGCAAGACCTACAACGACAGCGGCACCGGCAGCTGCCACTAAGGCCAGGTGTGCAACAGGCCTAAAGGCGCGACGACAGGAATCGTCGCTCCGCATCGTTCGGAGTCAGGGCCGCGGCGTGTGCGTACGCCGCGGCCGCTTCCTCGGGACGGTCCAGTCGTCGCAGGAAGTCGGCGCGGACCGCGTGGAACACGTGGTACTGCCGCAAGGGAAGATCCTCGATCAGCCTGAGGCCGGCGCCGGGTCCCTCGAGCTCGGCGACGGCGACCGCGCGGTGCAGGGCGACGACGGGCGACGGGTGCAGCGCCATGAGCTGGTCGTACAGCTGGACCACCTGCCGCCAGTCGGTCGCCGGCCCGTCCGTGTGCACGGCGTTGATCGCGGCCTGGATCTGGTACTGGCCGGGGCGGTCGCGCCGCAGGCAGCGCCGCACGAGCGCGTGCCCCTCGGCGATCAGCGCGCCGTCCCACCGCGTCCGGTCCTGGTCGGCGAGCAGCACCAGCGAGCCGTCGGCGGCGAACCGGGCCGGCCGGCGGGCCTCGGTGAGCAGCATCAGGGCCAGCAGCCCGAGCACCTCGGGCTCGTCGGGCATCAGCTCGGCCAGCAGCCGGCCCAGCCGGATCGCCTCGGCGCACAGGTCGGCGCGGTCGGCGCCGTGGCCCTCGGTGAAGACCAGGTAGACGACGGCGAGCACACCGCCGAGCCGGTCGGGCAGGTCGGCCTCGCGGGGCACCCGGTACGGGATGCGGGCCGCCTTGATCTTCTGCTTCGCCCGCACGATCCGCTGGGCCGTGGCCGGCTCGGTCATCAGCAGCACCCGGGCGATCTCGGGGGTGGTCAGCCCGCCGAGCAGCCGCAGGGTGAGCGCGACGCGCGCCGTCATCGACAGCGCTGGATGGCAGCAGGTGAAGATGAGGCGGAGCCGCTCGTCGTGCACGGGGCCCTCCTCGTCCAGCTCGGCGTCCGACAGCAGCGCGGCCTCGGCGTGCTTCGACGAGCGTTTGGCCTCACGTCGCAAGCGGTCGATCGCCGCATTGCGAGCGGTCGTGATGATCCAGCCCGCCGGGCTCGGCGGGACGCCCGCGGCGGGCCAGCGCTGCACCGCGGCCGCGAACGCGTCCTGGACCGCCTCCTCGGCGGCGTCGAGGTCGCCGAGGAGCCGGTTCAGGACGGCCACCGCGCGGCCGTACTCCGCGCGGTAGATCTCCTCGATCACCACCGGAACGGGCGCACCTCGACCGGCAGCGTGGTCGCGACGACGGCCTTGCGCCCCCATTCCAGGGCGGCGTCGAGGTCGGGCACGTCGATGATCGTGAAGCCGCCGAGGTGCTCCCTGCCCTCGATGAACGGCCCGTCGCTCACCAGGATCTCCTCGTCCTTCGGGCGCAGGGTGCTGGCGGTCGCCGGCGGGTGCAGCCCGCCGCTGAACACCCACACGCCGGCGCCGCGCATCTCCTGCTCGAACTCGCCGACCTGCGCCATGATCTTCTCCAGCTCGGCCGGCGACGGGGGCGTACCCTCGCTCGGCTCGATGACGCTCAGCAGGTAGTGGGCCATGTCCGCCTCCTTCGTAGCGCTGTCTACCCCCTACACGAGCGGGCCCGCCCGGATTCGACACGGGCGCCAGTATTCTTTTGGAGAACCGTGTGGAGGGGGTTTTTCGGTGAGCAGGGAAACGCTGGAGTTTCAGGCGGAGACGCGGCAGCTCCTGCAGTTGATGGTCCACTCGATCTACTCGAACAAGGACATCTTCCTGCGCGAGCTGATCTCGAACGCGTCCGACGCGCTGGACAAGCTGCGGATCGAATCGCTGATCAACAAGGAGCTCCAGGTCGACACGGACGACCTGCACATCGAGCTGGAGATCGACAAGGACAGGCGCACGCTGACCGTGCGCGACAACGGCATCGGCATGTCGCACGAGGACGTCGTGTCGCTCATCGGCACGATCGCCAAGTCGGGCACCGCGGAGCTGCTGCGCAAGCTGCGCGAGACCCAGGACGCCGGCGCCTCGCAGGAGCTCATCGGCCAGTTCGGCGTCGGCTTCTACTCGACGTTCATGGTCGCCGACCGGGTCACCCTGGTCACCCGCAAGGCGGGCGAGAGCCAGGGCACCTCCTGGGAGTCGGCCGGCGAGGGCACCTACGAGATCGAGACGCTGGAGGACGCCCCGCAGGGCACCTCGGTCACCCTCCACCTCAAGCCGGAGGACAGCGAGGACCAGCTCTTCGACTACACCGCCGACTGGAAGATCCGCGAGATCGTCAAGCGGTACTCGGACTTCATCGCCTGGCCGATCCGGCTCGGCGGCGCCGAGGCGCCGATCAACTCGATGAAGGCGCTCTGGGCGCGGCCCCGCAGCGAGGTCAGCGACGCCGAGTATCACGAGTTCTACAAGCACGTCAGCCACGACTGGACCGACCCGCTCGAGACGATCCACATGAAGGCCGAGGGCACCTTCGAGTACGAGGCGCTGCTCTTCGTGCCGGCCCGGGCGCCGTTCGACCTGTTCACGCGGGACGGCAAGCGGGGCGTGCAGCTGTACGTCAAGCGGGTCTTCATCATGGACGACTGCGAGGCGTTGATCCCGCAGTACCTCCGCTTCGTGAAGGGCGTCGTGGACGCCCACGACCTGTCGCTCAACATCTCGCGCGAGATCCTGCAGCAGGACCGGCAGATCCAGGCCGTCCGGCGGCGGCTGGTCAAGAAGGTGCTCGGCACGCTCAAGGACATCAAGACCGGCGACGCCGAGAAGTACGGCGCGTTCTGGGCCGAGTTCGGCCGCCCGCTCAAGGAGGGCCTGCTCGAGGACGCCGAGAACCAGGACACGCTGCTGGAGCTGCTCCGGGTCACGTCCACGGCGGCCGAGTCGACCTCGCTCGCGGAGTATGTCGAGCGGATGAAGGACGGCCAGAAGGACATCTACTACATGACCGGCGAGTCGCGGGCCATGGTGGAGAAGTCCCCGCACCTGGAGGCGTTCCTGGCCAAGGGCTACGAGGTGCTCATCCTCACCGATCCGGTCGACGAGGTGTGGGTCGAGCGGGTCACCGAGTTCGAGGGCAAGCCGCTGCAGTCGGTCGCCAAGGGCAAGGTCGACCTGGGCGAGTCGGAGATCCCGCCGGAGCAGGCGGCCGACTTCGCGCCGCTGCTGACCTGGCTCGGCACCCGGCTCGAGGACGACGTCAAGGAGGTCCGGCTCACCGCCCGGCTCACCACCTCGGCGGCGTGCATCGTCGGCGACGAGCACGACATCACGCCGACGCTGGAGAAGATGTACCGGGCGATGGGCCAGGAGCTCCCGCACACCAAGCGGATCCTGGAGCTCAACCCGGCCCACCCGCTGGTGACCGGCCTGCGCGCGGCGCACGCCGCCGCTCCTGAGGCGGCATCGCTGGGTGAGACGGCCGAGCTGCTCTACGGCCTCGCGCTCCTGGCCGAGGGCGGCGACCTGGCCGACCCCGCGCGCTTCACCCGCCTCCTGGCCGACCGTCTGGCGACCACGCTGTGAGCGACGTCGAGAGCCTGCGGGCGGCCGAGCGCCGCCTGCAGGCCGCCCAGCTGGCGAGCGACGTGGCCGCCCTGGACGCGCTGATCGACGAGCGCCTGATCTTCACCGGCCCGGACGGCAAGCTGTACCGCAAGGAGGACGACCTCCACGTCCACCGCACCGGCCATCAGGTGATGACCCGGGTGGACGAGGAGTCGCTCGAGGTGCTGGTCGAGGAGCGGCTCGGGGTGACCTGGTTCCTGGGGACGCTGGAGGGCTCGTTCGGCGGCCAGCCGTTCGCCTGGCGGATGCGGTACACCCGCACCTGGGTCCACACGGAGACCCATGGCTGGCGGCTGGTCGCCGCGCACGCGAGCGTCGCCTAGTTCGCGGGCACCACGTCCGCCGGCCGCTGGACGGTGACCGGGAGGCCGTAGTCGAACAGCTCCAGCGTCGGTACCGCTCGCGGTCCTCGCGCACCCGGCCCCACGAGCGCATCAGGCGCTCCAGGGCCGCCTGCAGCAGGTCTTCGCCCGCCGCCCGGCCCCGGAAGGTTGACGCCCTCGTCAGGAATGCGTGAAGGAGAACCCGGCCGACCGCAGGCGCTCGGACGAGATCGGCATGACCGGCGTCCGGATCTCCGCGCGGTACCGCAGGTCGGGCCAACCTTCGGCGGCGCAGATCCGGCCGAAGACCTCCCGGTTCGTCGGCGGCACGGTGGCGTCCGGCACAGCGTTGTAGACCCCCGTCAGCCCGTTGACGACGACGAAGTCGAGCGCGGCGGCGGCGTCGCGGTAGTCGATGCGGTAGAGCAGGGCGTCGCCGTCGAACGGCACGCTCCCGCCGAGCAGCTCGTGGGCGAGCCGCACGCGGGCCGGGTAGTCGAGGTCGCGCGGGTGCCCGTAGACGTCGGGGATCCGCACCACGGCTCCACCGGCGGCGAGCACGGCCTCCTCGGCGGCGACGAAGTTGCGCGGCGAGGCGTCGTCGTCGCGGGTGAGCGGGCTGCCCTCGTCGACGACCGCGCCCTCCCCGGCACCGTAGACGGACACGGAGCTGGTGAACACCACCCGCGGGTGCACCCCGGCGGCCACGGTGGCCGAGGCGGTGAGCGTGTCGGCATACTCCTGCACCCGGTCGGCGGCGTCGAACGCCTTGCTGATCCGCGGGCTCACGGTGAGCACCACGGCGTCGACGCCGCGGGCGGCCCGGGCCATGGCGCCGGCGTCGCTGCCGCGCAGCACCACCACGTCGGAGCACACGCCCCCGACCTCGGCCACCCGCCCCGGCGAGGTGGTGGTCCCGGTGACCCGGTGCCCGGCCGCCGTCCACCGCCGCCCCAGCTCCATCCCGACGTTGCCGCACCCGACGATGAGGTATCGCACGCGCCACTCCTCTGTTTGGGAAACGCTGTTTCCATCCTGCCGTACCACGACGGCGGGACGCCAGGAGTCCGGCTTTCTGCGGCACGTCAGGGGCGTTTCAGCGCGCCCCGCCATCCTCCGTGGGTGCCGGCGGAACAGCTCCGCCGGACCACCGAAGACGGAGGAGTTCGCACCATGAAGATTCGGACCAGGCTGATCGTGACGCTGGCCGCGGCGGCCGCGATGCTGTTCGGCAGCACCGGGGTCGCGTCCGCGGAGACCATCGGGATCGGGATGGCGGTGCGGTTGCAGCCGCCGCGGGTCGTCACGATCACGCAGGGGAGCGGGCCGCTGTTCCTCGACGCCCACGAGATCGCTGAGCGTGACTTCAACGTGGTCACCCGGCCCGTGCAGAACAACACCACCCAGCAGTGGCTGCTCACCGACGTCGGTGGCGGGCTGTACACGATCCAGCAGGTCAGCTCCTGGCGGTACCTCGACGCGCACGAGATCGCCAGCCTCGACTACCGGGTGGTGACCCGGCCGCAGCAGAACAACAGCACGCAGCTGTGGCGCCTGTACGACTACGGCGGCGCGTTCTACATGATCCAGCAGGTCAGCAGCGGCCGGTACCTCGACGCCTACATCTCCAGCGCGCAGGACTTTCAGGCGGTCACCCGGCCGTACACCGGCGCCAACAGCCAGGTGTGGCGGATTCTCTGAGGGAGTATCTGATTCCCGACGTGAGCCGGGTGCCGCCCTCGCACGCTCGATAGCGTTTCCAGTCACACCGAGTGACTGGGGTACCCATGCAGGTCAGGCTTCTCGGCACCATCGACGTCACGGTTGACGCCGTGCACCGCCCGGTGCACGGCGTACGCCGCAAGGCGGTGCTCGCGGCCCTGGCCGTCCGGCCCGGGGAGGTCGTCAGCACCGACCGGATCGCCGACGTCGTGTGGGGCGAGGACCTGCCGGCGACCGCGGGGAACACGCTGCAGCGGCACGTCTCGCACCTGCGCCAGGTGCTCGGCAGCCGCGACGCCATCCTGGCCCGGGCCCCCGGCTACGTGCTCGACCTCGCCGGCGACGGCACCGACGCGGCCGTCGCCGAGCGGCTCATCCGGCAGTCGTCCGAGGCGACCGACCGCGCCGCGGCCGTGCGGCACCTGCGGGAGGCGCTGGCGCTGTGGCGGGGCCGGCCGTTGGAGGACGTCGTCGGCCGCGCCTGGCTCGACGTCGAGGCCGAGCGGCTGGAGAACCTGTGGCTGCTCGCCCAGCACACCCTGGCCGAGCATCGGCTCCATCTCGGGGAGCACGCCGAGCTCATCCCCGACCTGGAGCGGCTCACCCGCGACCATCCCCACGACGAGCGGTTCCACGCGCAGCTCATGGTCGCGCAGTACCGCGCCGGCCGCCCCGCCGACGCCCTGGCCACGTACCAGCGGGTCAAGCGCGCCTTCGACGACGACCTCGGCCTCGACCCCGGACCGGCGCTGCGCGACCTGGAGGCGGCGGTCCTGCGCCAGGACGCGTCCCTCGACCTGGCCCCGCCGCCGGTCGAGGTGCAGGCGACCGGCCCCGCCCAGCTGCCGTCCGCCGTGCGCGGCTTCACCGGGCACGCCGACCTGCTCGACCGCCTCGACTCGTTGGCCGGCGGATCCAGCGGTACCGCTGTGGTCTGCGCCGTCACCGGCCCGCCCGGCGCCGGCAAGACCAGCCTCGCCGTGCACTGGGCGCACCGGGCCGCCGGCCGGTTCCCCGACGGGCAGCTCTACGTCAACCTGCGCGGCTTCGACCCGCGGGACAGCGCCGTCGATCCGGGCGAGGCGCTGCGCGGCTTCCTCGACGCGTTCCACGTGCCGGTCGACCGTCGTCCGGCCGGGCTGGACGCGCAGGCTTCGCTGTACCGGAGCATCCTCAACGGCCGCAAAGTGCTCATCGTGCTCGACAACGCGCGCGACGCCGCGCAGGTCCGCCCGCTACTGCCCGGCTCGCCCGGCTGCCTGGTGATCGTCACCAGCCGCGACCGCCTCACCCCGCTCGTCGCGGCCGAGGGGGCGCACCCGTTCCCGGTCGGACCGCTGACCGAGGCCGGGTCGCGCGACCTGCTGGCCGCCCGCCTCGGCCCGGCCCGCGTCGCCGCCGAGCCCGAGGCCGTCGCCGAGATCGTCGCGTGCTGCGGTCGGCTGCCCCTGGCCCTGGCGATCGTCGCCGCCCACGCCGCCACCAGCCCGGACGCGCCGCTCGCCGCGCAGGCCGCCCAGCTGCGCGACGCGGCCGGCGGGCTCGACCCGTTCGACGGCGGCGACCCGTCGACGGACGTGCGGGCCGTCTTCTCGTGGTCGTACCGCGCGCTCGACGAGCCGGCCGCCCGCCTGTTCCGCCTGCTCGGCCTGCACCCGGGGGTCGACTTCGCGGCGCCGGCCGCGGCCAGTCTCGCGGGCCTGCCGCGCGTCGACGCCCTGCTGCGCACGCTCGTGCGCGCGAACCTGGTCACCGAGCACCGCCCCGGCCGGTACCGGTTGCACGACCTGCTACGCAGCTACGCCTTCGAGCACGTCCGGCCGGACGACCGCCCGGCCGCGGTGCGGCGCCTCCTCGACCACTACCTGCAGAGCGCGCGGGCCGCGGTACTGCTGCTGGATCCGGGGCGCAGCACGGTGGACGTCCCCGCGCCGGCGGCGGGGGTGACCCCGGTGGCGCTCGCCGACCGCGACCGGGCGCTGGCCTGGTTCGCGGCCGAGCACGCCGCGCTGCTGGCCGCCGTGGACCTCGGCGCGGGCAACGACTTCGACCGGCACGTGTGGCCGCTGGCATGGAGCCTCACGACGTACTTCGACTGGCGCGGCCACTGGGACGAGCTGATCGCCACCCAGACGGCGGCCCTGACGGCGCTGCGGCGGGTCGGCGACCGCTCGGCGGCGGCCCACACCCACCGCGACCTGGGCCGGACGTTCGCCCAGCTGGGCCGGTTCGCCGAGGCGAGCCTGCACCTGCAGGCGGCCCTGGCCCTGTACGGGGAGCTCAGCGACGTCGCCGGCCAGGCCCGCACGCACCACAACATCGGCTGGATGCTGCAGGCCCAGGGCGACCACCGCGCCGCGCTCGGGCACAGCGGCGAGGCCCACCGCCTGTTCAAGCTCGTGGGCGACCGCCTGTGGCAGGCCCGCACCCTCAACGCCACGGGCTGGCTGCACGGCCGGCTCGGCGAGCACGAGCACTCCCTGCGCCTGTGCGAGGCGGCGCTCGCCCTGCTGCAGGAGCTCGACGACGGCCACGGCGAGGCGGGCACCTGGGACAGCATCGCCTACGCCCACGACCAGCTGGGCGACCACGCCGCGGCGCTGCGGTGCTACCGCCGCGCGGTCGACTCGTTCGCCCGCCTGGGCGACCGCGGCGCCGAGGGCGACGTCCTGCTCAACCTGGGCGACAGCCACGCCGCGGCGGGCGAGCACGACGCCGCGGAGGCCGCGTGGCGCACGGCCCTGGCCACGTTCGAGGCGCTGGGTCACCCGTCGGCCGAGGCGGCCCGCGGCCGCCTGCGCCGGCCCTACGCCGCGGCCTCCGGGAGCACCAGCGGCAGCACGGCGTCGCAGACCTCCAGGACCGGGTAGGGGTAGGCCCTGGCGAGGATCGGGAGGGCGCCGAACGGGTCCGCTCCCGCGAGCGCGCACGCGCCGGCGCGCAGCAGCACCTCGGGCTGCGCCTCGGGCTCGCCGGCGGCGTCGACCAGCTGACCGATCAGCGTCTGCCAGGCCAGCGCCTGCTTGTCGGGGTCGGTGACGGCCGCCGCCGCGGTCTCGGCCGGCTCCCACAGTTGCGCCTCGGCGAAGGTCCGGGTCATGTCCGCGAGCGCCGCGGCACGGGCGTCGGGGTCGGCGATGTCGCGGGCGGCGCGCAGCGCGGCGTCGGCGAGCGGGCCGGCCGCCTCCGGCTCGGCGGCGTGGAACGCGGCGGCCAGGGTGGCCAGCGCCGCCGCCCGGTGCTCGGCGCCGGTGACCAGCTCGGCGGCGTCGACGGCCTGCTCCAGCAGTCCGGCCTCGGCCAGGGCGGCGGCCAGCTCGGTGTACATCTGGGCGCGGGCGTCGGGGTCCGGCACGATGCGGACCACCTGCTCGACAAGCGTCGCGACCCGGCCGGCCTCCGCGGTGTCCACCATGGACAGTGCGCGGACCACCGGGATGAGGGCCCGGCCGCGGGCCTGGCCGTCGCCGGCGGCCCGGGCTGCCCGCTCGGCCGCGCCGGCCATCTGCCGGGCCAGGTCGGTGTCGACCGCGGCGAGCGCCTCGGCGAGGTCCACGAGCGCCCAAGCCTGCTGGGCCCGCCCGGCGATCGACTCCGCGATCCCGGCGGCGCGGTCGGCGACCGACCGGGCGCGGCCGGGGTCCACGACGGCCAGCGCCCGGACCAGGTCGGCCAGCGCCTCGACCTGCGCCTCGGCCGGGCCGGCGGACAGCGCGACCCGCTCGGCGCGGTCGGCCACCCGGCCGGCCCGCTCGACGTCCACCATGGACACCGGCCGGATCAGCTCGGTCAGCAGCTTGGCCTGCTGCGCCAGGTCGCTGACGTAGAACGCCGCCTGCTCGACGTTGTCGGTCAGCCGCAGGACCCGCTCCCCGTCCACCAGCGCCATGACCTTGACCAGGCCGATCATGGTCGTGGCGCCGCGGTCGTGGTTGCTCAGCGACCGGGAGATGAGCTCGACCTGGTCGGCGACCCGGCCGGCCCACGCGGGGTCCGCCCCGGACAGCCCGGTGGCCAGCCCGACGAGCGCCTGCGCACGGGCCGGGCGGCTCGGGATCACCTCGGCGACCTCCTCGGCCAGTCCCCACTGCCCGGTGTCCACCAGCGCCTGGAACAGGTCGGCGTGCGCCGCGCCGCGGGCGGGCGACTCGCCGAGCGAGTCCGCCGCGTGCCTGGCCCAGCGGGTCAGCTCCGCGACCCGGGCCGGGGCCACGTCCGCGACCGCGGCGATCATGCGGGTCAGCGCCCGCGCCTGGAAGGACGGGTTCACGGCGGTGCGGGCCGCCGCCTCGGCCGCCTCGGCCACCGGTATGGCCCGCTCCGGGTCGACGTCGGCGAGCACCTCGGCCAGCTTGCTCAGGACCTGGGCCCGGCCGGCCGGGTCGGTGATCGCGTCCGCGGCCTTCTCGGCCCGGCCGCCGACCTCCAGCGCCCGCTCGGCGTCGGCCGGCACCAGCGCGCGGGTCAGCCGGGTCAGCGCGGCGGCCTGTTCGGCCGGGCTGGTGATCGCCCGCGCGCCCGCCTCGGCGGCGTCGGCCACCGGACCGACCGCGCGCGGGTCGCGAGCGGCCAGGGCCGTCGCGAGGATGTTCAGCGCGCGGGCCCGCTCCCGCGGATTCGGTACCGCGTCGGCGAACTCCCGGGCCGCCGCCAACTGCCCGGCGGTCACCATCGCGCCGGACAGGCGGGCCAGCGCCACGCTGCCGAACACGCCCGGGGCCGCCTCTGCGGCCGTACGCGCCGCCGCGGCGACCCGGACCGCGCGCTCCGGGTCCACCGGCGACAGCACCTCGACCAGCGCGGTCAGCGCCTCCGCCTTCTGCGTGCTGTCGGTGATGCCCAGCGCCGCCTGTTCGGCCGCGGCGGCCGGCCGCCGGGCCCGCCGCGGGTCGACCGGGATCAGCGCCGCGGCCAGCCACCCGTTCGCCCGCGCCCGCCAGTACCCGTAGGCGATCGTGCCGGCCACGTGCTCCGCCTTGCGCCAGCGCTGCGCCCAGGCCAGGCCCTTGACCACCGCGGCCGACGCCGGGGCCCGCAGCCTGCGGTTGCGCACCTCGTGCGTGACCGCCTCGGCCCGGTCGTACAAGCCCGCGGCGGTCAGTGTGGCGGCCAGCGCGGTGAAGCAGCGCGTCCGCCGCTCGTGGTCGATGACCTGGCGGGCCGCCCGCACCGCGAGGTTGGCCACCTTGCCGACCCGCGAGGGGTTGACCACCGCCATCGCGGCCGCCACGGCGGTCAGCGTCTCCGCGCGCCGGCCCGCGTTCGTCGTCTCGCCGGCCAGCTGGGCCGCGCGCTCGGCCAGCCGGGTGGCCCATTGCTGGTCGAGCCCGGCCAGGCGCGTCGCCAGCGCCGCGAGCACCCGCGCCTCCGTGGCCCGGCCGATCACCGCGCGGGCCGCCTGCTCGGCCGCCTCGGCCGCGAGCCAGGCGGCCTCGCGGTCCACGGCGAACAGCGTCTCGACGAGGCGGGTCAGCGCGTCGGCGCGGCGCTTCGCGTCCGGGACGGCGTCGGCGGCCCGCACGGCCTCCTCGGCGAGCTCCCGGCACCGGACCCGGTCGTCCGTCCACACCGCGCGGGCCAGCGTGCCGAGCGCCTGCACGCGGGACTGTGGATCGTCGATCGCGCGGACCACCCGGTCCGCCCAGTCCCACTGCCGGGCCTGGGCCAGCGTTTGCACCAGCCTCGTCAGCGCCAGGTTCCGCTGGCTCGGGTCGGCCATGCTCCGGCCGAGCGCCAGGGCCCGCAGCGGGTTGCCCACGCGGGCCCAGATGCCGGGCAGCTCCGGCGGGATCGCCCGGGTCCGGTCGGCCAGCCGGGCCCGGTGCACGCCGAGCAGGGCCAGCGTCGGCAGGTGCGGGCTGGGCCGGCGCAGCTGCAGCTGCCGCGCCGAGGCGATCTCGGTCAGCGTCGCCGCGTCGCCCTGGGTGCTGGCCAGCAGCCGGGCGTGCCGCGCCGGGTCGGTGGCGAGCGCCGCCAGCCGGTCGTGGTCGCCGGTGGCGGTGAGCAGCGCGGCGTAGGGCCGCAGCAGGTACCGCGGGGTGTCGGCCGGCCAGCCCCGCGTCGCGTACGTCTTGGCCCACTCGTGGATGCGGGCGCGGTACGGCTCCAGGTCGTCGCCGAGCCGCGCCTCGGCGATCGTCCGCAGCGTGTCGTGGGCGAACAGGTACACCCGGCGCCCGTCGTGGCTCGCCGGGTCGCGCGTCTCCCGGGTGCGCAGGCTGCGGCCGAACACGCTGCCGAGCAGGTCGTCCAGGACGTACCCGGGCTCGCCCACCAGCTCGGACAGCTCGGGTCGGGACAGGCCGCCGCCGGCGGCGGTGATGAACGAGATGACGTCGATGTGCAGCCGGTCGTGGCTGCCGAGCCGCTGCCGCAGCTCGAAGAGGGTCCGGTTCTGCACGTCGACCGCGTGCGGTGACGGCTCGAGCTGCCGGGCCTGGCACTGCCGCAGCGGGTGGCCGTCCTCCACGTCGGCCGGCAGGCCGGGGTGCGGCCGGCTGGTGACCATCACCTTGACCGCGCCCGGGCGGCGGTTGGGCAGCAGCGACGCGATGCTCGGCACCGAGGACGCGGTCGACTCGTCCTCGTCGAGGCCGTCGACGACGATGAGCAGCTGCCGGCCCTGCGCGGCGAGCCGGTCGGCGGCCGCGTCCAGCAGCCGGCGGCGGTGCCGGTCGCCGCCGGCCTTCGAGGTGACGGCCGGCACCGGCTCACCGGCGAGGGTGGCGAGCTGCTCGATCATCGCCTCGGTGAAGGCGTCGCTGTCGGCCTGCCCGCGCAGCCGGCTGGTGACGAAGAAGGAGGCCACGCTCACGCCGGCCGGCGGGTGCAGCACGACCCAGGCGGCCAGCGCGGACTTGCCGGCCCAGGGCTGGCCCTGCCACCAGAGGTACGGGTCGTCCCCGGCGCAGAAGCGCACCACCTCGGCCAGCTCGTCGGCCCGGCCGAGCAGCCGGTCGGGTGCGATGTCCGCGACCTGGGCGGCGTACCCGGCGACGACCGCCTGTTGCGGGTCCGGCGGGACCACGTCCGGCAGCGCGTCGGCCGCGGGCGCCAGCCCGGTCAGCTCGCGCAGCTGGGCCAGGCTCTGCGGGCCGAGCTTCTCGTACCACCGGTCGGCCCGGACCGCCGCCAGCCGGTTCAGGCCGTCGCCGGGGTGGTGCTCGGAGACCACGCCGACGACGTGCCCGCCGATCAGGACGGCGGACCCGGACATCCCTTCCCAGGGCGAGCGGCGCGGGTCGGGGTCGCGCTCGGGCGGGTCGACGCGCAGCTCCAGCGTGCCTTCGCGCTGGTTGGACAGCACCGCGATGCGGCCGACCTCGTGATAGGAGTCGCGGTACTGCGTATTCGTCTTCGGGGCGCCTACCGGCCGGTCGTCGCGCAGCTTGAACCGCGGGAAGCCCATGGTGCTGTAGAACAGCAGGGCGTCGGCGTCGCGGATCCGGCCGAAGGGCACCGCGTCCAGCTCCGGTTCGTCCTGGCGGGGCGATATCCGCAGTACCGCGGCATCCACCGTCGCGTCGAGCCAGTCGACGGTGGCCTGTGCCGACCACTCCTCGGGCCGGTCGGCGTCGAACCGGACCACGACGGTCGCGCCACCGTTGACGACGTGGGCCGCGGTGAGCACGGCGGTCGACGTCAGCCGGTATCCCGAGCCGCGCCACGCCGCCCCGTCCGCGCCGGTGACCAGGACCTCCGCGGCCCGATGCGGGTCCACGCCGCCGACGTCGGCCCCGGCCCGGGTCGTCCACATGCCGCCGTCAGCGCTCCTGCGCGGCCTGCGCTCCGGAGACGTACGGCGAGCGGCCCGAGTCACCGAGGCGCGGCTGCAGGGTCAGCTTCACCCGCTGCGTCGAGGCATGCTTCACGGACCCCTCGGGCCCGAGGTCGAGCACCCAGAACCGGACCTTGGCCGACGCGCCCCCGCTGCGGTCGAGCCCGACCGAGACCTCCAGCTCGATGGGGCCGAGCTCGAAGCGCAACCCGTCGGCGGGCGCCGCGTCGACCGCGGCCTCCAGCTCGGAGCGCAGGTCCCGGATGACGTCGGACAGCTCGATCACGCAGACTCCTCGATACGGGGGCAGGCTGTGCCTGTAACGTAGCGCAGCCCATCCATGGAGCAAGTCACCCGTATCGCTGAGTGTCGCTCTCCGGACGTGCTCTTGCCCCTGCGCGGCCGTTGTTCCCTCGGTTTCATCGGCCGGACACCGTCACCGTGCCGGCCGCGGCCCCGACCACGGCGGCCACCACGAGCGCCGCCGCCCCGGCGGCCGGACCGGCCACGTCGGACGCGGGGTTCAAGTCCGGCGGGTGTGGCACCTGGACGAAGACGGGTTGAGCGGTCGCCCGCTGGTCGTGCGCGGCGGCGTGCGCGATGGTGGAGGCGTGACCTACATTGCCTCGCCCGACCGTTACGGGTCCATGGACTACCGCCGCACCGGCCGCAGCGGGCTGCGCCTGCCGGCCGTGTCCCTCGGCCTGTGGCACAACTTCGGCCACGACCGCCCGTTCGACAACCACCGCGCCGTCGTCCGCCGCGCGTTCGACCTCGGGATCACCCACTTCGACCTGGCCAACAACTACGGGCCGCCCTACGGCTCGGCCGAGGAGAACTTCGGCCGCATCCTGGCCACCGACTTCCGGCCGCACCGTGACGAGCTGGTGGTGTCGACCAAGGCCGGCTACGACATGTGGCCGGGTCCCTATGGGGAGTGGGGTTCGCGCAAGTACCTCATGAGCTCGCTCGACCAGTCCCTGCGCCGGCTGGGCCTGGAGTATGTCGACATCTTCTACTCGCACCGCTTCGACCCCGGCACGCCGCTGGAAGAGACGATGGGCGCCCTGGACGCCGCGGTCCGCCAGGGCAAGGCGCTCTACGTCGGCATCTCGTCGTACTCACCGGCGAAGACCCGCGAGGCGGCCGCGATCCTGCGCGCGCTCGGCACCCCGCTGCTCATCCACCAGCCGTCGTACTCGATGCTGAACCGCTGGATCGAGGACGGCCTGCTCGACGCGCTGGACGAGGTCGGCGCGGGCACGATCACGTTCTCCCCGCTGGCCCAGGGCATGCTGACCGACCGCTATCTCGACGGCGTCCCGTCGGACTCCCGCGCCGCCGAGCACAGCTCGCTGTCGCCGGACTGGCTGACCACCGACAACCTGGCCAAGATCCGGGCCCTGAACGACATCGCGGCCCGGCGGGGGCAGTCGCTGGCCCAGATGGCGCTGGCCTGGACCCTGCGCGACCCGCGCGTGACCTCCACGCTGATCGGCGTGAGCAGCGTCCGCCAACTGGAGGACAACGTGGCGGCCCTGGCGAACACGACGTTCACGACGGATGAGTTGGCCGAGATCGATAGCTATGCCACCGAGTCCGGTATCAATCTCTGGGCCCGCTCCAGCGAGCACTAATCCTGGGGAGAGCGGCTTCCGTCAATGCGGCAACGTCGGTAGTCTCACTGTGACTACCGACCGGTGGTGCTCGTGGCGCCACCGTGGGTCATCCCCTCCGTTTGTCGACCCTTGAAGGGCGGAAACCGCATCGTGACCGAAACCCCGTTGTGGCTGCAGGGCCGCACCGCCGTCGTGGAGGCCACCGAGCCGGCGCACTGGCGTGACGGTGTTCCCGACTACCACCTGTCGCACACCGTCATGCCCGGTCAGCGCACCCACCAGTTCGCGCCCGACTCGCTCGAGGCCGTCGTCGAGAAGATCGTGCAGGTCTTCGAGATGGAGGTCTCGCACAAGAAGGACCCGCAGACCTGGGTGTCGATGGTGACCGAGCACTTCCGGACCAACGTCAACGGCGGTCCGTGGGCGAGCGCGCAGGACATCGCCGACACCGGCAGCTACAACATCCTGATCGGGAACAGCGCCTTCTACCGCAGCGGCAAGGAGTCGTTCGAGTCCTCGCACCACATCTTCCACAAGGCGTTCCCGGGCGGGTTCTACTGGGAGGTGCTGGAGGTCCTCAGCCCGCCGCCGGTCGTCACGTTCAAGTGGCGGCACTGGGGCGCGTTCGAGGGTGAGTACCACGGGTTCCAGCCCGACGGCAGCACGATCGAGATGTTCGGCGTGAGCATCGCGAAGGTGGACGACGACCTGAAGCTCCTGCAGGTCGAGCACTTCTACGACCCGAACGAGTTCCTCGGCAAGCTCACCGGCGGTTGCCCGGTCGCGCACTGACCCACGTCCGGCTGCGGCCGCACCGTGCGGAGCGGGCTCCGGCACGGTGACGGCCGCGGCGTCGCCATCGTGCGCGGCCGGTCGAGGCTCACGGCGGCGCCGTCACCGCGGCGCGCGAACCCGGCCACGGATCGGCCTTCACCGTCCGCCTGCGCCGCGCGGGGGCCGGCTGATCGGCTGGTGGGTGGTTTCGAGGAGGTCGACGGCGGTGGCGGCGCCGTCGGCGAGGCGGATGTCGGCGCCGAGGCGGGCGGCGGCGCCGCGGTGCGGTCCGTCGGCGAGCAGGTCGGTCACGGCGGCGCGGATGGTCTCGACGCCGGCCGTTCGGGGGAGCATCCGGCCGGCGCCGTGCCGTTCGAGGGCGCGCCCGATGGCGGTCTGGTCCATCAGCGGGTGCATCGGCAGGACCAGCAGGGGGATGCCGTAGGCGAGGGCACGCGCGGTGGTGCTGTGCCCGCCGTGGCCGATGACGAGCGAGGCCGACGGCATGACCTCGGCGTGGTCGAGGTGCCGGTGCACGGTGGCGTTGGCGGGTGCGCGCAGGGTGGCCGGGTCGATGCTCGGGCCGGTGGTGACGACCGCGTCGAGGTCGAGGCCACCGACGGCATCGAGGATGCGCTGCAGCGCGCGGTCCTGCCCGGGAAACCGGGTGGTGCTGAGGCTGACGAGCACGCGGGGGCGACCGGGTGCCGGTTCGGCGGCGCGGGGTGGGTCCTGCCAGACCGGGCCGACGTGCCGCACGGATGCCGGGAACGGAGCGCGGCGGGGTGGCTCGAAGTCGGCGCGGACGGTGACCAGGCTCAGCTCGGGCGCGTGGAGGATCGGTCGCATCCGGATCCCCCGCAGGCGCAGGATCGCGCCGACCGGGCCGCGAGCCTCGCCCTCGAAGAAGCCGAACAGGGTGTGCACCAGCGAGACGGTCGGCAGCCCGGCCCGCCGGACGGTGTCCAGCGCGCCGAGCAGGAGGCAGTCCACGATGACCACGTCGGTGGGCTCCTGCCCGGCCAGCCGGATCGCGTCGGCGCCGATGCCCCGGTCGGCGAAGACCGCGGTCAGGTCGCGCAGCCCGGACAGCGTGCTGCGCGGCGCGGCCGCGTCGTAGGCGAGCCCGTCGCGGACGGCGGTGAACGGGAGCCCGGCGCGTTCAATGGCGGCGCGCTGCGGCTCGTGGCCGAGGAACCGGGCGGTGCCGCCGCGGCGGACGATCTCGCGGGCGATGCCGAGCGCGGGCGGCAGATTGCCGCCGGCGTCGACGGTGACGAACAACGTGTGCATCCGCTGGACTCCTTCCGTCCGGCCGGGGTCAGTCGCCGCCGGCGAGGATCGCGGTGACCATGGCGTGCATCCGCGACTGGGTCGTGGGCCGGTCGAGGCCGCGGTCGCGGCGCAGCAGCTTCCACGTGTAGAGGTCGGTGGCGACCACGAGCAGGTCGGCCAGCGCCTCCCGGTCGCCCTCCGGCCGGGCCTGCAGCTGCGGGCCGAAGGTGTCCTCGACCCAGCGGCGATGGAGCTCCTTGCCCGGGCCGACCACGGCGGCGATGCGTGGGTCGTGCTCCTGGCCGAGCAGCCGCAGGACGAAGTCGCCGCGCCGCTCGTAGTGCGCCACGACCGCCTCGACCGCGCCGGCCACGTCGCCGGCCGGGGCCCGGCGCTCCTGCTCGACCTCGGCGGAGGCGAGCGCGACCGCCGCGTCCAGCAACCCGTCGCGGCTGCCGAAGTGCCGCAGCACCGTCTGCACGCTCGTCGCGGCCCGGGAGGCGACCTCGTCGAGGGTTATCTCGATCGTCATCTTCTCCTCGCTCAGCTCGAGCACGGCCCGCAGCACGCGAAGCCGGGTCGCCGCCTTCGCCTCGGCGCGGGCCCGCATGGTGTACCGCCGGGGAGCGTTCATCACCCAGCACGCTACCGGCGCCCGCCATTTCGCGTCAACGTCGACTAACGCGAAATTCGTCGGCACTTCGGGCTCACCGCCGTACCGCGGCCTCGATTGGCGCTAGCGCAAATTGGTTTGCTGTGGAAACCTATCGGCATGACCACTGATTCGGTACCCGCCGGCGGCGATCCCCGCCGGCTGTTGTCGGAGGTGCGTGGCCTCGCCCGCCGGGTGCGGGCCGACCAGCGGGTGACCTGGTTCGCGCTGCTGGTGCTGGCCGTGGTGACCTTCGTAGGGATCCCGTTCGACTGGTACTTCCTCGTCTCCCACTGCGTGAGCGACGGCACCGCGTGCCAGTTCTCGCGTCAAGGCGTGCTGTACTACTGGCCGCCGGCGCTGCTGCTGGCGTACGTCGCGATCGCCGTCTGCTACGTGCGGGTCGCCCGGGCGCGCGGGCTGGGCACCCGGGTGCTGCCGTACGCGATCACCGGCGTCGCGCTGACCGTCCTGTTCATCGCCGCCTGGGTGGCGGCGCGCCTGTACTTCCCGACCCACCCGCACCGGTTCCCGGACTGGGTGCTCGCGCTGGACCGGCTGATCGCACCGTGGGGCACGATCGGCGTGGCGCTGCTGGTGCTGGCCCGGCTGGAGCGCAACCTCGGGCTGCTGGTGTTCACCCTCGGCTATCTGACGGTGGCGCTGGTGCCGATCGACTTCGGCTGGCACTGGCAGGGCCAGGGAATCGGGACGGCGTTCCTGCCGCAGCAGTTCATCAACGGCACCGTGCTCCTGCTGGGCGCGATCGGCTTCGCGCTGGCCGGCCGGCGGCGCCGGTGACCTCCGAGAACGGGACCCCGGACCCGCACGAGCCGGACGGCCACCCGGTCAACGGGCTGGACGAGGTGGTGCACCAGCGGGTGCGGCTGGGGATCCTCACCGTCGCGCACGAGGCGCGCCGGGCGGAGTTCGGCTACCTGCGCACGCAGCTGGATCTGACCGCCGGGAACCTCTCCAAGCATCTGAGCGTGCTGGAGACGGCCGGGCTGATCGAGATCGAGAAGGGGTACGCCGGCAAGCGCGGCCGGACCTGGATCACCCTCACCACAGCCGGCGACACGGCCCTCGCCGAGGAGATCGCGCGGCTCAAGCAGCTCATCGCCCGCGTCGAGACCACCGGCACCCCTGAGGACCGATAACCCCCCGCGCTGACCCGCCGGCACCTGCTCGCAGCCGCGCTCGCCACCGGGGTCGCCGTGCCGCTCGGCGCCGGCCGCGCGTCGGCGGCCGTCTCCGGCCCGCCCCAAGCGGCGTCCCGGACCGAAGTCGATCCGCGCCCCGCCAACTCGTCGGCCGGGGCGCGATCATCCGTCCGCCGGTAACGGCATTTCGGGCCTATCGTACCGATAGATTCCTATGATCATTTGGCGCAAGTGAATCTTCCTTGCCGCATCCATAGCTTGATATCAATCTCCGGACACCCCCTCCACAACAGGAGCGCGACGTGCGGAGAACCCGACTCGTTACCCTCACCCTGAGCCTGGCGGCCGCCCTCGCCGCCACGTTCGCGGCCGCGGCCCCGGCCAGCGCCGCCGCCACCGATCGCTACGTCGCCCTCGGCGACTCGTACGCCTCCGGTGTCGGTGCCGACAGCTACACCGCCGAGAGCGGCTCGTGCCAGCGCAGCACCAACGCCTACTCGGCCCTCTACAACGCCAGAGTCAAGCCCGCCTCGTACCGCTCGGTCGCCTGCTCCGGCGCCACGACCGCGGACGTGATCAACACCCAGCTCGCCGCCCTGTCGTCGACCACCACCCTGGTCAGCGTCACCGTCGGCGGCAACGACGTCGGGTTCTCCAGCATCATGACCGCCTGCGTGCTGTACGGCGAGACCGACTGCATCGCCGCCGTGCAGGCCGCCGAGGACAAGGTGCGCCGCGAGCTGCCGGCGAAGCTCGCCGCCGTCTACAACGGCATCAAGGGCCGGTCGCCCTCGGCCCGCGTGGTGGTCGTCGGCTACCCGGTCTTCTACCAGCTCGGCACGATCTGCGTCGGGCTGAGCGCGAACTCCCGCGCGAAGATCAACGAGGGCATCAATCTGCTCGACGACGTCACCAAGACGGCCGCCACGGCGGCCGGGTTCAAGTTCGCCGACGTACGGTCGATCTTCGTGGGCCACCAGCTCTGCAGCTACGGCGAGAAGTGGCTGCACGCGCTCAACTACCTCAGCCTCGGCATCTCCTACCACCCGACCGCCGCCGGCCAGTCCGGTGGCTTCTACCCGGTCTTCTCCTCCGCCGCCGGCTGACCGGCGGCCGCGTCCGGGCGGGCCCGCTCCCGCCCGGACGCGCCGGCGTCGCCGCGGGCCGGGCGGGTCGCTCCGTAGCCGGCGAGTGCCAGCAGCAGCCCGAGCGCGAGGCCGGCCAGGGCGATGGACAAGTCGGTGTCGGCGCCGTTGACCGGTGGATTACCGGCGAGCGACGTCATCGCCCCGCCTGCCGCCGTGCCGCCGAAGTACAGGATCAGCAAGGACAACGGCAGGGTCACCGAGCATGCGCCCGCGACCGCGACCAACCGGCCAAGGGGAACGTCGCGCGCGGCCGCCACGGCGAGCGACACGGCGATCGGCGCGACTAGCAGCGAGCCGTAGGAGGCGGCGCCGCTGCCGGGCCAGGCCGCCAGCGCGGCCACGACGACGAATGCAGCGACCAGCCAGGCGCGGGCGGTGGTGAGTCGTCGCGCGACCAGGCTCACCGCGACCACCGCGAACATCACCACCAGGCCCGACTTGATCGCGAGCAGCGCGTCCTCGACCCGGACAAGGTCCGGTCGCGTGACGGGCTCGTCCCACGGAGTGGTGATCAGCGTGGACGTGACCGCCAGGACCGCTGCGGTGCCGGCGGCCAGGTCCTTCGCGGCGGCGGAGGCCACGGGTCCGCGGCCGGCGCCGCGGCCGGTCGAGAGACGTGCGCCGACCAGGGCGGTCGCGAAGAAGCCGAGGCCACCGCCAACGCCGAGCCACGCGGCGGCGGCCTGACCCGAGATGTCGACCCGGTCCAGCCACAGGTCGGCGATCAGCCAGGCGCCCGTGGCGACCGCGCCGGTGACGACGCCGCGGATCCGCCCGTCGACGATCAGGATCACCCCGGCAAGCGCCAACAGGATCGCCAGCTGCCGGACGTCGCGGGGCCAATAGGTGTTGTTGCCGGCAAGTTCCGGAAAGCTCGCACCCGTCTGCGGATCGGCCCAGAATCCGCTCGGCTGCATGAACGGCTGATAGATCGCCAAGCTCAAGGCCCAGACCGCGGCCGCGGTCACACCGGACAGCCCACCCACAACGGCTTGCCAGCTGATTCGCACAGGCCCGATCATCGGACCCGCGCGCCCCCCGATGCAATGAGCGTGGTTTCAGCGCTTGGCCGGAGCCGGGGGAGCGAACGGGTCGGTGTGCCGGGTCGGGATGGCGGCCGACAGCGACGTCCCGCCGTCCGCAGGACTCGTGATCGTCATGTGTCCGCCGAGCGCCACCACGCGGTCGATCAGGCCCGTGAGTCCGGATCCCTTGTCGGGGTTGGCTCCGCCGACTCCGTTGTCGCGGATCGCGAGCTGAAGCGTCTCGCCTTGCAGCTCCGCGACGATGTGCACGAGCGACGCGTGTGCGTGCTTTGTCGCGTTCGTCAGCGATTCCGACACGACGTAATACGCGGCCACCTCGACGCTCGAGGACAATCGCTGATCGAGATGGATGTCAAGCTCCACCGGGACTGCGGAACGGCGGGCGAGCGATCTGAGTGCCGGCTCCAGTCCGCCGGTGGTCAGAATCGGTGGGTGAATGCCTCGCGAGATTTCCCGCAGATGATCATGCATGCTCTTGATTTCTGTAGCGACATCCGACACCTGCGCCTTGACCTGCTCAAGCGTCGTGCAATGCTCGGCCGCGCGCAGCTCGAGCCCGATTGAGATGAGCTGTTGCTGGGCGCCGTCGTGCAGATCGCGTTCAATGCGCCGACGTGCCTCGTCGGCGGCCGCCACGATGCGGGCACGGGACGCGATGAGTTCGGCGCGGTTGTCGGCGTTCGCGATGGCGGTGGCGGCAAGGTCCGTGAAGCCCCTGATGCGCTCCTCCGCGTCGGGCGGCAGGGGCTCGGCCCGCCTGGACGAGACGACGAGAACTCCCCACAAGCGGTCCTCGACGACGACCGGCAGACCGATCGCCGCACAGATGTCCAGTTCATGTTCGCGGGTGCCGGGGCCGGCGGTGTCTTCGTCGTCGTCCATCCGGGTGGCGCGACCGGTTCGGCGCACCAGTCCTGCGATGTTGCCGTTGCTGGCCGACCAGCGGCTGTGGACCAACGACATCAGTGTGGGCTCGTTGGTCGAGACGATGGTGACCGTGTCGTCGGGCTCGTAGCGCAACAGCGTCGTGTGACGTGCGCCGAGGAGTTGGCTGATCTCTGCCGTAACCGCGGCGAAGACCTCGGTCGGACTGGCGCCACGCGCGACGAGCGTCGCCACCCGCCGCAACGCGGCCTGCTGATGGGCGAGCAGCCGCAGCTCGTCGCGCCGTGCTCGGAGGGAGTCGAGTATGGCCGCACGCTCGTGGGCGGCGTGGAGCAGCGACTCGAGCGACGGGACGACCTTCTCCCGCAGCCGCCGTCGCGACACCTCAGGCATGCCGTCCGGGACCTCCAGGGTCCCGAGCGAGGTCGCGCCGTCGCGCAGCGGAAACACCGAGTCCCGGCCGGTGCCGTCGGGGACGGCTTCGAGCTTGATCGCCACACCCGGCAGATCGAGCGCGTGCGCGATCCGTTGGGCGGCCGCGGGCAGCGCGGCGGCAACGTCGTCCGTGTTGAGCAGCAGGCCGGCCATCTCGGCGGTGAGATCGGATTCCTGGGCCTGCGCGGCCCGCAGTCGGGACAGGTCCGCCAAGGCGGCGGTCACCAAGGAGACCCCGGCGAGGACGGCGAGCATGACCCAGTCCCGGGTATCGGCGACCGCGAATCCCAGAATGGGTGGGATGTGGAAGAAGTCGTATGCCAGGACGCTTGCCAACGATGTGGCGAATCCCAGCGTCAGGCCCCACACCATCGACACCGTGACGACGCCGATCAGGTAGATCATGACCAGGGACGGCCCTCTTGCGATGGTCATGAGTGGATAGATCAGGAGGGTCTCCGCGGCGACCAGGAGGGCAGCGACCGCGATCCCCACTCCAATCGGTGGGGGCGTCGGACGCACCATTCGCAACAGGAACTCCGAACGCATAGTTCGAGCTTATCCAGGTTGTCCTGGATCGCCCGTATCATCACCTTTTCGCGGCCGTCACCCGTAGGCCGGCGGCCGCCCCGCCGGTCCACCGACGGCGGCGGCCGCACGCCGCCGGTCCACCGGTCGTCCTGCGGCCGGTCGTGGATGCCGTGGCCGCCGTGGCCGGCGCCGCTGAAGATCCACGCGCCGAGAGGCGGCGCCTCGGTCCGGAAGGGCGGGTGGCGTGGGTCGGCACCGCCGCCCCCGGGTGATGCCTACGTCGCCAGGGCGAGACGTGATCCGCACCCCGCATGTGGGTAGAAGCGTCCGAGATCCAGGTCGGACGGCGCGGAGCCCGAGCCGCTGCACGTCCACGATGGACAGACGAAACAGGCGGCTGATCCGCGTTTCCGCAGCTCAACCGCCTGTTGACCTTGCGCGCCCGAAGGGACTCGAACCCCTAACCTTCTGATCCGTAGTCAGATGCTCTATCCGTTGAGCTACGGGCGCTCGGTGCTCGGCCCAGTGTACACACCGGGCTTTGCGCGGAGGCTCCGGGATTCGAACCCGGGATGGGCTTTAAGACCCAAACCGCATTAGCAGTGCGGCGCCATAGACCGAACTAGGCGAAGCCTCCAGCAGCCACCGTCACCGGTAACCGCCGTCCGAGGATACAGGCCCGCCCAATCTTCCGGCAAAGCGGGTACGCCCCCGGGGAGGCTTGCCTGCCTGACCAGGGGCCCGAGCGGAGTGTGACGACGGCCACCGCCCGAGCGGGGATGGCGTCGGTCACATCCGGCGCGGGCGGCCGTTGGCCATTACGCTCTTGCAGATGGGAGAGGACGCCGGCCCGCCGCCGCGAAAAGCGCACAAACCGCCCAAAGCGGATGCGCCACCCGCTGCTGGGCGGCGGCGTGGCCCAGCGCTCGGCGACACCTCGCTGCGGTTCGAGCCGCCGCCGCAAGAAGCTGCCGCGCCGGAGACCGCCCAGCCGAGCGCGCCGCGCCCGCGAACGCCGGCCGCGACGCCGTTCGCGCCGCCGTCGGTGCAGGCCAGTCCGTTCCGGGCCGGGTCGCCGCCGGTCGAGCCGGAGCCACCGTCCCGGCCGCGGACCGTGCCGGCCGCCTTCGGAGCCGGGCCGGTCGAGGCACCGACCGATCCGGCGGCACCGGCCGATCCGGCGGCACCGACCGATCCGGCGGCACCGGCCGAGCCGCCCACGGCGCCGAAAGCCGCTCCAGCGAAAGCCACCGTCAAGAAGGCCGCACCGAAGAAAGCGGCCGTCAAGAAGGCCGTGGTGAAGAAGGCGGCGCCGCCCGAGGAAGTCGTCACGGCCGAGGCCGACCGGGTGCAGGTCACTCGAGCGGCGCCGCCCGCGGCCGAGGTGCCGGCTCCGCGGGAGGCGACCGCCAGGCAGGCGACGAAGAAAGCGGTCAAGAAAACCATGGCAAAGCCGGCGGTGCAGGCGGAGCAGCTCGATCTGCTCGGTGACGAGCCCGTGCCGGTCGAGAAAGCGGTCAAGAAAGCAGCCAGGAAAGCGGTCAAGACGGCGAGCGCGAAGAAGGCCGTCGCCGAGGAACCCGTCGTCGAGGTTGCTCCGGAGCCCGAGCAGTTCAATACCGGCAGCATCGGGGTGAACCCCGCCTACCTGCCCGAACTCCTCGCCCTCGCGGCCGTGCGGCGGCTGGGTGCCGAGGCGCGACGGCGGGTCGGCTGGTATCGGGCGACCTACCCCACTGCCACCAGCGACGCCGTCGCCCGGGCGGTCACCCGCGAGTTCGTCCGCCGGGCCCGGCTGCAGGGCGCCGCCGCCGGCGCCGCCGGGGCGGTCGGGCTCGTCGCCGAGGGGGCCGCCCTCGGCTGGCTCCAGGCCCGGCTCGTGCTCCACCTCGCCGCCGCGTACGGCCACGACCCGCTCGACCCGGAGCGGGCCGCCGAGCTGCTCGTGATCCAGCGGGTCCACGGAAGCGTCGAGACGGCCGAGGCGGCGATCCGGGCGGCCCAGCACGTCGAGGTCACCCGGCCGGCGAGCCCGGGCGTCGGGCCCGCGCGGCTCGGGGCGCCGATCGTCCGCGCCGTCGGCGGCGGGCTGGTGCGGGCCGTCGCCGCCCGGCTCGCCAGGCGGGTCGTGCCCGGCGCCGGGCTCGTCGTCGGGGCGGTCACCGCCGCCCGGGCCATGGAGCTGCTCGCGGCCCGGGCCGTCCGGCACTACCGGCGCTAAAAGCCAATGCGGCCCGCGGGACTCCAGCAGTACCGTGGCGTATGGCAGACATCGAGCAGCTGTTGCACGCCAGACTGGCGCGTGCGTTCGCGGCCGTGGCCAACGGGCCCGTCGATCCTGCCGTCCAGCGATCCCAGCGCGCCGACTATCAGTCCGGTGCCGCGCTCGGCCTGGCCCGCCACCTGAGGACCGATCCCCGCCGGCTGGCCGCCAAGGTGCTGGAGCACGCCGACCTCGACGACCTGTGCGGGGAGATCGAGGTGTCCGGGCCCGGATTCATCAACCTCACGCTCGCCGACGAAGCCCTCGGCCGGCTGCTGCACGGGCTGAGCGCCGACGAGCGGCTCGGTGTGTCCACAGTAGACGATCCGGAGACCGTCGTCGTCGACTACTCGGGGCCGAACGCGGCCAAGGAGATGCACGTCGGGCATCTGCGGTCAACGATCATCGGCGACGCCGTGGTGCGGCTGCTGGAGTTCCTCGGGCATCGCGTGATCCGGCAGAACCACCTCGGCGACTGGGGCACGCCGTTCGGGATGCTCGTCGAGCAGCTGGCCGGCGACGACCGGGCCGGCATCGCCGAGCTGGGCGAGCTGTACGTCCAGGCCCGGCGGCGGTTCGACGCCGACCCCGGGTTCCGCGAGCGCAGCCGGCAGCGGGTCGTGCTGCTCCAGGCCGGCGACGAGGCCACGCTGCGGCTGTGGCGGGCCGTCATGGCGACGTCCCGGCGGCACTTCCTGAGCATGTACGAGCGGCTCGGCGTGCGCCTGCAGGATGCGGACTTCGCGGGGGAGAGCACGTACAACGCCGAGCTGGACGGCATCGTCCGCGACCTCGCGACCAGCGACAGCGACGGCGCCACCTGCGTGTTCCCGAAGGGATTCACCAACCGCGACGGCGGGCCGTTGCCGTTGATCGTTCGCAAGAGCGACGGCGGCTACGGCTACGCCGCCACCGACCTCGCCGCCCTCCGGCACCGGATCGAGGACCTCAAGGCCACCCGGATCCTGTATCTCATCGGCCAGCCCCAGCACCTGCACCTTGAACTGGTCTTCGCGACCGCCCGGGAGGCCGGCTGGCTCGCGCCTCCGGTGCGGGCGGAGCACATCGCGTTCGGCTCGGTGCTCGCCCCCGACGGCAAGCTCCTGCGCAGCCGCGACGGCGGCACGGCGAAGCTCGCCGACCTGCTGGACGAGGCGGTCGAGCGGGCGGCCGTCCACAACGCCGACCCGGAGATCAGCAGCGCCGTCGGCATCGGCGCGGTGAAGTACGCGGACCTGTCCAACGACCGGGCCAAGGACTACGTGCTCGACTTCGACCGGATGCTGTCGCTGCGCGGCAACACTTCCGTCTATCTGCAGTACGCGCATTCCCGCATCCGGTCGATCCTCCGCAGCAGCGCCGAGGCGCCGCAGCCGCCGGTCATCGAGGATCGGCACGAGCGCGCGCTGGCGATCGAGCTGCTGCGCTTCCCGGCCGCGGTCCGGAAGACGGCCGACACGCTGGAGTTCCACCACCTGGCCGGCCACCTCTTCGGGCTGTCGGCCGCCTTCACCGCGTTCTACGAGAACTGCCGGGTGCTCGGCAACGGAAGCCGGCTCACCCTGTGCGACCTCACCGCCAGAACCCTCCGCACCGGCCTCGGACTGCTCGGGATCGGCGCCCCGGAGCGCATGTAGCCTGAGGCTCATGACCGAGCTGTCCGCCGTCCATCAGCAACTCGTCGAGACGGTGCCGGCCGGGGCCGGCGCCCGGATCGAGGCCTGCGCCGTGGCCTACGAGCACGAGGGGCAGGCCCTCGAAGGGTATGCGGCGCACGACACCGCGATCGTCGAGCCGAAGCCGGCCGTGCTGGTGATCCACGACTGGACCGGGCTGCGGGAGTACCCGAAGGCGCGCGCCCAGATGCTCGCCCGGCTGGGCTACTACGGGTTCGCGGTCGACATCTACGGCGCCGGCCGCCGCTTCGACGGGCACGAGGAGTCGGCGGCCGAGGCCGGGAAGTACTACGGCGACCTCGAGCTCATGCGGGCCCGGGTGCGGGCCGCGTATGACCTGGTCGCCAAGGACCCGGCGGTGGACCCGGCCCGGATCTCGGTCATCGGCTACTGCTTCGGCGGCTCGGCGGCGCTGGAGTTCGCCCGCACCGGCGCGCCGCTGGTCGGCGCGGTGTCGTTCCACGGCCGGCTGCTCACGCACGAGCCCGCCGACGTGGCGGCGATCAGCGGGTCACTGCTGATCGCCACCGGCGCGGCGGACCCGGTCGTCCCGGACGAGGCGGTCGCCGCGTTCCAGGACGAGCTGCGCACCCGCCCGGAGCTGGACTGGCAGGTGACGAGCTACTCCGGCGCCCCGCACGGCTTCACCCTGCCGGGCACCCCCGCCTACCGCGCGGTCGCCGACCGGCGGAGCTGGCGCGAGCTGGTCGGCTTCCTGGAAGAGGTCAACCACGGGTAGAGCGGGCCCGGCGCCCCTGATGCCGGACCCGCTCCCTTACCCCTCCCAGAACCAGGTCTAGACGGCGCTCCAGAGCGCCGGGACGTTCGGCGGCTCCCAGCCGACCTGCGAGGTGTGTCCCTGCAGGCAGCGGTAGGTGGTGCCGCCGTAGGTGACGGTCGCGCCGGTCGCGTAGTTCGTGTTCGGCGCCCAGGTCCCGCCCTGCGGCGGGTTCGACGTCGAGGTCGCCGTGGGCGTCGGGGTGCCGCCGCCGGAGGTGACCAGGGTCAGGCCGTAGGCCTGCAGGATCTCGTTGACCGGCTGGTAGTACATCGTGCCGCCGGTCGAGCAGTTGCCCGAGCCGCCGGACGTGACGCCCTGCGCCTGGCTGCCCGACATCCAGGAGCCGCCGGAGTCACCCGGCTCGGCGCAGGCGTTGGAGCGGACGAGGCCGGTGACCGTGCCCTGCGAGTACGTCACCGACGCGTTCTTCTGCTGGATCGTGCCGCACCGCCAGCCCGTGGTGGAGCCGGAGCGGCACACCGACGCGCCGACCGCGGCCTCGGTCGAGCCGGCCACCGCGACGCTGCCGCCGCTGTAGTTGTTGACCAGGCCGCGCGGGGTGTTGCCGGCGTCGACCTGCACCCAGGCGTAGTCGTTGCCGGGGAAGCTGGAGCCGCGGAACGTGCCGCCCGGCTGGGTCGTGCGGGCGCCGGTCGTGCCGCAGTGGCCGGCGGTCACGAACCCGCCGTTGACCGAGAAGCCCACCGAGCAGCGGGTGCCGCTGCCGATGTAGTACGCGTTGCCGCCGATGACGTCGATGTACGGACGGGGATCCTCGTTCGTCTTCTCGACCCGGACGGCCGCCCGGTCGACCCCGCTGGCCGCGAGGAAGCCGCTCGCGTCGCCGGTCGAGCTCAGGACGACGACGGAGTTGGTGGCCAGGTCCGCGTACCAGCCCTTGACCGTGCCCGGCGCCGCGGCGGAGTGCCGGTCGAGCGTCGTCACGGCGGCGTCGAGCTGCGCCTCGCTGCGGACCACCACGAACGGGACCGCGCCGAGCGCGCGGACGTACCGTTCCTGGGCCTTGTCGGTGATGGCGACGGTGACGGTACCGGCATCCGGCGAGAGCCAGGTGCCGCCGTACGTGCCGCCGAGGGTCTTGCGCAGCACCTGCTGGGTGCGTGCCGCGCGGTCTTCGTTGGCCAGGCGGGTGCGCGCCTGGGCGGGGGTGAGGTGCAGGTCGCGTTGCATGGCGCTGAACACGGCCGGGGCGACGCCCGGTGGGGCTGCCTCGGTGGCCGGTGCGTTGCCGGACGCATTGGCGTAGGCCAGTGCGCCGGCGGTCGTGGCCAGGGCGGTGGCCACGACCGTGCACAGGACCAGGGACGTCTTGCGCATCGCGGATCCTTCCTTCGGTTGGGGGTGTGCCGGCGTGGAGACCGGCACCGGGGCGGGGAGGCTCAACCCGGCACCCCGGCGCCGGAGCGCGCGCAACAAGCGAGATAACTGTAGTTACTATCGCTGTTGCGTGAACGGTAGGACGCGCATCGGGGACTGTCAACATGGCAAGGTGAGTCGATGAACGAAGACGAGACGCTGGGCGCCCGTGTGCGGCGGCTGCGGCTCGACCGCGGCCTGACCCAGAAGGACCTGGCCGAGCCGCGATACACCCGCGCCTACCTGGCCGCCGTCGAGGCCGGGGTCCGCGCGCCGACCGACGAGGCGCTCGCGCACATCGCGGCCGGACTCGGCGTCGACCCCGACGACCTACGGCACGGCCGGCCGCCCGGCGCCGCGTCGGAGCTCGCCCGCATGCTCGCCGAGGCCCGGGTGCGCCTGTCCCGCGGCGAGACCGGCGCGGTCGAGGAGCTCGCCGCACGGGCCGAGCGGGAGGCCGAGCGGTACGCGCTGCCGGAGCTGCGCTGCCGAGCCGTCCATCTGGCCGGCGAGATCGAGCTGCATCGCGGCCGGGTCGCCTCCGCCGCCGCCGCCTATCGACGGGCCTTCGAGATCCTGCCGGCCGGCCAGCCGGCCCTGCGCGCCGCCATCATCGCCCGCCAGGCGTACTGCCTGCAGATCGACGGCGAGACCGGCGCCGCCGTGGCGCTGCTGGAGGCCGAGCTGCGCGGCGTGCGCGCGGCCGCCGAGCCGAACCCCGACGCGCAGGTCCGGCTGACCAGCGCGCTCGTGTACACCTTCCTGGAGCAGGACTGGCGCGAGCGGGCCCGCCGGCTGGAGCGGGAGGCCCTGCCGCTGCTGCCGCGGGTCGCCAACCGCGAGTGGGTGGCGCAGTTCATCGCCACCGTCGCCCAGCTGCGCCGGGAGCACGATCTGGCCGAGACCGAGCGGCTGCTCGGCGAGGCCCTGGCCGTCTACACCGAGCTCGGCCTGACCCGCGAGATCGGCATCTGCGAGTGGGCCCGCGGATACGTGCTGCGCCGCGTCGGCCGGGCCGCCGAGGCCGCCGACCGCTTCGAGCGGGCCCGCACGATCCTCGCCGACGTCGGCGCGGTGCAGGACCACGCGGGCGCGACGCTGGAGCTGGCCGAGGTACGCCGCCTGGAGGGCGCCCTCGACGAGGCCGAGCGGCTGGCCCGGGCCGCCGCCGACATCTGCCGGCAGACGCATCACGTCGAGTGCATGGCCGAGGCCGACCGCCTGCTCGGGCGCATCGCCGCGA
Organism: Dactylosporangium sucinum; assembly: GCF_014647515.1. Classification (GTDB taxonomy): domain Bacteria; phylum Actinomycetota; class Actinomycetes; order Mycobacteriales; family Micromonosporaceae; genus Dactylosporangium; species Dactylosporangium sucinum. The sequence goes on along the minus strand of NZ_BMPI01000006.1, from coordinate 215,981 downwards.
CGCGGGGCGCCCCCGACGCCGAGCGCCTGCTGCGCAGCGCGGCCGACCGCTACGCCGAGGCCGGCCTGGCCGCCGAGCTGGTCACCACCAGCCGCCTGCTCGGCGAGCAGCAGCGTGCCACCGGCGACCTCGCGGGCGCGGCCGAGAGCTTCCGGCGCGGCCTGCTGGCCGCCACGAGACTCGCATGACGACCGGCATCGGCGCGCGCATCCTCGCCCTGCGCACGAGCCGCGGCCTCACCCAGCGCGACCTGGCCGAGCCGAAATACACGGCCGCGTACGTCTCCTCGGTCGAGAACGGCCACCGCGTCCCGTCGAGCGACGCCCTGGCCCACTTCGCCGCCCGGCTGTCGATCGACGTCGCCGAGCTGTCCACCGGCCGCCACCCCGGCGAGGCCCTGGCGCTCGACATCGAGCTGCTCTCGATGAGCCATTCGCCCCAGTGGTACTCCGGGATCGCCGCCTCGCCCACCGAGCCGGACGCGCGCCGGGCGGAAGCGTCGGTCGTCCTCGGCCGCCTCGCGTCCTCGGTCGACGCCGCCGCCGCCCACTTCGAGCGCGCCCACCGGCTCCTCGCCGACGCGCCGCCACACCACCGGGCCGCCGCCGTGGCCGGGCGCGCGTGGTGCGCCCGCCGGCAGGGCGACCCGGGCTACGCGGCCTACCTGCTGGGCGCGCTGCGCGACGAGCTGCACCGCGCCTCCCTTCCGTCGCCCTCGGCGCTGCTGGCGGTACACACCCTGCTCGCTCTTTGTCAGAACGACCTCGGCGAGGACGCCGCGCCGGCGGTCGCGGCGGCCCTGGAGCTGGCGCCCGCCGGCGACCCGGCCCACGCCGCCGAGCTGCACCTGACCGTGGCCCGGACGCTGGCCTCCGCCGGCCGGACCGCCGAGGCGGCGTCGTCCCTGGCGGCCGCCCGCGCCGCGGCGCTGGCCGCCTGGCTGTCCGCCCCGATCGCCGAGGTCCGCCGCCTGCGCGGCCGGTCGAGACTCGCCGCGGGCGACCCGGGCGGCGCGCTGGCCGACTTCACCGCGGCACTCGCCGGCCTGCCCGCCGACCCCGACCTGATCGCGGACCTGGCCGTGACCTACCGCGCCCTGGGCAGCCCGTCCACGGCCACCGAGCTGCTCGCCGACGTCTCGGCGCCGACCGCGGCGGTCCACCGCGCGTGGACGCTCCTGGCCCCGGAGACGGCCGAGGATCACCTGCGCGCGGCGATCGCCCTGCTCAAGCCGGCGGGCCCGCGCCGCGACCTGGCCGACGCGGTGCTCGCCCTGGCCGACCTCCTGGCGGCGGCCGGCCGTGGGCCGGACGCCCTGGAGGCCCTGTCCGACGGCCTGGCCGCCGTCGACGCGCTGGGCCGGCCGTCATGAGCGGGCGTTGCCCGCCTGCGCCTGGCTTTCGCCTCCTGTAACCGCCGCCGCAGGGCGAGGAAACCGGGGTCTACAGTTGGGACCCGATATGCGATACGTGGCGATCGGTGACAGCTTCACCGAGGGAGTCGGCGACGAGCTGCCCGACGGGACGACCCGCGGCTGGGCCGACCTGGTGGCGGCGGGGCTCGCCGAGGCGACCGGCGAGACCGTGCAATACGCCAACCTCGCGATCCGTGGCCGCCTGCTGGAGCCCATCGTGACCGAGCAGCTCGACGCGGCGCTGGCGATGTCCCCGGCGCCCACGCTGATCTCGCTCAACGGCGGCGGCAACGACATGATGCGGCCCGGCACCGACCTGGCCAGGCTGGTCGCGCTCACCGAGCGGGCGATCGAGCGCTGCGCCGGCGCCGGGGTGCGGCTGATGGTGCTCAGCGGGGCCGACCCATCGGCGCGGCTGCCGTTCGGGCGGGTGATCCACCGGCGGGGTGCCGCGCTCACGCGGGCCGTCGCCGAGCTGACCACCGAGCACGGGCTGCTGTTCGTCAACTGCTTCGGCGACGAGGAGGTCCGCCGCGCGCCGTACTGGTCGGCCGACCGCCTCCACCTCAACGCCGCCGGCCATCAGCGGGTCGCCGGCCTGGTGCTCACCGCCTTGGGGCACCCGCGCACGGCCCACCGCATCGACCCCGGGCCGTTGCCGGCGCGGCGGCTGCTCACCGAGGCGCGTTACTACCGCGAGCACGTGCTGCCCTGGGTCCGCCGCCGGGTCGGCGGGCGGTCGTCGGGCGACGACCGGGCCGCGAAGTACGCGACGTGGCGGCCGGTCCCCGGGAGCGGTTAAATCACCGGGTGACCTCCGACGCACCCGGCTGGGACGCCATCGACGCCGCGCTCGAGCGGCTCTATCCCGGCGTCGAGCCGAAGCACTTCGCCACCCTGATCAAGTGGCGGCTCGGCGGGCCCGACCCGCTCGACGGCATCAGCTACTACCCGCGGCTCGACCCGGTCCCGCACTGGCACATCGTCAGCTACGGCATGTCCGAGCTGTACGGGAAGGAGTCGGCGAACGCCGAGGAGTCCGGGTGGGGCTTCGAGTTCACGTTCCGGCTGCGCCGCGACGCGGCCGACGACGACCCGCCGATCTGGGCCGCCAACTTCCTGCAGAATCTCGCGCGGTACGTCTTCGAGACCGGCAACTGGTTCGAGGTCAACCACCACATGGACCTCAACGGGCCGATCGCGCTCGACCAGGAGACCCTCATCCGGGCGATCGCGTTCACCGAGGACCCGGAGCTCGGCACGATCGAGACCCCGCACGGCATTGTGCAGTTCCTGCAGATCGTCGGCCTCACCCCCGACGAGTATGCGGCGACCCAGGCCTGGAGCGTCCGCGACCTGCTCGACCTGCTCGCCGAGCGGCTGCCGCTGCTGGTCACAGACCTCGACCGGGGCTCGGCCACCGACGATCCGGTCATCGCCGAGGCGGTCGAGGAGGGCCGCCGGCGCGAGGGCTCGGCCACCGCCAGCCTGGCCGTCGCCGAGTTCTCCTGGCGTCGCGACGGAGACCTGATCCGGCTGGTCGTCGGCGCGCACATCGCCGAGCGGGTGGCCCAGACGCTGCTCGGCCGCCTGCCGTTCGGGCGGCAGTTGGTCGTCAACGGCCCCGACGCCACCGCCGTGTTCTCGTCCGGCAGTTTCTCCGTCGGCACCGCGGAGGAATCGGACACCCTGGCGGTCGTCCTCACCGTCGAGGCGCTGGACGGCCTGGTCTCGGTGCTGGTGCCGGAGGCCGGCGTGCGGGCGGTGCCGGCCGCCGAGTCTCTCGTCGTGGAGATCACCCGTTCGGACCTGCGAGACGGGGACGGCAACCTGGTGGAGACGATCGGCTGACGCACTATCGTGGTCGGATGTGCGGACGGTGACGCTGGTCCTGGTCGACGGCTCGGGGACCGTGCTCGGCTCATTGCCGGCCTTCGACGTCGAGGTGCCGTGGTGGGCCGAGGTGGCGGACGTGGTCGACGGCGCCCGCGAGCGGTTCGGCGTCGACGTGGCCGTGCTGCGGCTGCTGCACGCCGATCGGCCGCGGCAGCCCGGCGGCGCGGTCACCTACCTGGCCGAGACGCACGGCCCCGTCCCGGAGCTGGCTCCCGCCGCCGTGCACCCGCATCCTGACCCGCGGCGGGCGCCGTACGCGGAGGTCGGCGGGCCGGCGGCGAGCCTGCGGTGGGCCGTGGCCGAGATGCGCGACCTCGGCCTCGGCGCGCCGGTGCGGACCGTCCAGCGCAAGACCTGGAACCTCTCGGCGTTGTGGCAGCTGGAGGGGGTTTCCCGGCGGTACTGGCTGAAACACCTCCCACCCTTCCTCAAGGCGGAGAGCGAGGTGCTGGCCTGGCTCGGGGCCGTCGCGCCGGGCGCCGCGCCCCGGCTGCTCGCGGCCGACGGCACGGGGCGCCAGCTGCTCGCCGACCTGCCCGGCGAGGACCGGTTCGGGGCACCCGCGGCCGAGCGCCGGCCGATGGTCGACCTGCTGCACGGGGTGCAGCGGCGGGCCCTCGACGAGCTGCCGCTGCTGGTGGGCCGGGGCGTCCTCGATCGGCGGGGGATCCGGCTGTACCGCCAGATCCAGGTCGCGGCGGAGCCGTGGCTCTCGGAGATCTTCGGCCTCGCCGACCTGCTCAGCGGGCTGTCTTCGCGGCTGGCGGAGGTGGCGGCGTGCGGCATGCCGGACACGCTCGTGCACGGCGACTTCCATCCGGGCAACGTGCGGGCGGCTCCGGGTGTACCGCCGGCGGTGCTGGACTGGGGCGACGCGTTCCTCGGCCACCCCGGCTTCGACATCCTGCGGCTGGTCGAGGGGCTGCCCGACGCCGATGCCTCGGCTCTGATCGCGCACTGGGCCGGGTTGTGGCGGCGGGTGGCGCCCGGCAGCGACCCGGAGCGGGCGGTGGAGCTGCTCCGGCCGGTCGCCCCGCTGCTGGGGGCCGTGGTGTACGCCGGCTTCGTCCACAATATCGAGCCAAGTGAATGGCCGTATCACTCGCTCGACGTCCCCGACTGCCTCCGCGAGGCCGTCAACCTGGGCTGATCTAGTTTTGTCGTACCGGTGCTGTAGAACTACCCGCGTGGATCTGGACTTGGATTTCGCGCAGCGGTCGGCGGCGCCGGTGATCGCCCCGGTGCAACCCCGGAAGCTGGCCAAGGTCCCGTTCGTCGAGCTCGCCGACGGCCGCCTGCAGGGCGTCGTGTCGAGCGGCTCGGACATCGAGCGGGTCTATGTCTCCTCGATCGGTGCCGGCTCGCACGGGCTGAGCTGCAGCACCAACAACAACCGTCCCTGCGGCGGGTTACGCGGCTCCCATCCGTGCAAGCACCTGCAGGCGCTGCTCGACGAGGCCGTGCTGCAGTATGGCGCCGACCGGGTCGCCCGCTACCTGCGCATCGACGTCGAGGAGGGCAAGAGCCTCCTGCAGGGCCTGCACTCCCACCACGAGCCGACCCCGGCCGCCACCGTCTTCAGCAGCTTCCTGCGCCACCTGGCCTATCTGGAGCTGCCCGTCACCACCGACCCCATCCCGGAGCTGCACTGGTTTCCGGCGACAGGAGCCCGCTGATGCTCGCCCTGCTCGACAACACCGACGACGAGGGCCTTCCCGAGGCGCTCGACCTGCTCGCCGCGGTGGACGAGGGACTCGTCGCGGGGTTCGCCCGCGTCGACGAGGACCGCGCCGCCGCCCTGACCGCCCTGGCGGGCGCCTTCGGCGGCAGCCCGCTGGCCGAGCGCGTCGCCGAGGCCGTGGAGAAGATCGCGGCCGGCTCGATCGCCGACGAGCACCTGTTCGCCCTGGCCGCCGCCCGCATCGCGATCCTCGGCGCCGTCCACGACGCGCTGCTCGCCCGGGCCGACGCCGCGCTGAGCCGCACCCGCGCCCCCTGGTCGGGCGAGCCCGGGCCGGCCGCCGCCGCGGTCAACCTGCTCGCCGGCAGTCGCTCCTGGCTGCGCGAGCTGGCGATCACCGGCTGGCGCGGCGTCGACCACGACCTCGTCAGCGCCGCTGGCCAGGTGATCGAGGCGACGCTCGCCGACCCGGAGCTGCGCCGCCTGGCCGTCCTGCTCGACGGGCTCGCCGCCGAGCTGCGCGCGTCCAGCCCGATCGCCACGCTGGAGCGGGTGCCCGTGCGCCGCTGGGCCGACCTGTGGAGCCGCGCGCTGCTGCTGGCCCAGGACGGCGGGCGGGCCCAGCGGGCCGCCGGCGCCGAGCCGGTGACCGGCCGGCTGCTGGTGCTCGGCGCCGACGTCCACGAGCACGGCACGGCCGTGCAGGTGCAGGTCCACGGCGTGCTGGAGGCCGGCGGCGCCGAGCCGCGGCTGGTGCGGGCGAGCGTCGCCGCGGCGAAGGTCGACACGATCGTCGGCCCGGCGATCTGGGGCCTGCTGCAGGGTCAGCCGATGCTCATGACCGCGCTCGCGGAGCGCCGCAGTGTCGACCTCACCGACATGCCGCTGCTCGCGAGCGGTGACCTGGTCTGGCACGACGACCGGGCCAAGCCGGGCGCGCCCGCCGAGCCGTTCGCCACCGCGCGGGTGCTGCTCACCGGCGCGCTGGCCCCGGCGACGGCGCCGCTCGACCGGCACCCGGCCCGCATCGCCGAGCCGGTGTTCGTCGAGGGCCAGAGCCCGATCCCGGTCGACACCGCGCGGCTGCCCGCCTGCGGGCCGCTCACCCCCGAGCTGGTCGGCGCCGCGTCCGCGGTCATCGGCCTGCTGCGCTGGGACGCCGGGCGGTGGACGGTCCAGCCCATCGCGGTCGAGACGACGGTGAAGAAGAAGACCGTCGCCGTGCACACGACCGACTGGGCGCTCGGCCCGACCGACAGCAAGGCCGCGAAGGCCGCCGGCGAGGCGGTCCAGGTGCTGCGCGAGCGCGCGGGAAGGCTGCTACGGAAGTGAACACGGCAGACGAGAACCGCCGCCAGGTGCTCTACTGGCGGATGCTGGGCCGCCTGTTCGAGGCCGACGAGCAGCTGTCGCTGGAGTCCGCCAGCGTCGCGATCGTCAACGACATCGGCCTGCCGCCCGCCCTGCTCGACCCGACCGTGTCGGTCGACAACCTGGTGCAGCGCCACCCGGAGCTGGCCGGCGAGTTCGACGGCCTGATGAAGCCCGAGGCCGATGCCGAACCCGGGGCCGGGGCCGGGGCCGGGGACACGGGCGGGGACACGGGCGGGGACACGGGCGGGGACACGGGCGGGGACACGGATGGGGCGAGCGCCGAGGTCCGCCGGGCCGCGCTCGTGTCGAAGCTGCTCGTCAACGTCTTCGCGACCGGCACCGGCAACGTGAGCGCCACCCAGCTGGCGACCTGGCAGTCCGACGCCGGCTGGTTCGAGCGGGCCCTCGGCATGGACCCGGGCGAGCTGCGCGGCCGGCCCAACGCGGGCGGCCTCGGCTCGGTCCTGGCCGGCCTGGAGGGCGACCTGGTCCGCCGCATGCATCTGCGCGAGGTCCTCGCCGACCCGGCGCTGGCCCGGCAGCTCACCCCGAGCATGTCGCTCATCGAGCAGCTCCTGCGGGACAAGGACAACCTCTCCGGCGTCGCGCTCGCCAACGCCAAGGCGCTCATCCGGCGGTTCGTCGACGAGGTGGCCGAGGTGCTCCGCACGCAGGTCCAGCAGACGAGCGTCGGCGAGATCGACCGGTCGGTGCCGCCGAAGCGCGTGTTCCGCAACCTCGACCTCGAGCGCACCATCTGGAAGAACCTCACCAACTGGAGCCCCGAGGACGAGCGGCTCTACGTCGACCGCCTCTTCTACAAGCAGACCGCCAAGCGCACCACGCCGGCCCGGCTGATCGTCGTGGTCGACCAGTCCGGCTCGATGGTCAACGCGATGGTCAACTGCACGATCCTCGCCTCGATCTTCGCCGGCCTGCCCAAGGTCGACGTGCACCTGATCGCCTACGACACGCGGGCGCTCGACCTGACGCCGTGGGTGCACGACCCGTTCGAGGTGCTGCTGCGCACCCGGCTCGGCGGCGGCACCGACGGCACGGTCGCCATGGCGCTGGCCCAGCCGAAGGTCGCCGACCCGCGCAACACCGTCGTGGTCTGGATCTCCGACTTCTACGAGTGGCAGCAGCAGCCGCTGTTCGACTCGATGCAGGCGATGCACCGCTCCGGGGTCAAGTTCATCCCGGTCGGCTCGGTCAGCAGCGGCGGCCAGCAGAGCGTCAACCCCTGGTTCCGCCAGCGGTTCAAGGACATGGGTGCCCCGGTGCTGTCCGGGCACATCAAAAAGCTTGTTTCCGAACTCAAGAGCTTCCTCGCTTAGGAGAAACCCCTCATGACCGACATGCTCCGCGCCCCCGCCGAGGTCAAGTACGCCGAGGAGCTCGACTGGCTGGAGTCGATCGACGACGGGCCCAAGCCGTTCTCGTGGCGGCTGAGCCCGAAGATGGTGCGCCTGTTCGTCCTCGGCTCCGAGCGGGCCGACGGGCTCGACCGCGAGATCTCGCAGAAGTGGTTCGGCGACCGCAGCTTCGTCGAGCGCAGCATCGTCACCCTCGCCTCCGACCGCGGCCTGCTGCTCATCGGCGACCCCGGCACCGGCAAGAGCTGGCTGGCCGAGCTGCTCGCCGCGGCGATCTCGCGCAACTCGACGCTCGTCGTGCAGGGCACCGCGGGCACGACCGAGGACCACATCAAGTATTCGTGGAACGTCTCGATGGTCATCGCCAAGGGCCAGTCCCGGGCCTCGATGATCCCGTCGCCGATCATGACGGCGATGGAGCGGGGCGTCATCGGCCGCTTCGAGGAGCTGACCCGCTCGACCAGCGACGTGCAGGACGCGCTGATCTCGATCCTCTCCGAGAAGTACATCTCGATCCCGGAGCTCGACGAGGACAACATCGTGTTCGCCCAGCCCGGCTTCTCGATCATCGCCACCGCCAACAGCCGTGACCGCGGGGTCAACGACCTCTCCTCGGCGCTCAAGCGGCGGTTCAACTTCGTGCGCATCCCGGTCGTCACCAACAAGAAGAGCGAGGCGGAGATCGTCCGCTTCCGCACCAGCGAGCTGCTGCGCCGCCACCAGATCGAGCTGGACGTGCCGCCCAACCTGCTCGACATCCTGCTGCAGAGCTTCGCCGACCTGCGGGCCGCGGCCGCGTCGGCGACCAGCGACGACGAGAAGCTGGAGTCGGCGCTGTCCACGGCCGAGCAGATCGGCGTGCTGGAGGACGCGATCCTGCACAGCACGTTCTTCGGCGACCGCACGCTGCGGGCCGAGACGCTCGCCGGCTCGCTGGTCGGCTCGCTCGCCCGGCGCAGCCCGGAGGACCTGGCGATCCTGAACAAGTATTGGCACGGCGTCGTCGAGCCGCGCAGCAAGGAGGACGGCGGAGACTGGCCCCAGTTCCTGGAGGGCGGCCGCCAGGCGATCGCCACCCTGTCATGACCGAGCCCTTCAACGCCCTGCGCACCCAGCTGGTGGAGGCGGCCACCGCCTTCGCCGCTGGGCCCAGCGCCGTGCCCGAGATCCTGGCCGGCATCGTCGACGACGTCGACCGGGCGCTGCGCGAGGAGCTGGAGATCTTCCCGGTCTGCCACCACTCGCCGGCGTCCGGCCTGGCCATGGTCCGCCGGCTGCGCGAGAAGCAGCCCAAGGTCATCTACCTGGAGCTGTGCGAGGACCTGCAGCCGCTGCTCACCGAGCTGCGCAACTGCAAGCTGCCGGTGGCCCTGCAGGCGTTCGCGTCGGAGCTCGACGGGTTCCCGAAGGACTGGGGGCCGCTGAGCATCGTCGCGCCGATCACCGAGGCCTCCGCGGAGTATCAGGCGATCGCCTACGCGCTCGACACCCCCGGCGTCGAGCTGGTGCTGGTCGACCGCTCGACCGACCACGTCTTCCAGTGGGAGCCGCAGGAGAAGCCGGCCGCGGCCGGCTCCGAGGACGCCGAGGCCGACCTGCACGGCGACGCCGTGGGCATCGAGATCGGCGACCTGCGGCCGCGCTTCGCCGAGCTGGAGGAGCACCTGCTGCACCACGGCAAGGTCCGCCACTGGTCGGAGTGGTGGGACCAGTATGTCGAGCAGCCGCTCGCCGGCGCCGACCACGCCACCTACCGGCAGGTCATGGTCCTGATCGGCAGCCTGTTCCGCCGGCTGTCGCCGCCCGACGCGCGGCGGGTCCGGGTCGACGAGGACCGCGAGCGGTACATGTGGACCCGCATGCGCCAGCACCTGGCCGCGTCCGGCGTCGACAAGGCCGACTGCCTCTACGTCTGCGGCGCGTTCCACGCGGCCAGCCGGGTCGCGGAGTTCGGCACCGCCGACGGCGTGACCGACTTCGACATCTCGGCGCGCACGGCGACGAAGTGGCTCTACGGGCTGATCCCGTCGAGCCATTCCGCGATCGAGGCGCAGTTCGGCCTCGCGTCCGGCTCGGTGTCCATCGCCGCCGCCACGTGGGCGAAGGCGGTCACCCGGTCGCGGCTCACGCCGTTCCAGCTCACCGGCCAGCAGGGCACCCGCAAGCGGGCGGCCAAGGCGCTGCCGGCCGCGGCGGGCGGCGCGGCCGAGCCGGTCGCCGACCGGCTCTCGGGCTTCCTGGCCAGCCCGCCCGCGCTCGACGGGCTGGACGAGGAGGAGCTGCTCGGCTGGTGCGTCGACATCGTCCGGCTGGCCCGCCGCAACGGGTATCTGGCGAGCACCGCCGACGCCATCGCCGTCTTCGAGACGTCGATCCTGCTGGCGGGCATGCGCAACCGGGCCCGCCCGACGCCGTACGACTTCCAGGACGCGGCCGTCACCTGCATCGAGAAGGAGACCGTCCCGGGCCGCCGCGACGTGCGGCGGCTCTGCGAGATCCTCCTCGGCGGCGACCGCATCGGCCAGGTCGGCTACGACGCGCTGCCGCCGCTGGCCCGCGACGTCTACGACCGGCTCGCCCCGATCGGCCTCGACCTGCAGCGCAACACGGTGCAGCGGGCGCTGCTCGACCTCAACGCCCGGCCCGAGCTGGTGCCGTGCTCCCAACTGCTGTGGATGCTGCGCTACCTGCTGCCCGACGGCGCAGTCCGCCCGATCATGGGCACCCGCCGCCTCGGCGAGCGCTCGATCCAGGAGAGCTGGGACCTGGCGATCGGCAAGCACCAGCGGGTGGTCATCGAGCTCGGCTACGAGGGCGTGACCGTCGAGCAGGTCGTCGAGCAGCGGCTGCGCCGCTCGGTCTGGGCCCAGGACGCGACCGCGGCCGTGGCCCTGCGGGCCGTCGAGGACTCGATCCTGTTCCTCGGCAGCCGCCGCTTCACCGACGAGTTGGGCGCCCGCGCGGTCGAGCTGCTCGCCGCCGAGCGCACGGTCGACGACGCCCCCGAGGTCCTGCGCCGCATCCGCCGGCTCCTGGCCCACTACCGGGCGACCGAGCCCACCCTGCCGGCGTGGTGCGAGTCCTTCGTGACGGCCGGCTACGCCCACTACTGCACGCTCCTGCCGACGGTTTTCGTCGACGACGAGACCGGCGTCCGCCAGGTCGCCGCCATGCTGGGCTTCCTGTTCACGATGGAGGGCCTGGCGCTGTCCCTGGGCTGCGACCGGGCCCAGCTGGAGATCGCCGTCCGCCAGTCCCACCCGGAGTCCCCGGCGAAGGTCGCCCTGCTCTGGTCGGCCCACCACCAGCTGGGCCTGCTCCCGCTGCCGGAGCTGCGCGCCCGCTGCGCCGCCCTGCTGGCCAACCCGCTGGTGGTGCCGTCCTTCCCGCAGTATCTGAGCGGCTTCGTCCAGGCCCTGGAGCCGGCCCCGAAGCTGGCCCCGTTCGTGGTCGAGCTGATCTCGAACGCCTTCGCCAAGCTCCCGGACCCGGTGCTCCTTCCGTGGCTCCCGACCCTGATCACCACGCTCCGCGACCAGGCGGGCGAGCTGGTCCCGGTCCTCATCCGCGAGGCCGGCCGCACGTTCCCGGGCACCCTTGCCGCGGTCGACGCCTTCGTCCCCCCGTGGGCGTCGGCCAAGCGCGCCGCGCCGACGAGTCCGGCCACCCCGGCGTCCGGCCCGGTCCCCGCCTTCCTGTCGTCGCACCCGGCCACGACGGACGCGCTGGCGGCTCTCCTCGGCCTCGCCCCGGCCTGGCAGCCGGTGGGGGAGGCGCAACCTCCCGGCTCGACCGCGACCCGGTCCCTGCTGACCGCCCACCCGGCAACCACGCAGGCGCTGGCGGCACTGCTCACCGCCTGATGCTCGTCGTCCCGCCCGGCCGCGGAGCGCTCGCGCCTCGGCCGAGCGGGACGACGTGGACGGTGTTACGGGGCCCAGGCCGCGTCCACGGACCAGACCGTGTCGGCCAGGAAGGACGACGGGTTGTCGTAGGTGCTCGGGCCGCCCGGGGTCGCCAGCCACAGCTCGGCGTTGTAGTGGCGGAGGTACTGGCCGGGGAAGCCCCAGGCCGTCAAGCGCACGCCGCCCGTGGCCGACTGGGCGCACCACGTGGCGTCCGCGCGGAACAGGGCCGAGTTGTCGTTCGTGTCGATCCGGACGCGGAACGCCTGGTGGCGGAGGTAGCGGCCGGGGTAGTTGCGGGACTCGAACGAGTAGCAGGACGAGTCGGCCAGGCCGGGGACGATGCGCCAGGTCGCGTCCTGCTTCAGCAGCGTGGTGCTGCCCGACGTCACCACCTCGGTGTAGCCCAGGCTGTTCTGGTGCCGAACGTAGCGGGTCGTGCAGCAGGCCGTCGTGGCGCGGAACGAGCGGTACACATTGGACGGTAGGGAGACGAAGGAGCCGGGGTTCGACGAGGCCGCGATCAGGGCCTGGTTGCTCGCGCGCAGGCGGGCGGCGTCCACCTTCACGACCTGCCGGTCGTAGGTCAGCAGGCCGTTCACCTCGTTCTCCACGTCGGTGATCTCGGTGTAGACCGAGGCGGACAGGCCCGACGGGAGGCCGCCGGTGCGCAGCTGCTCGTAGAGGCCGTTCAGGCGGTCGTTCAAGCGGGTGGCGTTGCCCTGGTCCTCGTAGCTGAAGCCGTTGCCGGGGGACCACTCGTGGCCGGCCACGCGCAGGCCCAGGCCGCCGAACTCGCCCAGCACCGCGGCGCGGGTCGAGGATGGGCGGGTGGCGCCCGGGCCGACGTAGACGTGGAAGTCGACCACGTCGCCGTTGCCGCCGTCGACCGAGCCGCAGCAGTTGACGCCGCTCATGTTGTTCACCAGGCGGGACGGGTCGTAGGCCTTGACCTCGTTGGCGATGCGGGCCTGGTCGTACTGCCCCCAGCCCTCGTTCTGGTTGACCCACATGACGAGCGACGGCGAGCTGCGGTGCTGGTCGATGATCCGGTCGTACTCGGCCTCCCACTGCGTGCGGGCCGCCGAGTCCGGGTTCTTGCCCGTCGGCATCGCCGGCATGTCCTGCCACACCAGCAGGCCCAGCTGGTCGGCGGCGTAGAACCAGCGCTGCGGCTCCACCTTGATGTGCTTGCGCACCATGTTGAAGCCCAGGTCCTTGTGCGCCTGCAGGTCGTAGCGCAGCGCCGCGTCAGTCGGCGCCGTGGAGATCCCGTCCGGCCAGTACCCCTGGTCGAGCGTGCCCGACTGGAACACGAACTGGCCGTTGAGCAGGATGCGCCGCTGCCCGTTGACGACCCCGGTCGAGATCGAGCGCATGCCCGCGTAGCTGCCGACCGAATCGACCACCGTGGAGCCGCTGCGAAGCTCGACGCGGACGGTGTACAGGAACGGATCGCTGGGGGACCACAAGTGTGCGTTCGGCACCGAGACGGAGAAGGCGGCGCCGGTGGAGCCGCTCGCGGTGCCGACCACCGTCGTCCCGGAAAGCACGGAAGCGAACGCGGTGTGGCCGCTCAGGCCGGCGCCGAACACGGTGACCGAGAGCGTGTTGTTCGACAGGTTCGGGACCAGGTCGACCCGGGTGATGCGGGCGGACGGCGTCGGCTCCAGCCACACGGTCTGCCAGATGCCCGACGAGCCGGTGTAGAAGATCCCGCCGCCGGGGTGCGGCAGCACGTCGTTGCGGCGCTGCTTGCCGACCGCCTGGCTGCCCGCGTCGGTCGGGTCCCAGACGCCGACCACGATCGTGTTGGTGCCCCCGTTGAGCAGGGCGGTGATGTCGTAGGAGAAGGCGTCGTAGCCTCCACTGTGGACGGCACCGGCCTGCGTGCCGTTGACCCAGACGGTCGTCTGCCAGTCGACGGCGCCGAAGTTCAGCTGCACCTGGCGGCCGCTCCAGCCGGCGGGGATCGTGAACGTCCGGCGGTACCACAGCTTGTCGCCCTCGGTGACCCGGCGCTGGATGCCGGAGAGCGCCGACTCGACCGGGAAGGGCACCCGGATCTGCTCGCCGAACGTCGCCGGCGGGGTGCTCTGCCCGCTGCCGGTGACCGCGAAGTCCCAGATGCCGTTGAGGTTCTGCCAGTCCGGCCGGGTCAACTGCGGCCGCGGGTACTCGGGCAGCGGGTTCGTGGTGGAGACCGAGTTCGTCCAGGGTGTGGTCATCGGCGGGGTCTTGGGGGTCCAGGCGCTCGCCGGTCCGCCCGACACCGCGAGCAGTCCGGCGGTCGCGAGCAGCGGGACCAGCGCGAGGGCGACCCGTCTGCCGAGGAAGAGCTTCATCGAGGGGCTCCTTGAGGTATGCGCGTCAACCCCGGTGGCGGCCGGGGTCGGTCCGTGGGGACGGCGCGGCGACCGTCCCCACGGACCAACACATACACTCACGATCCAACGGAGAGTGTCAAGCGTTACCGATCGATATGCTCACGCTCCGACAAGATCGAACTTCTCCCACGGTCCGATCGCCGTCCGGTTCGCGATCAGCGAGCCGGCGCCGTTGTTCTCCGCGGTCACGTACATCCCGTTGACCTGCGCCTGCAGGCTTTCGCTGCCGTCCGAGTTGCGGATGAGGACGAACGTCTCCCACGCCCCCACCGCGGCCCGGTTGGCCAAAAGCGGGTTCGCGCCCGCGTTCTCGGCGCACACGTACATGTTGTTCGCCTTCGACCGCAGCGCCACCTTGCCCCCGCCGAGGTCGACGAGGTCGAACTGCTGCGCCACGCCGACCGTCGACGAGTTGGCGATGAGCGCCGTCGTCGCGTTCGGTGCCGACACATACAGGTTGTTCGTCAGCGACTTCAAGTTCACCACTGGTGTACTCGAGGTCCCGGTCGTGAACGTGAACGCGTCGACGTCGAACAGGTTGCCGGCGCCGCCCTTGAACACGAGGTACAGCGTGGTGGCGGTCGACGGCGCGCCGGAGATGTTCGCCGACACGTTGGTGAACGTCTCCCAGCTGCCCGTGGTGGGCACGGTCGCGGTGCCGAGCAGCGTGCCCGTCGGCGAGCCGGCGCGCACCTCGATCGTGCCGCCGGCCCCGGCGGACGAGACCCGCGCGGTGAACTGGGTGGCGTTGTTCAGCAGGTACGGCGAGTAGGAGATCCAGTCGCCGTTCTCGATGAACCCGGCGGTGGCTCCGCCTTCGGCGGACGTGTGGCTGGCGATCTGGATGCCCGACTGCGCGGCGAAGTGCTCACCCTGCCGGTGCTTGGGCTGCAGGGTGGTGATGCTGTGCGTGGTCAGGCCGCCGTTGTCGGTGTACGCCGCGTCGAACAGGCCGTAGATGTTGGCGGCGGCGTCGTGTTCGCCGTCGACCGGGATGGTGATCGTGCCGGAGCAGCCGGTCTTGCCGGTGATCTGGTGCGAGTGGCTGTCGTGGCCGAGGAAGTACGTCACGCTCACGCGGGAGCAGTTGATCGTGCCGTCCTCCGGGTCGGTGACCGTCACCTGGAACGGGATCGCGTCACCGAAGTTGAACAGCTGGCCGCTCGCCGGGAGGGTCAGCCGGACCGTCGGCGCCGTGTTCCCCACGGTGATCACCGTGCTGGCCGAGCCGGTGAGCCCCTGCGGGTCCCGCACGGTCAGCGTCGGGGTCTTGGTGCCGTTCGTGGTGTACGTGAACGACGGGTTGGCGGCCGTCGAGTCGGTCGTACCGTTGCCGTCGAAGTCCCAGGCGTAGGTCAGGGCCCCGCCCTCGGGGTCCGCGCTGCCCGCCGACGAGAACGAGACGGTGAGCGGGTTCGGCCCCGACGTCACCGACGGCGTGATCTTGGCCGTCGGCGCCCGGTTGCCGCCACCGATGTACTCGACCCGGTAGAGCGCCTGGTTGTTGCTGCCGGTGCCGTAGTCGAGCACGTAGAGCGCGCCGTCCGGACCGAAGGCCATGTCCATGACCTGCGTGCCGGCCCACGGGAAGGTGGAGATCTCGCCGGGCGAGCCGTCGGCGTTGATCTTCACCGGCTTGATCCAGCGGCGGCCGTACTCGCCGGCGAAGAAGTTGCCGTCCAGGGACTGCGGGAACTTCACCGCCGAGTTGAGGCTCGCGTTGTAGCGGTACACCGGACCACCCATCGGCGACTCGGAGCCCGTGCCGAACTCGGGCGGGCTGCCCGCGTCGCCGGCGTAGCGGATCCACGCCGGTTTGGCGGCGGGCAGGGTGGTCAGGCCCGTGTTGCGGAACGAGCTGTTCGTCGGCCCGCCGGTGCAGTTGTACTTCGCACCGCCCGTGTTGGCGTTGAAGTCCCACTTGTTGTAGGTCTCGTTGGTCGTGTTCGTGCCGGTGCAGTACGGCCAGCCGTAGTTGCCCGGCGCGGTGATCCGGTTGAACTCGACCTGCCCGGACGGGCCCCGGGTGCTGCTGGTGGTGCCGGCGTCGGGTCCGTAGTCGCCGAGGTAGACCACGCCCGTGGGCTTGTCGACGCTCATGCGGAACGGGTTGCGGAAGCCCATCGCGTAGATCTCGGGACGGGTCTTCGCGGTGCCGGGCGGGAAGAGGTTGCCGGACGGGATGGAGTACGTGCCGTCGGTGTTCGGCTTGATCCGCAGCAGCTTGCCCCGCAGGTCGTTGGTGTTCGCCGACGAGCGCTGGGCGTCGTACTGCGGGTTCCGGTTGGTCCGCTCGTCCAGCGGCGAGTAGCCCGCCGACTCGAACGGGTTGGTGTCGTCGCCCGTCGTCAGGTACAGGTTGCCCTGCGCGTCGAAGTCGATGTCGCCGCCGACGTGGCAGCACTGCCCACGGTCGTTGTCGACGGTGAGCACGACCTTCTCGCTGGCCAGGTCGAGCGTGTTGTCGGCCTTGAGCGTGAAGCGGGACAGGTTGAGATGTCCCTTCCAGGTGTTCCAGTTCGCGTCGGTACCGGTGGCCGGTGAGTCGCCCGCGGGCGTGGACAGCGGCGGCGAGTAGTACAGCCAGACCCAGCGGTTGGTGGCGAAGCCCGGGTCGACCGCGACGCCCTGCAGGCCCTCCTCGTCGTGTGTGTAGACGGAGAGCTTGCCGGCCACCTTCGTGTTCCCGGCGGCGTCGGTGACCCGGACTGTGCCGTCGCGGGCGGTGTGCAGCACCGACCGGTCGGGCATGACGGCCAGGGACATCGGCTCGCCGAGCTCGGCGCTGCCGAGGGCCAGCTGCACGTGCTGATAGTCGCTGGCCGGGAGGGGGATCGCCGTGGCGGCCGGCGCGTTCGCGAACGCGGCCACGACGGTGCTGCCGGCGGCGAGCGAGGCTGCCGTGAGCAGCCGTCGCCATCGGCGCGGGGATGGTGCCATTGCGGGTGTCCTTCCTGAGCTGTGGGGGTTCAGCCAGGCAAAGACGCGCGCCGATCGCGCTTTTCCTGAGCGCTGGGGCGGTGGGGCGCCGACCCTGCCGCCGCGCTTGTTCCTAACCGGGCGAGATGGATGGCGGCCATCTCGTTAGTTATTGGAGCTAACTAACCATCGCCGCGCAATGCCGAGTTTTGCGGGAGGTACCGTATGCACCCTTTGTTCGGAAAACGAACATCGTCGATGGCGAAAAAGAACCTCAGGGGTTTGTCGTTACGGAACCGTGACCTTCGCCAAGATCGCTCACGTGTGGTGACCGTCACACGGACGCCTTGTCCGGATTCAGGGGCTTTGATGGACCGGCGGGTCGGACCGTGGGCCCGGTCACTGGTTACGGTCCGTGAAATTTTCGCCGATCTGGGGTTACCGGCCAGTAACGACCGGCCTTGAACCCGCCCGGGGGACGGGGCAACATCGTCCGCACGCCCCGCCCCGACCTCCTGCACGACACCGCCCGGCAGCGAAACAGGAGGTCGCAGCAGGGGCAAGACGCGTGCGCCCGCACCGCAGGAGCGCCGCACACCAGCACCCCGCGACCAAGAGGAGCCCTACGTGTCCGTAGCTCAGGGCAGCGCGGTGAAGGGCCGCACGAGATGGAAGCGCTTCGCGACCGTCGTCGTGCCGGCCACCTTCATCGCCGGCGCCATCGTCTTCGGCCAGGCGACCGGCGCGATCGCCGCGTCGTTCGCCGTCTCCGGCCAGCAGTTCAAGGTCTCCGCCGACCGGCTGGAAGGCACCGGGTTCGTCCAGTACGGCGGCCTCGCCACGGAAAAGGGTGGCAACCAACAGAACCCGGCCGACCCGAAGAACCACTTCGTCGCGGTCTCCGGCATCAAGCAGGCCAAGCTCTACAACCTGTGCCAGTCGGTGAAGGTCCCCGGCCTGCCCGTCAGCATGGTCATCCACGCCGGACAGGGCGGCAACCCCGCCGAGGCGACCGACCTGCTCATCGACCTGTCGTCGCTCAAGGGTGACGCGACCTTCAGCAACATCCAGATCGGCATCGACGCCTCCGACCTGACCAAGGGCGGCCCCAACGCCCGAGGCCTGCAGGGCAGCTTCGCCCAGCAGGCCGACAGCGTCGTGATCACCAACCTCAAGCAGGTCGCGTGGTCGACCACCGCCGGCACGTTCAAGCTCACCGGCCTCGACCTGAGCGTCTCGACGGGTGCCAACCCGGAGGAGTGCTTCTAGTTCCGCCGAAAGGGCCCGCGGGTGCCGCCCGCGGGCCCGCGCTTTGCTCCGTGAGTTCTTCTGGAGGACGTCCGTGACCACCTCTTTCCTTGCGGGCTTCGGCCGATGGCGCGCCCAGCGGCCGTTCTGGGGTGGCCTGTTCCTGCTGCTCTCGGGCCTGGAACTGTTCCTGAGCGCCAACCTCGAGCTCGCCCTGGAGGTCCACTTCGGACCGACCGGGTTCCTGTCGTACGTGCTGCCCGCGATGATGCTGCTGTGCGGGCTGCTGACCTGGCTCTCGCCCGGCCAGCGCCTGTTCTACGGCATCCTGGGCACGCTGACGGCGCTGTACTCGCTGATCGGCCTGAACCTCGGGGGCTTCTTCCTCGGCATGGTGTTCGGCGTGGTGGGCGGCGGCCTGGCCGCCTCCTGGTCGCCGGGCGCCGATCCCGATCCCGATCCCGCTCCCGTTCCCGATCCCGCTTCCGCTTCCGCTTCCGCCGATGCGGACGACGAGCCGGATGACGAGGACGCGCTGCTGGACGACATGTTCGATCGCCCGTCGTCGGGCGTGCTGACCGATGAGCTGCCGACCGCCGAGTACAGCCCGCTGCACGGCGCCGGCAGCGCCGACGACGAGGTGCCCCCGTCCGGCCCCGGCCACCTGCCGCGGCGCCGGGCGATCGGCCCGCTCCTGTTGGCGATCGTGCTGGCGGCCTCGATCGCCGGCGCGACCCACCATCCGGGCGCGGCCTACGCCGCCCCGTGCGGCAACCCCACCGCACAGCCCACCGCTCGCCCGTCGGGCTCGGCCACCGCGCCGAGCCCGGGGGCGAGCCCCTCCGCGGCACCGTCCCCGTCCGCGTCGCCGTCGCCGTCGCCGACGAAGACCGAGGACCCCACGCTGCTGGACTGGTTCAAGGACCTCTTCACCGGCGACGACAAGACCCCCGCACCGACGGCGGCGGCCCCGGCCGCCACGACCACCACCGCCCCGGCCGCGAGCCCGTCGGCCACCAGGACCACGACCCGGACGCCGTCGAGGGCCCCGAGCTGCGCCCCGTCGTCGACCCCGCCGAACGACAAGAAGGCCGAGGTCGCCCCGGGTCAGCCGCACGTGGCCGCGGCCCCGTCGATCCTCAAGGCCGACGTCATGACGATGGACAGCCTGACCTACGACGGCGTGGCCGAGCTGGAGCGCAAGGACGGCAGCAAGGTCAAGGTGCTGGCCTTCAGCATGAAGAAGTCGACGTCGACCCCGTTCTTGCTGCAGACCCCCGGCGCACCGAAGCTGCTGCTCACGAAGAGCTCCTCGCTGACGGTCGAGGGCGACGTGAAGTTCTACACCTCGAAGTTCTCGGCGAACGTGCTGGGCATCCTGCCGTTGACCTTCACCCCGTCGTTCCCGCCCCCGCCGATCCCGCTGCCGGGCTTCTACACCAACTGCACGATCGAGCTGGTGTACGTCCAGTCGAACATCCTGCGGGCCCCGGACATGGACATCGCCTACGCGGCCTGACCGAACCCCGGCCTCGGGCCGGTGGGACGCCGCCGCCCCCGCCGCCCCCGCCGCCCCCGCCTCCCTCGCCGCGCTCGCCTCCCTCGCCTCCCTCGCCTCCCTCGCCTCCCTCGCCTCCCTCGCCCGCCGCGATCTTGGAGTTAAGGTCCCGGATTTGTCGGACAAAGACGGACATAAACGGGACCACAACTCCAAGATCGCGGCGGACGAGGGAGGCGGACGAGGGAGGCGGACGAGGGAGGCGGGCGCGGCGAGGCGGCGGGCGCGGCGAGGGTGGGGGCGGCGAGGGCGGCGAGGGCGGCCCGGTGCGCTAGAAGCCGGTTTCGATGTCGCGGGTCTTCAGCACCTCGGCCAGCGGGTACATGCGGTTCGCGTCCGGCGGGAGGACCGCCTGCGCCACCCGCAGGGTCGAGCCGGACCAGGCCAGGCCCAGGACGCCCGGCGGGTCGCCGGCGCGGCCCGCCAGTTCATACACCGCGGCCCTGCTGTCGGCGAGACGGCACACGGCGACCGACGGCACGGCGGCGGAGAACGGGTCCCAGGTGGCCGTCGCCAGCAGCCGGCCGTCCGGGGAGATCCGCACCTGGTGGAAGGTGCCGCAGGAACTCGTCGGCAGGTGCAGGGTCGTCATCAGGATGTCCGTCGCCAGCGCGTGGACGCCCAGTTGGCAGGTCGTCACGTCGAGCGTCAGGGCCAGGCCGGATTCGATCATGAAGGTGTCGGCGGGGGCTCCGCTCAGCGGCTGCTCGGCGCCCGTCGCCAGGTCGTGGCGCACGATGCCGGCCGGGCGGCTCAGGTACGCCTCGGTCGCCGTGGCGCCGACCAGCCCGACGTCCTGGCCCTGGATCCGCACGTTGCGCGACAGGGTCACGGCGCCGGCCGGGCTCAGGACGACCAGGCGGATCTCCAGGTCGGTGACGTCCACGCCGTCGGTCCTCTTCGTGCCCGGCTTCAGGTCCTTGCTGCCCAGCAGGACCGTGCGGCCGTCGGGGAGCAGGATGTGGTTGCGGGCGTCGTCGACCACGTCCGGCAGGGGTACCGAGAGGATCGTGCGGCCGTCCGGCGCCAGCTCCAGCAGGCCCGGCGGCTGCTGGACGCCGACCGAGCGGGTCTTGTCGCCCGCGATCTGGGCGGATCGGAAGTCGAGGTTCAGCCGCTGGAAGCCGGGTGCCGCCGCTGCCGTCGACGTCACGGGGGACGGGGACGGGTCGAGGGTCGGGTTGGTGGGCGCGGGCTCTCGCAGTACAACTGCCGCACCGGCAAGCAGCACCGCGAGCGCCGCGGCGGCCGCGGAGAGCGCGTGGCGCCGGCGCCGGCGCTTGTGGCGACGCAGGACGCCTTCGAGGTCGGGGGCATTCGGCGGTACCGCACGGGCCGCGCCCCGGACGGCCTCGGTCAGCTCGTCGGTCAGCTCGTCGGTCATCTAGCGCTCCTCACCGAGCACGCGGCGCAGCTCGGCGAGGCCGCGCGCCATCCGGCTCTTGACGGTGCCCTCGGCGATGCCGAGCACCGCCGCGGTTTCCACAGTGGACAGGTCCAGCAGGACGCGGCACACGATGACGGTGCGCTGCGGCAGCGGGAGACGGTGCAATGCGGTGAGCGCGTGACGATCCCCGGATTCCTGGGCGGCCGGGTCGGCGAGGTCCGGCGGCGGCAGGGGGCGTTCCCGGCGGACCTTGCGCCACCAGGAGGTGGCCCAGTTCAGTCCGACCCGGAACGCCCATCCGCCCGGATTCTCGTGGTCCCGCACCTGGCTCCAGCGCGCGTACGTGCGGGCCATCGCCTCGTCGGCCGCCTCGCGGGCCAGGTGCGGATCGCCGAGGGTGACCGCCAGGGCGCGATAGAGCCGGTCGGCCTCGGCGCGGTAGAACGCTTCGAAGTCGGTGATCCCCGTGATGGTCGGCGCTCCCACGGTACGTACACGCATGGGAGCACCCACCGGTTCCCTGGTTCCTACGCCTTGAGGATCGCCTCCTCGATCGTCGTGGTCGGGCGGCCGATGAGGCGGCTCAGCTCGCCGGTGACCACGTCGAGGCCGCCCTCGGCGATGACCGCGTCGGAGGCGGCGAGCGCCCGGGCGAAGCCCTCCGGCACGCCGAAGCCGATCAGGGCCTGGGCGTAGTCGTCCTCGGGCAGGTCGCGGTACACGACCTCGCGGCCGGCGCGGGCGCTGATCGCGGCCGCCACTTCGGCGAGCGTGAAGGCGTGGTCGCCGCCCAGCTCGTAGATCTTGTTGGCGTGGCCCTCGCCGGCGAGGACGGCCGCGGCCGCGGCGGCGAAGTCGGCCCGGGTCGCGGCCGCGATCCGGCCCTCGCGGGCGGCGCCGAGCAGCACGCCGTGCTCGATCGTGGACGCCAGGTTGGCGGTGTAGTTCTCGATGTACCAGTTGTTGCGCAGGAACGTGAACGGCAGGCCGGACGCCCGGATGTACTCCTCGGTGAGCTTGTGGGAGGGCGCGATCGGGATCGCCGTGGTGTCGGCCTCGGTGATGCTCGTGTAGGCGATCAGCCCGACGCCCGCCCGGACGGCCGCGTCGACCACCGCCCGGTGCTGCGGGAACCGCCGCTCGATGTCGGTGGCCGAGATCAACAGCAGCGCGTCGGTGCCCGTGAAGTCGAGGGTTTCCGGGCGGTCGTAGTCGGCCAGCCGGCTCGGGACGCCGAGGTCCTGGCTGGTGTCGCGGACGGCCGCGACGACGTCGTCCCGGCCGGCTCGTCGCAGCTCGGCGAGGACGAGCCGGCCCAGGTGGCCGGTGGCGCCGGTGACGGTGATCGTCATGGGATCGCTCCTTCGGTAAGTGCTAGCCGAACTGTAGGCACTAACTTCTAGAAAGTGCAACCCGTCGGTTATCGTTATGGTCATGGCCCCTCGGGACGAGTTGGTGTTCGACGTGTTCGCGCGAAACTGCACGTCGCGTCCCGTCATGGACACGGTCGCCGGCCGGTGGGGAATCCTGACGCTGGCCGCGCTGCTGGAGGGCACGCACCGCTTCAACGAGCTGCGCCGCCGGGTCGACGGCGTGAGCGAGAAGATGCTGTCCCAGACGCTGCACGCGCTGGAGCGGGACGGCCTGGTGACGCGCTCGGTGCTCAGCGCCATCCCGCCCCGGGTGGAGTACAGCCTGACCGCCGCCGGCAAACGCATCGCCGACAAGCTGACCGAGCTCATCGACCTGGTCGAGGCCGAGATGCCGGGCATCTCGCAGGCCCAGGCGGCCTACGACGCGGAACGCTAGAGCGACACCGCGACCGTCGCTATCCCCGCGCCCACCAGGGCCACCGCCCACACCCGGTCCAGGCTCAGCCACGGCGCCTGGAGGATTGGGCGGCCCATGACCTGGAAGACGGCCAGGGCCACGGCGCCGGCCACAACGACCATCGACAGCGTGTGTACGGCCGTGGCCAGCAGGCCGGTCCACAGCGAGGCCCCGCCGGCGACGTGTGCGTGACCGGTTGCCGGGGGGTTCGCGACCAGGACCGGCACGAGCATGAGGCCGGCGCCGTGGACGCTCGTCATCAGGAACGACCAGCCCGTCAGCTGCAGCGGGGACAGGCGCAGGCCGGCCGGGCCGACATGGCGGTTGGACAATGCGCGCCACAGGCCGAAGCCGACCAGCACCGCGCCGCCCCCGATCGCGACGGCGCGCGTGGCCAGGACCGACTGCAGGGCGCTGACCAGGCCGGCCACCACGAAGATCGACAGGGCGTGGCCGGCCGCGATGGGGGTCAGGGCGCGCAGGACCGCCAGCCTGCTCCGCTCCTGAAACCCGATCGCCACCGCGAACAGCCAGCCCATGCCCGGGTTCAGGCCGTGGAACGCGCCCATGGCGGCGAGTGCGAGGTACGCCCCGATGCTCACCGCCGCCGACCCTAGCCCAGATCATGTCAACCGGTCGGCCCTTGTCCGGGTGAGATGCGGCGGCGGGCACGACGTTCACCTACCGGGCCTGGCGCGTGGCGGGTGGGGCGGCAGGCGCCGCCCCGCCCTTGCCTAGACGCTTGAGCTGAAGGTCGACAGGTACGGCAGATCAACCGGCGCGCCGGCGTTGGTGAAGCAGGCGACAGTGACGACCGCCGTGCCGCCGGCATCGAGCCACAGGTCTTTCAGGCCGCAGTAGCCCGACGTGTCGCCGAACGCGGTGACCTGCGCGTGGGTCTGCTTCTGGTGCAGGTCCGGATACTTCACGACGGGCCCGCCGATGCCGTTGGCGCCGAAGCCGTAGATGCCGTTGAAGTTCGTCTGGCCGGCCGCCCAGCTGGCGACGTAGCCGAAGTACTTCGGCGGGGAGAGCGCCGCGTAGACCGACCGCTCCCGATGGAACGACGCGGTGAACTCGGAGTCCATCAGTGCGCCCGTGGCCGGGTTGAAGCACGCGACGACGGCGATCACGTCGGTACCGCTCCATCCCCACCGGGCGACCTTGCACCGGCGCGGCTGGGCGTTGGGCTGCACGGCGGTGACCTGGAGGTTGCCGGACTGCACCCCGAGCGCGCCGACGCTCTTGAAGCGGACCTGGTAGTACCCCGGCGAACTCGGCGTCACCGAGTTGGCGCTGCCGGTCGAGTTGTACTGCTGGACGATCGCCCCGAGCGAGTTGACCTGCACCGACGCGTACCCGCCGGCCGGGGTCGTCCCGGAGCTCACCGTCCACAGCACCGTGAACTGGCTGTCGATCGGGCCGCCGCCGGGCTTGAAGCACTGCACCTCGACGATCTGGTCGGCGCCGCTGCCGTACCAGCGGACCGCCTCGCAGAACCGGCCGTCGGCGCTGACGGCGGTGACGTGCGGGACGCCCCGGCTCCCGGCGCCGATCTGCGGGAAGCGGACCAGGAACCGGCCGGTCGCGATCTTGATGCCGTCGGCCTGCAGGCCGGGGGCGAACGTCATCCAGCTGCCGTACTGGTACGCCGCCGGCAGCGGCGTCCAGGCGACCGTGGTCGGGTCCTTCACGAATGCGAAGCCCCACCGGTCCGGAGTGGCCGCGCTCGCGGGCGCGGCGGGAACGAGGAGAACGGCTGCCGCCATGGCGGTAACGGCAGCGAGAGTGATTCTCATCAATGCAAGGTATGCCTGCGCTGTCATATTGACTGTCGGCTATCTTCAAAATCATGACAACGTCCGCCCGGGCTCACACCGTCCACTGTGGTGTGGAGGTGTCGATGACCCAGGGTGGTATTTTCGCGATCACCCAATTCCGGGCACCCACGGACCGGTTTTGGTCGATACCCTGGGCGGGCTTCGATCGGCTCGATCTGGGGGTTGCACCGGTGCGAAGACTCTTGCTTCTGTTCACCGCCCTCGGCCTGCTCGCCGGCTGCACGCCGTCGAGTGCCGAGTCGTCGGCCAGTCCCAGCCTCGCCGAGCGCGGCACCGCCATGACGACCGTCAAGGCGACCCGGCAGGACCTCACCAACCGGGTGAGCCTCACCGGCAAGGTGCAGCTCGGGCCGACGTTCGGGCTGGTCGCGCCGGTCGACGGCGAGGTGCGGTATCTCGACGTGAAGGCGCCGACGTCCACGCCGACCAAGCCGACGAAGGTCGCCAACGTGTGGGCCAACGGCAAGGCGACGCCGATCGAGGTCCCCGCCGGCGCGCTGTTCACGGGCCGGCTGGTCGACGACCGGTCGAAGGTGACCGCCGGGATGCCGATCGTGTCCGCCAAACACGTCGGCTACGGGATCGTCGCCGACATCGACGGCACCCAGGCGTACCAGATCAGCGACACCCTGGCGTCGGTCCAGGCGCAGATCAAGAGCGGCCCCGGGCCATTTCCCTGCGCGGTGCTGGGGACGCTGGCCGCGCTGCCCGCCGGTACGATTCCTGAGCCCAAACAACCGGCGGCCAATCCCAGCGCGAGCGCGCCCCCGCCGGTCGTCGAGAAGAACCCGCAGCAGCCGTCGGAGTCGACCGGCATGCGGCTGGTGTGCATCGGTCCCACCGATGCGAAGCTCATCAACGGCGCCGCCGCCACCGTCGAGATCGTCACCGCGAAGGCGAGCAACGTGCTGGTGCTGCCGGTCGAGGCGGTCGCCGGCTCGCAGGGCACGGGCCAGGTCGAGGTGGTCAATCCCGACCAGTCGCGCGAGGTGCGGCAGGTCACGCTGGGCCTCACCGACGGCAAGGTGATCGAGATCAAGTCCGGGCTCACCGGCGACGAGACGATCGCTGTGCCCGGGCCGAGCCTGCCGGCCGCCAAGCAGAACCAGAGCGGCATGCCGTTCCCGGGCAAGTCGTGAGCCCGCTGATCGAGCTGGTGGGCGTCACCAAGACGCTCAAGGGCCAGCAGCAGCCGCGCACCATCCTCGCGGGCGTCGATCTCACTGTCGAGCCCGGCGAGAGCGTGGCCATCCTGGGCCGCTCCGGCTCCGGCAAGAGCACGCTGCTGAGCCTCATCGGCCTGTTCGACCGGCCCGACACCGGCCACTACTTCATGGGCGGCCGCGACCTCGCCCGCATCCCCGAGCGCAAGGCCGCCTCGCTGCGCAGCGCCGAGTTCGGCTTCGTGTTCCAGCGGTTCTTCCTGCTCAAGCACCTCACCGCCGCGCAAAACGTGGCCATGGCGCTGGTCAACGGCCAGGGCTGGCTGCCGCGCCGCAAGCGCAAGGCCCGCACGCTGGAGGCCCTCGACCAGGTCGGCATCGCGCACCTCGCGAAGCACCGCCCGGCCAAGCTGTCCGGCGGCGAGCAGCAGCGGGTCGCGATCGCGCGGGCGCTGGTGCGCAACCCGAGCGTGCTGCTCGCCGACGAGCCCACGGGCGCGCTCGACACCGAGACCGGCAACCTGGTCGTCGAGGTCATGCGCGCCGCCACCGAGCGCGGCTGCGGGCTCGTGCTGGTGACGCACGACCAGGCCCACGCCGCCAAGATGCACCGGGTCCTGCGCCTGCAGGACGGCGTGCTGGAGCCGGCATGATCAGACTGTCGGGCCGGCTGCGGTCGGCCGTCATCATCGGCGGGCAGGGCATCCGAGCCCGCAAGATGCGCACCTTCCTGTCCATGATCTCGCTGTTCCTGGGTGTACTGGCTGTGGTCGCCGTGCAGGCGGCCGCGGAGACCGCCAAGACGCTCCGCCTCGCCGACCTGGAGCTCCACGCGGGCAAGGACGGCACGCGGCAGCTCTACGTGCCGCCGATGGGCGACGCCGTCGCGACCACCTTCGACACCATCGGCGGCAAGCCCGGCGCCTCGGCGATCATGAGCTACCAGGCGATCATCGGCGAGCCCAAGGTCACCCCGATCAACCCGGGCGCGGCCCCGTTCAACAACGAGGCCGGCTACGGCTACGCTCCCATGCCCGGCTCGTTCGAGATGCAGTGCGACCAGTCGGGCCTGTGCCGCCCGGTCCCGGTCAACGCGGGCGACATCCCCCCGAAGGGCCAGGCCATCGAGGTCGTCCTCAACGGCGTGTCGGGCGACGTCCGCCAGTTCCGCCCCTTCCGCCCGGTGAGCGGCAGCTGGCTCGACGAGTCCGGCCCCCCGTCGTTCTCTCCGCGGCTGGTGCTCAACAAGGAGGCCGCCAAGGGCTTCAGCGAGCACGTCGTCCCCGCCGAGATGCGGATGGAGGGCGCGACCGCCAACCCGACCCCGCGCATCATCGGCGTGGTGGACGACGGCAACCCCCAGCCGACGGCCTACGTCCGCATGGACGAGCTGCGAAACTGGCTCCCATCCTCGGCCGGCGGCCAGTATGGCGGCGGCCTGCTGGTGCTGCTCTCCCCGTCGGCATCCGACACCGAACGCCTCCTGCTCCACCGCCTGACCGCCGCCGGTGTCCCCGGCGAGGCCCTCCAGGTCCAGGTGGTGGACGCCCGCAAGACGATCGAGCAGGAGCTCTCGATCATCCGCTGGATCTTCCTGGGCATGGCAGCGCTGGTGCTGCTGATCGGCGTGGCCGGCATCCTGAACGTAGGCCTGGCCACGGTGGGCGAACGGGTCGAGGAGTTCGCCCTGCGAAGAGCCGTGGGCACCCCGAGATCCCTCCTGGCCGGGATCGTCCTGGCCGAGACCCTGCTGACAGGCTTACTGACCGCGGGGGCCGCGATCGGGCTCTCGGTGCTGGCGCTGGACGTGGCATCAGGCATGTTCGCGTCCCGCGTCCCGGAGCTACGCGACATGACCTTCCCCTGGCAGGCCGGCGTAGCGGGCGTCATCGCCGGCCTGGTGGCCGGCCTCCTGGGCGGCGCGATCCCCGCCGCGCGGGCAGCCCGAATCCCGATCGCCACGGTGATGCGCGCCTGACCCGGCGCTCTCCGTACCCGCCCCGGGCCTCGACCCGCCCGGCGTGTTCATGATCGATGGAGGGTTCTGGTCGCCATGGCAGCCAGGACTCTCCATTGATCATGGAGGTGGCCGCGATCTTGGCGTCGAGCTGGCCGGGTCCTGCCCGAGGCGTACGGCGACGGAGGGCAACGCGCGGCGAGCTCGGCCATGGTCATCGGGTGGTAAGACATGATCACCGTGCCCTGGCTCGTGGTTGCTTCGGCGGCTCGCTCATCCGCCCACAAGGCTATCCGTCTTGGCCGTCACGCAACGCATGCGCTGCTGGGGGGGGCGTTGTCGAAAACGAGACTGAAACGCCGAACGCCCGGCTGCGTCCTGGTCGGACGGCCGGGCGTTCGGGCTGGCCAAGGGCGGTGGCGCGGGGATTCGAACCCCGGGAGGGCGTAAACCCTCACACGCTTTCGAGGCGTGCTCCTTAGGCCACTCGGACACGCCACCGCCGAAGACCTTACATGACCCCCCACCGCCGCCACCAACGGGACCGGCATTTGGCAGGATCACGGGTATGAGCACGCACATCGGGGCCCAGCCGGGCGAGATCGCGGAGCGGGTGCTGCTGCCCGGAGACCCCCTCCGGGCCAAGTGGATCGCCGAGACCTACCTCAAAGATGCCCGCTGCTACTCCACCGTGCGGAACATGCTCGGGTTCACCGGGACGTACGACGGGGTCGAGGTGTCCGTCCAGGGGTCGGGCATGGGTATGCCGAGCGCCAGCATCTACGCGCACGAGCTGATCAACGACTACGGGGTCAAGCGGCTGATTCGCGTCGGCAGCTGCGGGGCGCTCGTCGAGTCGCTCAAGTTGCGCGACGTCGTGGCGGCCATCGGGTCCAGCACCGACTCCATGATGAACCGGCAGCGGTTCGACGGGCTGATCGACTACGCGCCCGTGGCGGACTTCGGGCTGCTCCGGACGGCCGTCGACGTGGCGGGGCAGCAGGGTATCGAGATGCGGGTCGGGCCGATCCTGGCCGCCGACGCGTTCTACACCGACCGGCCCGACCTCTACGATCGCCTCGCCGACTACGGGGTGCTCGCCGTGGAGATGGAGTCCGCCGCCATCTACACCATCGCCGCACGTTACAACGCGCAGGCGTTGACGCTGCTCACCGTCAGCGACCACATCAAGACCGGCGAGCGGACCACCGCCCAGGAGCGGGAGCAGACCTTCGGTCAGATGGTCGAGGTCGCGCTCCGGACGATCATCACGTAGCCGACAGCGCCACGGTGGGGGAGAGGCGGGCCGCCCGGACGGCCGGGTACAGGCCCGCCAGACCGCCGATCAGCAGCGTTGCCAGCACCGCACCGAGCAGCGCCCACGGCGGCACCGCGAACAGCCAGTCCCGCCAGGCCGCGTACGCCAGCGTGACCAGTGTGCCGAGCGCGGCGCCGGCCACGCCGCCGAGGGTGGACAGCAGGAGCGACTCGGTCAGGAACTGCAGCCGGATCTGGCCGCGGGTCGCCCCGAGCGATCGTCGCAGGCCGATCTCGGCGCGCCGTTCGAGCACCGAGATGACCATCGTGTTGGCCACGCCGACCCCGCCGACCAGCAGCGCGACCGCGCCGAGGCCGAGGAGCAGGCCGGTGAATGCCGCGTCGGTCGCCTCGCGGGCGGCGAGGGCGTCCGACGGCCGGGAGACCTGCACCTCGTTCGGCGCCGAGGGGTTCGCGGTGGCGGCGAGGACGTCGGCGACCGCGGTGACGGCGTCGTCGCGGGCGCGGGCGTAGATCGTCGTCGCGTACCCGTCGAAGCCGAGGACCTGCTCGGCGGCCGGCCAGCCGATGAGCGCCGCGGTGTCGAGCGCGGGCGCGAGCGGTACCGGATCCAGGATCCCCACCACCGTGAACCAGTGGCCGCCGAGCCAGACCGACAGGCCCAGGCCGTCCTGGAGGCCGAGCAGCGTCGCCGCGCGGGAGCCCAGCACGACGGTCGGGTAGGTGGGCGCGGTCAGCCAGGTGCCGGCCCGGACCGTGGCGCCGACCGTGGCCGGCAGGTCCGGCCGTGCGGCCAGCACCGCGATGCCGCCCGACTCGGCCGCCGGGATGCGGTCGGTGCGGTACACGCGCGCCGGCTTGACCTGGCCGGTCGCGGACACCGACGTCACCGGACCGATGCGGGCGACCATCGCCTCCGCCGAGGAAGGCAGGTGGGCGTCGTCGCCGAAGAAGGACTTGCCGGGTCCGGCGGTCAACAGGTTGGTACCGAGGGCAGCCAGCTCCCGATCGAGCTGCGCCCGGCTGGACGTGGAGATCCCGACCACGGCCACCATCGCCGCGATGCCGATCGCGATGCCGAGGGCCGACAGCACGACCCGCAGCGGCCGCGCCCGCAGGCCGGACCCGCCGACCCGCACGACGTCCCAGAACGAGAGCCGCATCAGAGGATCCTCCCGTCGCGCATCTCGACCCGGCGGGGCAGCGCGGCGGCGATCTCCCGGTCATGGGTGATGATCACGACCGTCGTGCCCTCCAAGCCGAGGAGCAGGTCGAGCACGGCCCGCCCGGACGCGGAATCCAGGTTTCCCGTCGGTTCGTCGGCGAGCAGCAGCGGCGCCGACCCGACCAGCGCCCGCGCCACCGCCACCCGCTGCCGTTCAC
Source organism: Dactylosporangium sucinum (assembly GCF_014647515.1). Lineage (GTDB taxonomy): Bacteria > Actinomycetota > Actinomycetes > Mycobacteriales > Micromonosporaceae > Dactylosporangium > Dactylosporangium sucinum. The sequence continues at coordinate 185,384 of NZ_BMPI01000006.1, read as the reverse complement.
CGCCGGAGAGCTGATGCGGCTTGTGGTTCAGGCGGTGCCCCAGCCCGACCCGCTCCAGCGCCAGCGCGGCCCGGTGCCGCCGCTCAGCGAGACGCACCCCGGCATACAGCAGCCCGTCGGCCACGTTGTCCAGCGCCGGTACCCCGACCGCCAGGTGAAACTGCTGGAACACGAAGCCGATCGTGGTGGCCCTCAGGCGGCTCAACTCGGCGTCGCCCAGCGTCGCGACGTCCTGCCCGGCGATCGACACCGTGCCGGAGGAGGGCCGGTCGAGCGTGCCGATGAGGTGCAGCATCGTCGACTTGCCGGAGCCGGACGGCCCGACGATGGCGACGTTCTCGCCGGCCGCGATCGAGAGGTCGACGCCGTCCAGCGCGGTGACGCCCCCGGGGTACACCTTGCGCACCCGGCGCAGCGAGATCATGCTGCCACCCCGACGGTCAGGCCCTCCGACAGGTCGGGCCCGGAGACCTCGACCCGGCCGGCGGCGAAGAGACCCGTCTTCACCGCGACCGTGCGCACGCCGCCGGCGTCGTCGACGATCTGCAGGCCGTAGCCGCCCTCGGCGAGCGCGACGAGCGCGGCGACCGGCACCGTCAGGACGTTCGCGCGGGACTCCGACACGAGGGTCACGTCGACCGGCGCCGAGTCGTAGGTGCCGAGCTTGTCCTGCGCGGCGAGGGTGACGGTCACGTCCACCGTCACCGTCGTCGTGTTCCCCTGCACGGACGCGGTGGCCACCGCGCCGATCGCGCTGATGGTGCCGTCCACGACGGTGTCATTGGGCAGTCGTACCTCGGCCGCGTCCCCGACCGACGCCAGCTCCTGCTTGGTGACGTCGAGCTTCACCGTCACCACGCGGGTCGCGCCGGTCCAGTCGAGAACCGCGGTCGTGGCGCTGTCACCGAGGTGGGCCTTGACCTGGCCGATGCGCACGGCCGCGGGCGCGACGACGATCCGGCCGACCTCGACCGTGCCGGTGCGGGGCAGGCCCAGCGACTCCTGCCAGTCGCGCACGGCGTCGGCGGTGGCGGAGGTGTAGGAGTCGTCGGCCGTGAACCCCTTGTACCCCAGCGCCGCCAGCCCGGCCTCGAACGTGGCGACGTCGGCGCCCTCGTCGCCGGGTTTCAGCGTGCGGTACAGCGGGGCCGTCCCGTACCACAGGAGCACCGGGCCGCCGTCCACGCGGTACAACTGCTGCCCCCGCTGCACCGTGCTGCCCTCGCCCGGCAATCCGGTGATCATGCCCGGCAGCCGCCCGACGACGGTCGTGGGCGTGCCGAAGCCGAGCGTCCCGTCCACGTCCTCGGTCGTGGTCAGCGTGCCGCGGGTGATCTTCGTGGTCGCCGGAGCGGCCGGGGGCGGGTCTTCCGAAGCGCGGGGATAGAAGATCACCGCCGCGGCCGCCAGCGCCGGAAGGGCCAACCACCAAAGCCGCTTCACCGGCCCACCGTCCCCTTGCACGCCTCCGCGGCGGACTTGAAGGCCGGGCTGTTGAGGTCGATGTCGCTCTTCAGGAACGAGCTGATCCCGGTGTCCGGATCGGGATCCGGCATGTTGACGCCGTGCTCGCGCATGCACTTGGCGAAGGCGCGGGCCTGCTCCAGCTGCTCGGGCGAGAGGTTCTTGAGCGTCCCGCCGTTGGGCAGGTACTGCTGGCAGGCCTCGCTCGCCTTGAGCACCTTCGACCGGTCGGCGCCCGGCGCGATGTCCAGGTTCCCGTCCGGACCGGGGTCGGGCACGTCGACGCCGTGCTCCCGCATGCACTTGGCGAACTGCCGGTTGGCCTCGGCCTTGTCCGGAGACGCCGATACCGAGGCGCTTCCTCCAGCACTCGCGACGGATGGCCCGGGTGCGGACGAGCAGGCCGCCAGGAGCAGCACCGTCAGCAACACGATGGTCTTCTTCATGCCGGACAGTGCAGGGCAGCGGCCATAAGACGGCCGTCAGCGCGGCGACTTATCCCCCGCTTACGGGCGGTGGCGGCACCATGGACGGCGTGCGGGTTCTCGTGGTGGAAGACGAACAGCTGCTGGCCGACGCCGTCGCGGAGGGGCTCCGGCGGGAGTCGTTCGCGGTCGACGTGGCCTACGACGGTGACGGCGCGCTGCGGCGGCTCGGCGTCAACGAGTACGACGTGGTGGTCCTCGACCGCGACCTGCCTGAGGTGCACGGCGACGAGGTGTGCCGCCGGGTCGCCAACGCCCTGCCGGAGACGCGGATCCTCATGCTCACGGCCGCCTCGGCGGTGGCCGACCGGGTCGACGGGCTGTCCCTGGGCGCCGACGACTACCTGGGCAAGCCGTTCGCGTTCGCCGAGCTCGTCGCCCGGGTGCGGGCGCTTGGCCGGCGGGCGCGGGCCGCCACCCCGCCGGTGCTGGAGCGCGGGGACCTGCGCCTCGACCCGAACCGGCGCGAGGTCTTCCGCGCCGGGCATTATGTTGCCCTGACCCGCAAGGAGTTCGCGGTACTGGAGGAGCTCCTGCGAGCGGCCGGAGCGGTGGTCTCGGCGGAGCAGTTGCTGGAGCGCGCCTGGGACGAGCACATCGACCCGTTCACCAACGTGCTCCGGGTGACGGTGATGACGTTGCGGCGCAAGCTCGGCGATCCGCCGGTCGTCGAGACCGTCCCCGGCGTGGGGTACCAGATCCGATGAGGCACTTCGGCATCCGGACCCGGCTCACGCTGCTCTACGGCGTGCTCTTCCTGCTCGGCGGCACCATCCTGCTCGGGCTGACGTACCTGCTGGTCAAGCAGAACATCCACCAGCGCAACTCCGGCTCGGTGTCGAGCCTGCCGGCCGAGATCAAGGTCGACCTGGGCCAGCAGCAGATCCGGGTCAACGAGTTCATCAAGGAGCTGCAGGCCCGCCAGGAGCGGATCGAGCAGGACACCCTCGACGCGCTCATCACCCAGGGCTCGATCGCGCTCGGCCTGGTGACGGTCATCGGCGTCGGGTTCGGCTGGCTGATGGCGGAGCGGGCGCTGCGGCCGGTCGGCCGGATCACCGAGACCGCCCGGCGGGTGGCCGGCGGCAACCTCCACGAGCGGATCGCGCTGCGGGGCCCGGCCGACGAGATCAAGGAGCTGGCCGACACGTTCGACTCCATGCTGGAGCGGCTCGACCAGGCCTTCGACGGGCAGCGCCGGTTCGCCGCGAACGCCTCGCACGAGCTGCGCACGCCGCTGACGATCAACCGGACGCTGATCGAGGTCGCGCTCGGCCGGCCGTCCCCGCCGCCGGAGCTCGTGCAGCTCGGGGAGACGCTGCTGGCCGTCAACGCGCGGCACGAGCGGCTCATCGACGGGCTGCTCACGCTCGTCGCCTCGGAGCAGGCGCTGACCGTCCACGACCCGGTCGACCTGGCCGAGGTGGCGCGGCATGTGGTGGGGGAACGGCCGATCGAGGTTGCCCTACAGCCGGCGCCGACGGTCGGTGATCCGGTGCTGCTGGAGCGGGTCGTGCAGAACCTGGTCGACAACGCGCTCGCCTACAACGTGCCCGACGGCCAGGTCTGGGTTTCGACCGGCCCGACCTGGGTCACCGTCTCGAACACCGGCCCGGTCGTCCCGCCGTACGAGATCCCGGGACTCTTCGAGCCGTTCCGGCGGCTGCGCTCGCGGACCGGATCGGCGCACGGCACCGGTCTCGGGCTGTCGATCGTCCGGTCGGTGGCGACCGCCCACGGCGGTTCCGTGGACGCCGGGCCGCGCGATGGTGGCGGGCTGACCGTGACGGTGACACTGCCCACAAGAAAATAAACGACCGGTCGGTCGTGTTGTTGGTACCGTGACGGCATGACCGTTGACGGCCGACTGGCCCGCGGCGAGCGCGCCCGCGCCGCCGCGCTCGACGCTGCCGTCGTGCTCGCCACCGAGTCCGGCCTCGACGGGCTGTCGCTGAGCCAGCTCGCCGACCGGCTCGGGGTCAGCAAGTCCGGCCTGTTCGCGCACTGGCGGACCAAGGAGGAGCTCCAGCTCGCCGCGGTCGCCCACGCGCAGCGGCGCTTCACCGGCGTCGTCATCCGGCCCGCGCTGGGCGAGCCGCGCGGCGTCCGGCGGCTGTGGGCGCTGCACGACTACCGACTGCGCGACATCTTCTCGGGCTCCCTGCCCGGCGGGTGTTTCTTCTGCAACGCCCAGTTCGAGTACGTCGCCCGGCCCGGCGCCGTCCGCGACGCGCTGACCGCGGCGCTGACCGACTGGCACGTCCTGCTGGAGCGCCTCATCACCGAGGCGATCGAGCTCGGCGAGCTGCGGGCCGACGTCGACCCGGCGCAGCTGTCGTTCGAGCTCAACGCGCACGGCACCGCGGCCGTCTACGAGTCGCGGCTGCTCGACTCGGACGACATCCTCACCTACGCCCGCGCGGCCGCCCTGGTGCGGCTGCGCGGCCTGAGCCCGACTCCTGACCTACTCCCTGCCGGAGGTTGAGTTGACCACTATCGAAGCCGTCGGACACGTCGAGCCCTTCACCGTCCACTTCGACGACCTGGACGCGATGGGCATCGTCCACAACGCCCGCTACGCCGTCTTCCTCGAACGCGCGCTGTCCAACTGGTGGGGCGAGCGCGGCCACTCCTACGCCGGTGGCCGCCCGACCACCTCGGACGTCATGCACGCCGTCGCCGAGTACTCGATCTCCTACCGGACGCCCGTCCGCGGCACCGGCGACATCGGCGTGCACTTCTGGCTGGAGTCGCTGGGCGACAGCTCGGCGGTGTACCGCTTCCGGATCGTCTCGGCCGACGGGCAGACCGTCCACGCCGAGGGCCGGCGGGTCAACGTCAAGCTCGACCCGCGCACGCTGCGCCCGGCGCCGTGGAGCGACCACGCACGGTCGGTGTGCCAGGTGCTACTCGCTGCGCCGGTGCCCGCGGAAGAACTCGCGCAGCAGGGCTGAGCACTCCTCCTCCAGCACCCCGCCGATCACCTCCGGGCGGTGCGTGAGGCGCCGGTCGCGCAGCACGTCCCACAGCGACCCGGCGGCGCCGGTCTTCGGCTCCCACGCGCCGAAGACGACGGTGCCGACCCGGGCCAGCACGATCGCCCCGGCGCACATCGTGCACGGCTCGACCGTGACGACGAGGGCGCAGTCCTCCAGCCGCCAGCCGTCGAGCGGCACCGCGGCCCGCCGCAGCGCCAGCATCTCGGCGTGCGCGGTCGGGTCGCCGGTGAGCTCCCGCTCGTTGTGGGCGGCGGCCAGCTCGGTGCCGTCGGGGCCGAGGATCACGGCGCCGATCGGCACGTCGGCGCCCGCGCCCGCGGCCACCTCGACGGCCCGCCGCATCGCGGCCTCCCACCGCCTCACCGGTGCCCGCCTTTCTCCGCGTCGATCTTGCAGTTGTGGTGCCACCCAAATCGGGCCATCCACGGAGTGTCCCGGCACCACACCTGCAAGATCGACGCGCGACCGGTCAGAGATCGCGCAGTTCCTCGATCTCGTCGCCGGCGCCGATGGCCTGGCAGATCTCCGCGGTCAGGTCGGCCGGCAGCATGCCCTCCTGGGCGCACAGCTCGATCAGCCGCCCGCCCGGCATGCCGAGGTCGGCCAGCAGCTCCGGGTCGCCGACCGGCTCGATGTCGGGCTCCGCCGACGGGCGGTCCTCCTCCTCGTCGTCGGGCTCCTCCTCGTCGTCGGCGGCGGCGATCTCGGGCAACTGCTCCTCGATGTCGCCGAGGAGGATGGCGCCGAGCCGCGACTCCTCGGCGAAGACCGAGTCGGAGCCGAAGACGCGCAGGTCCTCTCCGTCGTCGAGGCGCAGGATCACCAGATAGGCGTCGTCCGACTCGACGAACAGCAGCGACACCGCCGCCTCCGGATCGGCGTCGCGCAGTCGGTCGGTGATCTCTTCGATGTCGGCGACGCCGCTGAGGTCGAGCTCGGCTGCGGCCCAGCTCCCGGCGCCGCGTGTGACAGCGGCAGCGAAGTGCGACACGGTCCCCCCGGTCGGTGCTCGTCGTTACGCGTGAACACTATTCGAGCGGGTCACTGGTTGGGCTGAAGGGCCCCGGATGTGTTCAGTCGGCGAGTCGTCGCCGGTTTGCGATCAGCTCTCGGAGGCGGTCGGCGCGCAGCCGGCGGGGATCGAGCCGCTCGCGGAGCGCCTTGGCGTCCGCGAGTTCCACCAGCAGCGCGAGCCGCCGGCGACGCCGCTCGGGATCGAGCCGCTGCAGCCTCAAAGCCATGTTGCTGAGAGTGATGCGCGCCGGAATCCACGTCAAGAGCGCACGGCAAACTCCGCGTGTCGGCTACGGAACGTGCCTACCAGAGCACCCAGTCGCCGCCCGCCATGCGGTAGCCGACGACGATGCCGGCGATCGCGACCGCGACCCCGCTGGACACCGCCACGCCGACGGCGACGCCCCGGTCGCCGAAGCGGGCGAGCACCGCGGACGCGCCCCAGGCCAGGACTCCTGCGATGAGGGTGAGCCAGATGTACCCCCGGGCCGAGCCGGCGAGCAGCCCGAACAGCAGCATCCAGGCGGCGCCGACGGCGGCTCCGGCGGTGACCATCGGGCTGCGCACGGGGAGCGGCTCGCGGTAGGTCGGCCGGGGCTGGCTCACCACGAAGACCGGCGGGCGCAGCGCACCCTGCCAGGCCCCATACTGCGCGGCCGGCGTCGGTGGGCGCGCGGGCCCGGCCGGACCCAGCGGCCCCGTCGGCGCGGCCGGCGCGGCCGGCGCGGCCGGACCGATCGGGCCCGTCGGGCCGGCCGCGCGCCACTCGCTCAACCGTGGTGGCGGGCCGACCACCGGCGGGCCCATGGCACCGGGCCACGGCTGCCGGGCGCCCGCGGGTGCGGGCATGCCGGCGGTCGCGTCCGGCTCCGTCCACGGCGACTCGCTCACTGCCACAACATGCAGCTTAGCCCGGCCCGCTAACCGAACACGGCGAGCCGTTTCTGGGTGACGCCACCCATGGTGGTGAACTCGCCCCCGGCGACGATCACCCCGAGCGGCTCGTTCGTCGCCAGGGTGCGCACGCCGGCGATGCCGTTGGCCTGGGGCGCCCAGTCGAGCAGGCGGCCGTCCTGGCCGGCGGCGGCGAGCTTGATCCGGGAGACCGAGCCGTCGGTGCAGGCGCCCCGCGCGCCGTTCTTCGCCGTGGTGCAGGCCCGGTCGAAGTGGCCGCCGATGTACGTCACCCCGCCCAGCGCCGTGATGGCCTGGACATCGCCGTCGAAGACGCGGGTCCAGCGGACCCGGCCCGTGGGCGTGTACGCGACCGCCCGGCCGCCCTGCCCGCCCATGCCGGCGTAGACGTTTCCGGCGGCGTCGACGGCCACCGCCAGTACCACCGCTGAAGGACGCGGCAGGAACCCCTTGTCGAGCGTCCCGGTGACCGGGTCGACGGCGGTGAGGCGCAGCGAGTTGCTGACGTTGTTCGTCTTGTGGAACGACCCCGCCAGGTACACGCGGCCCGCGGTGACGGCCAGCGCCTCGACCCGGTTGTCGGTGGTCGGGGCCCAGCGGGGGTCGAGCGCGCCGGTCGCCAGGTTGAAGGCGGCGAGGTTGGTCCGCTTCGTGCCGTCGACGGTGCTGAAGCGGCCGCCGAGGTACAGCCGCCCGCCCCCGATCCCGATGGTCGTCGCCGAGCCGCCCACCTCGTGGCTGAACGCATTGACCGCGCCCGTGGTGGCGTCGAGTTCGGCGAGCGAGTCGCGCTTCACCCCGGAAACCTTCGAAAAGTCACCAACTGCATACACAGAGTTACCATGGGTGGCTAGTCCGCGGACCGTGTTGTCGGCCGCGGGTGCCCAGTCGAGCAGCGCGCCGGTGCGGGCGTTGAACGCCGCCAGGCGGGTCCGCGGGTAGGTCTTGCCGGCCACGACGGCCTTGCTGAACGAGCCGCCCACGTAGACGTTGTCGCCCCGAAACGCCACGGACCAAACGGTTCCGTCGAAGCTCGGGGACCGGAGCGGGAGTCGCTGGACGGTGGCGGCGCCGGCGGCGGAGGCGCCCACGAGGGCACCGGCCGTGGCGGCGGCCAGGAGCCCGAGCGCGAATTTCCGGATGAGTCGCATGGCGCTCACGGTAACTGCTCGTAACGGTCCAAATCGCCATGAACGGGATGGACCGGGCGTTCGGTGGGGTGTCCCGAGCCGAACGGGTGACCGGCGAGTGTGCGAGAGTTCCGCAGTGCGTGATGCGACGTTGAACGTGGCGGTGATCGGCCTCGGGCTGATCGGCGGGTCGGTGCTGCGGGCGCTGGCGGTGCACGGCCACCGCGTCAACGGGTACGACGCCGATCCGGCGACGCGCGCCACCGCCCGTACCGCCGCCGCACAGGCTCCCGCGAACGCTCGCTGGCACGTGACCGGCACCGTCGCCGACGCCGTCCGCGACGCCTCGCTGGTCGTCGTGGCCGTGCCGCTGCCCGCGGTCGAGGCGGTGTTCGACGAGCTGGCATCGTTGTCGTACGTCGGCGTGGTCACGGACGTGACGTCGGTGAAGGGCCCGGTCCGCGACCTCGCGGCCGACCGCCTGCGCACGGGCGGCCAGGCGCTGGCGACGTTCATCGGCGGCCACCCGATGGCCGGCCGGGAGACGTCGGGCTTCACCGCCGCCGACCCGCGGCTGTTCGAGGGCTGCGCCTGGGTGCTGTGCCTGGCCGAGGACGGCGCGCACGTGCGGGACTGGATGGACCTGGCCGCGCTGGTCACGGCGCTGGGCGCCCGCGTGGTGCCGGCCACGGCCGACGAGCACGACCACGCGGTGGCGTCCATCTCCCACGTCCCCCACCTGGTCGCCGCCGCGGTGGCCGCCCGGGTCGCGAGCGACCCGCTGGCGGCGACGCTGGGCGCGGGCTCGTTCCGCGACGGCACGCGGGTGGCGGCGGCCCGCCCCGAGCTGACCGCCGCGATGTGCGGCGGGAATGCCTCCGCGGTACTGGCGTCGCTCGACGCCGTCATCGCCGACCTCAATGCCGCCCGCGCGATCCTGGACGGGGCCGACCCGATCGGCGCCCTGGCGCCGTGGCTGACCCCGGGCCACACCGCCCGGCTGGCCTGGCCCCCGACGCCCGGCGAGACGGCCGACCTTCCGGCTCGCGCCGATGTGCTGCTGCGGCTGGGGCGCGTGGGCGGCTGGATCGAGTCGGTTTCGGACGACCGCCGGACCGTCCGCGCCGTCCGCCCGGCCTGACCCGCACCGCGCCGCGCGCCGCGCGCCCCGCCCGCACCGCGCCCTGCGCCGCGCCGCACCGCGCCGTGCCGTGCCCCGCCCGCACCGCGCCCCGCCCGCACCGCGCGCCGCGCCGCACCGCGCGCCGCGCCGCACCGCGCCCTGCCCGCACCGCGCCCGCACCGTGTTAACGCTTAGACGTTGGTCGATTAACCCTCATGTCGATCACCAAATCCGAGGGTAGATAGACCAACGTCTGTCAACGGCCAGCCCCACGGCCCACGCCTCGGCGGCCGCCGCGCCGTGCCTCAGCACGGTCGGTCGCAGTGGCGAACCAAGAGTCAGCGCGGTGGTGGAGCGGGGCGCCAGACGCGGCGGTCGGTCACGATGGCCGTCACCAGCGCGGCCGGGGTCACGTCGAAGGCCGGGTTCACCGCCGCCGTGCCCGGGGGAGCCGTCGTTCCGGTCACCTCGGCGGCGCCGCGGTCCTCGATCTCCACCTTGTCGCCGCTCGGCGTGTCCGCGTCCACCGTCGTCTCCGGGGCCACGCAGATGAACGGGATGCCGGCCGCGCGGGCGCCCAGTGCGTGCGCGTAGCTGCCCACCTTGTTCACCACGTCGCCGTTGGCGCAGATGCGGTCGGCGCCCAGGATCACCGCGTCCACCTCGCCGCGGGCCATCAGGAACGGGCCGGCCGAGTCGACCGCCAGGCGGTGCGGGACGCCGGCCCGGGCCAGCTCCCAGGTCGTCAGCCGGGCGCCCTGCAGCAGCGGCCGGGTCTCGCTCGCGATGACGCCGGCCAAAGCGCCGCGGCGGTGCAGCTCGAAGACCACCGCGAGCGCTGTTCCCTCGACGACCGTCGCCAGGCCGCCGGTGTTGCAGTGCGTCAGCAGCCGCGGGGACGGGCCGCACAATTCGAGCACCAGGTCGGCGCCGCGCCGGGCCATCTCGGCCGAGTTGAGGATCTCCTCGTCCCGCAGCTGCAATGCGGCCGCGAGCACGGCGTCGAAGGACGGCAGGTGGGCGGCCGCGCGGTGGACGCCGCGGGCCAGGTTCACCGCCGTCGGCCGGGCCTCGGCCACCAGCCGGACCGCCTTGTGCAACTCCGCCGGGTCGGAATGCTGCCGCACCGCCAGTGCGACGCCCAGCGCGCCGGCCACGCCGAGCGCCGGGGCGCCCCGGACGGCGAGCCGCCGGATGGCGTCGACGAGCGCCTCCACCGTGGTGAGCCGCAGGTGGACCGCTTCGGCGGGCAGCCGGGTCTGGTCGACGATGACGACGGCGTCGTCAATCCAGTCAATGGTGTGCATCAATGGTCCGTTTCGCCGTGGCCGCCCGGTCGGGCGCGGGGATTCGTCCGTTCGGTTTTGTGAAAGCGCCGACGTCCGACGTTGCCGAGCGTACATTCGGGATTCATGAGCACCGTATTGGCGCTCGCGACGGTCCCCTTCCTCATGGCGGCCGGACTGCTCGCGTTGATGAAGGTTCCAACCCATCTCCAACTCACCGTCACGGATACCGCCCTGCTCATCGAGCCGCAGGGCCTCGATCGCTGGTGGACCCGCCGAGGCAGGATCGCGGTGCCGGTGGCCGCGATCAGCTCGGTCCGCATCGTGCCACGCTCCGAGGCGCCGGCTCTCCCGCCGAAGGACACCGCCAAGGGCGCGGCCAGGGCAAAGGCCAAGGACGCGCCGCAGAAAGCCAACGGCATGCACCTCAACGGCATCATCACGGCCGGCGTGCACGGCGACACCTTCTGGGACGTGCGCCGCGGCGACCAGCTGCTGATGATCACCTGCAAGCCGGGCTTCGAGTTCGGTGCGCTGGTGCTGCAGTTCGCCAATCCGTTCGCCACGCTGACCCGCACGCGCACCGTGATTGCGCACAACGGCTCGCGGAGCACTAGCGTCTGACGCATGCCGACCGCTCGTGATCCGCTCGCCGACCTGCGCCGCATCGCGTACCTGCTGGAGCGAGCCCACGAGAAGACCTACCGCGTCCGCGCCTTCCGGGGCGCCGCCACCGTGCTCGGCAAGCTGCCCGACGGCGAGCTCGCGGCCCGCGCCAAGGCCGGCACGCTGACCGAGCTGGCCGGCGTCGGCGACGTCACCGCCCGCTGCGTGGTGGAGTCGCTGGCCGGCGAGGAGCCGGTGTACCTGCGCCGCCTCGAGTCGACCGCCGGCCAGGACCTCGACGAGGCGACCAGGTCGCTGCTCGAGGCGCTCCGCGGCGACTGCCACGCGCACTCGGACTGGTCCGACGGCGGGTCGCCGATCGACGAGATGGCGCTGGCGGCGGTCGACCTCGGCCACGAGTACCTCGTGCTCACCGACCACTCGCCGCGCCTGACCGTGGCCCGCGGGCTGTCCGCGGAGCGGCTGGAGGAGCAGCTCGGCGTCGTCGCCGACCTCAACGCGGGGTTCGCCGGGCTGGGCCTGTCGTTCCGCATCCTGACCGGCATCGAGGTCGACATCCTCGCCGACGGCTCGCTCGACCAGACCGACGAGCTGCTGGCCCGGCTCGACGTCGTCGTCGGCTCGGTGCACAGCAACCTCAAGGACGAGCCCGAGGTGATGACCCGCCGGATGGTCACCGCGCTGGCCAATCCGCACCTCGACATCCTCGGGCACTGCACCGGCCGGCTCATCACCGGCGGGCGGGGCACCCGGCCCGAGAGCCGGTTCGACGCGGCGGCCGTCTTCGCGGCGGCGGTCGAGCACGACAAGGCCATCGAGATCAACTCGCGGCCGGAGCGGCTCGACCCGCCCAAGCGGCTGCTGCGGGTCGCGCTGGAGACCGGCTGCAGGTTCTCGATCGACACCGACGCGCACGCGCCCGGTCAGCTCGACTGGCTACCCAACGGGTGTGCGCGCGCCGTCGCCTGCGGGGTCCCGCCGGAGCGCATCGTCAACACGCTGCCGGCGGCTGACCTCCTCGCGTGGGCGGCGTCGCACGGCTGAGAACAGGCCCTGCGACGCGCCGACGCCGGCGAGGACGATGAGCCCGCCGACGGGCTGGTGCCAGGTGAGCGTCTCGCCGAGGAAGACGGTGCCGGCGACCGCGGCCACGAACGGTGGCAGGTAGGTGACCATCGAGCCGGTCGTGACTCCAGCGGTACGCACCACGTGAAAATTCAGCGCGAAGGCGATGCCCGTGCCGAAGACGCCGAGGGCGACGACCGCCAGGTAGACGCGCGGCGAGTGGCCGAGGAGGGCCGGCGGGGCGCCCGCGATCAGGGGCGCGGCGATCAGCAGGTGCAGGGTCGACATGATGAGCTGCCCGACCGACAGCTGCAGCGGCGTGACGTCGAAGTGCTTCATCAGCCAGCGGGTGTAGTTGAACGCGATGCCGTAGCAGAGCACCGCGCCGAAGAGCATCAGCTGGCCCACCGCCGAGCTGCCCCCGACGCCCTCCCACACGCCGAGCACGACGAGCACGCCGACGAACCCGATGAGGAGGCCGGTCAGCTGCCGGCGGCTCGGCCGCTCGCTGCGCACCGCGACCAGCGTCACCAGCAGCGTGGTCAGCGGGGCGGTGCCGTTCCAGATGCCGGCCAGCACCGAGGGCACCCGCTGCTCCGCGTAGCCGAACAGCGTGAACGGGATCGTGCACGCGAACAGTGCGAACACGAAGAGGTGCGTCCACAGCCGGACGCCGCGGGGCAGCGGCAGGCGGCGCACCGCCAGGTAGGCCAGCAGCGTGAGCGCGCCCAGCGCGATGCGGTACCCCGCGATGTACACCGGCGCCAGCTCCGTCAGCGCGTCCTTGATGAACATGAAGCTGGTGCCCCAGATCAGGGCCACCGCGAGGAACGCGGGCAACCAGCGGCGCATCGGGGCGTCAGGGGCCGGACTCGTCATGGGCCTTACTCTGCTCCTCCGCCGGCCGGCCCGTCGCGCGGATTTCGGACCTCCACGTGCAGGTCAAGCCACAGGTTCGGAATTGGCCTGCGCGGGACCCACGAGGGGGCGGTGGTTCGCGTAGGGTCGGCGCGTGGGATCTATCGATGACATCGCCAACCGGTATGTCGAGCAGTGGGCGCCCCTTGACCCGATCGGGGCGACCTTCGTCGGAGTGGCCGGATACGACGACCAGCTGACCGACCTGTCACCCGACGGCTTCGCCGCCCTCGCCGACCTCGACCGGCGCACCCTCGCCGCGCTCGACGCCGAGACGCCCGCCGACGAGTCCGAGCGCGTGGCCAAGGAGGCCATGCAGGAGCGCCTCGGATTAGCCCTGGAGCGGTATGAGGCGGGCGACATCACGAGCGACGTCAACGTGATCTCCAGCGCCCTGCACGGGGTGCGCAGCTCGTTCGATCTCATGCCCACCGAGGGCGAGCAGGCCGCCGCGAACATCTCGGCCCGGCTCGCCGCCGTGCCGAAGGCGCTCGCCGAGTGGTGCGAGACGCTGCTGACCGAGGCGCGGCAGGGCCGGGTGGCGCCCGCGAAGCAGATCATCGAGGTCGCCAAGCAGTGCGAGGTCTGGGCCGCCACCGACGGCGACAACTTCTACCCCGACCTGGCCGCCCGCGTCGGCGGCGGCACCCCGGGGCTCGCCGCGGAGCTGGCCCGCAACGCCGAGGCCGCCCGCGCGGCGACCGTGGAGACCGGCGAGTTCCTGCGCCGCGAGCTGGCCCCGCTCGGCCGCCCGAAGGAGGCCGCCGGCCGCGAGCGCTACCAGCTGGCGTCCCGCTACTTCCTCGGCGCGACCGTCGACCTCGACGAGGCCTACGCCTGGGGCTTCGAGGAGCTGGCCCGGCTGGAGAGCGAGATGCGCCAGGTCGCCGACAAGATCGTGCCCGGCGGCACGATCGACGAGGCGGTCGCCGCGCTCGACGCCGACCCGGCCCGCACGATCCAGGGCAAGGAGGCGTTCCGCGACTGGATGCAGCAGCTCGCCGACGCCACCGTCCAGGAGCTCAACGGCCGGCACTTCGACATCCCCGCGCAGGTCCAGCCGATCGAGTGCATGCTGGCCCCGACGTCCGACGGCGGCATCTACTACACCGGCCCCAGCGAGGACTTCTCCCGCCCGGGCCGCATGTGGTGGGCGGTGCCCCAGGGCGTGGACAGCTTCTCGACCTGGCGCGAGGTCACGACGGTGTACCACGAGGGCGTCCCCGGCCACCACCTGCAGATCGGCCAGACCTACGTGCGGGCCGAGCTGCTGAACCGCTGGCGGCGCATCCTGGCCTGGTCCTCCGGCCACGGCGAGGGCTGGGCGCTCTACGCCGAGCGGCTGATGGACGAGCTGGGCTACCTCGCCGATCCGGGCGACAAGCTCGGCATGCTCGACGGGCAGGCGTTCCGCGCGACCCGCGTGATCGTCGACATCGGCATGCACCTGGAGCTGGAGATCCCCCGCGACAACCCGTTCGGCTTCGCGCCGGGCGAGCGATGGACCCCCGAGCTGGGCTGGGAGTTCCTGCGCGCCCACTGCCGGGTCGAGGAGAAGAGCCTGCGGTTCGAGCTGAACCGGTATCTCGGCTGGCCGGGCCAGGCGCCGTCCTACAAGCTCGGTGAGCGGGCCTGGCTCGCCGCCCGCGACGAGGCCCGCGCGCGCAAGGGATCGGCGTTCGACCTGAAGGCCTTCCACCGCGACGCGCTCAACCTCGGCTCGCTCGGGCTCGACCCGCTGCGGGCCGCGCTGGCCCGGCTCTGACGAAGTTGGGCGCGCTCGACGGCATCCTCGTCGCGGACTTCTCGCGCGTGCTGGCCGGGCCGCTGGCCACCATGACCCTCGGCGACCTCGGCGCCGACGTGGTCAAGGTGGAGCGGCCCGGGCCGGGCGACGATACGCGCACGTGGGGCCCGCCGTATGCACCCACCGGGGAGTCGACGTACTTCCTGTCGGTCAACCGCAACAAGCGGGGGCTGACGCTCGACCTCGCGTCGCCCGCCGGCCGGGAGGCCGCGCTCGACCTGGCCCGGCGGGCCGACGTGCTGGTGGAGAACTTCGCGCCGGGCACGATGGAGCGCTTCGGGCTCGGCTACGAGCAGATCGGCAACCCGCGGCTCGTCTACGCGAGCGTCACCGGGTTCGGGCGGGGGCAGCCGGCTCCGGGGTACGACTTCCTCATCCAGGCCGTCGGCGGGCTGATGTCGATCACCGGCGATCCCGGCGGCCCGCCGACCAAGGCCGGGGTGGCGCTGGTGGACGTGCTCGCCGGCCAGCAGCTCACGTCCGGCATCCTCGCGGCGCTGTACGTGCGGGAACGCACCGGGCGCGGGCAGCGGGTCGAGGTCAACCTGCTGAGCAGCCTGCTGGCCGGGCTGGTGAACCAGGCCTCGGCCGTGCTCAACGCGGGCGCGGCGCCGGCGCGAATGGGCAACCGGCACCCGAGCATCGCGCCGTACGAGGCGTTCGACGCGTCCGACGGCCCGTTGGCGGTCGCGGTCGGCAACGACGGCCAGTTCGCCCGGCTGTGCGCGGCCCTCGGTCTCGATCTCGCCGGCGACCCGCGGTTCGCGACCAACGCCGCCCGGGTCGCGCACCGGGACGCGCTGGCCGGCGCCCTGGGCGCGGTCTTCGCCGGCGAGCCGGTCGCGCACTGGGTCGGCGCGCTCACCGCCGCCGGGGTGCCCTGCGGGCCGGTGAACTCGATCGCCGAGGCGATCGCGCTGGCCGAGCGGCTGGGCCTGGCCCCCGTCGTCGAGCTCGACGGCCGGCGCTCGGTCGCCTCGCCGATCACGATGTCCGAGACGCCCGTGTCGTACCGCAGGTCGCCGCCTACCCATTAACGCGGTTGCCCGGACGACGGCCGGCATGGTGTCGTTGACCAGGGGATGTCGCTCAGCGTGCAGGGGGTTGCACGGCGGGTTGGCGTACACCAGGTTGCGATATGGCAGCTTGTGGTCTGGCGATCTGTGACGCGGCTAACTCATACTGGTGACGGGGCTGAGGGGGGATCGATGCCAACCGTCTTCTACCAGGGCCACGACGTCGTCATCAGCGACGACGTCTTCGCCGTGTGGAAACCGGCCCCCCAGGTCTACGACCTGGAGGGTCTGGAGGATGTCCACGTCGAGCACAACGAGATCCGTCCGGCCATGCCCGTGTGGCTGGCCGTCGGGGTGCTGGTCGTCGCGGGTGCGACGGCCGGTTGGGCGCTGGTCGGGGGGCCGGGCGCCTACGTCGTGACCGCCGTGGTGATCGCGGTGCCGCCGATGGCGGGCCGCGCGCTACGGGTGTTCACGCCGATCATGTGGTCACTGCGCGCCACGTATGCGGGCGCCGAGGTGACGCTGTTCGAGTCGGCCAACGTCTTCGTGTTCAACCGGGTGCGCAAGGGTCTGTTCCGGGCGCTGCGGGCCAACGCGGCCAGCCTGGACCGGCTGGACCGCGCCGGGTATGGCGAAGCTTTCAGGAGGCTGAACCAGTCGCTCTAGCATCGACAGTGATCGCTCGCCGGGTGGAGATCCACCTGGCGGGCGTTCATTCATCTGTGGGCCGTCCCGTTTGGGGGGATTCGCGGCTTCGTGGCGTGCCATGTCCCGCATATGCGTGTGGCGGAGCGCACGGAACTTCGTATGCTGAGGATTCAAGTCCAGGGCGGAGGGGAGGGCCCGTGACTGAGGTGTTCTGGCGACGAAGTTCGAAGTGCGGCTCGAGTGCCTGCCTCGAGTTCACACAAAGCGCGGATCGCGTCATCGTCCGCGACGCCAAGGAGCCGCACGGTGTCGAGCTGGAATTCGACGCCGCGGCCTGGTCCGCGTTCGTGTCCGAGATCTGCCGGGGTGGCCTGCGTCAGCAGGGTGAGTGAGGGGAGTTGAGCGCGTCGCGAAAGGCCCGCGCTCAACCGGTCGGGTGAGTTACTGGAAGTCGAAGTTTCCAGCTCTTACACCGGCAACGAACGCGTCCCACTCCGCACGGTCGAACGTGAGCACCGACCCGTTCGGGTTTTTGGCATCACGTACAAGGAACGAGTCGGCATGCTTCGCGACCTCAACGCAGGAACTCGACCCACAGAAGTCACTCTTGCGCCACTCGAGACGCGTGTCCGCTTGCTGCACTCTCTATCTCACCCTTTCCGTTGGGCGGCCGATCTGGCCGCCCGTCCCACTCCGAGCGACTCCGCTCAGAGTTCAATTATGGGTCGGAACGCAGGAGCTCCTCCGCGCGGGTCTTGATCATTTGCGTCGACTGCTCTTTGCTGATGGCGGCGTTCCACATGCGGTCCCACAGGGCGCGGTGCTGGACGATGCGATGTGCGTTGTCGACGATCTCATCGAAGACCAGGCTCTCCCGATACAGGACCGCGTGTGCGACGTCATCGGCCTCCAAGTAGAGGAGCTCGAACTCTCCTACGCCGGGATACGCGTTGTCGAACGGGTGGATTCGTGCGGAAAGCCAACCGTCCTGGATCGCCTCGGCGACCTCATTCAATTGTTGGCCCAGGTTTACCCTGCCGATCCCCATCGTTCGCAACAGGACCGATTCATCCAGTAGGGTGAAGACCCGGGGTCGGGGCTCGCGCTGCAGAAGTCCCTGCTTGCGTCTGATGCGCGCCTCGATTCGGGCGTCCCTTTCCTTGGGCGTCAGTTCATGGCTGTACTGATCCATGATGCCTCTCGCGTACTCGCGAGTCTGCAGAACGCCCGGAAAGTACAGTGGATAGAAATGTCGGATGATCGTGGCCTCGGCCTCGAGCCCGATCAGTTGCCGCATCGCCGGGGTGATCATGCCCTGGAATCGCGACTCGTCCCACCAGCGCCGCTGTTTCGACGCCTTTGCGGACTGGACGAGGGACTCGATCAGCACGCGGTCGCGGATGCCGAGGTAATTGAGCAGCGGGCGCAGATCGTTCGGCGAGATCGTGACCTCGCCGCTCTCGATGCGCATGACCTTCGACAGTGACCAGTCCATGGCGTCGGCGACCTGGCCCTGCGTGTAGCCCTTGGCGTTGCGCGCGTCGCGGATGGCCAGCCGGACTCGCCGGCGCGCCACCGCGGGCGTATCACCCAGGCTCATGCGCGTGTGCCCCTCGTCGGACCCGTCCGTTGACCTTGAAATACATCCGCTTGGCGTGTGGCGACTAGCTGTATCGCAAGTTGCGGCTCACCATACTGTTCTGAAGTGTGGCTCGGGTTGCACGTCTGGGCGTGTCGGACGCGCATGCCCCATCGGTGGCGGATCATGCGGTCGCGCGGCGGCCGTTCGTGGGCCGCCTGACATTGTTGCGCTCGGCTTGGCCGTTCGCTACCCGGCCGCCAGCTTTATAGCAGATCGTGACCTACCGCACAGTAGGTCGCCTGCGAGATGAACACCATCCCTCACAGGCGACCTTGACCTGCGGTTTCGCGGTTCCTGCGCAGGCGAGGACGGGTTAGCCGCGCCGCGCGGCGCGATGCTCGAGCGCGCGGATCAGCGCCCGTCGTACGTGACCGAACGTCGTCGCGTTCGTCGTGCTGAAGAGCCGGACGTCGCGGGCGCCGTAGCGGGCGCGGATCTCCTGGGCCGAGCGGAAGCGACTGCCGCGGCCGTGCTGGACGATGTACGGCTCGCGCACGTCGTCGAGGCGGTAGCGCACCGGGTAGGGGCCGAGGATGATGAAGTGCTCGCTGGTCACCACGATGTCCGGACCTTCGTAGAACATGCGCATCTTCCCTCCGCTCTCGGTATTGCGGAGGCGTTGTCGATGCGTAAGGATTACGTCAGGTATCACCGTTATCCCTCCGCGTAAGCGTCGAGGGGAGCGCAAACAGCACCCGGTCGCCGCCGGGTGCTGTTGCGTTTCCGCCTCGCGGGCCCATCTGGCTCGTATGTACATGGTCCCATGCCGCATGACCAGGCGCTAGGTGACAACCTGCGATATCGCAGACTGCGGTGTGACCACCGGCGGTCCGGCACGTAGCGGCACGGTGTGACCAGCGCAAACAGCGGGGTCGGCCGGAACCGGGTCCGCCGTTCGGCCGTCCTACCCGCATGGGACGAGTCGTGTTGGCGGCGCTGGTCGTGCTGGTTCTGGCCGGGTGCGGCCGGCCTTCCGGGTCCGCCGAGCGGGTGGAGTACCGGGCGGATTATCCGATGTACGACAGCATCCAGATGCTGCACGAACGGGCGACACTGGTGGTGGTGGGCTCGGTGCTCTCGGCGAGCGTCCGTTCGCTCGACGGCATGGTGCACACGGTGTACCGCGTGCAGGTCGACCGGCGCTTCAAGGGCACCTCGGCCGCGTCGATCGAGGTGAAGCAGCTCGGCGGCGCGCTCGGGGGCACCGTCTACGCCGAGGCGGGTGGCATCGCGCTGCGGACGGGGACCCGCTACGTGCTCTTCCTGGAGACCTATCCGGACTCGCCGGCGTCGCTGCTGAACCCGGCCCAGGCCCAATACGTCCTCGGGGGCGGTGACCGGCCCGAGCCGGTCGACCCGGCCGGCTTCGACTTCACCCTGGACTCACTCGCGGCCCTCTGAAGCACGCCGCCGGGCGGCCCGGTGAACCGAGCGCCCGGCGTTTTGCCTGGTCAGGCGGTGCGGAGGATACGAGATTCGAACTCGTGAGGGTTTTATCCCAACACGCTTTCCAAGCGTGCGCCCTAGGCCTCTAGGCGAATCCTCCGTGCGCCAGGATACCCATCGCTCGCGCCGCTCGCGCACCGGGTATTGTGGTCCCCAAGCCACTCGTGCGGCGTCATCTTACGAACCTCCCCAGGGCCGGAAGGCAGCAAGGATAAGTGAGCTCTGACGGGTGCACGGGTGGCCTTCGTGCTTCCCCGGTTTTGTCGGTGGGCAGGGGTAGCGTGGTGCCCGCCCCGAGGAGCGAACGGAGGAACGCTGGTGGCCCTCGCGCTGTATCGAAAATACCGGCCGCGCACGTTCGCCGAGGTCATCGGGCAGGAGCACGTCACCGAGCCGCTGTCGCAGGCGCTGCGCTCCGGCCGGCTCAACCACGCATATCTCTTCTCCGGCCCGCGCGGTTGCGGCAAGACGAGCAGCGCCCGGATTCTGGCCCGCTCGCTCAACTGCGAGCAGGGTCCGACGCCCGAGCCGTGCGGCGTCTGCCAGTCGTGCCGCGACCTGGCCCCCGACGGCTCCGGCTCGATCGACGTCATCGAGATCGACGCGGCCAGCCACGGCGGCGTCGACGACGCCCGCGACCTGCGCGAGCGGGCGATCTTCGCCCCGGTGTCGAGCCGGTTCAAGGTCTACGTCATCGACGAGGCCCACATGGTCTCGTCCGCCGGCTTCAACGCGCTGCTCAAGCTGGTCGAGGAGCCGCCGGACTACGTCAAGTTCGTCTTCGCCACCACCGAGCCCGAGAAGGTGCTCGGGACGATCAAGTCCCGCACCCACCACTACCCGTTCCGGCTCATCCCGCCGGGTGTCCTGCGGCCCTATCTCGAGCAGCTCACCTCCGCCGAGGGCGTGAAGGTCGAGCCCGCCGTGTTCCCGCTGGTGGTGCGGGCCGGGGCCGGCAGCGCCCGCGACACGCTCTCGGTGCTCGACCAGCTGATCGCCGGCGCCGGCGACGACGGGGTCACCTATGCGCGGGCCGTCGCCCTCCTCGGTGTGACGGACGTCGCACTCATCGACGAGATGTGCGAGGCCCTCGCCGCCGACGACGGCCGCGGCGCCTATGGCGTGATCGACCGCGTGGTCGAGGCCGGTCACGATCCCCGCCGGTTCGCCTCCGACCTGTTGGAGCGGCTGCGCGACCTGATCGTGCTGCAGCAGGTCCCCGACGCCGTCGACAAGGGCCTCCTCGACGCTCCGCACGACCAGCTGGAGCGGATGGGCATGCAGGCCACCCAGCTGGGCCAGGCGACCCTGTCGCGGCTCGCCGACATCGTCCACAACGGCCTGACCGAGATGCGCGGCACGACGGCCCCGCGGCTGCTGCTGGAGCTGATCACGGCCCGCATGCTCCTGCCGGGGGCGGACGACTCGAGCAGCGCGCTCCTGCAGCGCCTGGAGCGGATGGAGCGCCGCCTGATGGCCGGCGGCGTGCCGGCTCCGGCCGCGCCGTCGCCGGGGGTGCAGGTTGCGGAGCCGTCCTCGGGTGCCGGTGCCTCGGACGGGTCCGCTTCGGGTCGGTCCGGGGCGTCGCCGGCCGGCAGCGAGCCGCCTGCGCCTTCCCCCCGGCCGTCTTCAGCACCCCCTCCCGAGCCTTCCGTGGGGCCGGCTCCCGGGCCCTCGCCTGAGCCCGCTGCCGAGCGTCCTGCCGAGCCGGCGCGGTCGGTCGAGCCGGCTCCCTCGGCGCCGCCACCGGTGGCCCAGGGCGGTGGTGGCGGCCTGGACGCGTCGGCCGTCCGCCGGGTGTGGCCGGACGTGCTCTCCCGGGTCAGCGAGAAGAGCAAGAAGGCCGCCGCGATCGTCCGCGAGGCCACGGTCCACGAGGTCGAGGGCACGACCCTGGTCCTCACGTTCAAATACGTCACCCACGCCAACATGCTCAGCAACTCCCCGGATGTCCTGGTCGGGGCGCTGCAGGAAGTGCTCGGCGGGCGGTGGCAGATACGCTGCGAAGTCGGTGGTCAGCCGGGCGGCGGAGGCGGCGGCCGCCCGGCGAGCCCGAATCCCTCCCCTCAGCCGCCCACCCCCCAGCCCACCTCCCAGCCGAGCGCAGCGCCCCCGCCGCGCCCCGCGCCCCCGGTCCCGAGCCAGCCGGCCCCGCCCGCGGACGCTTCCGGCTGGCCGGCCCCGGCCGGCGGCCGAGCCCCGGCCGAGGCCACGGCGGGACGCCGCGCGACGGCGGAGGCCGGAGACTGGCCGACTCCGGCGTCCCCGGGCGGCCGCGCTCCGGCCGGGGAGGGCTCGTCCGACGACGGCTGGCCGACCCCCGCCATTCCCGGCGGTCGCGCACCGGTCGGCCAGGTGTCCACCGGCGACTCCGGGAGCACGTCCGCGGACCACGCCTCGTCCGACGGCGGCTGGCCCACGCCCGCGACGCCCGGTGGTCCGGCTGCCGGCTCGGCACCCGCCAGCCAGGCACCCACCAGCGACGGTCCCGCCAGGTATGCGCCCACCAGCGCCGCACCCGGCGGCCAGGCGCACACCGGTGCCGGCTCCGCCGGCTCGGGACCCACCGGCGCCGCCGCCGGCCCCGCGCCGGCCATTCCCGCACCTGTCAGTCCCACGCCTGTCAGTCCCACGTCCGGCGGTCCCGCGCCGGAGAGCCCTGCCCGGCCGGCGCCTGCCGGCGCTCCACCCGGGCGACCCGCGCCCGCCGGTGCTCCGTCCGGGCGTCCCGCGTCCGGAGGCTCCCCGTCCCGCGGGGCGGGCGGGCGGGCGCGGCAGGGCGGGAGCAGCGCGATCGAGCTGGCGCGCGAGGCGGCCCGGGCGGCCGCGGCCGGGAGTGGGCAGCGGCGTCCGGGGGCGACGGCACCCGGCGCGCCCGCCGAGTCGGCGTGGGACGGGGCGGGCGCCGACGAGCCGCCGTTCGATCCGGACTACGACGCGCCGGTGTCCGATCCCCGGTTCCCGGGGCTCGACCCGGGCGACGAGCTGCTCGACGACGCCACGGCCGTGCGGGAGACCAGTGAGGAGGCCGCGTTGCGGCTGCTCACCGAGGCGCTCGGCGCGGAGAAGATCGGCGAGACGACCGCCTGACTAAGCTGGTGGCAAACCGACATTGAAGGAGCACACTGTGCGGCCCGGTGGACAGCCCAACCTGCAGCAGATGATGAAGCAGGCGCAGAAGATGCAGCAGCAGATGGTCGCCGCGCAGGCGGAGCTGGCCGAGGCCGAGCTCACCGGCACGGCGGGCGGCGGGCTGGTGAGCGCCGTCGTGCGCGGTTCGGGCGAAGTGGTGAGCATCAAGATCGACCCCAAGGCGGTCGACCCCGACGACGTCGAGACGCTCGAGGACCTCATCGTCGCGGCGCTGCACAACGCGGCGCAGGCGGCGCGCGACCTCACCGAGGAGAAGATGGGCCCGCTCACCGCCGGGCTCGGCGGCCTGGGCGGCGGCCTCGGGCTGCCCGGCTTCTAGCGGGCGCCGGGCGTGTACGAAGGCGCCATCCAGGACCTGATCGACGAGCTCGGTCGTCTGCCCGGGGTCGGGCCGAAGAGTGCGCAGCGCATCGCGTTCCACGTGCTCTCGGCCGACCCCGCCGACGTCAAGCGGCTCGCCCAGGCGCTGCAGCGGGTGAAGGAGCTCGTGCGCTTCTGCACCCGCTGCTACAACGTGGCCGAGGCCGAGCTCTGCCGCATCTGCCGCGACCCGCGCCGCAGCGACGAGGTGTTCTGCGTCGTCGAGGAGCCGAAGGACGTCGTGGCGATCGAGCGCACGGGCGAGTTCCGCGGGCGATACCACGTGCTTGGCGGCGCGATCAACCCGCTGGAGGGCGTCGGCCCCGACAACCTGCGCATCCGCGAGCTGATGACGCGGCTCGCCGACGGCGCCTGCAAGGAGCTCATCCTGGCGACCGACCCCAACACCGAGGGCGAGGCCACCGCGACGTACCTCGCCCTGCTCGTCAAGCCGATGGGCCTCAACGTCACCCGCCTCGCGAGCGGGCTGCCGGTGGGCGGCGACCTGGAGTATGCCGACGAGATCACCCTG
Source organism: Dactylosporangium sucinum (assembly GCF_014647515.1). Lineage (GTDB taxonomy): Bacteria > Actinomycetota > Actinomycetes > Mycobacteriales > Micromonosporaceae > Dactylosporangium > Dactylosporangium sucinum. The sequence continues at coordinate 161,751 of NZ_BMPI01000006.1, read as the reverse complement.
GGCCGCGCCTTCGAGGGCCGGAGGGCGATCTAAGGCCAGTTTCGCAACTGGGCCCGCCGCAGCCCGGCCCCAGTTGTGAAGCAGGCCTTAGCCCTCGGGGCGGTTCAGGATCCCGGCGACGACGGCGTGGATCGCGGCCGCGTCGGCCGGCTCGCGCACCTGCGCCCTCCCGCCCGTCACCACGTACCACTCCTCGGCGTCCTTGTACTGCACCCACACCACGACCGCGCCCGCGGCGTCGACCTCGGTGCGCAGGGTGAGCTCCCCGGTGATGACGCCGACCTCGTCGGTCATCACGCCGCCCGGCCCGGCCATGATGTCCGTGACCAGCGGAGCGGGAGGGGTGGGCGCCGCGGGAGCGGGCGGGGCGGCCGGCGTCGA
>NZ_BMPI01000006.1:72544-161322 GCF_014647515.1 Dactylosporangium sucinum | reverse complement strand
CGCGTTGCCGGAAGGGGCCGCGTTGCCGGAAGGGGCCGCGTTGCCGGAAGGGGCCGCGTTGCCGGAAGGGGCCGCGTCGCCGGAAGGGGCCGCGTCGCCGGAAGGGGCCGCGTCGCCGGAAGGGGCCGCGTCGGAGGCCCCCGAAGCCGCGGAAGCGGCACCCGAAGCCCCAGCCGACGGGGACGCGGCGGAGGCGGCCGGAGGCGGCGGCGACGCGGGAGGAGCGGCCGAGGCCGGGGGAGGAGCGGCCGCGGCCGACGCCGGTGCCGATGCTTGTGCCGGTGCTGCGTCTGCCATCTCGGCCGCCCCTTCCAACGAAAACGAAGAACCTGCTACTTACACGTTGCCAGCATGTCCGTGAGTGCGCTCTTCTCCGCCTCGGTGACGGTCAGCTTGTAGTACGCCTTCACGGTGATCCAGCTCTGCGCGTACGTGCACCAGTACCCCTTGCTCGGCGGCTTCCACGTCGACGGGTCCTGGTCACCCTTGGAGCGGTTCGTCTGCAGGCTCACCGCGATGAGCTGCGGCCGCGTCAGGTCGTTGGCGAACTGCTTGCGCTGCTCGTCGGTCCACTTGTTGGCCCCCGACCGCCAGCCCGCCGCGAGCGGCACCATGTGGTCGATGTCGAGGTCCTGCGGATCGGTGAGGTCCTTGTCGTCGTAGGCGCTGTGCCAGTTTCCGGCCGTGATCTTGCAGTCGGCCGCGACCTTGACGTTCTTGCCTTCGCGCTTGAGCACGACGTCGCGGGTGTCGCAGCCTTCGCCCTGGCCGATCCAGTGCGTGAACTTCTCGCGGCTGTAACCCGCCATGGAGCCGGCCGCGGCGACCGTGAGCGAGTTCAGGGCGGCAGCGGCGTTGCCACCGCCGGTGCCGCCGCCACCGCCGGTCGACGCGGGAGCGCCGGCCGACCCGGCCGACCCGGTCGTCGGCCCGGCGGCCTCGGGAGTGGAGGAAACCTCGCAGCTACCGGCACTGATCAGCACCGATGACAACGCGAGCGCGATGATGACGGCTTTGCCGTTGGTGAGGGGGCGCACGCCCCTACTCTGCGGCATAGACGCATGTACCGCCGGGAACGCCACGGCGAGATTCCCGACACTACCGAGCCGGCCCCAGCGGAGGGACCGGCTCGGAAGTGCAGGTCAGGCCCGGTTCGCGGCGCTCAGCACGGCTCGCAGGGACGCGGTCACGATGTTGGCGTCGATGCCCACGCCCCAGTAGGTGTGGCCGTCGACGGAGCACTCGACGTAGGCCGCGGCCTGGGCGCTCTCGCCCGAGGTCAGGGCGTGCTCGGCGTAGTCGAGGACCCGCACGTCGATGCCGACGTCGCCCATCGCGTGGACGAACGCGTCGATCGGCCCGTTGCCGGTGGCGGAGATCTTCTGGACGGTGCCGTCGACCTTGACCTCGGCGCTCAGCGTGACCTTGCCGTCGTGGGTCACCGCCTCGTAGCCCTCCAGCGTGAAGCGGCGGTTCGAGAAGTACTCGCCGGCGAAGAACTCCCACATCGACTGCGGGCTGACCTCGCCGCCCTCGTCGTCGGTGTGCCGCTGGACGACGCCGGAGAACTCGATCTGCAGCCGGCGCGGCAGGTCGAGGTGGTGCTCGGACTTCATGACGTAGGCGACCCCGCCCTTGCCGGACTGCGAGTTCACGCGGATGACCGCCTCGTAGGAGCGGCCCAGGTCCTTCGGGTCGACCGGCAGGTAGGGCACGCCCCAGGTGAACTGGTCGACCGGGACGCCGGCCTTCTCCGCGTCGCGGTTGAGCGCCTCGAAGCCCTTCTTGATGGCGTCCTGGTGGGAGCCGGAGAAGGCGGTGTACACCAGGTCGCCGGCATACGGGTGGCGCTCGTGGACCGGCAGCTGGTTGCAGTACTCGACGGTGCGCTTGATCTCGTCGATGTCGGAGAAGTCGATCTGCGGGTCGATGCCCTGCGAGAACAGGTTCAGGCCCAGCGTCACCAGGTCGACGTTGCCGGTGCGCTCGCCGTTGCCGAACAGGCACCCCTCGACGCGGTCGGCACCGGCCAGCACGCCCAGCTCGGCGGCGGCGACCGCGGTGCCCCGGTCGTTGTGCGGATGCAGGGACAGCACGACCGACTCGCGGCGCGGCAGGTTGCGGGACATCCACTCGATGGAGTCCGCGTAGACGTTGGGTGACGCCATCTCGACCGTCGCCGGCAGGTTGACGATCAGCGGCCGGTCCGGGGTCGGCTGCAGCACCTCGATGACCGCGCTGCAGACCTCCAGCGCGTAGTCCAGCTCGGTGCCGGTGTACGACTCCGGGGAGTACTCGTAGTAGATCTCGGTGTCGGGCGTGATCGCCTCGGCGTACTTCTGGCAGAGCCGCGCCCCGCTCGTGGCGATGTCGGTGATGCCGGCCCGGTCCAGGCCGAACACCACGCGCCGCTGCAGCGTCGAGGTCGAGTTGTAGAAGTGGACGATCGCCCGGCGGGCGCCGCGCAGCGACTCGAAGGTGCGCTCGATCAGGTTGTCCCGGCACTGCGTCAGCACCTGGATCGTGACGTCCTCGGGGATGAGGTCCTGCTCGATCAGCGTGCGGACGAAGTCGAAGTCGGTCTGCGAGGCGGCCGGGAAACCTACCTCGATCTCCTTGTAGCCCATCCGGACCAGCAGGTTGAACATGCGGCGCTTGCGCTCGACGGACATCGGGTCGATCAGCGCCTGGTTGCCGTCGCGCAGGTCGACGGCGCACCAGCGGGGCGCGGCGGTGATCTCGCGACCCGGCCATTGCCGGTCGGTCAGCGGGATCGTGAACTGTTCGGAGAAGGGCCGGTAACGGTGGATGGGCATGCGGCTGGCGGACTGGCGGGCGATTTCGGACACGTCAAAGCTCCTGGGATTGGTCGCGAAGGGAACGGTCAGGACCAGAGACCGGCAGGAGCGCAGGCGCGCATCAACCCCGCGACGAGGTGCCGGCCCGGAGAGCCTCGTCGCGGCGGCGAAGAAGAAGCGCCTGCCACATGTCAGGGTCAGGCTACGCCCTTGGAAGGGCTCGGCGAAACCGATCTCGGTACTTGGGAGCCGGACGGGTTCGGCGAGGGCGGCGGCGGTGCGGTCGTGGCGAGCGGCGCGCCGTCGACCACCGGGCCCGGCAGCGAGATCGTGGAGGGTGCCGCGATCACGTCGCCGGTGAGCGTCAGCTGACCGAACGGCAGCCGGGCCGCGGCCAGCATGCCGTTGTCGTTGTAGCAGTACACGCCGGGATCGATCGGCGGCTGGACGGCGGTCACGGCCGGCTCCACCGCGAAGCAGGGGGCCGACGTGCCGGCGAGCGGGTCGGCGGGCGCCATGGACAGCGGGATCTGGCGGTCCAGCAGGACGTCGAGCCAGGCGACGAAGACGTACTGCACGCGCGGGTCGACGGCCGGCGGAAGCTTCTTGCCGGAGGCGGCGACCTTGACGCAGCCCGACGACGGGTTGATCGGGCACTGGTACTGGCCCTCGGGGCGGCTGGCGATGGCGACGTCCGCGGTGCCCCCGAGCGCGCCGCCCTGCACGTCGACCCGCCACGTCCGGTCGGTGGCGATGGAGACCAGGATCGACCGGGGGCTCTTGCCCTGGGCGGTCAGCGTGTACGCGGCGATGTACCGCTGGTCCTTCGCGACCGCCACGCGCGCCGCCAGCTGGCTGCGCGGGTCGGGCTTGGCGGGCGCGGGGTCGGAGGTCACCCCGGTCACCGGCACGCCGGTGGATCCGCAGGCGGCAAGAGCCCCGACGGCGAGGACGGCCAGGGCCGTGCCGGCGGTCACAGTGATCGCGGTAACCCCGACCCGACGCAAGCGCACCCGCGTATTCTCGCCCGGCGGGTGGTCGGATCGTGGAACGCCACTCCCGACGGATAGTCGCCGCCGGTACGCTCGGCTGCGACGACCTGCCCGTACAGGCGATTCCCGGAAGGAGCTCGACGGCGTGGCGCTCATCGTGCAGAAGTATGGCGGGTCCTCCGTCGCCAACGCCGAGCGCATCAAGCGCGTCGCCGAGCGCATCGTCGACACGCGGAAGGCCGGCAACGAGGTCGTCGTAGTGGTCTCCGCCATGGGCGACACCACCGACGAGCTGCTCGACCTCGCGTCGCAGGTGAGCCCGGTCCCGGCCGGCCGCGAGCTGGACATGCTGCTCACCGCCGGGGAGCGGATCTCCATGGCGCTGCTGGCCATGGCGATCAACAACCTGGGGTACGAGGCCCGGTCGTACACGGGAAGCCAGGCCGGCGTGATCACCACCTCGACGCACGGCAGGGCCCGGATCATCGACGTGACCCCCGGCCGCCTCCGCGGCGCGCTCGACGAGGGCGCGATCGCGATCGTCGCCGGCTTCCAGGGCGTCTCGCAGGACACCAAGGACATCACCACGCTCGGCCGGGGCGGCTCGGACACCACGGCCGTCGCGCTCGCCGCGGCGCTGCAGGCCGACGTGTGCGAGATCTACACCGACGTCGACGGCATCTTCTCCGCCGACCCGCGGGTCGCGAAGAACGCGCGGCACATCAAGCAGATCACGTACGAGGAGATGCTCGAGCTCGCGGCGTGCGGCGCGAAGGTGCTGCACCTGCGCAGCGTGGAGTACGCGCGGCGGTTCTCGCTGCCGATCCACGTCCGTTCCTCGTACTCAACGGCCAACGGCACCATGGTCACCGGATCGATGGAGGACCTTTCCGTGGAGCAAGCGCTCATCACCGGCGTCGCGCACGACCGCAGCGAAGCGAAGATCACGATCGTCGGCGTGCCCGACCAGCCGGGCGTCGCCGCGCGGATCTTCCAGACGGTCGCCGCCGCGGAGACCAACATCGACATGATCGTCCAGAACGTGTCGACCGAGAGCACCGGCCGCACGGACATCTCCTTCACGCTGCCGAAGACCGACGGCGCGACCGCCAAGGCCGCCCTGGAGCGGATCAAGTCGAGCGTCGACTACAAGGCCGTGCTGTTCGACGACCACATCGGCAAGGTGTCGCTGATCGGCGCCGGCATGCGCTCGAACCCGGGCGTGGCGGCCAAGCTGTTCGCCGCCCTGGCCGAGGCGGGCGTCAACATCGAGATGATCTCCACCTCGGAGATCCGGGTGTCCGTGGTGTGCCGCGACACGGACCTCGACGTCGCCGTCCGGGCCATCCACGACGCGTTCGAGCTGGGCGGCGACGAGGAAGCGGTGGTCTACGCGGGGACCGGGCGATAGGTTCTTGCATCATGGGCGAGTTGCCGAGTCTGGCCGTCGTCGGTGCGACCGGAGCCGTCGGCTCCGTGATGTGTGAGTTGCTGTCGTCCCGCAAGAACGTCTGGGGCGAGATCCGTCTGGTCGCCTCGAAGCGCTCGGCCGGCCGCACGCTCGTCGTGCGCGGCGAGGAGACCGTCGTCCATGAGCTGGCGCCCGAGGTCTTCGACGGCATCGACGTGGCGATGTTCGACGTCCCCGACGAGATCGCCGGGGAGTGGGCGCCCATCGCCGTGTCCCGCGGGGCGATCGCCGTCGACAACTCGGCGGCGTTCCGGATGGATCCGGATGTACCGCTGGTGGTGCCGGAGATCAACCCGGAGCAGGTCCGCAACCGCCCGAAGGGCATCATCGCCAACGCCAACTGCACGACGCTGACGATGATCGTGGCGCTCGCTCCGCTGCACCGCGAGTACGGCCTGAAGGAGCTCGTCCTCGCCTCCTACCAGGCGGTTTCCGGTGCCGGCAAGGACGGCGTCGACACGCTGTACGACCAGCTGCGGCGGGTCGGCGGCGACCGCACCCTGGGCTCGCGCTCCGGCAACGTCCGGCAGGCGGTCGGCGACGACCTCGGCCCGTTCCCGGCCCCTCTCGCGCTCAACGTGGTGCCCTGGGCCGGCTCGCTCCGCGACGGCGGCTGGTCGTCGGAGGAGCTGAAGCTGCGCAACGAGTCGCGCAAGATCCTCGGCCTGCCCGACCTCAAGGTGTCCGCGACCTGCGTCCGCGTCCCGGTCGTGACCGGCCACTCGGTCGCCGTGCACGCCGTCTTCGGCTCGGAGGTCGACGCCGAGGGCGCCCGCGAGGTGCTGCGCCACGCGCCGGGCGTGATCCTCGTCGACGACCCGGGCGCGGGCGAGTTCCCGATGCCGATCGACGCGGTGGGCACCGACCCGTCGTGGGTCGGCCGCATCCGCCGGTCGGTCGACGACCCGCGGGCGCTCGACCTCTTCGTCACCGGCGACAACCTGCGCAAGGGTGCCGCCCTGAACACCGCGCAGATCGCCGAGCTGCTGTCCAAGGAGCTGCAGGGCTGACCGCACCGCAACGTCCAGCACCCCCGGGAGCCCTCCCGGGGGTGTTTTTTGTTGTGACGATGGTCTCGATTGACAGTACAACTCAAATGATAGCTACTCTCAAAATATGGCTGCTGTCAGTTCGAGTCCACGCCGCTGGTGGGCGCTCGTCGCGATCGTGCTGACGACCCTCACGCTCGGCTTCGACACCACGATCCTCAACGTCGCGCTGCCCACGCTCGCGACCTCCCTCGACGCCGGCAATGCCGAGCTGCAGTGGCTCGTCGACGCCTACGTCCTGGTGTTCGCCGGTCTGCTGCTGCCGATGGGCGCACTCGGCGACCGGTACGGCCGCAAGCGCCTCCTGCTCATCGGCCTCATCCTGTTCGCGGCCGCGTCGCTGGTGGCGGTCTTCGCGGACAACGCCGGCCAGGTCATCGCCGCCCGGGCCGTGATGGGCGTCGGCGGCGCCATCCTCACCCCGGTCACGATGGCGATCATCCCCGTCATGTTCGACCCGGACGAGCGCCGCAAGGCCATCGCCGCGCTCACGATGGGCATGGGCGTCGGGCTCCCGCTCGGCCCGATCATCGGCGGCTACCTGCTGGAACACTTCTGGTGGGGGTCGATCTTCGTGATCAACGTGCCGGTCGCCGCGCTGGCCGTCGCCGCCGTGGCCCTGCTCGTGCCGGAGTCCCGCTCGACGCGGCCGAAGCCGGTCGACCTGACGGGCGCGATCCTGTCCACGATCGGTCTGGTGTTGCTCGTGTACGGCGTGATCGAGGCGCCGGCCCGCGGCTGGACCGACGGCCTGGTCCTCGGCGCGATCGCGGCCGGGGTCGTCCTGCTGATCGTGTTCGCCCTGATCGAGCGGCGCCTCGCGAGCCCGATGATCGACCTGAGCCTGTTCCGCCGTCCACGGTTCGCCTGGGGAACCGCGGCGGGAGCCCTGGCGTCGTTCGCCCTGTTCGGCGTCCTGTTCATCCTGCCGCAGTTCCTGCAGGCGGTCCGCGGTCATGACGCCCTCGGGGTCGGCCTGCGGCTGCTGCCGCTGGTCGCCGGCCTGTTCGTGGGCGCTCCGCTCGGTGCCCGGATCGCCGGCCTGGTCCCGACCCGGGTCCCGGTCGCGCTCGGCCTGCTCGTCGCCGCCGCTGGGTTGGCGCTGGGCGCACTCACCGGCATCGACTCCGGGTACGGTTTCGTGGCCACCTGGCTGGCCGTAGGTGGCGCCGGGATCGGCCTGGCCCTGACCCCGGCGATGGACGCGGTGATGGGCGAGCTGCCGCGGGACGAGGCCGGCTCGGGTACCGCGATCACCATGACCCTCCGCCAGGTCGCCGGCGCCCTCGGCGTGGCCGTGCTCGGCAGCCTCGCCGCCGAGGTGTACCGCTCGTCGGTTCCCTCCGCCGGCCGCGACTCGGTCAGCGCGGCGGTCGCGATCGCGGCCCGCACCGGCGACCAGGCCCTGGCCGTGGCCGCCCGCGCCGCGTTCCTGGACGCGATGACGGCGGTCCTGCTCGTCTGCGCCGCCGTGACCCTGCTCGGCGCGGTGGTCGTGGCGGTCCTGCTGCCCGGTGCGAACCCGGCTTTACGTGCGGAACAATCGGTGGATGAGCTCACCCGGGTTGCGTGAACGCAAGAAGCAGAAGACCCGCTGGGCGATTCAGGAGCACGCGGTGCGCCTGTTCGCCCAGCAGGGCTATGACGCGACCACGGTGGAGCAGATCGCGGAGGCGGCGGAGATCTCCCCGAGCACGTTCTTCCGCTACTTCAAGACCAAGGAAGACGTCGTCATCCAGGACCGCTACGACGACCTGATGATCGAGGCCATCCGCACCGCCCCGCCCGAGTTCACGCCGCTGGAGGTCGTCCGCCACTCGTTCCTGTCGGCCTTCTCGACGATCAGCCAGGAGGAGGTCGACCAGGTGCTGGCCCGGTCCAAGCTCTCCTTCACGGTCCCGGCCCTGCGGATGCGAGCCCTGGACAACATGCAGGCCTCGATCGCGGTGCTGGCCGCCCCGCTGGCCGAACGACTGGGCCGCCCGCCGGACGACTTCCGAGCCAGGGCGTTCGTGGGCGCCTGCGTGGGCGCGATCATCAACGCCATGATCGACTGGGTGCACCGCGACGGCCAGATGGACGTCCTGGCCGCGATGGACGAGGCGCTGTCGGTGATCTCCGACGGCCCGTGACGACGCACGCTTTGCGTACGCTTCGCCGGCCTTATCCGAAATGCGACCTTATGCGCGGGCCGCGTGCAAGGCGTCACCCCATGATCAAGGGAACGAAATGGCCGGCCTGGGGCAGCCAGAAGTTTCCCTTGATCATGGGCAGGCCCGCGGCGCCCGAGCCCGAGCCTGCACCAGCTCCCAGCCCACCGTCCGAACTCCCTGGTCCCGCTCGGCCCCGGGTCTCGCGTGGCCCCACCGTCCGAATGCCCTGGTCTCGCTCGGCCCCGGTCTCGCTCGGCCCCGGGTCTCGCGTGGCCCGGTTCCGCAGGCCCAACTCTCCGCGAGCACCCGACCCCCGCGCACGCCTCCATCCCACAGCGGCTCCGGTCTCGCGGCCCCGTCCCTGCACGAGCTTCCGAGCACACCCGAGCCCCGAGCCGCTCCCGGCCTGGCCCGCGCACCTCTTGGCCCGCGCACCTCTTGGCCCGCGCACCTCTTGGCCCGCGCACCTCCCGGCCGGCGGTCCTGAGCGGCCCCCAGCCAGCGCAGCCCCCAGCCAGCGTGGCCCCAGGCCCGCCCGGGGCCCGCGCACCCTCCCGGCCCGGGGCCCTGAGTGGCTCCCGCCCGCGCAGCCCCCAGCCCGGCCCGCGCAGCTCCCGGCCGGGGGTCCTGAGCGGCGGCGGGGGAGCTAGTCCGTCACCTGGCGGAGGATGTCGTCGGCGTCGGTGATGGTGTACGCGTAGCCCTGCTCGGCCAGGAAGCGTTGGCGGTGCGCGGCATACTCGGTGTCGATCGTGTCGCGGGCCACCACCGTGTAGAAGTGGGCCTGGCGCTTGTCGGCCTTCGGGCGCAGGACGCGCCCCAGGCGTTGGGCCTCCTCCTGGCGGGAGCCGAAGCTGCCCGAGACCTGGATGGCCACGGCGGCCTCCGGCAGGTCGATGGAGAAGTTGCCGACGCGGGAGATGACCAGGGTCTTCAGGGCGCCCGAGCGGAACTCGTCGAAGAGGCGCTCGCGCTCCTTGTTGGTCGTCGCGCCCTGCACGATCGGGGCGTCGAGGAACTCGCCCAGGTGGTGGAGCTGGTCGATATACCCCCCGATCACCAGGATCTGCTCGCCCTTGTGGCGGTCGACCAGGGCGCGGACCACGGGGAGCTTGGTGCGGGCGGTCGCGGCCACGCGGTAACGCTCCTCGGGCTCGGCCACCGCATAGGCCATCCGCTCGGTGTCGGTCAGCGTCACGCGGACCTCGACGCACTCGGCCGGCGCGATCCAGCCCTGGGACTCGATGTCCTTCCACGGCGCGTCGTAGCGCTTCGGGCCGATCAGGGAGAACACGTCGCCCTCGCGGCCGTCCTCGCGGACCAGGGTGGCGGTCAGGCCGAGGCGGCGGCGGGCCTGCAGGTCGGCGGTGAAGCGGAAGATCGGCGCGGGCAGCAGGTGGACCTCGTCGTAGACGATCAGGCCCCAGTCGCGGGCGCCGAACAGGTCGAGGTGCGGGAACACGCCGCCGCGGCGGGTCGTGAGCACCTGGTAGGTCGCGATGGTGACCGGACGGATCTCCTTGCGCTCCCCGGAATACTCGCCGATCTCCTCCTCGGTGAGGCTCGTGCGGGCGATCAGCTCGCGCTTCCACTGCCGGCCGGCGACCGTGTTGGTCACCAGGATCAGCGTGGTGGCCTTCGCCTCGGCCATCGCGGCCGCGCCGACGAGCGTCTTGCCGGCGCCGCACGGGAGCACGACGACGCCCGAGCCGCCGGCCCAGAACGAGTCGACGGCCTCGCGCTGGTAGGACCGCAGGGCCCAGCCGTCCTCGGCCAGGTCGATCGCGTGCGCCTCGCCGTCGACGTAACCGGCGAAGTCCTCGGCCGGCCAGCCCAGCTTCAGCAGGGCCTGCTTGAGCCGGCCGCGCTCGGAGGCGTGCACGATCACCGTGTCGGAGTCGATGTGCGCGCCGAGCATGCCGGCCAGCTTCTTGCTCTTGGCCACCTCGACCAGCACGGCCCGGTCGAGCGCCCGCAGGACGAGGCCGTGGACGGGGTCGTTGAGCAGCTGGAGGCGCCCATAGCGGTCCATCGTCTCGGCGATGTCAACCAGCAGCGCGTGCGGCACCGGATAGCGCGAGAAGCGCAGCAGCGCGTCGACCACGCCCTCGGCGTCGTGGCCGGCGGCGCGTGCGTTCCACAGGCCGAGCGGGGTCAGCCGATAGGTGTGGACGTGCTCCGGCGAGCGCTCGAGCTCGGCGAACGGAGCGATCGCCATGCGGCACGCGAGCGCGTCCGGGTGGTCGACCTCGAGCAGCAGGGTCTTGTCGGACTGGACGATCAGTGGACCTTCTGGCACGGCACCCAGTGTCGCACGCACCCCCGACAGTTCCCAGATATCGGGACGATGCAACCGGAGCCCCGGCGAGCCGCGTCAAGGGTATTGATGGCCACGTGGCCATCGAACGGAAGCCGGGCGTGCGCGTTCGGACCGAGCGGCCCGAGCGCCGCCGGTCGTCGCATCGGGGGCGGGCGCGTCGTCCGATCCGGACCGTAGGAGGTCCGGCAGCAAGAGCCGTGGAAGGCACGGCCGCAAGGGCCGTGGAACGGCACGGCAGAAAAGGCCGTGGAAGGCACGGCCGCAAGGGCTGCGGACGGGCGCGGCCGCAAGGGCTGTGAAAGGCACGGCCGCAAGGGCCGCGGAAGGGCACGGCCGCAAGGGCCGCGGAAGCCGTAAACTGGCCGACATGGGTCCCCGCGTGACCTTGGCGTTCGGCGGGTTCGCCGCCCTCACCGTGGCGGTCGGCTGGTTCCTGCTCTCCTCGCAGGTCGCCCACACCGACGTCCAGACGGCCGTCAGCGAGTCCCTCGGCGCCATCCTGATCGCCATGATCGTCATGTCCGTGATCGGCGCGATCCGCCGTGGCGGTACCGACAAATAGGACCGACGAACAAGCGAGGGGTCAGCCCTCCTCCGGCACCGCCGCCGTGATGCGGTGCAGCGCGAACGTGTGGAGCATCTCGGTCCGCTCGTCCTCCGCCCGCAGGTAGCCGGAGCCCATCGACACCGGCCGCACCAGGCGCGAGGCCGTTGCTCCATGGGCGTCGATGTACCCCACCCAGACCCGCGTCTTGTCCCGCAGCGCCTGCTGCAGCACCTCCAGCGCCTCCGTGTGGGAGGCGGTCGCCGCGCCGTTCGCGCGGACGGTCACCGGCGCGCGCCGGGCCACCCGCGCCGCCGCGTCGCCCCGGCGGATCTGCTCGATCACCCCGGCGAGCCGCGGGGTCGACAGGCGCACGCCGGCCGCCGGATCTTCGACGCCACGGTACGCCCAGGTCGGCCGCGGCGGACCCCGGCGCACCTTCGGCCGGGCGAGCACCGCCGCACCCGTCGCGTCCTCCTGGACGGGCGGGTACCCGGCCTCCCGCAGCGCCTCCAGCAGCCGTTGCGGGGTGTGCCGGCTGGTCAGCACGCTCGGCGCCAGCCGGCGCAGGTTGAGCGGCTGCAGCCGCCGGTCGGCGAGCACCTCGGCGATCAGCGACTCGTCGTCGCTGCGCACGTAGGAGTTGGCCGATCCCACGCGCATCCCGCCGTGCTTGCGGGCCATGTCGTCGATGAGGTACGTCAGGGTCTGCGGGACCGGCGTGCGGGACCGGCGAGCCAGCAGCGCGTGCAGGTCGGCGGCCGAGTAGCCGGCGTCCAGGCTGCGCCGCACGGTGTCGGCCGTGATCCGGTAGACGCTGGCCGACTCCTGGGTGCCCAGCAGCTCCAGCTCGGCGCCGAGCCCGGGCTCGGGCGGCCCGGGCACGATGACGGAGAGGTCGGCCTGCAGCAGCACGTGGTCGACGGGCGCCGGCAGCAGCGTGTCGAGCAGCGCCGCCGAGCCGATGAGCGCTATGCCCTCGGGCGAGTTGAGGCCGAGCGGGTCGTCGGCGTCGACGACGTCGCTGGCCAGCTCCTCCAGCAGCAGCCGGCCGTAGGTGGTGAGCCCGTCGAAGCCGGTCAGCCCGACGAACGCGGCCTCGGCCAGGCTCGCCTCCACACCCGCCGACACGCCCCGGGTGATCCGCCGGGGCGCCCGCCAGGCGAGCACCTCGACGACATCGGCCCGCGCCGCGGTCGCGCCCGGCGGCAGGTCGGCCAGCACCTGCAGGGCGGCGCGGCGCTGGGCCGGCGCCCCGGGCCGGGACAGTTCGGGCGCGAGCGCGTTGATCGGGCGATCGCGGTCGTCGCGCTGCCCGACCAGCGACGCCGCGCGGGTCATGGTCAGCCAGGTGACCGCCAGCCGGTGCCAGCGGGCGGCGATGCCCATGGCCCGCCAGGCGTCGTACGCGATCGTCGGCAGGAAGACGCTCTCCACCCGCTTGGTGTCGACGATCTCCTCGCCCAGCAGTCCGGCGGCGGTGACGATCTCCACCAGGAGTGCCGTGGACTGTTCGTCGACGCCCACCGTCTTGGAGTACCGCCGGAGCTCCCGAATCCCGAGTCCACCGGACCGCAGCACGGCGGGTGGCTCGGCCCCGATCGTCTCGACCAGCGCCTCGGCGTTGCGGACGAGCTCCAGCACCTGGCCGGCGCCCGCCCGGTCGACCTGGGCGGGGTCGCGCTGCGGCGCCTCCATCGGCGGCGGGTCGGGGTGCAGCTGGCCGAGCGGGCCGGCGTCGCGCCGCAGCACCAGGGAGATCTCGACCGGCAGCTCGACGGCGTCGCGCCCGACGGAGACCAGCAGGTGCCGGTCGACCAGCCAGCGCACCGGCGAGTCCGAGCCGGGCTCCAGGCTCGCCGGGGTCACGGTGCCGACCGGCGGCCCGGCCGCGAGGCGGTCGAGCACGGCGCGGGCGGCGGGCGGCGCGGCGAGCAGCGTCCGGCGCAGCCCGGCGGCGTCGCTGACCAGCGCGCCGGCCATCGGGTCGAGCTGCTCGGCCGGCCGTCCGAGGCCCAGGGGGTACGGCGAGCACACCTCGTCGACCGCTCCCACGATCCGCACGGCCGGGTCCGGCCCGTAGGCCACGGCGTAGGAGCGCAGCAGGTCGATGGCGGCGCGGACCCGCGCGGCCTCCACCCCGGCCGGGGCGGTCAGGGCGAGGACGGCCTCGACCGAGCTGGTGTGGCCCACGCGGGTGTACCGCAGCGCGTCCAGAATCTCGAGGGTGAACGTGTCGAGCCCGTCGAGGGCCCGCGCGACGGCCACGCGCGACTGGGCGCGGTGCGCGAGCGCCGAGAAGTCCGACGGCGGCGGGATGACCAGATCGGGGCGCAGGCGGATGAGCGCCATCAGCCCCTCGTCGGGCAGGGCGCGTAAATGGTCGGCAAGCGAACTCGTCATCTCGCCTCATACGCTAACCGGCCCGGACGACGAATGAGGGCGGGCCTTGTCGAAGGCCCGCCCTCACCGTGCGTGCTAGGGGTTACGCGAGGCCGTTCTTCACGGCCGTGATGAGCTCACCGTTGCTGGTGTCGCCGGAGAGCTCCCAGAAGAACGCACCGCCGAGGCCCTGCGTCTTCGCGTAGCTCATCTTGCCGGCGATCGTGCTCGGCGTGTCGTAGCTCCACCAGTTGCTGCCGCACTTGGCGTAGGCGGTGCCACCGACGGTGCCGGTGCTCGGGCAGCTGTTCTTGAGGACCTTGTAGTCCTCGATGCCCTGCTCGTAGGTGCCGGGCGCCGCGCCGGTCGCGGTGCCGCCGGGGCCCGCCTGGGTCACGCCGGTCCAGCCGCGGCCGTAGAAGCCGATGCCGAGGAGCAGCTTGTTGGACGGGATGCCCTTGCTCTTGAGCTTCGAGATCGCGGCCTCCGAGCAGAACCCGGCGGTCGGGATGCCCGAGTAGCAGCTCAGCGGCGAGTGCGGGGCGGTCGGGCCCTGCGCGTTGAAGGCGCCGAAGTAGTCGTACGTCATCGGCATGAACCAGTCGAGGTTGTTCATCGCGCCGGCGTAGTCGGCGACGTCGATCTTGCCGCCGTTGGAGCCGTCGGCGGTGATGGCCGAGGTGACCAGCTTGCTGGAGCCGAACTTCGCCCGCAGGGCCGCGATCACGGACTTGTAGGCGTTCGGGCCGCTGGCGTCACACTGCAGGCCGCAGGCGTTCGGGTACTCCCAGTCGATGTCGATGCCGTCGAAGACACCAGCCCAGCGGGAGTCGTTGACCAGCGCGTAGCACGAGTCGGCGAACGCGGTCGGGTTGGCCGCCGCCTGGGTGAAGCCGGCGGACCAGGTCCAGCCGCCGAACGACCAGAGGACCTTCAGGTTGGGGTACTTCGCCTTGAGCTTCTTCAGCTGGTTGAAGCTGCCCCGCAGGGGCTGGTCCCAGGTGTCCGCGACGCCGTCGACCGAGTCGGCCGCCGTGTACGCCTTCTCGTAGTCCGCGTAGCTGTCACCGATCGAGCACCGGCCGCCGGTCGTGTTGCCGAACGCGTAGAGGATGTGCGTCAGCTTGGCCGCGGAGCCGCTCGTGTCGATGTTCTTCACGTGGTAGTTGCGGGCGTAGACGCCCCACTCCGCGAAGTAGCCGACGACCTTCTTCCCGCCGGGCGGGTTGCTGGTCGGCGGGTTCGAGGTCGGCGGGTTGCTGGTGGGCGGGTTGCTGGTCGGGGGGTTCGAGGTCGGCGGGTTGCTGGTCGGCGGGGTCCCGCCGCTACAGGAGACGCCGTTGATCGTGCAGTTGATCGGCGGCTTCGCGCCACTGCCGTTCATGCCCCAGCTGAAGCTGGCGCCGGCCGCGAGCGTCGGGGCCCACGACTTGTTCTTCGCGACGTAGTGCTGGCCGGTGCGGACCACGTCCGCGTCCCAGAAGCTGGTGATCTGGCCGCCCGCGGGCAGGTCGAACTCGAGCGTCCACCCGTTGATCGTGCTCGAGGTGCCGTTGGTGATCTTGTAGGTGGCGCCCCAGCCCGTCCCCCAGTCCTGGTCGACCGTGAACGTAGCGCTGAGGTTGCCGGCGGCGTTGGCGGTGGTGGTGACGATGGGGACGACGGCCGCAGCCACCGCCATGGCGGCGGCGACGATGAGGCCGTTGCGGACGGATCGTTTCATCGCGTCTCCTGGATGATCCTTTAGGAAACTTTCCTAAAAGTGTTCGTGACGCTAGTGGCCAGAGTCTCACTTCGTCAATACGTGACTCACGAGTATTTCGATGGCGTACCCACTGTGACCTGGGCATCCTTAAAGGTGTCTCAACATCAGGTTGTCATTGGCTTTGACCTCGACATGACGCTCCTCGACACCCGGCCGGGCATCGCCGCGACGTGGCGGGCGCTTACCGTCAGTACCGGTGTGCACGTCGACGCCGACCTCGCCGTGAGCCGGCTCGGGCCGCCGCTGCGGCAGGAGGTGGCCGAGTGGTTCCCGCCGGAGCGGGTCGAGGAGGCCGTCGACCTATACCGCTCGCTCTATCCGTCGCACGCCATCGCCCCTGCTGTAGCGCTTCCCGGGTCGCTCGAGGCGCTCGCCGCGGTCCGTGCGGCCGGCGGCCGGATCGTGGTCATCACGTCGAAGCTCGGCCGGCTGGCGTCACTTCATCTTGCACATTTGGGCATTCCCGTCGATAACGTCTACGGTGACGTATTCCATGCGGAAAAGGCCGCCGTTCTGATCGAGATCGGCGCTTCGGTGTACGTCGGGGACCATGTGGCCGACATGCAGGCGGGCGTTCTGGCCGGAGTTCCCGCCGTCGGGGTCACGTCGGGCCCCTGTTCGGCCGCCGAGTTGCGCGCCGCCGGAGCCACCGAGGTCTTCGCCGACCTGCACCCGTTTCCGGCATTTCTCCAACGCATGATCTCGGTTGGCCGTGCGGGAAGCGGTGACTAGCCTTGTTGTGCACATCCCGCGCCGTTGCGGCCGGGACGGGTCGAGACTGGGGAGCAGGGGCAGCGTGCCGACGGGTCGAGTGAAGTGGTACGACCAGGAGAAGGGTTTCGGGTTCCTCACCAGCGACGACGGGGGAGACGTCTTCGTGCACAAGGCGGCCCTGCCGTCGGGCGTGGGTGAGCTCAAGACCGGCCAGCGGGTCGAGTTCGGGGTGGTCGAGAGCCGCAAGGGCAGCCAGGCGCTGCAGGTGAAGCTGCTCGACGCGCCGCCGTCGGTGACGGAGGCCCGCGCGGTGGCCAACCGGCGGCCCCCGGAGGAGCTGCACGGCCTGATCGAGGACATGATCCGCGTGCTGGAGGCGAAGATTCAGCCCGACCTGCAGCGCGGCCGCTTCCCGGACCGCAAGACCTCCCGCACGGTCGCCGAGGCCGTCCACCTGGTGGCGCGGGAGCTGGAGGTCTGATCCTGCTTCGATGAGGGCCCCGCTTCCGCGGGGCCCTTCGTTATGTCTTGACCGGGAATGTCGCGCTACTATGCCTTCACCAGCGGCGTCGCGGGCACCAGGCCTTCGTCCGACGCCCGCGTCAGCAGGGCGTCCACGGCCGCGTGCCCGTCGGGCCCGAGCGAGCCGGTGAACTCGTTGACGTAGAGCTTGATGTGCTGGTCGACGACGTCCTGCTCCATCTCCTGGGCGTGCTCCAGCACGTACTGCCGGCTCGCCGCCGGGTCCGCCCAGGCCTGCCGCACCGACTCCTTGATCCAGGCGGTCGCCTGCTCGGGGTCGACCCGGTCGCGGTGGGCGATGATCGCCCCGAGCGGGATCGGCAGCCCGGTGTCGTTCTCCCACCACTCGCCGAGGTCGGCGAGCGCGTGGAGCCCGTACCGCTGGTACGTGAACCGCGCCTCGTGGATCACCAGCCCGGCGTCGAACGTCCCGGCCGCGACGGCCGGCATGATCTCCGCGAACGGCACCACCTCGACGCTCGCCGGCGGCTCCCCGGCCGACCACAGCCGCATCAGCAGATAGGCGGTCGTACGGTCCCCCGGCACCGCGACCCGCCGCCCGGCCAGGCTCTTGATCGACTGGTCCTTGACGAGCACGAGCGGCCCGCACCCGCGGCCGAGGGCGCCGCCGCACGGCAGCAGCGTGTACTGATCGAGCAGCCAGGGCAGCGCCGCGTAGCTGACCTTCACCAGGTCGAACTCCCCGCGCAACGCGGCCGTGTTCGTGACGTCGACGTCCGCGTAGGTGACGTCGAACCGCGGCGCTCCGGGCACCCTCCCATGCGCGAGCGCATGAAAGACGAAGGTGTCATTCGGGCACGGCGAGAAAGCGAGCGAAAGCGTCACAAGTCTCGAATGTAGCCCTCACCGCCGGATTCGCGCCCCGACTGGCAATTCCCCACGTGTGACCCTCGCAACTCCGCCCCGACGCAGATCTTGATCGATCCGACGCCCCGGCATCGCCCGGTCGAGGGTCCGTTCCATGATCAAAGGAAGCATCTGGTCGCCCGGGACAGCCAAAAGTTTCCCTTGATCATGGAGGCGGCTCGAAGGGCGGCTGCCCCGGATGGGCAAAGAGGGCAAATTCCCCTCGCTGTTCGTCGCGGCCAGGCTCACGCGGACCGACCTGGCGCCCCGGACGGCGGCTGGGCCACGCGGGACCGGGCTGGCGGCGCGGGACCGGGCTGGCGCCCGGACGGCGGCTGGGCCACGCGGGACCGGGCTGGCCACGCGGGACCGGGCTGGCGCCCTGACGGCGGCCGGGCCACGTGGGACCGAGCTGGCGGCGCCAGACGGGCTCGGCCGAGCCCAAGCGCTCCGGGTCGGATCGCGCGGGGCTGGATCGTGCCGGCCGGGGCGTGCAGGGCCGGGTCATGCTCGGGCGGATCGGGCCGTCGTGGCGGAAGGTCGGGGTCGGAAAGATCAGCGGCCCGACAGGGTGGCGAACGCGTCCCGGAGCGTCTCCAAAGCCTGCGGGATACGCCACGCGGCACGGTCGCGGGGCCCGACCGCGTTGGAGATCGTGCGGAGCTCGCCGAACGCCGTGGCGGGCCACAGCCGGGCCGCCGTGGCCACGCCGAACCCCTCCATGGCCTCGGCCACCGCGTCCGGGTGGCGCTTCTCGACCGTCTCCTTGGCGGCGGCCGTGCCCGTGACCGTCGCGACGGTCAGGATCGGGCCGCCGACGGCCTCCGGCAGGGCCAGGCGTAACGCGCGCAGCAGGGCCGGGTCGGCGTCGAGGCGGGCCGTGCCGAAGCCCAGCTCGTCGACGCTCTGGAAGCCGTCCGGGCCGGCCGCGCCCAGGTCGGCGGCGATCGACTCGGTCGCGACGGCCAGGCCGCCGATCTCGACCCGGCCGGCGAAGCCGCCCGCGATGCCGGCCGACAGCACCAGGTCGAACGGCGTGCCGTCGTGCACGGCGGCCGTGAGGAACTGGGCGGTCACGGCGGCCGCGGCGGCCGGGCCGACGCCCGCGGCGACGACCACGACCGGGGCGCCGGCCTCCAGCGCGTCGGGCGGCTGCGACCCGAGTCCCAGCCCGGCGAGCACCGTGTCCCGCTCGGCGTCGACGGCGGTGACGACCAGCGTCCGCCCGTAACCCAGCAACTCCCTCATCGACCCTCGTCCTCCAGCCGGGCCGTCGGGTCGGTGCCCGACGGCCGGTACAGCGTGTATCCCGGCGGGGCCACCCGCGTGGGTTCGTCCTCGACGTCGACCGCCGGCATCTTGCGCGTCTCGGCCACGCCCGGCAGCGGCATCTCGTCGGACAGCCGCCGCGTCTTCCGCCACCCGAACCGCCGCTTCTCCTGCGCCGGCGGCGTCATCTTCCGCGTCGCCCCAGCCGTCGCCCCGGTCGCCGATCCAGCCGACGACCCCGCCGACGACCCCGTGGCGGGCCGGGGCACGGTCGTCGCGTCGGAGCTCGCCGCCCGCGAGCCCTGCGAAGGCGGCGGCGGCGGAGGAGGCGGCGCGGCGGACGAGGACCCGGCCGTCGGCGAGCCGGACGTCGTGGACCCGGCGGCCGCGGGCGAGGCGGTCTGGGTGGTCTCGGACTCGGCGGCGCCCGCGTCCGGCGGCGCGCCGTGCAGCCGCTCGCGGCGCAGCGCCACGGCGGAATACAGCGCCCGCACCGCGCCCACCGTCATGAAGCCGGCCGCGACGATCATGCCCCACTGACCGCTGAACGGGATGAGGCCGACCGCGCCGCCGAGCACCCACGCGACCATGAGCAGCGTCTCGGAGTGGGCGAACGCGCTGGCCCGCACGTGCTCGTCGACCCGCTCCTGGATCGAGGCGTCGACGGCGAGCTTGGCCAGGCCGCTGGCGATCGCCGTGACCAGGCACAGCAGGGCGACGGCGCCGAGCGAGTTGCGGTCCGCGGCGATGACCGCGACGAACGCGGCGAGCACGATGCCGATCGCCTGCAGCAGCGCCGGGCGGTGGATCCGCAGCCGGGTGCCGATCGCCGTAGCCAGGAACGAGCCGACCCCGAGGGCGCCGGCCACGACCACGACCGCGGCCTCGTCGGTCAGCTCCCAGGCGGCGATGTGGACCGGGAGGGTGCCCTCCTTGATGGCGAACGCCAGGAAGAGCGTCAGGAAGCCATACAGCGCCCGCAGCGTGGCACTCCCGAGCAGCGTGGCGATGACGACCGGCCCGGACAGGGCCTTCGCCCCGCGATAGCCCTGGCGACGCAGGATCCGCGGCATCTCCTCCGGCGGATCGGAGTCGGCGCGCGGTGGGAGCCGCAGCGCGGTCACCATGCCCCAGAAGAAGACGAGGATCGCCAGCCGCAGCGGCCACTCGGCCCCGAACCGGCCGGCCAGCAGGCCGATCGGCAGGACGATGGCGCCGGCGAACGTGCCGAAGACCGACGCCCGGGCGCCCGCCTCGGACAGGCCGAGACCGGGCGGGAGCACGCGCGGGACGGCCGCGCTGCGGGCCACGCCGTAGGCCCGGGAGAGCACGAGCATGCCGAACGCGGCCGGATAGAGCGCCCAGCCGGTGAGGTGCTCGGAGATGAGGAAGGCGAGGAAGGCGCGGCCGAGCATCGTCGTGGCGAGCGCATAGCGCCGGCCGTGGCGGAAGCGGTCGAGCACCGGCCCGACCACCGGCGCCAGCAGCCCGAACGGCAGCATCGTGATGATGAGGTAAAGAGCGACGCGGTCGCGGGCCTGCCCGGCCGGCACGGAGAAGAAGATCGTGCCCGCGAGCCCCAGCGCCACCAGGGTGTCGCCCGCGCAGGACGCCGCGTGCAGGTCGAGCAGGCGCAGCATGCCGGTGCCGCCGCCGGCGCCCCGCTCCCGCACGCGCAGCAGGTTGCGCCCGAGGAACCGGCCCGCCCGCGAGGTGCCGACCGTGGCGACCCGGGCCGCGCGCACGGTGGTGACCACGGTCTGCGCCACGCCTCGTATCACCGACATGCACCCATCCTGAACCATGGGTGCGACAAGATGCGCCGCGTGGGTCGAGCGCGGCGGCCGTTTTTCGGTGGTCGCCGGAAAGAATGTGCGTCGCCCGCCGGGGCCGCTGTGCTCGCCGGGCGTGGCGATGAGGAACAATAGGGGTGTGACAGCCTCGACTGCCCCCGCCCGCGGCAGCGGCCGCGCCGCCAAGCCCGACCAGGTCTGCGCGGACGCGGTCGAGGTCGCCCGCCTCGGCTTGGACGCCGTCGATCCCGACCACGTCGGTGAGCACCTCGGTGTCGTCGCCGAGGGTGAGCGGCTCGTCACACACTTCTTCGCGTGCGGCCTGCCGGGGTATCGCGGCTGGCGCTGGGCCGTCACCGTCACCCGCATTTCGCGCAGCAAGCAGGTCACGATCTGCGAGGCGACCCTGCTGCCCGGCCCCGACGCGCTGCGCGCCCCCGAGTGGGTCCCGTGGCAGGAGCGGCTCCAGCCGGGTGACCTGGGCGTCGGCGACCTGCTGCCGACCCCGCCCGACGACCCGCGTCTCGCGCCGGGCTACGCGCAGTCCGACGACCCGGCGATCGACGAGACCAATCGGGAGATCGGCCTCGGCCGGGTCCGCGTGATGTCGCGCGAGGGGCGCCTCGACGCGGCCCAGCGGTGGTACGACGGGGAGCGCGGCCCCAACGCGCCCATCTCGGTCGCCGCGCCGGCCTCGGCCCGCTGCAGCTCCTGCGGGTTCTACCTGCAGCTCGCCGGCTCGCTGCGGCAGGCGTTCGGGGTGTGTGGCAACGAGTATGCGCCGGACGACGCGCAGGTCGTCTCGGCCGACCACGGCTGCGGCGCGCACTCCGAGGTGCTGGTCGAGCAGGTCCAGACGGTCGACGAGCTGCCGACGGTGTTCGACGACAGCGAGGTCGAGTCGGTGTCGGTGAGCCGGGCGCACGGGTCGGTCGACGAGGCCGAGCCCGCCGAGCCGTATGGGCACGGCTGAGGAACGGCCCTCCCGCATCCCGGGCGCGGTCGTCTGGCAGCGGACGCCGATGGGTCCGGGCCGCATCCTGCCCGACGGCTGCATGGACGTCATCCACATGGACGGCCGGCTGGTCGTCGCCGGCCCCGACACCGTCGCGCACCTCGCCGCACCGCCCCCCGGGCAGCGCCTGACCGCGATCCGCTTCGCGCCCGGCACGGCGGCCGGGATCCTCGGGGTTCCGGCTGACGAACTGCGGGATCTCCGGGTACCGCTGGATGATCTTTGGGGTGGGAAACGCGCCCGGCGCCTGGCCGAGCGGCTCGCCGACGCCCCCGACCGCGGGGCCGCCCTGGAGGCCGCGCTGCTCGGCATGGGTGAGCCCGCGGAGGACTGGATCGGCTTCGCCACCGCCCGGCTGCGCGGCGGCGCTCCGGTCGCGGCCGTCGCGAGCGAGGTCGGCTTCAGCGAGCGGCAGCTGCACCGGCGGAGCCTGACGGTGTTCGGCTACGGGCTGAAGACGCTCTCCCGCATCCTGCGCCTGAATCGGGCCCTCGACCTGGCCCGCGGCGGGATGACGTTCGGCGTCGTGGCGGCGACGTCGGGCTACGCCGACCAGGCCCACCTCGCGCGGGAGGTCAAGGCGCTGGCCGGCGCGCCGCTCACCGAGGTGCTGCGCTGACGGCGTAGAGGTCGACGCCGTTGCCGTCGGGGTCGCGGACGCAGCAGTACCGCTGACCCCAGAATGCGTCCCAAGGCGCCTTGTGGCTGTCGTACCCGGCCTTGACCAGCTCGTCGTGGAGCCGGTCGACCTCGTCGGGCGACTCGCACTCGAACGCGAACGCGATCCGGCCGGCTTCCTTGGGCGCGGTCCACTCCGGGTCGAAGGAGCGGATCGTCGCCTCCGTGTCCCAGGTGATCTTCATGCCGCCCGGCAGGAGGTGCTCGACATGCGGACTGTCGTTCTCGCTCAGCGGGACATCGAGGCCGAGCCGGCGATAGAAGTCGAGCGACCGGGCCATGTCGGCGACGACCACGCCGACGACGTTGAGGATGGGTGTCATGCCCCCGACGCTACGAGGCGGTCGGCTCACCCGTCTTGAAGGAATCGGACGTCCGCTGCCGCCGGCGGCGCCGGTTGCGATCGTGGACGACCATCGTGAGCAGGCCCGGGATGCCCCACAGTGCGCCGGCGACGGCGATGCCGAACCAGCTGCCGTGCCCGTTCTCGGCGAGTTCGTCCCGGAGCGGGAGCATGACCAGGATCGCGACGATCCACAGGCCGATGCCCGCGAGGGCGAACGGCACCATCGGCGGGTCGAGCGGCTTCGGCGGCGTGGTCACGCGCCCACGGTACCCCCGTGATCACCGACACAGGTCGTTAGCCATGCTCATTAGGTAAGCTAACGAATGTGATGGTTCGTGTTCCCAAAATCGCAGGTGCCCAGCTCGCGGCGGCGCTCCGGGACAGCATCACCCGACTCAACCGCCGGCTGCGCCAGGCTCGCCCGATCGGTGACCTCACGATCACCCAGCTCTCCGCGCTGACCAGCCTGGAGCTGCACGGGGCGCTGACACCGCGCGAGCTCGCCGAGGCCGAGCGGGTCCAGCCGCCGACGCTGACCAAGATCGTGGCCAAGCTGGAGGACCGCGGGCTCGTCCAGCGCAGCCCCCACCCGACCGACGGCCGCCAGGTCATCCTGGCCGCCACCGAGACCGGTCGCGCCGTCGTCGCCGAGCACCGCCGGGCCCGCGACGAGTGGCTCGCCAAGCAGCTCATGGCCCTCACCCCGGAGGAGCGGTCCGTCCTGGCCCAGGCCGCCGAGATTCTGGGGCGGATCGGCCGCAGCGCATGACGACCTTCGGCTCGCTCAAGGTCCGCAACTACCGCCTCTTCACCACCGGCCAGCTGATCAAACTGCTCGGCACGTGGATGCTGTTCACCGCGCAGGACTGGCTGGTCCTCCAGCTCTCCGGCAACAGCGCGAGCGCGCTCGGCGTGGTGACGGCGCTGCAGTTCACGCCGGTGCTGCTGCTCACGTTGTACGGCGGGCAGCTCGCCGACAGGTACGACAAGCGTCGCCTGCTGCTGATCGCGAACGGCGCCGCGGCCGTGGTCGCGACCCTGCTCGGGGTGCTCGTCGTGTCCGGCGTGGTCACCCTGGTGTGGGTGTTCGTGACGGCCGCCCTGTTCGGCATGATCAGCGCGATCGAGACGCCGGTGCGCCAGTCGTTCGTGTCCGAGCTGGTCACGAAGGAGCTGCTGCCCAACGCGCTCTCGCTGTCGTCGGCGACGTTCAACACCGCCCGGGTGGTCGGTCCCGCGGTCGCCGGCATCGTCATCGCCCTGCTCGGCGACTCGACCGGCCCGATCTTCCTGCTCACCGCGCTGCTGAGCATCGCACCGCTGGTCTCCCTCGCCCGGATGCGTTCCTCCGAGTTGTACCGCGTGGAGCGCGAGCCCGTCGCGGCGCGCGATGTGCGGACGGTCGACGGGTTGCGGTACGTCTGGCGGCGCCCCGACCTCAGCCTGGCCATCTTCCTGGTGCTGGTCATCGGCCTGTTCGGCTTCAACTTCCAGCTCACCCTGGCGGTGCTCGCCCGCGTCGAGTTCAAGGTCGACGCGCAGTACTTCGGCCTGCTCACCACCGCGATCGCGGTCGGCGCGCTGGCCGGCGCCCTCGCCAGCTCCCGCCGCCGGTCCCGCCCGTCGGTGTGGCGGGTGCTCGCCGCGGCCATCCTGTTCGGCGCGTTCGAGACGCTGGTCGGCTTCGCCCCGAGCTTCATCGCCGCGGTCGTGCTCCTGCTGCCGACCGGCTTCTTCATGATCTACTTCGCGCAGGCCGCCAACCAGCGGGTCCAGCTCGGCACCGACGCCGCCTTCCGCGGCCGCGTCATGGCCCTCTACGTGCTGGTCTTCCTGGGCAGCACGCCGCTGGGCTCCCTGGTCATCGGCTGGTGCGCCGAGCAGTTCGGCCCGCGTTCCGGCATCTGGGCGGGCGGCCTGATCTCCCTGCTCGCGACGCTGGTCGTGACCGTCTTCCAGCTGCGCAAGGCCGGCGGCAAGGTCCGCGTCCACCTGCGCCCGCGCCCGCACGTGCAGGTGGTGCTGGAGCCGGTGCGCTGAAAAATGTCGTACCCCTGTGGTTAGGTCGCGGGCATGGAACGGTCACGTTTGCTGGAGTGCCTCGCCGACGACTATCTGAGGTTGCGCACCGTCGCGGGCCGGGACCTCGGGGCCCCGGTCCCGAGCTGCCCGGACTGGACGACGGCGGATCTGGTCCGCCACGTC
The DNA here is from genome assembly GCF_014647515.1 of Dactylosporangium sucinum. GTDB lineage: Bacteria > Actinomycetota > Actinomycetes > Mycobacteriales > Micromonosporaceae > Dactylosporangium > Dactylosporangium sucinum. Next base: position 136,439 of record NZ_BMPI01000006.1, on the reverse strand, counting down.
GCGGAGGTCTATCTGCACAAGGCGACGACGATGCGCGACGGCGCCTTCCCCGATCCCTGGCCGCCGGACGAGCTGGCGGCGGAGGCGCCGGTCGCCCTGCTCGACCGGGCCTACGGTGCGCTGATCGAGGAGTTCGCCCGCCGCGCCGACGCCGACCCGACCCCGACCTGGCACAAGCCCGACCAGACCGTCCGCTTCTGGATCCGCCGCATGGCGCAGGAGTCGGTCATCCACCGCATCGACGCCGAGCTGGCCCTCCAGGCCCCGGTCGCCCCGATCCCGGACGACCTCGCCGTCGACGGCATCGACGAGGTCCTCAAGCTGTTCGTCGACTACGGCACCCACGCCTGGCCCGGCGAGTTCACCGCCGCCCTGAGCGCGGCCAAGGGCCGCACGCTGGCCGTCCGGGTCACCGACGGCCCGGCCTGGCTGGTCCGCACCGACCCCGACGCGGTGACGGTCACCGACGCCGCGCCGTCCACGCTGCCCGACGCCGACGCGGTGATCCACGGCGCGGCCACCCCGGTGCTGCGCTGGCTCTGGGCACGAGAGTCCAGCCCGACGGCCGATGCGCAACCGCTCGTCGCGGTGGAAGGTGACGAGGAGGCCTTGAGGGAGTTCCGCTCGGTGCTGGTCGCGTCGACCCAGTAGCGGCACCTTCCGGCCGGGCCTACGGAGCCGGCAGCAGGGCTGGGTCGGCGGCGGCGAGGGGGCGCCGCCGGCCGAGTCCCGCTGCTTCCGCCCTGCCAGGTTCGCCGAGTCCGCCGCCCGCAGGGGCGGTCACGGCCGTGACCTCGCGGCGGGTCCACCCGCCCGCCGCTCTTACCGCCGTGACGGGCTACACGTTGGGCCCACCCCCACGGCTGGGCAAACTCGGCAATCCCGGGGCCTCGATGGGCGCCGGGATTGCCGGGATCACCCCGGTCAGGTGTCGGTCGGGAGTGGCTCGTAGACGTTGAGGACCACGCCGTTGGGGAAGGCCGTGCTGGCCTTCAGACGCATCCGTACGTGGCCCAGGCCGTGCAGCGGGCGGGACGGCTCGCTCCAGATGACCGGGTGGACCCAGAGGTGCAGCTCGTCCACCAGGCCGTGGCTGACCAGCTCGTATGCGAACTCGCCGCAGCCGTAGGTCAGCAGGTTGCCAGGGTGCTCGGACTTCAGGGCGCGCACGGCTTCGGGCAGGGCGCCCGCGATCGGCTTGGCGTTCCAGTCGAGGGGCTCCGTCAGGGAACCGCTTCTAGAGGCCACGTACTTCGGCTTGGCGTTGACCTCGTCGGCGAAGGTGCCGCTCGTGGCCAGCCAGATCGGGGCCAGGGCCGCGTAGGTCCTGCGGCCCAGCAGGAAGGCGTCGGCCAGGCGGACCTCGTCCTCGCCGGCCTGCTCGTGGGCGCCGCCCGGCTGGTACCAGCCGATCGACGGGCCGATGCTCGCGTCCGCCGACATCTGGGCCGTGACGACGAGCCTGCCCATCAGAGTTTCTCCAGGTAGGTGGCCAGGGCGTCGTAGGAGGTGCTGGCGCCCTCCGCCATGCCCGAGGCGGCCATGCCGTCGCGGTCCTCCTTGGTGTCGAAGCGGGTGAGGCTGGTGATCGTGGTCTTGCCGGCCTCCTCGGTGAACTCGATCGTCTCGACGCACACGTGGCCCGGCATGCCCTCGAACTCGAAGGTCCACACGATCCGCTCGGGCTCCTGGATCTCCAGGTACTCACCGCGGAACGCGTACTCCTCGCCGTCGGCGTGCTCCACGATGCGGTACTTGCCGCCGGGGCGGAAGTCCAGCTGGATGTCGAGCGGGTTGCCCCGGCCCCACCAGTGCTTGAGGTGCTCGGGCTCGGCGTGGGCGGCGAACACCAGCGTGCGCGGCGCGTCGAACGCGCGCACCATCTTGATCTCCAGGTCGGACGGCAGGGTCACGGTCAGGTCGTCGCGGCTCATGGTTGCTCCTCCGGTCGGGTTGCTTCCTTCTGCAGTCGTTGCAGGTAATCACCGAGGCGGTCGTAGCGCTCTTCCCAGAAGCGCTCGTAGGTGGCGACCCAGCCGGCCACGTCGCGCAGCGGCGCGGCGTCGAGGCGGCACGGCCGCCACTGCGCCTCCTTGCCGCGGGTGATCAGGCCGGCCCGCTCCAGCACCTTCAGGTGCTTGGAGATGGCCTGGAGGCTGACCGGGAACGGCTCGGCGAGCTGGTTGACCGTCGCCTCACCCTCCGCCAGCCGGGCCAGGATCGCCCGCCGCGTCGGATCGGCGAGCGCGCCGAACACCTCACTCAGCCGGTCCACCGTCGTCGCCTTCCTCAACCACTCGGTTAATTAACTGCCGGGTTGAATATGCTCCTCGCGGCCGTCCGGTGTCAACCCCTTCGGTCAAAGTCCACCCCGCGAGGCGGCCGAGATTTGGCAAATTGGTGGCGATCGTTGCGCGTGCGGGCTTAGCCTCGAAGCGTGGGCGTGTTGCACGGCCTGCTCGTGGCCGGCGCCATTGGGCTCATCGCCGTGGCGCCGTGTCTGGTCTGCCTGCTGCTCATCTCGGCCGACGAAATCCTCGAACGGACCTGGCGGTTCATCCGGCGGCGGCTGCGCCGCAAGCAGCGCTCGACGCTCGGCGGCCGGTGGACCGAGACCCGCCTCGGGCGGCGCTGGCAGCTGAGCCGGCTCGGCCGGGGCGTCGAGGAGTTCACCGCAGGCGAGCGGCCCATGCCGTCGTGCCCGCCGATCGAGCAGGTCGCCGGGGACCTCCGCCGGCTCAACCGGCTGCGCGGCGGGATCGCCCTGCGGTCGCCGGTGTGGTTCAACGCGGTCCAGCGCGCGTACGACGAGGGGTTGCGGACCGCCTGCCGGCAACTCGCGGTCGAGGAGCACCTCGACGAGCTGCACGGCGTCGACCTGGAGCTCGAGCGGCTGCGCCTGGAGGGCGAGCTGCAGCGGGCCGGGCTGGTCCTGCGCGACGCGGGGGCCCAGCAGCGTTGAGACTGTTCATCGCGGCGTACCCGCCGGAGGACGTCCGCGCCCACTTCGGCGCGATGGTGAGCCGCCTGGCGGTGGCCCGGCCGATGCCGCCCGGGCGGTCCACCCGCCTCGCCACGCCCGAGCGATGGCACATCACGATCGCGTTCCTCGGCGACGTGCCGGACGAGCAGGCCGACCTGGCGGTCGAGCTGCTGCACGGGCTGTCGGCCGAGCCGCCGACGGTGCGGATCGCGGGCGGCGGCCGGTTCGGGCGTGGGCGGTTCACCACGCTGCTGGCAAAGGTCCGCGAGGAAGCCGGCGGGGTCGGCCAGGAAGCCGGCGGGGTCGGGCGGCGGGGCCGGCTCGCCGAGGGCGGTGGATCTCGGCTGGCCGCGCTCGGGCACGAGGTACGCCGGTCGTTGCGGCGTCGGCGGCTGCCGTTCGACCGCAAGCCGCTGCAGCCGCACGTCACGATCGCGCGGCCAGGAGACCGGCTGAGCGCCGGCGAGCTGGCGGCGGACCTGGCGGCGCTGGACGAGTACGAGAGCCCGTTGTGGCCGGTCGACGAGCTGCGACTCGTGCGGAGCTTCCTGGGGCCGAACCCGGCGTACGAGCCGCTGGCGACGGTGGCGCTGAGCGGGCCGCCCGGCGCCACCGCCTGAGGCGACCTACCAGGCCCACGCCTCGGGGCCGGGGCCGCCGTTGCCGACCGGCGGGAACAGCTCGTCGAGGCGGGTCAGGGTCTCGTCCTCGAGCTTCAGGTCGAGCGCGCCCAGCGCGCCGTCGAGCTGCTCCAGGGTGCGCGGGCCGATGATCGGCGCCGTCACGCCCTCCTGCGCGAGCAGCCAGGCCAGCGCGACGTTGGCCGGGTCGGCGCCGAGCTCCGCGGCCAGCTTCTCGAACGCCTCGATGGACGCCCGGTGCTTCTCCAGATCGCTGGCCGAGCGGCCCTCGCCGGAGCGGCCGGCCGCGCCCGCGGCGAGCTTGGCCAAAGCGCCGCTGAGCAGGCCGCCGTGCAGCGGCGACCAGGGGATGATCCCCAGGCCGTACTGCCGGGCCGCCGGCAGCACCTCCAGCTCGACCGTGCGCGCCATGAGGTTGTAGATGCACTGCTCGGCGACGAGCCCGAGGAAGTTGCGGCGGCGCGCCGACTCCTGCGCGGCGGCGATGTGCCATCCGGCGAAGTTGGAGCTCCCGATGTACAACACCTTTCCCTGCGCGACGAGGACCTCCATCGCCTGCCAGATTTCTTCCCAAGGAGTACTGCGGGAAATGTGGTGCATCTGGTACAGATCGATGTAATCCGTCTGGAGGCGGCGCAGTGAGGCGTTGGCCTCGGCGATGATGTGGCGGGCGGAGAGGCCCTGGCCGTTGGGCCAGTCCTGCATCTTGCCGTAGACCTTGGTGGCCAGGACGATCTTCTCGCGCCGGCCGCCGCCCTGGGCGATCCAGCGGCCGATGATGTTCTCGGTGATGCCTTCGCCGAGCTTCCACCCGTAGACGTTGGCGGTGTCGAAGAAGTTGATGCCGTGCTCGATCGCGCGGTCCATGATCGCGAAGCTGTCGGGCTCGGTCGTCTTCGGCCCGAAGTTCATGGTGCCCAGGCACAGCCGGCTGACCGACAACCCGGTCCGCCCAAGGTTCGTGTACTCCATGGACCCCAACCTATCCACGCGCCGGGGCTGTTTGCTCCCAAGATCGAGGGCGAATTTCTGGTTGCTGGGACAGCCAGAAGTCTCCCTGGATCATGAGCGGGGGCCGCGTGCTCGGCGGTGGGGGCAGGCTCAAACCTAGACGTTGGTCGATCTACCCTCATGTTGATCTCGGATCGCGAGGGTAGATCGACCAACGTCTACGTATGACCCGGGAGTTGGGGCCACGGCGGAGCGGAGCGGGGCCGCGCGGTGGCGGAGCGGGACCGGTGGCGGAGCGGCGGTGCGGGGCTGCGGCCGAGCGGGCCGCGGTGGCGGAGCGGGGCGTGGCGGAGCGGGGCGTGGCGGAGCGGGGCGTGGCGGAGCGGGCTGTGGCCGAGCGGGGCTGCGGCGGAGCAGGGCGGCAGCGGGGCGCGGCGGAGCGGGCTGTGGCCGAGCGGGGCTGCGGCCGAGCGGGCCGCGGTGGCGGAGCGGGGCGTGGCGGAGCGGGGCGCGGCGGAGCGGGCCGCGGCGGTGGAGGGTCAGCTGGTCTCGCGGGCGGCCGGGGCGCCGCCGAAGAGGACGTCGTCCCAGCTCGGCAGGCGCTTGCGCGGCTTCTCGCTCGTGGCCGACGGCTGGTCGACCGGGCCCGCGGCCGACGTCGTGTTGCGGCGGGGGCGGAGGACGGCCAGGGACGGGACGGCTGGGATCTCCTTCGACTGGTCGCCGTCGTCGTCGAACGGGGAGCGGCCGATCAGGGCCGCCGCGCCGCGCGCCCGCGTCTCGCCCTGGGCGACCGGGGGCGGGGTCACGACCGGCTGTTCGTCGGCGGCGGAGCGGCGCTCGCGCTCGCGCTCGGAGCCCAGCGGGCGGTCCAGCGACGCCAGCAGGGCGTCGCGGCCCGCGCGGATCGGGTCGGTGCCCAGCCCGCGGCCGCCCGGGCGGCGCTCGGGCGTCGCCGGGCGCATCGGCTCGTGGCCACCGGTGCGCACCGCGTCGGGGCGCAGGCCGAGGTCGCCGCGGGAGGACTCGCCGCGGCTGGGCAGGTGGCGCTCGGGGGCCGGGGGCTCCTGGCCGAGGATGTGCGGGGCGCGCTCGGTGCAGAGATACTGCGCCATGTCGTCGTGCGGCGCGACCAGCTGGCGGGCCTTGTCGAGCTCCCACACCGCCTGGGCCGTCGCCTTGCCGCTCGGCCAGGTCGCGGTGATGCGCCAGGTGCCGTCCTCGCGGCGGTAGGCGTCCCAGGAGATCTTCTCGGTGTCGATGCCGTGCTGGCCGAGCCGGGAGTCGACGACCTCGGCCAGGGAGGCGCCCTTCTCGGACGTCTTCAGGCGGGTGCGCCGGGCGTGCTGGGCCAGCATCGCCCGCTCCTGGAGGACCGGGCCCGCGTAGCGCAGGACCCGGTCGACCGGCACGCCCGCGACCCGCGCGACCTCCTCGGCCGACTCGCCGGAGCGGATGCGGGCCTGGATATCGCGCGGCGCGAGCTGCGAGGAGCCCGTCTCGATCGTGCTCGTCGGGTGGCTGTGATCGGGGCGGAGGGCGCTGTGGACGCGCTCGTCGATGGGCAGCGCAAGCAGCCGCCCAACCTCGTCGGCAAGGACGAACGCCTGGCCGTCCTCCGAGAGGGCGACGAATCGCACAGGCCGCATCGCGTGCCTCCGTCCCACCCGCTGCAGGCGCCATTCGGCCGGCGCCTTCCGGTCACAGTACGGCAACCCTAGCTGGAACGACCCACGCCGCGCCGACAGAAACCGGAAACGGAGCAGATCAGAGGCGCTCGATGACGTAGTCGACGCAGACGGTCAGGGCCTCGACGTCCGAGGGGTCGATGGCCGGGAACATCGCCACGCGGAGCTGGTTGCGACCGAGCTTGCGATACGGGTCGGTGTCGACGATGCCGTTGGCCCGCAGGACCTTCGCCACCGTGGCGGCGTCGACCGAGTCGGCGAAGTCGATCGTGCCGACGACGTTGGACCGCACCGCCGGGTCGGCGACGAACGGCGTCGCGACGGCCGAGCGCTCGGCCCACCCGTACAGGATGGACGCCGACTCCTCGCTGCGCTTGGCCGCGAACGAGAGCCCGCCGTTCGCGAGCATCCAGTCGACCTGCTCGGCGGCGAGGAAGATGGTGGCCAGGGCGGGGGTGTTGTAGGTCTGCTCCAGCCGCGAGTTGTCGATCGCCGTCTGCAGGTCGAAGAAGTCCGGGATGTACCGCCCCGACTCCTTGATCTCCGCGGCGCGCGCGATGGCGGCCGGCGAGAGCAGCGCGATCCAGAGGCCGCCGTCGGAGCCGAAGCCCTTCTGCGGCGCGAAGTAGTAGGCGTCGGTCTGAGTCAGGTCGACCTCCAGGCCGCCGGCGCCCGAGGTCGCGTCGGTGAGGTGGATCGCGTCGCCGTCGAGAGCGAGCCGCTTGACCGGCACCGCGACGCCCGTCGAGGTCTCGTTGTGGGGCGAGCAGTACGCGTCGACGCCCTCCTCGGCGCGCAGGAAGGCGCCGGTGCCGGGCTCGGCCTTGACGATCGTGGGCTCGCCGAGGAACGGGGCCTTCTTGGCGGCCGAGGCGAACTTCGCGCCGAACTCGCCGAAGCTCGCGAACTGCGCGCGGTCGCGGATGAGGCCGAAGACGGCGACCTCCCAGAACGCCGTGCTGCCGCCGTTGCCGAGGACGACCTCGTAGCCGTCGGGGAGGCTGAACAGCTCGGCGATGCCCCGGCGCAGGCGGGCGACCTCGTCGCGGACCGTCTTCTGCCGGTGGCTGGTGCCGAGGAGGCTGGTGGCGACGCCGGCGAGCGCCCGCACCGCCTCGGGCCGGACCTTGCTCGGGCCCGAGCCGAAGCGGCCGTCGGCGGGCTTGAGCTCGTCAGGGATGCGAATCTCGGCCATGAAGTACTCCGGGGTGCGGCGGCGGGCGGGTACCTCGCGGATCCTGCCATCAAAGCCGCCGGCACCCCGGCAATTTAGACGAGCGTCACATGCTACGCGTCCCCCCCGCTGCGCGCCGGCGACGCTTCCAAACTGTGCTCCGAACCGCTCACGCGTCGTGCGGGATCAGGTCCCAGCCCTCCACGTCCTGCGGCTTGCGCGGGCCCGGGCCGACGTAGCGGGCCGACGGGCGGACCAGCCGGCCGAGCTCCTTCTGCTCCAGGATGTGCGCGCTCCACCCGGCCACCCGGGCACAGGTGAACATCGACGTGAACATGTGTGCCGGCACCTCGGCGAAGTCGAGCACCACGGCCGACCAGAACTCGACGTTGGTGGCCAGCACCCGGTCGGGCCGGCGGGCGTGCAGCTCCTCCAGCGCCGCCTTCTCCAGCGCCTCGGCGATCTCGAAGCGCGGCGCACCGAGCTCCTTCGCGGTGCGCCGCAGCACGCGGGCGCGCGGGTCCTCCGCGCGGTACACCCGGTGACCGAAGCCCATCAGGCGCTCGCCGCGGTCGAGCACGTTCTTGACGTACCCCTCGGCGTCACCGCTGCGCTCGACGGCCTCGATCATGCCGAGGACGCGCGACGGCGCGCCGCCGTGCAGCGGGCCCGACAGCGCGCCGATGCCGGACGAGATGCAGGCGGCCGCGTCGGCGCCCGTGGAGGCGACCACCCGGGTGGTGAACGTGGACGCGTTCATGCCGTGCTCGGCGGCGGAGATGAAGTAGGCGTCGACCGCCTTCACGTGCCGCGGATCCGGCTCGCCCCGCCAGCGGCGCATGAACCGTTCCACAATGGTCGACGCCTTGTCGATCTCCTTCTGCGGTACCGCGGGAAGCCCCAGCCCCCGGGCGGCCTGCGCGACGAAGGAGAGCGCGGTGACGCTGACCCGCGCCAGGTCCTCGCGGGCCTGCGGGGTCTCGATGTCGAGGAGCTGACCCAGGCCCCAGTAGGGCGCCAGCATGGCCACGGCGGACTGGACGTCGACCCGGATGTCGCCGGAGTGCACCGGAACCGGGAACGGCTCGGCGGGCGGAAGACCGGGGCCGAACTTCCCGTCGACCAGCAGCGCCCAAACGTTTCCGAAGGACACCTGGCCGATGAGATCCTCGATGTCGACGCCGCGATACCGCAGCGCGCCGCCCTCTTTGTCAGGTTCGGCGATCTCGGATTCGAAAGCGATCACGCCCTCGAGTCCCGGCTTGAAATCGGACATCTCGCACTCCTGCTGTTACGGGGTGTCGGACAGTTTGTTACCCGCCGGTGTTCTCCCTGCCATCTTCGCCCCATTCGGCGGGGGTTGCCGACTGAACGGAGGCTCAGATGTGTCATACGTGACACATCTTCACGCATTTCCGGACGGCGGAGGAAGGATGTGGGCGTGAAACCCAGCACACCGCCGCAAGATTTGTCGCGCATGCGGACCGAGTACGCGGGTGAGCTCACGGAAGCGAACCTCGCCGAGGACTGGCTGACCCAGTTCGCCACCTGGTTCGCCGACGCCGTCGAGTCCGACGTTGCGGAGCCCAACGCGATGCTGCTGGCCACCGCGTCCGCCGACGGGCGGCCGTCCGCGCGCACGGTCCTGCTCAAGGGGTACGACCAGCGCGGTTTCACGTTCTTCACGAACTACGACTCGCGGAAGGGCCGCGACCTCGCGGGCAACCCGCGCGCCTCGCTCGTCTTCCCGTGGTACGCCATCCACCGCCAGGTCGTCGTCGAGGGGAGCGTGGTCCGGGTCGCGCGCGAGGAGACGGCCGAGTACTTCGCCGTCCGCCCGCGGGCCGCGCAGCTCGGCGCGTGGGCGAGCCCGCAGTCGAGCGTCATCGCGTCGCGTGACGAGCTGGAGCGTCACTACGCCGAGGCCGCCGAGCGGTTCGGCGACGGCGAGATCGAGCCGCCGCCGAACTGGGGCGGCTACCGGGTGACGCCAGAGACGGTGGAGTTCTGGCAGGGCCGCCCGAGCCGCCTGCACGACCGCCTCCGCTTCACCCCGGAGGGCGTCGAGAGGCTGGCGCCGTGACCGGTCCGGAGCGAAGCGGAGGTCGCGTGACCGGTTCAGGAGCGAAATGGAGGAGGCCGGTCACCGTGGGCTTGGTCCGGTGGGAGCGCGGCCGGAGCGAAGTGGACGACGCGTGACCCTCGCGGATGAGGAGAAGCGCGAGGAGAGCTGGATCCGTCGCCACGCCATCGACGTCCGCCCGCTGCGCCACGTCGCGTACCGCCGGCTCTTCCTCGGCAACGCCATCTCCTTCTTCGGCGTGCAGTTCACCGCCGTCGCCGTCCCGGTCGAGGTCTACGCGATCACGAAGTCGGCGCTGTGGGTCGGCATCGCGAGCTTCGTCGGCCTGATCCCGCTCATCCTGTTCTCGCTGTGGGGCGGCGCGATCGCCGACGCGTTCGACCGGCGCAAGGTGCTGCTCGTCGGCTCGCTGCTCATGTGGCTGACCACGCTCGGGCTGCTCGCCCAGTCGCTGCTGCACCTGGACAACGCCTGGCTGATGCTGGCGCTCATCGCCGCCCAGTCGGCCGCGTTCGGCGTGAACAGCCCGGTCCGGCAGGCGATCATCCCGGCGCTGATCGACAACGAGGAGGTGGCGGCGGCCCAGACGCTGAGCTTCACGGTGTCGAACATCGCCGCCATCGGCGGACCGGTCGGCGCCGGCCTGGCGATCGCCGCCGTCGACTTCTCCGCCGCGTACGCGATCGACGCCGTCCTCTTCACCGTCGCGCTCTGGGCGGCGTTGCGGCTGCCGGCGGTACCGCCGGGTGGCACCAAGGCGACGGGCGGCCTGCGGGACGTGCGCGACGGCCTGCGGTTCCTCGCCGGCCACAAGCTGATCCTGCTGACGTTCGCGATCGACATCGGCGCCATGGTGCTGGCCATGCCGAAGGCGCTGTTCCCGGCCGTGGCCGACCAGCGCTTCGGGGCGAGCTCGCTGGGCTGGCTGTACGCCTCGATCGCCATCGGCGCCGCGCTCGCCGGGCTGACGTCGGGCTGGATCGGGCGGGTCCACCGCCGGGGGATCGCCCTCGTCCTCGCCGTGGTCGGCTGGGGTCTCGCCGTGGCGGCCGCCGGGGCGGTGCCGTGGCTGTGGGCGTGTGTAGCTTTCATGGCGCTCGCGGGTGCCGCGGACATGATCAGCGGGGTGTACCGCCAGACCGTCCTCCTCAGCGCGCCCGACGAGATGCGGGGCCGGCTGCAGGGCGTCTTCTTCGCCGTGGTGGCCGGAGGTCCACGTCTGGGTGACCTTCGGGCTGGTTCGGTGGCCGACGCGACGGGGGTGACGTTCTCCTGGGTCAGCGGTGGCATCGCCGCGGCCGTGGTCGCGGTCGCCCTCGGACTGTGCTTCCCGGTGCTCCTTCGCTACACCGACCGGTCCGACTGACGATATTGTCGCGCCCATGGACACCGCCGCTGCGCAGCGCTCGCTCGCCCCATCCGGTACACAGTGGACGATCGCCTCGGGCGGCCACGAAGCAGTCATCGTCGAGGTGGGGGGTGGCGTTCGCAGCTACACCGTCGACGGCCGTGACGTCGTGGCCGGCTACGCCGAGCACGAGCGGGCGGTCGGCTCCGCCGGGCACGTGCTGGCGCCCTGGCCCAACCGGATCCGCGACGGTCAGTACGCGTTCGCCGGCGAGTCCTACCAGCTCCCGCTGACCGAGCCGGAGCGGCACAACGCGATCCACGGGCTGGTCAACTGGGCCCGGTGGCGGCTCGCCGACGCGACCCCCGACAGCGTGACGCTCGAGCACGACCTCGTGCCGACGCCGGGGTACCCCTGGCCGCTCCAGCTGCGCACGACGTGGTCGGTCGGCGACGGCGGCCTGCGCGCCACCCACCAGGTGACGAACGCGGGTGAGACGGCGGCCCCGTTCGGCCTGGCCACCCACCCGTACGTGGTGATTCCCGGCGTGCCGGTCGACGACCTGCACCTGCGGGTGCCGGCGCGCAGCCGGGTGCTGGTCGACGCGCGCCTCCTGCCGATCGGCGGGGCGCCGGTCGCCGGCACCGAGTACGACTTCACGGAGGGGCGGCGGCTCGGCGGGACCGTGCTGGACACCGCCTTCGGCGACGTGGACGCCGACGCCGACGGGGGCACCCGGGTCGAGGTCACCGCGCCCGACGGGCGGGGCGTGGCCGTCTGGGCCGACGCCTCCTTCACCTGGTGGCAGGTCTACTCCTCGGACACCCTCCCGGCCGACCGCTTCCGCAAGGCGCTGGCGATCGAGCCGATGACCTGCCCGCCCGACGCTTTCCGCTCCGGCCGCGACGTGCTGGTCCTGGAGCCGGGCAGCTCCTGGCAGGGCACGTGGGGGATCCGCACGATCTAGCTTCATCCGGTCGGGGCCGGCCGGCTCTGGACCCGGTCCAACTGAGTTTGGCCGGGACCTGCCGGCTCTGGACCCGGTTTAGTCTCAACCCGTGGAACTTTCGGATGTGATCCGCCGGCGGCGGATGGTGCGCAACTACGACCCCGATCGCCCGGTGCCCGCGGAGCTGGTCGACAAGCTGCTCGGCTATGCCGTGCACGCCCCGTCGGCCGGCTTCTCGCAGGGCTGGGAGTTCCTGGTGCTGTCCTCGGCCGAGGACGTCGCCCGGTTCTGGTCGGTCACCACGCCGGAGGACGCCCTGCCGTCGGGCTGGCTGGAGGGCATGAGCCGGGCTCCGGTGATCGTCGTGCCGCACAGCCACCGCGACGCCTACCTGGACCGCTACGCCGAGCCCGACAAGGGCTGGACCGACAAGGACGAGGCCCGGTGGCCGGTGCCCTACTGGCACATCGACACCGGCATGGCCAGCCTGCTGGTGCTCCTGGGCGCCGTCGACGAGGGGCTGGGCGCGTGCTTCTTCGGCATCCCGCCGGCGCAGATCCCCGGCTACCGGGCGGCGTTCGACGTGCCCGAGGCCTACACGCCGATCGGCGCCATGACCATCGGCTACCGCGCCCAGGACAAGAAGTCGCCGTCCCTGAGGCGTGGCCGGCGGGAGGCCGGGACCGTCACCCATCGTGGCCGGTGGACCCCCAGCGCCGAACTGTGACCACGGAGGGCGCCGGAACTGTCGCACCTAGTCGGTACCCTGGCACGGTCAGGGGGGTGAAACGTTCATGATCTTCAAGGCGGTCCGCGACGGTCGGCCTTATCCGGAGCATGGGCTGACGCTGAAACAGTGGTCCGAGATCCCGCCGCGGCCGGTGCGGCTCGACCAGCTCATCACCACCAAGCGCGAGCTCGCACTGGACAAGCTGCTGGCCGAGGACTCGACGTTCTACGGCGACCTGTTCCCGCACGTGGTGCAGTGGGAGGGCGGCCTCTACCTGGAGGACGGTCTGCACCGGGCGCTGCGGGCGGCGCTACAGCAACGCACGTCGATCCACGCCCGGGTCTTACAGGCCTAGGCCCGGGGCCCGGGCCCCCGAGGGCCTGCCGCAGAGGTGCGGCCGGGCTGCGGCGGCGGCCCACCCATGCGGCAGGCCCTGGGTTGAACGGTGCTTAAGCTGTTCGGGTGACCACGCGACCGCTGGACCTCATCGACGTCGACGCCCTGCACTCCGAGGAGGAGCTCGCCATCCGCGGGGTGGTGCGGCGGGTCGTGGACGACCACGTCCGGCCCGGCGTCGTCGAGTGGTACGAGCAGGGGCGGGTGCCCGTCCGCGACCTGGCGCTGGAGCTCGCCAAGGTGGGGCTGCTCGGCATGCACCTGCACGGCTACGGGTGCGCCGGCGCGAGCGCCGTCGCCTACGGGCTCGCCTGCCTCGAGCTGGAGGCCGGCGACTCGGGCGTGCGCAGCCTCGTGTCGGTGCAGGGCTCGCTGGCGATGTTCGCCATCTGGAAGTACGGGTCGGATGAGCAGAAGGACGAGTGGCTGCCCCGGATGGCGGCCGGCGAGGCGATCGGCTGCTTCGGGCTGACCGAGCCCGACCACGGCTCCGACCCCGCCTCGATGAAGACCCGGGCCCGCCGCGACGGCGACGACTGGATCCTCGACGGCGGGAAGATGTGGATCACCAACGCGCCGGTCGCCGACGTCGGGGTGATCTGGGCCCGCACCGAGGAGGGGATCAGCGGCTTCGCGGTGCCGATGCACACGCCCGGCGTGACGGCCCGCGAGGTGCACCACAAGCTGTCGCTGCGCGCCTCGTGCACCGGCGAGATCGTGCTCGACGGCGTCCGGCTCCCGGCGAGCGCCCAGCTGCCCCTCGCGCGCGGGCTGAAGGCGCCGCTGTCGTGCCTGACCGAGGCGCGGTACGGGATCGTGTGGGGCGCGCTCGGCGCCGCCCGCGACAGCCTGCACACGGCGCTGGACTACGCCGGCTCGCGGGAGCAGTTCGGCCGGCCGATCGCCGGGTTCCAGCTGACCCAGGCCAAGCTCGCCGACGCCGCGGTCGAGCTGCAGAAGGGCTACCTGCTCGCGCTGCACCTCGGGCGCCGGGCCGACCGGGGCGAGCTGAGCCCGGAGCAGGTCAGCGTGGGCAAGCTCAACAACGTGCGGGAGGCCCTGGCGATCGCCCGGCAGTGCCGCACGATCCTCGGCGCCAACGGGATCAGCGCCGAGTATCCGGTCATGCGCCACGCCGCCAACCTTGAGACGGTGCTCACGTACGAGGGCACCTCGGAGATCCATCAGCTGGTCATCGGGCAGAAGCTGACGGGCATCGCCGCCTTTGCCTGAACACGCGCTGAGATCGACTCGCGACGTTTTGCGGTGCGCCTTACCTTGATAGGGAGAAGATCCTCCCCGAGGAGTGGCGAGCATGGCCCGCAGCGACGACGACAAGGTCCTCTCCTCTGAGGAGCCGAAGGACCCCAAGACCTCCGAATACCCCGAAATCACCGGCCCGCAGATCGGCGACACGCTCGACCCCCGGCCCAACCCCGAGCCCGTCGTCGTCCCCGTGAAGCAGGGCGGCGGGGCCATGCGCGGGCTGTTCTGGCTCGTCGCCACCATCGGCCTCGTCGTCGCCCTCGTGCTCGGCGCCAAGACGGTGGGGCTGTTCCCCGACCTGAAGAACCCGTTCGCCCAGGAGCAGACCGACCGCAGCGGCCCGGCGCTGCTCAAGTCGGTGCAGGACCTCAGCCAGTTCGTGGCCGCCGAGGGCAACTTCGAGGTCATCGTCGACGTGCAGAAGGACCGCAAGTACATCCCGGACTTCCTGCTCAACGAGCGGATCCTGTTCGTCGCGGCCGGGTCGGTCGAGGTCTACGTCGACTTCGCCAGCATCGGCCAGGGCGCGGTCAAGGAGTCCGAGGACCGGCGCTCCGCGGAGATCACGCTGCCGGCGCCGCAGCTGCGTCCCGTGCGCATCAACAATGAGCGAAGCTACGTGTACTCCGAGGAGCGTGGCGTCTTCAACCGCATCGGCGACGTCTTCAGTTCGGACCCGAATCGCCTGCAGGAGGTCTACCGGCTCGCCGAGCAGAAGATCGGCGACGCCGCCAAGGATGCTGGCCTGGGTAAACGGGCCGAGGAGAACACGCGCAAGATGCTCCAGCAGTTCCTCGCCGCGCTCGGTTACACATCGGTGACGGTGAACTTCCAGGCATCCTGATCATCGGGATGAACTGGCAGGTTCCCTAACCGTGATTGCGCGGTAACACGCCGAACACTGGTCATTTACCCGATGGACCAACTTGCGTGCGCCCCATCACAGTACTTGACTCGGGGTAACTGGTTGATCCGCGATCTGCTGACCTGGGGCGGAGGTGACGGTGGCTACCGTCGCGCTCAAAGATGTGATGAAGGTGTTCGCCGACGGCACCGTAGCTGTCGACCGTGTGAATCTTGACGTGGGACAGGGCGAGTTCATGGTGCTCCTGGGTCCCAGTGGCTGCGGCAAGTCGACGCTGCTGCGCATGGTGGCCGGCCTGGAGGACCCCACCTCCGGTGCCATCATCATGGACGGTGAGCTGGCCAACGACCTCCCGCCGCGGGAACGGGGCGTCGCGATGGTCTTCCAGGACTTCGCCCTCTACCCGCACATGACCGTCGGCGAGAACATCGGCTTCCCCCTCCGGCTGTCCGGCGTCGAGCCGCAGCCGCGGGCCGAGCAGGTCGCCGAGGTCGCGAGCGCGCTGGGCATCGGCGACGTGCTGGCCCGCAAGCCCGGGCAGCTCTCCGGTGGCCAGCGCCAGCGCGTCGCGATGGGCCGGGCCATCGTGCGCCGGCCGAAGCTCTTCCTCATGGACGAGCCGCTGTCCAACCTGGACAGTGGCCTGCGCGCCGAGCTGCGGGCCGAGATCTCCGGCCTGGTGCGGGAGCTCGGCGTCACCACGATCTACGTGACCCACGACCAGGCCGAGGCGTTGACCATGGCCGACCGGGTCGCGATCCTCCGCAAGGGCGTCCTGCAGGACGTCGGGACCCCGACGCAGGTGTACGGGCGCCCGGCCACCCTCTACGTCGCCGCCTTCCTCGGCAGCCCGCGCATGAACCTGCTGGAGGCCGAGGTCTACGTGCACCTCGACCGGCACATCGCGCTGCACATGGGCGACCAGGTGCTGCACCTGCCGTGGAACGACCTGCGCTCGCGCCAGGTCGCGCACTTCCACGGCGAGCGCATCGTGATCGGCGTGCGGGCCGAGGCCCTGACGCCGGTGCCCGACACCACGTCCGGCGACGTGCTGCGGGGGCGCATCCGGTACCTCGAGCACCACGGCCACGAGTCGCTGGCCTTCCTCGACATCGGCGCCACGGCGGTCATCGTCGACGAGATCGGCAAGCCGCCGACGGACGTGCCGATCAACGGCGGCGGCCTGCGCCGGTTCGTCAGCAAGCTCACCGGCCGCGGCGGCGGCTCGGACGAGGTGGAGCTCGTCGGCGCCGGCGTCAACGGCCGCGGCGGCCAGCGCCGCACGGCCCAGCGGGAGAGCGTGCTGAGCGACCCCGGCCGGCACCACCGCCGCCCGGCCGAGCTGGCGGTGCGACTCGCGCCGTATCCGGCGGTCACGCATGGTCACCCATTGACGGTGGCCGTGCGGATGGAGGCTCTGCACTTTTTCGACGAAAGAGGACAACGCATCGACGTGGGGTGGCGCTGAGTGATGCGCGTCGCATAGCCTGCCGCCAACTTCGACGGAGTAGGGGGAAGCTCCGATGGCAACACATGGCGAAGCCGGCAGCGGACTGCTCATCATCGAGCGGATTCTGCGTGACCGGGACTCCATCTGGCGGCAGATCGGCGAAGAGCGCGATCTCGGCAGACTCACACGACAGATGCTGTACAGCTCCGTGGTGGCACTGGCCTGCTACGGAGCGGTGCTCGGCGCCTCCAACAGCGTGCTGCAGGCGGGGGTGTCGGCGGTCAAGCTGCCGCTGCTGTTCCTGACGACGCTGGCCATCTGCCTGCCCACGCTGTACCTGTTCAATCTCGTGTTCGGTGCGCGGTTGCAGGTACGGCAGGCGCTGGCACTGGTCATGGTGACGATCACCGTCACGTCCGTGCTGACGCTGGCGTTCGCGCCGATCAGTCTGTTCTTCCTGATCACGGCGTACAGCTACTCGTTCTTCAAGATCCTGAACGTGGGCATCCTGACGCTCGCGGCGTTCGTCGGCCTCCGGTTCCTGACCGGCGGCATGCGGACGCTCAACGAGCAGACGGCGGCGCTGGCGGCCGCGCGGCGGCGCGAGCGCGAGGAGCAGGCGCGGGCGGAGCAGGCCGAGCGCGAGCGGGCGGAGGCGCTCGCGCTGGCTGAACTGGCCGCGGCGGACCAGGCGGCCGCGGCGGCCGCCGACGAGGCGGACGACGACGGGCCGGAGGCGGCGGACCTGCCGAAGCCGGTCTCGGCGGTGCCCGGCCTCGCCGCGCCGGTCGCCCCGCCGGCGGCCGGCCCCAACGGGACGGGCGTCAGGCCGACGGCCACCATCGCGCCGGTGTCCGCGGTTCCGGTATCGCCGGTGCCGCAGCAGGCGACGCCGGTCCTGCCGCCGTATCCGATGCCGGCCCAGCCGGTGTTGATGCCGGACGGCCGGCTGGCCTACCCGGTGCCCGGCCCGGCCCCGCGGCCGATGCCGCGCCCGGCGGCCCAGCAGGAGCTCGCACCCGGCGAGCGCCCGGCCAGCATGGCCCTGCTCAACGTCTGGATCCTGCTGTTCGGGTTCGTCGGCACCCAGCTCGCCTGGACGCTCCGGCCGTTCTTCGGCGAGCCGCACGAGAAGTTCGAGATCTTCCGGGCGATCGAGGGCAACTTCTACGTCAACATCGTGAAGGCGATCGGCGAGCTGTTCACGTAGATTGCTACCCGCCGGTAACATGCCGGCATGACCGTTGACGCCACGGCGCTCGCCGCCGGACTGATTTCGGCGGTGCCGTTCGCGCGAACCGTCGGCATCGAGATCACGAACGTGACGCTCGATGCCGGCGGTGTGCGGGCGGTCGCCACCCTGCCGGACGAGGAACGCCTGCACAACCACGTCGCCGGCCCGCACGCCGGCGCGCTGTTCGCCCTCGGCGAGACCGCCTCCGGGGCCGTCGTGATGGCCGCGTTCGGCCAGCACCTGTCGCTCGGCACGCCGCTCGCCGTGCGTGCCGACATCGCATATCACAAGCTCGCCCGGGGCCCGGTCACCGCCACCGCCACGCTCGGCCGCGGCGTGGACGAGGTGCTCGCCGAACTCGCCGCCGGCGAGCGCCCGGAGTTTCCCGTGGCGATCGAGATCACCCGCGCCGACGGCGCCGTGACCACGGTGATGACCGTCGTGTGGACCATCCGGCCGCACGGCTGACCTGCGCAGTCGCGCGAGACGGGCCCGCGGCGGGGGTCCTGACTACTGGAAGGTTTCTTGACTATTACTGAGCTGTGATGTGACCATTCTCGCCAGGTGCGAAGGGTGGTTCACGCATGGATGCAAGTACGGGGGCCGATCTGGCCGGCATGGCGGATGCCGTGCTCCAGCCGGGATTCATGGGCAAGGAGCCACCACCGTGGCTGCGTCGCCGCCTCGCCGAAGGGCTGGGCGGCGTTGCTCTCTTCGCCCGCAACGTCGTCGACCGCGACCAGGTCGCCGAGCTGACGGCGGCGCTGCGGGCGGAGAAGCCCGATGTGATCGTCGCGATCGACGAGGAGGCCGGCGACGTCACCCGGGTCGACGCGCACATCGGCAGCCCCTGGCCGGGCAACCTCGCCCTCGGCGCGATCGACGACCCGGCGCTGACCCGCGAGGTCGCCGGCCACATCGGCCGCGACCTGGCGTCGGTGGGCATCACGTTCGACTACGCGCCCGACGCCGACGTCAATTCGGACCCGAACAACCCGGTGATCGGCTCGCGCGCGTTCGGCGCCGAGCCGGATCGGGTCGCCCGGCACACCGCGGCCTGGATCATCGGCCTGCAGGAGGCCGGCGTGGCCGCCTGCGCCAAGCACTTCCCGGGCCACGGCAACACCAGCGTCGACTCGCACCTGGACGTGCCGATCATCAAGGCCAGCCGCTCCGACCTGGAGGCCACCGAGCTGGTGCCGTTCCGCGCCGCGATCGACGCCGGCGTGCTGGCGGTGATGAGCGCCCATCTGCGCGTGCCGGCGATCGACGCCGACCTGCCGGCCACCCTGAGCCGGCGCGTCATGACCGACCTGCTGCGCGGCGAGCTGGGCTTCGACGGCCTGATCGTCACCGACGGCATCGAGATGCGCGCGATCTCCGACCGCTTCGGCCTGGCCCGGGCGACCGTCCTGGCCCTGGCCGCGGGCGCCGACGCCATCTGCGTCGGCGGCGACCACGCCGACGAGGCGACGGCGACGATGCTGCGCGACGCGATCGTCGCCGCCGTGCGCTCGGGCGACCTGCCCGAGGAGCGCCTGGCCGACGCGGCCGCGCGGGTGGCCCGCCTGGCCGCCTGGTCGGCCGCCGCCCCGAAGGTCGCGCCCGACCCGCGCGCGGCCGAGCTGGGCCTGTCCGCGGCCCGCCGTGCGCTGCGCATCACCGCCCCCGACGCGGCGTTCCCGGTCGCCCCGAACCCGTACGTGATCGAGTTCCAGCCCCAGCTCAACTTCGCCATCGCGCCGGAGACCCCGTGGGGCCTGATCGCGCCGCTGGCCGAGCTGCTGCCGGAGACCGCCGGCGTCCGCCTGTCGTCGGAGGAGCCCCTGCCGTCGGCGCTGGAGGCGTCCCTCGGCCGGCCGCTGGTGCTCGTCGTCCGGGATCCGCATCGGTACCCCTGGATGGCCGACGCCCTGCGCGCCTCCCTGGCGGTGCGCCCCGACGCGGTGGTGGTCGAGATGGGCGTCCCGGCCGACCCGCGCGGCGACATCCACATCGCCACGTTCGGCGCCACGGCCGCGTCCGGCCGCGCGGTGGCCGAGCTGCTGGCCGGCCGCTGAACCCGCGCTGACCCCCGCCGCTCAGCGTCGGCTCAGGCGGGGTTTCCGCCGGGCGTCTAGCATGCCGGTATGTCCCGCTCCCAGACCCGCCCCGGTGCCGCCCTGCTCGCCGCCCTCGCGGTGCTGGTCGTCGCCCTCGCCGGATGCTCCAGCAAGAAGGACGACAAGGAAGGCCAGGCCGACCCCAACCTGCCGGCCGCCGCCGGGCTGCTGCAAGAGGCCTCGACGGCCATGGCGGGCATCAAGTCGGCCAAGTTCCTCATCACCGCCGACGGCACGATCGCCGGCGTCGCGCTCAAGCGGGCCGAAGGCGTGCTGACCAAGGAGGGCAGCGCGCAGGGCACGGCGCAGGTGGAGCAGATGGGCACCACCGCCGAGCTCGCCTTCACGATCGTCGGGCAGACGGTGTGGCTCAAGGGGCCGACCGGGCCCTACCAGCAGCTGCCGCTCGCGCTCGCCGCGACCGTGTACGACCCGTCGGCCATCCTCAACCCCGACAAGGGCATCGCCAAGGTCGTCGCCACCGCGACCGACGGCAAGACCGAGGCCACCGAGTCGGTCGAGGGGCAGGAGACCCTCCGCGTGTCGGCCAAGTTCCCGGCCGAGTTCCTCTCCAACATCGTGCCCGGCGTGACCGGCAGCGTCCCCGGCAAGCTGTGGATCGCCAAGGACGGCAAGCGGGTCCTCAAGGCCACGTTCGAGCTGCCGTCGGTCGGCGACGCGAAGGGCGGCACGGTCACCGTGACGTTCAAGGAGTTCGACGCGACCGTGAACATCAGTGCTCCACAGCAGTGACACGGCCGCGGCCGCAACCGAGCCGGCCCCGTTCGTCAAGCGGCGCCTCGCCATCGGGGTCGGCGGCGCGACGGTGCTGCTCGCGGCGCTGGACGCGTACGTCGTCGTGGGTGTGCTCACCGACATCCTCGACTCCCTGCACATCCCGGCCAACCGGCTCGAGCGCGTCACGCCGGTCGTCACCGGGTTCCTGCTCGGGTACATCGCCGGCATGCCGCTGCTCGGCTCGCTCTCCGACCGGTTCGGGCGGCGGCCGGTGCTGGTCGGCTGCCTGGCCGGGTTCGCGGCCGGGTCGGTGCTCACGGCGGCGTCGGGCGACTCGGTCTGGCTGCTCACGACCGGCCGGACGATCCAGGGGCTCGCGGGCGGCGCCCTGCTGCCGGTGACCCTCGCGCTCGCCGGTGACCTGTGGGCCGAGCGGCGCCGGGCCACCGTGCTCGGCGCGGTCGGCGCGGCGCAGGAGCTCGGCAGCGTGCTCGGGCCGCTCTACGGTGTCGGCGTCGCGGCCCTGCTCGGCGGCTGGCGGGGCATCTTCTGGCTGAACCTGCCGCTGGTCGCCGTCGCGATCGTGCTCGTGTGGGTGGCGCTGCCGAGGCAGGCACCCGCGGTACACCGGGGGAAAACGGATCTCGTCGGAGGAACGCTCCTCGCGCTGGCCCTCGGCGCGGCCGTGGTCGGGCTCTACAACCCGGATCCGGAGACGTCGGTGCTGCCGCCGTGGGGGCTCTGGGCGCTGCTCGGCGCGCTGGTCGTGGCCGCGCTGTTCGTGCTGTGGGAGCTGCGCGCCGAACACCGGCTGATCGACCTGAGCGGCGTGGCGAAACGGCCGTTCCTCGGCGCGCTCGCCGCGAGCTTCTGCGCGGGCGCCGCGCTCATGGTGACGCTCGTCGACGTCGAGCTGGTCGCCCAGACGCTGCTGGGCAAGCAGGGGATCGACGCGACGCTGGTGCTGACCCGCTTCCTGGTCGCGCTGCCGGTCGGCGCGGTGCTCGGCGGCTGGCTGGCCGGGCGGATCGGCGAGCGGTGGGTGACGGTCGCCGGCCTGCTGGTCGCCTCGGCCGGCTATTTCCTCATCGCGGGCGCCCTCGAATCGCCATCGCTCCAGCTGTACCTGGTGATCGCCGGCTTCGGCCTGGGCCTCGTCATCGCCCCGCTCTCCGGCGTCGTGCTGCGCGCCACCCCGCCCGCGGAGCACGGCGTGGCGTCGTCGTCGGTCGTCGTCGCCCGCATGATGGGCATGCTCGTCGGGGTCGCCGCGCTGACCTCGTGGGGCCTGCACCGCTTCCACGAGCTGACCGCGAACTTGCAGTTCCCGCTGGTGTTCGGGCAGCCCGCCGACGAGCAGCGCCGCCTGATGGACGCCTACAAGGCGGCCCTGCAGGATGCGCTGCGCACGGAGTACCGCGAGATCTTCCTCATCACCGCGGTCCTGTGCCTGCTCGGCGCGGCGGCCGCCCTCCTGCTGACGTTCAGAGGTGACCGCAGTCCCGAGCCAGCGAGCAGATCGCGATGAGGCGCAGCGTCGGCCACTCCGCCCTCGACCAGTCGAGCTCGCCGGTCGGCGGCAGCTGCCACTCGGCCTCGATCAGCGCGTCGCGCACGCCGGTCGCGTAGCCGGCCAGGGCGACCACGCCCGGCCCGCGCTCCGGGTCGCCGAGCGCGTCGCGAATCGCGGCCGCGTGCTGGTCGACGGCGGCCCGCAGCCCGGCCGACTCGGCGGCGGCCCGCAGGCCGGCCTCGCCCAACCAGGTCATGAGGCCGTTGAGGGTGGCCCGCGCGGCGCAGTGGCGGGTGGCTTCGGCGAGGTCCTTGAACATGCCAGGGACTTCGACCGGGCCACCCGCCGGGTTACCCCGGTGACCGGGCCGCACCCCGGATCACCGGGGAAGCAACTCAGCGGTAGCTGTGCGCCTTCGACTCGTCCGGCATGAGCACCCACAGCACGATGTAGATCACGAACTGCGGGCCCGGGAGCAGGCACGAGATCACGAAGATCAGCCGCATCATGCCGGGGGAAATGCCGAAGCGGCGGGCGAGACCCGAACAGACGCCGGCGATCCAACGGTTGTCACGGGGCCTGACGAGACTGGACATCACGAGCTCCTTCATCGACGTGTACCTCAACGGTAGAAATGCCCGGCCACCCCGCCCTCCAACCTTTGACGGAACTTTGCCGGGCCGTCCACTAGGGATTCGTCCGCACGGGGTGGGTGCCGCACGGGGGTATCGGATCGGTTGCCGAGCGTTGCGGCCCGGTTCGGCCGCTCACGAGCGCGGTGATCCCGGCGATGTCAGGTGCGTCCACGACCCCGACGGAAGGCTTCCTCACCGTGACCCGGTTCGCCCGCCGCGCCACCATCGCCGCCGCCCTGCTCGTCGCCCCGCTCGGCCTCACGCTCTCCACCGCGGCCGCCGCCTCGGCCGCCCCGACCACCAAGTCGCACGTCGCGACGGTCAAGCCGAAGCCGAAGAAGAAGACGACGACAACGGCCGACCCCGCCACCCTCGAGACGCAGGTCGTCACCCTCACCAACAACTACCGCACGGCACACGGTTGTGGCGCGCTGCGCATCGACACCAGGCTGGTCGCCGCCGCGCGGGCACACAGCACCGACATGGTGAGCAAGAACTTCTTCTCGCACACCGGCTCCGACGGCAGCTCGTTCGTGCAGCGCGAGGTCCGCGCCGGCTACACCAAGGGCGCCTCGGCCGAGAACATCGCCTGGGGCTACCGTACCCCGCAGGACGTCGTCAACGCCTGGATCAACAGCCCCGGCCACCGGGCCAACATCCTGAACTGCTCCAGCGTGGCGGTCGGCGTCGGCGTGGCCTACAAGGCCGACGGCACCCCGTACTGGACGCAGGACTTCGGCCGCGTCTGATCCCTTTCTTCGCGAATCTGGCGAGCGTCGTCCCGGCGCTCGCCAGATGACATTCAGGCCAGGTTCACGCCGTGCCCATAGCGTCGCCGACCATGGAAAATCTTCGACGGATCGGCGTCGGCGTCGGCCTCGGCGTCCTGACGCTCGCCATCGCCGCGCCGAGCGCCTCGGCGCACGGCACCTTCGGCCAGGCCACGCTGACCGGCTGGGCCGCGCTGCCGGCCCGCACCTTCGTGTCCGCGAGCGACCCGTCCGGGTCGCTGCTTGGCGGCACCCCGTCGAACGGGGTGACCCCGCCGTTCGACGACCAGCCGATCCAGGGCTTCAGCGGCATCGTCCGCAACGGCGACGGCACGTTCGAGGTGCTGTCGGACAACGGCTACGGCAACAAGGCCAACAGCGCCGACTTCGTGCTGCGCATCCACCGTGTCGCTCCCGACTACGGCAAGAAGACCGTCGACGTGGTCGGCGGCATCAACCTGACCGACCCGAACAGCTTCGTGCCGTTCCCGCTGACCCGCGCCGACCGCGTGCTGACCGGCTCGGACTTCGACGTCGAGTCGATCCAGCGGGCCACGGACGGCTCGTACTGGATCGGTGACGAGTTCGGCCCGTACCTGCTGCACTTCGACCGGGCCGGCCGGCTGCTCCAGGCGCCGATCCCGCTGCCGGACGTGCGCGCGCCGGAGAAC
The DNA here is from genome assembly GCF_014647515.1 of Dactylosporangium sucinum. GTDB lineage: Bacteria > Actinomycetota > Actinomycetes > Mycobacteriales > Micromonosporaceae > Dactylosporangium > Dactylosporangium sucinum. The sequence continues at coordinate 112,252 of NZ_BMPI01000006.1, read as the reverse complement.
CCGCTCGGCAACCCGAACCTCAACAGCAGCAAGGGCTTCGAGGGCCTGGCCCAGTCGCCCGACGGTCGCAAGCTCTACGCCCTGCTGGAGGGCGTCGTCGCCGGTGACCCGGCCGGCGCGCTGCGGTTCAACGAGTTCGACACGGTGCGGCAGCAGTACACCGGCAAGCGCTACGTCTACCAGCTCGAGGACCCGGGCTACGCCATCGGCGACGCGATCGCCGTCGACGAGGACCGGTTCCTGGTCATCGAGCGCGACAACGGCCAGGGCGCCACGGCCGTCTTCAAGCGGATCTACCTCGCCGACAAGCGCGACCGCAACCGCGACGGCAAGATGGACAAGACGCTGGTCGCCGACCTGATGAACCTGGCCGACCCGCGCCACCTGGGCGGCGCCTCGAACGTCTTCACCTTCCCGTTCCAGACCATCGAGGACGTCGTGATCCTCGACGACCGCACGCTGGGCGTGGTGAACGACAACAACTTCCCGTTCTCCAACGGCCGCACCCCGGGCCAGCCGGACAACAACGAGTTCATCACCATCCGGCTGACGGACTCCCTGCACGCCGACAAGCGCTTCCTGCACTGACACCGGCCGCGCCCCTGACCGCGAGGCCGGGGGCGCGGCCAACCGGGTCCGCCCCCGACCGCGAGGCCGGGGGCGCGCCAACCCGGTGCGCCCCCGACCGCGAGGGCGGGGGGCGCGGCAACCGGAGTGGGTCAGCAGTGGGTCAGCGTGCAGACGGCCAGCAGGCGGAGCATCGGCCACGTCGGGGCCGACCAGTCGTCGAGGGAGTCGCCGGCCTCGCGGGCCGCGTCGCGGATGGCCGCCGCGTAGCCCGCCAGCGCCACCGGGTCGAGCAGCGTCCCGCCCAGAGACTCGCGGATGGCCGCCGCGTGCTGGTCCAGGCTCGCGAGCAGGTCGGGGCGGGCGGCCACCGCCGCGTGGCCCGGGCGGCCGACCGTGGTGGCGAGCTCGGTGAGACCGGCCCGGGCGATCCAGGCTCGGCGGCCGGCGGTCAGTTCATCGAAGGGCGCACTCACGCCCGCGACCATAAGCCCGGCACGCAACGCTCCGCAGCCCCGACATGCCGGGACTCGGCCGATCGTCAGGTTCGATCGGTTGGTCCGCTGGGTATTTGCACCCGCATGGCCGATCGCGACGAGACACCCCACACCCGCCCGGCCGATCGCGACGAGACCCCTGACGAGCGCTTCGACCGCAACTGGGCCGAGCTGCTCCAGGAGCTGCGGGTCGCGCAGACCGGCGTGCAGTTCCTGTTCGCGTTCCTGCTGATCCTGCCGTTCAACCAGCGGTTCGTCACGATCACCGACGCCCAGCGTGCAACGTACATCGCCACGCTGCTGTGCACCGTCGCCGCCACGGTCTGTCTCATCGCCCCCGTGAGCCACCACCGCATCCTCTTCCGGCGCGGGCGGAAGAAGGAGCTCGTCGGCGTCTCCAGCAACCTGGCCGGGGTTGGCCTGGTGTTTCTCTGGCTGTCGATCGTCGGCGCGGTGTTCCTGATCTTCGAGGTCGTGGTGGGAATGTCGTGGGCGATCGCCGCCGCGATCGCACTCGCCGTCGCCTTTGTCGCGATCTGGTACCTCGTGCCGATCTTGAAGCGGTAGTTGACACGCAGTGTGTGCTGCGACACAGTGGGAGCGCTCCCAATTCCCTTCCGCCACAAGGGGTGTCTGTGCAGCGTTCTCTGTTATTCGCTAGCGCGGCGGTGATACTGGTCGTTCCGTTGACCGCCTCCGCCGCATACGCCGATCCGGCAGAACAGATCGTCAACGGAACCTTCGACAGCGGCACCGATCCGTGGTGGTGGACCGGCAACGCGCCGGCGAGCGTCGTGAACGGGCGCCTGTGCGCCACGATCCCGGCCGGCACCACCAACCCGTGGGACGCCATCATCGGGCAGAACGGCATCAACCTGCAGGCAGGCGAGTCCTACCGGCTCGCATTCGAGGCCAGTGCCACGGTTCCGGTGACGGTGCGGGCTAACGTCCAGCTCGCCGACCCGCCCTACACGCAGGAGCTGTCGGCCCTGCCGGCGCTGACGGCGCAGCCGCAGGAGTTCAGCTACACGTTCACGGCCGCCGCCGACACCACCGCCGGCCAGGTCGCCTTCCAGGTCGGGGGCAGCGCCACCGCCTGGACCCTGTGCCTCGACAACGTCTCGCTCCAGGGAGGTGCCCCGCCACCCGTGTATGTCCCCGACACCGGCCCCCGCGTGCGGGTCAACCAGGTCGGCTACCTCACCAACGGCCCCAAGCAGGCCACCGTCGTGACCGAGGCGACGACCGCGCTGCCCTGGCAGCTGCGCAACGCGGCCGGCACGGTGGTCGCCAGCGGCGCGACGACCCCCCGGGGCGTCGACCCGACCTCCGGCCAGAACGTCCACACGGTGGACTTCTCCGGCTACCGCACCGCCGGAACCGGCCTGACCCTCTCCGCCGACGGCGAGACCAGCGTGCCCTTCGACGTGGGCGTCAACGCCGCCTACGAGAAGCTCCGCGTGGACGCGCTGTCGTTCTACTACACCCAGCGCAGCGGCATCGAGATCCTCGACAGCATCGCGCCCGGCTACGCCCGCAAGGCCGGCCACGTGGGCGTCGCGCCCAACCAGGGCGACACCGACGTGCCCTGCCAGCCGGGGGTCTGCGACTACCGGCTCGACGTGCGCGGCGGCTGGTACGACGCCGGCGACCACGGCAAGTACGTCGTCAACGGCGGCATCTCGGTCTACCAGCTCATGAGCACGTTCGAGCGGACCAAGCTGGCCGCGAGCCGCGCCGACAAGCTCGCCGACGGCTCGCTGCGCATCCCCGAGCACGGCAACAAGGTGCCCGACGTGCTCGACGAGGCGCGCTGGGAGCTGGAGTTCATGCTGCGCATGCAGGTCCCGGCGAGCAAGCCGCTGGCCGGCATGGTCCACCACAAGGTCCACGACCAGGCCTGGACCGGCCTGCCGCTCGACCCGGCGGCCGACCCGCAGCCGCGCGAGCTGCACCCGCCGTCGACGGCGGCGACGCTCAACCTGGCGGCGACCGCCGCGCAGGGCGCCCGGCTGTTCCAGCCCTACGACAAGGCGTTCGCGGCGAAGCTGCTGGCCGCGGCCCGCACCGCGTACGCGGCGGCGGTGGCCAACCCGGCGATCTACGCCCCGGCGTCCGACGGCATCGGCGGCGGCGCGTACGACGACACCGACGTGACCGACGAGTTCTACTGGGCGGCGGCCGAGCTCTACCTCAGTACCGGTGAGAAGGCCTACCGGGACGCGGTCGTCGCGTCGCCGTGGCACACCGCCGACCTGTTCCGGCCGGAGGCGTTCGACTGGAAGTTCACCGCGACGGCCGGCCGGCTCGACCTGGCCACCGTCCCCAGTGGACTGCCCGACCGCGACCGGGTGCGCAAGTCGGTCGTCGACGGCGCCCAGAAGTACCTGGCCACGCTGCAGGCCAGCCCCTACGGCATCACCTACGCGCCAATCGGCGGCAAGTTCGACTGGGGCTCCAACAACCTGGTGCTGAACAACCTCGTGGTGGTCGCGACCGCGTACGACATCAGCGGCGCGGCGCAGTTCCGCGACGGCGTGGCCGGCGGCATGGACTACCTGCTGGGCCGCAACGCGCTCAACCAGTCGTACATCACCGGCTACGGCGAGCGGGCATCGAAGAACCAGCACTCGCGGATGTACGCGCACCAGCTCAACCCGGCGCTGCCGAACCCGCCCTCCGGCTCGCTCGCCGGCGGCCCGAACTCGTCGATCCAGGACCCGGTGGCGGCGAAGCTGCTCGCGGGCTGCGCGCCGCAGTTCTGCTACGTCGACGACATCGAGTCGTGGTCGACCAACGAGATCACCATCAACTGGAACTCGACCCTGTCCTGGGTGGCCTCGTTCCTGGCCGACCAGGGCGAGGGCGGCCCGGCCCCGGCGCCGGTCTGCTCGGTGTCGTACAGCAAGGTGTTCGACTTCGGCGGCGCGTTCATTGCGCAGGCGACGATCCGCAACACGAGCGGTCGCACGCTGAACGACTGGAAGCTACGCTTCGCGTACACCGGCACGCAGAAGGTGGACCTGGCCGTCAACGGCACGGCCCGCCAGACGGCGGCGTCCGTGGAGGTCACGCCGTGGCAGTCCCGGCTGCGCCCGGGCGAGTCGACGACAATCCTCCTGGTCGGCCGCGTCGACTGGGGCCCGAACCCGGCTCCGGCCCACTTCTCCTGCGGCTGACCCCCGCGCCTGCGGCTGACCCCCGCGCCTGCGGCTGACCCCCGCGCCTGCGGCTGACCCCCGCGATCTTGCAGTTGTGGTGCCTCCCAAACCCGGGCATTCTGGGAGTGTTGCGGCACCACAACTGCAAGATCAACGCAGGGGTTAGGCGAGCCAGATCGCCAGGGCGACCACGACGGCGATCAGGACCACCACCGGGACGGCGATCTTGATCAGGGTGCCGGTGCCGGCGACCTTCGTCAGGTCGACGGCCTCGGCCTCGGGGCCCTCGATCTTGCGGACCGCCGGAGCCTCGGTCGCCGCCGCGGCGGCCTGCTCGGCGGCGGCCGTGGTCGCGCCGGCCGCGTCAGGGGCGGTGGGTGCGGGAAGCACCTCGGCGACCGTCTCGGCGTCGATGGTGGCCGATTCGGCTGGCGGTGCCACGGCGTCCGTGGCGGTCGATGCCGGAGTGGCGACCGACGTCGATGCCGGAGCGTCGGCCATCGACTTCTCCAGGTTCTCCACGAACTGGGTCAGCAGCCGCGTGCTGATGTCGCCGATCGTGCTGCGCCCCATCTGCGCCAGCGGCCCGGCGATGCTCAGGTCCGTCTCCACCTGGACCCGCGTGGCCGCACCCTCGTCGACGAGCATCGCCGTGACGAGCGCCGACGCGCGGCCCTTGCCGCTCGCGTCGCGGCCCTTGGCCTCGATCACGGCCCGGTGGGCCGCCGCGTCCTGCTCCTTGAAGACGGCGGTGCCGGAGAACGCGGCCGTCATCGGGCCGACCTTGACCTTGACCTTGCCGTGGTACTCGTCGCCGCGGACCTCGGTCAGCTGGGCGCCCGGCATGCAGGGCGCGATCCGTTCGATGTCGGTCAGGACCGCCCAGGTCTCGTCGATCGGGCGGGGCACGACGAACTCATTGGTGAGCAGCATGAGGGGTACTCCCTTGTAGAGCGTCGAGGAGGGGTTGGACCGCGGCCAGCGAGTGCCCGCTGACCACGGCGTCGCAGTACGGCCACGCGGCGGCCATCCCGCCGACCAGCGGTTGGTAGCGCGGGCTCTGGGTCCGGGGGTTGACCCAGACGATGCGGTGCGCCAGCCGGGCGAGCCGGGCCATCTCCCGCCCGACCTGGGCGGGGTCGCCGGTCTCCCAGCCGTCGGAGACGATCAGCACGACGGCGCCGCGGGCCAGGCCGCGCCGCCCGTAGTCGTCGGTGAAACGCTTGAGCGCGGCCCCGATGCGGGTGCCGCCGGACCAGTCCGGCGCGGCCCGACCGGCGCGTTCCAAGGCGACCGCCGGCCGGGTGCGGGCCAGCACCCGGGTCAGCCGGGTGAGCCGCGTGGCGAACGTGAACACCTCGGCGCGGGAGGTGCCGGCGGCGCAGTACAGGAGCTGCAACATCGCCCGCGCGTAGGGCTCCATGGAGCCCGAGATGTCGCACAGGACGACCAGCCGCCGGGGCTTCGTCCGCGGCTCGCGGCGCAGCAGCCGCAGCGGATGGCCGCCCGTCGTTCGGGCCCGGCGCAGCGTGGCCCGCAGGTCGACGGCCCGGCCGCTCGGCGTTCGCCGCGAGCGCCGGGAGCGCCGCGGCGGGGTGGCGACCGCCAGCCGGCGCATGAGGTCGGCGAGCCGCGCCAGCTCATCGGCGCTCAGCGTGGCGAAGTCGCGCGAAGCGAGCCGCTCGGCCGCGCTGCCCACGGTGGACACCGGGGCCTCCACCTCGCGTTCCGGTGTGGAGGGCCGGTCGGACACGCTCGGGGTTCCGCCGCCGGACTGCGTGGTCGACTCGCCGGTCATCCCCGGCGCGTTGGGGTCGCCGCGCCCTTCGGCCGGGTCGACGTACCCGCGGAAGATCGCGTCGAAGACCCGGTCGAGGACCTCGAACTGCTCCGGCCGGCAGGTGAGCGTCGCGCGGGCGATCCGATGCAGCTCGTCCGTCGACCGGGGACCCAGCAGCGTGACCGCGCGCGCGAACCGCTCGCCCCGGTCGGGGCCGACCGGCAGGCCGGCGTCGTGCAGCGCCTCGCCGAAGCCCGCGACCAGGGCGGCCAGGTCACCCCGCAACGAGATCCGCCAACCCCGTCCGGCGGGCCACCTCCTCGTCCTCCCGGTACTTCAGGGCGGCGCCGAGCGTCAGGTCGGCCGACTTGTCGTCGAGCGGCAGGCCGAGCAGGCGCAGCGCGTTGGCCCAGCTGATCGCCTCGGCGACGCCGGGCGGCTTGGCCAGGTCGAGCCCGCGCAGGCGGGCCACGGTGCCGGCGACCTGGGCGGCGAGGAGCTGGTCGGCGCCGGGCACCCGCTGCCGGATGATGGCGGCGACGCGCGAGGCCTCCGGATAGCCGATCCAGTGGTACAGGCAGCGCCGCAGGAGAGCGTCGTGGAGGTCGCGGGTGCGGTTGGAGGTCAGCACCACGACCGGCGGGACGACGGCGGTGCGGGTGCCCAGCTCGGGGATGGTCACCGAGCCCTCGGCCAGCAGCTCGAACAGGAACGCCTCGAACTCGTCGTCGGCCCGGTCGACCTCGTCGATCAGCAGCACCGCCGGACGGGGGCCGGGGTGCTCGATCGCCGCGAGCAGCGGGCGGCGCAGCAGGTAGTCGGGCGTGAACAGATCCGCCTCGCGGGGAACCTCGCCGCGCGCCTCGGCGAGCCGGATGCCGAGCAGCTGGCGGGGGTAGTTCCACTCGTACAGCGCCTCGGCCGCGCTCAGCCCCTCGTAGCACTGCAGGCGGATGAGCGGCGTGTCGAGGGCTCCCGCGAGCGCGGCCGCCGCGGCGGTCTTGCCGACGCCGGGCTCTCCCTCCAGCAGGATCGGCTGCTTCAGGTGTACCGCCAGGAACAGCGCGGTCGCGAGCCCCGGATCGGCGAGATACCCCTGTGCGGCCAGGCTGTCGACGAGTTCGTCGATCGACTCCATCACAGATACCGGGCCGGGTTGTCCGCGAACGCGCGCCGGCAGCCGGAGCCGCAGAAGTAGTACTTCGTGCCGGCGTGCTCGTACTGCAGCGCGTCGGGCACGACGGCCACGTCCATGTCGCAGACGGGGTCCTTGGCGATCGTCACGCCCGCCGGCCGCGGCGGCTGCACGGGCTCGGTCAGCGGCAGCAGGCGGCGCGGCGCCGGCGGTACCGTCGCCTCGTCCGCGGCCGGAGGAGGGGCGGTCTGGCGGGGGCGGCTCGCGATGACCTCGGCGAGCACCGACAGCGCGATCTCGGGCGCGGTGCGGGCGCCGATGTCGAGGCCGGCCGGGGCGTGGATGCGGGCGATGTCGGCGTCGGTCAGCGGCAGCGTCTCGCCGAGCTCCGCCAGCACGGCGGCGGCGCGCTTGCGGCTGGCGACGAGCGCGATGTACGGGATGCCGGCCCTGACGGCGGCGGCGAGGATCTCGACCTCGTCCCGGCCGTGCGAGGCAACGACGACGGCGGACGCGTCGAGCGGGATCGGGGCCTCGGCGTCGGGCGCGCGGAAGCCCTCCCAGCCGACCGCCCGGGCGACGTCGGCCATGGCCCGCGCGACGGGCGCCTCGCCGTACACGAACACGAGCGGCGCCGGAATCATCGTCTCCAGGAAGATCTCGAGCGTGCCGCCGGACAGGCAGGGGTTGGCCACGGTCAGCAGGCCCTCGGCGCCCGGCCGCTCGTCGGCGGGCGCGTCGTCGGGGGTGATGCGCAGCAGGGTCGACTCGCCCGTCTCCAGGAGCCGCAGCCCCTGGAGACGGACGGTCGACTCGGCGCAGGTCCCGCCCACGAACCCCTCGATCGTGCCGTCGGGCAGCACCAGGGCGCGGTCACCGGCCTTGGCGCTCGTCGGGCGCTCAGCGCGGACAACGGTCGCGAGAACGAACGGCGTGCGGTCTTCCCGTAGCTGGTCGGCGCGGCTGAGAAGGTTCATGAGCAGGAATCCTTAGCTGCGTGTTACGTTCGGTAATCGTCTCGTCGTGCGATTTGGTCGGGCGGGGTACGTTGATACAACAGACGGATCGACGTCAACGACCTACTCGGTGATCGCGAGGTCGGTGCGGATCGGGCGACCCTGGGCGGCCCGCCAGACGTTCGACGGCGTGAGCGGCATGTCGGCGTGCCGGACTCCGAGCGGCTTGAGCGCGTCGAGCACGGCGTTGACCACCGCGGCCGGCGAGCCGACCGTCGCGGACTCGCCGACGCCCTTGGCGCCGATCGGGTGGTGCGGCGACGGCGTGACCGTCTCCCCGAGCTCCCACGACGGGCACTCCAGCGACGTCGGCAGCAGGTAGTCCATGAGGGAGGCACCCAGGTGGTTGCCGTCCTCGTCGAACGCCATGAGCTGCATGAGCGCCATGCCGATGCCGTCGGCGAGGCCGCCGTGCACCTGGCCCTCGACGATCATCGGGTTGATCCGCACGCCGCAGTCGTCGACCGCGATGAACCGGCGCACCTTCACCTGGCCGGTGGCCGGGTCGACGTCGACGACGCAGATGTACGCGCCGAACGGGTAGGTCAGGTTCGGCGGGTTGTAGACCGTCGTCGCGTCGAGGTGGCCCTCCACGCCCTCCGGCAGCTCCAGGCTGGAGTGCGCGGCCATCGCGATCTCCTGGATCGTCTTGGCCTGGTCGGGGTCGCCCTTGACGAAGAACTTCCCCTTCTCCCACTCCAGGTCGTCGGGGGAGACCTCCAGCATCGCCGAGGCGACGATCCGGGCCCGGTCGCGGACCTTGCGGGCCACGATCGCGGTCGCGGCGCCGGAGACCGGCGTCGAGCGCGAGCCGTAGGTGCCGAGGCCGAACGGGGTCTGGTCGGTGTCGCCGTGGACCACGTCGATGTCGTCGGGCGAGATGCCCAGCTCCTCGGCGACGATCTGGGCGAACGTCGTCTCGTGGCCCTGGCCCTGGGTCTGCACCGACAGGCGCAGCACCGCCTTGCCGGTCGGGTGCACGCGCAGCTCGGCGCCGTCGGCCATGCCCAGGCCGAGGATGTCCATGTGCTTGCGCGGGCCGGCGCCGACGCCCTCGGTGAAGAAGCTGATGCCGATGCCCATGTACTCGCCGCGGCTGAGCTTCTCGGCCTGCTCCGCGCGGAGCTTGTCGTACTCGACCATGTCCATGGCGAGCTTGAGCGCGCGCGGGTAGTCGCCGGAGTCGTACTCCCAGCCCGTGGGCGTGGTGTACGGGAACTGCTCCGGCTTGAGCAGGTTCTTCAGCCGCAGCTCGGCCGGGTCCATCTTCAGCTCGTAGGCGAGCACGTCGATCATGCGCTCGACGAGGTACGCCGCCTCGGTGATCCGGAACGAGCAGGCGTACGCCACGCCGCCCGGCGCCTTGTTGGTGTAGACGCCGGTGACGTCGCAGGACGCCGCCTCCAGGTCGTATGACCCGGTGAAGATGTGGAAGAAGCCGGCCGGGAACTTCGTCGGCTGCGCGGTGCCGTTGAAGGCGCCGTGGTCGGCGAGCACCTTGACCCGCAGGGCGCGGATCTTGCCGTCCTTCGTCGCCGCGATCTCGCCGCGCATGTGGTAGTCGCGGGCGAACGCGGTGGCGGTGAGGTGCTCGTTGCGGTCCTCCATCCACTTCACCGGCTTGCCGGTGACGATCGAGCCCACGATCGCCAGCACGTAGCCGGGGTAGATGCCGACCTTGCCGCCGAAGCCGCCGCCGATGTCCGGCGAGATGACCCGGATCTTGTGCTCCGGCAGGCCGGCGACCAGCGCGTAGACCGTGCGGTGCGCGTGCGGCGCCTGCGTGGTCGAGTAGATGGTCAGCTTGCCGGTGACCTTGTCGAAGTCGGCCACGGCGCCGCAGGTCTCCAGCGGCGACGGGTGCACCCGCGGGTACAGCACGTCCTCGGCCACGACCACCTCGGACTCGGCGAAGACCCGCTCGGTCTTCTCCGCGTCGCCGGCGCTCCAGTCGAAGATGTGGTTGTCGGTCTTGCCCTCCTTGTCGTCCCGGATGACCGGGGCGCCCGGGGCGAGGGCCTGCTTGGCGTCCGCCACCACCGGCAGCGGCTCGTACTCGACCTCGATGAGCTCGAGCGCGTCCCGCGCGATGTAGTGGTTCTCGGCGACGACGAAGGCGACTTCCTGGTTCTGGAAGCGGACCTTGTCGGTGGCCAGGACGGCCTGGGTGTCGTACGACAGGGTCGGCATCCACGCCAGGTTCAGCGTCTCCAGCACCTTGCCGGTGATGACGGCCTTGACGCCGGGCAGGGCCTCCGCGGCGCTCGTGTCGATCGAGACGATCTTCGCGTGTGCGTAGGGGCTGCGCAGGAACGAGCCGTGCAGCATGCCGGGCAGCTGGATGTCGTCGACGTAGTTGCCTCTGCCCCGCACGAACCGCGCGTCCTCCTTGCGGTGCATGCGCCCGAAGCCCATGGGCGTCGGGTTCTCGGTCACGGTCATGCCCCCTCCTCGCTTCGCTCGTCGGTTGCATGCCGTTCAAGCTGAGCCGGCTGGTGACCGGCCCCTCCGCTTCGCTCCGGACCGGTCACGCGTCCGCTCCTTCCTTGGCCGGGTGCTCGGCCGCCCACCGCACGGAGCGCACGATGTTCTCGTAGCCGGTGCAGCGGCACAGCTGACCCGAGATGGCCTCGCGGATCTCGGACTCCGACGGGTCGGGGTTCTTGTCGAGCAGGGCGCGGGCGGTGATCATCATGCCCGGCGTGCAGAAGCCGCACTGGAGGCCGTGGCACTGCACGAAGCCCTGCTGCACGGGGTCGAGGCCGGCGGGGCCCTCCAGGCCCTCGACGGTGCCGACCTGCTTGCCGTCGGCCATCACCGCCAGCACCGTGCACGACTTGACCGGCACGCCGTCCAGGGTCACGGTGCACACGCCGCAGTTGGACGTGTCGCATCCCCAGTGCGTGCCGGTGAGGCCGAGCTCGTTGCGCAGGAAGTGGACGAGCAGGAGCCGGGGCTCGACGTCGCGGGTGTGGCTTTCCCCGTTCACCGTCACGGTGATCTGCATGAGTTTCAGGCCTCCTGACCCCGCGCACGGGCGGCCGCGGCGCGCAGCGCGCGCGTGGTCAGCTCGCCGGCGAGGTGCCGCTTGTAGTCGACCGGCCCGCGCTGGTCCGCGACCGGGTTGCAGGAATCGGCGGCGATCCGGCCCGCCTCGGCGAACGACTCCTCGGTCGCCGGCTTGCCGACGAGCGACGCCTCGGCCTCGCTCGCGCGGAAGTGCTCGGCGCCGACCGCCGCCAGGCCGATGCCGGCCTGCTTGATCGTGCCCCCGTCGAGCCAGACGGCGGCACCGGCGGCCGCAACCGCCCAGTCGCCGACCCGGCGCTCGACCTTGAGGTAGGCCGAGCCGCCGCCCGGGCGGATCGGCACCCGGATCTCGGTGAGCAGCTCACCGGGCTCGACCACGGTCTCGTACGGCCCGACGTGAAACTCGGTCAGCGGCACGGTGCGCGACCCCCGCGCACCCTGGATCACCACCGAGGCGTCCACCGCGGCGAACGCGGCGGAGAGGTCTTCGGCCGGGTCGGCCTGGCAGAGCGAGCCGCCGACCGTGCCGCGGTTGCGCACCAGCGGATCGGCGATCACCTTCTCGGCGTCGGCGAAGATCCGGTAGTGCTCCTCGACCAGCGGCGAGGCGAGCAGCTCGGCGTGCCGCGTGAGCGCGCCGATGCGCAGCTCGGCGCCGTCGACGCGGATGTACGAAAGTTCAGCGACGTCGTTGATGTCGATAAGCGCCGTCGGGCGGGCGAGGCGCAGCTTCATCATCGGGATCAGGCTGTGACCGCCGGCGATGACACGCGCGTCCTCCCCCCACTGTGCCAGCAGCTCAAGGGTCTGATCGACGCTCGTGGCCTTCGCGTATTCGAATGCGGCGGGTACTTGCATCGCGCCTCCGCGTGAGGATTGTGGGTCCCGAGGTCCGGACACCGAGTCATGAGTCGACCAAATCGTCGTCCTAAAGCGGGTACCGGACAACTCCGTCTGGGTAGTAATGATCTATACGGAGCGTAGTACTCGTTGTCCCGGGCCGGGATTGTGGCGGCGTAAGTTGCAAGATTGACGGCATGGGTGGGCGGAAGCGGGCGGTCGGCATCGTCGCGTCGATCGCTGGTGGCGTGGCCGAGCTCTGCCCCGATGACGGGCGTCCGGGCCGGTGGACGCTGCTCATCGACGGCTTCCCGCAGTCGGCGGTCGACCTCGCCGAGCCGCGCAGCCTCGACTTCGAATACATGCGGCGCATCGCCTCCGTCATCGACGCGATGGCGCCGCCGGTGCTGCCGATCTCCGCGCTGCACCTGGGTGGCGGGGCGCTGACCCTGCCGCGGTACGTCGCGGCGACCCGCCCGGGCTCGATGCAGCGGGTCGTGGAGCTGGACGCCTCGCTCATCGAGTTCGTGCGCCGCGAGCTGCCGCTGCCGCGGGGCGCCGACATCCGCGTGCGCGCCGCGGACGCGCGCGCCGTGGTGGAGGCGACCGCGCCGGCCCGCTACGACCTGGTGATCGCCGACGTCTACCAGGGTGCCCGGGTCCCGGCCCACCTGACCTCGGTCGAGTTCATGTCGTCGGCCGCGCGGGTGCTGCGCCCGGACGGCCTCTACGTCGCCAACCTCGCCGACGGGCCGGGCCTGGCCTTCGCCCGCTCCCAGGTGGCCTCGCTGCGCTCGGTCTTCGCCTCGGTCGCGCTGCTCGCCGAGCCGGCGGTCCTGCGCGGCCGCCGCTTCGGCAACGTCATCCTGGTCGCGTCGGCGCCGGCCGGGCGCATCCCCGCGGCGGCGCTGGCCCGGGCCGCGGCGGCCGACCCGTTCCCGGCCCGCCTGGTCGACGGTGCCGACCTGGACCGGCTGGTGGCGTCCGCGAAGCCCGTCACCGACGCGACCGCGGTCGCCTCCCCGCCCCCGCCGCCCGATCTCTTCTAGCTACCGTCCAGTCGTCGGGATTCGCCTTAGGGATCGTTCAGGTTCGGCATAGAGTCTCGGGATGCTTGAGTTCGAACTTGTTCCCGCCGCTCGGCGGCCGGCCGAGGAGCGCGCGGCGCTGCTGGCCGACCCCGGGTTCGGCCGCGTCTTCACCGACCACATGGTCACCATCCGCTATGCGGAGTCCAAGGGGTGGTATGACGCCCGCCTGGTGCCGTTCGGGCCGCTCTCGCTGTCCCCGGCCACCGCCGCGCTGCACTACGGGCAGGAGATCTTCGAGGGGCTGAAGGCCTACGCGATGCCCGACGGCGGGGTCGCGCTCTTCCGCCCCGAGGCCAACGCCCGCCGCCTCAACGCGACCGCGGCGCGCATGGCGATGCCCGAGCTGCCCGAGGACCTGTTCCTCCGGGCCGTGTGGACGCTCGTCGAGGCCGACCGGGAGTGGGTGCCCTCGAAGCCCGGCCAGAGCCTGTACCTGCGGCCGTTCATGCTCGCGACCGACCCGTTCCTCGGGGTGCGGCCGTCGTCGGAGTACCTGTTCGCGGTCATCGCCTCGCCCGCCGGCTCGTACTTCGCGGGCGGCGCCAAGCCGGTCACGGTGTGGGTGTCGGAGGACCTGACGCGGGCGGCCCCCGGCGGCACCGGCGCCGCGAAGACGGCCGCCAACTACGCGGCCAGCCTGCTCGCCCAGGCCCAGGCCCAGGAGGCCGGCTGCGACCAGGTGGTGTTCCTCGACGCGGTCGAGCGCCGCTGGATCGAGGAGTCGGGCAGCATGAACGTCTTCTTCGTGTACGACGACGCGATCGTCACCCCGCCGCTCAACGGCTCGATCCTGCCGGGCGTGACCCGCGACTCGGTGCTGCGCCTGGCCGAGCATCTGGGCCACACGGTGGCCGAGCGGCCGTACTCGTTCGAGGAGTGGCGCCGCGACGCCGAGAGCGGCAAGCTGCGCGAGACGTTCGCGAGCGGCACCGGCGTGGTGATCACGTCGATCGGCGCGGCCCGCACCAGGGACGGCTCGTTCACCATCGGTGACGGCACCGAGGGCCCGGTGACGACGGCCATCCGCGACGCCATCGTCGGCATCCAGCGTGGCCTGCGTCCCGACCCCTTCGGCTGGTCCGTCCGCCGCCCCTGACCGCCCGCCGCGGCGCTCCCACCGCGCTCCCGCACGCTCGTTGAGCCCCGGCGACCCGCCGTCACCTCGGCCGGTCGTCGCCCAGCCCGGCGGCGCGACTCGCCATCCACCCGAGCCTCTGCGCCGCCGCTGGTCCCTCATGGCTCCGAGCCGCTGCGCTCATCGCCGCCACCTTCATGATCGATGGAGATTCCTGGCTGCCATGGCGACCAGAAGTCTCCATCGATCATGAAGGTGGCGGCGTTCGCGGCTCGTTGACAGACGTTGGCCGATCCACCGCTCGTAGATTGACCAACGTCTTCGCAGGGGCGGCGCGGGCTCGGCCGGGGCGTGCGGACCTTGCCGCAGCGGGCGTCCGGCGCGGGCGGCAGCCCGCGAGCTCTTGCCACGACGGTGATGGCAGCGTCCGCCACCAGCGGTGTCTGGCGGGAGCGACGGTCGTGCGTTGCGCGGACCCGAGTCTCGAAAAAGGATGTCAATACACGCTGAGATGTACGTGATTGGTGTGGTCGCTGGACGGGTCGCCGTTGCCGCCGCTGTAGGCGTGCCAGCCGGCGGCCGGGGTCCATACCTGGCGGAACCAGATTACGTAGAGCACGCCCAATGCGCTCGCGTTCTTGACGAAGAAGGCGGCCAGGTTGGTGCCGTAGGTTTTGTCGCCGCCGCTCGCTACGCCGCCGAAGCCGTTGGCCTGGGCGGCGAAGTCGCAGGCGCGGCCCTTCGGGTGTTCGTAGGGGCCCGAGGGACGGAAGCAGGAATAGTATCGCGTGAATCCCGCGTTCCTGGCTTCCTTCACCGAGTGGATCATGCGCGGGGTGATGCAGCCCTTGGTCGTGGGGTCGTCGATGATGCATTTCTCCGCGGGCCAGGAGCCGTCGGGGTTGCGCGGGGCCGGATTGGCGAGCGGGGAGTTGGCGTTCACGTAGCCGTCGGCCTTGCCGTTGCCCATTTTCGTGAGGGCGGTCTCGGCGTCCTTCTTCTTCTTGCCCATGATGTCGGTCTGGGCCTGCTGCTTGGCGACCTCCGCGTCGCTCGCCTGCTTGGCCGCGGCGAGGTCCGCCTCCAGCTTCTTGAGGCGGCCGATCTGGCGGTCGTTGTACCGCGCGATGGTGTTCACCAGCACCGCCCGGTCCATGAACTGGTCGGGGGAGTCGGTGGTGATCAGCGCCGCCGCGATCCGGATGCCGCCCGTGCGGTAGGACGCGGCGGCGATGACATTGACCGACTCCTGCACCGGCGCCATCTCGCGTTGCATGGCGGCCATCTGCTCGGCGAGCTCGGCCTGCTTCTTCTTCGACGCCTCCAGAATCGCCTGGGCGTCGAGCCATTCGCGGTTGGCCTGCTCGAGCTTTTCGCCCAGGGTGAGGTTGGTGCTGCCCTCGTCCGGCGGCGCGGTCGGATCGCCCGGTGCGGCCGACGCGGGCATGGCCCACGCACCCACCGTGACGAGCACCGCGGCCAGCAGGATCGCCGCCCGGCGTCGCATATTGATCACGTGCTGTCCCTCCGCGCACCGCCTACCGAGTTAGCTGACGGGTTCGGGACGGAACAGTGGCCCTACCGCGAACGCGGATTCACCCCAGAAATCGGTGGGTCCCCGGCTCGGTCGAAACCGATTCGGCGGCGGATTCACTGGCGCCGAGGGGCGCCGCCAGGCGAATCCGCGCTCAGATTACCGAATCGTCGCCTGATTGCGCAGGACCGAGAATGCCTACCGGTCAACTACGGACCGTAGCCAGCTTGCGGGTGCCCATCAGGGCGATCCAGCCGAACGTCAGTCCCAGGGCGACGGTGACGACCATCGTCAGGTTGCCGGTCGGCAGCCAGTCCGCGACCTGTCCGGCCAGCGTGCCGAGGCCGACATACAGCCCGCCCCACAGCACCGAGCCGATCGCGGCGGTGCGCAGGAAGCGCCCGTAGGGCATCCGCAGGCCGCCGGCGGCGAGCGGGATGAGCGTGTTGACGAACGGCAGGAACGGGGCGGTCACCAGGATGCGGCTGCCGCCCTCGCGGACGACCCGGTCGGCGGTGGCCCAGCGCTCGGCGCCCACCCACGCGCCGAAGCGCCCGCGGCGTAACCGCTCGCCGAGGTATCGCCCGGCGAAGAAGGTGAGCGACCACCCGGCGAGGCACCCGGCGACGACCCAGCCGAGGCTGCTGAACGGATCGACGGAGCCCGACGTGGTGAGGATCGCCACGTCGGCCGGGACGAGGATGCCGAGAAGCGGGATCGCGTCGAGCAGCATGACCAGCCCGAGCGCGACGCCCAGCAGAGGCCCCGGAACTGCGTCGAGAAAGGTCATGCAAGGACGGTATGGCCGCGGGTGCGTGCCGCACATCAGGGCGCGACCCCGAGCGAACCCCGAGACCCGCGAGCGGCCCGGACTACGCCGTGCGGACGACCGGACTCATACGGGAGGACGGCGGCGGCGTGTCTGATTCGGCCATCGACGGTTGCTTTGCTAGCGTCCCCGCTAGCAAACGGCTAGCGGGAGAGATCCATTTGGACGCGACAGAGAAGACGGTGGCGATGCCGCCGCAGCGGCCGCGCTTCGAGCGCGTGCAGCTCAACACCCGGGTGCGGGTGGAGATCGAGCAGATGCTGCAGCGGTTCGTCGTCGATCACAACACCACGGTGCAGAGCTCCGTGGACCTCGCGCTGGCCGAGTTCCTCGCGGCACGGGGATATCCGTTGCCCGCAGCGGATGACGGGAGAAACCGGTGACGACGCCGGGCATTGTCCAACACGACGCCGACCTCCAGAAGACCGTCCGACGCACCTCCTACATGCGCCAACTGTTCTACGTCGTGGTTCTGCTGGTGGCCCTCGCCGGGCAGGTGTCCGGCGCGGTCGAGACGCTCGGCATCCCGCTGATCTGGGCCATCCCGGCCGTCGGCGCGCTCGAGCTGGGCGGCATCGTGGTGCTCGCCAACGCCGACGTGCGGCGCCGGCTGGGCGAGCGGGCGATCGCCTCGCGGTTCCTGTCGGCGGTCATCGCCGCGTTCGCCGTGGCGTTCAACTGGCTGGCCCACGACGACAAGCTCCTCGCGGGGTTCTTCGCCGGCATGTCCGCGCTGGGGTACCTGGTGTGGCTCATGCACACCGAGAACCAGCGCCGCGACCGGCTGCGGGCCAAGGGTGACCTGCCGCCGACCACGCCCGCGTACGAGGTGGTCGGGCACTGGATCCGCCACCCGTGGATGACGCTGCGGGCCAAGAACCTCGCCAAGGCCGACGCCCGCCTGGGCCTCTACACGTCCCTCGCGGCGGCCCGGGCGGAGAAGCGCAAGGAGCAGCGCACGGCGGCGATCGCCAAGGTGCTGCACCGCAAGATCCGCGCCGCCGTGGACCCGACGACGGCCGACATCGCCGTCGCCGTGTACGACCTCGACGAGATCGCGCTGCGCCTCGCCGACGGCGCCGACTACGACGGGCTCACCGCGCTCATCGCCGCCGACCTCGCTCCGGCGCGGCTGGCCGCCAACGGGGTCGTCGAGGGCCGCCCCGTCAAGGAGCGCGAGATCGCGCCGCCGGAGCCGGAGCCGGAGATCATCGACACCGAGGAGCAGCTCGCGCTGCCCGAGGCGACGCCGGTGGCCCCGGTCTCGGCGCCCCCGAGCGCCTCGCCGCTGGGCGAGCTGCGCACCGAGATCGAGGGCATCCTGCCGCCGCCGCGCAAGCCGCGCAGCCGGTCGGCCGTCGCCGAGATCGCCGAGGAGCCGACGCTCAACCCGCCGCCCGTCGTGCGGGACGGATCGCTGCGCAGCCAGGTGCACCAGCTGCTGCACGAGCACATCCCGGCCGGCGACCAGCGCGACGTCGTGGCGCTGACCACGTTCGTCGGCGACCTGCTCGAGCTCGACGACGTCGAGCGGCTCACCGCCTCCAACTACGTCCGCACCTGGAAGCGCGAGGTCGACGCCGGCCGCCGCGCCGCGGTCAACGGGCGCCACCTCGAGGACGTCATACCCGCCAAGCGGTAAGGAACGGGCCGCGGCTGCCGATCAGGCGGCCGTGGCCCGGCTACTCGCGGTGGACGTCATCCGGACGCCGGGATGACGCGGACCGCCGGCCGGGGTCCCGCTCGGGCGGCCTCTGGCGGCTGGTGGCGGCGATCGTCGCCGCGGCGGGCGTCGGCGCGCTCATCGGGCCGACCGGGTACGACGCCGGCGGCCTCGACCCCGCCGGCCGGCTGAGATGCGGGCCCGGGGCTGGCGATCCGCAAACGGATCGTGGAGCGCCACGGCGGCACGATCTCGGCTGCGGGCAACGAGGGCGGCGGCTCCCGCTTCGTTCTGACGCTGCCGGGGGCGGCGGCTCCCGCTTCGCTGTGTCGTTCTTGATCCATGGACGGTTCTGGCTGTCATGGCAGCCAGGACGCGCCATGGATCATGGCCGTGGCTCGGACTCGCCGGTGTGGTGGCGGGTCGTGCTTTGTTCGGGCGCCGGGGTCGGGCGCCGTCTTGCTGAGACGTTGGTCGATCTACCCTCATGCGGACCGCGGTGGAGCGAGGGTAGATCGACCGACGTCTTCGGAGTGGTTCCCGCAGGGTGGGCCTGTTCTGCCGGGTCGCCGGGCTGACCGCTCGGCAGGTTGTCCGGCGGTGAGGCGCGGTGCGAGCGCGTGCGTCCGGCGGCGCCCGTGGTGGCGTGTAGTCGGCGTCACGGTGGAAAAGCGAACGTTCATTCTTGACGGCACCCGACGGCACCCGCATGCTCAAAAGTGAACGAACGAACGTTCTTTTTAGGGAGACTTCCGATGGCCCAGCAGCACACCGCAACCCGGTCGCCGTGGCCCCGTGTCGGCGCGATCGTGCTCCTGCTCACCGCCCTGCTCAGCCTCATCATGATCGCGTTCGCGTGGCCGGCCACCCGGTCCACCGTGCACGACATCCCGCTCGCCGTGGCCGGGCCGCCGCAGGTCACCGGCCAGGTCAAGCAGCAGCTCGAGAGCAAGCGGCCCGGAGCGTTCGACCTGGTGACCGTCGACAGCACGCAGGAGGCGGAGCGGCTGATCCGGGAGCGGAAGGTGTACGGCGCGATCGACCTCACCAGCGGGCGCCCGCAGCTCATCGTCGCCTCCGCCGCCAGCCCCGCCGTCGCGCAGGCGCTGCAGCAGGTCGCCCAGGGCCTGGAGCAGTCCCCGAACGCCGTCACCGTGCGCGATCTCGTGCCCCTGCCGGCCGACGACCCGCGCGGGGCCGGGCTCGCGGCCGGGGCGTTGCCGCTCGTGCTCGGCGGGATCGTCGCGGCCGGGCTGCTCTGCAACCTCGTCGTGGGCGTCGCCCGCCGGGTGGCCGGCGCGCTGGCCTTCGCGATCGTGGGCGGATTGGCGCTCGTGGGGATCCTGCAGTACTGGCTGGGCTCCCTCGGCGGCGACTACTGGACCAACAGCGCGGTGGTGGCCCTGTCCATCGCCGCGACCGCGCTCACGCTCCTCGGCCTGGAGTCGCTGCTCGGGACGCCGGGGCTCGGCATCGGCGCCGGCGTGATGATGCTGCTCGGCAACCCGCTCTCCGGCCTGGCCAGCGCGCCCGAGATGCTGCCGTCGGGCTGGGGGACGCTGGGGCAGTACCTCCCGCCGGGCGCCGCCGGCACCCTCCTGCGCAGCAGCGCCTTCTTCGACGGCCACGCGGCCACGCGGCCCGTGCTCGTGCTCGCCGCCTGGGCCGTCCTCGGCCTGCTCCTGGTCGGCGCCGCGGCCCTGCGCGGCCGCAAGCCGGCCCCGGCCGAGACGCTGGAGCCCGTCGCCGCGTGACGCTGAAGAAAGGGGCCCCGAGTCCTTGGCAAGTGCCCGGGAGGTGCTCACAGGCGCTTGCCAAGGAAGGCGGACCCCGGTGCCAGGGAGGGCCGGAATCGTTGCCGGCGAGCGGCTCCCGCAGCGGGCCGCCCCGACAGCGAGGAGCGACGCCATGAGCCGCAGCACCGACCAGTCTCCCGCCCCGGTCTGGGCCGTCCCGGCGGATCTGGCCGCGCAGGAGACGATGCCGGCATCGCCGTACGAGGTCGGACCCGCCTCGACGCCGCCCAGGAAGAGCTCGAAGGTCAAGACGGCGATCGTCGGCATCGTGGCGGCGCTCGTCATCGGCGGCGGCGGGTTCGCGGTCATCCGGGCCGCGGGCGACAGCAGCAGCGCGACCACCCAGCAGGCCGGCCCCGGCGGGCAGGGTGGCCCCGGCGGCCTGGGCGGCGCACCGCAGGACGGCGGCCCCGGCGGGTTCGGCGGCGGGGCGGCCGACGTGAACGGCGCCCTGTACGGGGACTTCGTCTCCTCCGACGGCAACGGCGGCTACACGACCGAGCGCCTCCAGAGCGGCACCGTCACCGCCGTCAGCACGACCTCGATCACCGCCAGGAGCGCCGACGGCCACAGCACCACGTTCGTCGTGCAGGACGGCGCGGTCGTGGCGGACGTCAAGACCGGCGACACCGTGACCATCGTCGGGACCGTCGACGGCGACACCGTCACGGCCACGAGCATCACCGAGACCGGGCAGTGATCTGCGCCGCAATGCCGGCCCACCGGTGGCCCGCGGATCGTTGCTTGTACGAACATAATAGTTGTGGTCGTACAAGCACGCCGCCGGCGGTTGCTCATTCTCGGGATCTGCTGCCTGAGCCTGCTGATCGTCGGGCTGGACAACACGATCGTCAACGTCGCGGTACCGAAGCTGCGAGACGACCTCGACGCGTCCCTCGCCGGCGTGCAGTGGACGATCGACGCCTACACGCTCGTCATCGCGAGCCTCCTGCTGATGGCGGGCTCGACCGCCGACCGGATCGGCCGGCGCCGCACCTTCCTCACCGGGCTCGCCGTCTTCGTCACCGGGTCGCTGCTGTGCGGCCTGGCCCCGTCGCTGGGCTGGCTGATCGCCTTCCGCGTGCTGCAGGCGATCGGCGGCTCGATGCTCAACCCGGTCGCGATGTCCATCATCACCAACGTCTTCACCGACCGGCGGGAGCGGGCTCAGGCCGTGGGCGTGTGGGCCGGCGTCGTCGGGATCAGCATGGCGCTCGGCCCGGTCGTCGGCGGGCTGCTGGTGCAGTCGGTCGGGTGGCGGTACATCTTCTGGATCAACGTGCCCATCGGGCTGGCGGCGATCGTGCTCACCGCCCTCTTCGTGCCCGAGTCGCGGGCGCCCCGGCCGCGCCGGCCCGACCTCCCCGGCCAGGTGATCGTGCTGGTGCTGCTGGCGTCGGCCACGTTCGCGATCATCGAGCGGGCGTGGATCGCCGGGGTGATCGCCGCGGCCGCGCTGGCAGCGCTGCTGATCGTGGAGCCGCGGCGCCGGGAGCCGCTCGTCGACCTGCGGCTGTTCCGGAGCCCGCCGTTCGCCGGAGCGACCCTGACCGCCGTGGCGGTGTTCGGCTCGCTGGCCGGGTTCCTGCTGCTCAACGCGATCTACCTGCAGGAGGTGCGCGGCTACACGCCGCTGCACGCCGGGCTGCTGACGCTGCCGGTCGCCGCGACGACGGTCGTGCTCGGGCCGCTCTCGGGGCGGCTGGTGGGCAGTCGCGGCCCGCGGCCGTCGCTGCTGATCGGCGGGGTGGGTGTCGCGGCCAGTGGTGTCATGCTGGCGGGCATCGGCCCGCACACCGCAACGGTCTGGCTGCTGGCCGCGTACGCGCTGTTCGGCATCGGGTTCGCGATGGTCAACCCGCCGATCACGGTGACCGCGGTGTCCGGGCTGCCGACCGACCAGGCGGGCGTGGCAGCGGCGTTCGCGTCGACGAGCCGGCAGTTCGGCGCGATGCTGGGGGTGGCGGTACTGGGGGCGGTCGTCTCGGCGGGCCTGCACGGCACGCCGATGGTGGAGGGATTCGTGGCCGCGAGCCATGCGGCCTGGTGGATCATCGCCGGCTGCGGTGCGGCGGTGGTCGTCATCGGTACGCTCACCACCGGGCCGCGCGTGAGGCAGCGGCCACTCGAACCGGAGCTGGCCGATGCCTGACAGCGAAGCGGCGGCGCGGGCCTGGCGCGCGATGCGAGCGCTCGTGCTCGACCAGTACGACCGCCGCAAGGAGGTCTGCGACGCGCTCGACATGAGCTTCGTGCGGGTCAAGGCCCTGCGTCGGATCGCCGCCGGCGCGGTGACGCTGCGCGAGCTGGCGACCGACCTGCAGACCGACGCGCCCTACACGACGCTGGTCGTGGACGATCTGGAGCGGCGGGGCCTGGTGCGCAGGGCGCCGCACCCGACCGACCGCCGGGCCAAGCTCGTGATCGTCACGGAGTCGGGGCGGGCGGCGGCGGCTCGTGCGGAGGGCATGCTCAACGAGCCGCCACCGCCGCTGCTGGCGCTCGACGCGGGGGACCTGGCGCAGCTGAACGACATCATCGATCGGCTGCGCCGCTGAGCGACGGCGCCAGGGCGCGGGCGCACAGTTCGCGCGCCCACTGGATGCGGTCAAGGGCGATGTCCGGACGATCGCCGAACACCTCGGCCGCGCGGGCGTAACACTCGTCGGGCCCGAGGCGCTCGAGGGTCTGGTCGACGGTCCGGCGAACCATCGCGTCGTCGAGGTCGGTGGTCTTGGGGGCGTCGGAGACGAACAGTGCCATGCACAGCACCGGGTCAACCGGGCAGGTCGTCATGGTGGATCACCTGTTCAGACGGGGTGTGGATTACCTGTGTCCACACTCGCTCGCCGCGTGACCGGGGACACCGACGCCAGCGGGTCTCTGCGGCTGCGGGTTTCCGGACCCGCCGATACCGGCTGGCCTCCATACCTGGGTCACCCGGCATCACCCTCGTCGGGGGCACCGGCCAGCGGCACGGTGATGCTGAGGGTGGTGCCGCGACCAGGCCGGCTGGCGATGTTCAGGCTGCCACCGATCGCCGCGACCCGGTCGGCCAGCCCGACCAGGCCGGTGCCGGTGTCCGGGTCGGCCCCGCCCACACCGTCGTCCTCGATGGACAGCTCCAGCCGGTTGCGGACGATCGCCGCGCGCACGAAGATCAGGCTCGCCCGGGCGTGGCGGATGGCGTTGGTCAGCGCCTCGGCGACCACGTAGTACACGCCGACCTCGATCTTGGTGTCCAGCCGGTCCGGCAGGGCCAGCTGCACCTCCACCGGGATCGGCGAGCGCCGGCCGAGCGACTTGATCGCCGGTACCAGACCACCCTCGGAAAGGATCGAGGGGTGGATCCCGCGGGCCAGCTCGCGCAGCTCGTCGATCGCCTCGGAGAGGTCGTCGCCGATCGAGTGCACTCGATCCTGCAGGGCGTCGCTCACCTGGGTCTCGGTCGCGCGCAACGCCAGCAGCAGCGCGATGAGCCGCTGCTGGGTGCCGTCGTGCAGGTCGCGCTCGATGCGGCGGCGGCTCTCGTCGGTCGCCGCGACCAGGCGGGCCCGCGACGCGGTGAGGTCGGCCCGGGCCTGCGAGTTGGCGATCGCGCTCGCGACCAGGTCGGTGAACTCCGCCGCGCGCATCGCGTCCTGCTGCTCCAGCGCGCGGTCGGAGGTCGACAGCGCCTTCAGCGCGCCCCAGCAGCGGTCGGCCACGATGATCGGCGCGCCGATCGCCGAACGGATCCGGCTGTCGCCGAACTCGCGCGCGAGGAAGTCGGCGCTCTCGTCGCCCTCCAGGCGGACCGGCCGCCCGGAGCGCAGCACCCGCCCGGCGATGCCGTGGCCCTGCAGCGTGACCCGGCCGAGGGGAATCCGGTGGACGGGGTCGTAGCTCCAGCTGGCCACGACGGTGCCGACGTTCTCCTCCGCCTCGAATCGCACCAGTACCGCGGCATCCGCCTCGAACAGCTTCCCGGCCTCCTCGGTGACCGTCGCGAACAGGTCCTCGGCCGGGCGCCCGCGGGCCGCCACCGTGGCCACCCGGCGCAGCGCCGCCTGCTCGGCCGCCACCGTGCCGAGCGTCTCGCGGCTGCGCTCCAACGCGCTCACCATCGAGTTGAACGTCCGCTGCATCTTGCCGACCTCGACCGGCGCGTCGGTGTCGACCCGCACGGTCATGTCGCCGCCGGCCACCTTGTCGGCGGCGGTGACGAGCCGGTGCAGCGGGCGTACGACCATGACCGCGAGCGAGCGGGTCAGGATGGCCACCGCCAGCAGCGAGGTGGCGAGCCCGGCGATCCCGGCGATCACCGCCCGCTGGCCGGCCCGGTTGGCGTCGGCGTGCATGCCGTCGACGATCGCCCGCTGGGTGACGGTGAACTGTTCGAACTCCTGGCGCAGCGCGGCGACGCTCCGCTGGCCGTTGGTGATCGACTGCGGGTCGATGCTCGCCGGGTTGGCGCCGTCGTCGGTGATGACCGGATCGGCGTACGTGTCGAGGTACGCGCTGACGTCGCTGTTGAGCGTGGCGACCCGCGCGGCCTGCGCCGAGTCGCCCGAGACGGCGGAGGCGAGCTCCTGCTGGCGCAGCGGAATCTGCTGCTGGGCGTGGATCCACGGTGTCAGCAGCGCGCGGTCGTGGGTGAGCGCGTAGCCGCGCCGGCCCGCCTCGACGTCGAGCACCAGTCGTTCGAGCGTGTTCGCGGCCGAGACGGCTCGCTCGGCGCGGGTGACCACGAGGACGGAGTCGCGCAGCTCGTACACGGAGAGGAGGATCGTGGCGAACGCGGTGCTGATCAACAGGGTGAACAACACGCACATCACCCCGAGCCGGACGGTCAACCCCCCGCGCATGAAGGATGTCTACCCAGCATTGCGGGGATATGTTGGATTTGATGGCATTCGAGGGTAGTGCGGCGCTCCAGCTCCGGGTGGTGATCGCCGACGACGACGTCCTGCTGAGGGAAGGGCTGGCCAGCCTGCTGGACCGGCACGGCTTCAGCGTGGTCGGCCTGGCCGATGACGGCAACCACCTGCTCGAGCTGGTCGAGAAGACCTCGCCCGACCTGGCGATCGTCGACATCCGCATGCCGCCGACGCACACCACCGAGGGCCTTGCAGCGGCCCGCGAGATCCGGGTGCGGTTCCCGAGCGTCGCGCTGCTCGTCCTCTCCGCGTTCGTGGAGGTGGAGCACGCCATCGAGCTGCTCGCCAGCGGCGAGCGCATCGGCTACCTGCTCAAGACCCGCGTCACCGACGTCGAGGAGTTCCTGGAGACGCTGCACCGGGTGCACGACGGCGGCACGGTGGTGGACCCGGCCGTGGTGCAGGAGCTCGTCGCCGCGCACCGCCGGCGCGACCCGCTCGACGTGCTGAGCCCCCGCGAGCGCGAGGTGCTGGCGCTCATGGCCGAGGGGCGGTCGAACGCGGGCGTCGCCAAGGAGCTGTGGGTCACCGAGGGTACGGTCGAGAAACACGTCCGGTCGATCCTGACCAAGCTCGACCTGCCGGAGACCGACGACACGCACCGGCGGGTCCTCGCGGTCCTCACGTTTCTGGAAGCCGCCTCAACAACGATGTGATCGTGAGCGCCGACAGCTGGCTCTTCGACACGAAGCCGAGCGCGCCCGTCCGGCCGACGAGCTCCTCGACGTCGTCCGGGGCGAGGCTGGACACCACGATCACCGGGCGCGGAGCGATCTGGGCGGCCAGATCGAGGCCGCTCTCGGCGCCGAGGCCGACGTCCACCAGGACGACGTCCGGATCGTGCTCGTCGATCGCGCGCAGTGCCTGGCGGCTGTCCGCAGCATCGGCCACCACCGCCATGCCCTGCGTGGTCAGGAGGCGACGCGCGCTGGCCCGGAAGCGTTCGGAGTCGTCGACGATGACGCAGCGGACCGCCATGCCTTCACTGTGCCAAACCTCAGGGTGGTCTGACGTTGCAGCTAACGGGAAAGGCCACCCGTGGCGGCGGGTGGCCCTCCCTGCTCAGGGTTCTAGAAGTTGCCGGCCGAGTTGCACTTGTACCCCTGGTCCAGGCAGTCCCGGACCCGCTGGGCGAGCGCCTCGGGCTCCCACGCGTTCCAGAAGTCCGCGTGCATCGAGTAGCCGGTGCCGGAGGCGAGCGAGATGCCCTCCGTGTTCGTGTTCAGCGGGTAGGCGATCACGAACGACACCGACGGGATCGGCACCGGGTGCGTCTTCGGGCAGGCGCCCGTGTGGTCGCCCCAGGCCATGTGCGCCTTGTGGTCCGGGCTGTCCAGGTGCACGCCGTCCCAGCAGTCCGGGAAGGTGACCTGCCGGACGAGCTCGGCGGTCTTCGCGCAGACCGGGTACTCGCCGTTGGCGGTGCGGCCGACCTCGCCGCCGATGCCGGCGCACCAGAAGTGGTTGCCCTGCTTGTCCGGGGTGTCGGTCTGCACCTTGGCGTCACCCGTGATCATGCGCAGCCCGAGCGGGAACGGCTGGGTCTTGCTCGGGTCCTTCAACCGCGAACCGTAGTAGACGGTCACGGCCTTCGGGTCGACGACGCTGCCGTTCTGGTACAGCGTGGGGACCCAGTACGCCGAATGGTCCTCCTTCGGCTTGCAGCTGGTCGCCGCGCCGAAGAGCGACTCGGTCGTCGAGGCCGCGCTGGTCGTCTTGTTGCCGAAGAAGGTGTGGTTGTGCGAGGCGCCGGCCAGGCCCGGGAAGACGATCGGGTCGTCGCTGGCGTGGTGGCTGATCGTGCACTGGGCGTTGAACTCCGGCACCTTCACCGGGTTGTTGGTGATCGGCCTCGGCTTGCGGGCGAAGAAGGCCGCGATGTCGGCGGCCTGCTTGGCCGGGTCCACGGTCGGCCAGCCGGTGCTCGGCGGCGGTGGGGCGCTCGTCGGCGGCTTCGTGGAGGGGGCGGCCGTCGGTGAACCCGGCACGGTCGCGGTCGGCGTGCGCTTGAACTGCAACCAGTTGACGTTGATGAAGTCGCTCGACTGGCCGCTCTTGAGCAGCAGGAACACGGTCTGCTTGCCGGTCAGCTGCGTGGTGCTGACCGCGGTCCTGGTGACCCAGGTCTGCCAGCCGCCGGTGTAGCCGACGTCGTACGTGGCGAGCAGCTCGCCCGCCTGCGAGCCGGCGCGCAGCTCGATCGTGCCGCCCGCCCGGCTGGCCGCGGCGACGCGCACGCTGGCGGTGAGGGGGCCGGACGTGCCGAGATCGATGCCGTCGTACCGCATCCAGTCGCCGTTGGCGAGCCAGCCGACGTTCTTGCCGCCGCCGGTGTCGCCGGTGTTCTCGGTGCGGGCGCCGTTCTGCGCGCTCCAGGCCTCGGCCTGGACGACGCCGGCGGTGTCGCTCTGCTCGGCGCCGGCGGTCGTGCTGATGATGACGGTGGTGGCGACTGCGCCGGCGACGGGCACCGTGAGCAGGGCCAGCAAGGCGCGGCGCCGCGACTTCTTCGGGGTCGGATCGTGCATGGTGGGACGGCCCTCCAGGAGGCACTCCGGTTGGTGGCGTCGCCGACCGTACGCACCTGGAGAGCGCTCTCTCAAGCGTTCCCGGGAGATCTAAGTGGAACGTAAAGGTGGTCTAAAGGAGGGTCACGACGCGCAGTGCCCGCGTCACCGTGGCGGCCATCTCGTCGCGGGCCGGCCGGAGGTACCTGCGGGGATCGACCGACGTCTGCACGGCCAGCTCCCGCCGGATCGCGCCGGTGAACGCGATGTTGAGCGCGGTGCCGATATTGATCTTCACGATCCCGGCGGCGACCGCCTTGCGCAGGTCGTCGTCGCCGACCCCGGACGACCCGTGCAGCACCAGCGGCACCGGGGTCGCCTCGCGCAGCTGCTCGATCAGCGCGTGGTCGAGCCGCGCGTCGCGGGTCGTCATCGCGTGCGAGGAGCCGACGGCGACGGCGAGCGCGTCGACGCCGGTCGCGGCGACGTACGCCGCCGCCTCGCCGGGATCGGTCCGCACCCCGGGCGCGTGCGCACCGTCCTTGCCGCCGACCTCGCCCAGCTCGCTCTCGATCCACAGCCCCTGCGCGTGCCCCCTTTGCGCCGCCGCAGCGGTAGCGGCGACGTTGCCTTCGTAGTCTCGTTTGGAGGCGTCGTACATCGCCGAGCCGAACCCGTTGGCCGCCGCCTGGTCGAACAGCTCGTCGCTCTCGACGTGGTCGAGGTGCAGGCCCACCGGCACCGACGACAGCTCGGCGACGCAGCGCGCGGCGGCCGCGATCGGGGCCAGGCGCCCGTCGTGGAACCGCACGGCGTTCTCGCTGATCTGCAGGATCACCGCGACGCCGGCGGCCTCCGCGCCGGTCACGATGGCCTCGGCGTGCTCGACGGTGATGACGTTGAACGCGCCGACGCCGACGCCCCGGCGCTGCGCGTCGGCCACGATCTCACCGGTGGGGCTGAACATCTGGCTGCACTCCTTGCATGGTTCTGCGGAAGGTTTGGTACTGCATGAGGTCGATCTCGCCGGCCACCGGCGCGACGACGGCGGCCGCGGCGAGGGCGGCGGCGTCGGCGAGGACGTCGGCCCAGGCTGCGCCGGTGTGGCGGCCTCGGGCGGGGCGGTCTTCGGCTCGGCCGTCTTGTGCGCGGTTGTGTTCTGCTCGGCCGTCTTCTGCGCGATTGCCATCTGTGCGGCCGTCTTCTGCGTGGTTGTCTTTTGCGTGGTTGTGTTCTGCGCGACTGTCCTCTGTGCGGTTGTGTTCTGCGCGGTTATGTTCTGCGCGGTTGTCTTCGGGTCGGTCGTAGGTGGTGGGGCCGTCCTTGGCGAGGCCGTTGCGGAGGCCGCGGGCGAGGGCGGCGACGCAGGCGTCCCCGGCGCCGGTGGGGTTGCCGGTGACGACGGCGGGCGGTGGCACGCGCCAGACGCCGTCGGCGGTGTGCGCGTGCAGCCCGCGATGGCCGAGCGAGACGACGACCGCGCGCACTCCGGCCGCGATGACGTCGACGGGGCGCCGGCCGAGGGCGGCCAGTTCGTGTTCGTTGGGCTTCACGACGTCGGGCGCGGCGCCGACGCCGTGGTGCAGGGGCTCGCCGCTGGTGTCGAGCACCGTTGGCACGCCCTGCTCGCGGGCGGCGCGGATCAGCACGGCGTAGGCGTCGGGCGGGAGGCCCTTGGGGAGCGATCCGCTCAGTACCACCGCATCCGCCGCGGGCAGCAGTGCCGCGAAGTGGTCGAGGAACGCGGCCCACTCCGGGCCGGTGACGGTGGGGCCGGGCTCCCACAGGCCGGTCGCGTCGGCGGCGTCGACGATCGTCACCGTGCGGCGGCTGTCGCCGGCGATCGGTACGAACGCGGCGGGGAAGTCGACGAGCCCCTGGATGTGCGCGCCGGTCGGGCCGCCGAGCAGGCCGGTGGCGAGCACCGGCTCGCCGAGGGCGTGCAGCACGCCGGCCACGTTGAGCCCCTTGCCGCCGGGTCGCTCGGCGACCGTCCGCACCCGGTTGGTGGCGTGCGGGACGAGCGCGTCGACCGTGTACGTCAGGTCGAGCGCGGGATTCAGCGTCACGGTCAGGATCACGGCCGAGTGCTCGTTTCTGCGCGTCTGGCGCTCTTACGAACGCAAAGCGACTGCTGATACTGTCCGAACGAGCACTGGATCGGTGTCGATGCGGCACAGGTGATGCGCTGGAGGCGAGACGTGCGGTTCGACGTGCTGGTGGTCGGGGACGCCAATCCGGACCTGGTCCTGCGGGGCGACGTGCGGCCGCGGTTCGGGCAGGAGGAGCAGCTGCTCTCCGCCGCCGACCTCGTGCTCGGCGGCTCGGCCGCGATCACGGCAGCGGGGTGCGCGCGGCTCGGGCTGCGCACGGCGCTGCTCACCGTCACCGGCCCCGACATCTTCGGCGCGTTCGTGCGCGAACGGCTGGCCGAGCGGGGCGTCGAGGTGCTCCAGCCCGCGCCGACCGAGACGCCCACCGGCCTCAGCGTGATCCTGTCCGCGCCGGACGACCGGTCGATCCTGACGCTGCCGGGCACCATTCCCGCGCTGCGGCCGGCCGACGTGACCGACGAGCTGCTCGCCTCGGCCCGGCACGTGCACGCGGCGTCGGTGTTCCTGCAGCCGGCGCTGCTCGCGGGGCTGGCCGGCGTGTTCGAGCGGGCCCACGCGCTCGGGTTGACGACGTCGCTGGACACGAACTGGGACCCGGACGGCCGCTGGGACCGGGTGGTGCCGGTGCTCGCCCACACGGACGTCTTCCTGCCGAACACGGCCGAGCTGCTCGCGGTGGCGTCCGGCGACCGGTTGTCCACGACCGGACCGCTCACGGTGGCGTCCGGCGACCGGTTGTCCACGACGGAACCGCTCGCGGTGGGCGGCGACTCGGTCGAGCAGGCGGCCGCGCGGCTGGTGGCCGGCGGCACGACGGTGGTGCTGAAGGACGGCGCCCGCGGTGGCCGCGCCTGGTGGCCGGGCGGCGAGTGCGCGGCGCCCGGGCTCGCCGTCGACGTGGTGGACACGACCGGCGCGGGGGACAGCTTCAACGCGGGCTTCCTGGCCGCCCGCCTCCGCGGCCCCGCCGGAGTGGGCCCCGCCGGAGTGGGCCCCGCCGGAGTGGGCGCGGCCGAGGCAGCCGCAGCCGAGGCAGCCGCAGCCGAGGCAGCCGCAGCCGAGGTGGCTGCGGTGGGTGCTGCCGGTGGGAGCGGTGCCGGTCCGAGCTGGAGTGGTGGGAATGGGAGCGGCGTTGCCGGCGGAAGCGGCGCGGGGAGCTGGGGCGGGACCGACCTGGCGACCGCCGTGGCGTGGGCCGTGGCGGCGGGGTCGTTGAGCACCAGGGCGGCCGGGGGTACGGCCGCGCAGGCCACCGTCGAGGAGGTCATCCTTTCAGTCCGCTGAACGTCATCGTCGCGATGAAGCGCTTCTGGGCGACCAGGAAGGCCACGATCAGCGGTACCGTCGCGACCACATTGCCCGCCATCAACTGCGACCACTCGGTGCGGCGCATGCCCTGGAAGGTCGCCAGGCCCACCTGCAGCGTGAAGCGGCGGTCGTCGCTGATCGCCACCAGCGGCCACAGCAGGTCGTTCCAGCTGGAGAGC
This sequence comes from Dactylosporangium sucinum, assembly GCF_014647515.1. Classification (GTDB taxonomy): domain Bacteria; phylum Actinomycetota; class Actinomycetes; order Mycobacteriales; family Micromonosporaceae; genus Dactylosporangium; species Dactylosporangium sucinum. The sequence goes on along the minus strand of NZ_BMPI01000006.1, from coordinate 81,211 downwards.
AGCGTGAACACCGCCAGCGTGGCCAGCGCCGGGCGGGCCAGGGGGAGCACGATGCTCACGAACGTGCGCCAGACGCTCGCGCCGTCGATGCGGGCCGCCTCCTCCAGTTCGCCCGGCAGGGTCAGGAAGAACTGGCGCATCAGGAAGATGCCGAAGGCCGACGCGAGCCACGGCACGAACGCCGCCGCAAGAGTGTCGACGATGCCGAGGCGGGCGAACATGAGGTACGTGGGAATCATCAGGAGCTGGATCGGGATCATCACCGTCGCGAGCACGGCCACGAAGGCGACGCCCCGGCCGGCGAAGCGCAGGCGGGCGAAGCCGTAGCCGGCGGCCGAGCACAGGATCAGGTGGGACGCGACCGAGATCGCCGAGACCAGGACGGTGTTGCCGAACCACTGCAGGATGTGCGACTCGGTGAACAGCGCCTTGTAGCCGTCGAGGTGCACGCCGCTGGGGATGAACTTCGGCGGGAACCGGTTGATCTCCCGCTCGCTCATGAACGAGGTCAGCACCATCTGCACGAGCGGCAGGACGAAGATGAGCGCCAGCGGCATGAGCAGCAGGTGCCACGGGCTGAACGGCAGGAACCGGCGGCGCATCAGAACGCCTCCTCTCCGCTGCGGCGGGAGCGCCAGATGACGAGCGCGGTGAGCAGCAGGGTCACGGCGAACAGCAGGTAGGCCACCGCCGCGCCGTAGCCCAGCCGCCGCGTCTGGAAGGCCAGCTCGTAGACGTAGTAGACGATCGTCTGTGTGCTGTTCATCGGCCCGCCGCGCGTCGTCGTGTAGATCAGGTCGAACAGCTGCAGGGCCGTGATGGTCTGCCAGACCGAGGCGAACAGGGTGACCGGCCGCAGCTGCGGGAGCGTCACGCTGCGGAAGATCCGCCAGCGGCTCGCGCCGTCCACGGTGGCCGCCTCGATGAGCTCACGCGGCACGTCCTGCAGCGCCGCGAGGTACACCACCGACGTGAACCCCACCTCGCCCCACAAGGCGATGACACAGACCACGATCATGGCCTGGGCCGGGTCCTCCAGGAACTGCTGGGGCGGCAGGCCGACCCGGCGCAGCACCTCGTTCACGCCGCCGAACTGCGGGTTGAACACGTAGCCGGCGAGGATGCCGGTGGACGCCGCGGACGCCACGTAGGGCACGAATATGCACGTACGGTAGAAGCCGATGAGCCGGATCTTCTGGTTCAGCGCGGTCGCGATGACCATGCCGGCGGCGATCGACGACGGCACGAACAGCGCGGTGAGCAGCAGCGTGTGCTGCGCCGCCGCGGCGAGGTCGGGATCCTGCGCGAGTCGCTCGTAGTTGCGCCAGCCGATGTTCTCCGGCTCGGCGATGCCGTTCCACTTGGTGCGCGAGATGAAGAACGCCCACACCGCGGGGAACAGCGACAGCCCGACCACGACGAGCGTCGCCGGCCCGGCGAAGGCCCACCCGGTGAGGGTCCCGCGGACCCCCGGTCCCCGCCGGCGCGGAGTCGCCTCCTTGCCCTTGCCGGCGGAGACCGCGAACGTCAGGGTCACGAGTCCTCCAGCACACCGGCGGACTTCTTGGCCGCCTCGTCCAGCGCCTCCTTCGGCTTGGCCGCGCCCTGCAGCACCTTGGCGATGGCGTCGCCGACGTTGCGGGACATCTCCTCGTAGCCGGCCACGGTCGGGCGGGCCTGCCGAGCGTTGGCCAGGTTGTCGAAGAACTTCTGGCCGCCCGGGTACTCCTTGACGTACTCGGCGAACTCGGGCGTGCCCTGCTCGGTGCTGCGCAGCGGGAGGTTGCCGATCGCGAGGTTCCACTTCGCGTCGATCTCCTTGCTGGTCAGCCACTTGATGAAGTCGCGCGAGGCGCCGGCCCGGTTGGCGTCCTTGTGGTCGAACAGCACCCAGAGGTCGGGGCCGGAGACGGTCTGGTGGTCGCCGTTGAAGCCGGGCAGCTGGGCCACGCCGTACTCGACGCCGGCCTCCTGCAGCTCCAGCAGCGCCCACGGGCCGGACATGACCATGCCGACGTGGCCGTCGTTGAACAGCGGCAGGTACTTCTCGTCGGTCTGGTCGAGGTACATCGACTTGTCGTCGACCGCCATCGACCGCAGCAGTTCGAGCGCCTCGACGCCGGCGTCGGAGTTGAAGGCCGGCTTCTTGCCGTCGAGGATCTTGCCGCCCTTCTGCCACAGCAGCGGCCACAGATGCCAGGTGGTGTCCTCGCCGCCGGACACCGAGTACGCGGTGCCGTAGACGTTCTGCGCCGGGTTGGTGAGCTTCTTGGCCGCCGCCCGGAAGTCGTCCCACGACCACTGGTCGGTCGGGTACGCCACGCCGGCCGCGTCGAAGAGCGCCTTGTTGTAGATGAGGGCCAGGTTGTCGACCAGCGCCGGGACGCCGATCACCTTGCCGTCGTAGGTGGCCGTGAGCCGGGCCGCCTCCGGGATCTCGTTCCAGGCGAACGACGGGTCCGACACGTAGGTCGCCAGGTTCTGGGTCTTGCCGCTGGTGGCGAGCTCGCCCGCCCAGCTGCCGTAGGCGTAGGAGATGTCGGGGTAGCTGCCGCCGGTGAACCCGGCGGACAGCTTGGTGAGCAGGTCGTCGGTGGTGGAGGCGCCGGTCGAGGTCTTGATCGTGACGTTGGGGTGGGCCTTCATGTACTCGCCGGCGAGCCCCTCGGCGACCTTCTCGGCGTCCTCGGTCTGACCCGTCCACCAGGTGATCGTCACCGCGGCCGCCGGGTCGTAGCCCGCGGCCGCGTCCTTTCCGTCGTCTGTACTGTCGCCGCCGCTACAGGCACCGAGCAACAGGGTCAGGCCGGCAACACCGGCGAGGAACCGTCGATTCATCGCTACACCTCTTGTCAGCTGGGGGTCTGGACGCAGGCGAGGACTGGGAAGCGGGGTGTTGTCAGGCGAGGACCACGGAGCGGGTCAGGAGGCGGGGCGTGTCGGGGTCGAGCCCGCGGTGCGCGGCCAGGGCGGTGGCGAAGCGCTGGGCGAGCACGAGCTGGGCGAGCGGGTCGAGGGTGTCCCGGTACGGCTGGGCGCCCGCCGCCCGGACGGCGTCATCGAGCGACTCGGGCGTGGCCCCGAACGACCAGACGAGGCTGCGCTCGCCGGCGACGGCGACGGGCCCGTGCCGGTAGTCCATCGCGGGGTACGACTCCGACCAGGCCTGCGCGGCCTCGCGCACCTTCAGCGCCGCCTCGTGCGCGAGGCCGACCGTCCAGCCGGTGCCCAGGAACACCAGGTGCTCGATCGCGGCCGGGTCGGCCGGCAGCGGCGCGTCGAGCGCGGCCCGGCCGTCGGCGACCAGCCGGGCCAGGTCCGCGCCGAGCTCGGACGCGAGCGCCGCGCGAAACATCGCCAGCAGCGTCGTCGGGAAGCGGGTCTGCACGACGCTGCGCTCGTCGGCGAAGTCGAGCAGCACGCGGGTGTCGACCAGGTCGTCCACCGGCTCGCCGGTCACCGCCGTCACCGCCACCCGGTGCGTGCCGGCCGGCAGCTGCCGCAGCGCCTCGAGCACCTCGGTCGACGTGCCGGAGCGGGTGATCGCGATGACCCGGTCGTAGCGGCGGCGCGGGACGTACTCCGATGCGCAGACGGCGTCGGTCTCGCCGAGCCCGGCGGCCTCCCGCAGCTCGGCCAGGCTCTGCGCCATGAACCAGGAGGTGCCGCAGCCCAGCACGAGCGTCCGCGTCCCGGGCGCGCCGAGGGCGGCGCGGGCCTCGCCGGCCATGGCGACGCCCCGCTGCCACACGTCGGGCTGGCTGGCGATTTCGCGCACAGTGTCGTTCATGAACGGAAGTTATGCTCGTTTGTGTTCGCCGAACAAGACCTCTTGTCCAAGTGAGCATTCTGTGTTGCGCGTTTACGAGCGCAGCGCGCCCCACCCCGGCGCTGTGATGACCGCAGCGCGCCCGTCCCGGCGTGTTATCGCCGCAGCGCGCCCGCCCGGCGCGTCATGGCCGGTAGCGGGCGCGCCACGACGTTTTACGGCCGCAGCGACTCCGGCAGCAGCGCGCCGTGCGCGGCGGTCAGGTCGTCGCAGAGGGCCCAGATCTGCTCGACGGTCAGCGTCGCGGCGGTGTTCGGGTCGACCATGGCCGCCTGCCGGACCAGCCGCGGGTCGCCGTCGAGCGCCGCCCGCACGGTGAGCTCGCCGACGCTCACGAACCCGCGGTTCACCGCCGCGCACTGCGGCGGCAGGTCGCCGACCGCCTCCGGCCGGACGCCGAGCCGGTCGACCACGCACGGCACCTCGACCGCGAAGCCGGCCGGCAGGTTGCTGATCAGGCCGCGGTTGGCCACGTTGGCGTGGATGCGCCGCAGCGTGCCGGTCTCCATGCTGTGGATGACCTGCGGCGCGTACTCGGTGGCGTCCCGGTGCAGGTCCAGCGGCTCCCCGGCGAGCACCGCGGCCCGGGTGGCGGAGTAGTCGGCCAGGTTGCCCTCGCTGATCCGCACGTACTCGCCCACGGGGATGCGCAGCCGCTCGATCTCGCTGTTGTGGTGCAGGTACCACGGCACGTACTCCGACGAGTGCTCGCTGGTCTCGGTCGGGAAGTAGCCGAGCCGGTGGTACATGTCCATCCGCACCCGGCGGCGCAGCTGCGGGTCGGCGTCGATGGCCGCGTCCAGCCGCGGGTAGAGGCTCTCGCCGCGGTGCTCCCAGCGCAGCAGCCAGGCCTGGTGGTTGACCCCGGCGGCGCGGTAGTCGACCTCGTCGAGCGGCACGCCGACCAGCTCGCACAGGTCGTGGACGGTCCAGAACACCGAGTGGCACAGGCCGACCGCGTTGAGGTCGGGCGCGATCGCCGCCAGGTACGCGATGTTCATCGCCATCGGGTTCGTGTAGTTCAGCAGCCAGGCGTCCGGGCAGACCGCGCGCATGTCGGCCGCGATGCCGGCGAGCACGGGGAACGTGCGCAGCGCGCGGAAGATGCCGCCGACGCCGATCGTGTCGCCGATCGTCTGCCGCAGCCCGTACCGCGCCGGGATCTCGAAGTCGCGGACCGTCGCCGCGTGCATGCCGACCTGGATGGCGTTGATGACGTAGCCGGCGCCGTCGAGCGCGGCCCGCCGGTCGAGGCTCGCGGTGATCTTCGGGGTCGCGCCGAGCTGCTCGGCCGTCCGCCGGGCGATCGCCTCGGCGGTCTCCAGCCGTTCCGGGTCGATGTCGTGCAGGGCGAGCGTCACGCCCCGCAGCTCGTCGAAGGAGAGCAGGTCGGCGAGCAGTTCGCGGGTAAACACCACGCTGCCCGCGCCGAGGAACGTGATCACGGTCATGCTCGGATTGTCGGGACGAGGGGAGCGAGCACGCAAGCTTTCTGGGATTTTCGCGCTGAAACGAACTATCCTGACTGCTCGTTTGAACAACCCGGGGGATCGAGGAGCCCATGCCGCGCAGTTCCCTGCACCGTGCCGATCGCGTGTCGGCCATCCTGGAGCGCCTTTCGAGCGAAGGATCGGTCGACGCCGCGGTGCTCGCCGAGGAGTTCGGAGTCTCGCCGGCGACCATCCGCCGCGACCTGCAGATGCTGGAGGACCAGAAGCTGCTCGCCCGCACCCACGGCGGTGCCATGGCGGTCGACGTAGCTTACGAGCTTCCGGTGCGGTACCGCACGGGCCAGCACCGCGCCGAGAAGGCCCTCATCGCCCAGCGCGCCGCCGCGTTCCTGCCCCACGGTCCGCTGACCCTCGGGCTGAGCGGCGGCACCACCACCCACATGCTGGCCCGGCTGCTGGCCGAGCGCGTCGACCTCACCGTGGTGACCAACGCCCTGAACATCGCCGCGGAGCTCGCGCTTCGCCCACGGCTGAAGCTGATCATGACCGGAGGCGTGTCGCGCACCCAGTCGTACGAGCTGGTCGGCCCGATCGCCGAGCAGGCCCTCGCCGGGCTCAACATGGAGATCGCCGTCGTCGGCGTCGACGGCATCAGCGCGCAGGGCGGCCTCACCACGCACGACGAGATCGAGGCGCACACCGACGCGGCGATGATCCGCCGGGCCGAGAAAATCATGGTGGTCGCCGACGGCTCGAAGATCGGCCGCAAGTGCCTGGCCCGCATCTGCGGGCTCGACGACGCCAGGATATTGGTGATCACCGACGACAGTGCCGACCCGGCGGAGGTCCACGCCATCGAGCGCGCCGGCACCACGGTCGTGGTGGTGCGCCAGTGAAGCCGCGGCTGATCGTCGTCGGCGCGGGCCAGCGCGGCCTCGGCTACGCGCGGCACGCGGTGCGCTCGGGTGCGGCCGACGTGGTCGCGGTCGCCGAGCCCGACCCGGCGCGCCGGGCGGCGTTCGCGCACGAGTTCGGCATCCCGGACGAACTTGCGTTCGACGACTTCACCCGGCTGCGCGATCGTGACCGGGTCGCCGACGCCGCCATCGTCGCCACCCAGGACCACCTGCACGTCGAGCCGGCCGTGCTGCTCGCCGAGCGGGGCTACCACCTGCTGCTGGAGAAGCCGATCGCGCCGACCGACGCCGACGCGAGCCGGATCGTGGCGGCGGTGGAGTCCGCGGGGGTGCTGGCGGCGGTGTGCCACGTGCTGCGGTACAGCCCCTACACCGACGCCGTGAAGGCGGTCGTCGACGGCGGCCGTCTGGGGCGGCTGGTGAGCATCCAGCACCTCGAGCCGGTCGGCTGGTGGCACCAGGCGCACTCGTTCGTGCGCGGCAACTGGCGGTCGACGGCCGAGTCGTCGCCGATGCTGCTCGCCAAGGCGTGCCACGACATCGACTGGCTGCTGTACGTGAGCGGGCAGCCGGTGCGCCGCGTCAGCTCGTTCGGCGGCCTCGCCCACTTCCGCGCCGACCAGCGCCCGGCCGGGGCCGCGGAGCGCTGCCTCGACTGCGCGATCGAGCCCGACTGTCCATATTCGGCGCCCAAGTTGTACCTCGGACGCGAACGAACATCGTGGCCGGTCACAGTGGTGAGCAGCGACCCGGGCGACGACGCGATCCGCGCCGCGCTGCGCACCGGCCCCTACGGCCGCTGCGTCTACGCCTGCGACAACGACGTCGTCGACCACCAGGTCGTGTCGCTGGAGCTGGCCGACGGCGCGACGGTCGCGTTCACGATGACGGCGTTCGCCCCGGCCGAGCACCGCAAGACCAGGCTGTTCGGCACCCACGGCTACCTGGAGGGTGACGGCAACCGCCTGCGGCTCGTCGACTTCCGCACCGGCGCCGAGGAGACGATCGACGTCACCGGCTCGGCCGACGAGGGTCACGCAGACGGCGACGACGCCCTGGTGGAAGCGTTCGCGGCGGCCGTGGCCACCGGCGACGCCGGCCGGTTGCGGTCGGACCCGGCCACCAGCCTGGCCGGCCACCGCGTCGTCTGGGCGGCCGAGCACGCCCGCCTGACGGGCACCGTCGTCACCCTGCCCCGCTCCTGACCGCGTCGATCTTGCCGCTCCCAACCAAGTCGATCTTGCCGTGGCCTCGGCCAGGCGGGCAGGGGTGCCCGACAAACCCGGACATCGACGGCGTGTCCGCGCCGGTCCGACACCGCGCTCCGCGCAGGCCAGGGCAGGGCAGGGCAGGGCAGGTACGACTGCACCGCAGCGGCAAGATCGACGCCAGGGGTGGGTTGTGACCGGCGCATAGCGGTGCTAGGTTCCCGCTTGTCGAATCAGTTCGAAAGGCGGTGACGGCGTGGCGGTGACGATCGCCGACGTGGCCAAGCACGCGGGCGTCTCGCGCAGCACGGTGTCGTACGTGCTGAGCGGCAACCGGTCGATCTCCGCCGAGACCATCGCGAAGGTCGAGCGGAGCATCGAGGAACTGCAGTTCCGCCCGCACGCCGGGGCCCGGTCGATCCGCACCCGCCGCACCGGCGTCATCGCGATGGTGCTGCCGCTCGTGCACGGCCCGCACAACCAGGTGCAGATGCCGTACGTCTGGGCGGCGCTGACGGCGGCCCAGGACGCGGGGCTCAAGCTGCTCATGCTCACCGACGACGACGGCACCACGGCGATCCGCGACGCGGTCGGCACGGCGCTCGTCGACGGCGTGATGCTCATGGAGGTGCAGCAGAAGGACCCGCGCGCCAAGCTCCTGCGGTCGCTCAAGTGCCCCGCGGTCCTGGTCGGCACGCCCGACAACCCGCACGGGCTACCGTACGTCGACTTCGACTTCGCCGCGTGCGGGCGGATCTGCGCCGAGCACCTGCTGGAGCAGGGCCACACGCACGTCGGCTTCCTCGGCCAGCCGGCCGACACCTACGAGCGCGGCGTCGCGTACGCCGCCCACGCCCGCGACGGCGCCCTCAACGCCCTGGCCGAACAGGGTGCGCAGGCGACCTGGTCCCCGTGCGAGCCCTCGGCCGGTGGCGTGGTCGGCGCGCTCACCGACCTGCTGGAGCGCGACCCGGCGATCACGGGCCTCATCGTGTACAACGAGTGGGCCCTCCCGCTCGTCGTCGACGGCCTCACCAGCATGGGCCGCGGCGACCTGGCCGTCATCGCGATCTGCCCCGACGACGCGGTGGACCGCCTGTCCCGCCCCGTCACGTCGGTGGCCCTGCCGGTGGAGGAGCTGGCCCGGATCTCGGTCCAGCGGCTGGCCGGCCTGATCAACGGCGCGCCCCAGCCCTCGGTGACCATGCTCGCCCCGGTGCTCAAGGTCCGCTGAGGGCGCCGTGCTCGACTGCCGCACACCT
>NZ_BMPI01000006.1:8762-72474 GCF_014647515.1 Dactylosporangium sucinum | reverse complement strand
ACCCCACTAACCGCCCGCACTGCCAAAGCCCGCCCGCACTGCCAAAGCCCGCCCGCACTGCCAAAGCCCGCCCGCACCGCCAAAGCCCGCCCGCACCGCCAAAGCCCGCCCGCACCGCAAGCCGGTCGCACCAGAAGCCGCCCGCACCCCAGGCCGGTCGCACCCCAGGCCGCCCGCACCGCAAGCCGCCCACCCTCGCCCGCGCTCCAACCGGCCCGCCGCACTCATCCCGGTGCCGTGCCGGCGTTCCCCACCCTCGCGTTCCGCGCCGCACCACCCCGAGCCGCGCGGTCCCGTCTCCCACCTCCGCGCCCCACCGCAACCCCTCGCGCAGTCCGCCGATTGTCGAATCAGTTCGAAAGGTATCGACTATGGTTCACGTGAAACGTCGCGCCCTCGCCGCGGCCCTCGCCGCCGCCGCGCTGGCCCTCTCCGCCTGCGGTGACGGCGCGGGCGGAGGCGGCGCCACCAGCGACGACACTCTCACCGAGATCGACTACTACGAGGCCGCCCCGCAGAACACCCAGCTGCCGAAGCTCCTCGACGCGTGCGGCGCCGAGGCCGGCGTCAAGGTGCAGCACCAGCAGGTCCCGCGCACCCAGTTCATGCCCAAGCTGCTCCAGCAGGCGTCGGCCAAGGCGGTACCGGACCTCGCCCTCATCGACAACCCCGACCTGCCCCAGCTGGCCGCCACCGGCGGGCTGGTCCCGCTCACCGGCCTGAGCACCGAGGGCCTGTACCCGTCGATCGTCAACGCCGGCCAGTACCAGGGCCAGACCTACGGCATCGCGCCGGGCGTCAACGGCCTCGCGCTGTACTACAACGAAACCCTCTTCCAGCAGGCCGGCCTCACCCCGCCGAAGACCTGGGACGAGCTGACCGCCGCGGCCAAGCAGCTCACGCAGGGCACCCGTTACGGCATCGCGTTCTCGGCGGTCGGCACCGAGGAGGGCAGCTTCCAGTTCGAGCCGTTCTTCTGGACCGCCGGCGCCAGCCTCAAGCAGCTCGACTCGCCCGCCGCGATCAAGGCCCTGACCCTGTGGAAGGACCTGGTCGACGCCAAGGCCGCCTCCAAGTCCGTCGTCACCTGGACCCAGGCGGACGTCAACGACCAGTTCATGGCGGGCAACGCGGCGATGATGGTCAACGGCCCCTGGCAGCTGCCGACGCTCAACAAGAAGTCCGACCTGAAGTTCGGCATCGTCCCCATCCCGATCCCGAACGCGAACGCCAAGCCGGTGACGCCGCTCGGCGGTGAGGTGTGGACGGTCGGCAAGAGCAACCCGGAGCGCGAGAAGAAGGCGCTCGCCGTGCTCAAGTGCCTGCTCGGCCAGGACAAGAGCCTGGAGTGGTCGACGAACGCCGGCTACATCCCGAGCAACCAGGCCGCCGCGCAGCAGCTCGCGAGCAGCAACCCGCAGCTGAAGGCGTTCGTCGAGGAGGTCGCCACGGCGCAGGCGCGCACGGCCGAGCTCGGCACCGGGTACCCGAAGGTGAGCGAGGCGCTGTTCAACGCCATCCAGGCCTGCCTGGCCGGCGGCAAGTCCCCCGAAGAGGCGCTGAAGGCAGCCCAGGCCGCCGTCAAATGAAGCTGAGCGAGCGTCCGGTCGTCACCTGCCGCCGCAGTGCAGCGGAGGCGGCATGAAACGCGCAATGTTCGTCGTCCCCGTGTGGATCTACGTGCTCGCGTTCTACGTCTATCCGCTCGTCACCAACGTGCGGATGGGGTTCCTGGACTACACGGTCTCGTCGTTCTACACCGGGGTCGCGCCGTTCGTCGGGCTGCGGAACTACCGCGAGGTGCTCCACAGCCCGGCGTTCGCCGGCACCGTCGTCAACACGCTGCTGTTCACCGCCGGCTCGCTGCTGTTCCAGTTCGGCATCGGCCTCGCGCTGGCGGTGTTCTTCCAGCGGAAGTTCCCGCTCAACGGCGTGCTGCGCGCGCTGCTGCTCGTGCCGTGGCTGCTGCCGCTGGTCGTCTCCGGCACCGCCTGGCGCTGGATCCTGGAGACCGACTCCGGCGTGCTCAACCAGACGCTGCTCCAGCTGCACCTGGTCGACCAGCCGGTGCCCTGGCTGGCCAGCACCGACTGGGCGCTCATCGCGGTCACCCTGGTGAACATCTGGGTCGGGATCCCGTTCAACACGGTGATCCTGTACGGCGGGCTGCAGGCCATCCCCGGCCACCTCTACGAGGCCGCCGAGCTGGACGGCGCGGGCGGCTGGCAGCGGTTCCGCCGGATCACGCTGCCGCTCCTGCGCCCGGTCACCGCCGTCGTGCTCACGCTGGGCCTGATCTACACGCTGAAGGTCTTCGACGTGATCATGGTGCTCACGCAGGGCGGACCGGCGGACTCGTCACAAACGCTCACCACGTACGCGTACGACCTGTCGTTTCAGCAGCTCGCGTTCGGGCACGGCGCGGCGGTGGGCAACGTCCTGATCGTCGTCGCGGTCGTGTTCGCCGCGGTCTACCTGCGCACCGAGCGGCGGTCCGGATGAGAAGAACCGTCGCCGGCGTCACGCTGATCGCGATCATGCTCTTCCCGCTGTACTGGATGCTCAACGCCTCCCTGCTGCCCTCGACCGAACTGGTCCGCCCCACGCCGACCTGGCTGCCGGTCCACGGCACGTTCGACGGCTACCGCAACGCCCTGTCGAGCCAGGGCGGGCACCTGCTCACCAGCCTGTACATCGCGCTCGGCACGGTGGCGGTCACCCTCCTCGTCGCCGTGCCGGCCGCCTACGGCCTGGCCCAGCTGGACGTGCCCGGCCGGCGGACGCTGCTGTTCGCCCTGCTGGTCGCCCAGATGATCCCCGGCATCGTGATGGCCAACGCGTTCTACGTGGCCGCCAACCGCCTCTACCTGCTGAACTCGCCGCTCGGCCTGATCCTCGCCGACTCCACGCTCTGCGTGCCGTTCGCGGTGCTCATCCTGCACGCGTTCATGCGGACGGTACCGCCGGAGATCCGCGAGGCGGCCGCGCTGGACGGCGCGTCGCACCTGCGCACGCTCGTCGCCGTCATCCTGCCGGTGAGCCGCAACGCGGTGATCACGGCCGCCCTCTTCTCGTTCCTGTTCACCTGGGCCGACTTTCTGTTCGCGGTCACGCTCACGACCCGCGACGAGTTCGCCCCGATCACCGTCGGCATCTACCGGTTCATCGGCGCGCACCTCAGCGACTGGAACAGCGTGATGGCCACCGGGGTCATCGCGTCGGTGCCCGTCGCCGTGCTGCTCGTCGTCGCGCAGCGCTACGTCGCCGCCGGCATCACCTCCGGCAGCGTCAAGGACTAGGAGCACAGTTGACCAACCGACTCGTCCACCGCCAGGGCCACCAGATCCTCGTCGTCGAGCCCTGGGGCGAGGACAGTGTCCGCGTCCGCGCCGGCCTGCACGCCATCCGCGACGACCTGCCCGGCGCGCTGCTGCCACCCGCCGCCGTGGATGCGGTCGTGGAGCAGACCACGCTCGTCAACGGGCGACTGACGGTGACCGTCGACGACGGCCTGATCAAGGCCACCCGCACCGACACGGGGGAGGAGTTGCTGCGGGAGGCGCCGGCCCACTTCTGGTGGCCCGGGCCCCGCCACTTCCAGGCGGCCGGCGACGGGACGTACCGGATCGAACAACGCTTCGCCGCCCACGACGGCGAGCGCGTCCACGGCCTCGGCCAGCACGGGCACGGCCGCTTCGACCAGAAGGGCATGGTGCTGGAGCTCCAGCAGCGCAACGGCGAGGTCACCATCCCGTTCGCGGTCTCCAGCCGCGGCTACGGCCTGCTGTGGAACAGCCCCGCCGTCGGCCGCGTCGAGTTCGCGGTCAACGGCACCCGCTGGGTGGCCGACCGTGCGCGCCAGCTCGACTACTGGCTCACCACCGGCACGCCGGCCGACATCCTGCGGCACTACGCCGACGCGACCGGGCACGCGCCGCGCCTGCCCGCATGGGCGTCCGGCTTCTGGCAGAGCAAGCTGCGGTACCGCACGCAGGAGGAGCTCCTCGCCGTCGCCGGCGAACACGTCCGGCGCGGGCTGCCGCTGTCCGTCATCGTCGTCGACTACCTGCACTGGCGGCACCTCGGCGACTGGGACTGGAACCCCGACGACTGGCCGGACCCGCGCGCGATGGCCAAGACCCTGCGGGAGAACGGCGTCGAGCTGGCCGTGTCCGTCTGGCCGTCGGTCAGCCCGCTCTCGCCCAACCACGCGCCGATGCGCGACGCCGGGATGCTCGTCGCGACCGACGCCGGCGCGCCGGCGCACGCCGAGTGGCCGGATCTGGTCGCCGGTACCGCGGCCGGCGACGACGCCGCCATCGGTGTCGCCTTCTACGACGCCACCGACCCGCGCGCTCGCGACTTCCTGTGGGAGCGCCTGCACGACAACTACTACCGGGCGGGCATCCGCGCGTTCTGGCTCGACGCCTGCGAACCGGAGATGCGCCCCGGCCACCCGCACAACCTGAGCTACGCGGCCGGCCCGGGCAGCGAGGTCGCCAACCTGTACCCGCGCGAGCACGCCCGCGGCGTGTTCGAGCACCTTCGCGCACAGGGCGAGACCGAAGCGCTGTCGCTGGTGCGCTCGGCGTGGGCGGGCTCGCAGCGGTACGGGGCGGCGCTGTGGTCCGGCGACATCCCGGCCACGTTCGACGCCCTGGCCGCCTCGGTGCGGGCCGGGCTCAACGTGGCGCTGAGCGGCCTGCCCTGGTGGACGACCGACATCGGCGGCTTCCACGGCGGCGACCCCGACGACCCGGCGTTCCGCGAGCTGGTCGTGCGCTGGTTCCAGTTCGGCGCGTTCTGCCCGCTGTTCCGGCTGCACGGCCACCGGGAGCCGCGCACCGGCCGGGCAGGCGTCGGCGTGGCCGGCGGCCCCAACGAGGTCTGGTCGTTCGGCCCCGACGCCTACGCGGCGATCACGGCGGTGATGCGGCTGCGCGAACGGCTTCGTCCATATCTGCACGAACAGCTGCGCGGCGGCGAGACGAGCGGACTCCCGCTCATGCGGCCGCTGCTGCTGGAGTTCCCCGGCGACCCGGCCGCCTGGGACGCCGACGACGAGTTCCTCTTCGGCCGCGACCTCATCGTCGCGCCCGTAGTACAGGCCGGTGCGCAGCGCCGCGAGGTCTACCTCCCGGCCGGCGCGGCCTGGACCCACACCGATTCCGGCACCACGTACGAAGGCGGCACCCGCGTCACCGTCGACGCGCCGCTGACCAGCGTCCCGCTGTTCCTGCGGGACGACGCCCGACTCCCCATCGCCGAACCGGAGGAATGATGCATCGCGCAGCCCCGCCAGGCCGCCTGCTCATGGCCGCCCTGCTCATCGCCGGCGCCGCCGTCGCGCTGGCACCCACCGCGGCCTCGGCCGCCGACACCACCGTCTCGGTCAACCTCGCGCAACGAGGAAAGGTCCCGACCCGGGCCGGCGCCGGTTTCCTGTACGGCCTGTCGCAGGACGGTTCCGGACCCGCCGACAGCCTCCTGCAGCCGCTGCGCCCCACGCTGTTCCGCGGCGGCGGGGCGCGCATCGCCGGCCACGGCTGGATCGGCGACGGCTACGCCGCCGGCAGCGGCTACCAGGTGCGGCTGAACTCGGCGGTCGCCCAGGCCCGCCGGGTCACCGCCGCGCCCTACAACGCCACCTACCACCTGCTCGTCTCCGACGTCTGGGGCGCCGACACCGAGCAGCCGGCGAACACCGTGTACCCGTGCGACAACGGCGACTGCACGAACTGGCGCTCGTTCATCACCCGGCTCGTCACGGACGTGCGGGCGTCGGGGGTTCGCGTGCGGTACGACATCTGGAACGAGCCGGACGGCACCGGGTTCTGGCCGCGCGGCGTCAACAGCGCGCAGTACTACCAGATGTGGAACACCGCGGTGACCGAGATCCGGCGGCTCGACCCGCAGGCGGTGATCGTCGGGCCGTCGTACTCCGGCTACAACCACGGCTGGCTCGACGCCTGGGTCGCCCGCACGAAGGCCGACGGCACCCTGCCGAACGTGCTCAACTGGCACTTCGGCAACGACCCGGCGGCCGACGCGGCCGACGCCAAGGCGATCCTGACCGCGCGCGGGGTCGCGCAACTGCCGCTCACGATCGACGAGTACCTCTTCTCGCAGCAGCAGCATCCGGGGTACCTCGCCTGGTTCCTCGACCGGCTCGCGGTCTCCGACGTCTCGGCCGCCGCCCACGCCATCTGGTCGGACTGCTGCGTCGCCGGCACGCTCGACTCGGTGCTGTGGAACGGCCAGCCGACCGGCCAGTGGTGGGTGTACCGCGCGTACGCCCAGATGACCGGCAACGTCGTCACCACCACCAACGGCAACGGCATGGCCGTCGCCGCGACGATCGACTTGGCGGCCGGCCGGGCGGTCGCGCTGATCGGCAACCAGAACGGCCAGACGGGCACGACGACCGTCGCCTTCACCGGCGTCACCGACTTCGTCACCAACGGCCGCGTCCGGGTCACCGTGCAGCGGATCCCCAACCAGTCGCCGCTGCCCGGCCCGATCGTCGTCGCCAGCGCCGACCTGCCGGTGACGAACGGCGCGCTGAACGTGCCGGTCACCATCCAGTCGGGCACCGACGCCTACACGGTCACGCTCGGCGCCCCGCTCGACGCCGGCGACACCGGCGGCCCGCTGGTCGTCGACGCGAACAGCCCCGACTTCACCTACGGCGCCAACTGGGGCCTGACCACCGGCGTGCCCGACATGTACGCCGGCACCGCCAACTGGAGCTTCGTCGGCGGCGCGACCGCCACGTTCCGCTTCACCGGCACGCAGGTCGCGCTGCGCGCGGTCCGCGACGTGGACCAGGGGCGGATGACGGTCGCCGTCGACGGCGGCGCACCGTCCACCGTCGACAACTACGCCCCGTCCCGCAACGCGTCCGGCGTGGTGTGGACGAGCCCGGTGTTGTCCAACGGTGCGCATTCGCTCACCATCGTCAACACCGGGCAGCGCAATCCGGCGAGTTCCGGCACGAACATCGCGCTCGACCGCGCCGACGTGACCCGGGCGGCGGTCCAGACGGTCGACGGCACCGGGCCGGGCTTCGCCTACGGCGCCAACTGGGGCCTCACGACCGGCGTCCCCGACATGTACGGCGGCACGGCGAACTGGAGCTTCACCGCGGGCGCCGCGGCGACATTCACGTTCACGGGCACCCGCGTCGCGCTGCACGCCGTCCGCGACGCCGACCAGCAGATCATGGCCCTGTCGCTGGACGGCGGGGCCGAGGTCCTCGTCGACAACTACGCCGCGAGCCGCAACGCGTCGGGCGTGGTGTGGACCAGCCCGGCGCTGGCGGCCGGGTCGCACACGCTGCGCATCCGGGTGACCGGAACGAAGAACGCGGCCAGCTCCGGCTGGAACGTGGCGATCGACAGCGCCGACGTCACCCCGTAGCCGGCGCGCCGGGGGCGCCGTCCGGCGGCGCTCCCGGCAGGTTCGCTCATACCTGACAGAGATCGCGCTGAACTGCCGATATGGTTGCGGCCGTGACGCGGCTCGACTTCCGGATCCTCGGACCGCTTGAGGTACGGACGCCGACCGGCGAGCCGCTCGACCTCGGCGCCCGCAAGCAGCGCGCCGTCCTGGCGTTGCTGCTGGTGGATCCCGGCCGGGTGGTGTCGCTGGACCGGATCGTCCACGGGCTGTGGGCCGGCGAGGCGCCGTCGAGCGCGACGGGCACCCTGCAGGCGTACGTCTCCCAGCTACGCCGGGTGCTCGAACCCGACCGCCCGCCGCGCACCCCGCCCGCCGTGCTCGTCACCCGCGACCCGGGCTATGCGCTCGCCGTGGCGCCGTCCCAGGTCGACGCCGTGCGCTTCGCCGCGGCCGTCGAGGCGGCCCGCGCCGACCTGCGCGCCGGTGCCTACGACCTTGCGGAGCGTTCCCTGACCGCGGCGCTGGGGGAGTGGCGCGGCGCGCCGTTCGCCGACTTCGCCGACGAGGAGTTCGCGGTCGCGCCGGCGGCGCAGCTGACCGAGCTGCGCGACAGCGCGGTCGAGGAGCTCATCGAGGTCCAGCTGGCCACGGGTCGCCCGGCCGGCGCCGCGGCCTCGGCCCAGGGCCTGCTGGAGCGCCACCCGTTCCGCGAACGGGCCTGGGGCCAGCTGATGATCGCGCTGTACCGCGCCGGCCGGCAGGCGGACGCGCTGGCCGCCTACCGCCGGGCCCGCGAGGTCCTGGACGACGAGCTGGGCCTCCCGCCCGGGCCGCACCTCCAGGCGCTGGAGGCGGCCATCCTCCGCCAGGACCCCGACCTCGACCCCGTCGGCGGCTCGTACGTTCCGGCCCTCGCTCTCCACGATCCCGCTCACCGCGACCGAACCACTCACGGAGTGCCCGACATTTCCGAAAAATCGGGAACATCGGGCGACGGCGGCCGAGGCGACGAGGCCGCGGGGGGTGCGGCGCAGCGGGTGGCCGCAGGCGCGGGACCGCTCGCGGGAGGCCAGGCCGAGCGCACGGCTGCCCGCGGCGAAGCGTTCGCGGGAGGGCCGTCCGCCACGCACCGGGAATCGCTCGCGGGAAGGCCGTCGGCCACGCACCGAGCAGCGCCCGCAGGCGGGCCGTCGGCCAACCACCGAGCAGCGCTCACAGGAGGGCCGTCGGCCGCCCGCGGAGCAACGTTCGTGGGCGAGGCCGCCGGCGTCGAGCCGCTCGTCGGCCGGGCGGCCGAGGAGCAGCACGTCGCCGACCGCATCGCCCAGGCCGGCGCCGGGCGCGGCGGCGTCCTGCTCGTCGTCGGCGAAGCCGGCGTCGGGAAGAGCCTGCTGGCCGAGTGGGCCGCCGCCACCGCCGAGCGGCACGGGCTCGCCACCGCCTGGAGCCGGTGCGTCGAGGCCGGGGCCACGCCCGCGTTCTGGCCGTGGGCGCAGGTCCTGCGCGCGCTGCCGGACACCCCGGAGCGCCGGCACCTGCGCGACGTGCTCGCCGGGCGGGGCGACAGCGAGTGGCGCCGGGAGGACCCCGACGCCGGCCTGTTCCACCTGCACGAGGCCGTGGCCGAGACGCTGCGGGAGGCCGCCGGCGAGCGGCCGCTGCTCGTCGTCGTCGACGACCTGCACGTCGCCGACGCCTCGTCGCTGCAGCTGCTCGCGCACCTCGCGCCGGCCCTGCACCGGCTGCCGATCCTGCTGCTCGCCACGCTGCGGCCGGAGGCCGGCGACGCCGACCCGGCGCTGCGCGAGGCGCTCGCGCTCCTCGCCAACGAGCGCGGGGCGGAGCGGCTGCGGCTCGGGTCGTTCACCGCCGCCGACATCGCCGACTACCTCGGCGGCCGGCCGGGCGCCGACGTGGTCGAGGCCCTGCTCGAACGTACCGGCGGAAACCCCTTCTATCTCAAGGAACTCCTGCGGCTGCTGGCCAGCGAGCACCCCGGCGGCTGGGGCTCGGCGCAGGCCGTCGTGGACACCGGCGTGCCCGAGAGCGTCCGGGACGTCATCTCCCGCCGGGTGTCCCGGCTGCCCGACGACACCCAGGTCCTGTTGCACGCCGCCGCCGTGATCGGCCGCGACGTGAGCCTGCTCGTGCTCGAGGCGAGCACCGACCGGCCCAACGAGGCGGTGCTGGAGGCGCTGGAGCCGGCCGTCGCCGCCGGGCTGCTCACCGAGGTGCCGGGGACGTGGGACTACCGCTTCTCGCACGCGATCGTGCGCGACACCGTCTACGGCGGGCTCAGCCGCCTGCAGCGGGCCCGGCTGCACAAGCAGGTCGGCGAGGCCCTCGAACGCGCCGAGGACCCGGCCCTGCTGCCGCTGCTCGTCCACCACTTCACGATGGCCGCGCCGCTCGGCGTCGCCGACCGGGCCGTGCGGCACGCCCGCCGCGCCGCCGAGCTGGCGATGGCCCAGCTCGCCTACGACGAGGCCGCGCGCTACCTGGAGACGGCGCTCGGCGCGACCCGGCCCGGCGCCAGCCGGGACCGTGGCCGGCTGCTCGTCCAGCTCGGCGTCGCCCGCCGCGCCGCCGGTGACGTGGCCGGCACGCGGGCCGTCCTCGACGAGGCGCTCACCGTGGCCACCCAGCTCGGCGACGACGAGCTGGCGATGGACGCGGCCACCCTGTTCGGCGGCGTCACCCTCTGGACCTGGCGCCCGTACCTCGGTGTCGACGAGCGCATGATCGGCATCCTGCGCGCCCAGCTCGGCCGGCTCGACCCGGCGGACGACCGGCGGCGCGCGGTGCTGCTCGGCACGCTCGCGGTCGAGTTGTACTACAGCCCCGACCGTCCCGAAGGCGAGGAGCACGCGGCCCGGGCCGTCGCCCTGGCCCGCGGGAGCGGCGACCCCGACCTGCTGGTCCGCACGCTGAACAACTACTGGGTCGCCGCCTGGGTGCCGCAGCGGGAGGCGCCGCGCCGCGCGGTCGTCGACGAGCTGCTCGCCATCGACTCGCTCACGCCGACCGTCGAGGTGACCGCACTCGTGCACCGCATGATGTCGCGGACGATCGCCGGCGACCTCGCCGGGTTCGACGCCGACCTCGCCCGGTGCGTCCGGCTGGCCGAGGAGATCCGCACCCCGGTGCTGGGCGCGCAGGTCAGGTACGCGCGGGCCGGCCGCGCCATCAACGCCGGCGACTGGGCCACCGCGGAGCGGCTGGTCGGCGAGGCGTTCGCGCTGCAGGAGCACACCAGCCTCTGGGGCACGCAGTGGATCCGCCTCGCCATGCTGCACACCAGCCGGCGCTTCGAGGGCCGGCCGGGGGACCTGCGCGACGAGCTGGTGCGCTGGGCCGACGAGCCGCTCCTGGAGCTCCTGCGCCCGACCGCGGTGCTGGCGGCCTGCGAGTCCGGCGACGAGGACCTGGCCCGCGAGTTGGTCGGCCGCTGGGGTACCGCGCGGGACCACCTCTGGTGCTGGAGCTTCATCGCGTTCCAGTGGGGCCTGGTGGCGGCCCGGCTGGGGACGCCGGACCCGCGGGAGTTGTACGACGAGATCCTGCCGTTCGCCGACCAGTGGTCCTCGGTCGGGAGCGGCTGCGCGACGTGGGGCACGCTGCACTTCGTGCTGGCCGAGCTGGCGGCCCGGCTCGGCGATCCCGCGGCGCTCGAGCACGCGACGGCGGCCCTGGCCGAGCACACCCGGGTCGGCATCGCCCACCTGGTGGCCGCGAGCCGGGCTCAAGTCGCGCGCATGACGGCTTAAGTCATGACCTAGTTGCCCACAAGTGGTGCCCCGCAGAGTGACTCCTGCACGGCCCCCGCCCCGGGAGCCTCTGTTCTAGGGCAGTTCTTCGATGACGATTTCCGACATTTCGATAGACGACCTGACCGCCGCCGTCGCCGGCCCGGTGTTCGTGCCGGGCGACGAGGGGTACCCCGCCGAGACGTTCGCCTGGAACGTCGCCCACCAACACCAGCCGCTCGTCGTCGTCGGCGCGACCAGCGCCGCCGACGTGGCCGCCGCGGTCCGCTGGGCCGGCCGGCACGGGCTCGCCGTCGCGGTCCAGGCGACCGGCCACGGCGCGGTACGCCCGGCCGAGAGCTGCGTGCTCGTCTCCACCACCCGCATGCAGGAGCTGAGCGTCGACCCGGCCACCCGCACCGCCCGCGTCGGCGCCGGCGTGCGCTGGGCGCAGGTGATCGAGGCGACCACGCCGCACGGCCTGGCCCCGCTCAACGGCTCGTCCTCGAACGTCGGCGTGGTCGGCTACACGCTCGGCGGCGGCCTGGGCCCGCTCGGCCGCGCGTACGGCTTCGCCGCCGACCACGTCCGCTCGGTCGAGATCGTCACCGCCGACGGCGCGGTCCGCACGATCGACGCCGACCGCGAGAGCGACCTCTTCTGGGCGGTCCGCGGCGGCAAGGGCAACTTCGGCATCGTCACCGCCATCGAGTTCGGCCTGTTCGAGGTGGCGTCGATCTACGGCGGCGGGATCTACTTCCCGGCGACCCACGCCGCCGAGGTCCTGCACGCGTACCGCGAGTGGGCCCCGACCCTGCCCGAGCGCACGAGCACGTCGATCGCCGCGCTGCGCCTGCCCCCGCTGCCGCAGCTGCCCGAGCCGCTGCGCGGCGCGTACGTGGTGCACCTGCGCTTCGCCCACCTCGGGACGGCCGAGGAGGGTGCCGAGCTGCTGGCCCCGATGCGGGCGGTGGCCCCGGCCGTCATCGACGCCGTCGGCGAGCTGCCGTACCAGGCCATCGACGCCGTCCACCAGGACCCGGTCGACCCGATGCCGAGCCGCGAGCGGGGCGCCCTGCTCGGTGACCTGTCCGCCGAGACGATCGACCGCCTGCTGGAGGTCGCCGGCCCGCAGGTCGCCGACATCCCGGTCATCATGGTCGAGCTGCGGCTGATGGGCGGCGCCCTGTCCCGCCCGGCCGCCGTCCCCAACGCGGTGAGCGGCCGCGGTGCCGCGTACTCGCTGTTCGTCATCGGCCTCGGCGTCCCCGAGCTGGCCCCGGTGGTCGACGCGGTGAGCGCCGACATCGTGGCCGCGGCGGCCGCGGACACGGTGCCGGGCGGGCTGATCAACTTCTCGGGCAGCGCGGTCCACGAGGCGCTGCTGGCCAACTGGTCGCAGCCGGACCGCGACCGCCTGCTGCGGGTCAAGCGCTCCTACGACCCGACGAACCTGTTCTCGGCCAACCAGGCGCTGCTCCCCTAGGCGCCCGTTCGGGCGAGCTCGCGGTACTCGGCGGGCAGCTGGCCCAGCGCGTGCTGCACCCGCGCGCTGTCCGGCAGCCCGCTGAGCGTCGCGAGGACGACCCGCAGCCCGCGGGTGACCTCGTCCTGGTTGAGCCCGGTGCGCTCGCGCAGGTGCCGGGTGAAGTTCCGCAGCGGCTCGGGGTGGGCCTGCCCGTCGTGCTGGGTCACGTGCCCGGCCAGCTCGATGGGCAGGTCGAGCGCCAGCTCCCGGCTCTCGCCGCCGCTGAGCTGCCCGCCGAGCTGCTCGAGCGTGGCCCGGATGAGGTCCAGGGCCTCCTCCTTGGCCAGCCCCGCCTGCTCGGCGACCAGCGCCGCGAACGTCCTGTCGTCCACGCCGTCCAGCCTCCCGGCTTCCACGGGCTCCCGCCCCCGCACCGCCGGGGTGATACTCGCCTCGTGGACCGGCCGGGACTTCGCGTGTTCGCCCACCAGTTCCGGATCGGCGCGGCGGCGATCGCGGTCCTCGGCCTCATCCCCGGAAGGATCTCCGCCGGCGAGGCGGCGGCCACCTTCGGCGCCGGGCTCGTCATGTGCTGGGTCCTGCGCAAGGCGTCCGGAGCGACGTGGCGCGACACCTTCTGGCCGCGCCACGAGCGCGAACGCCCGCTCTGGGAGACCCTGCCGCCGAGCATCGAGTCGGTCCGCACGCTCGATCGGGCCGGCTACCGGGTCCAGGCGATCAAGATGTACCGGGGGCTCACCGGCGGGGGCCTCAAGGACGGCCTCGAAGCCGTGAAGGCCCTGTCGGCGGACGGCGGTCACAGTGCGGACCGTGGCCGGGCAGCCCGGGTGGCCGACCCGGCCAGCCACGGCGGCGGGCCGCCGGTCACGAAGCGTCAGCGCCGGTCGTCCACGCCCCGACGCACCCCTCGGGCGGAGGACCGGCTCGCGCGGCGGGAGGTCGTTCGCGCTGCGGCCACGAGCCGGTCCGTCGTCAACTCCCTAGCGGCGGGCGTGGCGGACGGCGGTCACGGACAGGACCGTGACGAGACAGCCCAGGGCGGCTGACCCGACCAGCCACGGCGGCAGGCCGCCGGTCATGAAGTTCAGCGATACGACGTCGTTGATGATCAGGTACCACCAGATCGTGTACAGCGCCTGGAACGTCCGGGCCGTGCCGGTCAGCGCGCCGAGCAGCAGCGCCAGCGCCGGGACGAACAGCGACGACGCCGCGAACGGCAGCGGCAGCTGCCAGGACGCCAGCGCGCCGAGGGCGGCCGTCAGCGCGGCCCCCGCCGCCCAGGAGGCGAGCAGGCGGGCGTGCGGGGACGGGTACGCCGCCAGGAACGTCGTCGTCCGGGTGCCCAGCCGCGACCAGAGCAGGATCGGCCAGACCCAGATCGCGGCCAGCGCCACCCCGGGCGGCACGGCGAGGGGCAGCCAGAACAGCACCGCCGCGCCCAGCCACCACCACCAGGGCGTGCCCTGCAGCAGGATGCGCAGTTCGCCCGCGAACAGCCGCAGGAAGCCGAACCCGTACGACGGCGGCGTCCGCGGGAGTCCGCGGTAGACAGCGTGCGGCGCCGGGACGTCACCGGCGCGGGACGACACCGGGCGGTCGAAGCGGTGGAACCACAGCGCCGGCAGAAGCGCAACGGCGACGGCGAGAACGAACACGATCGCGCGGCCTCCGATGTACGCCGGCTGCGCAGGAAGGCCGGGCCACTCGAACGTCTGCAACGGAGTGTCCACATAGGTCAGTCCCAGGCTGAACCCGCCGCCCGACAGGGTCGGCAGGTGCGGCAGGCCGACGCCGCCGAGCGGGGCCGACGGGGACTGGCCGCCCACCGCGCCGACCATCCACACGAAGAACCACAGGCTGTTGCCCAGGCCGCCGCGCAGGACCGGCGTCGTTTCGAACAGCACGGCGGCCGCCGCGGTCACGGCCAGCATGGGCAGCGCGATGCAGAGGTACGGGGTGAGCAGGCCGGGCAGGTCGAGCGCCCGTTCCTCGCCACGCAGCTGCTGCAGTGCGAGGGCCGTCGCGGCGAGGGTGGCGGCCATCGATGCCAGGAGCAGCACGTTGCCGAGGAACTTGCCGGCGAGATAGACGGGTGTGCGCAGCGGTGTCGACGCCAGCAGGTGGCCGACGCCCGTGCGCTCGTCCCGTGCGACCGCGTCCCGGACGAGGTAGAAGCCCACGAACGTCAGCCAGAGCGCGCTGGTCAGGGCCGTGACCAGCCCGACGTACGCGCCGGTGTAGATGCCCCGCCGCCCGCCGGCGTCGAGCACCACCCAGTGGGCGTCGGCGGCCGGCACCGCGAGCCAGCCCAGGCCGATCGCCGACAGGAGCATCAGGAGGTACCCCGGGCGCCGCGTCCGCTCGCGGAAGTCCGCGACTGCCAGGCCCCAAGCCGCGCGCACCGGCCACGCCGCGCGCACCGGCCACGCCGCGCGCTCTGGCGACGTCACGCGCCCTGGCGCCGCCGCAGGCCCTGGCGATGTCGCGGGCCCTGGCGATGTCGCGGGCCCTGGCGACGTCGCGCGCACCGGCCGTGCCGCGCTCATCGGTGCACCGCCGCCAGGTAGGCGTCCTCCAGGTCCGGCGCGACCGCCACGGCGCCGGGCAGCGGTGGCGCGGTGGCGAGCATCCGCACCCGGATGCCGCCGGGCACCCGGATCCGCCGGGTGGTGAGGAACCGGACCTCGGTCTCCGGCGGTACCACCGCCTCCCAAACGTGACCGTCCACCGTGCGCAGCAGCTCGTCGGGCGTGCCGGCGAACCGCAACCGGCCGTCCTTGACCACCGCGATCCGGCCCGCCACCGACTCGACGTCGGCCACGATGTGCGTCGACAGCAGCACCACCCGGTCGGCGGCGAGGTCGCTGAGCAGGTTGCGGAACCGGACCCGCTCCTCCGGGTCGAGGCCGGCGGTCGGCTCGTCGACGATCACGACGCGCGGGTCGGCCAGCAGCGTCTGCGCGATGCCGACCCGGCGCAGCATGCCGCCCGAGTAGCCGCCGAGCGGGCGCTTCGCCGCGTGCGTGAGGTTGACCAGTTCGAGCAGTTCGTCGATGCGCGTGCGGGCCGAGCGGGCGGACAGGCCCTTCACCGCGGCGAGGTACCCGAGGAACTCGCGCGCATTGAGGTTCGGATAGATGCCGAAGTCCTGCGGCAGGTAGCCGAGCGCGCGGCGCAGCCCGCCCGGGCGGGCGACCGCGTCGGCGCCCTCGAACCGGACCTGGCCGCTGGTCGGCCGGGTGACCGTCGCCGCGATGCGCAGCAGCGACGACTTGCCGGCGCCGTTCGGCCCGAGCAGGCCGAGCAGCCCCGGCCCGAGCCGCAGGGTGAGGCCGTCGACGGCGCGCTTCGATCCCCTGTAGACCTTCGTGATGTCGAGCAGTTCGAGCATGCGCTCAAGCGTCGGCGGGCGGCCGCTCCGGCACATCTGCCGAACGGGAGAGATCGCAGGTGACGCGCCACCCGCCCCGGTACGGCCCGGCGGCGAGCCCGGGCACGCGTTCGCGCAGCCCGGCCAGCCCGCTGCCACCCACTCTTGAGCGGCTCGTCTCCTTGTTGGGGCGTTCGCTCGTTTCCGATTGGAGGTTTCTGCTCGTTTCCTTTCGCGGGCTTCCGCTGTCGACGATCGTGAGCCGCCCGTCGCGATCGAGCGTCACGGTGACGGTGTCGGCGTCCGGCGCGTGCCGACGCACGTTGGTCAATGCCTCCACGACCACGTGATACCCGGCGGTACCGGCGGCGCTGCCGATCCGCACGTCGGGGTCCATGACGAGGGTCGCGCGGGTGGGGCCGCTCGCGTCGAACCGGGCGACGACACCGGGGATGTCCGCGAGCCCGTACCCGCGCATCGTGCGCACCAGCCGGTCCATGGCGTCGAGGGCGCGCTGCCCGGCCTCCTCGATCCTGCTGTAGGTGGCGTTGTCGGCGTCCTCGCGGCGCTCGAGCTGCGCGGCCTGCGCCTGCACGACGATCGCGGTGACCTCGTGCGCGACGAGGTCGTGCAGGTCGCGGGCCAGCCCGAGCCGCTGCTCCCGGCGGGCCTCCCCCTCCGCCCGCCGTCGCTTGTCGTCCCCGTATCTGAGATACAGCCCGAGGCCCGCGCAGGCGACCGCGACCGCGAACGCGGCGGCGACGAGCAGCACGGACCCGTCGAACCGGTTGCGGGGCACGTGCAGCGTCATCCGCAACGGCAGCAGGGTGAGGGCGAGACCGACGAGGATCGATTGCAGGACGGTGCCGCGGCGGCTGACGAGCACGAGCAGGAGGCCGAGCGCGGTGAACTCGACGGGCATCCACAGCCCCGGCGGCTGCGGCGGACCCTGATAGGCGCCATCGACGGCGAGTGACAGGACCGCCGCGGGCAGCGCGAGTTGCGGCACGATCAGGGCGACGACCGCCCCGACGCCGGCCACCGCCGGCAGGATCCCGGCCAACCCGGTGAGCGGGACCGCGCACAGCCCGACCAGGACCGCGAGCCCCACGGCGACCCACCGCCACGGCTTCACGGCGCGACGTTCCCGCTGTCCCAGGCCCAGACGGCGATCCCGACCCGGTTGCGCACGGCGAGCTTGCGCTGGATGGCCGCGACGTGCGTCTTGACCGTCCCGGCCGAGATGAACAGCTCGGCGGCGATCTCCGCATTGGTCCGCCCGGCCCCCACGTGCGCGGCCACCTCCAGCTCACGCTCCGTCAGGGGCTCCACGAGGGCGGCCCGCGGCGGCCGCGGCCCGGTGACGTGCTTGAGCAGCCGGACGGTGACCTCCGGGCTGATGAGGCTGTCCCCGTCGACGGCCGCCCGCACGGCGGCGACGAGCAGCGCGGGCCCGGACCGCTTGAGCAGGAACCCGGAGGCCCCGAGCCGCAGCGCGGGGTACACGTACTCGTCGAGGTCGAACGTGGTCACCACGACGACCCGGGTGGACGACCCGGCGAGCTCGCGGGTGACGGCGAGCCCGTCCATGCGCGGCATCCGCACGTCGACAAGCGCGACGTCGGGCCGCAGCTCACGAACGACCGCCACGGCCTCGACCCCGTCCCCGGCCTCCCCGACCACCTCGACGTCCCCGGCCGCCTGGAGGATCCGCCGCAGCCCGTCCCGCACCATGGCCTGGTCGTCGGCAATGACCACCCGAATCACGCTGTCGAGGCTACGCGGCCCTCGGGTGGGCCAGCGGCTTCCCGCGGTGCATCGCCGCGTCCGCCGCCGCCATCACCTCGTCCGGGTCGGCGGCGTCGGCCGACAGGCCGTATCCGACGGTGCCGCGCACGAACACGCGCTTGCCCGACAGGTCGAACGGGCGGTCGAACGTCGCCAGTAGGGCGGCCGCGGAGCGCTCCGTCGCCGCGCGGTCGGCGCCGGGGCACAGCACCGCGAACTCGTCGGCGCCCAGCCTGGCCACGACGGCGCGGCCGTGGGCGGCCGCCCGCAGGCGGTGGCCGACCGCGGCGAGCAGCTCGTCGCCGACGCGGTGCCCGTGGGTGTCGTTGATCGCCTTGAAGTCGTCGAGGTCGACGAGGAGCACCGAGTACGGCTCGACGGAAGCGTTCAGATGCTGCCAGAGCATGGCCCGGTTCGGCAGCCCGGTGAGCGCGTCGTGGTACGCGGCGTGGTGCAGGGACTCCTCGTACGACCGCTGGGCGCTGACGTCGAGCAGGGCGAACACCGTGCCGGCGCCGTCGGCCTCGGCACCCATCGGTACCGTTTCGATCAGAATGTCGCTGCTGGAACCGCCGGGGCGCAGCAGCCGGACCTCCAGCGCCGACGCCTCGGCACCGGCCACGGCGGCGAGGTCGACCGGGCGTCCGTCGAGGCCGACGAACCGCAGGTCGGCGAGGCGCGTGCCGGACCCGGGCGACCAGCCGAGCAGGTCGCCGGCGGCGGGGTTGGCCATCATGACGGCGCCGACCGGGTCGGTGACGACGACCGGGAAGGGCAGTCTCCGCAGTACCGCGTCGAGCAGCGCGCGCTGCGAGCGGTGCTGCTCCTGGACGCGCAGCACCAGCGCGCGCAGGCACGAGACCATCACGGTGACGACGGCCAGCATCACCAGCGTGGCCGGGAAGACGGTGATGCGCGGTTCGATGACGGTGGCGGCGATCAGCATCGCGACGTAGCCGGCCGCCAACGGCAGCATGCGGAGGGCGGGGCTGGTCGCCGCGCGGTACAGCACCATCAGGAAGATCGGTCCGAGCAGCGGGCGCTCGTCGCCCAGCCCGACCGCGACGGCGAGCATCGCGAGGCATTCGGCGGCGTCGACCCACACCGGCACCGGCCGCCGCCGCGCGTACTCGATCGCGCGCAGCATCGTCACGAACGCCAACGCCGCGCACGCGTTCGCGATCGTTGCGGGCGGCCGGTCGAGCGTCCCGACCTGGATCATCGACGCCAGATTGATCGCCACGAGCGTGACCAGGGCTATCAGGCGCATCGTGCGCAGCACGTCACGACGCGACGACCCGATCACCTTGCCCCACACGGGGCGCAACCGCAGCGAAACCACGCGGCCAGCATCGTCACCGGCGCGCGCACCTTCGAGAGCTTCCGGGGTGCGGTTCGGTTCCTACGGTTCGGCGTTCACACGATCCACCACGTGACGATGCCGGCGACGGTGAGCAGCGCGCCGACGGTGATCACGAGCGCCCAGCGGGCCCGCTCGACGTGGTGGTGGTACCCGGCGACGGCGGCCGTGGCCAGCCCGAGTACGAAGGCCACGACCGCCATCAGGTGGAGGAACAGGTCCGTGACGAGGGTCGCGAACCCCTCGGGCGAGCCGAACGAGTCCCGGTACATCAGCTCGGCCAGGGCCAGCCCGACGAGCGCCAGGCCGGTGAGCATGCCCAGCGTCCTCGCCGCCGGTCCGGCGCCGCTGTTGCTGTTGGGCGCCCAGTCCGCCGGGATCTCATCGCGATCCATGGCGGGACGCTACCTCCCCGGCGCCGCCAGCGGGGCCGCGCCGAACGACACCGAGAAGCGTTTGCACCAGATGGTGACGCTTCGGTACTGCTGGAGATCGGTCGAGGCGGGGATCGCGTACGTCTGGTCGCCCTTGTTGCCCTTGAGCTTGCCCAGTTCCAGCCATCGCCCGTCGTCGAAGACGCTCCAGTCGTTCGTGACGGGCTGGTCGGTCAGCCAGACGCGCAGGTCGGGGCCGTCGGAGGTGTCGAGGCCGGCGATCTCCAGACGGTGGGTGCCGTCGGGGAACCGGATGATCCGGGCGGTACCGCTCGTGTGGTGCTCGTGCGCGACGAATGCCCCCTCGGCGACCAGGGCGGGCGCGGCGCCCGCCCCGGCGGCGCTCGCCCCCGCGGCCCCTGCCTCGCCGGCGGCTCCGTTTCCGACTTCGGCCGTGCTCCCGCCTGCGGCCGTGCTCCCGCCAGCGCCGTTGTTGCCGTTCGTCTGGCCGTTCCCGCCCGCGTTCGGGCTCCCGGGCGTCGCCGACGTCGATGTCAACGCATCGTTGACCGTCGTATTGGTCAGCAGGCGCCACGGCGCGAACCAGTACAGCCCGAATCCCAGCGCCACCGCGAGCACCACTGCGGCGCCGATCAGCGCACGACGTCTCATGCCATCGAGTGAACCGATCGCCCGGCCGGGTCGCCAGATGCCAGACCCTTACCGGCCGCTTACGGTCGCCGAAGGCGGGTAGATGCCCGGCATGACGACCACGATGCCGATGCTCGAAACGTACCCACAGCCCATCGACGTCGACCGGAGCGCGCTCGCCACCGCGATCGACATCATCGCCAGCTGCGGCCAGACCTGCACCGCGTGCGCCGACGCGTGCCTCGGTGAGGAGATGGTCGATCGTCTGGCGACATGCATCCGTCTCGATCTCGACTGTGCGGACGTGTGCGCCGTGACCGCGCGGATGCTCGCGAGGCACACGGGAGCGAACGCCGCCGTCATCCGGGCCCAGCTCGAGGCGTGCGCCGCCGCCTGCCGGGCCTGCGCCGACGAGTGCACCAAGCATGCGGCCATGCACCAGCACTGCCGGATCTGCGCCGAGATGTGCCGGCGCGCCGAGCAGGCCTGCCGGGACCTGATGTCACTCTCGATGTGACGTTCGATGTGACGCTTGCTCTGACGCTTGATGTGACCGAGAACGCCAGGTGAACCCGTCGGCTGCGGCATAGGCTGGGCCGCTGTGGCCGACGGGGCGACTGGGCGAACGCTCTGGCGACGCGATGTGACGGCGCCGTTGCGGGCATTCGTGCGCACCGAAGCCGGCAGCGCAGGCGTGCTCGTAGCGGCGATCGTCGTCGCGCTGGTGTGGGCGAACGTCGATCTCAGCTCGTACGACCGGATCTGGAGCACAACGCTCAGCGTCCGGCTGGGCGGCGCGGAGCTCGCGCTGGACCTGCGCACGTGGGTCAACAGCGGCCTGATGACCCTGTTCTTCCTGGTCGTCGGCCTGGAGGCGCGCCGCGAGCTCGACCTCGGCGACCTGCGCGACCGCCGCCGCTTCCTGCTGCCCGGCCTGGCCGGCGTGCTGGGGATGATCATTCCGGTCGCCATCTACCTGGCCGTCAACGCGTTCGCCGGTGCCGGTCATGCAGGCGGCGCGGGCCTCGTCGGCTGGGGCGTGGCCATGTCGACCGACACCGCGCTGGCCCTCGGCCTCCTCGCCCTGCTCGGCCGGGGTGTCCCCGACCAGGTCCGCGTGTTCCTCCTGACAGTGTTCGTCGTCGATGACCTGATAGCGCTGGTCGTCATCGCCACGGCGTACTCCGAAGCGATCGCGTTCACGCCGCTGCTGTTCGCGGTCGTCGTCTTCGCCGGCATCCTGGGGCTGCGCGCGCTCGGCGTGCGCCGCGCCGCCGCGTACGCCGCGCTCGGCATCCTGCTCTGGCTGTGCCTGATGGAGAGCGGCGTCGATCCCGTCGTGGCCGGCCTGGCGATCGGACTGACCGCCACCGCGTACACGCCCGCCCGGACCGCCCTCGAAGCGGCGAGCGGCCTGTTCAAGCTGTTCCGCGAGCAGCCGACGGCCGAGCTGGCCCGCACCGCCAGCCTCGGCCTCACGCAGACGCTGTCGCCGAACGACCGCCTCCAGCGCCTGTACCACCCGTGGAGCAGCTACCTGATCGTCCCGCTCTTCGGCCTGGCCAACGCCGGCATCGCCATCGATGGATCATTTCTCGCCCGCGCATTCACCTCGCCCATCACCCTGGGAATCATCGCCGGCTATGTCATCGGCAAGCCGATCGCCGTGGCCGGCACGTCCTGGCTGGTCTCGGCGCTGTCCGGCGGCCGCATCCGCCCCGCGGTCGGCTGGGCCGGCGTGCTGGGCAGCGGCACGATCGCCGGCATCGGGTTCACGGTCGCCCTGCTGATCGCGAGCCTCGCGTTCGAGGACCGCCCGGACGAGCTCGCCGAGGCCAAGATCGGCGTCCTGTCGGCCGCGGTGCTCGCGTCGACGCTGACGTGGCTGGTGTATCGCATGACCGCCCTCCTCCCGAAACACCGGCGCGCGCGAGCACTCCTCGGCGACGTGGAGCAGCTGGTCGACCTCATCCCGGCGGTCGACGAGGAGCGCGACCACGTCCGCGGCGCCGCGACCGCGTCGGTGACCGTCGTCGAGTACGGCGACTTCCAGTGCCCGTACTGCGGCCAGGCCGAACCCGCCGTCCGCGAGCTGCTGGCGGACGCCGACCTGCAGTACGTCTGGCGCCACCTCCCGCTCGGTGACGTGCACCCGCTTGCGCAGCTGGCCGCCGAGGCGTCGGAGGCAGCCGCCGCGCAGGGCGGGTTCTGGGCGATGCACGACCTGCTGCTGGCGCATCAGGACGAGCTGCGGCCGGCCGACCTGTTGCGGTACGCGGACCAGCTGGGCCTGGACTCCGAGCGCTTCCACGAGGACCTGATGCGGCACGTCCACGAGCCGCGGGTCGCGCAGGACCTGGAGTCGGCCGACCTGAGCGGCGTGAGCGGCACCCCGACGTTCTTCATCAACGGCCGCCGCCACTACGGCGCCTACGACATCACGACCCTGACGGCGGCCGTAAGGGAAGCTCGCGCTCGAGCGCTGCTGCAAACGCATCCGGCTCGTCGGCGTAGAAGCGAATGAGCCCGCCGTCCGCGGTGTGCAACTCGACGTTGGTCTGCCCGGACACGACCAGCGAAACGGTCTGCCCGTCGACGAGGCGCATCTTGTTCTCGGAGTGGTATCGCTTGCCGACCCTTGCCGTGCTCAACGCGTCCCAGGGCACGAACTCCTCGACGAAGAACCCTTGCCGCAGCCGAATGCCGTCGCCGTCGATCGTGTGCGGATTGACCTTGTATCCGGCGAGAATCCCGAACATCCAGACCAGCCCGTAGACGGACAACACATCGACGATGATCCGCACAATCTTCCACGGCAGAATGAGGTGCAGGGCAACGGTCTCCACCGCGGAGACGATGATGAAGGCCCAGAGCACGGCGTTGAGCGGCTTGATGTAGGTATACCCACTGGGCCCCTGACGGCGAATCCAGCGGTACAGGCTGAGCCACATCCGCGACTCGTAGGCCAACCACCTGCTCACAGCGCCCCCTTGATCCTGCCGACGATCTCGTCCAGCCCTCGGGTGAGTGATTCGAACTGCTCCTGCGGCATCCCGTCGAACAGCAGCGTGGTGAACTCCAGCTGCTCCCGCTCTAATCGCTCGACGATGTCGGTCCCGGCGCCGGTGAGCTCGACGAGCGTGGCCCGCCGATCGGTGGGGTGCGGCGTCCGCCGGACCAGGCCGGCGGCCTCGAGCCCGTCCACGAGCCCGGTGACGTTCCGCGGCGTGACGTGCCGAGCGGCGGCCAGCTCCCGCTGCGTCATGGGCCCCTGTTGCCGGATGGTCCAGAGCACCCCGGCCCGGCTGTCACTGAGATGGTCCTGCTCAAGCCGCTTGCTCATGTCCTGCCCAAGCAGGACGACAAGCTCCAGCACAAGCCCGAGCGCCCGTTCCCGCGCCGCCTGATCGGCCATGATTGGTGAGCCTCCTACATGGTGTAGTGACTTCACTATACACCATGCGTGGGCCTGGTTGGGGTGGAAGGCAGCCACATTGCATTTCGACATAGCGCGTTTTCACGCTTCATAGGCGAACTCATCGCCACGGCAGAAGCCCTTAGGCCGCGTTCGGCCGGACCCGGAGAAATAGGTGTTCCCGAGCGGTAGTGACCATCCGCCGTACAGACGAGTGAATTTCGGCTGGCCGCACCAATACGATCACCGAACCCCGATCACAACACGGGTTACCCCCGTTTCGCAGGAGGCCAGGATTGAACTCCCGGTTACCCAGGTATGCCCTGTTCGCCGCGACAGCGGCAACGACCGTCGTGGTGGGCGTGACAATCGCGCCCGTGGCCGCGACGGCCGAAACCACCGGCCCTAACCTCAGCTACGTCGTCAACGCGGTGAGCAAGGAGCGGACGGCGGACGCCGCCGCCGCCGTCACCGCGGCCGGCGGCACGGTGACGGTGTCGTACGCCCAGATCGGCGTGGTCATCGCACGCTCCACCAACCCCTCGTTCGTCCAGGCGGTGAAGGGCGCCGCCCACGGCGACGCCGTCCTCTCCGTCGGCGCGACCCGGACCGCGGCCCTGCCCGCCCTGGCCGAGGACGGCGAGGCCGTCGAGGACTACGCGCCGGACGCGATGGAGAACACGACGCGCCAGAGCGACATGGTCCTCATCGGCGCGCGCGCGGCGCATGAAGTCGGCCTCGGCAGCGCGACCGTCACGGTCGGCGTCCTCGACGACGGCATCGACGCCAACCACCAGGACCTTGCGCCGGTGGTGGACCAGTCGAAGTCCGTCAACTGCGTCGGCACCGGCGCTCCCGACACGACGCCCGGCGCGTGGCGACCCACCAGCCTGACCGCCGACTACCACGGGACGCACGTGGCCGGGACCATCGCCTCGGCCAAGAACGGCGTCGGCATCGTCGGCGTCGCGCCCGGCGTGAAGCTGGCCTCCATCAAGGTGGTCAACTCCGACGGCTTCATCTACCCGGAGTACGCCATCTGCGGCTTCGTCTGGGCGGCGGAGCACGGCATCCAGGTCACCAACAACAGCTACTACATCGACCCGTGGCTGTACTGGTGCGACAGCCAGGCCGACCAGGCGCCGGTCGTCGAGGCGGTCCGTCGAGCAGTGGGCTACACCACCGCCAACGGCATCCTCAACATCGCGGCGGCGGGCAACGAGAACCAGGACCTCAGCAACAAGACGGTGGACACGACGAGCCCCGACGACACCACGCCGGTGCGCCGCACGCTCGACCCGAGCTGCCTCAACCTGCCGAGCGAGCTGCCCGGCGTGGTGTCGGTCTCCTCCACGACCCAGCCGACCGCCCCCGCGGCGGCCGTCGGGCCGTGGGCGCCGGGCCTGACCACGCAGCCGGCCCGGTCGTCCTTCTCGAGCTTCGGTCTCGGGGCGGTGGACGTGGCCGCACCAGGTTCGAGCATCTACTCCACCTCCCCGTCCACCGGGGTCAGCAGCTACCGGACGCTCTCGGGCACCTCGATGGCGTCGCCGCACGTCGCGGGCGTCGCCGCGCTGCTGGTGTCCAAGCACCCGGGCGCAACCCCCGACTACATCGCGGAACTGCTGCGCAAGCAGGCGATCCCGCTTGCCTGCCCGACCTCCGGCACCGACTACACCCAGGGCCGGTGCAAGGTGGACCCCGCGAACCCGTCGGTCAACGGCTTCTTCGGACACGGCCTGGTCAACGCCTACAAGGCCGTCACCGAGGCGGAAGACGTGACCCCGCCGACCGTGGCGGTCGCCGGCGTCACCCAGGGCCAGCGGATCACGCTGGGTACCTCGGTGACGCCCTCCTGCACGACGACCGACGCCGACAGCGGCGTGGCGAAGACCGCGACCCTGTCCGTCACCGGCGGCCCGCAGGTCGGCTACTTCACCGCCACGTGCTCCGGCGCCCGTGACCGCGCCGGCAACACGGCGGCCCCGGTCAGCGCCACCTACCAGGTGGTGTTCGGCTGGCGCGACTTCGGCTCGCCGATCAACGTCGACAAGCTCAACGTCGTGAAGGCCGGCAGCGCGATCCCGGTGAAGTTCGGCCTCTCCGGCAACCAGGGCCTGAACATCTTCACCGGCGGCGCCCCGACGATGCAGCCGGTGGCGTGTGACACGTCGGCACCGCAGGACCCGGTGGAGGCGACGGTCACGGCGGGTTCGAGCTCGCTGACCTACGACGCGGCCTCCGACCAGTACAACTACGTCTGGAAGACCCAGAAGACCCAGGCGAAGACGTGCGGGCAGCTCGTCGTCACGCTGATCGACGGCACCACCCACACCGCGAACTTCATGTTCACCTGACAGCCGACCGAAAGTGGCGGCCCGGAGGCAGTTGCCTCCGGGCCGCCGTCATTCCCACGATTGTGCAGAACACGTGCACGGCAAAGCAGTCCAGCCGCAGACGCCGATCGGGAGTCCGTCGATGGCCGGGGCTATCCTTCCGCGTGGCGATCTGCCACCGGGCCGGGAGCAAGCGGTTGCGATCCTGGACCTTCCCTTGCCCGATCCGCCGCCTGACGGTGCGCGGTGGATCGAGGCGTACCGGCACTGGGGCGGATGACCTGTGAGCGAGTATCAGTACTACGAGTTCGTGGCGATCGACCGGCAGCTGACGGCGGCCGAGCAGGGCGAGCTGCGGGCGGTGTCGACACGTGGCCGGATCAGCGCGTCGAGCTTCGTCAACGACTACCAGTGGGGTGACCTGAAGGCCGACCCGCGCCAGTGGATGGAGCGGTACTTCGACGCCCACCTGTACCTCGCGAACTGGGGCACTCGCCGGATCGCGCTGCGGCTGCCGGTACAACTGCTGGATCCGGATCTCGCGGCGACGTACTGCGTGGGTCACTCCGCGTCCTCGTGGGCCACGGACGAGCACGTGATCCTCGACCTGTACAGCAGGGACGAGGACGGCGACGAAGAGTGGTGGGACGACGAAGCCGCACTGGCGTCGATCGTTCCGGTCCGGGCGGAGCTGGCCGCCGGCGACAACCGGCTGCTGTACCTGGCGTGGCTGTTGTGCGTGCAGGACCGGGAGCTGGACGAGGACGAGTTGGAGCCGGCCGTCCCGCCCGGCCTCGCCGAGCTGTCCGGGCCGCTGCGCAGCCTCGCCGACTTCCTGCGCCTGGACCAGGACCTGCTCGACACCGCGGCCCGGGCCAGCGCGCCCCTGACCACGAAGGCGCCTTCGGCGGCAGCGCTGACCAAGTGGGTGCGACGGCTGCCGGAGGCGGACAAGGACCAGGCCATCGTGCGGCTGCTGCGCGGCGACGGCACGCACCTGCGCGCCGAGCTGCTGCGCCGGTACGGCGGCGGGACGGCACCGGAGGCCGTGCGCGGCGGCCGGACGGTGGGCGAGTTGCTGGCCGGTGCCGAGACGCGCTGGGCGGACCGGCAGCGACTGGCCGAAGAGCGTAAGGCGGCCGAACAGGCCCGCCGGGAGGCAGCGGCCGCGGCCGCCCGCGAGCAGCGCCTCGACGCGCTGGCCGCGGACCCGGAGCGGGCGTGGCGGCAGGTGGCGGAGCTGATCGCGACCAAGAAGCCGAAGGAGTACGACGCGGCGGTCGCGCTGCTGGTCGACCTGGAGGCACTCGGCGAACGCGACGGCCAGCGCAAGGCGTTCCGCGGGCGGATCCACCAGCTGCGTCAGGAACACGCCCGCAAGCCGAGCCTGCTGGACCGCCTGGAACGCGCCGGCCTCATCGCGAGCGCAGCCAGCGGAGCGACGACGTGAGCGCAGCCTCGACGGCTTGGATCAGCCGTCGTCGCCCCTGGACGGCGGCGATTGCGTCGTTTCCGGTGCCAATGCATGGTCGAGACCGAGCCGAACCCGTGGTTCCGAGACACTCTTGAGACATCGACGACTATTTGTTAACTTACCTAAGAGTTGGCCCATAGCTGAGGAGTGCTATGAAACGAGCCCTGTTCAGAATCGCCGTCGTGGCCACCGGAGCGGTCGCCATCGGCGGCGTCATCGCATCTCCGGCCAGCGCCGGCGTCTACGGCGTCTACCCCAGCGCAGAGTCGTGCAACCACGTCGGCCAGACGTACACCGGCGTGCTCTGGAACTACTACTCCTGTTCCCCGGCTACCGGGGGGAGCGGCAACCTCTGGGCTCTGTGGGCCCCGGGGTACTAGGCCGCGTTCAGAAGTGCCGGAGCCCTCGATGCAGGTCCGGCGGGCGTCGGTGATGGCGAGGTCTCCGGAGAAGACGAGCGGAGACCTCGTGGCCGCCGCAGCGATGACGAAACGCTCGGCCCTCGCGCCTGAAGCGGCGACCGGTACAGGTCACGGGCAGCGGCGGGGAGCCGCCACGCCGGTCCTACTGACCGTGACGGCTCCCGTACCGGTGAACGGCGAACCCAATCACCGACCCCAGCCCGCCTAGCCGGCCGATCGACCGCGCTCCTGACCGGGCCCGACTGAACCGGCCCAGTCACGTGCGCAGAACAGCGTGGCGGAACGTCGACGCCCTCGACCTCGATGTCGTCGCTGCGGGCAGAAGGCTCGACATGCACTCAACGGACGGTGCCAACCCGAGCCACGGGAGTCAGGCCGGCGACCGAACGGACATCGCCATGTCGCAAACCGGCATGGTGTGACCGGCGTGCCGTCCCATCAGCACAAACACGCCCGAGGCCAGCTGAGGGTGTCTCGGCCGACATATGCCGAAGCAGGTCAACGGCAGGCTCGGTACACTGTGCTCCGCGCCCTCGTAGCTCAGGGGATAGAGCAACGGTTTCCTAAACCGTGTGTCGCAGGTTCGAATCCTGCCGGGGGCACCAGGTCAGGGGCTTGATCAGGGGTTATTCGATCTTCTTGCGGGGCTTCCGTGCCCGCCGCGGGCCCGTAGTCTCTCGGGCGACCTTGTCCAGGTGCACCGCCACCTGGTCGTCGGCCCCGTCCATCGCGCGGGCGTACTGGTCGTGACGCTGGCGTTGGCGTGCCCGAGCCGGCGGGCCACGACCAGGCACGCGGAGGGAGCGGGGAGCGGAGAGTGCGGGCGCTGAGCTGACACCGAGACGGACGAACTCCCGAGCGCCTCGTGTTGCCTCGATGGCACCATGGCATGCGTGGACGTGCGCGTTGTGCATTCTTCGGCGTTGGCGATCCAGGAGCACCGCCGGATCCGCCGCCTGCTCGACACCGCCTTCGGCGGGCGGTTCGGCGACGACGACATGGACCATGCGCTCGGTGGGCTGCATGTGCTCGTCGAGGATGACCAGCAGCTCGTCGGGCACGCCTCCGTCGTCCAGCGGCGGCTGTTCCACCAGGGGAAGGCGCTGCGCGCGGGGTACGTCGAGGCTGTTGCCGCGCATC
The DNA here is from genome assembly GCF_014647515.1 of Dactylosporangium sucinum. Lineage (GTDB taxonomy): Bacteria > Actinomycetota > Actinomycetes > Mycobacteriales > Micromonosporaceae > Dactylosporangium > Dactylosporangium sucinum. Next base: position 43,508 of record NZ_BMPI01000006.1, on the reverse strand, counting down.
CGCAACGACACGGGCACGGTGCGCGGGTCATGGCCGAAGTTGAGCGAATCGTTCGCGGCGGATACACGATCGGTGCGTTGTCGGCGTCCGAGGGCGCCGTGGAGTTCTACCGGCGGCGCGGGTGGGTCCGTTGGGAGGGGCCGACCGCGGTCCTGGCTCCCGACGGGCTCACCCGCACCCCCGACGACGATGACAGCACCTACGTGCTCAGGGTCGAGGACGGCGTCGACATCGCGGGGCTCATCGCCTGCGACTGGCGCGACGGAGACGTCTGGTAACTACTCGTTGCGAGCCGTCTCCGGGCCGGTCAGACGGCGCAGCAGCGGCAGCGTCGTGCCGATGATGACCAGCGACACCACCAGCCCGCCGGCGACCATCGCGTAGAACGACGGTGGCGGGGCCAGCAGCGAGTAGTCGAGCTGTGCGCGCAGGAACAGGTGCGCGGCCAGCAGTCCCATGCCGATCGCGACCGCCGCCACCAGGAGGAGCGGCACGACGGCCTCCAGCGCCACCACGCCGCGCAGGGTGTTCAGTTGGACCCCGGTCAGCCGCAGCAAGCTGAACGGCCGCTTCCGATCGCTCAGCCCGCCGGCCACGCTGACGGCCAGGCTGCAGCCCGCGATCGGCAGGCTGCACAGCATGATGACGTTCGCAAGCTGCTGGAACTGCACGAGCAGCCGCGCCGAGTCGGCCTCCCACTCGCCGACCGAGGACGGGAACCACTGCGTGGCCGGGAACGCGCGAATGAGCATCGTCCGCGCACGTTCGAACGCCGCCCGGTCGGTGGTGTTGACGACCACGGACTGGACCGGCAGCGTCTCCAACGAGGCGGCCGGGACCGGTGAAGCATCCCACTCGATCGTGTCGCGCAGCGAGAAGGCCCGCGGCCCGATCAGGTCATGCCACACCGCCGCGACCGCGGCGCCCGGCGGGCACGCGCCGAACACCTGCAGGCGGGCCAGCTCGGCGCAGGTGACGAGGCCCGTCGGGCCGGGCGCTTCCGGACCCTGGCGCACCAGCGTGACGCTGCTGACGCCGGGGATGCTCGCGAGACCGGCCGGGACGTCGGCGGCGGTCGGCTGCGGGCCGTCCTCCGCCCAGAAGTTGAGCGACAACGACGTCGCGGCGACCGAGTCGGTGCGGGGCTCGCCGCGGTTGGCGACGTACGTGGTGATCGCCCCCGTCGCCGCCGCGGTGATGAACAGGGCCACGATGAGCCCGCTCACCGAGCGGAACCCCGCCTTCGGGTTGTCGGCGAGCCGGCGCCCGGCGATGAGCGCGGCGGGGCGGCGCGCCCGGCCGGCGAGCACCCGCGCGCCGAGCATGGTGAGCCACGGGCCGGCCAGCACGAGGCCGGTCAGGATGAGGACGAAGCCGGTGAGGTACGCCAGGATCTGCTGGTTCGACGTGTCCGGACGCCGGCCGATGAACCAGGCCAGCTCGGCGACGCCGGCCACGAGCGGGACGAGCCGCCAAGCACCGGGCGGCCGAGGGGTCACCCGGCGGGTCACGCCCAGCGGGGAGATCTGCACGCGGCGCAGGGCCAGCCAGGCCGCCACCACCGCGCCGGCCGGGATGCCGAGGGCGACCGCCAGCACGTCGAGCGGCGTCAGCGCGAGGTCGGCCCGGAAGAACCGCTCGCCGGTGAACGGGGCCAGGGCGAGCGCCGGCCGGACCGCGGCGAACAGCAGGAACCCGGCGGCCGTGCCGATGAGCGCGGCGACCGTCGACTCCACGGCCGAGATGTGCGCGATCTGCCGCGGGGTGGCGCCGATCAGGCGCATCGCGGCGAACCGCTGCTCGCGGCGGGCGGCGGCCAGCCGGGTCGCGGTGCCGATGAACATGAGCACCGGGAACAGCAGCGCGGCGGCCACGACCGAGAGGATGAGCGCCATGCCGTCCTGGTTGATGCCGACGATGCAGCGGGTGCAGTCGCTCGGGTCGGTGGCCATGATCTGGTTGACCCTCACCGCGCCGAGCTCCTCCAGCGTCGCCGGCGGCCGGCCGATGACGATGATGAGCGAGTCGGGCGAGGGCAGCGCCGCGTCGCCGATGATGCCGGCCCGCCGGCCGGGGAAGCGGTCGCCGAGTTCGGCGGCGGGCACCGAGTCGAGCAGCTTCGCCAGCGCGGGAGAGACGTAGTACTCGCCGTCGGCGGGCAGGTGGGGGATTCCCGGCGGTACCGGCGAATCCGCGGCCAGCCCGGCGACCTCGATCCGGCCGATGGACTCGCCGCGGTAGTAGTCCTTGCGCGCCAGCCACCAGAGCTCGGCGCCGGAGCCCTGCGTGGAGCTGGGCGCGGTCATGGTGTTCAGCCAGGCGTACCGGAGGTTCTGCGCCCCGACGGCGTTCATGCCCGCGAGCGTCGCCAGCAGCATGCCCACCCCGAGCGTGACCGCGGCGGCGATGATGACCAGCCGGGCCGCGGCCTCCCGCCCGCCGGCGAGGGCCAAACGAACAGCAAACGTCGTCATGAGTGCACCAATGCGTTCACTTTGCCGTCGCGGACGATGACCTGGCGGTCGGCGTACGCGGCGACGCGGGCCTCGTGCGTCACGAGCACGACGGTCGTGCCCTGCTCGCGCGCGGACGCGACGAGAAGGTCCATGACCTGCTCGCCGGTGAGCGAGTCGAGCGCGCCGGTCGGCTCGTCGGCGAACAGCACGCCCGGCTTCGCGACCAGGCCGCGGGCCAGCGCGACCCGCTGGGCCTGCCCGCCGGACAGCTCGCCGGACCGGCGCCGTTCCAGGCCGGCCAGGCCGAGCCGCTCGAACCAGGGCCGGGCCTCGCGCAGCGCGTCCGGCCGCTTCGCGCCGCCGAGCAGCAGCGGGAGCGCGACGTTCTCCTCCGCGGTGAGCTCCGGGACGAGCTGGCCGAACTGGAACACGAACCCGAACCGGTCGCGGCGCAGCACGCTGCGCGCGGTCTCGTCGAGCGTGTCGACCCGGCGGCCGTCGAAGTGGATCTCACCGGAGTCGGGGACCAGGATGCCGGCCAGGCAGTGCAGCAGCGTCGACTTGCCGGAGCCGCTCGGGCCCATGACGGCGACGATCTCGCCGGCCGCCACCGACAGGGTCGCGCCGCGCAGGGCCGGGGTCTCGCCGAAGGACAGGACGACCTCGCGGGCCTCGATCATCGCTTGACCACCTTCCGGAGTGCGTCGAGCCGGGCGATCGTGGTGTCGATCCAGTGCAGGTCGGCCTCCAGGTGGAACAGGCCGTGGTCGGCGAGCAGCGCGTCGACGAGGTTGCCGCCGCGCTTGATCGTCGTGAGCTCCTGCATGCGCTTGAGGTGGGTGGCGCGCTGGCTGTCGAGGTACTCCTCGGCGGGCCGGCCCAGCATCAGCGCCAGCACCACCTTGGTGAACAGCACCGACTGCAGGTTGGGCTCGGCCTCGACCGGTTCGGTCAGCCAGGCGTCGACCTCGGTCGCCCCGAGCTCGGTGATGACATACCGCTTGCGATCCGGCCCGACCCCCGGCTCGACGTCGCCGATGACGACCTTCCCGTCCCGCGCGAGCCGCCCCAGCGTGGCGTAGACCTGCCCGAACGGCAGCGGCTTGCCGCGGCTGAAGAACGTGTCGTAGTCGCGCTTGAGGTCGTAGCCGTGGCTGGGCTCGCGCTCGATCAGGCCGAGCAGGGTCAAGGGGACGCTCATGCGCCGACCATACCCTGAGCGTATACCTCGCGTATATATCCTCGGGGTACATTCACGCTGTTCGTGATCTGTTCACGTCGCGGTAGCCGGTGTGCCCGACGCTCAGCGGGTGCGCACACCACGGTTACTCGTCGCGGCCCTGGCCGCGCTCACCCTGCCGCTGCTCGGCACCGCCGCCCCCGCCGCGGCTGAGGACGCCTCGGGCGTCGTGATCAACGAGGTCGAGTCCAGCGGCGGCACCCCGGGCGACTGGGTCGAGCTGGCGAACACCGGCGCGGCCGACGTCGACCTGTCCGGCTGGATCCTCAAGGACAACGACGACAGTCACGTCTTCACGATCCCGGCCGGGACCACGATCACCGTCGGCGGCTACCTGGCGCTGGACGTCGAGGTCGCCTACGGCCTCGGCGGCGCCGACTCGGCCCGGCTCTTCCGCCCCGACGGCGTCACGCTCGTCGACTCGTACTCCTGGACCACGCACGCCGCCACCACCTACGGCCGCTGCGGCGGTGGGTTCACCACGACGACCTCGCCGACCAAGGGCGCGGCGAACGACTGCTCGGTCCCGGTGCGGATCAACGAGGTCGAGTCCAACGGCGGCTCGCCCGGCGACTGGGTCGAGCTGGTGAACATCGGTGGCGCGCCGGTCGACGTGTCCGGCTGGATCGTCAAGGACAACGACGACAGCCACGTCTTCACGATCCCGGCGGGAACGACGATCGCCGCCGGCGGCTACCTCGCCCTGGACGTCGAGGTGTCGTACGGCCTGGGCGGCGCCGACTCGGCCCGGCTCTTCCTGGCCGACGGCGTCACGCTCGTCGACTCGTACTCCTGGACCACGCACGCCGCCACCACCTACGGCCGCTGCGGCGGCGCGTTCACCACGACGACCTCGCCGACCAAGGGCGCGGCGAACGACTGCTCGACGCCGGTCCGCATCAACGAGGTCGAGTCCAACGGCGGCACGCCGGGCGACTGGATCGAGCTGGCGAACACCGGCGCCACCCCGGCCGACGTGTCGGGCTGGCTGCTCAAGGACAACGACGACACCCACGTGTTCACGATCCCGGCCGGAACGACGATCGCCGCGGGCGGTTTCGCCGCGTTCGACGTCGAGACCGCGTACGGGCTCGGCAGCGCGGACTCGGCGCGCCTGTTCAAGCCGGACGGCACGCTCGTCGACTCGTACTCCTGGACGGCGCACGCGACCACCACGTACGGCCGCTGCGGCAACGAGTTCACCACGACGACCGCCCCCACCAAGGGCGCGGCCAACGCCTGCCCCGGGCAGACGCCCGCCTCGCCCTGGCCGGGCGGCAGCGAGATCACGACCGTCGACGAGGCGAACGTCTTCGGCGGCAACATGAGCGGCCTGACGTTCCAGGGAAGCACCCTGTGGGCGGTCAAGAACGGCCCCGGCACCCTGTACCGGCTCGCCTTCGACGGCACCAAGTGGACACCGACGCTCACTGCGGCGCTGCACTACGGCGACGGCACCGGCGACCTCGACGCGGAGGGCGTGACGGTGACGGACAACGGCGTGTTCGTGTCGACCGAGCGCAACAACGCCAACAGCGGCGTCAGCCGGCCGGCGATCGAGCGCTTCGCCGTCGTCGAGGGCGCGACCAGCCTCAACGCGAACGCCGAGTGGAACCTCACCGCCGACCTGCCGGTCGTGGGCGCCAACCTCGGGCTGGAGGGCATCACGTTCGTGCCCGACGCGGTGCTGACCGCCGGCGGCTTCGTCGACGAGCACACGGGCGCGAAGTACGACCCGGCCACCTACCCCAACCACGGCGGCGGCATCTTCTTCGTCGGCGTCGAGGCCAACGGCACCGTCTACGGCTACGCGCTCGACCAGGCCGGCGGCGCGTTCACCCGGGTCGCCACCATCGTCAGCGGCTTCCCGGGCGTGATGGACCTGCAGTTCGAGCCGGAGACCTCCCACCTGTGGGTGGTCTGCGACGACACGTGCCAGGGCCGCACGGCGACGTTCGATCTCGACGCAACCGGCCGCTACTCGCTCACGAACCTCTACGAGCGCCCGGCCGGCATGCCCAACTACAACAACGAGGGCTTCGCCATCGCCCCGCAGTCGGCGTGCGTCGCCGGCCGCAAGCCGGTCGTGTACGCCAACGACTCCAACGACGAGGGCCACGCGCTGCGCGCCGGCACGCTGCCGTGCACCGTGCCCGACTCGGACGGCGACGGCATCGACGACCCGGTCGACACCGGCGACAACACGTTCACCGGCGGCCGGATCCTCGACCGCAAGGGCCGGACGATCCACGTCGACGCCGCGTTGACCGTCACCGTCGGCGCGGGCACCGAGCCGGCGCTGTTCCAGCTCGACGGCAGCACCGCGACGATCGCGCTCACCGAGGGCACGTACAACGTCAAGAACGCGGTCGCCACCATCGCCGGCGGCCCCGCCGTCGTGACCGTCACGGTGAAGTCGACGCCGATCCTCATCACGGTCGGCGCGGGCGGCTCCGTCACCTACACCGATGCGCTCACCGGCATCCAGCAGTCCGGCCCGGTGGCGATCCGCGCGGCGAGCCAGCCGGCCGACGCCTGCGCCGGCATCGCGATCCAGAACGTCATCGTCGGTGGCACCGGCAACGAGCAGCTCTCCGGTACCGCGGGCAACGACCTGATCCTCGGCCGCGGCGGCAACGACGTGGTCGCCGGCAAGGGCGGCACCGACTGCATCACCACCGGCCCCGGCAACGACACGATCACCACCGCCGACGGCGGCGACTGGATCGACGCCGGCGGCGGCAACAACGTGATCAACGCGGGCGGCGGCGACAACGTCATCACCGCGGCGTCGGGCAACGACACCATCACCGCCGGCGCCGGCAACGACCGGATCGCGGCCGGCGGCGGCAACAACGTCATCAACGCCGGCGACGGCGCGAACGTCGTCACCACCGCGTCCGGCAACGACACCATCGTGACCGGCGCGGGTGACGACATCATCGACGCGGGCAACGGCAACAACACCGTCACCGCCGGCGCCGGCAACGACCGGATCGGCACCGGCAGCGGCAACGACACCGTCGACTGCGGCGCCGGCACCGACGACGCCTACGTCGGCAAGGGCAACAACACCAACGCGGGCAACCGCTGCGAGACCTACGGGGTGTAGTTTTCGCGCATGGCATGCGTCCGGTGCGGCGGGACCGTCGCACCGGACGGCTATTGCTGGGACTGCGGCCACGCCCAGCCGCTGCACCGGGCCCGGCTCGAGACCGCGATCACCGGCGCCGCGGCGGTCACCGACCGCGGCCTCCGTCGCGGCGTCAACGCCGACGCGATGGCCCTGACGACGGCCGGCCCCTGGACGATCGGCGTGGTCGCCGACGGCATCTCGATGACCCCGCGCCCCGAGCGTGCCGCCCAGGTCGCGGTGGCGTGCGGCGCCGAACGGCTGGCCGCCCGCCTGATCGCCGGGGCATTGCCCGAGGAGGCATTGGAGGACTCGGCGGTACGGGCGGGTGCAGCGGTCGCCGCCCTGAACGGACCCGGCTGCACCTACGCGGCGGGCATCGCCGGGCCGGCGGGCATCTGGGCGACGGGCGTCGGCGACAGCCGCGCGTACTGGCTGCCGTCGAGCGGCCCCGGCACGGCGCTCACCGCCGACGACACCGGCGACCTGGACACGATCTCCGCGTGGCTCGGCGCGGGCGCCCCGCCGCCGCGGCCGCAGGCGCACAGCCACCGCCCGCACGTGCCCGGCACGCTCCTGCTCTGCACCGACGGCCTCTGGCGATACCTGCCGGGCGCCGGCGACCTGCGTGCCCGGCTGCGCGGGCCTGCGCCGCTCGACGACGCGCGCGCCCTCGTCGGCCACGCGCTCGCCGCCGGCGGGCGGGACAACGTGACCGCACTCGTGATCGCCGTAGGCTGATCGGCCAGGTCGGATCTGGACACCTACGCCCTGTACACCTGGGGCAACTTCATCCGCGAGGTCGGGCTCGACCGCATCCCCGAGTGGCTGGACCCGGCGGTGCTGCGCGGCGACCGCCCGCTGGCGCTGGTCCGCCTTTAGCCGGCGAGCACGCGGCGGAGGGCGTCGACGGTCGCGGCAGTTCCGAACCGGGCGGCCGCCCGCTCCTCCGCCGCCCGCAGCGCCCGGGCGAGCTCGGGCGCCGGCGCCCGCCGTACCACCGCGATCAACCACGCCTCGAGCAGCGTGACGTCGTCGGGCAGCACGAGGTCCTCCTCGGTCGGTGCCGGCCGCCGGTCGCCGTCGGCCGGCAGCGGTTCGCCCGACGCGTACCGGCCCGGCGGCAGGCCGACCCGGTACGGGTGCACGCAGGTCGGCGTCCGCGTCGCCCGGTCGACCCGGTAGCCGAGGTCCGGGTCGTACCGGCTCTCGACCCGCGGCCGGTCGCTCACGTCGAACGCCCCCACCGCCAGCCGCTGCGCCGGGCAGGCGACGCAGGTGGCGTCCCGCAGGTCGTTCATGTGGCCGCTCCTCGGCGCCCGATTCCGGCCAGCAGCAGCGCCAGGCCGCCGCGGAACTCCTCGTCCGCGGGCACGCGTCGCGCCGCCTGCGCCGTGGCGCGCAGGTTCGGGAACTCGGCCGGATCCAGGCCGGCGATCGCGACCGTGCCGGCGCCGGCCAGCGGGCCGAGGTGCTCGAGCTGGATCGCCCCGATCACGTACGCCAGCAGCCCCCGCAGCGCCACCACCCGCTGCCGGTCGTCGGTGCCCGCCTCGGTCAGCAGCCCGGCGACGGACTCCGACCAGCGCAGGATCGCCGGCGAGCGGTGACGGTGGGTCATCGTCAGCGGTACCACGGCGGGATGCGCGCCGACGGCCGCCCGCACCCGCTCGACCAGCGCCGCGATCCGCTCCTGCCAGGTGCCGTCCGCGGGTGGCGCCGGGTCGACCGCGCCGAGCACCAGCTCGACGACGAGCCCTTCGAGCTCCTCGCGGTCCGTGACGTACCGGTAGAGCCCCATCGTGCTGACCCCGAGCTCCTGGGCCACGGCGCGCATGGTGAGCCCGCCGGTCCCGTGGCGGTCGAGGACGGCCAGCGCGGCAGCGGCGATCCCCTCGGCAGTCAGCGAACGAGGTCTCGGCATGGCCTTGACAGCGTACGACATACGCTTACCGTGGTAGGTGTACCTTGTACGCTTACGATCCCGGGGGTTTGCGTTGCTTTCCGTGTCGTCACGCCGGCTGCAGGACGTCTCCGGCGCCGAGGTCCACGTCCCCGACCCGTCCCGCCTGGTGCACCTCCAGTTCCGCCGCTTCGCCGGCTGCCCGGTCTGCAACCTCCACCTCCGCTCGATCGTCAAGCGCCACGCCGAGATCGAGGCCGCGGGCATCCGCGAGGTCGTCGTCTTCCACTCCAGCGCGGCGGACCTGCGCGAGCACGTGGCGGGCCTGCCGTTCGCGGTGATCCCGGATCCCACGAAGCGGTTGTACCGCGAGTTCGGCGTCGAGTCCTCCCGCCGCTCCCTGCTGCACCCGAGGGTCTGGCCGCACATCGCCGCGGCGGTGGCCCGCAGCGTGTGGTCGCTGCTCCGAGGCCGCGGCCGCGCACCGTCGCTGACCCCGGCCGGCGGCCGCTGGGGCTTGCCGGCGGACTTCCTGATCAACCCCGACGGCACCCTGCGCGCGTCCAGGTACGGCGAGCACGCCTACGACCAGTGGACCGTCGACGACCTCCTCCAGCTGGCCCGCTGACCCTTCATGATCGTGGGAACGATCCGGCTGCCCCGGCAACCAGATGGTCCCTGGTTGGGCCCGCCCCCCGGTCGGGCCCAACCGCGGTCAGGCGAGGACCGTCGCCAGCGAGAGCAGGATGGCCAGGGAGTTGGTCGCGCAGTGGGCCGCGATGCTCATCCGGATGCTGTTGAGGCGGAGCATCAGCGCCGTCAGGAGGAGCTGGGCCAGGAAGATGAACAGGAACTTCTCCGGCTGCCAGTAGTGCTGCGCCGCGAACAGCGCCGCCGACGTCACCACGGCCAGCGCGCCGTGGACGGGGAGACGGGGGAGGAGGAAGGCGCGGAAATACAGCTCCTCGACCGCCGGGTTGACCAGGCCGTCGACCAGCAGCGTGAACAGGAGCGTCGCGACCAGGGTGGCGGTCGGGAACGCGGTCGAGTCGTCGGGGAGTAACCAGTCCGACGGGTAGACCGACCGGATCGCCCGCTCCAGCGGCTCCAGCAGGATGACCAGGCCGACCGCGACGGCGATCAGGCTGGGGATCGTGATCGCGTAGAGGCGGGCCGGGAGCCGGCGCTGGAAGGGCAGCGACCGCATCAGGTCGCACAGCGAGCGGGCGCCCGTCACGCGGAACAGGATGGCCAGCTCGGTCGGGGTGAGCACGAACGCGAACGCGAGCGTCAGGGCGAACTGCGGTGGCAGGTCCAGCGAGCGCATGACGGGGCCGAGTGCCATGGCGGCGGCGAACGTGGCCGCGGCCGGCAGCAGGTGCAGCGCGAGCGTCGCGGGCCAGCCGAACCGGCGGGTCGGCGGCGCTGGGACGCGAGTGCGGGTCAGCGTCTCGGTCATGGACAAGACGCTATGGAATCGACCCGGCGCGCCCCAGCCCGCTGAGTAGAGTCTTTGAGGTAGGGCCTGCCCTACCCCGATGGTGGAGCTGGCTCTAGGAAAGGCGTCAGCGAACGCCCGCCACGGCGGCGTCGGCGCCGCCCCGCCACACGATGCCGGTCTCCGTGAACCCGGCCGCGGCCAGGGCGTCCAGGTGCCACGCGGCCGGCGGGGTCCACTCGGTGCTCGAGTGCGACTTCGGGTAGATCTGGTTCCGCTCCTCGACCAGCGGCGCGAGCAGCGGGTCGGTCGCCGCCCGGTCCCACCAGGCCCGCCACGGCAGGACCGCGCCCGCCGCGTACCGCGCCTCGCGCCGCGCGTCGGCCCGCTCGATCAGCCGCCGGCTCAGCGCCGGCAGCGCCGCGTCCGGCATGTGGTCGGCGTTCACGAACACGCCGCCGGGGCGCAGGATTCCGGGCAGCTCCGAGTAGAGGGCCGTCAGCCGCTCCGGGGCCAGCCAGTGCAGGGCGGTGGCGGTGAGGACGGCGTCGTACGAGCGGTGCGGCAGCTGCCCGACCCACCCGGGCGAGCGCAGGTCGGCGGTCACGACGGTGACCCGCGAGCCGAGCGACGCCGCGGCGATTGCCAGCAGCGCCGGGTCGAGATCGAGGAGCGTCACCTCGGCGTCTTCGAAGCGGGCCAATGCCCGCAGGCTGATCGAGCCGGTCCCGCCGGCCAGGTCGAGCAGGCGCAGCGGCCCGTCGGCGGCGACCGCGTCCACGACGTCGAGCATCGCGGTGAAGCGGTGCTCGCGATCCGGCAGGTACGCCTCCTGCTGGCGGTCCCAGCTCTCCTGCCACGCGCGAGCATCGAGCTTGTAAGGAGTCATGGACGTCAGACTAGTTACCTTCCTCGATCGGCGCCAGGAACGACGAGTCAGGCGGCGCCTCGACGGTGACCCGCCGGTCGCCGAGGTCGAACGCCAGCCGCCACGAGTGCAGGAACGTCCGGCCCGTCGCGTGCTTGTCGAACAGCGGGTCGCCCACGATCGGGTGGCCGATCCAGGCCAGGTGCACCCGGATCTGGTGCCGCCGCCCGGTCAGCGGGTGGGCCTCCAGCAGCGCCGTCGACGACGTCTGCTCGCGGACGGCGAAGGTGGTGACGGACGGATACGTCGGCACCTGGTCGAACACCTCGGCGGCGGGCACGGTCCAGGTGCCGGCGGTAAGGTCGGCGACGATGCTCTCGCGAGGCGCGGCGATGCGCACCCGGTTCTTCCGGCCGACGCTGAGCGGCAGGTCGATCCGCCCTTCCGGCGGCAGCCCACCGGGGCGGGTGATCGCGAGGTAGGCCTTGTCGACCGTCCGCTTGTTGAACTGCCGGGTCAGCCCGCCGTGCACCGCGAGATCCTTGGCGAAGAGCACCACGCCGGAGGTGACCTTGTCGATGCGGTGCACGGGGAAGAGCCGCTCGCCCGCCTCCTCCGCCATCCGCACCAGGTCGGACTCGTGGCGCTCGCCCATCACCGAGACGCCGACCGGCTTGTCCAGCACGAGGATCGCGTCATCCTCCAGGATCACGCGCTTGCGATACTCCGCCCACATGGCCTTAACATCCCACGCCCGCGCGGAGCGATCACGGCGAGGGGCAAGGCAGGGGCGGCCCCGGCAAAGCGAGCCGCGCCGCAGTGGGGAGCGCAGCGGCGGCGAGGGAGCGCAGCGGCCGGAAGAGCCGGAGCGCGGGGAGCGCGAGAGGCGGGAGCGCAGCGGTGAACGGCGCGGAGCTGGAGCAGCACCGGCGGGAGCTGGAGGTCCACTGCTACCGCCTGCTCGGATCCTGGCACGAGGCCGAGGACCTGGTGCAGGAGACGTTCCTCAAGGCCTGGCGCGGCCGGGACGCCTTCGACGGGCGCTCGTCCGTGCGGACCTGGCTCTACAAGATCGCCACCAACGCCTGCCTCGACGCGCGCAAGAGCGGGCAGCGGCGCATCCTGCCCGTCGACCTCGGGCCGCCCGCCGACCCCTCGCTCAGCCTCCCGCCGCGCACCGACGTCGCCTGGCTGGAGCCCGTGCCCGACCGCCTGCTCGACGAGTCGCCCGAGGCGGCGTTCGTCGCTAAGGAGACCATCGAGCTCGCGTTCGTCGCCACCCTCCAGCACCTGCCGGCCCGGCAGCGGGCCGTGCTCATCGTCCGCGACGTGCTCGGCTGGCCGGCCAGCCAGACCGCCGAGCTGCTCGGCATCAGCGTCGCCGCCGCGAACAGCGCCCTCCAGCGGGCCCGGGCGACCATGCGCGAGCGACGCGACGACCGGACCCGGCCCGGCCCGGACGAGCAGGAGGTGGCCCGCCGCTTCGCCGAGGCCTACCAGCGGGCCGACGTCGACGGCATGGCCAGGCTCCTGGCCGACCACGCGCGCGCCACGATGCCGCCGCTGCCCATGTGGTACCGAGGGAAATCGGCCATCGTCCAAGCTCTCCGGCAGAGCCTGCCCTTCCTCGGCGAGCTGCGCACCGGGCTCACCCGCGCCAACCGGCAACCGGCGGTGTACTCGCTGGTCCGGGCGCCCGGCGACACCGAGTTCCGGCCCTTCGCACTCTCCCTGCTCACGGTCGAGGCGGGCCTGATCGTCGAGACCACCGCGTTCCACGACCCCGACGTGTTCGACTTCTTCGCGAGGACCGATGACTTCGGCGGTACCGAATCGTCAACCTCGGCATGACGACACAACGGGTGCTCTGGCACGTGACGATGTCCCTCGACGGCTTCATCGCGGGCCCCAGGCACGAGATGGACTGGATGCCCCACGACGACGCCGAGAACCCGGTGGTGCCCGAAGTCATCGCCTCGGTCGGCGCCGTGCTCTGCGGGCGCAACACCTGGGACCTGGTCGACGGGCCGCGCGACCGGGACGGCGCGGGCGCGGTGTACGGCGGCCGGTTCGACGGCCCGGTCTTCGTGATGACCCACCGGCCCGAGCCCGGCGGCCCCTACCTCAGCGGCGACCTGAAGACGGCGGTCGGCACCGCGCTGGCCGCGGCCGGCGGGCGTGACCTGCTGCTCATCGGGGCCGGCCTGGCCCGCACCTGCGTCGCGGCGGGGCTGGTCGACCGGCTCGTCGTGCACGTCGCGCCGATCCTGCTCGGCGGGGGCGTCCGGCTGTACGAGGCCGTCGACCGCGTCCCGCTGCGGCTCGTCGAGGAGAGCCGGGCCGGGCAGCACGTGAACCTGGAGTACACCTTGCCGAGGTGAGGCTTCGGCACGGGCCCTACTGGGCATCCCTCGGTAGGGGAAACCCCACCGGCAATCGACACGTTGGCACCGCTGCGCCCGGTGGGGTGGGACGGGCACGGTGGAGGGCATGGAATCGCTGGCCGGCTGGGCATACGTACTGATCTTCGCGCTGCTCGTGGTCGACTGCCTGCTGCCCGTCGTGCCCGCCGAGACCAGCCTCATCGCCGGCGGGGCGCTCGCCGCCGACGGTCACCTCGAGCTCCCGATCGTGCTGGCCGCCGCGATGACGGCGGTCGCGGCCGGGGACCTGCTCACGCACGAGGCGGCCCGGCGCGGCGGCCACCGCCTGCTCGACCGCTGGGTGCACCGCGAGCACCGGGGCCGGATCACCCGGCTGCTCGAGCGGCGGGGCAGCGCGCTGGTCGCCGCCGGCCGGTTCGTGCCGCTCGGGCGCACCGCGGTCGCGCTGGCCACCGGCTACGCCCGGTTCCCCCGCCAGCGGTTCGTGCCGGCGCTGCTGGTCGGCGCCGCGCTGTGGAGCTGCTACATGGTCGGCCTCGGCTACCTCGGCGGGCACTTCTTCACCCACCCCGTGGTGGCCGCGCTGCTGGGGGTGGCGGTGTCGTTCGCCGTGACCGGTGTGACAACCCTGGCGCACCGCGCGCGTTTGCGCCGCCGCCGCGGCGGGCAACGATATGTGTAGTACGGCAAAGACCGGAGACGTGGGAAGGATCAGCGATGGGCTTCACGGACAAGGTCGAGCACAAGGCCGAAGAGCTCAAGGGTGCCGCCAAGGAGAAGTACGGCGACGCCACCGACAACGAGCGCACGCAGGCCGAGGGTGCTGCCGAGCGCTCCGCCGCGCAGGCCAAGCAGGCCGGCGACCACGTGAAGGACGCCGGGCGCAACATCAAGGACGCCTTCGACCGCTGACCTGAGTGACGGAAAAAGGGTGGGGCCGCCCCGGGCCAAGCGGGGCGGCCCCGCCTCGTCGTGCGCTCAGTCCGCGGCGCCCAGCAGCGTGCAGGCCAGGATCAGCACGCCGACGATGAGGTCGTTGGCGGTCGCGGCCGACCAGCCGTACTGCAGGACGAGCGGCGCCGCCAGCAGCCACCCGGCCAGCCCGCCGATCACCCAGGCGAACGGCGCCAGGGGGTGCAGCAGCCGGATCGTGGTGATGATCGCGATGGTGATGCCCACGACCGCGTCGCTCCAGAAGACGTCGTAGCGGCCCGCGCCGAGGTATCCGATCGGCACCGCGGAGACGACCAGCCACACGGCCGCCAGCAGGACCATGCTGTGGAAGGGCGCCGCCGAACCGGGCTGCCCGCGCCGTGGCTCCCGCCCCCGGTCCTCGTGCTTGACGTCGTCCAGCGTCACGCGGATGTGCGCGGGCGTGGTGAAGTCCTGGTCCGAGATGAAGCTGGTCATGGGGGGAAGCATCGACAAGCGGCGGATGAGCGAGGCTCACCCGGCCGGGGTTGCTATGCCGCGATCGGCTCGCTTTCATTCCACGAGCGGTCCAGGGCGGTCACGCAGTACGTCCCCGCCGGGCCGGTCCACTCGCCGTCGCCGCCGCGCCTCGTGGCGACCAGGCCGGCCTTGTCCCCGTCGACCCGGTAGACGGCGACCGAGGTCCCCTTGCTCTTCCAGCTCAGCTTCACCTGGTCGCCGTCGCGGCTCGCCCGCACGGTCGGCCCGGCCGGCACGTGCTCGGGCAGCCAGTCCATCACCGGCGGCAGCGCGGGCGTGCCGTAGAAGCGGGCGGCGTACCGCGACACCGAGCCGAGCGCGTCGCTGCGCATGCTCTTGGCGCTGAAGTGGACGCTGCCGGTGACCTGCGGATACGTGCGGTTGAGAGCCAGCTGGCGGTCGAGCTCGGCCGGGTCCGACCAGACGCCCGACTGGCCGACGCGGTAGTCGGCCTGCCCGATGTACAACTGCACCCTCGTGTCCTTGACGACGTTCACCCACCAGGGCAGCAGCTTCGCGTAGTCGGCGACGTCGAAGCCGATGTTCCAGTACAGCTGGGGGACGATGTAGTCGAGCCACTGCCGCTGCACCCACAGGCGCGTGTCGGCGTAGATCTCGTCGTAGCTCTGCAGCCCGCGGGTGGGGGAGCCCTGCGGGTCGGTCGTCGCGTTGCGCCAGATCCCGAACGGGCTGATGCCGAACTTCACCCACGGCTTCAGCTGGCGGATGCGGACGCTCATCTCCTCGACGAGCTTGTTGACGTTGTCGCGGCGCCAGTCGGCCTTCGATTTCCCGCCGCCGTACTGCTGGTACGCCGCCTGGTCGGGATAGTCCTGCTTGCCGACCGGGTACTGGTAGAAGAAGTCGTCGAAGTGCACGCCGTCGACGTCGTACCGCTCCACCGCCTCCAGCATCGAGTCCTCGACGAACTTGCGCGCCTCGGGGATGCCCGGGTTGAAGTGCAGCCGGCTGCCGGTGGTGCCCTTGGCCGGGTACACGACCGCCCACTCCGGGTGCTTGCGCAGCGGGTGGTCCGGCGCGAGCGCCTCGATGTCGGGCCCGGCGCCGTTCGGCCCCGGCTGGCTGCCCCGGTACGGGTTGAACCAGGCGTGGAACTCCAGGTTCCGCGCGTGCGTCTCGTCGATCATCCACTGCATGAGATCGAAGCCGGGCGCCTTCCCGCGTACCCCGGTGATCCACTCCGACCACGGCGCGTACTTCGACGGCCAGAGCGCGTCGCCGCTGGGCCGCACGTGCACGAACACCGCGTTGAGGTTGCGCTGCTGGGCGAGGTCGAGCCACCCCCGGTACTCGGCCTTGATCTGCTCGTCCGGCAGCCCGGGCGTGCTGGGCCAGTCGATGTTCTCGACCGTGGTGATCCAGATCCCGCGCAGCTCCCGCGGCGCGCTCAGCGGCTTGCCGTCGCACCGCGCGTCGCCGCGCCCGGCGTGCTCGCCCCGGTCGGCCCGCTCCGCGACCCGCGCGTCCCGCGGCGCCCCGGCGTCGGCGGCGGGCGCGCTGCTGCTGACCCAGACCGCGCGCAGGGCACCGACCCCGGCCACGATGGCGAGCACGATCCCGATCACGATGGGCAGCACCGGCGAGCGGCGGGGCAGGCGGTGACGCACGCGCCCAGTCTGCCCAGGCCTGCCACCCGGAAGCCAAGCGATCCGCCAAGTTCGGGACGAACGGCCCATGCGGCGCGCCCACTTCCTCCCCATTCGCACGGTTCCCCGCGCCGCTGCACGCCTCCGCGTCGCGCCGCCCGACCCGTGCCGCGCGCCCCGGCCACCGCGTCGATCTTGCACTTGTGGTGCCTGACAAACCCGGGTAATCCCGGAGCATCCGGGCACCATTACTGCAAGATCGACGCGGAAGGGGGGTGTGGGTTACCGGGTGGGGGTCAGGGCCGTGCGGGTCTGCTCCTCCAGCTCGGCCAGCAGGCGGGTCGTCGCCTGCGACACCGCCGCGTCCAGCAGGCGCTGCTCCCGCACCACCGTGTCCAGGCCGGCGTCGGCCACGTCCGTCGCCGCCTCGGTCACGCGCAGCTCCTGCTGGTGGCGGCGCAGCTCGGACAGCTCGCGCCGGCGGGCGTCGCGGGCCTCCGCGCGCTCGTAGCCGTTGCCGTGCGAGACCAGCTTCAGCCACACCGCGGCGCAGTCCAGGCACACCAGCAGCGCGGCCACGCCCAGGTAGAAGAAGCCGAAGCCCCAGAAGTCGCGCTGCACCAGCTCCCACATCGCGGCCGTGCGGGCGCCGAAGCCGGCCGCCGACTCGACCGTGGTCCGGTTGCTCGTCCGCTGCGCCTCGATCTGCTCGTTCAGGGCGGCGAACTGGGTGGCGCGGGACTGGCGGGCCGGCTCCTGGGCCTGCCGCACCGTCGACGCCTCCTGGTCCAGGCGGGTCGCCTCGGCGTTCAGGGAGCGTGACTGCTGGACCAGCGCGTCGCAGAAGCCGCCCGGCGGGCAGCCCGCGCGGCGGCTCACGCCCGCGGCCCGGGAGTCCTCGAGCGCCTGGTTGTAGGCCGAGGTGGCCGCCGACCGCTTCGACTCGGCGAGCCGGTGCAGGTCGGCCACCGCGGCGTCGTCGGCCGCGTCCTGGGCCCGCAGGCCGTCGATCTGGCGCTGGAAGGCCGCGATCGCGCCGCTCTGCTCCAGGCGGGCGAGCTCCCGGTTGTGCACCGTGCCGAGGTACGCGTCGATCTCGCCCTTGTAGCGGGCGAGCATCAGCGGCTCGGTGATCACGATCGCGAACAGCAGGGCGAGCACCATGCGCCCCGTGTAGAGGCCGGCCGTGCGGCGCCGCAGCAGCCGGTGCGGGTCGGCGGACTCCAGGTGCTCGTAGTTCACCGCCACCCGCCCCACCACGGCCCGGTCGTAGGCGATGACGGCGGCCGCCACCGGCGGGCCGACCAGCCACTGCCACCAGGGGTGGGTGTAGTTGCTCGACGCGTCGACGAAGGACGCGGCACCGACGATCGCGTACCCGCCGTACAGCAGGATGAAGATCCCGATCGAGCGGTACAGGGCCCGATCGGTGTGGGTCAGCACGTTCGCCGGGTTGACGTTGGCGACCCTGAGGAGGAAGGAGCGCCCGGCCATGCGCTCGACGCTACGCGAGGATTCGTCGCATTTGCGGGTTTTCCAGAGAACAACGTGCCTCGCCGAAGGCGACCCGCGAGTCGGTCGGCGAGGCGCTGGACGTCTTCCCGGCGCTGCGGGGCTGCTGCGCAACCGGGCCGGCTTCCTGTCCGGCGGCCAGCAACAGCAGCTGGCGATGGCCCGCACGCTGGTCATCATGGACGCCGGCGAGGTCGTCCGCAGCGGCGACCGCGAGGACCTGCAGGACCCCGCGGTTCGCCAGCTCCTCACGGTGTGAGCCGCAGGTTCTTCACCATGATCCGGCAGCGTTCCGGCTCGCGGACCTCGTTGCCGTCCTTGAAGACGACGTAGTAGGTGTCGAGCAGCCCGTGCTCCCACTCCTCGTAGCCCAGCCGGCGGTACAGCCGCTCGGCACCCTCGTTGTCGAGCGCGATGCCGAGCGCGAGCTGATCGCGGCCGTGTTCCCGGGCGACGCGCTCGGCTTCCAGGATGAGCATGGTGCCGAAGGTTCGGTTGCGCCACGGCTCCAGCACCCGGAGGCGGTTGAGCAGCGGTACACCCGGCAGATGCTTCTGCAGGTCATCCTCTTCGGCGTCCTCCAGCCACACGTAGACACAGCCGACGGGGTCGCCGCCCAGCCATGCCACCAGGAGGACGCCTTTGTCCTCGGATTGTCGCGCCAGCCGATCGGTGAGGAAGGCGCCCTCACCGAGCCTGGCGGCCACGTGGGCGAGCTCCTGCTCGCTCACGGGGCGGACCTTCAGATGATCTGACGACACTGAGCAATATTGCCCTCTCTGGTCCAGCGCGGTCGATGCGTGCGCTCGGGCGGGACGGTGGACCACCCTCCCGCCCGAGCCCCGCAGCGCCGGCCCGTCCCCTCCACCGGTCCGGCGTGCGGTGTCATCGGGGCGCCCTCAGGCGCCGGTTGCGGAGACGAACGCCCAGACGGCGATCAGGCCCAGCACGCCGACCAGGAGCAGGGCGGTCATGGCCAGGTTCGCCATGACCTTCACCATGCCCATGACGTCGGCGAACGTCCTGGCCAGCACGCGGAGGGAGCGGCGCAGCAGCAGTGCCACGACCAGCACGATGACGATGGTGATGACGGTCGGCGAACCCAGGACGGGGTTTCCGGCGGCGTCCGGCGCGGTTAATGTTGAAGACAGCATGGTCCGGTCCCTTGCAGCGGTCGGGATCATTGCCGCAGTGCTTCGAGGTCGCATCTCGGGGCACTGCTTGTTCTTCGGGCAGCGTGAATCGGCCCGTGCCCACGCAATTCAGCAGGCATCAGTGCGGTGTCGAACCGTCGACAGCCGGTGGCTTTTGTGGTGTCCGCTTGCTACACTCACCTCCGTCTTCAGGTAACGTCAGGCAGTGGCTGAAACTGTCCGACGTGGCGATCGAGCCTTCGGTACAAGTCAGGTTAGGCTTCAGCACTTGCTGAAGCAACGCATCGACGCCGCACACTTTACGATCGTTCAGTTCTGGCGAAGACCATCCTGACCAGGCATCCGCCGTGATTGTCGCGCTTCGGCTCTCGGCTGCTGTCGTCAGCATTGTTCAGTCGACTCCTGAAGTAGGCCTCGTACCGAAGGAATTCACCGTGTCGTCCCCGGAGGAATCGAAAGCTCTTTTGGCGCATCGGCTGAAGTCGCTGCGCATCGACGGAGCGCTGACCCAGAGTCAATTGGCGAAAGCGCTCGGGGTGAGCCCGCCGCTCATCTCGTCGTGGGAGACGGCCGGCAAGCCGGACCTCCCGCCGGCCATTCGCATCAACGCCTACGCGCGCTTGTTCTGCACGGATCGTTCGGTGTCGAATGGTCGGGTGCGGATGCTCGACGAGGACGAGCTCGACGCCGACGAGCGGGCGCGCCGGCGGGAGCTGGAGGAGGAGCTGCTCGCGCTGCGCGACGCCGCCAACGGCAACCACGGCACAGCCCAGGCGGCCGGGCCGGTGTCGGAGGAGCTGCGTCGGCTGCACAGCGGCCCGCTGTACTTCGCCGACGGCCGGCCGGTCACCATCGTCTGCGCGCGGCTGCCGCGCGACATGCGCAAGGGCATGCCCTACACCGACCCGAGCGAGCCGGACTACACCGAGGCATACACGCTGGCCGACCTCGACACCCTGCTCGAGCTGCAGGGGCACATCCGGGCGGCCAACCCGCTGAGCCAGGTGGTGATCCGGGCCGACGACAGCCTGACCGGCGACGACCTCACCACGCACCTCGTCCTGCTGGGCGGCGTCGACTGGAACTTCCTGACCCGCAGCCTGCTCGACCGGCTGGACGTGCCGGTGACCCAGGTCGGCCGCCTGGGTGACGACGAGACCGCCGCCGCGTTCCAGGTGCGGCACGACGGCGACACGGTCACCTTCGCGCCGCGGCTCATCGGCAGCGAGCTCGTCGAGGACGTCGCGCACTTCTACCGGGCGCCCAACCCGTACAACCGGCTCCGCACCGTGACGATCTTCAACGGCATGTTCGGCCGCGGGACCTACGGCGCCGTCCGGTCGTTGACCGATGAGAGGTTCAGGGACCGCAACGGTGGGTACCTCGCAAGCCGGTTCGCGGACCGCGATACGTTC
Source organism: Dactylosporangium sucinum (assembly GCF_014647515.1). GTDB lineage: Bacteria > Actinomycetota > Actinomycetes > Mycobacteriales > Micromonosporaceae > Dactylosporangium > Dactylosporangium sucinum. The sequence continues at coordinate 22,946 of NZ_BMPI01000006.1, read as the reverse complement.
AGCATCCTCACGTCGGTCCAGATCGTCAGAGGGGAAGTCTTGACGCCAGATTGGACTGTCCCCGAGACCAGGCTGCACGAATGGCCAGGGTCGGGGGAGTGACGACCGGCAGACACCCGACCGGCCGGCACCACGGGTCGCACACCCGGCTCCTGAGCACGGTCCGGAGCCGGTCGACCCGATCGGCCGGGGTCAACGCGGTCATCGTGCCGACCGCCCGGCCGTACTCGTACCTGCGCGACGCCGCGAAGCTGGCCAAGGAGCTCAACAGCCAGCTCGTCGTGCTGTGCAGCGGGTGGGCCGACGCGGTGCGCTCCTGCGAGCTCGCGGACGAGTTCGGGGTGCGGGCCGTGGCCGTCGACGTCGGCGGCTCGGAGGCGCCGCGCCTGCCCGACTTCCACACCTCGGGGCTGCTGCGGGACGCCGAGCGGGGCCTGTTCGACCGCAAGACCGACACCAGCCTGAAGCGCAACGTCGGCCTCGCCCTGGCCCGGATGGTGGGCTGGCGGTTCGTGCTGTTCCTCGACGACGACATCCGGGTCGAGAACGCCCGGGACATCCAGGACGCCGCCGCCCTGGCCGAGACCCACACCGCGGTCGGCCTGCTCAACTACGGCTTCCCGGACAACTCGGTGGTCTGCCACGCGTACCGCAAGGTCGGCGGCCCCCAGGGCACGTTCATCGGCGGCGGCGCCCTGGTCGTGCAGGTGCGCGCGGCCCGGTCGTTCTTCCCGAGCATCTACAACGAGGACTGGTTCTTCCTGCTCAACGGCCGCCGGCTCGACCCGGTGGCGATGGTCGGCAAGGTCGACCAGAAGGAGTACGACCCGTTCCGCAACGCCGACCGGGCCCGCGGGGAGGAGCTTGGCGACACGCTCGCCGAGGGCGTCTACGCCCTGCTCGACGACGACAAGGACATCGAGGCGGCCGACATCCCCTACTGGAAGACCTACCTGCAGATCCGCCGGGACTTCATCCAGCACGTGCTGGACAACATCCCGCGGGCGGCGGTCGCCAGCGAGAACGAGCGGGAGCGGATGGTCGTCGCGCTCAAGGGCGCGCTCGGGCGCAGCCTGCGGATCAGTCCCGAGCTGTGTGTCGACTACCTCCAGGCCTGGGCCGACGACCGCCGGGCCTGGCAGCGGTACGTGGGGCGGCTGCCGCACAAGCCGACCGCCGAGGCCGCGCTGCGGCACCTGGGGCTGCAGCCACACGTCAGCTGAGCAGGTGCTCACGGAACGGTGGGAGTAAAAACGCCCCCGGCGTGGTATGCCATGTGGACGGCACCGTGTGGAGGTGGCATCCCATGGGCAAGGACGTCGAGACGCGCGAGTTCAGCCGCGAGGACCGCATGCGGTACCGGGACAAGGTGCGCCAATGTCTCGACGCCTTCGCGCGGATGCTCGCCGACTCCCCGTTCGAGGACGGGCGCGGGATGAGCGGCCTGGAGATCGAGCTGAACCTCGTCGACGAGGACTACGACCCGGCGCTGCGCAACCAGCGGGTGCTCGACGCGCTGGCCGACCCGGCGTTCGTGACCGAGCTGGGGCAGTTCAACATCGAGATCAACGTGCCGCCGCAGCAGCTCCAGCAGGACGGCCTGGCCAGGTTCGAGGCCCAGGTGCGGGAGAGCCTCAACGCCGCCGAGGAGCACGCCGCGAGCGTGGACACCCGGCTGGCGATGATCGGGATCCTGCCGACCCTGCGTCGCGACCAGCTCACGCCCGACGTGCTGAGCGCCAACCCGCGGTACGCGCTGCTGAACGAACAGATCTTCACGGCGCGCGGCGAGGACCTGCTCATCGCCATCGACGGGGTCGAGCGACTGCACGTGCGGTGTGACTCCATCGCGCCCGAGGCCGCCTGCACCTCGGTGCAGTTCCATCTGCAGGTGGCGCCGCAGCAGTTCGCGGCGCACTGGAACGCGGCCCAGGCCGTCGCCGCCGCGCAGGTCGCGCTCGGCGCCAACGCGCCCTTCCTGTTCGGCCGGGAGCTGTGGCGGGAGACCCGCATCCCGCTGTTCGAGCAGGCCACCGACACCCGCGCCGAGGAGCTGAAGTCGCAGGGCGTCCGGCCGCGGGTCTGGTTCGGCGAGCGCTGGATCACCAGCATCTTCGACCTGTTCGAGGAGAACGTGCGGTACTTCCCCGCCCTCCTGCCGATCTGCGAGGACGAGGACCCGATCGCCGCCCTGGACGCGGGCGAGGTGCCGCGGCTCGGCGAGCTGCGGCTGCACAACGGCACCGTCTACCGGTGGAACCGGCCCATCTACGACGTGGTCGACGGGCGCCCGCACGTGCGCGTGGAGAACCGGGTCCTGCCGGCCGGCCCGACGGTCGTCGACAGCATGGCCAACGCCGCCTTCTACTTCGGGCTCGTCCACCGCCTCGCCGAGCAGGACCGGCCGGTCTGGACGCAGATGTCGTACGGGGTCGCCGAGGAGAACTTCCACACGGCCGCCCGGCACGGCATCGACGCCGTGCTGTTCTGGCCCGGCCTCGGCTCGGTGCCGGTGACCGAGCTGGTGCTGCGCCGGCTGCTGCCGCTCGCCCACGAGGGGCTGGACGGCTGGGGCGTCGCCCCGGCGCACCGCGACCGGCTGCTCGGCATCATCGAGCAGCGCTGCCTGGCCCACCGCAACGGCGCCGCCTGGCAGGTCGAGACCGTCCACGCGATCGAGGGCGCGGGCCCGGTGGGCCGGGACGACACGATGCGCAAGCTGCTGCAGGAGTACCTTCCGAGGATGCACTCGAACGTCCCCGTCCACGAATGGTGAGCCTGGTCCTCGAACAGGCGGGCCCGGTGGCCACGATCGTGATCACCAACCCGGCCAAGCGCAACGCGATGACCGCCGACATGTGGCGGGCCCTGCCGCCGCTGCTCGACGGCCTGCGCGACGACCCTTCGGTGAAGGTCGTGGTCCTCGCCGGGGCGGGCGGCACGTTCTGCGCCGGCGCCGACATCACCGAGGCGGCCCTGATCGCCCGGGACGGCGACGACAGCCTGGCCGCGCGGGCCGAGCTCGCGCTCGCCGACTTCCCGAAGCCGGCGATCGCCAAGATCGAGGGCTTCTGCGTGGGCGGCGGCTGCCAGCTCGCGGTCGCCTGCGACCTGCGGTTCGCGACCGCCGACAGCCGGTTCGGGGTGACGCCGGCCAAGCTCGGCATCGTCTACCCGCCGTCGACCACCCGCCGGCTGGCCGCCCTGGTCGGGCCGGCGCGGGCCAAGCTGCTGCTCTACACCGCGGAGCTGATCGACGCGCCGACGGCCCTCGCGTTCGGCCTGATCGACGGGCTCCGGGATGCCGACGAGGTCGCCGCGACCATCGCTCGGCGCTCGCAGCTGACCGTCCACGCCGCGAAGGCGGTCCTGGCCGGGCGCGCGGCACCCGCGCAGGACGAGAAGGAGCTGGCCGAGGGGATCGCCGCGTTCAGCGGGCGACGGGCACCAGACTTCGGCTGGGCGGGATGACGACCCGCTGCGGCTGGGCGATCCGGGCCACCACCAGCGTCGCGGCGACGCCCACCAGCGCGTAGCCGCCGAGCACCAGCGCCGAGCGGCCGACGCCGACGCCGTCGAAGTACACGATGCCGCGGATCGCGTCGGTGCCGAGCCCCGGCGGCAGCCACGGCCCGATCGCCCGCCAGAAGGGCGGCAGCAGCGGCGCCGGGTACGCGCCGCCCGCGCTCGGGTTGCCCAGCACGACGAACAGCAGGACCGCGAGCCCGGTGCCGACGAAGCCGAACGCGGCCTGCAGCGCCATCGCGAAGCTGCCGGCGGCGAACACCAGCAGGGCGCCGAACCACCACAGCTGGGCCAGGTGGTCACCGACCGCGCCGAACAGGCTGCCGGCGATGAGTGCGCCGCCGAGGCCGGAGAGCACGCTGTACAGTAGGAGCGCCCCCAGCCGGATCGCCGCCCGGTGCGGGTTGGCCGGCCGCGCCCCCTTGCTGGCCCCCAGCGCGACGGCGACCAGGTAGCCGCCGACCATCCAGCCGAGCGCGAGGTAGAACCCGCAGAGCCCGCGGGCGTCGCCGAGCAGGGCCGGCTTCGTGTCCTCGGTCGTGAACGCCCGCTCCTGCTGGTCCTCGATCGGCGTGAAGATCTGGACCAGCGCCTGCCCGACGCTGGCACCCGCGCCGCTGGCGATGATCAGCCGGTCGGTCGCGTCGTCGGCCGAGACGACGAACGCCCCGTAGACCTCGCGGCGGTCGATCATCCGCCGCGCCGACTCCTCGGTCGGCACGGCCCGCGCGTCGAGCGGCACGCCGGGCAGCTCGTTGAGCTGGGTGACCAGGCCGCTCAGGGCCGGCGCCGGGGCGGTGACGGCAACGGGGATGCGGTGCGGGGTCGGCTCGTGGAAGGCCCCGATGTAGCTGGCGACGAAGCCGAGCTGGAGGGCGAGCACGGCGAGGACCAGCCCACCGGCGCGCGGCGTGACGCCGTCGCGCAGTTCATGAAGAAATCCCGCTTTCACCGCTTTTGACGCTATCGTACTGGCGGAAGACCCACACCCGCATCAGCACGAATCGCAGGACCGTCGCGGCGAGATTGGCTGCCACCAGTACCGCCAGCTCCACGGCGTGCCCGCGACCCGGCGCGACGGCGTTCAGCGCGGCCAGCGACCCCGAGGTCACGGCGAGCCCGAGCAGGAAGAGCAGCAGCCCCTGCACCTGGTGCTTGACCGCCTGGTCGGCGCCCCGCACGGCGAACGTGAGCCGCCGGTTGAGCGCGGTGTTGCCGATCGCGGTGGCGAGCAGCGCGACGAAGTTGGCCGCCTGGGCGCCGATCGCGGGCCGGGCGAGGGCGTAGAGCAGCAGGTAGGCGATCGTGGACGCGACCCCGACGGCGGCGAACCGCACGAGCTGCCGCGGCATCCCGGCCGGCACCCCGGCGGCGACGAGCGGCTCCCGCCCGAACCTGGTGCGCAGCGCCTGCAGCGGCAGCGTCCCGTTGAGCAGCCCGCGCCCGAGCCGGGCGATACCTCTGAGGTCGGCGACCGCGGTGGCGACGATGTCGACCCGGCTGTCGGGGTCGTCGACCCAGTCCACCGGCACCTCGTGGATGCGCAGGCCGGCCCGCTGGGCGAGCACGAGGACCTCGGTGTCGAAGAACCACCCGGTGTCCTCGACGAGCGGCAGGAGCTGCTCGGCGACGTCCTTGCGGATGGCCTTGAACCCGCACTGCGCGTCGGAGAACCCGACCCGCAACGTGCCGCGCAGCAGCAGGTTGTAGCTGCGCGAGATGAACTGCCGCTTGGGCCCGCGGACGACCCGCGAGCTGCGGGCGAGCCGGGTCCCGATGGACACGTCGGAGTGCCCGCTCAACAATGGGGCGACCAGCGGCAGCAGGGCGTTGAGGTCGGTGCTGAGATCGACGTCCATGTATGCGAGCACGGGTGCGTCCGACTCGGTCCAGGCCCGCTTGAGCGCTCGTCCCCGCCCCTTCTCGCCGAGGTGCAGCACCTCGACACCGGGGAGCGTGCGCTTGAGTTCGGCGGCGACCTGGAGCGTCCCGTCCGTGCTGGCGTTGTCGGCAACGGTGATCCGAAAGGGGTACGGGAAGCTCTCGCTCAGGTGGGCATGCAGCCGCTCGACGCACGGCCCGAGGTCGCGCTCCTCGTTGTGGACGGGAACGACGACGTCGAGGACGACGGCGGTCCGGCTCGCGCCGGCAGCCGCGGGCCGCGTGAGGGTTTCTGTGCTCATGGCGTCAAAGGTCGGCGGCCGACCTTCCGGGACCTTGTGCCGAACCTGTGCCCACCCTGTGAACTGCTGCGCGCCGCTGCCCTGGCGGCCGCCGTTCGTCCTGGTCGCGCTGCGCTTCCGAAGACGTTGGTCGATGCGTTCGACCGCCTTGCGGGTGCGCGATGGGTCCGGCCAGACGTTGGTCGATCCACCCTCGTGTCGATCACCGTTCGCGAGGGTGGATCGACCAACGTCTTCGAAACGCCGCACGGGTCGGGCGGAGCGGGCCCCGGCGGCGCGGGCGGGAACGGCGCGGGCGGGAGCGTGGCGTCAGGCGGCCGGAGTGCGGCGGCGGGCGCCCGGGCCGGGCTGGGGGAGTACGTCGCGGGGCGATACGTCCGAGTGGCCCTGATCACACACCAGCACGGCGTGCACCGTGCCGCCGCAGCCGCGGTGGACCGTCTCCAGCGGCGGCCCGCCCGGATCGGCCAGGTACCGGTCGCCCCACTCGCGCACGGCCACCAGCAGCGGATACAGATCGAAGCCCTTCTCCGTCAACCGGTACTCGTCGCGGGCCCGCGAGCCCGGTTCCCGGTACGGCACCCTGCGCAGGACGCCGTTGTCGACCAGGAGGTTGAGGCGGTTCGTCAGGACCTGGCGGGGGATGCTCGTCCGCTCGCGCATGTCGTCGAAGCGGAAGATGCCGTTGAAGACCTCGCGCAGCACCACGATCGTCCAGCGTTCGCCCAGAATGGCCATCGCCCGGCCTATCGTGCAGTTGTCGACCGACCAATCGAGTGCCGCAGGTCTCATTTTTCCAGGCTATCCCGCGGCTGGGTCTGGTTGACAGATCCAGCACTCGCCGGGACCCTGCGTCTATGACGCAGACTCAGCCTGGGGTTCGCAGCCGTACCTTCGAGTGGTCCGATCCTATGCTCAACGCGGCCGAGCTGGGCCGGCGGAGCGGACTGGAACTGCTGCAGGCCATGGGGCGCGGCGAGCTGGCCGCGCCGCCGATCATGCACCTGCTCGGGTCGGGGCGGCTGGAGGCCGAGCACGGGCGGGTCGTGGTGACGCTGGAGCCGCAGGAGTACCACTACAACCCCCTCGGCAGCGTGCACGGCGGCGTGCTGGCGACGCTCCTGGACACCGCCGCCGCCTGCGCGGTGCACTCCACGCTGCCGGCCGGCGTGGGGTACACCTCCCTCGATCTCACGACCAAGTTCCTGCGGCCGGCGGCCATCGCGTCCGGGCTGCTCACGTGCGAGGGCACGGTGATCTCGAAGGGGCGCCGCACCGCCCTCGCCCAGTCGCAGATCACCGACGCGCGCGGCTCGCTCGTGGCCCACGCCACGTCGACCTGCATGCTGTTCGACCTGCAATAAGCGTTCCCAGCCGGCACACAGCCCGTCCGCAAGGTCCGGACAGGGTCGGCCCGCACCGTAGGCAGCATGACGACCACGCTGACCCCTCCGGCCGCGGTGCCCACGGACCGCCCGCCCGCCGGCAAGCCCGCCGACCCGGTCTGGGTCCGCCCCGCGCTCGCGCTGCTGCTGCTCGCGACCGGCGTCCTGTACCTCTGGAACCTCTCCGCCTCCGGCTGGGGCAACGCCTTCTACGCGGCGGCCGCCCAGGCCGGCGGCGAGAGCTGGAAGGCGTGGTTCTTCGGCTCCTCCGACGCGTCGAACTTCATCACCGTCGACAAGACCCCGGCCGCCCTGTGGGTCACCGGGCTGGCCGTGCGGATCTTCGGGCTCAGCTCGTGGAGCATCCTGGCCCCGCAGGCGCTCATCGGCGTGGCGACCGTCTGGCTGCTCTACCTGACCGTCCGCCGCTGGCACGGGCCCGTGGCGGGTCTGCTGGCCGGAGCGGTACTGGCGACGACCCCGATCGCCGCGCTGATGTTCCGGTTCAACAACCCCGATGCGCTGCTCATGCTGCTGCTGGTCGCCGGCGTGTACGGGATGGTGCGCGCGCTGGAGCGGGCCGGCACCTGGTGGCTGGTGTTCGCCGCGTCCGCCGTCGGCCTCGGCTTCCTCACCAAGATGCTGCAGGCGCTGCTCGTGGTGCCCGCCTTCGCCCTCGCGTACCTGCTGTTCGCGCCCACCGGCTGGGGCCGCCGGCTGGTCCAGCTGCTCATCGCGGGCGCGGCGCTGGTCGTGTCGGCCGGTTGGTGGGTCGCGATCGTCGAGCTGACGCCGGCGTCCTGGCGGCCGTTCATCGGCGGCTCGCAGGACAACTCGATCCTCGAGCTGACGCTGGGGTACAACGGCTTCGGCCGGCTGACGGGCAACGAGACCGGCAGCGTGGGCGGCGGCCAGGGTGGCGGCTGGGGCGAGACGGGCTGGTCGCGGCTCTTCGACGGCCAGGCCGGCGGGCAGGCGTCGTGGCTGCTCCCGGCGGCGCTGATCTTCCTGGTCGCGGGCCTGGTCTGGTCGAGCCGGCGGGCCGCGTACGTCCTCTGGGGCGGCTGGCTGGTCACCACCACGGTCGTCTTCAGCTCCATGCAGGGCATCTACCACGACTACTACACGGTCGCCCTGGCTCCCGCGATCGGCGCCCTGATCGGCATGGGTACCGCGACGCTCTGGCGCCGCCGCGCCGACCTCTTCGCCCTGCTGACCCTCGCCGGCGCGGTCGTCATCACCGCGGTCTGGTCGTTCGTCCTGCTCAACCGCAGCGCCGACTTCCACCCCTGGCTGCGCGTCGCGGTCCTGGTGACGGGCCTGCTCGGCGCGGTCGGCATCATGCTCAGCGAGCAGCTCGGCCGCCGGCTGGGCCTGGCCACCGCGGCGGCCGCGCTGTTCGCGCTGCTGGGCGGCCCGGTCGCGTACACCCTGAACACGGTCGCCACCCCGCACACCGGCTCGATCGTGACGGCGGGCCCGGCCGTGGCGGGCGGCTTCGGCGGCATGCGAGGCGGCTTCCCCGGCGGCTTCCCGGGCGGCGGAGGCTTCAACGGCGGCTTCGGCGGCACGAACGGCGGCCTCCCCGGCGGCGTTCCAGGCGGCGCGAACGGCGGCGCGACGGCGGGCGGCGGCTTCGGCGGCATGCGCGGCGGCGGCGGCATGGGCGGCCTGCTCAACGCCACGACCCCGAGCGCCGAGCTCGTAAGCCTGCTCAAGACCAACGCCGACCGCTACACCTGGGTCGCCGCGGCGGTCGGCTCGAACAACGCGAGCGGCTACCAGCTGGCGACCGAGGAGCCGGTGATGGCGATCGGCGGCTTCAACGGCAGCGACCCGGCCCCGTCACTGGCGGCGTTCCAGCAGTACGTGCAGGAGGGCAAAATCCACTACTTCATCGGCGGCGCGGCGTTCGGCGGCCAGAGCAACGGCGGCAGCAGCGTGAGCGCCGAGATCGCCGAGTGGGTGGCCGAGAATTACACGGCCCAGACCGTCGGCGGCACCACGCTCTACGACCTGACTCCCTGACGCTGCTCCCCCGGAAACGGAGAGCCCGGCGCCACGCGGCGCCGGGCTCTCCGCTTGCGTGGTCTTCGTCGCCGCGACCCGGGGGCGTGGGAAGCGTCACGTTCTGTAAAGAACGCTGCGGCGAAGAGTGGCCAACCTGGTGACAACAGCCCGCGCCGCCTGGCGATGGTCGCCGACCGGCGCGAGGCCGTCCAGCGCCACGACCTGGTCGTGGTGTTCCAGCCGAAGCTGGAGACGGCGACCGGGCCTGCAGCGGATCGCCGTCGACCACCGGGACCGGGCCGTGGTCCGCTCGGCCGTCCAGCTCGGGCACGCGCTCGACCTGATGGTCGTCGCCGAGGGCGTCGAGGACGAGCAGACCCTCGCCCACCTGCGGCAGGAGGGGTGCAACCTGGTCCAGGGGTTCCACATCTCGAAACCTCTGCCGGCGGACGAATTCGCGGAATGGCTGACCGCCCGAGTGCCGTCGTTCGGCGGGGCTTAACGTTCGTCCATGTGCACCGTGCTCCTCCGGTTCGACCCCGACAGCCAATGGCCGGTCCTGCTGGCCGCCGTCCGCGACGAGTACCTGGCCCGCCCCTGGGAGCCACCCGCCGAGCACTGGCCCGGCCGCTTCGGCGGCCGTGACAGCACGGGCGGTGGCACCTGGCTCGCCGTCGACCCGCACCGCCCCGGGGTCAACGCGCTGCTCAACGGATTCCCGCCGCTGCCGGCGCTGGGCGACCGGCCGACCCGCGGCGCGCTGCCGCTGAACGCGGTGCCGGACGACGACGTCCTGCGCACGTTCGACGCGTTTCATCTGGTCCGGGCCGAACCCACCGAGGTGGCGCTGATCTCGTGGATCGGTGCGTCGATCGAGCGGCGGCTCCTCGAGCCCGGCGACCACGTGATCGTGAACCAGGGCCTCGACGTCAACGACTTCGCCCCGCTGCGCGCGGCCGCGACCCCCGACCCGAAGCCCGGCCTGCCCACCGCCGAGGCGTGGGGCGACTGGGTCGGGCTGCTGTCGGGCGGCGAGTTCACCGGCGCCGCGCCGCGCTCGCTGCTGATCCGCAAGGAGATCGACGGCCTGGAGTACGGCTCCGGGTCGGCCGCCCTCGTCGCCATCGGCGAGGCCGGCGTCCGCTACGACTTCACCGCCAACCCGGGCCCGTCAGCGCTCTGGCGCGAGATCCCCCTCACCGACGGCGCGTAGCGAGGACTCCCACAGCCGGCGCGCCCGGTCGGCGCTGGTCGACCGGGGCGTGGCGAAGAAGGGCTGCCGCAGGAAGTAGTACCCGCCCGGGGCCAACTCCCCGGGCGGTGCCGTCGCCAGCCAGACCAGCGTGTCCGCGGCTCGGGCCGGGGACAGGTACAGCGGCTTGCCCAGCACGAACAGCGGGCTGGTGCCGGCGAACCGGCTGCGCACCAGCCCGGGGAAGAATGCCACGGGCAGGATCCCCCGCCCCGCCCACCGCCTCGCGGCCTCGCGCGTGAACAGCAGGTTGGCCTGCTTCGACCCGCCGTACGCCAGCCAGCGACTCCGCGTCGTGCGCAGCGGCTCGTCGACGTCGAGCACGCCCCAGGCCTCGGCGAGCGAGGCGGTCGTGACGATCCGGCCGGTTGCGGCGAAGCGGTCGAGCAGCAGGTGGGCGAGCAGGAACCCGGCGAGGTGGTTGACCCGGATCGCCGTGGTCCCGCCGTACAGCCCGCCGGCGTTGTTGACGAGCACGTCGACCGGCTCGTCGATCCGGTCGGCCGCCCGGCGGACCGCGCCGAGGTCGGCGAAGTCGGCCCGGATGGCGGCGGCCGCCCCCACGGACTCCCTGGCCGCCGTGAGCCGCCGCTCGTGGCGGCCGAGCAGGATCACCCGGTCACCGCGCTCGGCGAGCAACCGCGCCGCGGCCAGCCCGATCCCGGCGCTGCCCCCGGTGACCACGACCGTCCGGCTCACGGCTTGCCCCGCAGGTGCAGCGCGGCGGTGGCGACCAGCCACGCCGAGACGGCGACGAGCGAGGCCCGCTCCATGAGCCCGGTGAACAGCCCGCGCCCGGCGAACGCAATCCCGGCCGCCGACAGGATCAGCGGCGGGTACGCGAGGACGACGGCGAGCCGCGCGGCCCGCCGCAGCGCGCTCGGGTCGGGCTGGACCGCGTAGATCAGGATCACCAGCGCGATGAGCAGCAGCGCCCCGATCGCCCCGCCGGCATGGACGAGGTCGCGGGCGGTGGGCGTCTCGTAGGGCGGCAGCGGACACCCCGGACTGCAGCTCACGGCCCCGGCCACCGCCGCGAGCGGCGCGGCGGCGGCGAGCGCGAGCCCGCCGAGGAACGCCCAGTGCCCGACGACCGGCAGCCCGGTGGCCCGGGCGGTCCGCCACGCGGGCACGCTGAGCAGGGCGATCGAGGCGGCGAGCAGGATCATGCTGACCCGGTACAGCCCGGCGTGGGGCGCCCCGGCGACGCCGGACTCGCTGACGTACCGGAACGGCTCGGACCCGGCGACGGAGATCGCCAGCCCGCCGGCCCCGACGGCGGCCAGCAGGGCCGACCCGCCGGCCAGCCACCGCCGATGCGCGCTCACGGCTCAAGCCTAATGAGGGCTCGGAGGTGTCGAGTATGCGGCGAAGCGGCTCAGCGTATGCACGAAGGGGTGCAATGGCGCTACCCTCCAGCCGTGGAGTACACCACGACCGGCGACTCCCGGGCGGAGCTCGTGCAGGCGGCCGCCCGGCGGTGGCGGTCGCAGCTGATCGACCTCGGCGGGCGCAACACGCTGCTCTACTACCGTGACCTCCGCGCCGGCACCCTCGATCTCTCGGCGGCCGACAGCGTCGCCGTGGAGGCGCTGCTCGGCGGGCGGACCCTGCCGCTCGGGCAGCTGTTCCCCGACCGGGAGCAGCACGCGGCCGCGATCAAGCGCGCCCGCACGATCCGGAACAAGGCGCGCGAGCTCGCCGAGGAGCGCGGCATCGAGACCTGCTTCGCGGCCATCGGCAGCGCCACCTGGCACGCCGCGCCCGGCAGCGGGGCCGCGCCGTCCGCGCCCGTGCTGCTGCGCTCGGCGCAGCTGCGGGCCCGCGGGGCGGCCGAGGACGACTTCGACCTCACCCTGCAGGGTGACCTGGAGCTCAACCCGACGCTGCTGCAGCTGCTCGACGAGGACTTCGGGGTCCGCGTCGACGCCGACGAGCTGGAGGAGCTCGTCAGCTACTCGGCCGGGTTCGACCCGCTCCCGCTGTACGAGCGGCTCACCAAGGAGGCGGCCGGCCGGGTCCGCGGCTTCGCGGTCAGCCCCCGGTTCGTGCTCGGCACCTTCTCCTACGCGAAGCTGCCCATGGTCACCGACCTGCGGGTCGCCGCGCCGGCCCTGATCGGGCACGACATCATCGCGGCGATCGCCGGTGACCGGGACGCGCAGGCCGGGCTGCGGCCCGCCGCCGGGATCGACCTGCGGGACCCGGACCTCATCCCGCCCGAGGACGAGTTCCTGGTGCTCGACGCCGACTCGTCGCAGAACTATGCCATCAATGCGGTCCTGGCGGGGCAGCACAGCGTCATCAAGGGCCCGCCGGGGACGGGCAAGAGCCAGACCATCGCCAACCTCATCGCCTCCCTCGTGGCGCGGGGCAAGCGGGTGCTGTTCGTGGCGGAGAAGCGCGCCGCGATCACCGCCGTCACCGACCGGCTCAACCGGCGCGGCCTCGGCAACCTCGTGATGGACGTCCACGACGGCACCACGTCCCGGCGCAAGGTCGCGGCCGACCTCAAGGCCGCGTTCGACTCCGCCGCCCGCATCGCCCAGCCCGACCTCGCGGTGCTGCACGAGACGCTGGCCGCCCGGCGGGCCGCGCTCAACGACCACGACGAGGCCCTGCACCAGGTGCGGGAGCCGTGGGGCGTCAGCGCGTACCAGAGCCAGAGCGCCCTGATGGCGCTGTCGTCCGTGGTGTGGCCGATGACGGCCGTCCGGCTGCGCGGGCCGTCGCTCGCCGGGCTCGACGCCCCGGCCGCCCGGCGGGTCCGCGAGCAGCTGCGCGACTACGCGACGCTCGGCGGGTTCACGCTGACCGAGCAGCAGTCCGGCTGGGCCGGCGCCGCCGTGCACAGCCCGCAGGACGCCGAGGCCGCGTTCGACCTGGCCGAGCGGATCAACGAGCAGCTCCTCCCGGCCGCCCGCCCGGCGCTCAAGTACGTCGGCGACGGCACCGGGCTGCGGGCGCCGAACGACCTCAACGGCTGGCGGCAGCTGTTCGGCCTCCTCGACGCGGTCGCGGCGACGCTCGCCCACTTCCGCGAGGACGTGTACCGCACCGACCTCTCCATGCACATCGCCTCGGCCGCCGACCGGGAGTGGCGCCGGGCGCACGCCGGGCAGCCCGGCACCGACGCCGGCTGGCTCACCCGCCGCCGCATGCGCAAGCAGGCCGCCGAGCTGTGGCGCGGCCCCGGCACGCCCGGCCGCGAGCAGCTGTTCAACGGGCTGACCGCCGCGCTCGCCCAGCGGGAGCAGTGGGCCCGCGCCGCCGTCGACCGCGGGTTGCCCCGCCTGCCGGCCGAACTGGGCCGGGCGCGCGCCGCCTTCGACCAGCTCGACCAGGCCGTCGGGCAGCTCGCGCGGTTCGTGCCGCGGCTGCCGCCGGGGCTGACCGAGCTCGGCCGGGCCGTCGCCGCGCTGGCCGCCGACGAGCGCACGCTGCGCCGGGTGCCGCGGCTCAACGAGCACGCGGCCGCGTTCGCCCGGCTCGGCCTCGACCCGCTGGTGGCCGACCTGGCCGCCCGGCGGCCCGACGCCGACCTCGCCGGCGCGGTCTTCGACGCCTGCTGGCACGCCTCGATCCTGCAGCACCTCAACTTCACCGACCCGCGCATCGGCGCCTTCGACGGGCCGCTGCACGGGCGGACGGTCGCCGAGTTCCGCGACGCCGACCGGCGGCACATCGACGCCACCGCGACCCGGGTGCTGCGCGCCGTGGCCGAGCACATCACGCGGGCGCGCGACGAGTACCCCGACGAGAGCCGCCTGGTCGAGCACCAGGCCAACCTCAAGCGCCGCCACCTGCCGATCCGCCAGCTGTTCGCGAC
>NZ_BMPI01000006.1:0-8730 GCF_014647515.1 Dactylosporangium sucinum | reverse complement strand
CGCGCCGCACATGCTCACCGCGCTGCGGCCGTGCTGGGCGATGAGCCCGCTCGTCGTCTCGCAGCTGCTGCCCGCCCAGGCCGACCTGTTCGACGTCGTCGTCTTCGACGAGGCCAGCCAGGTCACGCCGGCCGACGCGGTGCCGGCGCTGCTGCGGGCCCGGCAGGTCGTGGTCGCCGGCGACGAGCACCAGCTGCCGCCCACGTCGTTCTTCACCGCCGCCGAGGAGGGGCCGGCCGCCGACCCGCTCGGGGTCAACGCCGACGGCTCGATCGACCTGTCGCTCACCGCCGGTTTCGAGTCGATCCTCGACGTGCTGACCGCCCTGCTGCCGGCGTACCTGCTGCGCTGGCACTACCGCAGCCAGGACGACCGCCTGATCGGCTTCTCCAACGCGCACATCTACGACCGCTCGCTCGTCACGTTCCCGGGCATCGCGGGGGCGGGCTCGCTGGAGCACGTGCACGTCGACGGCGTGAGCGACGGGGAGAGCGTCGACGCCGAGGTGCAGCGCGTCGTCGAGTTGGTGCTCCAGCACGCGCAGCTACGCCCGGGCGAGTCCCTCGGCGTGATCACGATGGGCATCACCCACGCCGAGCGCATCGACCTGGCGCTGCGCAAGGCGCTCTCGGCGCGATCGGAGCTGCACGGGTACTTCGGCGAAACGGCCGCCGAGCCGTTCTTCGTCAAGAACCTCGAACGCGTGCAGGGCGACGAGCGCGACGCCATCATCCTGTCCATCGGCTACGGCAAGAACTCGTCCGGGCGGCTGCCATACCGCTTCGGCCCCCTGCTCCTGCCGGGCGGCGAGCGGCGGCTCAACGTCGCCGTCACCCGGGCCCGCCGCCGGATGACCCTGGTCAGCTCGTTCACGGCCCACGACATGGACCCGGCTCGCAGCACGTCCGACGGCGTGCGCCTGCTGCGGTCGTACCTCGAGTACGCCGAGTCGGGCGGCACCTCGCTGGCCGCCGCGGGCGCCGCGGACCGGCCGCCGCTCAACGCGTTCGAGCAGGACGTCCGGGAGCGGCTCACGCAGGCCGGCATCCCGGTGACCCCGCAGTTCGGCGTGGCCGGATACCACATCGACTTCGCGGCCGCCCACCCCAACCTGCCCGGCGAGATGGTCCTGGCGATCGAGACGGACGGCGCGCAGTACCACTCCTCGCACACCGCGCGCGACCGCGACCGGCTGCGGCAGGAGCAGCTGGAGCGGCTGGGCTGGCGGTTCCACCGGATCTGGTCGACCGACTGGTTCGCCGACCCGGTCGCCGAGACGTCCCGGACGCGCGCCGCCTACGACGAGGCGGTGGCCGCGGCCGACGCCAAGCGGACCGACGAGCCGACCGTCGTGCTGCACCTGCCGCAGGCGGCGCCGGAGCCGGCCGAGGACGGCCGCTCGCTGCCGCGGCCGGTGCTGGTGCCCGGCCGGCCGATCGGGGAGTACCCGCAGGAGCTGCTCGTCGACCTGATCCGCTGGATCGAGTCCGACACGCTGCTGCGCACCGAGGAGCAGGTGCTCGAGGAGGCGCGCAAGGAGCTCGGCTTCAAGCGCGGCGGCTCACGCATCAACGCCGCCCTGGCCGCGGCCCTGGCCGAGGCCCGCCCCCTCACCACCGCCCCGCCCGCCCCCACGGACGAGACCAGGGTCCTCGACCAGCGCCCAGAGACGGACTGACGCCCGCTCTCCCTCCCCCTGCGTCGATCTTGCAGTTGTGGTGCCTGACAAACCCGGACATTCTGGGAGTGTCCCGGCACCATGGGTGCAAGATCGACGCAGGGGGAGGGGTGGTGGCGGGGTCAGTAGGCCGGGTCGTCCCAGTCCGAGTAGTCGGGGAACACGTCGTCGAACGGGTCGTCGTGGTGGTGGTGGGGGGCCGGCGGCTCATCGGCCTCGTCGGCGGGCCAGTTCAGGGCCGTGATCGCGGCCTCCACCAGGCCGGCGCCGGCCACCGCGCCGCCGAACGCCGCCAGCACCGGGCCGCTGCGGGGGCCCCGGCCCGGCGGCGGGAGGCGCTCGGCCTCGCGCAGGACCACGCCGCTCGCCGGGCCCGGCACGTGCACCCAGGCGGGGGCCGCGAACCGCTTCGCCGGCATCGTGACGTCGACCCGCCGGAAGTCGTCCGCGGTCGTGTCGCCGTAGCCGTGCGCGAACACGTCCGAGTACAGGTCGTCGGACACGATCACGGCCAGGTCGGTGTCCTCGTGGTCGTCGAGGGCCTCGTGCAGTACCGCCGAATCCAGCAACCGGCAGGCCAGCACCACCGACCGTCCGACGAAGCCGGTCGCGGCCCGGTGCACGATGCCCTGGCTGAGGGCGGCCCGCAGGCGCATGCGGCCGGCGATCCCGGGCGCCTGGTTGGCCCGGTGCAGGGCCGCGCGGGCGCCGCGCAGGAGCAGCGGGAGCTGCCGGCTCTCGTCGATGCCGGCCGGCAGGATGAGCAGCTGACCGTCGCCGCGGTCCTGGCGCAGGCAGCGCCCGACCCCGACCCCGGCCCGCGTGCAGGCCCGCTCCAGCGTCCACAGCAGCGTCTGCTGCAGCTCGACCTGGGCCCGATTGTCGCGCACGGTGTAGGCCTCGACATCGACGACGAGCGTCACCCGTCGCACGCCCGGCACGTCCAGCGTCACGACGGCCAATCTAGGACGCGGGCGCGGCCTTGTCAGTCGACCAAGCGGAGGGCAACCGTCGGCGCATCGAGCAGTACCGACGCCGGTTCGGACCCGACGATCGTCTGCAGCCGGTGGTCGCCGACGACGAGCTCGACCCCGGTGTAGAGCTCGACCGAGTCCCAGCCGTCGAGCCGGTACGACTTGCGGTACAGCCGCTCGGTCTCCTCCTTGATGTCGGGCGCCGAGCGCTTCCAGATCACCGTGCCGTTGTCGCTGGTGTCGGTGACGACCAGCCTCCCGCCGTCGACGGCCAGCTTGACGTGCTCCTTGGCGATCCAGGCGGCCGCCGCCTCGTGCAGCCACGCGCCGACCGAGACGTCCTCGGGGTCGGCCGGCTCGCGCCCCACCACGATCGGGTGGTCCTGGCTGACGACGAACCGCCGCCGCGCGAGGTCCTCGACCACGATCGCCACCGCGAACGCGGCCGGCCGCGGCCCGACGTCCTTGACGGCCTCGCCGTGGCGGGGGCAGGCCGGGACGCCGGCGCGCATGCGGGGGACGGGCTGGCCGATCCGCCGGAACCGCCCGAAGGCGGGGCAGTCGGGCTCGCCGCACTGCCACTCGCGGGCCATGAGCGCGGCCCCGACCCCGCTGGGCTCGGCCCGGGTGAACCGCCGCCGCACGACCCGCGTCCGCCCGAACCGCTGCGCGCCGCGAGCGGTGAACGACTGCAGTCCGTCCGGCCGCCCGCCCTTGGGCGCCTCGGTGCTCGGATCGCTGCCGGCGTTCCCGGCGCTCGCTTCGCCGCCGCTTCCGCTGTCCGCGCCTCCGTCACCGCTTTCGCCCGACAGTTCGGGTTTTTCCGATTCGTCGCCGGAGCCGGCGGCCGCGGGCGAGTCGCCCGACGCCGGCGAGTCATCGGCAGCCGGTTCCGGCTCCGCCGCGGGTGCCGGGTCGGGCGGGATGATCGGGAGCGTCGCCTTGCCGACGACGACCAGGCGCTCCTTGCCGTCGTTCGGCGGCGGCGGCTCGCCGCCCGGCGTCAGCACCGCGCCGCCCGCCCGGGGCACCAGGCGAAGCACCCGTTCGGGGCTGTCGACCAGCCAGGGGAAGCGGGTGGCGTACTGCGGCACGTCCCGCACCACGATCAGCGGCAGCCCCGTGAAGTCGGCGATCTCCACCGGCCGGTCGGCCACCACCGGTGTCACCTCGATCAGGCCGTCGTCCGCCCAGCGGCCGAGGACCATGCGCTCCTTCGAGGTCAGCGCCGCCTCCGACAGCACCTCGCGGCCGACCACGGGATACAGCATCGCGCCCGCGTCGATGAGGTACCGGCTGAGCGCGTCGACCACCATGCCGAGTCGTAAGAGGTTGATCGGGCGTCCGCCGTCGAGGGCCACGAAGCGGGCCACCTCCGCCAGGTCCACTACGGCCTGAGCGAGCGTGACGTCGGTCGTCAGGCGCTGCTCGATCGTGTCCATGACCCGGCTGACTTCGAAACGCACGGCGCCTCCAACCCATCGACCCCCAACACCCTATGGGGAAGCGGCGCCACGTGGTATGGCGCCACCAGGATCAGACTTGTGTACCAGTCCGGAAGGTTGCACGCCATCACCAACAAACCGACGATCAGGCTACGAAACGGATCAGTCCCCGTCGCTCCATACCCGAGTGGTGCCCAGATGCACGTCCGTCACACCAGCATCCCGATCGGCTCCGGCGCGCGGGCGGGTGCGTCGGCGGGGACGGCCCCGAGCGCGGCCAGCCGGGCGAGCACCGGCTCGATCTTCTCGTACAGGAAGAGCACCACGTCGCCCGGGCGGGCCAGGTCCAGCGCGGCCGGCAGCGCCTCCTCGGCGGTCCCGGCGTCGACGCAGGTCGTCGCCGGCGCGACCCGCAGCAGCTCGTCGCGGACGATGGCCGGCACCTCGCCGGGCGCGCGGCCCCGCCGGTCGGCGTCCTCGTAGAGGACCACCCGCTGGAACCGCGTGCCGACCACCCGGGCCGACTCGCGCAGCAGGTCGTCGCGCCGGTCCCCGGGCAGCGTCACCGCCGCCACGGCCCGCTCGCAGCCCCAGAGCCGCTGGACGAGGTCGCTCACGGCGTCGATGGCGGCGGCGTTGTGCGCGTAGTCCACCAGTACGTGGACATCGCCCAACCGCAGCAGGGTGCCCCGGCCCGGGTTGTCGGCGCCGCCGAAGCTGCGCAGGCGTTCGGCCAGCCGGGCGGTGGCGACGCCCAGGCAGCGGGCGGCGGCCGTCGCGGCGAGGGCGTTGGCGACGAGGTACCGCGCGGCGCCGCCGAACCCGCCGCCCAGCTCGTCGACGGCGAGCAGGGGTACCCACCGCCGCCCGGACAGCTCGACCAGCCAGCCGTCGGCGAGGAGGTACGCGCGCCCGCCCGAGTCCCAGTGCCGGCGCACCAGCGGGTTGCGCGGGTCGAGGCTGCACCAGATGATCTCGCGCCCCGGGAACGTCAGCTCGTGGCTGCGCGGGTCGTCGGCGTTGAGCACGACGGCGCCGCCCTCGCGCACCCGCTCGCCCACGATCGACTTGAGGTCGACCAGCTCGTCGACGGTCTCGATGCCGTCCTGGCCGAGGTGGTCGGGTGCCAGGTTGGTGATGATGCCGACGTCGCTCCAGTCGTAGCCGAGGCCCTGCCGCAGCAGCCCGCCGCGGGCCGTCTCCAGCACGGCCGCGTCCACCGTCGGGTCGCTGAGCACGACCTGGGCCGAGCGGGGACCGGTCGCGTCGGCGCGCTGGACGGTCCGGCCGCCGATCATGACGCCGTCGGTGGTGGTGACGCCGACCCGCAGGCCGGCACCGGCCAGCAGGTGCGCGGTCAGCCGGGCCACGGTCGTCTTGCCGTTGGTGCCGGTGATCGACACGATCGGGATCCGCGCCGGCGTGCCGGCCGGGTACAGCGCGTCGACGATCACCCCGCCCACGTCGTGCGCGTCGGCGTGCATCCGCAGGCCGGGGGCGGCGTTGACCTCGATGACGCCGCCCGGGCAGGCGCCGCCGGCCGGCGGGAGCTCCTGGTCGATCGCGGGCAGCCGCAGGTCGATGCCGGCGATGTCCAGCCCGACCAGGCCGGCGACGCGGTGGCACAGGTCGGCGACCGAGGGGTGCACGATGCCGGTGACGTCCTCCGCGGTACCGCCGGTGGAAAGGTTGGCGTTGTCGCGCAGCCACACCGTGCGCCCCGCGGCCGGCACGTCGGCGACGCCGATGCCCTGCCGGTCCAGCAGCGTCCGGGCCACGTCGTCCACGGCCAGCCGGGTCAGCGGGCGGGCGTGCCCGTCGCCGCGGCGCGGGTCCTCGTTCGCCCGCGCGATGAGCCCGGCGACGTCGGTGACGCCGTCGCCGACGACGTGGGCGGCCACCCGCTCGGCGGCGGCGACGATCCGCCCCCCGACCGTGAGCACCCGGTAGTCGCGGCCGCTGAGCTGCCGCTCGACGACCGCCTCCCCGCCGTCGGCGGTGGCGGCGGCGAACGCCCGCAGTACCGAACCCGCATCCTCGAGACCGAGGAACACGTGCTGCCCCTGGCGCCCCGCCCGGGGCTTGACCACGACCGGGGGGCCCAGCTCGGCGAACAGGTCCAGCGCCTCCTCGGGGGTGGCGGCGGGCCCGCCGGTCGGCACCGGGATGCCGGCCTCGTCGAGCAGCCGCCGGGTCAGCTCCTTGTCCCCGGCGATGTCGACGCCGATCGCGGAGGTCTGGTCGGTGAGCGCGGCCCAGACGAGCCGGCGGTGCCGCCCGTACCCGAGGCGCAGCAGGCTGAGCTCGCCCAGCCGCTCGACGGGGATGCCGCGGTGCCGGGCCGCCTCGGCGATCGAGGCGGTGCTCGGCCCCGGCCGCTCGCGCTCGTACCGCCGGCGCAGGGCGTCGAGCCTGTCCCGCAGCTCGGGCTCGCGCCCGTCGACCACCTCGTGCACGACCTCGATCGCGAGCGCGAGGAGCCGCTCGGCCAGGTTCGAGTCGAGCGGCTCGTCGACCGGGCACTCGGTGATCACGTCGTACTCGCTCGGGTGCGCGGTCCCCACCGTCCGGCCGAAGTTGACCGCGCGCCCGATGCGGTTGGACAGCTCGATCGAGACGTGCTCGGCGGTGTGCCCGAAGTACGTGCCGCCGTACAGCCGCTTGACGAACCCGCCGGGCGCCCCGGCCGCGCAGTGGTGCTCGGCCAGGCCCGGCAGCAGCGCGAGGAGGCGCTCGGGGAAGCCCTCGACGTCGTAGCTCTCCCGCTCGGTGAGCCCCTCGAGGTGGACGCGGGTCACCTGGACCGGTCGGGCGAGGTACCGGTTCGGCCCTCGCAGGCGGCGGCTGCTCTCAATCCGCATGGTCTTCTTCCGATCGTTTCATGGGCGTGCGCTCGGTGAGGTTGAACCGGTGACCGGCCGGCAGTACGTGCAGCTGAACGCCCCACAGCGCGATCGGCTGGTCCGCCGCGGGGCAGTTGATCCGCCGGGCCGGCCCGGCGTCGATCACGGTGACCGCCCCGGCCCCGAGCACCTCGAAGACGGCGGCGTCGGTGTCGACGAGGATGGCGGTGTTCTCGTCGATGCCGAGGCCGAGCTCGTGGGGAAACATGGCGATGGCGCTGAGCAGCCGGTTGAGCCGCCCGCGCTCGGCGAAGTGCATGTCGATGAGCACGCCCGGCAGGAACTCCAGCCCCGGCCCGGTCTGCACGCTGCTCGTGGAGACGGAGGCGATGCTGCCCCCGAGGATCATGGTGCTGGACATCATGGCGGCACCCGCGCTGGTCCCGGCGAGCACCATCCCGTCGCTCAGCCGGGCGTGCAACGCCGAGTCGACCTTGGACCCGCCGACGGCGGTGGTGATGCGTAGCTGGTCGCCGCCGGTGAAGAAGACGCCGGTGGCCCGCTCGATGGCCCCGACGGCAGGCTCCCCGTTGGCGTCCTCCCGGCTCTCGAGCCGCACCGGCGTCACCCGCTCGACCCCGAGCCGGTGAAAGACCTCGACGTACTCCTTCTCGCGCTGCGCGGGCGCCTCGGAAGCGGTGGCGATCACCACGAGCTGCGCATCACTGCCACCAGCAAGCGACACGAACCGCTCCAGAATCGCGTCATCCCCCGCGTCGTGGCTCTCCGCACCACCGATGACGAGCAACGTTCCCGGCATCCCACCTCCACACTCTCTTCATCCTGCAACCGCGGCCCACCCGCCGCGGCCGTTCCGCCGAACTCCCCAACTCGCACCCGACGTCACGCGCACGGCCCCACCCCGCCCGTGCACTCACTCCGCCCTCACCCGGCCCGCGCCCCGCCGTCCGCCCCACGCGCCTCTCACGCCGCGGCGCCTCGGGCTCCCGGCCCCGGGCGTCCAGCTGCGCGGCTGCGAACAGACGTTGGTCGATCTACCCTCCATTCGATCTTGGTTTGCGAGGGTGGATCGACCAACGTTTATTCACCAAAGCGGGGAGCCCACCGGTCTGCGCCCTCGCGAAGTTTGATTGATCGACGTCTTTACTGTTAACAAACCTTCGCGTAGCGTGCGTCGCAGGGCGCCCAACCCCCTTCTACCCGAGGCAGGAACCCATCGTGAGACTGCGAATCGGGGTGATCGCGGCTGCCCTGGTGACCGCCGCGGCCACCGTCATCACCGCGACGCCGGCCTTCGCGGCGCCCGCCACCGCCGTGTTCCAGCGGACGTCGAGCTGGGGCACCGGCTACGAAGCCAAGTACACGATCACCAACGGCACGACCGCGACGATCACCGGGTGGGCGGTGGCCGTCGACTTCCCGGCCGGTACCTCCGTCTCCTCGTCCTGGGACACCACCCGGACCGGAACGAGCGGCCACGTCACCTTCGCCAACGGCAGCTGGAACGGGACGCTGGCCCCGGGCGCCACCGCCAGCTTCGGCTTCATCGCGGCCGGCAGCGGCGACCCGGCGAACTGCACGCTCAACGGCGCCGCGTGCTCCGGCGGCACCACGAACCCGGGCGTGCCGGGCGCGCCGGGCAACTTCCGTGTCACGGCCACCACCGACACGAGTTTCTCGCTGGCGTGGAATGCGTCGACCGGTACGGTGACGGGGTACCGCGTCTACGAGGGCGCCACGGTCCGCGCCACGGTCACGGGTACCACCGC
>NZ_BMPI01000005.1:267838-299997 GCF_014647515.1 Dactylosporangium sucinum | reverse complement strand
GCGATGGCCCGGTGGTCACCAGTGGTGCATCGGCACTCTCTCAAACGCCGACACAAGGATGGTGGCCCAGTGAGCGGGCTGAGATTCGGGTACGGCACCAACGGGTTCAGCAACCATCGGCTGGACGACGCGCTCAGCGTGATCGCCGGGCTGGGGTACGAGGGGGTCGCGCTCACGCTCGACCACCAGCACCTCGACCCGTTCGACGCGCACCTCTACCGGCACGTGCGCGCGCTCGGCCGCCGGCTGGCCGAGCTCGGGCTGGGCGTGGTCATCGAGACGGGCGCCCGGTACCTGCTCGACCCGTGGCGCAAGCACGCCCCGACGCTGATCGACGACGAGCCCGCGCCGCGGCTCGACTTCCTGCGCCGCGCCGTGCGCATCGGCGCCGACCTCGGCGCGGAGGCGGTCAGCTTCTGGGCCGGGGTGCGCCCGCCCGAGCTGCCGGTCGACCTCGCCTGGCGGCGGCTCGTCGCCGGCTGCGCCGACGTGCTCTCCGCCGCCGAGGGCGCCGAGATGATGCTCGGCTTCGAGCCGGAGCCGGGCATGCTGGTCGAGTCCATCGCCGACTGGGAGCGGCTGCGGGCCGACCTGGGCGCGCCCGTCCACTTCGGGCTGACCCTCGACATCGGCCACTGCCGCTGCCTGGAGCCGTGGCCGGTCGAGGAGTGCGTCCGCCGCGTCGCCGGGCAGCTGGTCAACGTCCAGATCGACGACATGGTCCGCGGCGTCCACGAGCACCTGGAGTTCGGCGCCGGCGAGATCGACTTCCCGCCGGTGCTGCGCGCGCTCACCGAGACCGACTACGGCGGCCTGGTCGCCGTCGAACTGCCCCGCCACAGCCACGCCGCGCCGAGCGTGGCCCGCGACTCGCTGGCGTTCCTGCGCGCCGCCGAGCAGCGGTCCCTCGACCGATTTCAGGAGGTCCCGTGAACCCGCCACCCCTCTACGAGATCCTGTCGAACGAGCTGCCCGACACGGTCTGGCTCGACACCGCCCTGGAGACCGTGTCCCGCCAGCCGGCGTCGATCGGCCGTCTCTTCCCCGCCGCCGGTCGCCAGTGCGGCCGCTGGGCGCTGGCCGGGCTCGCCGGCTGGACCGTCGACGACGCCGCCCGCGCGCTGCTGCTCACCCGGCTGCCGGCCGCGGCGCTGGCGGCCGAGGTCGAGTCGCTGTACCGCTTCGGCGACGGCGCGGAGAAGCGCGCCGTGCTGCGCGCCCTGCCCTGGCTGACGGTCCGGCCGGAGATCGTGCGCGGGCTGCTGCTCGACGCGCTGCGCACCAACGACACCCGCCTCGTCGCCGCCGCGCTCGGCCCGGCGGCGCGGCACCTGCCCGCGGCCGCCTGGCGCCAGGGCGTGCTCAAGGCGGTCTTCATGGGCCTGCCGCTCGACGGGGTCGCCGGCCTCGACGAGCGGGCCGACGGGGAGCTGGCGACGATGCTCGCCGGCCTCGCCGAGGAGCGTCACGCCGCCGGCCGCACCATGCCCGGCGACGCCACCGAACTGCTGCACCGGCTGGAGAGGGTCTCCTGATGCGCATCTTCGACCCGCACATCCACATGACCTCCCGGACCACCGACGACTACGAGCGGATGGCCGCCGCCGGGGTGCGGGCCCTGGTCGAGCCGGCGTTCTGGCTGGGCCAGCCACGCACGAACGTGGGGTCGTTCACCGACTACTTCGACGCGCTGGTCGGCTGGGAACCGTTCCGGGCGAGCCAGTTCGGCATCCGCCACCACTGCACGATCGCGCTGAACCCGAAGGAGGCCAACGACCCGCGCTGCCGCGAGGTCCTGGCCGTTCTCCCCCGCTACCTGGAGAAGGACGGGGTCGTCGCGGTCGGCGAGATCGGCTACGACTCGATGACGCCGGAGGAGGACGAGGTCTTCGCGGCCCAGCTGGCCCTGGCGATCGACCACGACCTCCCCGCCCTGGTGCACACCCCGCACCGGGACAAGGCCCGCGGCACCGACCGGACCCTCGACGTGGTCCGCGAGTCGGGCATCGACCCCGGCCGGGTCGCCGTCGACCACCTCAACGAGGTGACGGTCGGGCGGGTCGCCGGCAGCGGCTGCTGGATGGGTTTCTCGATCTACCCCGACACGAAGATGACGGCCGATCGCATGGTCGCCATCCTCCAGGAGTACGGCCTGGAGCGGATGCTGGTGAACTCGGCGGCGGACTGGGGCCGCTCCGACCCGCTGCTGACCCTGCGGACCGGCGAGGCGATGCTCGCGGCCGGGTTCGGCCCGGACGACGTCGACCGGGTGCTGTGGCGCAACCCGGTCGAGTTCTACGGGCAGTCCAAGCGCCTGGACCTGTCCGAGGTCGAGGACGCCGCCGGCACGTTCGAGGGCAACTCGATCCTGCGCGGCGGGTCCTGATGCGCCTGCGGCACCCGGACGGCCAGGTCGTGCACCTGGCCTACGGGACCAACGTCCACCCGGCCGAGGACGTCGCCGGCATCATCGCCCAGCTCGACACCTACGCGGCGCGGATGCGCGACCAGCTCGGCGCCGACGTGCTGGGGCTGGGGCTGTGGCTGGGCATCGACGCGGCGACCGAGCTGGCCGGCGACGCCGCGCTGCGCAAGCGGCTGCGGCGGGAGCTCGACACGCGCGGCCTGGAGGTCGTGACGCTCAACGGGTTCCCGTACCGGGCGTTCCACGCGCCGGTCGTGAAGCGCAAGGTGTACCGGCCCGACTGGGCGGAGCCGGCACGGCTGCGGTACACCCTGGATCTGGCCCGGATCCTCGTGGACCTGCTGCCCGACGACGCGGCCCGCGGCTCGATCTCGACGCTGCCGCTGGGCTGGCGCGAGCCGTGGGACGGCGACCAGGTCGGCCGGGTGTGCCGGGCCCTCGACGCGCTGTCCGCCGGGCTGGCCGGGCTGGAGGTGCTCACCGGCCGGACTGTGCGGGTGGCCTTCGAGCCGGAGCCCGGCTGCGTCATCGAGAACACGCTGCAGGCGACCGTGCACCTGTCCACCGTGGACCCGCGGTGGATCGGCGTCTGCGTTGACCTGGCCCACCTCGCGTGCGCGTGGGAGGACCCGGTCGCCGCGGTGCAGCGGCTGGCCCGCGCCGGGCTGCCGATCGTGAAGATCCAGGTGTCGGCGGCGCTGGAGGTCGCCGACCCGGTGGCCGGGGCCGCGACGCTCGCGCAGTACGTCGAGCCGAAGTTCATGCACCAGACCCGCTCGGCCGGCTGCCGGCACTCGTTCGACGACCTCGACGAGGCGCTGGAGAGCGGCGCCGACGGGCCGTGGCGCGTGCACTACCACGTGCCGCTGCACGCGGAGCCGGAGCCGCCGCTGGCCGCCACGACCGGGGTGCTGCGCGCGGGGCTCGGCGCGCTCGTGGGCGGCCCGATCGCCGCCTGCGACCACCTGGAGGTCGAGACGTACACCTGGGGCGTGCTCCCGCCGGCCCAGCGCCCCACCGGCCCGGAGGCCCTCGCCGCCGGGATGGCCGCCGAACTCGCCTACGCCCGGGACGCCCTGCAGGATCTCGGTCTCAAGACGCTGGAGTCGCGATGAGCAAGCCCCTCCTGGTCCTCGACGTCGTCGGCCTGACCCCGCGGCTGCTGGCGTACATGCCGCGGCTGTCGGCGCTGGGCTCCGCGGTACCGCTGGAACCCGTGCTGCCGGCGGTGACGTGTTCCGTGCAGTCGACGTTCCTGACCGGCGAGCCGCCGTCGGGGCACGGGATCGTCGGCAACGGCTGGTACTTCCGCGACCTCGGCGAGGTCTTCCTGTGGCGGCAGCACAACGCGCTCGTCGGCGGCGACAAGCTGTGGCAGGCGGCCCGCCGGCTCGCGCCCGGCTACACGGTCGCCAACGTCTGCTGGTGGTACGCCATGGGCGCCGACGTCGACTGGACCGTCACGCCCCGGCCGATCTACTACTCGGACGGCCGCAAAGAGCCCGACTGCTACACGTTCCCGCCGTCGCTGCACGACGAGCTGACGTCGAAGCTCGGCGAGTTCCCGCTGTTCACCTACTGGGGGCCGGGCGCGGGCCTGCCCTCGTCGGCGTGGATCGCGCGCGCCGCCCAGCAGATCATGTCGGACAAGAATCCCGACCTGACCCTGGTGTACCTCCCCCACCTCGACTACGACCTGCAGCGCTTCGGCCCGTCGTCCCGCGCCGCCGCCGACGCCGCGGCCGAGCTGGACGGCGTGATCGCGCCGCTGCTGGACGCCGCCCGGGCGCGCGGCGCGACCGTCGTGGCGCTGTCGGAGTACGGCATCACCGACGCCCGCCGCCCGGTCGACGTGAACCGGCTGCTGCGCTCGGAGGGCCTGCTCAACGTCTACACGCAGGACGGGATGGAGTACCTCGACCCGTGGACGTCGCGCGCGTTCGCGGTCGCCGACCACCAGGTCGCCCACGTCTACGTCCGCGACCCGGCCGACGTCCCGGCGGTCCAGAAGCTGTGCGCGGGCCTGTCCGGCGTCGGCGAGGTCCTCGACGAGGCGGGCAAGCAGCGGTACGGCCTGGACCACGAGCGCTCGGGCGAGCTGGTCCTGCTGGCCGAGCCCGACGCCTGGTTCACGTACTACTACTGGCTCGACGACGCCCGGCGCCCCGACTTCGCCCAGCTGGTCGAGATCCACCGCAAGCCCGGCTACGACCCGGCGGAGCTGCTCTTCGACCCGGCCAACCCGGGCGGGGCGAAGGCCCGGGCGGGGCTGGCGCTGGCCCGCAAGAAGCTCGGCCTGCGATACATGATGAGCGTGGTGGGCCTGGACGCGGGCGCGAAGGCGGTGCGCGGCTCGCACGGCCTGCTGCCGTCCACCGTGGATGACGGCCCGGTCTGGCTCTGCGACGACCCGTCTCTGGAGCTGGAGTCCGTCAAGGCCACGGAGGTCAAGGACCTGCTGCTGCGCCTGGCCGGTCTGGCGGGCTGAGGAGGAGGCTACGGCGGGGCTCGACCCGCAGGGGCGCGCCGCGACTCAGGACTGAGCGCGCGCCTTGACCCAGGCGGCGATCTGCGTGCGCGACTCGAGGCCGAGCTTGCTCAGGATGTTCGAGACGTGGACGGCGGCGGTGCGGGGCGAGATGTACAGCCGGCGGGCCAGCTCGGCGTTGGTGAGGCCCTCGGCGAGCAGGGTGGCGACCTCCCGCTCCCGCGGGGTCAGCGCCTCGTCGCCCGCGCCCGCGGCGGCCGGGGCGCCGAGGCCGAGGCGGCCGCGCAGGGCGTTCAGCTCGGCCACCCGCCAGCCGGACCACTGGGCGAGCAGCGGCTCGGCGGCGCGGACCTGCTCGCGGGCCGCGTCGAGGTCGCCGGCGGCGAGCAGGCAGCGGGCGGCGCCGAGGTGGCCGGTGCCGCGTTGGTTGGGCAGGAGCAGCGTCGGCTCGGCGGTCGCCTTGCGGTACAGGCGGAGCGCCTCGGGGAGGTTGCCGGCGGCCTCGGCGATCTGGCCGTCGGCGAGCCAGCGCCAGACGTCGTCGAAGAACGGGTCGTCGATCGCCGCGGCGATCGGGCGCAGCTCGTCGACGTCCAGGCCGGCGGCCAGGCCGGCGGAGATCAGGTCGTGCGCGAAGTCGCGGCCGGTGACGCCGGTGACCCGGACCGCGTCCAGCACCGTGCGCAGGTGCTCGCGGGCCTGCTCGACCCGGCCCTGCCGGCAGGCCAGGTGGAACTGCAGGCCGGGGACCGAGGTCTGGGTGAGCATCGTGTAGGCGTCGCTGGACTGCTCGATGAGGCCGCGCAGCACGGTGTCGGCCTTGTCCAGGTCGCCGGCCTCCAGCAGCAGGCCGGTGAAGAACACGCCGTGGTAGTCGCTGCCGTTGCGGGTGCGCAGCAGGCCCCGGTCGCGGCGCCGCGCGGACTCCAGCTCGGCGAGCGCGGCCGCGAGGTTGCCCTGCTGGACGGCGAGGCGGGCACGGCCCTGGAAGTACGAGGCCACGGCCAGCGACTCGAACCCGGCCTTCTCGGCGAACGACCGCATCCGCTCCAGCGCCGCCGCCCAGTCGGCCGGGCCGCCGGGCAGCAGGTTGTAGAGGTTGTTCATGGCGCGCGCCGCGAGCAGCCACTCGCCGGCCTGCTCGGCCTGCTGCGCCGCCTCGTTGAGCACCTTGACGCCCTCGTCGACGCCGGCGACGAAGTTGACCAGCGCCGAGCCCTTCTCGACCTTGCCGGCCAGCCAGACCCCCGGCAGGTCGAGCTGCTCGCCGAGGGCGATGGCCTTGTCGGCCCAGGCGACCGCCCGCTCGGTGTCGTCGGTGAGCATGTAGGACTGGGCGATGGCCGCGTAGGCATAGGCCTTGGCCGGCACGTCGCCGAGCGGCTCGATCTCGGCCCGCAGCTCGGCGGCCCGCTCCTGCATGGTGCCGCTGCTGCCGATCTCCCAGCCGAGCCGCACGAGCAGCCGCAGCGCGTCGGCCCGCTCCTCGCGGGTGCCGGCCGCGGCGCGCCAGCGGCGGCCGAGCTCCTGGGCGTCGTCGAGCAGGCCGGCCAGCCAGGCCGCGCGGGCGCCGCAGGCGAGCAGCTCGACGTCGTCGGGCAGCTCGTCGAGGCCCATCTCGGCGAGCTGGAGCGCCTGGTAGGGCGAGCCCATGCCCATGTAGACGTGCAGGCCGCGGCGGGCCGCCTCGACCATGTCGAGGTAGCGGCCGGCGCCCTTGGCGTGGTGGGCGACGAGCGCGTAGTCGCGGCTGCCGGTCGACAGGAGCGTCTCCAGGGCGAGCTCGTGCAGGCGGCGCCGCTGCCGGCCGAGCATCTCGTCGACGAGCGCCTCGCGGGTCAGGGCGTGGCGGAAGCTGAACTCGTCCTCGCCGGTCTCCACCATCAGGCCGCGGCGGACCAGGTCGCGCAGCGCGTCGATGAGCTCGTTCTCGTCGTGGCCGGTGACGGCGGCGAGCAGGTCGAACGGGACCTTGCGGCCGAGCACGGCGGCGGCCTCGACGATGCGCTGCTCCCCCGCGTCGAGGTCGTCGAGCTGCCGGCGCAGCGCCTCGGCCACGTTCCACGGCAGCGGGCGGTCGCACAGCGTGTCGAGGTCGGCGTCGCCGTTGGACTTGAGCAGCTCCTCGAGGAAGAACGGGTTGCCGCCGGTTCGGTTGTGCAGGGAGAGGGCGGTGCGGTACGTCGGGGGCCGCCCGGTGGCGGCCTTGAGGAACGTCGAGGTGTCGGCGAGCGTGAGGCGCTCCAGCCGCACGTTGTTCACCGTGTACCGCCGCTCGAGCCGGGTCAGCAGGTCGGCGAGCGGGTGCCGGCGGGTGATCTCGTCGGGTCGGTAGGTGCCGATGAGCAGCCGGCCGCCGTCGAGCTCGGCGATGCGCTCGAACAGGGCGACGCTCTCCGAGTCGGCCCAGTGCAGGTCCTCGAAGACGACGATCGACGGGCCCGGCGTGGTCAGCAGCCGGACGATCTCCAGGCCGGCCTGGATGCGGTCGATCATCGACCGGGACGCGTCGGTCACGCCCCGCAGCAGCTCCGGGTCGAGGGCCGCCGAGCGGTTGGAGCTGTCGATCGCGTCGAGCAGCACCTCGAACGGGCGGCTGAGCGTGCCGGGGTCGGCCTGGCCGTCGAGCACCGGAGCCGTGTCGGGAAGGCCCGCGATCAGCTCCTGCACCAGGCGGCTCTTGCCGATGCCCGGCTCGCCGCCGAGCATGGCGACGGACGGCTCGGACGCGTCGACGAGCCGGCGGAGTCGCCTCAGCTCGTCGTCGCGGCCGACCATCACCTGGCTCACTCCGCTACGGCTGGCCCGCACGCCACCAGCCTACCGGCGGGTGGGCGCACCGCCGGTTGTGACGGGCGCGACCTGCGCCACCAGTTGCGGCGTGGCCGGGCGTCGCGGCGGACGCCGCCGTCGAGCCCGAGGAGGCCCTGCTGGCGGTGCTGGAGCTGGCTGTACAGGAAGGCGGGGTGCATCATCTCGAACTCCTTGGTCGTCGTTGATGCATCCATCTTCTCGGCGTAAGGGGCGCAGCACATCTGTATCCGTTACGTATGTCGGCCGTCACCGTGGCCTAGTCATCGCGTAGGTCTGGTTCGGGCACGAAACAGCCCCGGTGCGGAGGGGTGCACCGGGGCTGTCTTCCCCCGTGGTACTGCGGCTCGGGCGGCTCTTTTCAGGCCGCTCTTTGCTTTTCACGCGGCTCTTTCAGGCGGCGATCCCGGTTCGCTGGTTTCGCCTCCGCAGCCGTACGCGGCTTGTCCAGTGCCGCGCCTCGTCGAGCATGTGCAGCTGCCGCTGGCGGACGAGCTCGTTCAAAATGACCGGGTGGTTCGGGTTCATGGCCTTGCTCCTCTCAACCTTGTGCCACCATCCTCCCGCCGTAAGGCGCGCGTTCCATCGGTAGCGCTTACGTATTCGCGGGGGTGAGGCATACGTAGTCGGGGAGCCGGGGCGTCTACGTATCCCGGTGCCACCTAGTCATCGTCGCGGGGGCGGTCCATCAGGCGGCGGCGCTGCCACACGAGCAGCGCCAGGATCGCGACGATGACGACCACCCAGCACAGTTTGCCGATCATCCGGGCAGCGTACGCGGGGCGCGGCCGACATCGAGCCCGCGCCGCTCCGCCAGCCGCGCGAACTCGGCGGCGTCGGCGACGGCGGCGCATCCGGGGTCGTTGTTGAAGTAGACGTATCCGTCGTTTCCTTGGCCCACCCGGCCCGCCCAGGTGTTGAGCGAGCTGCGGCCGTAGCGCGGGCGGGGGTCGGCCCGGCCCTCGTGGAAGCGGAGATAGATCCAGTCCGCGGTCCGCCAGAGCGGCGTCTGCGGCCGGCCGAGCCGGTCGGCCCAGCACAGCGCCGCGCCACGGTCGCTGAGCACCTGCTGTACCGCGTCCGTCCACCACGACATGTGCCGCGGCTCGACGGCCACCCGGACCTTCTGCGGGAACGCGGCCAGGGTCGCGTCCAGGGCGGCCGGGTCGGCCTTGAGGTTCGGCGGGAACTGCAGCAGCACCGGGCCGAGCTTCGAGCCCAGGCCGGCGGCGCGGTCGAGCAGCCGGTGGACCGGCTCCTCCGGCTCGCGCAGGCGGCGGATGTGGGTGAGGTACCGGCTGGCCTTCACGGTGACGACGAAGTCGTCCGGGGTACGGTCGCGCCACCCCTCGAACGTCGAGCGCTCCGGGAGGCGGTAGAAGGCGTTGTTGACCTCGACGGTGTCGAACGCCCCGGCGTAGCGCTCCAGCCAGAGGCGCTGCGGCAGGTCGCGCGGGTAGAACGGGCCGCGCCAGTCGCGGTACTGCCAGCCCGACGTGCCGACGTGGATCACGTTTCCCGATTTCCCCGCCCGCCGCCGGCTAACCGCCGCAGGGGCCGGCGTCGAGGGCCTCGGTCGTGGCGGCGACGTGCAGGCCGGGCTCGGGGCCGCCGGGCAGCGCGTAGAGGAGCGGGCCGACCGTCACCAGGCCCAGGCCGTGCTTCGGGCGGGGCATCGGCGGCAGGGCGTGCCAGGCGCCGGCCGCCGGGTCGTACGCCTCGACCTGCGGGAACGTGTGCTGGCCCTCGCCGCCCGCGGCGACCACCCAGCCACGGCAGGTGGCGGTCGCGGCCAGGCCACCGCGCGCGGTGGGCAGGTCGGGCAGGCGGGTCCAGGCGCCGCCCGCCGGGTCGTACGCCTCGACGACGGCCAGGTTGCCGTCCTTCGCC
This sequence comes from Dactylosporangium sucinum, assembly GCF_014647515.1. Lineage (GTDB taxonomy): Bacteria > Actinomycetota > Actinomycetes > Mycobacteriales > Micromonosporaceae > Dactylosporangium > Dactylosporangium sucinum. The sequence goes on along the minus strand of NZ_BMPI01000005.1, from coordinate 290,383 downwards.
GTGCGGCCGGCGACCGTGTACACCTTGCCGCCGGTGGCCGCGCCGCCGAGATGCTCGCGCGGGGTGGGCGGACCCGGTGCGGTGCGCCAGCGGTCGGCGGCGGTGTCGTACACGAGCATCGTGGTGGCGAGGGCGTCCTTGCCGGGGCCGATGCCGGCGGCGACGTAGACCGTCCCGCCGACCGCCGCCGCGGTGCCGGCCGCGCGCCCCTCGGGCAGGTCGGCGACGGACTGCCAGGCCGTGGCCGACGGGGTCAGGCGGTAGGCGGCGGCGCTCGGGGTGCCGTCGCCGAAATACCCGCCGAAGACGTAGACCGTGCCGTCGACCCCGGCCGCCATGGCGTGGTTGACGGCGACCGGCAGGGGCGGGCCCGCGGACCAGTGGCCGGTGGCTGTGTCGAAGATCTCCACCGTGCTGACCGTGCCGCCGTCGGCCCGGTAGCCGCCGGCCACGACGATGCGCGTCCCGCTCACCGCGGCCGCCACCTCCGTGCGCGCCGACGGGGCGTCGGGAAGTCGCTGCCAGGGCGTATCAGACGGGGGCGCGGACGGCTCTGGTTCATGGGAGCAGGCCGTCAGCCCGAGCAGGAGCACCGTCAGGACCGGCACCGTACGCATGTCCGTCAGTCTCCCAGGTGGCCTTGAGGAGGTTCAATTCATCGGATAACCGGCAGAAGCGGACTACGGACGCATGCGGGGAATCGCTCAGTGTGATGACGGGGCAACACATCCGGCATATAGCCGATATTCTGTGTGTTCAATGTGGGGACCGGAGGGGGGCCGCCCATATGGGCCGGAATGGCGTCAGGTCGAATCGCGCGCGTTTGCGTCGCGCGTGGTGACCGTGACAGCACAGCGCGGCACATCCGAGCCGCTGAACCCGACCGAAACCGTCCTGCACCTGCACCGGGCGGCGAACGCGGTCCGGCAGCACGTGGAGCAGGTCGTCCTGCGGCCGCGACAGCTCACCTGGACCGGGTTCGTCGTGCTGCGCACCGTCTGGGCCAACCGCCGGATGGAGACCCGGCACGTCGCCGAGCAGGCCGGCATCTCCAAGGCGACGCTCACCGGCGTGGTCGACACGCTGTCCGGGCGCGGCCTGGTGCGCCGCGACGCCCATCCGGCTGACGGGCGCCTCGTCGTGCTGCAGCTGACCCGCAAGGGGCAGCGGCTGGTGCGGGAGCTGCTGCCGGAGTCGCAGACGGCCGAGGCGTTCGCCCTGTCGTACCTCGAGCCGGCGCAACTCGCGATCGTCACCACTGCGCTGCGTGGACTGATCGATCACCTGGAGCGAGCACGCTGACCTGCACCAATCGGGTGGATGGGCGTCATCTCGACAGCCGGTGCGTCGTTGAAGCCAATGGCGCCCTCCGGGGCGGACGATGGGTGCCGGGTTGGTCTACTGTTTGCTCACCGGGCACCTGCCCGTTTGCATCCAGTGCGGTCTTTTCATCTCCCGGTGGAAGGACCAGACTGCAGTTGAGATTTGGGGAAGGGACCCGATGACCGAGGCAGGCCTCGACGACGGCGCCGGCGAGTCCGGCACGCCGGACCTGCCGCTGCGCTCCGCCGCTCCCGCGCGCCGGGCCACCGTCGGCGACCTGACGCACAACGACCCGGTCCGCATCGACGACTACCGGCTGCTGGGGCAGCTCGGCGTCGGCGGGATGGGCACCGTCTACCTGGCCCAGACCTCGGACGGCTCCCGGGTCGCCCTGAAGCTCGTCCACGCGCACCTGGCGCGCGACCCGCGGTTCCGCACCCGGTTCGCCGGCGAGGTCCGGGCCGCGCAGCGCGTCCCCGGCTTCTGCACCGCGCGGGTGCTCGACTCGGGCGTGCACGAGGAGCGGCCCTACCTGGTCACCGAGTATCTCGAGGGCATCCCGCTGTCCCGGCTGGTCTCCGACGACGGCCCGCTCGACCCGGCGATGCTGCACAGCGTGGCGCTCGGCGTCGCGGCCGCCCTCGCCGCGATCCACAACGTCGGGCTGGTCCACCGCGACCTCAAGCCGAGCAACCTCATGGTCACGCTCGGTGGCGTCCGCATCATCGACTTCGGCATCGCCCGCGCCCTCGACGCGGTGAGCGACATCACCGGCACCGGCAACATCGTCGGCAGCCTCGGCTGGGCCTCCCCCGAGCAGCTGCGCGCCGAGGAGCCGACGGCGGCGATGGACATCTTCGGCTGGGGCTGCCTGGTGGCGTTCGCGGCCACCGGCCGGCACCCGTTCGGCGGCGAGGAGGCCGCCGCCCGCGCCTGGAAGATCCTCGAGGGCGACCCCGACCTGAGCGGCATCCCCGACCCGGTCCGCGACCTGGTGGCCGCCGCGCTGACCCGCGACCCGACGCAGCGCCCGGACGCCCGACAGCTGCTGCTGGGCCTGGCGATCGACGACCTGGACGCGGTCGCCGTGCCGGCCCAGACGCGCCGCTGGATGCGCGGCACGCAGATGTCGCGCCGCCGGGTGACGTCGATGGCGATCGCGGTGCCGATGGCGCTCGCGCTGGTCTTCGCGGCGGCCGAGACGACGAGCGAGCTGATGGGCGGGGGCGGCGACTCGGGGACGCACCGCGGCTCGACCACGGGCGACCAGGTGACGAACGACCTGACCCCGCAGCCCAACCCGCAGGCGACCACGGGCATGCCCGGCCAGCGTCCGAATCCGCAGTCGTCCACCACCCTGATCGGCAACCCGACGGGCGACGCGCAACCGCCGGCACCGACCACGACGGGCCCGACGAGCATGCCGGCCACGGTGACGTTCTCGGCGAGCCCGGTGCCGACCACGCCGTCGCCGACCGACCCGCCGACCACGACGGAGCCGTCGCCGACGACGGACGCGCCGACCGACCCGCCGACGACGACGGCGGCCCCGGCCAACACGGTCGGCGGCATCATCCCGATCGTCCAGCCCTGACGCCGTCCCACATCGTGGGAGCGGGCCTGTTGTCGTGATCGTGGGAAACATCTGGTCGCTGGGACAGCCAGATCTTTCCTTTGATCATGGATATGTCGCCGCGAGATCGGGAACGTCAGCAGCCGCGGGCCACGGGAACGCCGCGAACGACCGGGAACGTGGAAGCGCCGGCCGGCGAGAGCGGAACGCGCGCACCGTGAGACGTTGGTCGATCAACCCGCTGCAGATCGACCAACGCCTCAGTTCAGCGCGGCGCTAGAGGACGTGTTCCGTGTACAGGGCCAGCGTTTCCTTCAGGACCTCGTCGCCGGGGCGGGACCAGACGTCCTCGTGGAACACCTCGACCTCGATCGGGCCCGTATAGCCCGTCGCGTCCACGGCCTCGCGGAAGCGACGCAGCTCGATGCAGCCCGTGCCCGGCAGGCCGCGGCCCAGCAGTACACCCTCGGGGAGGGGAGTGATCCAGTCGGCCACCTGGAAGCACGCGATCCGGTCCTCCTCGCCCGCGCGGGCGATCTGGGACCAGATGTCGTCGTCCCACCACAGGTGGTAGGTGTCGATGGTGACGCCCACGTCCTCGGACGGGTACGGGGCGGCCAGGTCCAGGGCGTTGCGCAGCGTCGAGATCACGCAGCGGTCGGAGGCGTACATCGGGTGGAGGGGCTCGATGGCCAGGCGTACGCCGGCCTCGTGCGCGAACGGCACCAGCTCGCCGACCGCGTCGCCCACCCACCGCCGGGCCGCGTCGATGTCGCGGCTGCCGTCCGCAAGGCCGCCGCTCACCAGGACCAGGACGGGAGCGCCGAGGACGACCGCCTCCTCGATCGCGCGGCGGTTGTCGTCCTTCCAGTCCGGGGCCGCGAAGAAGCCGGCCCGGCAGAGGGACGTCACCGTCAGGCCCGCGGAGCGGACGAGCGACGCCGTGCGGTCCAGGCCGTGATCGGCCACCTGGTCGCGCCACAAGCCGATGCCGGGCACGCCCGACGCGACGCAGCCGGCCACCGTCTCGTCCATCGGCCAGCGCTTGGTGGTGGCCTGGTTCAGCGAGAAGCGCGCCAACGACATCTACAGCTCCAGGGAGGGGATCTCGATGCGGCGGCCCTCGGCGGCGGAGCGCAGGCCCAGCTCGGCGAGCTGGACGCCGCGGGCGCCGGCGGCGAAGTCCCACGGGAACGCGGCGTTCTCGTGGACGTGGCGGAGGAACAGCTCCCACTGCACCTTGAAGCCGTTGTCGTAGACCTCGTTGTCCGGCACGAGCTGCCACTGGTCGCGGAAGCGCTCGGTGGCCGGGAGGTCGGGGTTCCACACCGGCTTCGGGGTCGAGCCGCGGTGCTGGATGCGGCACTCGCGCAGGCCGGCCACGGCGCTGCCGTGCGTGCCGTCGACCTGGAACTCGACGAGCTCGTCGCGGTACACGCGGACGGCCCAGGAGGAGTTGATCTGCGCGATCGCGCCGCCGTCGAGCTCGAAGGTGCCGTAGGCGGCGTCGTCGGCCGTCGCGCCGTAGGCGGAGCCCTGCTCGTCGACGCGGGTGGGGATGTGGGTGGCGATGGTCGCCTGCACCGAGCGGACCGGCGCGAAGATCTGCTCCAGCACGTAGTGCCAGTGCGGGAACATGTCGACGACGATGCCGCCGCCGTCGGCCGCGCGGTAGTTCCAGGACGGGCGCTGGGCCGCCTGCCAGTCGCCCTCGAAGACCCAGTAGCCGAACTCGCCGCGCACCGACAGGATGCGGCCGAAGAAGCCGCCGTCGACGAGCCGCTTCAGCTTGCGCAGGCCGGGCAGGAACAGCTTGTCCTGCACCACGCCGTGCTTGATGCCGGCGGCACGGGCGGCCCGGCACAGGTCGACCGCCGCGGCGGTGTCCTCGGCGAGCGGCTTCTCGGTGTACACGTGCTTGCCGGCCTCGATCGCGGCGCGGATCGCCTTCTCGCGCTGCTGCGTCACCTGGGCGTCGAAGTAGATCTGCACGTCGGGGCGGGCCAGCGCGGCGGTCAGATCGGTGGTCCACTCGGTCAGCCCGTGCCGCTGCGCGATCTCGGCGAGCTTGGCCTCGCTGCGGCCGACCAGGATCGGCTCGGGCCACAGCCGGGTGCCGTCGGCCAGCGGCAGGCCGCCCTCCTCCCGGATGGCGAGGAGGGACCGGACGAGATGCTGGCGGTACCCCATGCGGCCGGTGACGCCGTTGAGCACGATGCCGATCGGAAGGCGGGACACTGGACCCCTCTCAGAGTCAGACGTGGTAGGTGTCGAGCAGGCCGCACATGCCGTGCCGGCCGTGTTCACTGGGCTCCGGGCGCACCTCGATGCCGCCGTCGGCCAGGTGGCTGTGGTCGCCGCGCTCCAGCGCGTCGAGCTGGCGGCCGGTGGCGGCGGCGGCCCGCAGGGCGCCGTCGGCCCACCGCTTGCGCCACTCGGGCAGCTTCGGCGCGACGAGCCGGGCCGCCGCGGCGTGGAACTCGGCCAGCGCCGCCGGTCCCCCGTCGCGCAGCGCGAGGAAGCCGGTGACGGCGAGGTCGCGCCGGCGGTAGGCGGCGGCGATGTCGCCGCCGGGCAGGGTCGCCGCCGCCTGGTACGCGCCCGCGTCGACGAGCGAGGCGGGCGGGAACGTCATGACGGCGTCGCCCGCCTCGGGCAGGCCGCTGTTCTGCATGATGACGACGATCTCCAGGCCGCCCTCGTTGACGAGGCGGTGGATGGTGCCGGGCGGGAACCAGGCGACGGTGCCCGGCCGCAGCGGCGTCTCGGCGTAGCCGGACGTGGCCAGGGTCTGCACGTGGCCCGCGCCGGCGAGCACGACGTACCCCTCCGAGCAGGTCAGATGCAGGTGAGGCGTGCCGCCGACCAGGCCGTCGGGGGCCGTCGTGTCGTAGACGGACAGTTTCGAAATCCCGACCGCGCCGGGCAACGGTGAACGCATGACCCCTCCGGAACCCGAACGTACCAACAGGAAACCGCTTTCCTGAGGCTAGCCGGTACGCTGAGCACGGGTCAATGGAAGGGAGCCAGACGATGGCGACGCTCGCCGATGTCGCCCGCCGCGCGGGCGTGTCACCGGCCACCGCTTCACGCATCATCAGCGGCAGCACGAAGCTGGTGACCGAGGAGCTGCGCGCCCGGGTGCTGCGAGCGGTCGACGAGCTGCAGTATGTGCCGAATGCGCACGCCCAGCTGTTGGCGCGGGCCCAGCGCACGGCGGTGGGCGTGATCGTGCACGACGTCTCCGACCCCTACTTCGCCGAGATCACCCGCGGCCTGCAACAGGTCGCGACCGCGAACGGCCGGCTCGTCATCATCTGCAACAGCTATCGCGACCCGGCGCGCGAGCTGGAGTACGTGGAGCTGCTCCGCGCCCAGCAGGTCGCGGCGATCGTCCTGGCCGGCTCCGGCTACCACGACCCGTCGTTCACCAAGGCGCTGAAGGGCAAGCTCGCCGCCTATACGCGGACGGGCGGCCGGGTCTCCGTCATCGGCCGGCACGAGCTGCCCGGCGACGCCGTCATGCCGGCCAACGAGGAGGGCGGCTACCTGGCCGGCTGCGAGGCGTTCGGCGCCGGCCACCGCAAGGTCGGCGTGATCGCCGGCCCGAAGGTGCTCACCACGACCACCGACCGGCTGGCCGGCCTGCGCCGCGCCGCCCGCGAGCTGGGCCGCACGTTACCGGCCCGCCGGGTCGCCTACGCCGCCTTCGACCGCGACGGCGGCGCCGCCGCGACCGGGCAGCTGCTCGCCGACACCCCCGACCTGACCGCGATCGTGGCCCTCAACGACTCGATGGCGGTCGGCGCGCTCAGCGTGCTGCGGGCCCGCGGGCTCGCGGTGCCGGGCGACGTGAGCGTCATCGGGTTCGACGACATGCCGATCGCCCGCGACGTGACCCCGGCGCTGACCACGATCCGCCTGCCACTGACCGAGATGGGCGCCCGCGCGATGGCCCTGGCCCTCGACGACGAGGAGCGCCACGACCGCGTCGAGCCGGCCTCGGCGACCCTGGTCCGCCGGGAGAGCAGTCAGCCGTTGACCTCCCGGTAGGTGGGCAGTCCGGCGCCGGTGGGCACGCCGTCGCGCACGGCGGTCGCGGTGTCCACGGCGGCCTGCAGGGCGGCGCGGAACGGCAGCGACCCGAGGCTCACCCGCGCCACGCCGAGGGCGGCGAGCTCGGCGAGCGTCAGCTTCCCCGGCAGATACAGGACGTTGAGGGGCACCGGCACCGCGCCGGCGATCGCCGCGATGTCCTCCGGATCGGCGAGCCCGGGCACGAAGACGCCGTCGGCGCCCGCGTCGGCGTAGCGGCGGACCCGTTGGAGCGCTTCGTCGGCGGTACCGTCGCGAAGCCAGTGCGTGTCGGTGCGCGCGTTGACGAACAGGCCGGGCGCCGCCCGCTTGATCCGGCGGATCAGCTCGGCGTGCGCGCCGGGGTCGCCCATCGCGTCCTCGACGTTGACGCCCGCGCCGCCGGCCTCGGCGACCGCCACGGCGGTCTCGACCGAGCCGCGCTCGATGTCGGCGGTGACGAGGCAGTCGAGCCCGCGCAGGCGGTGCAGGAGGGCGACGGTGTCGGCGCCGGTGAGGTCGTCGCCGTCGGGCCGTCCTGCGGCGGCGGCGACGCCGAGGCTGGTGGTGCCGAGGACGCGGAATCCCGCCCGTACCATGGCCTGCGCCGACGCGACGTCCCAGACATTGGGAAGCAGGAGGGGCGCACCGGGCCGGTGGAGATCGGCAAAGGTGGTCATCGGGCATCTCCTTCGGGGCGGATGTTGACGGCGTGAGCGGCCCTGGGGCGAGCGGTTGCGGCTTGGGTCGTCGCGGCGTGGGCGGCCCGGGTTTCGGAGGGCGGCGCGGGCGGCGCGGGCGGCGCGGGCGGCGCGGGCGCGGCGAGAGCGGCCGACGCGAGCGCCAAGGCGTGGGCGCGGCCCGGGCAGGCGCGCGGGCCGGCGCCGAAGGGGTCGGCGGCCAGGCTGACGCGGACGACCTCGCCGGCCGTGATCGCCATGCCGCCGACCACAGTGTCCACGCTGGCCTGGCGGCGGGTGGCCGGGACCGGCGGGTCGTCGCGCAGGACCACGTCGACGCCGCTGACGCGGGCGCGCTCGATGAGCGTTTCCGTCGCCGCGCACGCCTGGACGAGCAGGCAGAGGTGGGCGGCCGTCCGCTCGTCGTGCGCGCCACCGAGCGTGGCCACGAGCCGCTCGACCGCCGCGTCCGCTGCCGGCTGCTCAGACGTTGGTCGATCCACCCTCGCGCCCGGCCCGTCGGATGAGGGTAGATCGACCGGCGTCGGTTGGTACGCCGCCGCGACGAGGCGCACGTCCGCCACCAAGGACGGTGTCGGTGGCAGGCCCAGCGCCGCGGCCAGCGTTGCCACCGGGTGGGCCGGCGCAGCGGCCGCCAGCGACGCCGGGTCGATGCCCGCGAGCAGCTCCTCCACCAGGGCCCGGCGGCGGGCGTGCGCCGGGCCGTCGGCGAAGCGGCTCACCGTGGCGCGCAGCCAGGGCAGGCCGGTATCGCCCGGCGGTACCGGCGGCACGCGGAACGCCGGGTCGGTCAGGACGCCCCGGGCAAGGGCGGGATCCGAGATCTCCTGCATGGGTTCCACGCTAGGCGGGGGATCGTTCGGTACCGGCCGAATCGTCGCCGGCGCACGATGGAGGACATGAGCACCTCCGCGAAGGACCTGGCCGCGCTCGCCGCCCTGCTCGCGGACGAGACGCGGGCCGCGATGTGCCTCGCCCTGCTCGACGGGCGGGCCTGGACGGCGGGTGAGCTGGCCGCGCACGCCGGCGTCGCCCGGTCGACCGCCACCGAGCACCTGGACCGGCTCACCGAGGGCGGGCTGCTGGCCGAGGAGCGGCAGGGGCGGCACCGGTACGTCCGGCTGGCCGACGCCTCGGTCGCCGACCTGCTGGAGGACATGGCCGCCCGGCTGGGGCCGGCCCGGCCGCCCACCGGGCTGCGGGCGGTGACCGCCGCGGCGGCGATGCGGCGCGGCCGGACCTGCTACGACCACCTGGCGGGCCGGCTCGGGGTGGCGGTCACCGACGCGATGACGGCGGCGGGGCTGCTCGACCAGCGGGCCGGGTTCGCGGTCACGGAGGCCGGGCTGGCCTGGCTGACCGGGCCGGTGGGGCTCGACCCGGCCGCGTTCGAGCGGCCGAAGCGCCCGATCGCGCGGGCCTGCCTCGACTGGACCGAGCGGCGCCCACACCTGGCCGGGCTGGCCGGGGCACGGCTGTGCGAGCGATTCCTGGCGCTCGGCTGGGTGGCCCGGATCGGCAGCGGGCGGGCGGTGCGGGTCACCCCGGCCGGCTCGCACGGCCTGCACGACCTGCTGGGCATCGAGGGGCTCGATTGATTTTCGGCGCCGATGGGTAGACAGCGCTCACTTCGTTGTGCATCCCCCTCGCAAGGAGGCTGTCATGTTCGCCATCATCGCCGTCGTCCTGTTCCTCATCGCGCTGCTGCTCGACCTGTTCGGCGGGGACCTCGGGCCGGTGTTCGACATCCCGACGCTCACGCTCGCCGGGTTCCTCTGCATCGCCCTGCACCTGGCCGGCGCGGGCACGTGGCACACCCGCTTCGGCAGCTCCCGGCGCCGCCGCCGCTGAGCCACGGGGACCACACTGGACGGCATGACCGTTCGCATCGAGCGCTCCGGGCCGGTCTGGACCGTCGTCCTCGACCGCCCGGAGACGCGCAACGCCGTCGACCGCCCCACCGCCGAGGCGCTGGCGGCGGCGTTCCGCGCGTTCGACGCCGACGACACGGCCGCCGCGGCGGTGCTGTGGGGCGCCGGCGGCACGTTCTGCTCCGGTGCCGACCTCAAGGCCGTCGCGGCCGGCAGCGGCAACCGGGTCGAGCCGGACGGCGACGGCCCGCTCGGCCCGACCCGCATGGCGCTGGGCAAACCGGTGATCGCCGCGGTGTCCGGCCACGCGGTCGCGGGCGGCCTGGAGCTGGCGATCTGGTGCGACCTGCGCGTGGTCGAGGAGGACGCGGTCTTCGGCGTCTTCTGCCGGCGCTGGGGCGTGCCGCTGGTCGACGGCGGGACGGTGCGACTCCCCCGGCTCATCGGCACCGGCCGCGCGCTCGACCTGATCCTGACCGGCCGCCCGGTCCCGGCCGACGAGGCGCTGCGCATCGGCCTGGCCGACCGCGTGGTCCCGGCCGGCACCGCGCGTCAGGCCGCCGAGGCGCTGGCCGCCCAGCTCGCCGCGCTCCCCCAGGCCTGCCTGCGCAACGACCGGGCGTCGCTGTACGCCGGACTCGACCGGCCGCTCGACGAGGCCCTCGCCGTCGAGCACGGGTTCGGGATCGCGTCGCTGGCGGCCGGCGCACAGGAAGGGGCGGCCCGGTTCGCGGCGGGCGCGGGACGTCACGGCGGTCAACCTTCGTAAGGAGACGGCCAAAGGTCCCGCGCGGCCCGGGGGCACGGCAACCCGCCGTTAGGGTGATGGGCGTGGACTTCCCCAATCGGCAGGACATCGAGGACGCCGCGGCGCGGATCGGGGCGCACGTGCGGCGCACGCCGTCGTACGAGGTCGCGCCCGGGCTGTGGTTCAAGCTCGAGCTGCTGCAGCACAGCGGCTCGTTCAAGGCCCGCGGGGCATTCAACCGGATTCTGTCGGCGCGCGAGGCCGGCGAGCTGACCGACGCCGGCGTCGTGGTGGCGTCGGGCGGCAACGCGGGGCTCGGGGTGGCCTACGCGGCGGCGACGCTCGGGGTGCCGGCCGAGGTGTTCGTGCCGGTGAACGCGCCCGCGACGAAGGTGGCGAAGCTGCGCGAGCTGGGCGCCGTGGTGCACCAGCACGGCCGGGAGTACGCCGAGGCCTACGCCGCCTCGACGATCCGCGTGGCGGAGACGGGCGCGCTGTTCGTGCACGCCTACGACCAGCCGGAGATCGTCGCCGGGCAGGGCACGGTCGGGCTGGAGCTGCCCGACGTCGACACCGTGCTCGTCGCGACCGGCGGCGGCGGGCTGGTCGGCGGGGTCGTCGCCGCGATCGGCGACCGGATCACGGTGGTCGCGGTCGAGCCGGCCGGCGCCCCGACGCTGCACGCGGCGCTCACCGCCGGGAAGCCCGTGGACGTGGTGGTGGACAGCGTGGCCGGGGACTCCCTCGGCGCCCGGCGGATCGGCACGATTCCGTTCGCGCTCGCGGTACACCATGGGATGCGGAGTCTGCTCGTGCCGGACGAGGCGATCGTCGAGGCGCGGCGGCGGCTCTGGGACCAGTATCGGATCGTCGTCGAACACGGCGCGGCGACGGCATTCGCCGCACTCGATGCCGGGGTGTACGTGCCGGCGGCCGGGGAGCGCGTGGCCGTGGTGCTGTGCGGGGCGAACACCGACCCCGCGACGCTGCACGCCGAGACGGCGCATGCCACCGGATGACGTCTTCGACGCGGCCCTGCGCCGGTTCCTCGACCAGCGGCGCGTCGACATGCGCTCGCTCGCGGCCGAACTGGGGATCGGACGGGCCACGCTCTACCGGCGCACCGGCAGCCGCGACCAGCTGCTCGGGCACGTGCTGTGGTACCTCACCGACCGCAACCTGCAGCGCGCGGTCCGGCACGCCGAGGGCCGGCGCGGCGCCGACCGGATCGTGGCGGTGATCGGCAACTTCCTGCACGGTGTCAATGAGCAGCCCAGCCTGCGCCACTTCCTGGCCACCGAGCCGGAGGCGGCGCTGCGCATCCTGACCTCGAAGCGGGGCATCGTCCAGCCGAAGGTGGTCGCGCACCTGGAGGGGCTGATGCAGGAGGAGATCGGGGCCGGCACGTTCGCGCCGCGCCTCGACGCGCGCACCCTCGCGTTTGTCCTGGTGCGGATCGGGGAGAGTTTCCTGTACGCGGACGCGATCGCCGACGGTGAGCCCGACGTCGACCAGGCCCTCCAGGTGATCGGGCGGTTGCTGGAGGACTGAGATGATCTCGACGGATGTGTGCGTGGTGGGCGGCGGCCCGGCCGGACTCGTGCTGGCGCTCCTGCTGCGCCGCCAGGGCGTGCGGACCGTCGTGCTGGAGAAGCACGAGACGTTTCTGCGCGACTTCCGGGGCGACACCGTCCACCCGTCGACGCTGCGGCTCATGGACGAGCTCGGCCTGGGCGACCGGATCCAGTCGCTGCCGCACCGGAAGGTCTTCCAGTTCGACGTGCACTACCCGACGGGGGTCTTCCGTCCGGCCGACTTCGCGCGGCTGCGGATATCGCACCCGTACGTGATGTTCGTGCCGCAGTGGGACTTTCTGGAGCTGCTGGCGTCGGTCGGCGATTTGCCGATCTATCGGAAACATGAGGTTACTTCGGTCCGGCGTGCGGCGGGGCGGGTCGTCGGGGTCGCCGGAACGAGCGCGGACGGCCCGTTCGAGGTGGACGCGGCGCTGACGGTGGCCTGCGACGGGCGGCATTCCACGGTACGGCGGGAGCTCGGACTGCGATCGAAGGAGTTCGGGGTGCCGATCGACGTACTGTGGTTCCGGCTGCCCCGGCACCCCGACGACCCGGAGGGCCTGTTCGGCCAGGTCGGCGACCGCCGGCTCGTGATCGGCATCGACCGCGGCGACACGTGGCAGCTGGGGTACGTCGTGCCGAAGGGGACCGACGCGGCGATCCGCGCACACGGCCTGGGCGCGTTCCGCGAGTCGATCACCGAGACCGTGGACTGGCTGGCCGACCGCACCCCGTTGCTGACATCGTGGGACGAGGTCAGCACGCTGACCGTGCGCATGGACCGCCTGTACCGCTGGCACGTCCCCGGCGCCCTGCTCATCGGCGACGCCGCGCACGCGATGTCCCCGGTCGGCGGGGTCGGCATCAACCTGGCGATCCAGGACGCCGTCGCCTCCGCGCGCGTGATCGGCGCCGCGTTTGCCCGGGGCCGCGCGCCGACCGAGCGGGAGCTGGCCCGGGTGCAGCGCCGCCGGACGTTCCCGGCCGCGGGGACCCAGCTCGTCCAGCGGGCGCTGCAGCGGGCGGTGCTGCAGCCTGCGGTGGAGGGCCGGCCGCTCCGGCCGCCGCTGCCGCTGCGCGTCCTGGACCGCGTGCCGGCGCTCCGCGCCGTCCCGGCGAGGCTGATCGGCGTGGGCCTCCGCCCGGAACACGCCCCACCATCGCGTTGATCTTGCAGTTGTGGTGCCGCGACACTCCGCAGATGTCCGGGTTTGCCAGGCACCACAACTGCAAGATCGACGCGGTCAGGCGGCGGTCAGCCGTGAGACGCCCGTTGGTACGCGGTAACCCTTGACGCGCGTGGCTGTGGTGTTGCGGTCCTTGCGGTCGCGGACGTGGTACCAGTCCATGCGGCAGGCCTCCGGGCGCACCTCCAGCACGCCGTAGCCGTGGCCCTCCAACTCGGCCCACTTCACGTGCGAGTTTGCCGCCCGCACGATGCTCGCCGCGATCGGGCCGGCCCAGCCCGGCGGCAGGCCGACGAAGTCGTCCACGTTGTCGCTGGTCACCGACGGTACGACGAACTCAACGGCGGTCGGGGAGCCTACCGTCGACTTCGTGACCAGTTCGTTGGCCCACGACGTGTGGATGTCGCCGGTGATGAAGACCGTGTCGCGAACGCCATTGGCGCGCAGGTGGTTGACGAGCTCGTCGCGGTCGGCGTTGTAGCCGTCCCACTGGTCGGTGTTGATCGCGAAGCCGTTCGACGGGATGCCGAGCAGCTTGCCGATCGGGCCGAGCAGCCAGGCCGGCAGGGTGCCGACGTCGACCCGGGCGATCATGTCCGGGTTGCCGACGATTTTCCACTGCGCGGTCGAGCCGGCGAGGCCCTGCTTGAGCCACGCCATCTGGTCGTCGCCGGTGATCGTGCGGGACGGGTCGTCGACGGCGGTGCCGGAGGCCTGCTGGCTGCGGTACGAGCGGAGGTCCAGCATCGAGAGTTCCGCCAGCTTGCCGAACCGCACGCGGCGGTAGATGGCGCCGTCGGCGGCCAGGCGGACGGGCATCCACTCCGCGTAGGCCTGGCGGGCGGCCGCCACGCGTGCGGCGAACGAGCCCTCGGTCGCCGGGTCGTGGTTCTCGGCGCCGCCGGACCACATGTCGTTGGCCACCTCGTGGTCGTCCCAGGTGATGATCCACGGGACGGAGGCGTGCAGGGTCTGGGCGTCCGGGTCGCTCTTGTACTGCGCGTGCCGGATCCGGTAGTCGGCGAGCGTGATGATCTCGTGGGTGGGCTGGGCCTGCCGCACCACCGTGCCGCCGGCCGTGAAGCCGCCCGACGCGTACTCGTAGAGGTAGTCGCCGAGGTGCACCACGGCCTGCAGGTCGCCGCGCTGGGCGAGCAGCCGGTAGGGCGCGAAGTAGCCGGCCTCCCAGTTGGAGCAGGACACCACGCCGAAGCGCAGCAGCGCGACGGCGGCGTCGGTGGCCGGAGCGGTCAGCGTGCGGCCGGTCGGCGACCAGGCGCCGCCGGTGCCGAAGCGGTACCAGTACGTGGTGGCCGGCTGGAGCCCGCGCACGTCGGCCTTGACCGTGTGGTCGCGCTCGGGCCCGGTGCTCACCTGGCCGCTCTGCACGACGTTCGTGAAGCCGGCGTCGGTGGCGACCTGCCAGGTGATCGTGACGGCGGGTCCGAGGCCGGAGCCGGGCTGGGCCTCCGGGGTGGGGGTCACCCGCGTCCACAACAGGACGCCGTCGGGCAGCGGGTCGCCGGAGGCGACGCCGTGGAGGAACACGGGAGCGGCGGCGCTCGCGTCGGCGGTGACGGCGACGGCGGCCGCGGCTCCACCCGCGATGAGCAGCGAACGACGGGTGAGGGCTGCATCGACAGTCATGGTTGGAAGTTCTACGCCCAACCGGTTACCCGGCAGTACCTATTCGCCTCGAAGTTGGGGCGAACGGAGGATGACCGGCGGGAATTATTCGGACATGTCGGAAACTTCCATCGACCGCGGATACTGCCTCTTGCCTGAGGCAGTATTTTCTTCGCATGGCCACGGTGCTGCTGGTTGAGGACGACCATGTCGTGCGGGGTGCCCTGCTGCGTTCGCTGACGGACCGGGGTCACACCGTCCACGCCGTCGGCACCGCGCTGGAGGCCCTGCGGCGGTTCGCCGCCGAGACGCCCGACCTGGTGGTGCTCGACCTCGGGCTGCCCGACCTCGACGGCGCCGACGCGCTGCGCATGCTGCGCGGCATCGCCGACACGCCGATCATCATCGCCACCGCCCGCGACGACGAGGCGGAGATCGTGCGGCTGCTCAAGGCGGGCGCCGACGACTACATGATCAAGCCGTTCACCAGCGCCCACCTCGACGCCCGGATGACCTCCGTGCTGCGCCGCACCGGCCGGGCGAGCCGCGAGGAACCCACCGCCATCGAAGTGGGAGGCTTGCGTGTCGACATCGGCCAGCGCCAGGCATACCTGCACGGCGAGCCGCTGACGCTGACCCGCAAAGAGTTCGACCTGCTGGCGTACCTCGCCGCCCGTCCGGGACGGGTCGTCTCACGCCGTGAGCTGTTGGAGGAGGTATGGCGGCAACCCTCAGTGGGCGAGGACCAGACGATCGACGTGCATCTGTACTGGCTACGCCGGAAACTTGGCGAGAGCGCCTCAGCGCCCAGATACCTGCACACCGTGCGGGGAGTCGGCTTCAGGTTCGCGGCGCCGGGCTGAGGCGCACCCTCGCCTACGTCTCGGCCGCGGTCACCGCGATGGTGGCCCTCGCCTTCCTCATCCCGCTCGGGCTCGTCGTCCAGCAGCTCGCCCGCGAGCGCGCCATCGCCGACGCCGAGCGGCAGACCGCCGTGGTCGTCGCGGTCCTCACCGTGACCACGGACCCGCTCGCCATCGAGCGGGCCGTCGCCAGCACCGGCGGTCCCGCGGTGACCCGCGTGTCGGTGCACAACCTCACCGACGACGGCACCGAGATCGGCACCGGCCACGCCGCCCCGGGCGACCTGGCCCGGGCCGCCGACCAGGCGGCGCCGGTCATCGCCGAGGTCCGCGACGGCCTGTCGTATCTCGAGCCGGTCGACGTGGGCTCCGGCCGCACGGCCGTGGTCGAGGTGTTCATCCCCGAGACCGAGCTGTCCAGCGGCGTGGCCGGGGCCTGGTGGGCGCTCGGCGCCGTCGCGCTCGGCCTGGTCATCGCCTCCGTGTGGGTCGCCGACCGGCTGGCCGCGAAGATCACCATGTCGGCCCGGCAGCTGGCCGGCGCGGCCTCGGCGCTCAGCGAGGGCTACCTCGACGTGCGCACGATCCCGCAGGGCCCGCGCGAGCTGGCCGAGGCGAGCTTCGCGCTCAACGTCATGGCCGACCGGATCATGGCGCTGCTGTCGAACGAGCGGGAGCTGGTCGCGGACCTGTCGCACCGGCTGCGCACCCCGCTCACCGCGCTGCGGCTGGACGCCGAGACCCTCGACGACAGCCAGGACGCCGAGCGCATCCGCGACGCGATCGCGGCGCTCGAGGTCGAGATCGACAAGCTCATCCGGGCCATGCGGGAGCCGATCGACGCCCACTCCCCCGCGCCGGACCGCAGCGAGCGGGGCGACGGCGCCGCGCCGACCACGTCCGGCGAGGGCTGCGACGTCGCCGAGGTGGTGCGCGACCGGATGATGTTCTGGTCCGCGGTCGCCGGCGACCAGGAGCGCGACTGCAAGGCCGTCGGCGTCGACGAGCCGGCGCCCGTCACGGTCCAGAAGAGCGAACTGGCCGCGGCGCTCGACGCGCTCATCGGCAACGTCATCCGGTACACGCCGCAGGGCGTCCCGTTCGAGGTGACGGTCACCCGGCGCGACGACGGCTACATCGTGCTGCGGGTCGAGGACGGCGGGCCCGGCATCCCCGACCCCGAGCGGGCGCTGCAGCGCGGCGAGAGCGACCAGGGCTCGACCGGCCTGGGCCTGGACATCGTCCGGCGGGTCGCGATCGAGGGCAACGGCACGGTCAACATCGGCACGTCGGCCACCCTCGGCGGCGCGAGCGTCGTGATCGTCATGGCCGACGCCGACCCGGCGCCCGAGGAGCAGCCGACCACCTCGCGCTTCGGCCTGGTCGGCCGGCTCTCTCGCGAACCGGGTGAGGGCCGCTCCCGCTGGCGCCGCAAACCCTCCTGATCACGACGCCGCACAGCGCTGAGGCAAGTCTCGATGGTTCCGAAGCCTGAACTTCGGAACCATGGTCACAGGAGCAGCGCCTCGAGCTCCGGAAGCCGGCCGAACATGTCGGGGAGGCCGCGCACGCCGTTGCGCGCGGACTCGTGCGACAGCGCGAGGTCAGGGCCGGTGCTCGCCTCGACACCGGCGAGGCAGCGGAGGATGTTCCACCTCGTGAACCCCAGCCAGCCGCCGATCATGAACACGAACCAGCTCGGACCCGGCGGCGGCAGCGCCCCGCCCCCTGCGACGTAGCCGTCGAGGACCGAGCGGAAGATGGCGGGCTCGATGTTGTCGAAGCCAGGTCCCTTCGCGAGGCTCAGCGCGGTCGAGCCGAGCTCACCGGCCAGGTCGAGCATTCCCGAGAGCTCCCAGTCGAGCACCACCGGCCGGCCCTCTCGAGCGAGCAGGTTCCACGGCTGGATGTCCCGGTGGGTCAGCACCACGGGGCCTGGCCGTTCGCAGGCGTCGACGAAGTGGGCAATCGCGAGGAACGTCCCGACGTGGGAGGCGAGCTCGTCGGCCCACGGCTGACCGGTCGCCGCCGCCCGCTCGGCGAGCTCGGGCCAGTCCCGTGCCGTCGGGTCCTCGATCGGCACGTGGGTCCACTCGACGTCGAGCGCGTGGATGCGCGCGAGGAGCTCACCGATCTCGAACGCGAACGCCGCCGGCACCGGCGCCTCGGGCACCTTCTCTCCCTCGACCCACCGGTGGACGAGCGTGTGGTCGCTGGCCGAGATCGGCTCCGGCATCGGAACGCCGGCAGCGAAGGCCGCCCGCTCGAACCTGAACACGTCCTCGACGTGGCAGGTCCAGCGGCCGTCGACGGGGTTCAACTCCTTCACCGCGAACGACCCCCGGTCGGTGTCGAGCCGGTACATCCGGTTGGCGAACCCGCCGTGGACGCGGATCATCGGCCCGATCGGCGTGCCGAGATGCGAAAGGTCAGAGGGCACGTCGTCGTCCGCGGTCACTCCATGAATCTAGGGCTCGCAGTTCCTCGATACACCGGAATTCCCTGGAACCACCGAGGCCGTCAAGGTCACCACGGAGGAGCTGATCAACGGGTGCGGCCCGGTGTCGGAAACATTGGCCGAGGTCCTTTGAAAAGGGAACCTCATCTGACCTCTTTGTTTCACTTAGAACCTCCTTAATTGGGTCGTTCGGGCTGGAACGGACCTCGACGCATCGCTATGTTCAAGTCCGTTCCCACGTGGACGGACCGGCACTCAACCGCCTTGCCACCCTCGATGGCCGGTCGTCCCGCGCGCGGCGGGGGCGGCACCTCTGCCCTGTGCCGACCCCCGCCGCGCGCCCCTTTCCCTCCGGAGGAACCGAGCGTGCAAGCGCCATCCCGTCTGCTCCGCCGTGCCCTCGTCAGCGGCGCGGTGGTCGTCGTCGCGCTGGGGGTCGCCATCGCCGGCCCCGGCGCCTTCGAGTCGTTGTTCAAGGAAAGCGGCCCGCCGGCCATCACGCACGTGCCGGCCGACAACCCCGAGCTCGGCCTGATCTACCAGGGCCTGAAGCCGGCGAAGAAGGGCCAGCCCTGCGTCGGCGGCTACGAGGTCACCGAGAAGGACCAGTGCAGCCACGGCCCCGACGTCCCGCCGCCCGGCCTCAGCGTCCGCGGCGAGATCGCGCCGGTCGCCGACGCCGGGCCCGCCCAGACGGTGCCGTCCACCGACACCGCGGCCGCCCCGCAGGAGCAGACGGTGCTCGCCGACACCGGCGTCGCGGAGGGTGCCGACGGCGGGTTCGCCGTGGTGCCGGACGCGGCGGCCGCCGACGGCACCGCCTCCTTCACGATCGGCGCGAGCGGCGTCGCCTGCGACGGCGACGGCGTCTCCGGCAAGCGGGTGCAGGTGCTGTACGTGCGCGACGCCAGCACGGCGAGCCGCTTCAGCCAGTACCTGGCCTCGTTCCGCACCTGGTCGGCCGGCGTCGACACGATCTACAACGCGAGCGCCCAGGAGACCGGCGGCGAGCGGCACGTCCGCTTCGTCACCACGCCGGACTGCCAGGTCGACGTCCGCGAGGTCGAGCTGCCGGCCGGCGGCCTGAACACCTTCGACGCGACGATCAGCGGCCTGAAGTCCCTGGGGTACAACCGGACCGACCGGAAGTACATGATCTTCGGTGAGTCCAAGGTGTACTGCGGGATCGGCACCTTCGCCGGCGACACCCAGCCCGGCGCGAACAACCGGAGCAACGGCGGCCCCGGCTACGGCCGCAGCGACTCCGGCTGCTGGACGGCGAGCGTCGCGGCCCACGAGCTCGGGCACAACCTCGGCGCCGTCAACAACAACGCGCCGAACTCCAGCAAGGCCGGGCACTGCCTCGATGAGTACGACATCATGTGCTACAACGACTCGGGCGGCCTGAAGACGTCGGTGAAGTGCAGCGACAAGGCGAAGGACAACCGCCTCGACTGCAACCACGACGACTACTACAACACCAACCCGAGCCCGGGCAGCTACCTCGCGAACAACTGGAACGTGGCCAACAACCAGTTCCTGATCGCGGGCAGCGGCGGCACGAACCCGCCGCCGCCGAGCCCCTCGCCGACGAAGACGACGGCCGCGCCGACGCCGTCCCGCACGACCGGCTCGCCGTCGCCGTCTCCGTCGAAGACGACCGCCCCGCCGCCGTCGCCGACCAAGACCGCCACGCCGACCCCGACGGGCACCAAGCCGCCGACGGGCCTGAAGGAGCTGCGGACCAGTGACGTCACCGCCACCTCCGTGCGCCTGTCGTGGGACGCGGCCGCGACCGGCAGCCGCTACGCGATCGTCCTCAACGGCCGCTCGATCGGCCGGGTCGGCGCCACGAACGTCCGGATCGTCGGCATGCGCCCCGACACCGATTACCAGATCGGCGTTTCGCTCGCGCAGAACGGCGCCCTGACCCCGTGGACGACCACCGTGAAGGTGCACACCGCGGCGGCGTCGAACCCGGGCGCCGGGTCGTGGATGGTGTTCGGCAACAGCCTGACCGGTGGGGTGGCGGACGTCTTCGGCGCCCGCAGCGCGGCCGGCACGCCGATCATCGTCTACCCGCGGCACAACGGGGCGAACCAGCTGTGGAAGCTGGAGCCCGCCGCGAACGGCGCCTTCCTGGTCCGCTCGAAGGCCACCAACGCCTGCGTGACGACCAGCGGCAACAAGGACGCCGCCGGGGCCACGCTGGTGCAGGGTGACTGCGCCACCGCCCTGCAGTGGAAGGTGACGCAGACGGAGTACGGCGTCGCGCTGACCTCCCCGAGCGGGCTGGTCGTGGGCGTGGCGAACGCCTCCTACTTCGGCAGCCGCCTGCTGGCCCTGCAGAAGCCGAGCGGCGCGAAGTACCAGAGCTGGATCCCGCAGCGCACGTGAGCCGGCTCTTGGTGATGGGTAGCGGCCCGGCGTCCTGGCGACGCCGGGCCGCGGCCTGGTTCGTGGCGATCGTCGCCGCGACCTCGGCCGCGGTGTTCGGGTGCGCGGACCACGCCGAGGCGCACGACGGCGTGATCCTCACGCTGCACGGCGACGGGCACGGTTCGGTGTGGGTCACGGCAACGTGGCAGGACGGCCACCCGGTCACCGAGGCGGTCGGCATGACGATGCTGGCCACGTCGTCGTCGGGCGGGCGGGTCGGCCCGGCCGGCCTGCAGCGGAAGGGGGATGCGCTCACGTACCCCGGGACGCTGGCCCCCGGTGAGTGGACCGTCGTCGCCGAGATGGGGACGCCGGCCATCGGCCGGTGCCAGGGCATCGTGCGGGTGGCCGCCGAGGGCGCGTCGGCGGCGCCGGACCAGACCACGTGCGCGCCGCCCCCAGCGGCCGCCCCGCCGCCGGCGCCGCCGACGCGGTCGCTGGCCTGGGTGTGGTACCTCGCGGGCGTGCTCGTCGTGACGGCGCTGGTCGTGTGGGCGTTCTTCCGCCACCGCCCGGCACCCGCGCGGCGGCCGGCTCCGCGCTCGCTCCGCCCCCGTCGCTGACGGGTTTCCAGAAACCTCTTGACCGGTACAGCGCGCGTGTCCTACTGTACCGGTACAGGCACGCTGTACCGGTACAGCGTCGTGAGGCTTCGGAGGCCGTGATGTTCCCGTTCGCGATGATCGTCTCGCAGTCGGCGCTGGCTCGTGAGTTCCCCGGCTCGTGGGCCGGCCCGGAGGGCTTCGAGTTCAGCAGCGCACTTCCCCACGCCCCCGTGGTGCCGTACCCGGAGCATTCGCCCCGCGCGCACCGCACCCGCTCGGCGATCGCGTCGGGCCTGCGCCGCGCGGCGTCGGCGATCGCACCGGCGGGGACGTACAGCCCCGCCCGCTGAGACAACGCGCCCCGGACCCCGGATCGAACCGCGGTCCGGGGTGCATTGTTATGGTGCAATGGACGGCCCGTGCGACAGAGGAGGCGATGGTGGCGAGGGTGACCTTGCAGACGATCGCCGACAAGGTCGGCGTCAGCCGGATGACGGTCTCCAACGCCTTCTCGCGGCCCGACCAGCTCTCCCCCACGCTCCGGGACAAGATCCTGGCGGTCGCGGACGAGCTCGGCTACGTCGGGCCCGACCCGGCCGCCCGCGCCCTCGCCAAGGGCACCACCGGCGCCGTCGGCGTGCTGCTCACCGAGTCGCTGCGCGACGCGTTCACCGACGAGATCGCCACCGCCTTCCTCGGCGCGATCGCGGAGGAGCTGACCCCGACCGGCCTGGGGCTGACCCTGCTCACGGCGACGACGAGCGGCGACCTCATCCCGGCGCGGGACGTGGCGATGGACGGCGCGCTCGTGTATTCCTGCGATCCCGAGTCGACGGCCGTCGACTGGCTGCTCCGCCGCAAGATCCCGGTCGTCTTCGTCGACCAGGTCCCCGCCGACGGGATCCCGGCCGTCAACGTGGACGACCGCACCGGCGCCCGAGCCGCCGCCCAGCACCTGGTCGACCTGGGCCACCGCCACCTCGGCATCGTGACCTCGGGCGTCCGCGGCGACCACGGCCGGATCGCCGACGAGGAGAGCATGATCGACGGGTATGTCGCCAACCAGCGCATCGCGGGCTGGCTCGACGCCCTCCGCCCGGCCGGCATCGAGCCGACGATCGTCCGCCTCCCCCACGGCCGCCCCGAGAACGGCTACGACGGCGGCCGCATGCTCCTCGCCCCACCCGTCCCGGACCCGTCGCAGGACGGCGCCACTCCCCCGACCGGCCCGCGCCCGACGGCCGTCCTCTGCTTCTCCGACGCCCTGGCCTCCGGCGTCGTCCAGGCCGCGCAGGACCTGGGCCTGCGCGTGCCCGAGGACGTCTCGGTGGTCGGCTTCGACGACAGCCCGCTGGCGGCCCGCCTCCGCCCACCGCTGACCACGGTCCGCCAGGACGTGCTGGCCAAGGGCCACGCGGCGGCGGCCGCGCTGACGCGGGCCATCGCGTCGTTCCGCACGGACACGCCGGCCGACCCGGCCCACCTGCGCCTGCCGGCCACCCTGGTCGTCCGCGCGAGCACCGCCCCACCCCCGGCCTGACGCGACGCGGCCGCCCCTTT
>NZ_BMPI01000005.1:267359-267742 GCF_014647515.1 Dactylosporangium sucinum | reverse complement strand
CGCGGCCGACCCTCGCGCGGCCGACCCTCGCGCGGCCGACCCTCGCGCGGCCGACCCTCGCGCGGCCGACCCTCGCGGGGCCGACCCTCGCGGGGCCGACCCTCGCGGGGCCGACCCTGGCCGCCCCAGGCCCAACCGAGGCGGACGCCGCTCACGCCGCCCCGCGTATCCCTCACGCCGCGGTTGCCCGCACCGGGTTTTCCCGACAAATCGGATATGTCGCCCGAATCTGGCTAGGTCTCGACGGTCGGCAGCGCCTCATCGCGGCCACCGTCCATGATCAAGGGAAAGATCTGGTCGTCCTGGCAGCCAAAAGTCTCCATGGATCATGGAGCAGGCTCGAAGGGGCGGCAGGTTCGAGAGGCGCGGGTTCGAGAGGCGCG
>NZ_BMPI01000005.1:248709-267298 GCF_014647515.1 Dactylosporangium sucinum | reverse complement strand
AGAGGCGCAGGTTCGAGAGGCGCAGGTTCGAGAGGCGCAGGTTCGAGAGGCGCAGGTTCGAGAGGCGCAGGTTCGAGGTCGACGTCGGGGGCGGCGGGTTTGACAGGTGCGGGTTTGAGAGGTGCAGGTTTGAGAGGTGCAGGTTCGAGGGGAGCGTCGGAGGCGGCGGGCTTGAGAGCCGCGGGCTCAAGGGCGGGGGCGGGGGCGGCGGGGGTGAGAGGTGCGGGGTCCGAGGTCGCGTCAGGGGCGGCGGGTTCGAGAGGTGCGGGGGCGACGGCGGCGGGGCGGGGCGACCGGCGGGCCCGAGGAAGAGTTGTTGACTTGCGGAATACTTGCTGCGCAAGTACCGTTGCAGTAGGCGTCAACAGCACCGCTCAACCATCCGGAGGCGTCACATGCCCGCGATCACCGTCGAGAACGTTCTTGCGCTGCCCCGCGTCGGCGCGCCCGACCCGACCGTCGCGCGGCCGCGGCCGGTCGTGTCCGTGACGACGGCGCCCAAGGGGTACGAAGGCGAAGGGTTCCCCGTGCGGCGCGCGTTCGCCGGGGTCGACCTCCGCGCGCTCGACCCCTTCATCCACCACGTACATCATCGACGGCGAGTTCGTGCACCAGGACTCCAACGGCGGCGGTGGCGTGATCACCAACGGTGACACGCAGTGGATGACCGCCGGCAGCGGGATCCTCCACATCGAGACGCCGCCGGAGCACCTCGTCGTCAGCGGCGGGCTGTTCCACGGCTTCCAGCTGTGGGTGAACCTCCCGCGCGACAACAAGTTCGCCGCTCCGCGGTACCAGGACATCCGGGGCGGGCAGGTGGCACTCCTCACGTCGCCGGACGGCGGGTCGCTCCTGCGGGTCATCGCCGGCGAGCTCGACGGGCACGCCGGGCCCGGCGTCACCTACACGCCGATCACCCTGATCCACGCGACGATCTCACCCGGCGCGTCGCTGACGCTGCCGTGGCGGAAGGACTTCAACGCGCTGGCGTACACGCTGGCCGGCAGCGGCACCGTGGGCACCAAGGGGCGGCCGGTCGAGCTGGGCCAGCTGGCCGTGTTCGGCGATGGCGACTCGATCACCGTCACCGCCGACGCGAAGCAGGACCCGCGGCACCCGACGATGGACGTGCTGTTCCTCGGCGGTCAGCCGATCCGCGAGCCGGTCGTGGCGTATGGTCCGTTCGTCATGAACACCAAGGCCGAGGTCATGCAGGCGTTCGAGGACTACCAGGCCGGCCGGCTCGGCAGCATCCCCGCGGCGCACGCTGACGTGCGGGGAGAGGCGTCCTGAGTGGACTTCAACGTCGTCGACAACGCCGACCAGCACCGCTATGAGATCCACGTCGACGGCGCCCTGGCGGGTGCGGCCTACTACCGGCTGCACCCGGAGGAGGGCGCGCCGACGCGGGTCGTCTTCACCCACACCGAGGTGGAGAAGGAGTTCGAGGGCAAGGGCATCGGCAGCAAGCTCGCGGCCGGCGCCCTCACCCTCGCGAACGATGCCGGGCTGAAGATCGTCGCCCAGTGCCCGTTCATCGTCGCGTACCTCAAGAAGCACCCGGAGTTGGCAAACTAGGCAGGCCGATCGGGTTCGGGTGGCGCAGCAGCCGCGACGCCCGGACCGCGATCGGATACAGCAGTTCGGCGCACCGGTTGGTGGCGTCGGGACCGAGCGCCTCCCACGGGCCGGCGGCCAGCCGATCGGTGATCGTTTCGATCCGGGTGTACCCCTGGTGCGCCGCCGCGGTCGCCTTGCCGTCCCCGTCGGCCCAGCCGCGCGACCGCAGCCGGTCGAGGGCCGCGTCCCACTCCTCGTCGGTCCAGCCCCGGGCCGGCTGGTAGAAGTCGCGCCCGTCGCCGTCGCGCAGGGCGACCCGCCAGACGTTCGACTCGCAGCCGCCGACGCCCTCGACGAGCAGGGCCGCGACGTGCCCGTCGCCGCGGTGCTCGCGCAGGATCGTCGCCGCGTGCCACAGCACGTCGAGCGGGTCCTCGGGCCAGGGCAGCGCGGCGTTGGCGGCGCCGAGCACGCGGCCGGTGACGTCGACCGACTCGGCGGCGCGGCGCAGGAGGGTCGCCGCCTCACCCACGTCAAGACCGTCGAGTGCCTTGTCGAGCGTGCGGCGCGAGCCGACCCGGCGGGCCTCCAGGGCGGCCTCGGGGGTGATGCGGGTCCAGACGTCGGGCAGCGCCCGGGCGACCATGCGCGGGGCGAACCCGTAGTAGGCGGCGATGACCGGGCCGGCGCCGACCGGGCCGAGCGGGGCGGACCGTCCGGCGAAGTAGCCCCGCCAGAACCCGCGCAGGCCCGCCTCCTCGAAGGCGCCGAGCGCGTCGTTCGCGAAGTAGGTGACGGCGTGCACGGGTTCGAACAGCGACCACATGCGGCGCTCGGGTGACAGATCCGTCATGGACCTGACGATAGGAGCGGGGGCTCCAGGAGTACACCTGGAGCCCCCGCCTTGTGAGGAACTTGTTAGAGCCCCGGGTACGCGTTCGCCATCAGCTCACGGAACTGAGCGCCGAACCACTGCCCGGAGATCGGCGCGTTGGGCAGCGCGCCGGTCGCGCTGTTGCCGTTGCGCTCGTTGCCGGTGTACGTCGGGTCGCACATCCGGTCGAAGCCCTTGCCCTCGTTGTTCGGGATCAGCGAGCTGGAGCCGTCGGATTCGCCCGGAGGCTTGATCCAGACGTAGGCGTCGATGCCCGGCTGCGGGGTCGCCCGCGGCCGCTCGCCCAGGCCGGCGCCGCTCTGGTTGCACCAGTTGCCGGCGTGGATGCGCCGGTCGACGCGGGACTGGTTCACGAACGTGTTCACGTCGGTCGACGTGCTCGCGGCGGTGGGCCGGGCGGAGCCGCCCCAGCCGTTGCGGGACGTGTCGATCAGCATGCCGATGTTCGAGTTGAAGCCGAGCGAGACCAGCTTGTTGCGGAAGGCCTGCGCGAACGTCAGCTCGTCGACGTAGAAGTTCCAGTCCACCCACTTCGACTGCCGCACCGACTGGCCGTTCACCGTGGTGTTGACGGTGAAGTACGGCTCGGACAGCGCCGAGTAGTTGGCCGTGTTGGTGATGAAGCCGTCGACGCTGGCGAAGCCGGCCGTGGTGCCCCGGACGGTGGACGCGAAGAGCTCCGCCGACGGGTTGAAGTTGGTGTCCCAGCCCAGCCAGCCGTGGTGGCCGGCGTCGATGTAGGTGTACACGTTGCCGATCGCGTGCAGCTTGTTCAGCGCATACTGGACGCCCTGGACGTAGGCGCCCGTCGACTGGGCCTCCTGGCAGGCCGCGACGTTCAGGTTGGTCACCAGGTTCGGCAGCGAGTCGATCTCGATGATCGTCACGATGCGCAGGCTGGCGTACTTCGGGTCGCTCAGGATCGCGGCGATCGGGTCGATGTACTCGGTCTTGTAGCGGTTGAGGCCGTCCTGCGCGATCTTGAGCTCACCGTTCGACGCGAGCGCCGAGCAGTCGCGGTTCGGCAGGTTGTAGACCACGAACTGGATCGTCAGCGGGCCGCTGCCGGCCGCCGCCTGGGTGAGCGCGGCGTCGAGGTGCGCCCGCACGCCCTTGGCGCTGCCGGAGCCCGCGATCGCGGCGATCCGGTCGATCCACACGCCGGTCGAGACGCCGGCGACGGCGGCGCCGCCCTCGGCGCTGGCCTTCGCAGCCCATTCGTCGTTGACGTAGCCGCGGGCGCCCGCGTACGGGTTGTCGACGTGGCCGGGGGTCGTGCCGCCGCCCGTGACCGTGATGGCCGCCGCGGCGCTCGTCGTCGTGTTGCCGGAGTTGTCGGTCGCCCGGGCGGTCAGCGTGTAGCTGCCGGCCGCGACGTTCGACCACGTGTATGCGTAGGGCGCCGTCGTGTCGGTGCCCAGCAGCGTGCTGCCGTTGTAGAAGTCGACCTTCGTGACGGTGCCGTCGCTGTCCGACGCGGTCGCGGTGAGGTTCACCGTCGCCGGGGCGGCGTAGGACGAGCCGTTCGTCGGGCCGGTCAGCGTCACCGTGGGCGCGCCGTTCCCGCCGCCGTTGGTGACCGTGATCGGGACGATGCTGCTGCTCGTGGTGAGGCCGCCGTTGTCGTACGCGCGGGCGGTGATGCTGTAGCTGCCCGCCGCGACGCCGGTCCACGAGTACGAGTACGGCGCGCTCGTGTCGGTGCCCAGCAGGGTGGTGCCCTGGTAGAACTCGACCTTGGTGATCGTGCCGTCGGCGTCGGCCGCGTTGGCCGCGATGTTGACGGTGGCCGGCGCGGTGAACGAGGCGTTCGCCGCGGGGCTGGTCACGCTGACCGTCGGGGCCTGGTTGGTCGGCGAGGTGCCGCCGTCGCAGGCGACGCCGTTGAGCTTGAAGGCCGTCGGCACCGGGTTGCCGGCGCCCCACGCCCCGTTGAAGCCGAACTGCACCTTGCCGCCGGTGGGCACGGTGCCGTTGTAGCTCTCGTTCCTGGCGTCGACGTGGGTGCCGGTCTGCGTCGGGACGGCCTGCCACATCTGCTGGATCTTCTGGCCGGCGTCGCCGAAGTCCCAGCCGAGCGTCCAGCTGGT
The DNA here is from genome assembly GCF_014647515.1 of Dactylosporangium sucinum. GTDB lineage: Bacteria > Actinomycetota > Actinomycetes > Mycobacteriales > Micromonosporaceae > Dactylosporangium > Dactylosporangium sucinum. The sequence continues at coordinate 262,753 of NZ_BMPI01000005.1, read as the reverse complement.
CAGCGGGTCACCCAGGTTGGTGAACTCGACGTTCGCGCCGAAGCCGCCGGGCCACGAGCTGCTGATCGTGTACTTCGCGCTGCATCCGGCGGCGGCGAACGCCGGACTTGTGACGGCAATGGCGCCGCCTGTTGCCGCTAACGCGGCGATCGAGACGATGGCGAGTTTCCGCCTCATCGATGTGCTCCTCAAATCGACGGGAGTTCGGGCGTTCTGGCCCGGTCACCCTGCGCAGCGGCGCGGTGCAGCGTCAACGAATGCCGTCCCCGGCAGGCCTCTCACCTCGTAAGGTGCGGTCAGGGCACGTGAAACTTACGGTGTGGCGTCGCTCACACAAGTGGTGTACGGAACCGTTTCGTACCGCTCGGATCGCGAGCTAGGTTTCGAGACGGAACGGTTCCGTACACCTTCCCCGAGGGGGGTCCGATGGTCGCCACCGCGCCGAAGCAGGACCGCCGCGTCGCGATCTGCGAGGCGGTGTTCGAGCTGCTCGGCGAGGTCGGGTATGACCGGATGTCGATGGACGCCGTGGCCGCGCGGGCCCGCGCGAGCAAGGCGACCATCTACCGGGGCTGGCCCAACAAGCCGGAGCTGGTCATGGACGCGATCGAGCACCGGTATGGCGGGTCGATGGAGCCGCCGGACACCGGGACGCTGCGCGGCGACCTGCACGCCCTGGTCTCCACGGCGTGCCGGCTGGCGGACGGGGCGGACGGGGCCGTGCTCACGGGCCTGCTGACGGCGGCCACGCACAACGCGGAGCTGTCACAGGTCATGCACCGCTGCGTCTACGAGACGAAGCATGAGCTCTACGAAACGATGATCAAGCGTGCGGTCGAGCGGGGTGAGCTGCCCGAGGGCAGCCGGTCCGAGCTGTTGCACGAGGTGTTGCACGCCATGGTGATGAGCCGGCGGCTGTGGCAAACCGGCTCCATGGACGAGGAGTTCGCTACGCGTCTCGTCGACGGGGTGCTGCTGCCCGTGCTGCGGCAGGGTTGCTGACCGGTTCGTTCGCTCATTTCTGTCGTACCTCGTCCGTAGAGTGCGGGCGCGGGTGGGTACTTCCTGGCTTTTCGGAGGCTTCAAGCATGTCGAACGAGACTGTCCTCTCGCCGGACATATCGGTTAAATCCTCATCGGTTCCGCCTGATCCACGTCGCTGGCTGGCGCTCGGAGTCATCGCGATCGCGCAGCTCATGGTCGTGCTCGACGCGACGATCGTGAACATCGCGCTGCCCTCGGCGCAGCAGGCGCTCGACATCTCCACCGCCGACCGGCAGTGGATCGTCACGGCCTACACGCTCACCTTCGGCGGGTTCCTGCTGTTCGGTGGTCGGATCGCCGACTTCTTCGGGCGCCGGCGGACCTTCCTCGTCGGCCTGCTCGGCTTCGCCGCGGCCTCGGCGCTCGGCGGCGCGGCGGTCAACGCGGAGACGCTCTACGCCGCCCGCGCGCTGCAGGGCCTCTTCGGCGCGCTGCTCGCGCCGGCCGCGCTGTCGCTCATCACGGTCACGTTCACCGAGGCCAAGGAGCGGGCGAAGGCGTTCGGCGTCTTCGGCGGCATCTCCGGCGGTGGCGCCGCGATCGGCCTGCTCGCCGGCGGTCTGCTGACCGAGTATGCGAACTGGCGCTGGTGCCTGCTGGTGAACATCCCGGTCGCGATCATCGCCTTCCTGGCGGCGCTGCCGGTCGTGAAGGAGAGCAAGGCGTCGGGCGACACCCGCTACGACGTTCCCGGCGCGATCCTGGCCACGGCGGGGCAGGTCGCCCTGGTGTATGGCTTCACGAAGGCCGCCACCGACGGCTGGAGCTCGGGCGTGACGATCGGCTGGCTGGCCGGCGCGGTCGCGCTGCTCGGCGCGTTCCTGTTCTGGGAGTCGCGGACCAAGCACCCGCTGCTGCCGCTGCGCGTGCTGTTCGACCGCAACCGCGGCGCGTCGTATCTGGTCTCGATCCTGCTCGGCGCCGGCATGCTCGGCATGTTCCTGTTCATGACGTTCTACCTGCAGCAGACGATGGGCTACTCGGCCCTGAAGAGCGGCGTCGCCTACCTGCCGTTCTCCGGCGGCATCGTGGCCGCGGCGATCGTGGCCTCGCGGCTGCTGCCGCGGGTCGGCCCGAAGGTGCTGATGGCGACCGGTGCCCTGCTGGCCACGGCCTCGATGGTGTGGCTGACGCAGCTGGACCTCGACTCGTCGTATGCGGTGCACATCCTGCCGTCGTTCGTCGCGATGAGCTTCGGCATGGGCCTGGTGTTCGTCCCGCTGAGCAGCGTGGCCCTGTCGGGCATCGCCAACCACGACGCGGGCGTGGCCAGCGCGATGGTCAACACGACCCAGCAGGTCGGCGGCTCCCTGGGCACGGCCCTGCTGAACACCATCTTCACGACGGCCGTGACGGGCTACCTGACCGACCACGGCGCGGCCCCGCTCCAGCAGGCGCAGGCGGCCATCCACGGCTACAACGTGGCCTTCACGGCGAGCGCCATCCTGCTGGCCGTGGCCGCCCTGGTCGTGGTCGTGATGATCCGCAACACGAAGTCGGACGCCTCGACCCAGGAGAACGCTCCGGTCATCGTCCACTGACCGTCTGACGGTGCACGCCGGCCGAGCATGATCGCGGACTTTTGCGGGTCGTATTCGACACGGAAACGTCCGCGATCATGCACCGGGTCGGGGAAGCTTCACACCCTGATGAACTTCACGGCGTCGGCCCTGGCACAGCCGGTGCCGGAGCTGGTCAGCCGCACCGCGCCCGCGGTGCCTTGCGTGAATGCGTACGTGCCCAGGCTGACCCACGCCGACGGTGTTGTGGTGCCGTTGACCACCGTTGTCGTGGTGCCCGCCGAATGCGTCACCGCCAGCGTCGCCTGGGGGTCGCTGTTCGTCGCCGCCACCCGGTAGTAGTAGACCTGGTAGGTTCCCGCCGCGCGCAGGTTCGGGCGCCACGTTGCCGTGTTGCCCGGCCCGCCGCAGGTTGCGTAGCGGGTCGGGCTCGCCACCGTCCAACCCGTCAGGGTCGAGTCCAGCCAGGTGCCCGACTCGGCGTAGCCGTAGGCCGCTGGGCCGTCGTTGTCGACGTAGTAGTCCTTCTGCCAGTACTTCACGTAGTCGAACTGGACCGTGGCCGGGAGCTTCGTGTCGTCGGGGACCGTGCCGTAGGCGATGCTGGTCAGCCAGATGTTCGTGTAGTCGTGGGTCCAGTCCGTCGGGACGTACGGGGCCGTGTACATCAACGTGCCGTCCACGTAGAACCGTACCGACGTCTCCTGCCAGTCCAGGCCGTACACGTGCCAGGCGCGCGAGTCGATGGTCGAGCTGGTGTACGTGGTGCCGTAGGACCTGCCCGCTGAGACGCCGTTGCCCTTCCAGGTCAGGACGCCGTGGTGGATTCTCGTCGGGCTGATCGAGTCGATCTCGAAGCCGTCGATCTCGGTGCGCTGGGACGCCGGGAACGTTGTCGAGCCGTCGCCGGACATGATCCAGAACGAGCTGTGCCAGCCCGCCCCGTCGTTCAGGCGGGCTCGGGTTTCGTAGTAGCCGTAGCGCAGGGACTGTTTCGACACGACGCCGCCGCCCGTGTAGGACTTCCCGCCGTACGACTCCTTCTTCAGCGCGATGTTCAGCGTTCCGCCGCTCACCGAGACGTTCTCGGGGCGTTGGGTGCTGTAGGCCTTGCTGTCGGTGCGGTAGTTCCAGCGTGACGTGTCCAATGTGGAGCCGTTGAAGTCGTCCGTGAAGACCGGCGTCCAGCCGGTGCCCGCCGGGTCGGCCGCGGCGGGGGCGGCCGGCGCGGCGACCAGGCCGGCGGCTACCAGGAGCAGAACAGCGAGGCGGCGCATCAGTTCCTCCCGTAGGACAGGCGAAGGTTGGTGAGGTCGACCAGGTACAGGACGTCGAAGGTCATCCATCGCGCAGCACCTCCAGCAGCTCGGCCAGGCCGCCGGGGCGGGTGACGGCGCCGCCGACGCCGAGCGCGGCCGCGCCCGCGTCGAGGTAGGCGCGGGCGTTGTGCGCGCCGACCCCGCCCGTGGCCACGAACCGCGCCTCCGGGAACGGGCCGCGCATCTCGCGCAGCCAGCCGGGGCCGAGCGAGCCGGCCGGGAACGCCTTGAGCCAGGCGCAGCCGGCCGTCAGCGCGTGGTGGACGTCGGTCGCCGTGGCCACGCCCGGCAGGTGCGGCAGGCCGGCGTCGTGGCTGGCCCGGGCCACCTCGGCGGCGAACCCGGGCGCGACGGTGAACACCGCCCCCGCCTCGGCCGCGACCGTGACCTGCTCGGGCGTGCGCACGGTGCCGGCGCCGACGGGGTGGCCGTGGCCGGCCAGCTCGCGCAGCACCTCGACCGCCTCAGCCGTCTGGACGGGCACCTCGACGACGCCGAGGCCGCTGTCCCACACCGCCCGGGCCAGCTCCAGGGCGCGCGCGACGGGAACGCCGCGCAGGATCGCCACGAGGGGCCGGCCGGACAGCAGGTCGTCGAAAGAGGTCACAGTCGCTCGATCCAGAACTGGACCGACGTCGGCGGCAGCGTGAGGCTGAGCACCGGGCCGGCCTTGTCGGTCAGGTTGGTGTTGCGGGCCGTGGGCGTGAACTGCTGGCCCTGGAACGCGCGGGTGGAGCCGGTGTCCACGGTGTACGTCACCGTGGACGTGCTCCGGTTGGTGAACGCGAAGACGAGCTTGCCCTGCGGGGTCTTCCAGGCCATGATCCGCTGCTCGGTCCGGACCGTGCCCTCGTCGACGTGGTAGCGCACCGAGTTCCACGGGAGGTACCGCACGAACCCGTAGATGCCGTTGAAGTTGCGCGGGTTGTAGTCCCAGTGACCCTTGGCGATGTTCGGGTACTTCGTGAAGTCGTCATCGTCGTACGGACGCCAGAAGCCGAGCGAGTAGCCCGACGCCTCCGAGTTGTAGGTCGGCTTGAGCGCATGCAGCCAGAACCAGGTCGGCGAGTTCTGGAACGTCATCCAGTTCATGATCGACTGGGCGGTGTTCACCATCTTCCAGTCGCTGGTCGGCACCTGGTACTCGAACTCGTTGCTGAACACCGGCTTGCCGGCCGCGTCGCTGGTGTAGTTGTTCTGCAGCTGGTCGTTGCTGTCGCTGCCGATCCGGTGGAACGACCAGCCGTCCACCTGGGACAGCGCGGCGGCGTCGCCGCGGATGAGGGCGCCGCCACGGCCGCGCTGGCCGTTCTCGGCGTCGGCGTGGATGAAGATGCCGGGGAACTCGGCGCGGACCTTCGGCGCGATCGCCTTGAAGGCCTTGTAGTACTGGTCGTTGCTGTACGTGCAGCAGGAGTACGCGACGCCGCCGATGCTCGGCTCGTTCTGGAGGCTGAACATCGTCACCGGCACCCCGTTGTCGCGCAGGTGCACCAGGTCGCGCACGATCGCGTCGCCGAACTGGTCGAGCCAGCCGGGGTCGGTGGAGGCGATCGTGCCGCCGATGTAGCTGCCGTTGGACTTCCAGCCGGGGGCCGGCGACCAGTACTCGGCCGAGACGCCCTCGATGCCGGACTGCGCGATCAGCTCGGCCAGCTCGGCGAGCTGGGTCGGCCAGCGGCCCACGATCTGCTTCTGGGCGCTGTCGAGGCCGCGCAGGTAGAGGCCGAGCGCGAGGCGGAGATAGCGGAAGCCGCGGTCCTCGCGGATCTTCAAGAGGTCACGGTACATCCGGGTCCGCTCGGCGGCGACGAGGTCGTGCGGGACGGACGTGGTGGCGGCCGGGAGGCCGTTGTTGCCGGAGCCGATCGAGTCGGACTGGATCTCGACGCCGAGGCCGAGGATCGTCTGCCGGGGCTGGTCGTGGCGGATGACGTAGTCGGCGGCGGCCGCCGCGAAGGCGGGGCGGGCGGTCACGCCGGCCAGTGCGGTGGCGGCGGTGGCGGCGAGCGCGGTTCGGCGGGTGAGGGGCATCTAGGACTCCTCTGGTCGGGCCTCCGTGAGCGGCGGGAGGCCGAGGCGGGCGCGCGGCCCGGGTCGGAGCAGGGCCGCGGGCTGGACGGCGGAGGCGCCGCCGTCCAGGACGATCTCGGTGCCGGTGAGCAGGGCGGCCGCGGGCGAGACAGCGAACGCAACGGCGGCCGCGACGTCCGCGGGCTCGCCGGTGCGCTGGGTCTCGGCCAGGCGAGCCAGGTCGTCCGGGTCGGTCGCGCGGGTCAGGGTGTCGGGGGTGCGGACCCAGCCGGGGCTGATCGTTACGGCGCGGACGCCGCGACGGCCGTATTCGACGGCGAGTTGGCGGGTGAACGCGGCCAGGCCGGCCTTGGCCGCGGCGTAGGCGGGGTAGCCGGGCTGAAACGCATGCCCGTGGACGGAGCCGATGGTCACGATGACGCCACGGCCCTCCCGCAGCATGCCGGGCAGCACCGCCCGCGCGCAGAGGAACGCGGACGTGAGGTTGCTGTCGAGGACCGCGCGCCAGTCCTCCAGCGAAGCTGCATGGGCGGGTGCGCCGGCCGTGACGCCGGCGCAGTGGACCAGGGCGGCGACGGGGCCGAGGGCGCCGAAGACCGCGGCGACCGCGGCCTCGTCGGTCAGGTCCGCCTCCGCCCGGTCGACGCCCACCACCGAGAAGCCGTCACCGCGCAGGCGGGCGGCGACGGCCGAGCCGATGCCGCCCGCCGCGCCCGTCACCACCGCGAGGTCAGGCACGGAACACCTCGTAGTGGGCGATCAGGTCCTCGTCGAGCGTGATGCCGAGGCCCGGCTCCTCGGGCACGACGAGCGCACCGTCCACGAGGGACGGACGGGGCGCCAGGTCGTCGCGCAGCGGGTTGGGCAGCCGGTTGTACTCGTAGACGGGCACGTTGGGGGTGGCCGCCGCGAACTGCAGCGCCGCGGCCAGGCCGACGGCGGAGCCGACGCCGTGCGGCGAGACGTCGACGTGGAACGCGGAGCACAGCGCCGCGATCCGGCGGGCCTCGGTGATGCCGCCGGCGCGGGCCAGGTTCGGCATGACGACGTCGGCCGCGCGGGCCAGCAGGAAGTCGCGGTAGCGGTACCGGATGAACTCGCTCTCGCCGGTGACCACCGGGATCCGCACGGCCGCGCGGACCTCGGCGAGCCCGGCGACGTCGTCGGTGGCGAGGGGCTCCTCGAGCCAGCGCACGCCGAGGGCCTCCAGCGCGTGGCCGAGGCGGATCGCGGTCTTCACGTCGTACGCGCAGTTGAGGTCGACGTGCAGGGCGGCGCGGCCCGCGAGGGCGTCGGCCACCGCGGCGGCGTGCGCGAGGTCGGTCGCCTCGCCGCGGCCGAGCTTGAGCTTCACCGCCCGGAATCCGTCGCCGACGAAGGCCAGCGCCCGCTCGGCCGACTCCTCGACCGTGGGCAGGAACGGCACCGGCGAGGCGTAGACCGGCACCGAGGAGCGGACCGGGCCGCCGAGCAGCCGGTGGACCGGCAGCCCGGCGGCCTTGCCGCGCAGGTCCCACAGCGCGAGGTCGACCCCGCTGATCGCCTCCAGGTAGAACCCGCCGGTGCGCCCGGCGCCCGCCTGCGCGCCGAACATGAGCTCCCACAACGCCTCCGACGCGCCGGCGTCCCGCCCGACCAGCATCGGCGCGAGCAGGTGGCCCACGATGGTCGCGGTCACCCGCGGCTCGGGCAGGCCGTAGGCCTCGCCGACGCCCTCCAGGCCGTCGACCGTCCGGATCCGCACGAGGGTGGTGTACTGCCCCAGGCGCGGCAGCACGCGATGGCTGGACGCCGGGGTGAGGAGCCAGTCCGGCACCTCGTCGTACATTCGCTCGAACGGGGCCGCGAGCGCGACGGCTTCGACGGAGGCGATCGTGAGCTTCACTTGATCCCTTACTTGATCAGCGCGTTCATCCGGTCGCGGGCGGAGTTCAGCGCGTCCTTCGGCGTCTTCTTGCCGATGAGGATCGACTGGACCTCCTCGGCCAGCACCTTCTCCATCTGGGAGAACTGCGGGTAGATCCAGAACGGGCTGGCGCTGGAGTTGGCGCCGATCTGCGCGGTGAAGTCGGTGGCGAACTTGTCGTTCTTCACCGCGGAGTCGGCGAGGCCGGCGTTGGTGGTCGGCGGCAGCCCGGTCTTGGTGAACCAGTCGATCGTGTACGCCCGGTCGGTGGTGACGGTCTTGGCGAAGTTCGCCGCGGCGGCCGCGCCGGCGCCGTTCACGACCGCGATGACCTGGCCCCAGGCGAGGTGCCGCGGCTTGTCGCCGGCGTTCTTCACCGGGCGGGCGACCGGGACCATCTTCGCGCCGAGGTCCTTGTCTGGCGAGGACTTGGTGACCGTCGCCTTGCCGCCGATCGCGTCCTCGTAGAAGGCGGTCTTGCCCTGGGACATGAGCGCGCGGGCGTCGACCCGGTTGACGTCGGGGGCGATGAGCTTCTGGTCGTAGAGCTTCTTGTACCAGGTGAGGGCCTCGACGCTGCCGTCGTCGCCGATGACGATCCTGCCGTCCTGCACGATCGGGGAGCCGAACTCCCACATCCACGGGATGATGTCCTTGAGCTGGTCGACCTTGGTCATGCCGGCCCACGGGACGACCCCGCCGCCGAGGCCCTTGACCGCCGTGAGCGCCGCCTCGAACTCGGCGACCGTCTTCGGTGCCGCGGTCACGCCGGCCCTGGTCAGCAGCTCCTGGTTGCTGATGAGGCCGATGCCGGCGAACGTCCAGGGCAGGCCGTACTGCGCGCCGCCGGACTGGCCGAGCGAGAGCGCGGCCGGCGCGTAGTCCAGGCCGGTGGCGACGCTCTTGAGGTCGAGGAGCTTGCCGGTGGCGGCGAGGGTGGCCAGCCAGGCGACGTCGAGCTGGACGGCGCCGGTGAGCTGGCCGCCCTGCACCTGGAGGAGCAGCTGGTTGAGGTAGTCGTTGTACGGGTACGACGGTGTGGTGATCTTGACGCCGGCGTTGGCCGATGTGTACTTCGCGATGGCGTCGGTCATCGGCTGCTTGGTGACCGCCTCGTTGTACGACCACGAGGTCAGCGGGAACTCCTTGACCCCGTCGTCCTTGAGGCCTTCGGTGCCGGCGGGGGTCGGGGCGCTGGTGGACGGGGCGCACGCGGCGAGGGTGCTGAGGCCGAACAGGCCCAGCGCAGATCGGCGGGTCAAACGCACGTTCATTGGGGGCTCCAAACCAAAGGCGGGGGTGTTCAGCCCTTCACGGCGCCGGCGGTGAGGCCGGCGACCAGGTAGCGCTGCAGGACGGTGAAGCCGATGACGACGGGCAGCGACACGACCAGCGACGCGGCCATGAGCTCGGGCCAGGCCGTCTCGAACTCACCGAGGTAGGTGTTGACGAGCCCGGGCGGCAGCGTCTGCTTGTCCGGGCCGGCGAGGGTCAGGGCGAAGATGAAGTCGTTCCAGCCGCGGATGAAGGCGAACAGCCCGGTCGCGACCAGGCCCGGCAGCGAGACCGGGAGCAGGATGCGGTGGATGATGGCGCCCTGCCCGGCACCGTCCACCTTGGCCGCCTCGATGAGCTCGTCGGGGATCGTATCGAAGAAGCCCTTGAGCATCCAGACGCACAGCGGCAGCGTGAACGTGGTGAAGGACAGGATCAGCGCGAGGTACGAGTTGAGCAGGCCGACCTGGCTGAAGACCAGGTAGAGCGTGATGAGCAGCAGCGCCTGCGGGAACATCTGCGAGGCGAGCACGAGGTACATCAGGGAGCGGCGGCCGCGGTAGCGGAACTTCGCGAACGAGTAGCCGGTGTACGCGCTCACGATGACGGTGAGCACGGCGGTGATGAGCGAGACGACGAGCGAGTTCACGAGGTACCGCAACAGGCGGGGGTTCTCGAAGATGCTGCCGAAGTGCTCGAACGTGATCCGGTCGGGGATGAAGTGGGGCGGGAACCGGAACACGTCGTGCGTCGGGGTCAGCGCGGTGACGAGCACCCAGTAGACCGGCCCGAAGGCGAAGATCCCGATGATGGCGACGACCGTCGCGGCACCCAGGGTCCGCGGGCGGCGCGGCTTGCGCGTGGGGGCCGGCGAGCCGGCCGGCACGGTCGAGGGCCGGGCGAGCTCCTGCACGGTCATGCCGTCTTCTCCCCTCGCTCCGACACCCGGACGTAGACCACGACCAGGACGAGGATCAGGACCAGCCACAGCGCGCCGAGGGCGCTCGCGTTGCCCAGGTCGAACGCCTTGAAGGCCGTGTCGTAGACGGCCACCGCGAACGTGGTCGTCGAGCCGGCCGGGCCGCCGTTGGTGAGCACGTAGATCATGTCGAAGTGCTGGACGTTCCAGATGACCTCCAGCAGCACGACGATGCCGAGGATCCCGCGCAGGTGCGGCAGCGTGACGTGCCAGAACCGCTTGACCGCGCCCGCGCCGTCCAGCGCGGCGGCCTCGTGCAGCGTCGCCGGCACCGTCTGGAGCCCGGCCAGCAGCATCACCATGATCCACGGGAAGCTGGCCCAGCTCTTGGCCACGATGATCGCGGCCATCGCGGTCGTCGGGTCGCCGAGCCAGGTGATCGGCTCGGCGACGATGTGCAGCTGGACGAGCAGGCCGTTGAGCAGGCCGTAGTTGGCGTTGAAGATCCACAGCCAGACGAACGAGACGACCACGCCGGGGATCACCCAGGGCATCAGGAACAGGCCGCGCAGGACCGCCCGGCCGCGGAGCTTCGTGTTGAGGGCCAGCGCGAGCGCGAAGCCGACGACGACCGGCACCACCGTCGAGCCGACGGTGAAGACCACCGTGTGCTGCAGGACCGGCCAGAAGTTGCGGTCGAGCACCGCCGTGAAGTTGTCGAGGCCGACGAACGAGCGGCCGGGCAGGACCAGGCTCTGCCGGAAGAGGCTGGTCGACAGGGCGCCGACGAGCGGGTAAAGCACCACCGCGCCGAGCAGCGCCAGGGCCGGGAGCGTCAGCAGGAAGCCGAACGTGCGGTCGCTGAGACCTTTGTTCATGTGCGCACCTCAGTCGTCGTCCAGGTCGATGAGGGAAGGGTCGAGCGTCGCGCGCAGCTCGACGCCCAGCTGCCACTCGACGTGGTCGCGGGCGGCGCGCTCGGCGCGGTCGGCGTCGCGGCGGCGCAGCGCGTCGAGGATGGCGGAGTGCTCGGTGATGACCTGGCCCCAGGCCGGCTCGACGCGGACGCCGACGCGGTAGTGCTGCACGCGCAGCAGGGTCAGGTCGGTGAGCTCGCGCAGCGTCGCGTAGTGCGTGGCGTCGGCGATGCCGGCGTGGAAGCGCCGGTTGAGCGCGGAGAGCTCGCGGTGGTCGCCGGTGGTGAACCGCTGCCGCATCTGCTCGTGCAGCTCCTGCAGGTCGGCCAGCTCGGCGTCGCTGACGCTCGTGGCGGCCACGCGGGCGGCGAGGCCCTCCAGGGCGCCGCGGGCGAGGTAGACGCCGCGCATCTCGCGCAGCGACAGCGGGGCGACCTGCGCGCCCGCGTGCGGGTTGGGCTGCACGACGAGGCCCTGGCTGGTCAGCCGCTGCACGGCCTCGCGCAGCGGGATCTTGCTGATGCCGAGCTCGCGGGAGAGCGCGTCGATGTTCACCCGCTCGCCCGGGCGCAGCTCCCCGCTGAGGATGGCGTCCCGGAGCCGCTCGTAGACGAGGTCGGCCTTGGTCTGGAAGCCCGCGAGCGCCATGTGGGTCCCTCCGCTTCGGCGATCGTATACTATCGACCGTGTGCGAAGGAGTGTGCCACTTGGGTGGCCGGTTCGGCAAGCCGTCATCTGACCTGCTCCATGGGCACGTGGTGGGCCGGGCCGACGTAGCCGAGCCCGATGCTGATCGAGTCGCAGGCCTCGATGACCGCCCGCGACAGCTCGGCTTCCCTTCTCTGCAAGTCGATTGCGGAGAGCGGGCCGGAGACCGACAGCGCGGCGACCACGCCGCCCGAGGAGTCGCGGATCGGGGCGGCCACGCAGGCCCGGCCGAGCGCCAGCTCCTCCAGCTCGCAGCCGTAGCCGCGGGTCACCGTCCGCTCGATCTCGGCGTCGAGGTCGGCGTGGGTGGTGATGGTCCGCGGGGTGTAGGAGACCAGCCGGTCGGCCGGCAGCAGGGCCCGCCGCTCGGCCGCGGTCAGGCCGGTGAGCAGCGACTTGCCCAGGCCGGTGGCGTGCAGCGGATTGCGCTGGCCGGCCAGCACGAACGCCCGCGGCGCCTGCCGGCCCTCGAAGTTGAGCAGGTAGAACAGGCTGGCGTCGCGGCGGACCGCGACGTTGACGCCGAGCCCGAGCTCGGCCGCCAGGTTCTGGGCGATCTGGCGGGCCTCGCGGTGCACCGGGTGGCTGTTGAGGACCGCGCCGCCGAGGCTCACCGTGTCGAGCCCCAGCCGGTAGAGCCCGCTCACCGGGTCGCGGTCCACGAAGCCCGCGGCCTCGAGGGTTGCCAGCAGCCGCGACGCGGTGGAGAGTCCGAGGTCGGCGAGCTTCGCGACGTCGGACACGCGCAGCTCGGCGCGGCCGGCGGTGAACACCCGCAGGACCGTCAGCGCCCGCTCGACGCTCTGGTTGCTTCCGGCATCCGAAGCCATCGGAACCCTCTCTGGAAGTTGCTTGCGTGATACGGCAAGATATCCCGCATGTTGCAAGCGGTCAACCGCCCAGCGGAGGTCACCTTGTGAAGATCGTTGATGTCAGCACCCACCCGCTGAAGCTGCGCGGCGACGACGTCTACCTGGGCGCGGCCACGCGGGCCCCCGTCGAGGCCGACTACTACGTGCGGCCACCCTGGCGCAGCCTCTACTCCGACCGCTTCGAGACCCTGATCGTGCGGCTGGCCTGCGACGACGGCACCGTCGGCTGGGGCGAGTGCCTGGCCCCGGTCGGCCCGGAGATCGCCCAGGCGGTCGTCGACCGGCTGCTCGCCCCGGTCCTGCTGGGCGCCGACCCGCGCGGGGTCCGGCCGCTCTGGTCACGGCTCACCGGGCTCATGCGGGAGCGCGGCCACCTGGTCGGGCACCAGGCCGACGCGCTGGCCGCGGTCGACATCGCGCTGTGGGACCTGGCCGGCAAGGCGGCCGGCCTGCCGGTCCACGCCCTGCTCGGGGGCGCGTTCCGGGAGTCGGTGCCGACGTACGTCTCCGGCCTGCCGGTGCCGACCGACGCCGAACGGGCCGCACTCGCGCGCAACTGGCTTGCACAGGGTGCAAGTGCGGTGAAGCTCCACCTCGGGCACGGCGTCGCGCAGGACCTCGCGACCTACGACGCGGTCGCCGCCACGGGCATCCGGGTCGCCGTCGACGCCCACTGGGCGTACGACCTGGCCGACGCCCTGCGCCTCGGCCGGGCGCTCGACGAGCGCGGCGCCTGGTTCTACGAGGCGCCGCTGGTGCCGGAGGACGTCGAGGGCCACCGCGAGCTGGCCGCCGCGCTCGTCACCCCGGTCGCGGTCGGCGAGACGCTGCGCAACCGCTACGAGTTCCGGCACTGGCTGCAGGCCCGCGCGCTCGACCTGGCCCAGCCCGACGTCGGCCGGACCGGCATCACCGAGGCGATGGCGATCGCCGAGGTCGCCGCCGCCCACCACGTGCCGGTCGCCCCGCACCACTCGGTCGGCCTCGGCGTCGTGCTCGCCGCGGGCCTGCACGTGGCCGCCGCCGTCGAGGCCATGCCCGCCTTCGAGTTCCAGCCGGGCCCGTTCCCGGTCGCCAACCGCATCCTGGCCCGGCCGCTCCCCGGCGGCCCGGGCTCGTTCCCCGTCCCGACGGCGCCGGGCCTCGGCGTCGATGTCCTGCTGGAGGACCTGTGAGCCGCTCCACCGACGTGCGCGGGCTGATCCCCGTGCTCGCCACCCCGTTCCACCCCGACGGTTCGCTCGACCTGGAGAGCCTGCGGCGGCTGGTGGCGTTCTCGGTCGCGTCCGGCGCGGACGGCCTCGCGGTGTTCGGCTTCGCGAGCGAGGGTTTCACGCTCACCGCCGCCGAGCGCGCCGCCATCCTCGGCGTGGTGTGCGCCGAGGCCGGCCCCGACCTGCCGATCGTCGCCGGCGTCTCGGCGACCGGCACCGGCGACGCGGTGGACCAGTCGCTCGCCGCGCAGGCGGCGGGCGCGAGCGTCGGCATGGTCATCCCGCCGTTCATGGTGAAGCCGTCGCCGGCCCAGAT
>NZ_BMPI01000005.1:0-248672 GCF_014647515.1 Dactylosporangium sucinum | reverse complement strand
CGTCGACTTCTACGGGACGGTGGCCGCGGCCGGCCTGCCGGTGATGGTGCAGGACGCGCCCGCCTCGACCGGCGTGACGCTGCCGGCGCCGCTCGTCGTGGAGCTGTCGAAGCTCGACGGGGTCGAGTCGGCGAAGGTGGAGACCCAGCCGACGGCGCCGAAGGTCGGCGCCGTCATCGACGCCACCGCCGGGGAGTTCCCGGTGCTCGGCGGGCAGAACGCGCTCTTCGTGCTGGAGGAGTACGCCCGCGGCGCCGTCGGCACCATGCCCGCCAGTGAGTTCCCCGACCTCCTGGCGCCGGTCCTGCGGTCGTACCTCGCCGGTGCGCACGCCGAGGCCCGGGCCGCCTTCAACCGGCTGCTGCCGCTGATCCGGTTCGGGCTCCAGCCGGGCATCGCCTGGTCGATCCACAAGTACGTGCTCCAGCGGCGCGGGGTCATCGCGTCGGCGACGGTCCGCGCGCCCGCCGTGGACGCGGACGCGGCCACGCTCGCGGCCCTCGACCTGATCCTGTCGGACCTGTCGCTGTGAGAGGCGTGCTCGTGCTGGGCTGCACGTCGCCGATCGGCCGGGCGATCGGGGCCGCGTTCGCCGCCGGCGGGGACCGGGTCGCCGGCGTGGCGCCGGATCCCGGCCCGGATCCGTCCTTCGTGGACAGTGCGGTCGTCGACTGCTCCACCAGCGCTGGGGCGGACGAGGCGGTGTCGTTCGCCCTCGCCCGGCTGGGCCGGCTCGACGTGCTCGTGCTCGCCGCGGCCGTCATGCCGGTCGCGCCGGCCACCGAGCAGACCGACGAGCAGTGGCGGGCGGCCCTCGACGTGACGCTGTCGGGCGCGTTCTACGCGTGCCGGACCGCCCTCCCCCACCTGCCGCCGGGCGGCAGCATCGTGGCCGTCACGTCCGTGAACAGCTTCCTCGCCGCGCCGGGCCTGCCGGGCTACGCGGCGGCGAAGGCCGGGCTCGACGGGCTGGTGCGGCAGCTGGCGCTGGAGTACGGGCCGCGCGGGATCCGGGTGAACGCCGTGGCGCCGGGGATGATCGGGGGTGAGCACCTGCCGCAGGTTGCCGAGGGCTATCCACTCGGGCGCGTGGGACGGCCGGCGGAGGTGGCGGCCGCGGTGGCGTTCCTGGCGTCGCCGGGGGCGGGCTTCATCACGGGTGCCTGCCTGCCCGTGGACGGAGGGCTGTCGATCGCGTCTCCGGCGGCGTGGCTGCGGCCCGACCTGCGCGCCCGGTGGCTGCCGTGACGGCGCCGCTCATCGTCGGGCTCGGGGAGGCCATGGTCCTCTTCCAGCCGTCCGGCGGGGAGCCGCTGAACGAGTGCCGGTCGGCCTCGGTGCACGTGGCCGGGGCCGAGCTCAACCTGCTCGCCGCCGCCCGCCGGGCCGGGGCGCGGGCCGCGTTCTGCAGCCGGGTCGGGGCCGACCCGTTCGGGCGCCGGGTGTGCGCCGCCGCCGCCGGACTGGGCGTCGGCACCGACCTGGTCGCGGTCGACGAGTCGCGGCCGACCGGCGTGTTCTTCAAGGACGTGCGGCCCGACGGCGCCCGCCGCGTGCACTACTACCGGGCCGGCTCGGCCGCCTCGGCCCTGGACGCGGCCGACGCCGACCGTGCCCTGGCCGCCGGTCCCGCCCTGGTCGCGGTGTCCGGGCTCACCGCCGCGCTCGGGCCGGGGCCCCGCCGGGCGGTGGCGCGGCTCGCCCGCGGGGCGCACGCCCGCGGCATCGCGGTGGCCCTCGACCCGAACCTGCGCCCCGGCCTGCCCCCGGTGACGGACCTGCTGGCCGAGCTGCTGCCGATCACGACGTACCTCCTGCTCGGCGTCGACGAGGCCGTCCCACTGCTGGGCACGGACGACCCGGCGGCGGTGTTCGAGCGGGCGCGCGCCGCCGGTGCCGGCGAGGTGGTGCTGAAGGCGGGCGCCGACGGCTGCTGGCACGCGGGCCCGGACGGTCCGCGCCGGCTTCCCTCGGCGGCCGTGGAGGTCGTGGATCCGGTCGGAGCCGGGGACGCGTTCGCAGGCGCGTACCTCGCCGCGCGGCTCGCCGGCGTCGCGCCGCGCGGGGCGGCCTGGCTCGGCACGCGGTTCGCGGCCGGGGTCGTCGCCTCGCCGGGCGACACGGACGGGCTGCCCGCGCCGCCGGCGGCGGCAGCACTCCTCGCGGAGGCCTACAGAACCGGGGCGTGACGCCGATAGGTCGGACAGCACTGTCGTCGTTGGGAGCGAGCATGTCCGGGATCCTGTCGTGGCTCATGCCCAAGGTCGGGCTCAGCGACGCCGCGTTCCGGTCACGGCACCGGGTGCTGCGCACGATCCTCTGGCTGCACGTGCCGCTCGTCGCGGGCATCGCCCTCATGAACGGCCACAGCGTGGTCGGCGAGCACGCCCACGCCGGCGGCTGGCTGGTCTGGTCGGCGGTCGGCGGCATCGTGCTCTGCGGCGCGGGCGCCGCCGTGGCCCGCACCAACCGCGGTGGCGCGGTCGCGGTCTCGACCGGCCTGGCCATCTGCGCCGCCGGGCTGGTCCACGCCGGCAACGGCCTCACCGACCTGCACTTCCACTTCTTCGTGATCGTCGGGCTGGTCAGCCTGTACCAGGACTGGGTGGCCCTCGTCGTCACCATCCTGTTCGTGGCCGGGCACCACCTGCTGGTCGCGCTCACCGTGCCGGAGATGCTGTTCAGCAGCCCGCAGGCGCGCACCCACCCGGTGTTGTTCGTGCTGTTGCACGCCGGGTTCGTGCTCGTGATGTGCCTGACGTCGCTGGCGTACTGGCGGTTCGCCGCCACGGCCGAGGCGGAGGCCGACGCCCAGCGGGCCCGTATCGAGGAGGCGTCGGCCCGGGCCCTGCGCGCGGCGGCCGAGGACGCGGCCCGCCGCGAGGAGGAGGCCGCCTCGAACGCGGCCTCGCAGGTGGAGCGCAGCGAGCAGCTCGGCCGGCGCCTGGAGACGGTGCTGGCCGACGTGGCCGACGCCGGCGTGCGGCTGGGCGCCGAGGCGGGCGCCGCCATGGAGTCGTTCGAGGACGCGCTGGCCCGCATGAACACCACGGTCGGCGGCGCGGTCCAGGACGTCGAGGCCGCCCTGCGCGACTCGAACGAGGCCCGGCGGGTGATCGGCGAGCTGGAGTCGGCGATCTCGGAGATCTCGACGGTGGCCGGCCTGATCGAGGCGGTGGCCGACCAGACGAAGCTGCTGGCGCTGAACGCGACGATCGAGGCGGCCCGCGCGGGCGAGGCCGGCAAGGGCTTCGGCGTGGTCGCGAACGAGGTGAAGGAGCTGGCCGCGCAGACCGCCGCCGCGACCGGCCGGATCGAGCAGACGGTCGGCCAGGTGACGACCGGCGCGGCGGCCGCGGCCATGGCTGTGGGCGGCGTGGCCGACCGCCTGGGCACGGTGGCGACGGCCCAGCGCGAGGTGGCCGACTCGCTGCGCGAGCAGACGACGCTGGCGGCCACGACCCGCGGCTCGGTGGCCGCCGCGGCAGAACAGGTGAGCGCCAGCGCCCACCCGCCCACCCCCGATTCGCGTTGATCTTGCAGTTGTGGTGCCTGACAAATCGGGACGATGCGGGAGTGTCACGGCACCACAACTGCAAGATCGACGCCCTAGGGGGCGGGGGCGGCGGGGGCGGCGGGGGCCACGGCCGGGGCGGCCGGGGCGTGGGTGCGGAACGCCGGGGCCAGGGCCACGATGCCGGCCGCCAGCACGGCCGGGACCACGAACGCCCAGCGCAGCGAGGCGCTCTCGGCCACCGCGCCGATGAGGCCGGCGCCGACCACGAAGCCCACGTAGTTGAAGAGGTTGACCCGCGCGATCGCGACGCCCGTGCCGGCCGGGTCCAGGCGGCCCGCCGCCGAGAACGACTGCGGCACCACGAGCGACAGGCCCAGGCCGACGACCGCGAACCCCGCGATGCCGACCGCCGGGCTCGGGGACGCCGCCACCAGGGCCAGGCCGAGCCCGCCGACCACGCCGCCGACCGAGACGACGCCCGCCGGGCCGAAGCGGCGCACCACGCGGTCGCCGGCGGTGCGGCCGATGAGCATCGTGGTCTGGTACGCGGCCAGGCCGAGCGCGGCGACGCTCGTGCTCGCCGACAGCGCGTGGTCCATGAAGACCGCGCTCCAGTTCGACACCGCCGAGTCCGCGATGAACATGAGCATCATCGCGATGCCGACCAGGACGATCGGGCGCCACGGGATGTCCGGGCCGGCGCCGGGCTCGGTGTCGGGGGCCTCCTCGGCCCGCTTGAGCTGGGCCGGGCCGGCCAGCAGGGCGAGCACGACGCCCACCGCGGCCACGGCACTCATCGAGGCGCCGACCGACCAGCCCAGCCGGGCGGTGCCGGCGGTGGCGAGGGCGCCCAGGATCGCGCCCACGCTCCAGACCGCGTGGAACGAGTTGAGGACCGGGCGGCCGTACCGGCGCTCGACGCTCACACCCTGCATGTTCATCGTCGCGTCGACGATGCCGAGGAAGAGGCCGACGAGGGCCAGCGCGGCGAACAGCTGCCAGTGGGCGGCGGACAGGCCGGCCAGGGCGATCGCCAGGCAGACGCCCGGGCCGCCGGCCCGCAGGACCGGCGAGCTGCCGAAGCGGGAGGTGAGCATGCCGGCGACGACGCTGCCGACGCCCGCGACGACGGGGACGGCCAGCAGTACCAGCGAGAGCTCCCCGTCGGAGAAGCCGAACTTCTCCTGCAGGACGCCGGTCTGGGTGAGCAGCGCGGCGAAGCAGAACCCCTGCACCAGGTAGGCCCCGGCGACGGCGGCACGTGCACGGCGGTCGCGCAGATCCATCGCCGACTCCCGGGGACGCAGAAGTGAGAATATTTCGGAAGCATCGTTCAACGGACGCGGGAACGCAAGAGCACCATACGGCGCACCTGGACGGTCGGCGGCGCCACCGGGCCGGCCGGCAACGCCGCCGACCGGAGGGTCGGCGGCGCCACCGGGCCGGCCGCGCGAGGCGCGGGATCACTCCGGGACGGTTCCCACCGTGGACGGGGCCGAAGCGGGCAGCAGCTCGGTCAGGAGCGCCCGGAGCAGCTCGATCCCGTCGTAGCTCAGCACCGACTCGGGGTGGAACTGGACGCCGGCGAAGCGTTGGCCGCGCAGGGCGTGGACGTCGCCGTTGGCCGGGTCACGGGAGACGTGCACCTCGCCGTAGGGGGTGGTCACGCGGTCGGCCGGGGTCGTCGCCGTGAACGTCGAGTAGAAGCCCACGCGGGCGGGGCGGCCGAAGAAGTCGATCTCGCGCTGCATGCCCTGGTACGGCGCGGCCTTGCGGCGCAGCGGCAGGCCCAGCTCGCCGCAGAGCAGCTGGTGGCCGAGGCAGACGGCGAGCAGCGGCGTGCCGGCGTCCAGCAGCCGCCGCACGAGGCCGCGCATGGTGGCCATCTTGGGGTCGTCGACCAGGCGCGGGTCACCCGGGCCCGGCCCCGGGACGACGAGGTCGAACCCGTCGGTGTCGATTCCCGAGTCGTACCGCCGGAGCGTCACCTCCAGCCCCAGCACTCGCAGCTGATGCAGGAGCATCCCCGTGAATGTGTCCTCGGCGTCGACGATGAGCACGCGGCGGCCGGTGAGGGCCGGGTCGGGGGTCGACGCGTCGCGGGGCCGGAGCCAGAACGGCGCGAGGGTCGCGTTGCGGGACACCAGCGCGGCCCGGACCTCGGGGTCGGCGGCGAGCGTCGCGGCGCCGGGCACCTCGGCGTCCACAGTGGACCTCTCCGGGTGCGCAGCGGTCAGGCCGAGCGCGGCCAGGACGCCGGCGGCCTTGGTGTGGGTCTCGGCCACCTCGCCCGCCGGGGTGGAGTGGCGGACCAGCGTGGCGCCCACCGGGATGCGCAGGCGGCCGGTCGCGTCGATGTCGGCCGTGCGGATGAGGATCGGGGCGTCCAGCGTGTCGCCGTCGACCAGGGCCAGCACGGCGCCGTAGTACCCGCGGCCCCGGCCCTCGTGGCGGGCCACCACGCGGCAGGCGTTCTCGATCGGGCTGCCCACCACGGTCGGGGCGAACATGGTCTCGCGGAGCACGTCGCGCACGTCCAGCGAGCCGCGGCCGGCCAGCAGGTACTCGGTGTGGACCAGGTGGGTCATCTCCTTGAGGTACGGTCCGATGACCTGGCCGCCGAGGTCGGCCACCGTCGCCATCATCTTCAGCTCCTCGTCCAGGACCATCGACAGCTCGTCGATCTCCTTGCGGTCGGCGAGGAACTCGAGCACCGACGCCTTCTCCGGCCGGCCACGCAGAGTGCCGCTGATGGGGTTCATCATCACCAGGCCGTCCTCGACGCTCACGTGGCGCTCCGGGGTGGCGCCGACGAGGGTGCGGTCGCCGGTGTGGACGACGAACGTCCAGTAGGCGCCGCGCTCCCGGGTCAGGAGCCGGCGGAACACGGTCAGGGCCGCCGCCACCGGGTCGCCGGCCAGGTCGGCCTCGAAGACCCGGTGGATGACGAAGTTGGAGCCCTCGCCGCGGCCGATCTCGTCGCGGAGGACGGTCTCGACGATCGAGGCGTAGGTGTCGTCGTCGACGTCGAACGCGCCGCCCGCCAGTTCCAGGTCGACATCGGGGAGGGCGGCCAGCGCTTCGGCCAGCGGCACCTCCCGGCGGTCGGCGATGCGCAGGACCGACAGCGGCGTGCCGTCGTCGACGCAGGCGAAGCCGCGCTCGCGCACCTGGCGGAACGGGACCAGCGAGAGCGAGCGGTCCGGGATGTCGGCCAGGTGCTCGACGGTGACGACCGGGCCGGTGAGCACCTCGACGACGTCGCGGCCCTCGCGACGCAGCAGGGCAAAGGGCGAGCCGGGAGCGAACATGGGATTCCCCTTCGGACGGTGGTCGGAAGGCCGGCCGAGGCGGGGTCGAGCGCACGAAAAAGCGACCGCCTCGTGGCGGCCGCGGAAGGTGTCACGCGGGAGTGGGCCGCCTCGTCAGGCGGGCCACCAGCAGCTGTTCAGTCGCGCGTGCACACAACGCACAGTACAAGGGAATCCCCGGCGGCACCAGACGCACCGCCGGGGACGGCCGGTCACCTGCCGAGCTGGCTCATCGTCGCCTCGGCGTACCGGGTGCCGGCGACGTCGGTGCCGATCGCCAGCTTCTCCAGGGCGGCCAGGTCGTCGGGCGTCAGCGCGACGTCGAGGGCGGCGACGTTCTGCTCGAGGTACGTGCGGCGCTTGGTGCCCGGGATCGGCACCACGTCGGCGCCCTGGGCGAGCACCCAGGCCAGCGCGAGCTGGGCCGGCGTCACGCCCCGGTCCTCGGCGAGCGAGCGCACCTCGGCCACCAGGTCGAGGTTGCGGGTGAAGTTCTCGCCCTGGAAGCGCGGGTTGCCGCGGCGGAAGTCGTCCGGTGCGAACTGGTCGGGGCTGGTGATCTCGCCGGTGAGGAAGCCGCGCCCGAGCGGGCTGTAGGCCACCAGGCCGATGCCCAGCTCCCGGAGCAGGGGCAGGATCTGCTGGTCGGGCTCGCGTGACCAGAGCGAGTACTCATACTGCCCGGCCGTGACCGGGTGCTCGGCGTGGGCGCGGCGCACGGTCGCCGGCGACGCCTCCGAGATGCCGAGGTGCAGCACCTTGCCGGCGGTCACCGCCTCGGCCAGCGCGCCCCACGTCTCCTCGATCGGCACGGTCGGGTCGACGCGGTGCTGGTAGTAGAGGTCGATGTAGTCGACGCCGAGCCGCTGCAGAGAGGCGTCGAGGGCCCGGCGCACGTAGTCGGGCCGGCCGTTGATGCCCCGCCGGTCGCCGTCGCGCTCGATGCCGAACTTGGTGGCGAGCACCACCTCGTCGCGGTGGCCGGCGATGGCCCGCCCGACGAGCCGCTCGTTCTCGAACGGCCCGTAGGCGTCGGCGGTGTCGAGGAACGTGACGCCCAGGTCGATGGCGCGGTGGATGGTGGCGACGGACTCCGCGTCGTCACCCGGGCCGTAGAACTCGCTCATGCCCATGCAGCCGAGGCCGAGGGCGGAGACGGTCAGTGAGCCGAGGTTTCGCTGTGGCATGCCCCGATACTGCCCCTTCGAGCGGCCGCTACTCGCGGGCCGAGCGGGACCTCGTCAGGCCGTAGAGGCACAGCAGGGCCGCGAGCACGAGCGGGACGCCGTCACGGAGGACGCCGTCGGCGCCGAGGAGCAGCCAGCAGAGCACCGGCTGCACGATCAGCACGAAGATGCTGATCAGTGCCAGCAGTACCCGCGCCCAGGCATGGCCGAAGAGGGTCACGAAGCTGATGACCCCGGCGACCAGGCCGACCGCGAACGAGAGCACGAACCACGAGACGACCAGCGGCACGGCGGTCTCCGGCGGGCGGCGCGGCTCGTCGAACAGCGAGCCGAGGGCGACCAGGCAGGGCACGAAGAGCAGCGCGGAGTACGACAGGGCGGCCACCCGCGCGGTGAGCACCCACGGCGGCACCGGCCGGCGCGGCGCCCGGCGGGTCAGGTGCGCGTCGATCTCGGGCGAGCGGAACAGCTGCCACAGCACGGCCACGCACAGCGCGGTGACGACGGCCAGGCCGGCCAGCACCGGCCACGGCGGCAGGAGGTCACCCGCGCGCGGCTGGCTCAGCCGGGCCGAGGCGAAGACCGTGGTGACGGTCAGGATGAGGCCGAAGGGCCGGGCGGTGAGCCGGCCGAATCGCAGCTCGCGCATCAGGAACAAAAAGCCCAGGGCGCGCAGGATCGCCCAGACCGTGCGCACGGCCAAGCCGAATCCGGCCTCGGCCGAATACTCCAGGTTGACGATGTCGACCGCCACAGTGACGACGGCGGTCGTCAATATAAGACGGCGCAATCGACGGCTGGCCGGAGTGGGTGCCGGCGGGCGGTCGATTTGCAACAGTTCACGCCAGCTGGAACCCATGAATGGGCACGCTAGCACCCTGCTTCCGCACATCCGGTACGCCAATGCACTATTGTTTCCGCCCATGACCGGGCGATTCCAGAACGGACGATGGACGCTGAGGCTCGCCGTCATTGTCGGTTTTCTCAGCATCCTTGCCTATTCGGGCACCGCTGTCGCATACGGGCCGCGCCTCTCGCTCGTGTCCAGCGACCCGTCCGCCGAGTCGTCCGTCGCGCACCTGCCACGGACGCTGGAGCTGCAGTTCACCGAGACCCTCGTCGAGGCCCACGTCATCCTGACGGACAGCGCCGGCCAGGCGATCGAGCTCGGCACGCCGGCCATCCGCAACGAGACGGTGAAGGTGTCGGTGTCGGTGCCGGACGGCGCGCCCGGGCGGTACACGCTGTCGTACTCGACCACGAGCACCCTGGACCGCGCCAGCCACGGCAGCCTCTCCTTCACGGTGACGACGGGCGTGAAGCCGTCGAAGGGCGCCAAGACCCCGTCGCCCAGCCATGTCACGGAGAGCACCGCCCCGGCCGCGGCTCCGGCCGACTTCTTCTCCAGCAACCCGGGCGCGCGGCCCGACGCCCTGGTCCCGGAGCCGCGCTCCGACCCACCGGCCTGGTGGACGTACGCGGCGGCGGCGCTGGTGGCGGCCTGCATCCTGGTGGCGTTCCTGGGCTTCAGCCGTCGGCGGATCCGGCCGGCCGCCGCGCCCCGGGTCGCGCCGCCGAGCCCGGCCAACGAGCCGAGCTGAGGGCGGCTGGGCGCGGTCGTCCGACCGTCGGCCGGGCGTGCCGGTGGCGGGGTGCTGGGTCCGCAACGCCCACCGCCCGCAACGCCCACCCGCAACGCCCGGGGCCGGTTGCCGCCCGTGGCGGCGGCTTTCGCCGCGCGGGGACGTCATTTGAGGGAATCTCGCCCGTTTCGCGGCCTATCGTGGGGACATGCTGGAGCACCTGCGCATCCTGGTCGTCGACGACGAGCCGGACCTGATCGAGATCGTGCGCCGGGTGCTCAGCCGGGCCGGCGCCGAGGTGATCACCGCGTCGGGGCTGGCGGGGGCCGAGCGGCTGTGCGCCGAGCATCCCAAGGGGATAGACCTGGCGATCACCGACCTCAAGCTCAACGACGGCTCGGGGCCGCAGGTCGCCGAGGCGGTCCGGGCCACGTGCCCGGACGCGCTGATCATGTACATGTCGGGGCTGCCGTACTTCGACGCCGCCGTCGTCGACCTCGGGCCGGACGCCTCCGTGATCGCCAAGCCGTTCCGCGCCACCGAACTGGTCGACATGGTGCAGGTGGCCCTGATCAGGGCCGGAAGGGTCGCACCGGAACGTTAAGCGGGCACAGCCACCGGGCATAGGGAGCGTACCGACCCCCGGCGGACGAGGTGGCGTGATGATGGCGGACCACGAGCTCGACGGCGCGCCCGACAAGCCGGCCGAGCTGACCAAACGCTCCTGGATCGACGTGCTGAAGCGCACCGTCAAGGAGTTCAACAACGACAATCTCACCGACTGGGCGGCGGCGCTCACCTACTACGGCGTGCTGTCGATCTTCCCGGGGATCCTGGTCCTGCTCTCGGTGTCCGGCATGCTGCTCACCGACACCACCCAGGATGCGGTACTGAAGAACACCCAGCACCTGTTCCCGGCCTCCATCGCCGGCCCGGTGAGCGGCGCCGTCGACGAGCTGAAGCAGGGCTCGGGCTCGGCCGGCGTCCTGGCCATCGTCGGTCTGCTGGGCGCCCTGTGGACGGCGTCCGGGTACGTCGGGGCGTTCATGCGGGCCTCCAACGCCATCTACGACGTGCCGGAGGGCCGCCCGATCTGGAAGCTGCTGCCGCTGCGGCTCGGCATCACGATCGCGGTCGGCGCGCTCATCTCGGTCGCCGCGCTGAGCATCGTCTTCACCGGCCGGTTCGCCCAGCAGGCCGGCGGCTGGATCGGTCTGTCGAAACAGGCGGTGCAGATCTTCGACATCGTCAAGTGGCCGGTGCTGCTGCTCGTGGTGATGCTGATCCTGGCCCTGCTGTACTGGGCCTCCCCCAACGCACGGCAGACCGGCTTCCGGTGGATCACCCCCGGCGGGGCGCTGGCCGTGTTCATCTGGCTGCTGGCGTCGGGCGGCTTCGCGATCTACGTGTCGAACTTCTCCTCCTACAACAAGACGTACGGCACGCTGGGCGGCATCATCGCGTTCCTGGTCTGGCTGTGGATCTCGAACATCGCGATCCTGCTGGGCGCCGAGTTCGACGCCGAGCTGGAGCGCGGGCGGGCCATCGAGGCGGGAGCGTCCGAGGACGAGGAGCCGTACATGCCGCTGCGCGACTCCAGCAAGGTCAAGGAGGACGCGCACCACGGCATCACCGGCGACAAGCGGAAACACGACGGCCAGACCGACAACGACGCCGACGACAACGACCCCGCCGAGGAAGACGACGGAGCTAACGCAAGGAGGGCGTGAGCGCGTCGCCCACCTGCTCCGCCAGCCCGGCCATCTCGAAGGCGACCGCCCCCACGTCACAGCCCGGCTGGACCATCGTCGCCAGGCTGGCGAGCGAGTCCCCCTCGCCGAGCGCCGTCACGAACAGCAGGCTGCGCCCCATCTCCACGATCGTGCGCACCACCGGGCCGGCCCCGGTGCAGCCCGAGACGCCGTGCGCCAGCGACACCGCGCCGGCCACCATCGCGGCGAGCTGGTCGGCCCGCTCGGGCGGCAGCTCCTCGGACGCGGCGACGAGCAGGCCGTCGCCGGAGACGGCGACCGTGTGCCGCACGCCTTCGACCCGAGAGGTGAAGCCGCTCAGCAGGCGGTTCAGCCCCGTGGTGGAGGTCATGACGTCGAGTGTCCTTCCGTGGTGACGGATTTCGCGGTGTTTGTCGGTTTCTTCGAGATGATGCGGGCGGACTCGGCCTCGACCGTCGGGCCGTCCGCCTGGACTCTCGGCCCCGGTACCACCGGAACCACCGTCGTGCCGTTGCGCGGCGCGGGCACGTCGACGGGCTCGCCCCCGGGCAGCGCCGGGCTGCGCTCCAGCAGCCGGGGCCGCACCTGCCGCTGCCCCGCCACGGCCGGCGCGACCGCCACCGGCTCGGCCGCCCGCACCAGCCCGGCCGGGATGCGCACGACGGCGACCAGGCCGGTGCCCGACCCGGCCGGCTGCAGCTGGACGTCGACGCCGTGGCGGGCCGCGAGCCGGGCGACCACGGCGAGGCCCATGTGGCGCGAGTCGGCGACGTCGAGCGGCGGCGGCTCGGCCAGGCGGCGGTTGAGGTCGGCCAGCCGGTCGGCGGCGAGGCCGGGCCCGAGGTCGGCGACCTCGATGATCAGCCCGTCCCCCGCGCGCCGGGTGTCGACGAGCACGGGAGCGTCGAGCGGCGCGTGGCGGGCGGCGTTGTCGAAGAGCTCGGCGAGCAGGTGCACGGTCCCGTCCACCGCCTCCGGGGCGAGGGCGGCGTCGGTGTCCACCCGGCCGTACTCCACCCGCTCGTAGTCGAGGATCTGCGACTGCGCGGCCCGCAGCAGGTCGTAGACCGGGACGGGCCGGCGGTGGGCCCGCGACGGGTCGGCCCCGGCGAGCACCAGCAGGCTCTGGTTGTCGTGGCGGATGCGGGCGGCGAGGTGGTCGAAGCCGAACAGCTGGGCGAGCCGGTCCGGGTCGGCCTCGTCGCGCTCGGCGGTGTCGAGCCGCTCGACCAGCGAGTCGACGAGCCGCTGGCCGCGCCGGGCCAGGTTGACGAACGCGGTCGACACGCCGGCGCGCAGGGCGGCCTGCTCGGCGGCGGCTCGCACGGCCTCCCGCTGTACCGCGTTGAAGGCCTCCGCGACCCGGCCGATCTCGTCGCGCCCGGCCACCGGCACGTCGGTCGCGGCGGCCTGCTGGGCGGCGACCTGGTGCGCCGTGGCCGCGTCGGCCTCCTGCAGCGCGCGGACGGTCTGCGGGAGCCGCTCGTAGGCGACCCGGATCGCTCCGGCCTGCAGCGCGCGGAGGGCACGGGCGGTGGAGCGGCCGACGACGACCGCGACGGCGACCGAGCCGGCAACGACGGCGAGCGCCAGCGCGATCCCGGCGACGATCGTGCGCTGCTGCTCGCCGCGGGCGTCGCCGGCCAGCCGCACCGTGTCGGCGGCGGCCAGGTCGCTGACGGTCCGCAGCCCGTCGAGGTGGGCCAGGGCGAGCCGCGGGAAGTCGGGGTCGGAGGGCCCGCCCAGCAGCGCCCGGTCGACGGCGGCGGCCTCCTCGGCCGACGGCACCGCGTCGAGCGCGGCCCGCCAGGCGGCCGGGGCGTCGGCCGCGAAGCGGCGCAGCGCGTCGAGCTGGGCGCCGCGGTGGGCGATCAGCCGCTGCTGGTCGGCCGGGGTGGTGACGCCGCGGACCACGCTCACCTGCACCAGCGCGAGCTCCTCGCGGGCCACCGCGAGCCAGCCGGCCGCGCGGATCGCGGAGCGGACCACGCCGGGAGCCGGGCGGTCGGCGATGGCCTGCTGGAAGGCGGCGAGGTCGGCGATGACCTGACCGTACTGCAGCAGCACCGGCTGGAGGGGACCCTGCGTCACCGGCGTGGCGCGCAGCGCGGTCAGCGCGTCGAGGACCCGCCGCAGGGGCGGGCCGGCGGGGTCGTCCGGGTCCAGTCGGGCCACCCGGCCGCGGAACCGCTCCACGGCGGCGTCGGTGGCGGAGGCCTCCGAGCCGGCGGGCCCACCCGAGGCCAGGGCGAGCCGCTCCCGCTGCAGGCCGTCGGCGACGTGCCCGGCCTCGGCCGCCACCGCGGCGACGGCGCGCAGGTCGCCGGGGCCGGCGGTCACGGCGGCGGACACCGCGTACCCGGTCAGGGCCAGCAGGCCGAGCAGGGGCACGACGAGGATGAGGCCGAGCTTGGCCACCACCGGAAGGTCGGCGAGCCGGAGCCGGCGGCGGCGTTGCTCCACCGTCTATGCGTACACCCTGCAGCGCTGCGTACGGAAGACATAACTTCAAGTAATCGTCCGAATTGATGGGTTTCACGGTAATATGCGGGGCGCTTAAGCAAGAACAAAGACAAGTTTGAACCGGCCCCGTGCTTCCCCGCTTGAGGGCCGGGACCGCGCTCACTAGGGTTTCGTCCGTGCCTGAGCGGCTCTTCTCGGACGACCCCTCGTCTGCTGGCGTGCCCAAAAAGGTCAAGGGCGAGTACTTCAGCGACTACACCGGCGAGTTTCCGATGCCACGGGTGCTGCAGGAGCCGCGCCCCGAGCCGGAGCCGCCCGTCGAGCCGCGCCGCAAGGCGACCGGCCCGGCCCCCGCGTGGCTGCGCACCGGCCGCCCGGCCCTGCACGAGCTGACCCGCAACCGCCGGCAGGCGCTGCTCGCCCTCGGCGGCGGCGCCGTCGCGCTCGGCGGCCTCGGCTCCGGCGCCGCGGCGATGCTCGGCCGCCCGCCGACCACCGAGGACGAGGAGTTCGTCAAGACCGGCGAGGGCGGCGGCAACATCTCGCCGCGCGACGCCGGCTCGTTCTCCAACCGCGACTCCAGCTACACCAGCGGCCAGGGCGACCTCAACGACCTCGGCGCGGCCGGCCTCGCCGACACGCCCTCGGCCGCCGCGGTCGCCGCCATGCGGGCCACGCCCCGGTTCCCGTCGCCGCTGAACCGCGACCCGGTGCTGCACCTGCTGCGCCGCTGCACGTTCGGGCCGACGCTGGCCGACGTGGCGGCCGTGAAGCAGGCCGGCATCGACGCGTGGCTCGACCAGCAGCTCGACCCGGCCAACCTGCCCGACCCGGTGGGCGACGCGGTGCTCAAGACGACACCGACGGTCACCATGACGACCCAGCAGATCCGCACGACGGTCAAGGAGAACGACGGCCAGGCGATGCAGGAGCTGTGCCGCGCGGCGATCGCCCGGCAGGTCTGGAGCTCCCGCCAGCTGTTCGAGGTCATGGTCGACTTCTGGAACAACCACCTCAACATCACCAGCCCGTTCGACGGCGGCTGGGACACCCGGGTGCCCTACGACGTCACCGTGATCCGCAAGCACGCGCTCGGCAAGTTCTCCGACATGCTCATCGCGTCCGCGCGGGATCCGGCGATGATGCGGTACCTCGACAACACGTCGTCGGACAAACGCAACGTCAACGAGAACTACGGCCGCGAGCTGCTGGAGCTGCATACCGTCGGGATCGACGGCGGCTACAACGAGAAGGACGTCCGCAACTCGGCGTACCTCATGACCGGCAGGACGGCCGCGCGGGACGGCACGTTCCGGTACGAGCAGGGCAAGCACTGGACGGGTGCCGTCAAGGTCCTCGGGTTCCAGCACGCCAACAAGTCGGCCAAGGACGGCCTCGCCGTCGGTGACGCCTACCTGCTGTACCTGGCGAGCCATCCGTCGACCGCGCGCTACATCGCCCGCAAGCTCGCCGTCCGGTTCGTGTGCGACACGCCGCCGCAGGCCCTCGTCGACCGGCTCGCCAAGACGTACCAGGAGAGCGGCACGGCGATCATCCCGGTGCTCAAGGTGCTGTTCCGCTCGCTGGAGTTCTGGATCGCGTCCGGCCTCAAGACCCGCCGGCCGCTGGAGAACTTCGTGGCGACCGCCCGGGTCGTCGGCACCCAGCCCGGCCCGGACATGAAGAAGGCCCTCGACGACCTCTACAACTTCACCCGCAAGCTGGGCCAGCCACCGCTCGGCTGGGAGCCGCCGGACGGCTACCCCGACGTGGCGACCGCGTGGAGCTCGGCGGCGGGCATGCTGGAGACCTGGAACGCCCACCGGGCGTTCGTCCAGGGCCAGTGGAAGGGCCTGTCGAACCCCAAGGCCGACACGCTCGTGGCCCAGCCCGCCGCGACCATGGCGACGTACCTCGACGTGCTGTGCAACCGGCTCGTGTTCCAGCCGATGCAGCCGGCCGAGCGGGACGCGCTCATCAAGTTCCTCGGCGCGAAGCCGGACACCCGCATCACGGACCCCAACCTGGGCGGGAAGCTGCCGAACCTGGCCCCGCTGGTCCTCGACTCCGTCTACCACGCGCTGCGGTGAGGTCATGATCCTCGATCCTTCTGCCCTCCCGGAGGGCGAGCGCCGCCCGGCCAGCCTGGAAGAGCTGCGCCGGCACGGCCCCAACCTGTGCGAGGCGGCGATCCGCGTCCAGGCCGAGCAGGTCGGCGACGAGCTGGCCTCCGAGCGGGACAAGTGGAGCAAGGGCTTCACCCGGCGCCGGCTCGTGCAGGGCGCCGGGTTCGTCGGCGTCGCCGCGCTCGGCAGCCAGCTGGTCACCAGCCGGGTCGCGTTCGCCGCGCCGGAGGACAGCAAGGGCACGCTCATCGTGATCTTCCTGCGCGGCGGCATGGACGGGCTGTCCGTGGTCGCGCCGGTCGAGGACGGCAACTACCGGCAGATGCGGCCCAGCATCGCGATCCCGGCGGCGGCCGCGCTGCCCGCCGGGCGGGGCTTCGGCCTGCACCCGGCGATGGAGCCGCTGTTCAAGTTCTGGCAGTCCGGCCAGATGGCGGCGGTGCACGCGGTGGCCTCGCCGGACGCCAGCCGCAGCCACTTCCAGGCCCAGGACGCGCTGGAGCGGGGCGCCGCCTCGGTCGCGGTGCGCACCGGCTGGCTCGACCGGGTGCTCGCGCAGATGGGCCCGGGCACCACGTTCCGGGCCGTGGCCCAGGGCTCGGCCCTGCCGCGCTCCCTGGTCGGTGGCGAGCAGGCCATCGTGCTCAACGGCATCCGCGACTTCCGGATCGACAACGACGCCATGCGCACCCAGACGATGGAGGCGCTGAAGACGCTGTACACCGGGCTGGACCACTCCCTGGCGGCGACCGCGAACAGCACCATCCAGGCGATCAACACGGCCCAGCGGATCGCGAACTCGCAGTACCGTCCGGCCGAGGGCGTCCAGTACCCCGGCGGCGGCCTGGCCGACCGGCTGCGCGACATCGCGCAGCTCATCAAGGCGGGCGTGGGCCTGCGGGTGGCGGCGCTCGACGTCGGCGGCTGGGACATGCACACCAACCTCGGCCGGGTCGACGGCGGCGACATGCGCAACTCGCTGGGCAACCTGTCCCAGGCGATCGGCGCGTTCGCCACCGACCTGGGTCCGGCGCTCGACCAGACGACGATCGTGACGATGAGCGAGTTCGGCCGGCGCGTGCAGGAGAACGGCAACGTGGGCGTCGACCACGGGCACGGCAACGCGATGCTGCTGGTCGGCGGCGGCCTGAACGGCGGCAAGGTGCACGGCAAGTGGCCGGGGCTGTCGCAGGGCGCGCTCGACCAGGGCGACGTCGCCGGCGCGAACGACTACCGGGACGTGCTCGCGGAGATGCTCAAGAAGCGCTTCAACGTGGCGGACTCGGCGGCGATCTTCCCGAACCACCAGTTCCAGACGATCGGCGTGTTCAAAGGCTGAACACGGCGCCCGTCGTCGTCGACAGCGTGCACGCGTTGCCGAAGGTGTGCACGTAGTCGACCTTCCGGCCCTTCCAGCGGCCCTGGGCGGTCACCGTCACCGGGTCGTACTGCATCGTGCACGCGCCGCCGCTGACCTGCAGCTTGCCGAAGTTCCCACCGACCTTGGCCAGCTCGGCGCAGGCGCTGCGGGCCTGCTTGTGCGTGCCGCCCGCCGGCGAGCAGGTGAGCAAGGCGCGGCGCTGGACCGGCTTGGTGGACCCGCCCTTGGCCACGGTGAGCGTGAGCAGGGTGGGCCCGGGTCCGGTGGCGCTCTCCCAGGTCCGGCCGCCGGCCGGTCCGCCCGCCGCGGCGGCGGCCGCTCCCGCGTCGACCGCGACGATCGCCGCCGCCATGAGCGCGGCGGTCGCTGCGGTCGTGGCGCTGGTCGCCAGCCGTCGTACACCCATGCCTTCATCCCCCGAATTCGCACCTGTTCGGCTCCGGAACCCTACCCTATTTTCCGGACATTTTTCGATTTATCCGGTACTTCGGGTGCACAATTCGGTCGCGTCGCGTCTCCTGTTGATCGACGTGCGCGACTACTGTGTCTGCAACAGGGCCGATGTGGAGCGGAGGTCGCCGTGACGCTGGAAGCACAGGCCCAGAAGCTCGTCGCGGGTCTGGTCCGGGTCGCCGTGATGGCCCCGACCGACGGCCCCGAGCCCGAGCACGGCCTCCCGCCCGCCCACCGGCAGGTGCTGCTGCTGCTCGGCCGGCGCGACCGGGAGTTCCGCCTGTCCGACCTGGCCGCCGAGCTCGGCTCGACGGTCGCCGCGACGATGGCGCTCGTGTCGCCGCTGATCGCCGAGGGCCTGGTCGAGATGCGCCCCGCCCCGTCGTATGCGGCGCGCGACATGCGCGTCGCCGCCACCGAGCGCGGCCTGGCGACCACGCCCGCCCCGCAGAACTGGGCCGCCTCGCTGCTCGGCCACGTCGAGGATCTCGACGACAAGACCCAGGCCCGCCTGCTCCGCCTGGTCACGGCGAGGATCGGCCTGCTGCAGCAGCAGGGCAGCATCCCGGTGACGAAGATGTGCCTGTCGTGCCGCTTCTTCGACGGGTATCGTCACCCCGGCACCGACAACCCCCATCACTGCTGGTTCGTCGACGCGCCGTTCGGTTACCGTGAGTTGCGCCTGCACTGTCCCGACCACATCGCCGGCCATCTGCCGCCGCAGTCCGGGTGACACTCGGCCCCCGCCCGCTGCATGATGGTTCGCCAGCTCTTATGCTGGGGCGCGTGAGCACCGTGGGGGCACAATGTCGATGTCGGTAACGGTCAACGTGACCATGGACGGTTCGACGGTCGTCTCCGTCCGGGGCGAGATCGACCACACCACCGCCACCACGCTCCGTCAGGAGATCGTGTCCGCCGCCACGAGCCGCCGCCCGAGCGTGCTCCGGGTGGATCTGGGCCTGGTGACGTTCCTGGACTCGGCCGCGGTGGGCGCGCTGGTCGGCGCCCAGCGGGAGGCCGGCGCCGAGGGGGTGCGGGTGGTGGTCCACCGCGCGAGCCCGTTCGTCCACCGCCAGCTCCGCGTGGCCGGCGTGCACGAGATGCTCGGCTCCCCCTCCGAGCCCGACCCGGACCACATCACCTACTAGCCCCGCCGCCGACGCGCACTCCGCCGACCGCCCTGGCCCCCTCGACCGCGCGCACTCCGCCGACTCCCCTGGCCGCCCTTGACTGCGTGCACTCCGCCGACTGCCCTGGCTCCCCCTTGACTGCACTCACTCCGCCGACTGCCCTGGCTCCCCCTTGACTGCGCTCACTCCGGACCGCGCCGCCACGTGGGCTGACCGAACAAATCCGACATTTCCGAAATGCCGGGCGGGATGAGCGGAGTCCGACCTACGGCTCATGATCCATGGAGAGTTTCGGTTGCCATGGCAGCCAGAATCCTCCATCGATCATGGCGGCGGGTCAGGCGCTCGGGGTCTCCGTCGCCACCTGCGCGGGCTGGGCCGCCTGAGCCGGGACCTCGTAGCGGTTCGGGGCCGGGCGGACGTCGTCGTGCGGGAAGACCCACGCGCGGTACGCCCACAGGCGGAACAGCATCGCCAGCAGCGTGCCCAGCACCATGCCGAACGCGAAGTCCGACAGCTCCTCGACCAGGCCGCTCACGGTCGGGTGCTGGAGGCCGAACACGTACCGGGCCACCCACAGCGGAGCCGCGTTCACCACGATGCCGGCGCCGTTGATCGCGAGGTACAGCAGCATCTCGTGGTGGCGGCGGCGACCCCCGCGGGTGCGGAAGGACCACTCGCGGTTCAGGAAGTAGGAGACGACCGAGGCCACCACGTTGGCGACGGTCAGCGCCGTCACCGGCTTCTCGTCGAGCACGGTGAGCCGGAGAGCGTAGTTGACCAGCAGCGTCACGACGTAGCAGAATCCGCCGACGATCACGAACTTCACCGTCTCGCGGTGCTTGCGTAGCAGGACCGCCAACCGTGTGGGCAGGTGGTTCAGCGCCCGGTCTGTGAGCCGCATCGGGCGGACTATACCCCGGAAATCTCCCCGAATACTCAGCGGTCGCCGGTACAGACCGTCTGGGTGGGGGTGATCGCGCGGGTGTCGTCCAACGGTCCGACGACGACGCAGTAGGCCACGCCGGGCTCGACGCCGCGCACGACGTACGAGCTGGTGCCGGGCGGGACGGTGGCCAGCACGACCGGGGATCCGCCGGCCCGTGAAACTGCCACGACCAGCGTGGCCCGCGGGCCGGTCCAGCTCACGGACAGCTCGGTGCCCTGGTCGTGCAGGCGCAGATCCTGTACCACGGGAGCCCCGCTGGACCCGGCCGCCACCGACGGCTGGGAACGGGCCCGCCCGGTGCTCACCGAGTGCCAGATCGACAGGCCGGCCACCACGAGCGCGACGACGACCACGGCGACGACGGCCTTGAGCGGCACGACGAGCCGCGCCCGGTCGGGCCGGGCCACGGGCGCACGGTCAGGGAGATCTGGGAGATCGGGGAGATCGGGGAGGTCTGCGAGGTCGGGGAGGTCGGCCGGGACCCGCGCGACCGGAGGGGCGGGCGACACCGGAGGGGTCATCGCCGGCGGCGCCGACGGCCGGCGCGACGACACCGGCCCCGAGGAGACCGGGACCGCCGACACCGGGACGACCGAGACCGGCGCCGAGGGCATCGGCGGCTCGACCGCCGCCAGCTCCCACTCCACCGCCTTCGTGAACGGGTGCCGCGACCCCAGCCGGGCCCGCGCCGAGGCGTGCGCCAGGGTGAACAGGCGCCGCGCCGCGGGCAGGTCGCCCTCGGCGTGGTGCAGCGCGGCCAGCTCGGCGGCGATGCGGATCGTGTCGAGGTCGTCGGCGCCGTACTCGCGGCGGTGGATCACGTACGCGGCGTTGAGCATGGTCAGGGCCAGCCCGCGGTCGCCCTTGTCCCGCTGCAGCAGGGCCAGGTTGGCCCGGGCCAGCAGGATCGCCCGGTGCAGCGAGTCCGGCTCGTCCTCCTCGAGCCCGCTGTCGAGGACGGCGTGGTACAGCCGCTCGGCCTCGTCGCGCTCGTCGTAGTCGTGCCGGACCGCGGCCAGCACGGCGAGGGCGTGGATCGTCGCCGGGTGGCGGGCGCCGTGCAGCCGGGCGGCGTTGGTGGCGGCGGACTCCGCCAGGTCGTACGCGGCCCCGAGGTCGCCGAGCTCGCGCAGCGCCTCGGCCAGCAGCCGGCGGGCGGTCACCCGGTCCTCGTCGGACAGGTCACGCTCGTCGAGCAGCGCCTGGGCGAGGTCGCGGGCGCCGGCGAAGTCCCAGTCGAGGATGCGCTCCTCGACCTCGTCCAGCCGGTCGGTGATATCGACGCTACTCACAGTCTGCCCTCCGCCGGAGAGCTTAGAGGCATACCGTGACGCTGCGCCAGCACCCCATCACCGGATGGCGTCGGCTCCGGCAGCCTGCCACGTCGCTGCCGGAGCCGAGCCGTCCGCGTTACCGCGTGGAAAACCGCGGGCGCCGCACACTGTGAACGTTCGGCCGGGCGCCGGAGGCCTTGAGGGAATTACCCAAGCAGTCGCCGGTAGAGGGCCAGGTAGTCGTCGACCATCCGGTCGGCCGAGAAGCGCTCGACGGCGCGGGCGCGCACCTGCGCGCGGTCCAGCTTGAGCGCGTCGTCGAGGATCGCGGCCGCGTCCTCGGCCGAGCTCGCCAGGAAGCCGGTCACGCCCGGGTCGACCACCTCCGGCATCGAGCCCAGCGGATACGCGACGACCGGGGTCCCGCACGCCATCGCCTCGACGACCGAGAGCCCGAACGGCTCCGCGAAGCCGATCGGATGCAACAGTGCGGCGGCGGTACCGAGGATGCGCGCACGATCGGCCGGCCCCACGTTGCCGCCGTAGACCACCGACGACCCGTCGACGTGCGGGAGCACCTCTTCCTCGTGGTACCGCTGATCATGCACCGGGCCGCAGATCAGCAGGCGCCGGCCGGCCGCGCGGGCGATCCGGATGGCCTCGGCGGTGCCCTTGTCGGGGTGGATCCGGCCGAACGCGACCAGTTCCTCGCCGGGCGTCTCGCAGTACGGGAACTGCCGCATGTCGATGCCGTGGTAGATGGTCGCGGCGTAGGAGAGGCCAGGGCCGCGGTCGGCGTCGGAGATGGACACGTACGCCGAGTGCGCGCGCTGGTACGCGGGCAGGATCGCCGGCGAGCAGAACCCGTGGACGGTGGTGACCAGCCGGCTGCGGCAGAACTCGCTCATCGCCAGCGGCAGCCAGTCGAGGTGGTTGTGGACGAGGTCGAACTCACCGCTGCGGGCGTAGCAGTGCGCGACGTGCATGGCCTCCCAGACCCGCCCGTCGTAGCCGGAGTCCTCGTTGTACGGGCGCTGGACGACGCCGTCGAGCCGGGCTGCCGTGATCGAGTCGAGGCTGGCGAACAGCGTGACGTCGACGCCGCGCGCGACCAGCCCCTCGGCGAGCAGGGAGACGATCTGTTCCCACGGTCCGTACGCGCGCGGCGGCGTCCGCCACGCGATCGGCCCGAGCAGTGCGACCTTCATCGCGTCCCCCTACCCCTGCGCTTGATCACCAACCTCCTCCATCTTGGGCGGGCTCAGTTTCCGCGGGGCGCTGCCGATGTTCAGATCATCCGAACAAGCGACAGGGAGTTCGATGACCGCGTGGCGCTGGTATGCGGTCCTCGGGCTCGGCGCCGTCGCCGTCGGCGGGTTCCTGCCGGTCATGCCGCGCCAGGGGCTGTACGCGCTGATCGGCCTGTCCGCCGCGGCCGCCGTCGCGGTGGGCGTGCGCCTGCACCGCCCCGAGCACCGGCGCAGCTGGGTCGTGTTCGGCGTGGCCATCGGCTGCTCGGTGCTGGCCAGCCTGGCCTGGGCGGTGCAGTACCAGCTCAGCGGCGCGGTCGTCTTCCCGGCCGCCAAGGACGTGCCGTTCGTCGCCTCGTACACGCTGATGGCGCTGGGCACGCTCGCCTGGGTGCGGCCGGACCCGCGGCGGCCGCGCGGCGAGCGGTTCGTCGACGCGGGGATCGTCGCCTCCGGCGTGGCCGCCATCGCCTGGACGTTCATCGTGCACCCGCTGCTGTTCACCCAGCACGTGGGCGTTCGGCGGACGACGGGGCACCTGATGTACATCGTGATCGACCTCGTGCTCGTGGTGCTCGCCGCCCGCATGGTCTTCACCAGCTCGGTCCGCTCCCCCGCCCACGCGCTCGTGTCCTGCGCGCTCGGCGCCGTGATCACCGGGGACGTCGTCTTCTCCGCGGCGGTCGCCTGGACCGGCGACACGCGCGGCGACGCGATCTCGACCGGGCTCTATCTCTGCGCGTACGCCCTGATCGGCACGGCGGCGCTGCACCCGTCGATGGCGGGCGCGGCCGGCCGGCCGGAGCGGGTCCAGCCGGTGATCCCGCGCCGCCGGGTGTACCTCTACTCGGTCCTGGCCCTGGTCGGGCCGGTCGTCGCGATCACCATGCTGCTGGTGGAGTCGCCGCTGCCGTCGCGCTGGTGGGTCGTCGTGCCGCTGGCGACGTCGGTGGTCACGTCGATACTGCTGATCGCCCGGCTCAGCCAGCTCGTGCGGCTCACCAACCGCCGGGTGCGGGAGCTGGACGCCCATGCCGTCGCGCTCGGCACGGCGCTGCAGGAGCAGGAGGCACTCCGGCAACAGCTCACCCACCGGGCGCTGCACGACGCGCTGACCGGCCTCGGCAACCGGGCGCTGCTCCAGGAGCGGCTGGAGCACGCGGTCACCCGCACCGCCTCGTCGCACGGCCTGCTGCTGCTCGACCTGGACGGGTTCAAGGACGTGAACGACACGTTCGGCCACCCGGCCGGGGACGCGCTGCTCATCGAGGTCGCCGCGCGGCTGCTCGGCGAGGTGTCGACGTCCGACACGCTCGTGCGCCTCGGGGGTGACGAGTTCGCGGTGCTGCTGGAGGACGTCACCCCGCCCCGCCTGTCGAGCGTCGGCGCCGCCGTGGTGGCCGCGCTGGGCCGGCCGTACACGGTGCACGGCCGCGAGCTCAGCGTCACGACCTCGGTCGGCTCGCTGCACTTCGCCGCGCCGACGACGCCGTCGGAGGCGCTGCGCAACGCGGACCTCGCGCTGTACGCGGCGAAGGCGGCCGGCAAGAACCGGCTCGCCGTCTACGAGCCGCGGCTCGCCGTCGAGCGGCACGAGCACATGCGCATCTCGGCCGCGCTGCGCCGGGCCGTTGCCGAGGAGGAGTTCGTCGTGAACTATCAGCCGGTCGTTGACCTCGCGACCGGGCGCGTGACGGCGGTCGAGGCGCTGCTGCGCTGGAGCCCGGAGGGCACGCCGGTGCCGCCGCTGGAGTTCATCCCGATCGCCGAGCAGTACGGGCTGATCGTGCCGATCGGGGCGTGGGTGCTGCGGCAGGCGTGCCGGGACGTGCGATCGTGGCACGAGCGCTTCGGGATCTCGGTGACGGTCAACGTGTCGGGCCGCCAGCTGCGGGAGCCGGGCTTCGTGTCCGTCGTCCTGTCGGCGCTGCGGGACGCGCCGCTGCCCGGCTCGGCGCTGATCCTGGAGATCACCGAGTCGGTGCTCGTCTCCTCCACCGGCGCCTCCTCCGGCGGCGGCGTCTCCGATGTGGCTGAGCTGCTGTCGTCGTTGCGGGAGGCGGGTGTGCGGATCGCAGTGGACGACTTCGGCACCGGATACTCGTCGCTGGCGTACCTGCGGCACCTGCCCGTCGACATCCTGAAGATCGACCGGGCGTTCACTCCGGACGGCGCGCAGGCCGAGGAGATGGCGTTCACCCGGGCGATCGTGGAGCTGGGCAACAGCCTGCGACTGTCATCGATCGCCGAGGCGGTCGAGACGCCCGAGCAGGCCGAACGCCTGCGGCAGCTGGACTGCCCGCAGGCGCAGGGCTATCACTTCTCCCGGCCGCTGCCGGCGGACGCGCTGGACGAGGTGCTGACGTCCTCGAACGGCGTCCTGCCCGGCGCCCGCCCGACCTCCCGCCCGGTCTCCCTCCCGGCCTCCCCGCGTTGATCTTGCACTTGTGGTGCCGCGATGACCCGAGTTTGTCCGGTTTTGTCAGGCACCACAAGTGCAAGATCGGCGGGGCGCTGGGCGACGGTCCACCACCGCATGGCGTGCTGGTGGCGGGTCGTCAGTCGGCGAGAATGGCGTAGAGCTTGCGGCGGGTCTCGGTCAGCACCTCGAGTGCCTGCGCCCGCTGCTCGCTGGTGCCGTTGAACCCGACCTGCCGCAGCGCGTCCATGATCCCGATCGCGGCGTCGCGGAACTCCTGGGCCTGCGAGACGTTCTCCGCCCCATACTCCTGCCAGGGCGCGTTCTGCGCGGCCGCCTCCGCCTCCGGCCGCCCGGCGTCGGTGAGCACGAACCGCTTCCGCCCGCCGGACTCCTCGGCCACGATGAGGCCCTCGTCCTCCAGCAGCTGCAGCGTCGGATACACCGAGCCCGGGCTGGGCCGCCAGATGCCACCGGTGCGCTGCTCGAGCTCCTGGATCATCTCGTATCCGTGCATCGGCCGCTCGTGCAGCAGCGCGAGCACGGCCTGCCGGACGTTGGGGCGCCCGCCCCGGCCACGCCCCCAGCCGCCACCGCGGCCGCCGGGACCGTGATGCCCCCACCCGCGCCCGGCACCGGGCGGAAGCAAGCTGCCGAACCCCCGCTGCCAGGCGCCGGCGTCGAAGAATGCTCCGTGTCGCGACCTCATGTCGCTTCCCCTTCCAGTAGGACTATCGTTGATACCTCGACGATATATCGGGAACCTATCGCCGACAACCTCTTCCCGATACAAAGTTGAGCCCCCTCACAGCAACTGTTGGGGGGCGGACGCAGGACGGGGGCAGGCGGTCCCGGGCCGGCTGAGTGAGTGCGGCGCGCGAGGCAGACGGCGGGCGGCACGAGATGGGCGGCCGGGGCGCGGCCAGCGAGGGGCGCGCGGCACGGCACGGGCAGACGCGGCACGGGCAGACGCGGCACGGGCAGGCGGGGTCAGGGGCAGGCGGTTGGGATAGGGCGGGGTGCCTGCGGGGTCGGGCGGAAGTCGGGCGCGGGCCGGGGTGGGCGAGGCGCTGGCACAGGCGCGGCGCGAGGTCGACCCGCGCAGCCGGCTCAAATCGCGATCGACCCGGGCGCCGCCATGATCAAGGGAAACTTCTGGTCGTTGGGACAGCCAAAACTCGCCCTTGATCATGGCGACGCCCCGGACCGACGGACCGAACGCAGCCCGGGGCCGGGCTACAGCATGATCACCGAGCGGAGGACCTCGCCCCGTTCCATCTTGTGGAAGGCCTCCTCCACGTCGCCCAGGTCGCCGGTCTCCGTCACGAACTTCTCCAGGGGAAGGCGGCCCTGGAGGTACAGGTCGATCATCGTGGGGAAGTCGCGCGACGGGAGGCAGTCGCCGTACCAGCTCGACTTCAGCGCGCCGCCGCGGCCGAAGACCTCCAGGAACGGGAGGGTGAGCTGCATGTCGGGGCGCGGCACGCCGACCAGGACCACCGTGCCGGCCAGGTCGCGGGCGTAGAAGGCCTGCTCGTAGACCTGCGGCGAGCCGACCGCCTCGATCACCACGTCGGCGCCGAAGCCGCCCGTCAGGGCGCGGATGGCCTCGACCGGGTCGGTCTCGCGGGAGTTCACCACGTGGGTGGCGCCGAAGTCCTGGGCCCACTGCAGCTTGCGGACGTCCACGTCGACGCCGATAATCGTCGTCGCGCCGGCCAGGTGGGCCGCGGCGATCGACGCGTTGCCGACGCCGCCGCAGCCGAAGACCGCGACCGAGTCGCCGTGGCGGACGCCGCCCGTGTTCAGGGCCGCGCCCAGGCCGGCCATCACGCCGCAGCCCAGCAGGCCGGCGACCATCGCCGGGGCGCGCGGGTCGACCTTCGTGCACTGGCCCGCGGCCACCAGCGTGTGCTGCAGAAATGCGCCGATGCCCAGCGCCGGGGTCAGCGGCGTGCCGTCGGCGAGGGTCATCTTCTGCTTGGCGTTGTGGGTGTTGAAGCAGTACCACGGACGCCCGCGCAGGCAGGCGCGGCACTCGCCGCAGACCGCGCGCCAGTTGAGGATCACGAAGTCGCCCGGTGCGACCGAGGTGACATCCGGGCCGACCGACTCGACGATGCCCGCGGCCTCGTGGCCCAGCAGGAACGGGAAGTCGTCGGTGATGCCGCCCTCGCGGTAGTGCAGGTCGGTGTGGCAGACCCCGCAGGCCTGCACCTCGACGCGGGCCTCACCAGGGCCCGGCTCGGGAACGACGACGGTCTCCAGGCTGACCGGGCGGCCCTTGCCCAGTGCGACCACGCCTTGCGTCTCGATAGGCATGGTTACCGTCCTACCAGAGAAAGCCCCGGATTGCGGCGGATGACAGGATGGCGGCCATGACGGGCACGGACGAGCTGCGGCGGGTCGCGCGGGAGCGCTTCGGGTGGGAGCGGCTGCGCGACGAGCAGGTGCGCGCGATGGAGGCCCTGATGGCGGGCCGCGACGCGCTCGCGGTGCTGCCGACCGGGGCCGGCAAGTCGGCGATCTACCAGGTGCCGGCGCCGCTGCTGCCGGGGCCGACGATCGTCATCTCGCCGCTGCTCGCGCTGCAGCAGGACCAGATCGCGTCGCTGACCGCGCGGCACCACGAGTCGCTCGTGGCGGTACGGCTGTCGAGCGCGGAGGGGAAGACCGAGCGGGCGGAGGCGCTGGAGGCACTGCGGGCCGGCGACGCGGAGTTCGTGTTCCTGACGCCCGAGCAGTTCGCCGACCCGGCGCGCGCCGCGCTGATCAAGGCGCTCAAGCCCAGCCTGGTCGCGGTCGACGAGGCGCACTGCGTGAGCGCCTGGGGGCACGACTTCCGCCCCGACTACCTGCAGCTCGGCCAGTTCATCCGCGAGCTCGGCCGGCCGCCGGTGGTGGCGTTGACGGCGACCGCTTCTCCGCCGGTGCGGGAGGACATCGTCGAACGCCTCGGCATGCGCGACCCGGAGGTCGTGGTGACCGGGCTGGACCGGCCGAACCTGTTCCTGGAGTCGGTGCACTGCCCCGACGAGGAGACCCGCTGGCGGCGCCTGGTCGCGCGGCTGCGCGAGTCGACCCCGCCGGGCATCGTCTACGCGCCGACCCGCCGCGCCACCGAGGAGCTGGCCGAGCGCCTGGCCGGCGAGGGCTTCGAGGCCGTCGCGTATCACGGCGGCATGAGCGCCGGCGAGCGCGAACGCGCACACGAGGCGTTCCTCGCCGACGAGGTGCCGATCATGGTGGCCACCACGGCGTTCGGCATGGGCATCGACAAGCGGAACATCCGCTGGGTCAACCACGTCTCGCTGCCCGACTCCCCCGACTCGTACCTGCAGGAGATCGGCCGGGCCGGCCGCGACGGGCAGCCGGCCCACGTGCTGCTGCTGCACCGCACCGAGGACAGCGGCCTGCGCAAGTTCTTCACCAACGTCTCCGTCGACCGGGACGAGGTCGCCGACCTGGCCGCGCTGCTGCGCGCCGCCGACCGCCCGCTGACCCGCGACGAGCTGGAGGAGAAGACCGGGCTCGGCGCGCGCAAGCTGGGCCAGCTGCTGACCCTCCTGGAGGAGGTCGGCGGCGCGCGCATGCTCAGCGGCGGCAAGGTCAAGGCGCCCCGCTGGGCGCCGGTCCCCGCACGGGCGGCCGAGCTGGCCGAGGCGCAGGCCGAGCGGCAGCAGACGGTGTCCCGCTCGCGGCTGGACATGATGCGCAACTTCGCCGAGACCGAGCTCTGCCGTGGTCAGGCGTTGCTGGCGTACTTCGGGGAGCACCTGCCGGCGATCTGCGGCCACTGCGACAACTGCGCGGACGGCAGCGCCGCCGCCGGGGAGGCGGCGGCGGGCGACGTACCGTTCCCGATCCACAGCGAGGTGCGGCACGGCGAGTGGGGCAAGGGCGTCGTGCTCTCCTACGCCGGCGACCAGATGACCGTGCTGTTCGAGAAGGTCGGGTACAAGACCCTCTCGGTGCCGGTCGTCGAGGAGCACCGGCTGCTGAAGAGGGTCTCCTAGGGCCGTCGGGACGGGTCCTCGTTGCGGCCGCCGAGCGCGGCCCAGGCCTGGTAGACCGTGTCGTACACCTCGCCTTCGGGCAGGCGGCTCAGCACGTCGATCACCTCGTCCGGCGCGTTCATCTCGGTCGCGCCGGCGATGAGGTCGTCGCGGTCGCCGGGCAGGCTCGCCTTCGGGATGAACCGGCCGAGCTCGCTGCGGGCCTCGATGTCCTCGGGCGTCATTCCGGCAGGTGTACCGAAGGCGCGCCCGAGCGTCGCGTCCGGCGCGCCGCCGCCCGCCGCCGCGTCGCGCATCTGATCGTCCAGGGCCACTCCGTGCTTCGTGTTCCCACGTTCCATGCGCCGGGAGTACCCGGGCGAAATCCCCCCAAACGGTTCACCCCCGGATTGAGACCGAGCGGCCCTGGGTACCTGCTGGGGCATCCGCCCGATTTCGCCGCACACCGACCCCCGGGCGTGCGGGCCGGGCGCACCTTGGAGGTGAACTCACGTGGCACGTATCGGGCAGCTGTTCGGCAGCCGCACCCGCGACGGGGTCGGAGACGACAGCCTGGAGACGACCGAACGCAAGATCGACCGGGATCGCGACGGCGTCGACGACCGCCTCGAGACGACGGAGCGGAACACCACCCGGATTCCCGCGGCCGGCACGATGGACGGCGACACCGACCGGCTCGCCGCGCGGCGCAGCATCGACCGCGAGTCGCCGACCGTGCCGGCGGCGCCGGTCAGCCCGGCGCCCGGGCCGGCGCCGGACCTGCGGCCGGTCCCGGCCCGTGCGAGCCTGCTGGCGACGTTCGGCCTGATGCTCGGCATGGCGGCGGTCGCGGTGTCCCTGACCGGCCTGCTCGCACCGTGGGCGATCCCGGTCGGCGCGCTGGGCCTGATGTTCTCGTTCGCCGGCATCGTCGCGGGCGCCCGCCCCGGCGTCGCCGGCCGTGGCCTCGGCACCCT
The DNA here is from genome assembly GCF_014647515.1 of Dactylosporangium sucinum. Classification (GTDB taxonomy): domain Bacteria; phylum Actinomycetota; class Actinomycetes; order Mycobacteriales; family Micromonosporaceae; genus Dactylosporangium; species Dactylosporangium sucinum. The sequence continues at coordinate 218,921 of NZ_BMPI01000005.1, read as the reverse complement.
CGGGGTGCTGGCCAGCGGCACCGCGATCGTGTTCGCGATCATCGCCATGACCGGCCAGGTGAGCTGGCTCGACAGCAACGTCGACCAGGTCGCGCGGCTCAACGGCTGGCTGGACGCGAAGCTCCCGTGGATGAAGGACTGGTAACACGCGAACGCCTCGAAGCAGCACCTGCTGGGGCCGGCCCGCCGGCTCGACGTTCCCTGGCGCTCCCGGATGACGACAGCGGAGCTGGTCGAGGCGCTCACGAAGGCGAACCGTCGCGCTACCGCCACGGCCCGCTGAGCCCCTCGCGCCGCCCGGGACCGGACCCCATGACCGGCCCGGGCGGCGCTCCGCTTGGCGCTCGACCCTCGTCCCGGGCGGCGCCGCACCCACGGGCGGGCACGCTCGGCGCGAGCTCGCACGTAGCGCACGCTCGGCGCGAGCTCGCACGCAACGCACGCTCGGCACGAGCTCCCGCAATGCACAGACGTTGGTCGATCTACCCTCACGATCGGAGATCGAACCGAGGGTAGATCGACCAACGTCTACGAGGAGCCGCCTCCGTGGCCCGGAGCGGTCGTCGCCGGAGCCGGAGCCGGGTCGGCGGCCTCCGCCGGGTCGGGACGGCGGCGGGTGGCGCGGGTGGCCAGGAACGAGCCGAGCAGGATCAGGACGAACGCCAGCCCCGTCAGCGCCGTCACCTCCTCGTCCAGGATCAGGAAGCCCAGCACGACAGCCACCGCCGGGTTCACGAACGTGATCACCGTGGCGCGGACCCCGCCCACCTCGGCGACCAGCGCGAAGAACAGCACGAACGCCAGTGCCGTGCAGATCACCGCCAGCCCCAGGGCGGCCAGCGCCGGAGCCGTGGACACCGTGCGGGCCAGCGAAGGCAGCGACGGGACCGCCACCGGGGCGAACAGGACCGCGCCCACCACCAACGACGCCGCCGCGACGCCGTAGCGGGGGACGTCGGTCAGCCAGCGTTCGATGATGAGCGGGCCGGCGGCGTAGCACACCACCACGCCGACCAGCTCCAGGATCGGCACGATCCCGCCGGTACCCACATGAAAACCCAGCAGCAGGGTCACGCCCGCGAAGCCGGCCAGCAGGCCGCCCACGCGCGTTGCGGTCAGGCGCTCCGTGTGGTCGCTCAGGCGGGCCAGGACCGCGGCCACCAGTGGTACACCCGCGATGACCAGGCCCGTGAAGGAGCTGTCCACGTGCCGTTCGGCGTCGGAGAGCAGCAGCCAGGGCAGGCCGATCTCGACCACCGTGTACACGAGGAGGGGCAGCCAGGGCTTCAGGGAGGCGCGCAGCTCCTTGCGGGCCAGCGCGATCGGCAGCAGCAGGACCGCGCCCAGGGCGGTGCGGATGAAGACCAGCTCGGCCGGGCCGATCTCGCGGACCGCGATCTTGATCAGCAGGTAGGGGATGCCCCACACGACGCACATGGCGGCGAAGAGGATCCATCCACGACGACTCATGCCCGCAGCATCACGCGGGGCGGCGCACCGGGTCTTGAACGCTGTTGCGGAATGCCGCCGGAGTGACCCCCGTCACCCGCTTGAACCAGCGCGTGAGGTGGGCCTGGTCGGCGAAGCCGACGGCGCTGCCCACCTCGGCCGGGGTCAGGCCGGCCGCGAGCAGGTGGCGGGCCCGGCAGACCCGCTCCAGCACCAGCCAGGTGTGCGGCGGGAAGCCGGTGGCGTCGCGGAAGACGCGCAGCATGTGATACGGCGACAGCTCGACCCCCGCCGCCAGCTCCCGCAGGCTCGGCGCGCAGCGCAGGTCGGCCATGAGCCGGTCGCGGATCTCGGCGACCTTGCGGGTGGCGGCCGCGTCGGACGCCTTCAGCGGAGGCGCGCCGACGGGGCCCCTGCCGTGCCGCGCGACGATCGCCTCGAACGCCCAGGCCAGCTTCGAGTGGGCGGCGAGGGGGTCCACGCCCGCGGTGAGCTCCTCGTGCGCCGTTTGCAGCAGGTGTACCGCATGAGCGTCGTACACGACCGGTTCGGGGAACGACGGACGCACCGGCCGGTGCTCGAGCAGCATGGCCTCGCTCGGGTACAGCACCCGGTAGGTCCAGCCCTCGGCCGCGGCGGCCATCCCGTCGTGCGGCTCCTCGGGCTCCAGGATGGCCAGGCTGCCGACGCCCGCGCGGCGCAGCTCGCCGCGGTAGTGGAACTGCTCCTCGCCGCGCACCACGACGCCGATCGCGAACGTGGCGTGGCTGTGCCGGGTGAACGCGTGCCGGCGGTAGCTGGCGGTGAGCAGGTCCAGCTCGAAGCAGCCGTCGTGAACCCTGGTCCACGACGCCGACTCGCTCATATGGCGACGGTATACCCGAACGGGAGCTCCAGGCGGTGCCCGGCCAGCAGGTCGGCGTCGGCGAGCAGCTCGCGGGTCGGGCCGTCGGCCGCGATCCGGCCGTCGTCGAGGATCACCGAGCGGGGGCAGAGCTCCAGGGCGTACGGCAGGTCGTGGGTCACCATGAGCACCGTCACCGGCAGCTCGCGCAGGATGCCGGCCAGCTCGCGGCGGCTCGCCGGGTCGAGGTTCGACGACGGCTCGTCGAGCACGAGGATCTCGGGCCGCATCGCGAGCACGGTGGCCACCGCGACCCGGCGGCGCTGACCGAACGACAGGTGGTGCGGCGCGCGGTCGCGGTGCTCGCTCATGCCGACCGCGGCGAGCGCCTCGTCGACCCGCGCGGCCAGCTCGTCGCCGCGCAGGCCGAGGTTGGCCGGGCCGAACGCCACGTCCTCCCCCACGGTCGGCATGAACAGCTGGTCGTCGGGGTCCTGGAAGACGATCCCGACCCGGCGGCGGATCTCCTTGAGGCAGGCCCGGTCCCGGGGGTCGACGGTCAGGCCGGCGACCGTCACCGTGCCGCCCGAGCCGGCCACCCCGGTCGCGTGGAGGATGCCGTTGAGGTGCAGCACGAGCGTGGTCTTGCCGGCGCCGTTCGGGCCGAGCACGGCGACCCGCTCGCCCGGCGGGACGGTCAGGTCGACGCCGCGCAGGGCGACGTGCCCGTCGGGGTAGGCGAACCGCAGGTCACGGACCTCGAGGCTGGGAGTGTCGAGGCTGGGGGTCGTCACCGCAGCAACGCTACCGTCGCGATCGCCGCCGCCACGAGCGGGACGCCGGCCGCCGCCGCCCACTGGCCGGCCGTCGCGCCGGTGCCGGCGATCGCCAGCGGGATGCGGCCCTCGTAGCCGCGGGAGACCATCGCGAGGTAGACGCGCTCGCCGCGCTCGAACGTCCGCAGGAACAGGGCACCGATGCCGGTGGCGAAGCCCTTGATCTGCCAGAGGAACCGCGGGTCGTACCCGCGGGAGCGCTGGGCGATGCGCATGCGCCGCGCCTCCTCGGCCAGGACGTCGAGGTACCGCAGCATGAACGTCGCGATCTGGGTCACCAGCTGCGGGCAGCGCAACCGGTCCAGGCCCAGCAGCAGGTCACGGGGGCTGGTGGTGGCGGCGAGCAGCAGCGACGAGAAGACGCCGAGGGTGCCCTTCGCGAGGATGTTCCAGGCGCCGTACAGTCCGTCCTCGGAGAGGCTGAGGCCCAGGAAATGGACCTTTTCTCCGGTACCGAGGAATGGCAGGGCGAACGCGAGCAGGATGAACGGCAGCTCGATGAGCGAGCGCAGCGCCAGCCAGCCCAGGCCGATCCGGGCGACCAGCGCCACCGCCACGACCACCAGCAGGTAGAGGCCGAACGCCCAGATCGCCTCGCGGGGCGTGGCCACGACGGCAACGGTGAACAGGACGCTCGCGGTGATCTTCACCTCGGGCGGCAGGTCGTGCACCGGCGAGTGCCGGTGCACGAACAGCGCGTGGCTGTGGCCGGCGCCCATCTCAGGCTTTCTTTTTGAGGAGCCAGAACGCGCCCGCGCCGACACCGAACGTCAGCAGCACGCCGATCACGCCGGACAGGCCGGTGGAGAGGAACTCGTTGGAGATGCCCTTCACGGAGTAGCCGGCGAGCGGGCTGTCCTTGGTCTGGTTGTCGGTCTCGGCCTGCGCCATGCAGTTGCCGCCGGTGATCTGGTCCTGGTCGTCGAAAGTGCAGCCCTCGCGGGCGACCGAGTCGAGGCCGTCGGGGTGGCCGGAGGCGAAGTTGCTCACGACGCCGGCCAGCAGCAGCGCGCCGAGCAGACCGCTCAGGATGAACCAGGTCGACTTCTTCATGCCGTGACCTCCTGCGGGGTGCCGGCCGGACGCTGAAGGTTCCGCACGGCGTAGACCAGGTCCGGGCGGACCTTGGCCACGTACGTCACGGTGATCGCGGTGATGATGCCCTCGCCGAGTCCGATGAGCAGGTGGACGCCGGCCATCGCGGCGGCGATCCCGCCGATGGAGCGGCCGACGTCGGTCGCGCCGCCCAGCGCGTACTCCAGGACGAAGCCCAGCGAGGCGACCGTGACCGACACGACCGACGAGACCACCGCGGTGGCCGTCAGCGCCCAGGTCGTGCGGGGCAGGACCCGCAGCAGCAGGGCGACGAGCAGGTAGCCGGCGGCGGCGCCGATCAGCGCCATGTTGGTGATGTTCAGCCCGAGGGCGGTGACGCCGCCGTCGCTGAGGACCAGCGCCTGGACGATGAGCACGATCGCGACGCAGATGGCGCCGAGGTACGGACCGACGAGCATGACGGCGAGCGTGCCGCCGAGCAGGTGCCCGCTGACCCCGGGCAGGACCTGGAAGTTCAGCATCTGGACCGCGAAGATGAACGCGGCGACGAGCCCGGCCATCGGCACGAGGCGGTCGTCGAGCTCGCGGCGGCCCATCACGAAGCACAGGACGAGCCCCGCGAGCGCAACCCCGGCGAAGAGCAGCGCGATCGGGTTGTCGATGATCCCGTTCGAGATGTGCATGGCTACTGCTGGCATGAGTTCCTCCCGCGCGCAGCCTATTGCCGGGGTTACGTTGTTGCCAAGAGGTTGCAACAGCGTCGCGCTTGCGAAGTGGATCACTCTGCTGTCGCTCTTGCGGAGTGGATCAGTCCGCTGTCGCTCTTGCGGACTGGGTCACGTCGCTGTCGCTCTTGCGGACTGGGTCACGTCGCTGTCGCTCTTGCGGAGTGGATCACCACAGGACCGGTAGGGCCTCCACCGAGCGCACGATCATGCCCTGCTTGAACCGGAGCTCCTCGTCCGGCACCGCGACCCGCAGGCCGGGCAGCCGGGTGAACAGCCCGCGCAGCGCCTCCTGCAGCTCCATCCGGGCCAGCTGCGCGCCGAGGCAGTGGTGCACGCCGGCGCCGAAGCTCAGGTGCGACACGTCGGGCCGGGCCACGTCGAGGCGCTCGGGCGCATCGGTGTTGCGCGGGTCGCGGTTCGCGGTCGCGATGGCCGGCAGGACGATCGAGCCCTTCGGGATCGCGACCCCGCTGAGCACCACGTCCTCGGTCGCGACCCGCGGCAGCGAGGTCGCGCCGTCGCCGAGCTGCACGAACCGCATCAGCTCCTCCACCGCGCCCGGGATGAGCGACGGGTCGGCCCGCAGCCGCTCGTCCTCCTCCGGGAACCGGCGCAGGGTCAGCAGGATCATGTTGATCTGGTTCGCGGTCGTCTCGTGGCCGCCGATGAGGATGCCGAGGCTGAGCGTCACCAGCTCCTTCTCGGTCAGCTTGTCCTGCTCGTCGCGCGCGGCGATGAGCGCCGTCATGAGGTCGTCGGCGGGCTGGGCGCGCTTGGCGTGGACGAGTCCGCCGAAGTACTCCCCCATCGCCCGCAGCGCGGCGCCGGTGACCCGCGGGTCGGCGCCGGGGCCGCTCATGAGCGCGTCGGACCAGCCGTGGAAGCGGTCGCGGTCCCCGGCGGGCACTCCCAGCAGCTCGCAGATAACCTGCACCGGCAGCGCCAGCGAGAAGTGCTCGACCAGGTCGACGGGCCGCCGCCTGGTCTCCAGCTCGTCGATGAGCCGGTCGACGATGGCCGCGGCGCGCGGCCGCAGCTCCTCGACGCGCCGGGCGGTGAAGGCCCGGGCGACGAGCCTGCGCAGGCGGGTGTGCTCGGGCGGGTCCATGGCGACAATGGACTCGCTGGAGAGGTCACCGAGGCCGAACTCGGCGGCGCCGTCCTGGAGCTTGGCCGCCTCGGCCCGGCTGAACCGCGGGTCGACGAGAACGGTGCGGACATCCTGGTAGCGCGTGACGACGTACGCGACACTGCCGTCGGCCGCCTCGACCTGCGCGACGGCCTGGTCGCGCTGGATGTCGGACAGCTCGGGCAGCGGCGCGTACAGCGTCGGGGCGTTGGGCAACGGATACGAGAGGTTGGCCATGTTCGGCAACCTATCGAAGTTTCACGATCTATGGCGCCCCGATCGCGCTGCGTGACGGCTGGAAGCGTTGCACAGACGTTGGTCGATCTACCCTCAGAAATGGCGGTCGGCGCGAGGGTGGATCGACCAACGTCTGTGCGCGAGGAGCGCTACGGGGGCAGAGCTCGGCGTCGTGCGGTGCACGCATTGGGCACCCTGCATGATCGCGGAAGTTTCCGGTCGCCCGTGACAGACAAGACTTCCGCGATCATGGCAAGCTCGACCGGTGCCGCCTGGGGCTGCGCCATCCTGAGCTGCGCCGCGCCTGGAGCGTTGACTGAGCCGTAGACGTTGGTCGATCTACCCTCGGTATTCGTGATCGTTTCGAGGGTAGATCGACCAACGTCTACGGTGTGCCCCCTGGCGGCGCCGCGCGGATCAGGCAGGCGCGGACGGGCGCGGACGGTCGCGGACGGGTGCGGGCGGTCGCGGACGGGCGCGGACGGTCGCGGACGGGTGCGGGCGGTCGCGGACAGCGCGGGCGGTCGCGGACAGCGCGGGCGGTCGCGGACGGGTGCGGGCCGTCGCGGACGGGTGCGGGCCGTCGCGGACGGGTGCGGGCAGGCACGGAGAGACACGGGGGCAGGCGCGACAGGCCGGCATGCCGCACCGCCTCGCCATCTCTGGGTAGACGTTGGTCGATCCACCCTCAGGAATGGTGATCGTTTCGAGGGTAGATCGACCGACGTCTACGGTGCGCCCCCTGGCGGCGCCGCACGGATCAGGGAGGCGCGGACAGGCGCGGACAGGCACGGACGGGCACGGACAGGCGCGGGGGCAGGCGCGGGCAAGCAGGCGCGGGCAGGCCGGCATGCCCCACCGTCCCGCCATCTTCGGGTAGACGTTGGTCGATCCACCCTCAGGAATGGTGATCGTTTCGAGGGTAGATCGACCGACGTCTACGGAATGGGTCGAGCCGCAACGGACGGTTGCGGAGCCGGGAGGCGGGGGTCAGGCGGGCCGGGGTCAGGCGTGGGTCGTCACGCTCAGGACCTGGTCGGTCAGGTGCGGGGCGGCGCGCAGCTCGTCGGCCGTGTGCGTGGCCACCACGCGGCCGTCGGACAGCAGGGCTACGTGGTCGGCCACGGCCAGCGCGTGCTCCGGCTGCTGCTCCACCAGCAGGACCGTCAGGCCGCCCCGGGAGAGCTCGGCGACCACAGCGCGGACGCGGGCGGCCAGCTCCACCGCCAGGCCCTCGCAGGGCTCGTCGAGCAGCAGGAGGCGGGGCTGGGTGAGCAGCGCGCGGGCGATGGCCAGCATCTGGGCTTCGCCGCCGGAGAGCTGGTTGCCCTTGTTGCGCAGGCGCTCGCCGAGCCGGGGCAGCAGCTCCAGCACCTTCGGCACCGTCCACTCGCCGGAGCGGCGGGACAGCTGCAGGTGCTCGGCGACGGTCAGGCTGGCGAACACCCGGCGGCCCTGCGGCACCAACCCTACGCCCGCCCGCGCGACCTTATGGGCCGGGCGGCCGGTCAGGTTGGTGTCGTCGAGGACCACGGTGCCCTGCCGGGCGCGCAGGAGGCCGGCGATCGTGTGGACCAGCGTCGTCTTGCCGGCGCCGTTGCGGCCGAGGACGGCGAGGGCGGTGCCCTCCTCGACCTGGAGGTCGACGCCGTGCAGGACGGTGCCGCCGCCGTAGCCGGCGTGCAGGCCGGAGACCGTGAGCGTCATGGGGCGACTCCCGCGTAGGCGGCGGCGACCTCGGGCGAGGCGCGGATCTCGGGGACCGTGCCGGTGTGGACGTGCCTGCCGGAGTGCAGGACGGTCACCCGGTCCGCGAAGCCGTAGACGAGGTCGAGGTGGTGCTCGACGAGCAGGATCGCGACCGTGCCCGGCAGGGCGGCGAGCAGGCCGGCCAGCAGCTCGACCTCCGGCGGGGCCAGGCCGGCGGCCGGCTCGTCGAGCAGCAGCAGGCGCGGCTCGCCGGCCAGGGCCACGGCCAGCTCCAGCTGGCGGCGCTGGCCGTGCGACAGTGCGCCGGCGTGGGTGCCGGCCACGGCGTCGAGGCCGACCGAAGCGAGCAGTTCCCGGGCGCGGTCGCGGCCGCCGGGGCGCAGGCGGCCCCACGGGCGGCGGCCGGCGACCAGGACGTTGTCGAGCGCCGACAGGCTGGACCAGACGGCCGGGTGCTGGTGCGTGCGGCCGACGCCGAGCCGGGCCCGGCGGGCCGCGCCGAGGGACGTCACGTCGCGGCCGCCGAAGTGGATCTTCCCGGCCGTCGGGCGCAGGCCGCCGGCGACCAGGTTGAGCAGGGTGCTCTTGCCGGCGCCGTTGGGGCCGATGAGGGCCCGGCGCTCGCCCGGCTCCAGCCGCAGGCTGACGTCGTCGAGCGCGGTGAGGTCGCCGTAACGCCGGCCCAATCCGTGCACGGACAACAACTCCGAGCTCATGCGTTCCGCCTTCCCAGCAGGCCGCGCGGCAGGAGGTACACGCACAGGATGAACAGCACGCCCAGCAGGAGCGGAGCGTTGCCGGGCCAGTAGCTGCCCAGCCAGTCACGGGTCAGCACCACGAGGGCCGCGCCGACGACGGCGCCGAGCATCGACGTCGCGCCGCCGATGGTCACCGCCAGCAGGATCAGCGCCGACACCTCGAACCCGCCGGTGCCCGGCGACACGAACTGGTCGACGGTGACGACGAGCGAGCCGGCCGCTCCGGCGAGGGCGCCGGCGCCGACGTACGCGGCGGTGAGGTAGCCGGCGACGGGGTGGCCGCTGGCGCGCATCCGGGCGTCGTCGTCGCGGGTCGCCCGCAGCAGGGTGCCGGCGGGGGACCGCAGCACGAGCAGGACGACGCCGACCAGGATGGCCACCACGATGAGGACGTAGAGGTACACGTCGGCGTCGGAGTCGAACTTGCTGAGGCCGGGCAGCGGGTACGGGCGGGCGAAGGCGAGCTTGCCGTCCGTGCCGCCGGTGATCGCCTTCCACTGGCCGGCCAGGGTGTACGTCAGCTCGCCGAGGGCGAGCGTGATCATGAGTACCACGACGCCCCGGGCGTAGACCACGATCGGGGCGGTGATCAGCGCGAACAGCGCGCCGGCGCCGGCCGCCGCCAGCAGCTGCACGGCCGCGATGTCCATGTCCGCGTCGACCAGGTTGGCCGCCGTGTAGGCGCCGACGAGGTACGGGGCGGTCTGGCCGAGCGTCGGCAGTCCGGCGGTGCCGGTGAGCAGGGCCACGGAGACCGCGAGCAGGGCGATGATGAGAACCTTGGCGATGGTCACCTGCGCGTAGTCGGTCAGCGTCCAGGCGAACGACACCAGCAGCGCGAGGACCAGCGGTACCGCCGCGATCCCCGACGCACGAAGCACCTTGCGGTTCATGCGGTCCGCCGTTGCAACAGGCCGCTCGCCCGGATGGCCAGCACGATCGCCATCGCACCGAACATCGCGAACGGCTGGAAGATCTGGAAGTCGGCGTTCGCCGCGCCGATGGTTTGGATCTCGCCGACGGCGATCGCGGCGAGGAAGGCGCCGCCGATCGAGCCCATGCCGCCGAGGACGACGACCACGAGCGACAGCAGCAGCACCAGGTCGGCGGTGCGCGGGCCGGGGCCGATGATCGGGGCGCCGAGGGCGCCGGCCAGCCCGGCGAGCGCGCCGCCCGCGGCCAGGACGCTGATGCGCACCGCGGCCGGGTTGACACCGAGGGTGGCGACCATGTCACGGTCGTCGACGGTCGCGCGGACGAAGCTGCCCGCGCGGGTCCGGGTCACCACGAGCCACAGCACGACCGCGATGAGCGCCGCGACGCCGATGAAGGCCAGCCGGTACCCCGGGTAACTGTGCCCGGCGAAGTCCACCGCCCGGTCGATCGACTTCGGGACGACCACGGGCAGGTCGTCCGGCCCGAAGGCGAGGACGAGCAGCCGGCCGACGACCAGCGCGACGCCGAACGTGAGCAGCGCCTGCGCGAGGTGGCCGCGGCCGGAGATCGGGGCGAGCATCAGGGAGAGCACGACGCCTCCGGCTCCCGCGGCCGCGGTGCCGACGAGCACCGCGAGTGCGAGCGAGAGCCAGCTGCCGTCGCTGACCTTGGCGGCGGCGTACGCACCGAACACGAACAGCGTCCCGTGCGCGAGATTGAGCACGTCACCCACGCCGAAGGCCAGGGTGAGCCCGGCGGCGACGACGAACAGCAACAAGCCGTACGCCACGCCGTCGACCGCCGGGATCAGGTATGCGTCCAACTGAGCTAGGCACCAACCGTCGCGAGGTCCTGCACCAGCACGTTCGCGATGGCCCGGCCGTCGCTGCGGACCTCACGCAGGTACCACTTCTGGATCGGCGCGTGGTTCTTGCCGAACTGCCACTGGCCGCGCGGGCTGGAGATCTGGCCCAGCTTGCCGACCTGCTCGTTGATCGTCTCCGAGGTGACGTTGTCGCCGGCCGCCGCGATGGCCCGGTCGAGCACGGCCGCCGCGTCGTACGACGCCATCGCGTACGTGGTCGGGGTCGCGTCCGGGTAGGACTGCTGCCAGGCGGCGACGAACTTGCGGTTCTCCTCGTTGTCGAGGTCGGGCGAGTAGTTGCAGACGGTGAAGACGCCCATGGCCGCGTCACCCTCGGCCTGCAGCACCGAGCCCTCGGTGAGGAACGCGCCGTACAGCGGGATGTCCTTCGCGTCGGACTGCTTGTACTGCTTCACGAAGTCGATCGCGGCCTTGCCGGCGTAGAAGGTGTAGACGGCCTTCGCGTTGGCCGCCTTGACCTGCGACAGGTACGGCAGGAAGTTGGTGGTCGTCGGGAACGGCGTCCACAGCGTCTCGCCGTTCGGGTTGGCCAGCTTGCCGCCGATCTTGGCGAACTCGGTGGTGAAGCCGCCGACCTCGTCGTGGCCACCCTGGTAGTTCGGGCCGATCGCGAAGACCGGGCCGTTGACCTTGTCCTTGATGAACTGCGCGATCGACTGTCCGGGGTCCGTCGACATGAAGCTCGTCGTCCACACGTGCTGCGTCTGGTCCTTGAGCTCGGGGCGGCCGTTGGAGCCGATGAGCGGCACCTTCGCCTCGTCGAGCAGCTTCACGACACCGGCCACCGAGCCACCGCCGACGATGCCCGTCAGCGCGAGGACCTTCTCGTCCTTGATGAGCTTCGTTGCGGCGGGCACCGCGGTGTCCGCGCCGTCGCCCTCGTCGGCGATCTTCAGGTCGATCGGGTGGCCGCCGAGCTTGCCGTCGTGCATCTTGAGGTAGAGCTCGAAGCCCTTCTTCAGGTCGGTGCCGACCGCCTGGTAGGTGCCACTGAGCGAGCCGAGGAAGCCGATCTTCAGGGTCGAGGCCGTGCCGTTGCTCCCCGACTCCTCGTCTTTGGCGCAGCCGGCCGCGGCGAGCAGCAGGCCGGTCGCCAGGATTGCGCTGACCGCTCTGGTCCAGCGTCCGTGCAGGGACATGGGTCTCCTCTTGATGTGCATTCTTCGTGGCTGAGCTGACGTGCTACCGGCGCACGCCGGTGCGCAGCGCCAGTGCGTGTTCGGTGACGGTCACGAGAATCTCCTTCGCCGACGCCCGGGAGCGCACGTCGGCGTCGAGCATGGGCACGCTGCGATGGATGGCCAGCGCTTCCCGGATGTCCTCGAGGTGGTAGCGCGGCGCCCCCTCGAAGTTGTTCACCGCGATGACGTAGGGCAGCCGCCGGTTCTCGAAGAAGTCGATGGCCCCGAAGCAGTCCGCGAGCCGGCGGGTGTCGGCGATGACCACGGCGCCGATGGCGCCGCGGCACAGCTCGTCCCACATGAACCAGAACCGCTTCTGACCCGGGGTGCCGAAGAGGTACAGCACCAGGTCCTGGTAGAGCGTGATGCGACCGAAGTCCATGGCGACCGTGGTGCTGCCCTTGTCGGGCACGAGCGACGCGTCGTCGTGCGCCATGCTGGCGGTGGTCATCAGCGCTTCGGTGGTGACCGGCGGGATCTCGGAGATCGCGCCGACGAGCGTGGTCTTACCCGCGCCGAAGCCACCCGCAATGATGATCTTGACTGCGGTGGGACGGCCGCGATGCGCTGGCTCGGTCACAACGACGGTCCCCGCACGGCCGGAGTCAGCGCGTCGCCGATGCGGTTCGCGAGCTCGGTCATCTCGTAGGAGACCTTGCCGACGTCGGCGTTCGGCGAGGCGAGCACGAGCAGCGAGGCGCCGTCGCTGAACGCCATGCAGAACATGAAGCCGCCGTCGAGCTGCGTCACGTTCGAGATCACGCTACCGGCCTCGAAGAACCGGGCCGCGCCGGCGAGCAGCGCGACAAGGCCGCTGCCGGTGGCGGCGAGCTGGTCGGCCCGGTCGCGGGGCAGCGCCCGGGTATGGGCCAGCACGAGTCCGTCCGTCGAGATCGCCAGCGCGTGGGCGACGTCAGGCGTGCGGCTCGCAAAACTGTCCAGCAGCCAACCGAGATCCCTCGGGTCGGTCACAGAAGTGGTCCTCTCGTTTCCTCACGTGGTTCAGTTCGCCGAGGTACGGCGGTTGGCCACACCGCGGGCGTAAGCAGACATCGCAGCGGCGACCTTGGTGGGGTCGCGGCGCGGCGCACCGCTGCCGGTGGCGGCCGCACGCTCAGCCGGAGTCGGCTCGGCGGCGCCGGGCACGAGGTGCCGCCCCGCCGACCGGACCGGCAGGCCGGACGAGGTGGTGGAGCTGACCTGCGGGGTCGCGGCCTGCTGGGCCGCCCGCCAGCCGACGTCGGCGCTGGTCTCCCAGTTCACCGGCTCGGCGAACGTGGTCTCCACCGCGGCCACCGGCGCCGACACCGGCGGCGGCGGCGACGAGGACTCGACCCGGAACCACCCGTTGACCGACTTGAAGATGGGCAGCTCGATCGACTCGTCGGCGACCGCGGCGAGCACGGCCGGCACGTCGGGCGGCGGCAACGGGGGCCACGCGCCCGGGCCGGGCGGCGGCGGCGACGCGGGTGGCGGCGGCGGGGACACGGGCCCCGCCGGCATCGCGATCGGCGGTTGGTACGCCTGCGGCTGGTATGCCTGCGGCGCCGCCGGCATCGACGGTGCGTGCGGCACCGCGCGGAGCTCCTGCGTGGGAACCGAGAAGAGGCTGCTCTCCGGCGACGCGACCGCCGGCTGCTGCTGGGTCTGCGGCGTGAACAGGTCGTTGGCCGGGCGCGGCGGCGCGCCCTGGCCGCCGGAGCCGGCGCCCACCGGGGCCAGCTGCGGCTGCCGCTCCGACGCCATGATCGGGCGGAACACCGTGCTGGGGATGGTCACCTCGGCGAGCGTGCCGGTGTGCTGGCCGGGACGGAGCTGGACGAGGATGTTGTACCGCGCGGCGATGTGCCCGACCACGGTGAGACCCATGGCGCGGACCGCGGCGATGTCGATCGCCGGCGGCTCGGCCAGCAGGTCGTTGAGCTGCTCGCGACGGGCCGGCGCCAGGCCGACGCCGGAGTCGACGATCTGGATGATGACCCGGTCGCCGAGCCCCCGGGCGGTGACCCAGACCTCCGACTCCGGCGGGGAGTAGCCGGTCGCGTTGTCCAGCAGCTCGGCCAGGAGGTGCACGATCTCGTCGACCGCCTCGGCGACCACGGCGACGTCGTCGTCGATGCTGCCGAAGCGGACCCGGACGTAGTGCTCGATCTGTGAGATTGCCGCCTGGAGGACCTTGCCGAGCGGCGCGTCCTCGCGCCGGACGCGGGCGGCCCCGGAGCCGCCCAGCACCAGGAGGCTCAGGTTGATCCGGGCCATCCGGGTGGCGAGGTGGTCCAGTTGGTACAGCTGTTGCAGCCGGTCGGGGTCGGTCTCGTCCCGCTCGACCCGGTCGACCTGGGCCAGCACCGCGTCGACCAGTCGTTGCTCGCGGCGGGACAGGTGGACGAAGATCTCGGCGACGTTGGACCGCATGACGGCCTGCTCACCGGCGATCCGGACCGCCTCGCGGTGGACCGCGCGGAAGGCGTTGGCCACGTCGGCGACCTCGTCGGCGCCGCCCACGGTCAGCGTGGCCGAGGCGCGGTCGGCGACCTCGTCCGGGTCGACCGTGCCGGGCGCGGCGGCCCGCAGCTCGGAGACGACCGCCGGCAGCTGCTCGAAGGCGACGGTGCGGGCGGCGTCGTGCAGGTACCGCAGGCGCCGCGTGATGCGCCGGGCGACCATACCGGTCAGGATGATCGCGATGAGCAGCACGGCGGCCACAGCGGCGATCTGGATGGCGGCCTGGGTCATCTGGTCGTCGCGCAGCTCGGCCACGGCGGCGACGACCGCGTCGTCGGCCTTCTGCTCCACCTGGTAGAGCAGGCCCGACCAGCCGGACATCGCGTTGATCCAGCCGACCGAGTCGAGGGCGATCGGCTGTCCGGCCGCGGTGCGGGCGACCTGGTCCTGGAAGCGCTGCGCGGCGACGACCTGGTCACCGGTGCTGGCCTGCTCGTACCAGGTCCGCCACTCGGCCGGCGCGAGCTGGTTGAACGACACCGAGGCCTCGGTGAAGCTCGTGCGCGTCGCGGTGATCTCCACCTGGAGCGCGGGGGTCAGCCCGCCCGCGGCGAGGGCGCGGAGCACCGCGACCTGCTGCTGGCCGAGCGACTCGGCGGCCCGGGAGAGCGCCGCGGCGGCGCGGATCTCGTCGGCGAGGTCGGTCGGCGCGCCGGAGCGGGCCACGGACTCGCGGTAGGTGAGCAGGTCGGCGACGAGGATGCGGTAGGTGAAGGCCAGACCGGAGACGGTGACCTTCGCGTCCTTGTTCCGCACCTGCTCGCGGACCTTGATGAGCGACGCGAGGCTGCTGTCGATGCGGTTGAGCAGGTCGTTGCCGGTGACCGAGCCGCGCTTCTCCGCATAGCTGCGGGCGGTGTCGTCGGTCAGCATCGCCTGCTGGTTGAAGGCGTCGATCTGCTGGGGCGAGTTGTTCAGCACCACGTTCACCGCCGCGGCCCGCTCACGCTGGAGCGCATGGGCGAGGCCACCCGCCTCCGAGGCGAGGGAGGCGAGGTTCTGCAGGCTCCGGCTCCGGTTCACCTGCTGGACAGTGGTGATGAGGGCGATGCCGGCGAACACCACGACGGCGACGAGCGGCACGGCGACGATGAGGCGCAGCTGGTCGATGATCCGGCGGCCCGCGCGCTGCCCGCGTCCCCCGCCACCGCCGGGCACCGGCTGGTCGTGGCGGTTGTGCCGGGTCGGTCGGCGCTCGATCTGCCGAGGGTCGCGGCCCTGCCGTTGGGCGGGCACGGGCAGCGCACTCTGGCTTTGGGTCACGAAAAGTCCCCGCAAGCATCCGAGGTTGACAATGCAGGTCAAGCGCAGACGAGCGGGAGGCAGCGCGATCGGCGCTCAATCTTCCCACTCTGCGCATCGACGTTGAGCACAATCACAGGTCGGCCGATCCGTGTCAATACCGACGTACGCCACCCAGCGACGATCGCCTCTTTCTCACTCATCCGTTCGCCTCGGATTCCGGAAGACGTACGGACCCTAACGGCTGCTTCTGGTGGGATTCGGGGGTTAGTTCGCCGCGGTCTGAAACCTCCGCGTGACGCAGAAGTTACGTGCTCGAAATAGTTACACTAAGCATTGTCGACAATGCATAGTGTGATCAATTGCCATTCGGCAATATGTTCGGGCGACAATGTCTATGCGTTCGCAAAGATTTCGCCGACCCCGGCCGCCTGGTGTTCACCAGCGCAGGCCCGGCCTCCGAAACCCATCCGGCGCAGTCGTTCGGTCGACGTCCGGAGGTCGGCGCCGCCGGCGCACGCGCCCGCCACCGGCGCGGCGATTCCGGCGGCAGACCTCGCGACGACAACCATCGATCTTATCCACAACAGCTCGCGCTCGCCAGCACTTGGCTCGATGCCTATCTCGGCGGCGAGCGCCGCCTCGCCCAGCTGCAGGCCGGCGACCCGGGGCGCCCGGGCGAGCCCGGCCGCGGCGAGCACGGCGGCCGCCGTCTCGCCGGGCCGGTCGCCGGGGGTGTGCGCCAGGACCGCATGGGTCGATCATCGGGGTGGAGAGCGCTCCCCGCACGCCGAGCCGCGCAGTTGGCTCGTCTCATTCGCCCGTTTGGCCCCGCTTGGCCCCGGGTACGCGCGACCGTAGAGGTCACTGGCAACGTTTCGGGAGGGGTTATGGCAACCGACGCCGTCACGCTGATCGTGAAGGACCACCGGATCATGGAGCGGCTCTTCGACAAGCTGCGCTCCGGCACCGGCGATCGCCAGCAGCTGCTCGACGAGTGCGCCGCCCGGCTCACGGCGCACAGCCACGCCGAGGAGGAGCGGGTGTACCCCGTGCTGGCCGAGATCGGCGAGCAGGAGGAGGCCCATCACGGCGCCGGCGAGCACCACCAGGCCGAGCGGATGCTGCACGACCTGCAGCGGATGTCGCCCGAGGGACCCGACTTCGAGGACCGGCTGGAGGACTTCATCGAGGCGGTCCGGCACCACGTCGAGGAGGAGGAGTCCCAGATGCTGCCGGCGCTGCAGGAGGCGCTGTCGGCCGAGCGGCTCGACGAGCTGGGCGCGGCCTTCGAGGAGGTCCGGCTGCGGGAGCTGGAGGTGGCCGGTCTCGGCCTGCGTCAGTGACCGGCTCGCCCGGCTTGCCGACTGGCCCTGCTTCGGTACAGTCGGGCTGGTCATGGTCAGTTCGGGCCCGCGCACCCAGCCCCCGGGCGCGGCGGTCGCTGCAGTGCAGCCACTCGCCGGTCCGGTCGCCGCCGCGCGGCTGAGCGACCTCCCCGTGGACCGGATGCCGCAGCGCACCGAGGACCACGTCGTCATGCTCGTCACCGCCGGGCAGGGCACGCACACGCTCGACTTCGTGACGTACGCGTGCCGGCCCGGCACCCTGCTGTGGGGCCGGCCCGGCCAGGTGCACCAGTTCGGCGGGCAGACCGGCTTCGACGCCACCGTGCTCGCGTTCTCCCCCGGCATCCTGCCGACGATGCCGGAGATCGACGGGCTGCGGGACCTGGTGGCCGACCCGTTCGCGGCGACCTGCTGGCAGCCGGCCGGCGAGGACGAGGAGGCGATCGTCGCCGAGATCGCCCAGATCGGCGTGGACCAGGCGCGATACGGCGGGACCCGGCTGGGCACGGCGCTGCTCGCGCATTCGATGGCGGTACTGCTGATGCGTATCGCGGCCCTCGCACCGCCTCCGCCGGCCGGTCCGGCGGCGCTGCTCCTCGGGCTGCTGCGGGCCGAGCTGGAGCGGGACGTCACGCATCGGCGCGTCGAGGAGTACGCGGACGCGCTGCGCTGCTCGGTCCGCACGCTGACCCGGGCCAGCCTGGCGGTCACCGGCCGCAGCGCGAAGCAGCTCATCGACGAGCGGATCGCGCTGGAGGCGAAGCGGCTGCTGGCCACGGGCGAGGATCCGGTCGCCGACGTCGGGCGGCGGCTGGGCTTCGACGAGCCGACGAACTTCGGGCGCTTCTTCGCCCGCGAGACGGGGCAGTCGCCGGGGGCGTTCCGCGCGGCGCTGCGCCGCTCCCCCGCGCCGCGGGTGCCGCATCAGCGCTCGGCGCTGCCGGGCCGGCTGACTCCACGCTCCGCCTGACTCCGCTCCCACCGACCAACCGCGCGCCGCGCGCGCCCGCCCCGCGCCTGCCGCCCGCCGCGCGCCGCCCGCCCCGCGCCGTGCCGCGCCCGCCCCGCGCCGTGCCGCGCCCGCCCCGCGCCTGCCGCCCGCCCCGCGCCGTGCCGCGCCCGCCCCGCGCCTCCGCCGCCGCCGAGCCGCGTCCGCCACCGCGCCGCCGCCACCGCGTCCGCCGCCACCGCGTCCGCCGCCGCCACCGCGCCGCCGCCACCGCGCCGCGTCCGCCGACGCCACCGCCCGCGATCTTGGGGTTGTGGTCCCGGATTTGTCGCCCATATCGGATATTCCCGGTACCACAACCCCAAGATCGCGCGGCGACGGGGGCTGGGCGGGCGGTCAGGGGGTGATTGGGCAGCCGCTCGGGCGGGCCTGGCCCTGGGGCGGGGCGTCGTCGAGTTCCAGCGCCGCCTCCTCGCGGCCGACGAAGGGGACGAGCGTGAAGTACGACAGCGTCGGGAGCAGGCCGGGGAGCTGGTCCACGCGACCGCTCGCCACGTAGCGGTAGATCGTCGCGTAGATGCCGCCGACGATCGTCTCCACCAGCTCCTCCGGCATCGGCAGGTCCGCGGCGCGGGGCGCGTCGGCGAAGAAGCGGTCGAAGCGGCGCAGCAGTTGGGCGCGCTCCTCCCTCGCCAGCGGACCGGCGGCGTCGATCTCGACGACCGCCGTGGTCGCGAAGGCGGGCAGCTCGGCGAGCACCTGCAACAGCACCCGCAGCGCGGAGCGGGCGCCGTCGCGCCAGTCGGGCTCCGCGCGGTACGCGTCCTCCATGAGCTTGAGCAGCAGGTCGGTGCCGTGGCGGTAGGTCGCGATGAGGGCGTCGTCCTTGCCGGCGAAGAGCGCGTAGAACGCCGGGCGGGTCACGCCGGCCGCCCGGCAGATGTCGCTGACGGTCGCGTTGGCGTACCCCTTCTGGGCCACCGTGTGCACGAGCGCGTCGAACAGCCGGTCGCGCTGGTTGGCCGCGACGACCTCGGGCGGCACCCGGCTCGGGCCCCGCTTGATGGCCCGGGAGGGATCGCGTCCTTCGCGCGCGCCGGGCAGCGGGGCAAGCTGTTCGTTCGCCATCTGACAAGTATCGATCGTGCGGGCAAGCCGCGGGGTGGCGCCCGGGGCTCGGGACAGGGCAGAGTATCGGCGTGTCCACGACCGCCCGACTCGCCTCCGCCGTGCAGGGTGCGCGGGCGGTGGCCGCGCAGGGCGACACGCGGGGCGCGTTCGCGCTGCTCGACGAGGCTGTCGACCGGGCCGGCGCCCAGCTCGGCACCGACGATCCGGAGGTGCTGGCGGCGACCGGGCTGCTCGCGAAGTTCCACGCCGACCTCGGCGAGCTCGCCGACGCCCGGCGGGTGCTGGAGGAGAGCCTCGCCGCCGGTTACCAGCGGCTCGGCGACGGGCACGAGGTCATGCTCGGGCTGGCGTACGAGCTGGCCCGCATCGCCGACGAGCTCGGCAACGTCTTCGAGGCGAAGCGGCGCTACGGGCAACTGGTCCGGCTGGGGCCGCAGGCGCTCGGGGACGACCATCCGAGTGTGCGGGCGGCTCGGCGGTATCTCGGGCTGGCCGAGCAGGCGCCGCCGGTGCACGTGCCGCACACGACGGCGCCGGCGCCGTTCGACCCGGTGTCGCCGCCCAGGGCCGCCGGGCCGCAGATCTGGCCGGCCGAGGATCGGCCGGTGTTCGAGCCGCATTCGCCGTGGCCCGAGATGCAGCCGTCGGGCCCTCCGGCCTACGGGCCACCGCCGGTCTCGGTGCCGCCGATCTCGGTGCCGCCGGTGTCGATTCCACCGGCATCGACTCCACCCGTATCGGTCCCGGCGGCGTTCAGTGCGCCGCCGTCGTACGGGCCGCCGCCTGTCTCCACGCCGCCCCTGTACGGGCCGCCGCCCGTGTCCACGCCGCCGGCCCACGGGTCGTTGCCGTCGGCGGAGGCGTTGCCCTACGGGACGACCGGCTACCCGGCCTCGGCGCCGCCGGCCTCGGCGCCGCCGGCCTCGGCGCCGCCGGCCTCCGGGCCGCCGGCCTCGGCGCCGCCGGCCTCCGGGCCGCCGGCCTCGGCGCCGCCGTGGGCCGAGCAGGAGCCGGCCGACGTCACCGACTGGGAGCCGAAGCGGCGCTCGCCGGTCACGGCGCTGCTCGTGATCGCCCTCGTCGCCCTCGTCGGCGGGGCCGCGGCGGCCGTCGTGGCGTTCGTCGTCGCACGGCCCGGAGGAACGGACCAGGCCGCTCCGCCACTGGCGACGGCCACCTCCGGACCGGCGCCCTCGCAGGGCGGCGGACCCACCGGCAACCCCAGGGCGCCGACACAGCTGAGGCTGCGCGACGACCGTACCGCCATCACACTGACCTGGATCGATCCATCGGCGGGCACCGTGCCGTTCATCGTGGCCGGCGGCCAGGAGGGCGCGCTGCGTCAACTGCAGGTCATGCCGGCCGGATCGACGACGTACACGATCAACGGACTGAATCCGAAGCTCGACTACTGCTTCACCGTCGCCGCGGTCTACAGCACGGACAGCGTCGAACTGTCAGACCTGGCGTGTACAAACAGAGCCTGAAGAATCTGACACCCACCGTGTCGGCCGATGCACGCACCGCACACCCCGCGTGTGCCGAGGCATCGACGGGAATATGATGGGCGCCGGTTTCGGGGAGGGGGCCGGAGATGAGGTTGAGCCTGCGTTCGCGCAAGAGCGGCGGGCTGGTGACGCTCAGCACGGTCGTCGGCCTCGTGGTCGTCCTGGGACTCACGCTGTTCGGCACCGGGGCGGCGAACAACGCCGTGGCCAGCTTCGACGTCAGCTCCTGGCTGTGGAGCGGCGACAAGGGCGAGGTCGCCCGGGTCAACGGCGTGACCGGCAAGGTCGACACCCGCACGAAGATCACCGA
Source organism: Dactylosporangium sucinum (assembly GCF_014647515.1). GTDB lineage: Bacteria > Actinomycetota > Actinomycetes > Mycobacteriales > Micromonosporaceae > Dactylosporangium > Dactylosporangium sucinum. The sequence goes on along the minus strand of NZ_BMPI01000005.1, from coordinate 198,177 downwards.
CGCCCAGGGCCACACGATGCAGGTGAGCCAGAGCGACCGCTTCGTGATCCTGCGGGACCTCAACACCGGCAAGATCAGCGTGCTCGACCTGTCCAGCCTGACGCTCGGCGCGACGACCCAGTCGACGCCGGGGCTCGGCGTGACGGTCGCCGTGCACGAGGACGTGGCGTTCATCGTCGACGCCGTGCAGGGCCTGGTCCGCCAGCTCGACCCGGCGACGCTGCTGCCCGTCGGCGAGACGCTGAGCTTCCCGCCCGGGATCTCCGGCGGCGCGTTCGACGACAGCGGGCGGCTCTGGTTGCTCGTGCCGTCGGAGGGCACGGTCGTCGCGGTGAAGCCGGCGGCGCGCAAGCCGGCCGCGAGCGCGAGCGCCCAGGGCGGCCAGGGCGGCGGCACCGGGGGCAGCCCGGGCATCGTCAAGACCGTCGGCGTCGCCGACCCCAGCCACGACCTCGCACTGTCCATCCTCGACACCGGCGTGGCCGTGCTCGACAAGACCTCGACCACGCTGACCACGCTGCGCGGCGATGCGGTCCGGAAGGTGCCGCTGCGCCTCGGCGGCCCGGGCGCGATGCCGCAGCGCACGGTCGGCAACGACGTGCCCGTCACGGTCGTCGACGACCGCCATGTCTACGTGGTGAACGGCGACCGGGTCGCCGACTTCGCGGTGCCCGGTGAGAGCCCTCAGCTGCAGCCGTGCGTGGCCTGGTCGAGCCGGTTCTACTGCGCCGACGACTCGACCGGCACGGTCTACGTGCTCGACGGGCAGGGCAAGGCGCTCGACCCGATCCGGATCGAGGCCGGCGGGAAGCCGCTGGAGCTGGAGGTCCGGGAGAATCGGATGTTCATCAACGCGCCCGGCGGCTCGACCGCCCGGGTCGTCGACGAGCGGCACCACGTGCGCACCGTGGACAAGTATGCGAAGGACGTCGTCGGCGGCGAGGCACCGCCGGCTCCCCCGCCGCCGCCCCCGGCCAAGCCGCCGGTCGGCCCGCCCGGCGCCCCGCCGCGGGTCACCGCGACGGCCGGCAACGCGCAGGCCCGGGTGGTGTGGACGGCGGCGCCGGCCAACGGGAGCGCGATCACGAAGTACGTGGTCGAGGGCGACGGCAAGACCCACGAGGTCGGCGCCACCGTGCGCTCCCTCGACGTCACCGGCCTGACCAACGGCCAGTCGTACAAGTTCTCGGTGCACGCGGTCAACGCGAAGGGCGCCGGGCCGAAGCGGCAGGCCAACCCGGTGACCCCGACGTCCGAGGTCCCCGACCCGCCGGTGAGCGTCGCCGCCACCGCCAACCCCGACGGCACCGTCACGGTCACCTGGCCGGCGGCGAACGGGCAGGGGCACAAGATCGCGCGTTACGTGGTGACGAGCGTGTCGACCGGCGAGGGCAAGACGTTCGAGACCGGCCAGCCGACGCTGACCGTGCCGGCGGGCGAGCTGCCGTACGGGACGCAGGTCGCGTTCCGGGTCGCCTCGGTCAACGACATCGGCGCCAGCTCGACCCAGTCGCCGCTGAGCCCGTCGGTGGTGCCGTTCAACAAGCCGTCCGCGCCGGGCGGGCTGACCGTGAAGGCGGTCGCGACCAAGCGCGGCACGGTCGTCGCGGCCTGGCGGGCGCCGCAGGACAACGGCGCCCCGATCACCGGCTACGAGGCGACGGTCAACGGGCAGAAGCAGACGCTCGACACGGCGCTCAGCCACGAGTTCGCCGGTTTCAAGGACGCCGAGCACGTCACGATCCAGCTGCGGGCGGTCAACAAGGCCGGCCCGGGCGCGGTGGCGACCGGCGCGGCCGACACGCTCGCCCAGCCGAAGATGACCGTCGACACGGCCAACAGCAGCGCCGCGCTCAACTCGATCACGGTGCGGTTCACCGCGACCGACGGCGGCGGGGCGCCGGCCACGTGCCGGCTCGACGTGGCCGGGGCCGGCGCGATCGAGGGCGCGTGCGCCGGGTCCATGACGATGAACGGGCTGTGGCCGGCGACCGCCTACAGCTACACCGTGACGATCACCAACGCGGCCGGCATGACGGCCAGCGGCACCGGCTCGCTCACCACGCCGACCTACCGCGGCACGGTGATCTGCGGCGACACGAGCTACTGCGGCCGGGGCGCGCCGAACGGCGGCATCTGGGTGTATCGCACGCCGTCGCAGAACGGCTCCTCCGTCGGCGACGTCTACGCGCCCGACAGCTATGTCGCGATCTGCCAGGTCAACACGGGCACGACCATCAACGCCGAGCCGTGGGGCGGGCGCAAGAGCACCGTCTGGATCAAGATCCAGTTCCAGGGGGAGAACTACATCCCCTACGCCTGGTTCAATCTCCCCAACGGCACCGGACCGTTGAAGCAATGTTGATGGAGCACCGTGACCCCCGAAACGCCCACTGACCCGCCCGGCACCGAGGAGATCGCGGCCGCGGCCGGCCTGGTCGGCCGGCTCGCGCGCAACGTCGAGTCGATCGTGCTCGGCAAGCCGCTCGTGGTCCGGCTGACGATGACCGCGCTGCTCGCCGAGGGGCACGTCCTGCTGGAGGACGTGCCCGGCGTCGGCAAGACCACCCTCGCGCGGGCCATGGCGGCCAGCGTGCAGGGGCAGTGGCGGCGCATCCAGTTCACGCCCGACCTGCTGCCGTCCGACGTCACCGGCGTGACGATCTTCAACCAGGCGACCCGCGGGTTCGAGTTCCACCCGGGCCCGGTCTTCGCCAACATCGTCATCGCCGACGAGATCAACCGGGCGTCGCCGAAGACCCAGTCGGCGCTGCTGGAGGTCATGGAGGAGCGCACGGTCACCGTCGACGGCGTCCGGCACGGCGTGCCCCGCCCGTTCCTGGTGGTCGCCACGCAGAACCCGATCGAGATGGACGGCACCTACCGGCTGCCCGAGGCCCAGCTCGACCGGTTCCTCATGAAGCTCGCCGTGGGCTACCCGAGCGAGGCCGTCGAGATCGAGGTGCTGCGCGGCGCGGTGAGCCGCTCCCCCGAGGCGCTGCCGCCGGTCACCGACACGCAGGTCGTGGCCCAGCTGGTCGCCCTCGCGCGGCGGGTGCACGTCGCCGACCCGCTGTACGGCTACGCGGTCCGCCTGGCCAACGCCACCCGGAGCCACCCGCGGGTGCGCATCGGGGTCAGCCCGCGCGGCGTCATCGCGCTGACCCGGGCCGCGTGCGCCTACGCGCTCACCGACGGCCGTGGCTACGTGGTGCCCGAGGACCTCAAGGTGCTGGCCGAGCCGGTGTTCGCGCACCGGCTGGTGCTGTCGCCGGACGCGCAGGTCCGCGGTGTCGCCCCCGGCGACGTGGTGCGCGAGATCCTCGACGCCGTGCCGGTCCCGGCCCCCGTCGCGGCCTGAGCGCAGCGCAGGAGGCCGCTCAGCATGAGCACAGGGTGGAGCTCAGGCGCCCGCACCGAAGCGAAAGGCGCAAGAGCGGTTCCGATGCGTGTCACCGCCCGCGGCGCCGGGCTCGCCGCCGGCGCGGCCGTGCTGCTGGGCACCGGCCTCGCCTTCGGCTATCCGCACCTGGTCGTGCTCGGCACCGCCTGCCTCGCCGCGCTGCTGTTCGCCGGCGGCTACGTGTGGTGGCGGCCCCGGCTGACCGTCGCGCGCGAGGTCGAGCCCGACCGGGTCATGCGCGGCGAGTCGAGCACCGTCACGTTGCACGTCGGCAACACCAGCCGGCTGCGCGGGGCGACGCTGATCGCGCACGATCGGTGCGGATCCGCGGCGGTGCCGGTACCCCTGCTGCGTCTGAAGGCCGGTGGGACGACCACGGCGTCGTATCCCGTGCCGACCGCCCGCCGCGGCGTGGTGGCGATCGGCCCGCTCCGCGTGGTGCGCCGCGACCCGCTCGGGCTGCTGGCCCTCTCGCGCGGGTACGGCGGGACGAGCACGGTGTGGGTCTACCCCCGCGTGCACCGGCTCACCGCCGTGCCGACCGGCGTGGCGCGGTCCCTCGACGGCCGGGTCGACCGCGTGCCGCACGGCAGCATCACGTTCGACACGCTGCGGGAGTACGTCGTCGGGGACGAGCTGCGGCACGTGCACTGGCGCACCACCGCCCGGATCGGTGAGCTGATGGTCCGCGAGCACCTCGACACCAGCCTGCCGCGGCTGGTGGTGCTGCTCGACGACCGCCGCGGCGCGTATCCGGACGTGGACCGCGCCGGGGAGTCGGCGCGCTTCGAGGCGGCGTGCGAGGCCGCGGCGTCGATCGTCATGGCGGCGTTCCGGGAGGAGCTGCCGGTGGCGCTGCGCCTGGTCGGCGGCGCGCACGCGGGCGGCAAGGGCAGCCGGAGCTTCCTGGACGTGCTCGCCGAGGCGTCGCTGCACGACCCGCCGTCGGCCGACCCCGGCGCGCGGGGCCGCGCCGCGCACGACCCCGAGCCGCACGAGCCGCACGAGGCGCGCAGCCGCGCCACCGATGGCCCCGGGCCGCACGAGGCGCGGAACCGGGACACGCACGGCCCCGGGCCGCACGACGCCGCGCGCGGCACCGTCACTGGGCTCGACGCGACGGTCGCCGAGCTGCGCACGCGGAAGGCCGGCGACACGCTGATCTACCTCACCGGGAGCAGCACCGACCTGGGGCGGGTCGCGACCCTGCGCGGCGCCTACGCGGCCGTGGTCGCGGGCGTGTTCGGCGACGGCGACGCCCCCGGACCCGAGCGGATCACGGTGCTCGCGGCGCGCGACGGCGCCGACTTCGCCGCGGCGTGGGACGGGGTCCGGTCGTGGTGAGGCGGCTGTTCGTTCCGGTGGCGCTGGCCGGCATGCTGGTGCTCAGCGCGTTCGCGCTCGCCCCGATCTACAACGGCACCCTGCTGCCGGTGCTCATGGCCGCCGCGGCCGCCGGCTCCGTGCTCGTCGGCACCGGCGTGCGGCGGCTGCCGGCCTGGACGGCGGCGCCCGCCTCCGTGCTCGGGCTGGCCGTGCTGACGTTCGTCGCCGTGCGCGTCTCGGCCGCGGCCGGCCAGGTGCCGGGCAGCGTGCCCGACATCGCCCGCGAGGCGTTGCGCAACAGCATCCCGCGGCTGCTCACCGCGCTGATCCCGATCGAGCCGCAGCCCGACACGGTGGTGCTGCCGGTGATCGCGACGTGGCTGGCCGGGCTGGCCGCCACCGAGCTCGGCGTGCGGTACGGTCGCGTGCTGCTCTCCTATCTCCCGCCCACGCTGCTGTTCGGCGGCGCCCTCTACCTCGTCGGCCCGGACACCACCGCCGCGCGGGCCACGACCTGGGTGCCGCTCGCCTACGCCGCGTTCGCCGCGCTGGGGCTCATCGCCAGCGGCCGGGAGCCGCAGCCGGGCGAGCTCACGGCGGACCAGCGCCGCACGATCCGGCTGCGCGTCGGGGCCGGCGCCGCCGCCGGGCTCGCGATCATCGTGGTGCTCTCGCAGTTCCTCGGCCCGGCCGTGGCCGAGCAGGGCAGCTCGACCCCGGTCGATCCCCGCAACTACGTGACGCCGCCCCAGCTCGACTCGCTCGACGAGAACCCGCTCGTGCGCCTGTCCGGCTGGAACCTCAACAAGGACCAGCACCTGTTCGACGCCGTGGTGACGCCGGAGGCGCAGCCGCTGATCCGCCTGGCGGTGCTCACCGACTACGACGGCGTGACCTGGCGCATCGACTCCGTGTACCGCAACGCCGGCCGCGTGCTGGGCCGCCCCGAGGGCACCGGCCCCGAGGTGACCCAGCGGATCACCATCGACGAGCTCGACGGCCGGCTGCTCCCCGGCGTCGCCACCCCGCAGCGGGTCGACGGCGTGCGCGTGGCCTTCGATGCCGAGACGGGGACGATCGCCTATGCCGAGCCGCTGCACAAGGGCCTGACGTACACGGTCACCTCCCGCCGCGACCCGCGCCCCGACGACAACGCGCTGTTCGTCGCCGAGGTGCCGGCGCCCGAGGAGGCCGGCGACCTGGTCGCCCTGCCCGGCAAGGTGCCCGACTCGATCAGCCAGCTGTCGTCGCACCTCGGCGAGGGCGTCTCCAACCCGTACCAGCGGGCGTTCGCGATCCAGCAGTGGCTGGAGGAGCACTACCGGCTGGTCGCCGACGCCCCCAGCGGCCACGCCTACCCCAACGTCGAGTATTTCCTGTTCGGGCCCAAACAGGCCGGCGGCCAGAAGGGCACGTCCGAGCAGTTCACGGCCGCGTTCGCGGTGCTCGCCCGGCTGGCCGGCCTGCCGACCCGGGTGGTCGTCGGCTTCCAGACCCGCAAGGACGACCCGGCGGTCCGCGGCGGCGACGCGATCGCCTGGCCCGAGATCCTGTTCAAGGGCGTCGGCTGGGTGGCGTTCGACCCGCTGCCGAAGTCCGACACCGTCCAGCGCCCGGTCGAGGACGACTTCAAGCCGAAGGCCCCGCCGTCCCCGCCCCCGCCGCAGTCGGTGCCGCCGGTCTCGGTGTCCGCCAGCCCGCCGGCCTCCCGCTCGGGCTCGGCCCAGGCCGCCGCTCCCCCGGCCGGCTCGGGCACGGCGACGCTGGTGGCGGCGGCGTCCTCCGCCGCCGTGGTGGTCCTGGTGCTGGCCTTTTTCGCATCGGTACCGCTGGTGCACCGCGCCCGGCGCCGCCGCCGGCTGGAGCAGGGTCCCCCGGCGCAGCGCATCGACGCCGCCTGGTCGGAGGTCCTGGCCGGCCTGCGGCTGGCCGGCCGCCCGGCGCCGGCCCATCTGACGGCGCGGGAGGTGGCGCAGTACGCGTCGACGGCCGCGATCCGGCACGCCCACGCCGGGGCGCCACGGTTACGCTCCGCGGTCCCGCCGGTGGACGACCTGGCGGCGCTGGTGAACGCGGTCGCGTTCGCCGGCCCGACGCTGGCCGCGACCTCGGACTCGGCTGCAGGCTCGCGTGGGGCCTCGGCGGTGAGCGAGCCGCAGGCCCGCCTGGCCGCGGACCAGGCCGTCGCGTACGTGGCGGCCCTGCGCGCCCAGCGCCCGTGGTGGCGCCGCCTGCTGTGGACGTTCGACCCGCGCCCGCTGCGCTGGCACCGCCGCCGCTGACCCACCGAGCCCCTTGGCGGCGTCCCGTGCGTCGGGTGGGGTCAGGCGGGGTTGTCGGCGTGGGTCAGGGTGATCTCCGCGGCCCGGGGCCAGGACGATCCCGCCCAGCCCGTCTGCAGCGGGGCGTTGCTGTTGGTGTGGTCCTGGATGGTGGCCGACCAGGCGTCCATGATGGCGATGGCCTTGGTCGCGTACCGGCTGTCGCGCGTGATGTACCAGGCCAGCGACAGCGTGTAGGCGGCGATGGCGTCCTCGCGCTCGTCGGTGCAGCCGTAGTTCGGGTTCGAGTACGAGCCGCACTCGACGACCGCCCGCGGCTTCGGCGTGCGCGACAGCGACGCGTACCTGCTGGCACCCGAGGCAACTGTAAGGAAGGTTGCCCGACCATGCCAACATCGATGCGTCGCGATGTCAACCGCCCACATGCGGATTAAGGATCGTTTCGCCCCGGGGTCAGGTGGGCCACGGCGCGGGTCAACGCCCGCGAGCGGGCCGCCGGCGTCCGGGCCTTCAGCAGCGGCAGGAACAGCGCGTACTGAGCGCTGCGGGTCAGCGCCGAGTACGCCGCCCGGGCCGGCGCGTTCGCCGCCAGCGCCTCCACCAGGTCCGGCGGGGTCTCGGCGGTGCGCTGGGCTTCGTACGCCGCCGCCCAGCGGCCGTCCGACTGCGCCGCCGCCACCGAGGCAAGACCGCCGGGACGGAGGCGGCCGGCCGCCGCCAGCGCCGAGACCCGCTCCACGTTCACCCGGGACCACGGGCTGCCGGGGCGGCGGGGCGAGTAGCGCTGCAGGAAGTACCGGTCGTCCAGCGCCCGGCGGTGGCTGTCGATCCAGCCGTGGCACAGCGCCACGTCCCCCGCCTCCGCCGCCGACAGGCCCGGACCGGAGGCGCCCTTCTTTGCGATCCGGAGCCACGCCTCCCCGGCCGAGGAGGCGTTGGCCAGGAGCCACTCGTCCCACGCCGCGACCGACGTGAACACCAGCGTCATGACGCGCCCTTGAGCGCGACGTAGTGCGGGCTGTAGATGATGCCGAACACGTTGCCGAACGGATCCACGACCGACGCCGTCACGAAGCCCGCGCCGCGGTCCTGTGGCCCCTCCAGCGACGTCGCGCCCAGCGCCAGGAGCCGCTCATACAGCGCGTGCACGTCGTCCGTGTGCCAGTGCAGCACCACGCCCGCGCCGGGAGTCACCCCCGCCGGGCGGTACCGGGCGTCGATCAGGCCCAGCTCGTCCTGGTCGTCGCCGAGCCGCCACTCCGCGTACCCGGGGCGCTCGAAGTACGGCGGAAAGCCGATCAGCGACGTGTACCACTCCCGCGCCGCGGCCCAGTCGTCCGCCCAGTAGCTCGCGTTGGCCATGCCTCGAAGGTTCATACGACGAGCCTAGAAGCGGTTGCGGAACATTAGCTTCCTCAATAACGATGCCAGGATGCTCGAAACTTCGGTACGACTCCTGCGGCTGCTGTCGCTGCTGCAGCAACGGCGGGAGTGGAGCGGCGCGGAGCTGGCCGCACGGCTGGAGGTCACCACGCGGACCGTGCGCAACGACGTCGACCGGCTACGCCAGCTCGGGTACCAGGTGGACTCGGCGACCGGGCCCACGGGCGGCTACCGGCTCGGGGCCGGCGCCGCGCTCCCGCCGCTCCTGCTCGACGACGAGGAGGCCGTCGCCGTCGCGGTCGGGCTGCGGGCGGCCGCGGCCGGCTCGGTGAGCGGGATCGAGGACGCCTCGCTGCGGGCCCTGACCAAGCTGGAGCGCACCCTGCCCAAGCGGCTGCGGCCGCGGGTCGACGCGCTGCGCAGCGCCACCGTGTCGGCCGCGGGCGGCGGGCCGGTCGTCGACGCGGCCACGCTGACCACGGTGGCCGACGCCGCCCACCGGCACGAGCGCCTGCGCTTCGCATACGAGGGATTCGACGGTACCGTCAGCGAGCGCGACGTCGAGCCGCACACGCTCGTCTACACCGGCCGGCGGTGGTATCTGCTGGCCTGGGACACCGACCGCCGGGACTGGCGGACGTTCCGCGCCGACCGGCTGCGCCCGCGCATGCCGACCGGCCCGCGGTTCGTGCCGCGCGACCCGCCGGGCGGCGACGCGGCGGCGCACGTGCTGCGCGGGGTGCGCTCGGTGCCGTGGACCTACCGGGTCCGCGTCCGGTTCGCGGCCCCGGCCGCGGCGGTGGCCGAGCGCAGCACGCCGACGTCGGGCGAGGTGATCCCGCTCGACGACCAGACCTGCGAGCTGGTGACCGGCAGCGACTCGCTGGCCGACCTGACGGCGTACCTCAACGGCTTCGAGATGCCCTTCACCGTGCTCGAGCCGCCGGCGCTCATCGAACACCTGCGCGCCCTGGCCGCCCGCTACCGGGCCGCGACCGGCGGCGGCCCGGACGCGTGACCCGGCCGGCGGCGAGGCCGCATGCGGTCCGCGCGACGGGCGGCGTCAGGCGCGGGTCAGGATGAGGTCGGCGCGGTTGCGGGTGGCGGCGATCACGGCCGCGTTGCGTTCGTCGCTGCGGAAGACCCAGTCGTGCGCGCGCTCCAGGTCCAGGCCGCGGGCCAGCTGGCGGCGCACGAGCGAGTCCTGGCGGACCTCGTCGGGCGCGTCGAGGTACAGGGCCAGGTCGATCAGCTCCCGGACCAGCGCCCACGGCCCCCGGTCCAGCAGCAGGTAGTTGCCCTCGACCACGATGACCCGCACGGACGCCGGCACCGGGATCACGCCGCCGATCGACTCGTGCAGCGTCCGGCTGTAGCTCGGCGCGTACACCAGCTCCTCCATGGCGCGCAGGCGGCGCAGCAGGTGCACGAACCCGGCCGCGTCGAACGTCTCCGGCGCGCCCTTGCGCTCGGTCAGGCCCAGCCGGTCGAGCTCCACATTGGACAGGTGGAAGCCGTCCATCGGCACGGCCACGCTGGACAGTCCATCGTGGACGTTCAGCGCGTCGGCCAACGCGGTGGAGAGGGTGGACTTGCCGGCCGCGGGCGGCCCGCAGATGCCGACGACGGTCCGGCCCTCCCGTCCGCGGGCGTAGGGCACGACGACGTCGAGCGCGGGCTGCAGGGTGTCGGGGACCCTCATGAGTCGAGCGAGGCGGCCAGGCCGCGCATGCCCGCCAGCCAGCGGTCGGTGTCGGTGGCGCGGTGCAGGTAGTACCGGGCGACCTCGGGGTGCGGCAGGATGAGGAACCGCTCGGCGGCCAGCCCCTCGACCACCGCGTCGGCGATCTGCTCCGGGGTGAGCACGGCTCCGCCGGCCGCGGTGACCTTCGCGCCGATGTGCCCGGCGGCCAGCCCGTCGCGGAGCATCGGCGTGTCGACGCCCTGCGGGCACAGGGCGCTGACCCGGATGCCGCGGTCGCCGTAGGTGATCGCCAGCCACTCGGCGAACGCGACGGCCGCGTGCTTGGTCACCGCGTAGGGCGCGTCGCCGACCGAGGTGAGCAGGCCGGCGGCCGAGCACGTGTGCAGCAGGTAGCCGGCGCCGCGCTCCAGCATCGACGGCAGGACGGCCCGGGCCGAGTGGATGTGCGCCTGCACGTTGATCGCCCAGGCCCGCTCCCACACCTCGGCGGACGCCTCCAGGCCGAGGCCGGTGGTGATGCCGGCGTTGGCGCAGAAGAGGTCGATGTGGTCGTACCGCGACAGCGTCTCGCCGACCAGCTCGGCGATCTGCTCCTCGCTGGTGACGTCGCAGGCGACGCCGAACGCCTCGACGTCCGCCGAGGCGGCCAGCGTGGCGGCCAGCCCGGCCGCGGCGTCGCCGTCGAGGTCGGCCAGGACCAGGGCGGCGGCCCCCTCGGCGGCGAACCGCCGGGCCAGCCCGGCCCCGATGCCGCCGGCGGCGCCGGTGACGACGACGACCGATCCCTCGAGGTTCACGACCGGCCCCCCAGCGCGCGCAGGGTGTCGAGCAGCGCCGGGGCGCCGCCCGCGGTCAGCTCCCGCGTCGGCAGCAGGGCGATGACCGGCGTGGTCACGCCCGCCTCGGCATAGCGGCGCACGTGCTCGCGGCACGCGTCGGGCGAGCCGTGGACGATCAGGTCGTCGACCACCTCGTCGGGGATGGCCCGGACCGCGCCCTTGCGGTCGCCGGCGGCCCACGCGTCCCACATCGGCTTCAGCACCTCGCCGCGCCCCAGCCAGCGGTGGAAGGCGGCGTAGGCGGGCACGGTGAGATACGCGGCGATGAGCCGGCGGCCGGTCTCCCGCGCCTCGGCCGGGTCGGCGGTCGGGCACACGAAGATCCGGGCCGCGACCTCGAAGCCGTCGGGCGCGCCGGACAGTTCGGCCCGCGCGGTCGCCACGTCGCCGGCCGACAGCCAGTTGAGGATGGCCCCGTCCGCCTCGGCGGCGGCGAGCCGGAGCATCCGGGCACGCAGACCCGCGAGCAGGAGTTTCGGCGGTACCGCCGGAGCCCGTTCCAACCGGAACCGCCGGACGGTGAACGTCTCGAACGCCCCGTCGACCAGTTCGCCGGCCAGCGCCTGGCGCAGGAAGCGCAGCACGTCCCGGCTGCGCTCGAAGGGCCGGTCGAACGGCACGGCGTTCCAGTCCCCGACGACGACCGGCGAGGACGCGCCGATGCCGAACGCGAACCGCCCGGGCGCGACCTCGGCGAGGGCGGCCGCCTGCATGGCGAGCAGGCCCGGCCCGCGGGTGAAAACGGGGACGATCGCCGTGCCGAGGCGTAACGTCGGAGACCAGACAGAAGCCAGCGTGAGGGGCGTGAACGCGTCGGTCCCGGAGACCTCGGAGGTCCACACGTCGGTGTATCCCAACGAGGGAAGCTGGGCGAGCAACGCTGCGTGATCGGGCAGCGGCACGCCAGCAAGCGGCACCGTCAGCCCCCATTGGCCGGTCATGCACCCTCCGCTTCGCTCCGGGCGCCTTGACCTCGGTGTCTGCGCCTATGGTGGCCGGCCCCTCCGCTTCGCTACGGACCGGCCACTCCCCGATCATCTCCAGGGAGTCGGCCGTGTGGCAAGCAGAACGGAACCGGCTCCCTTTGCGCCCGGGAAGAGAGCGACGTAGCCTGGCGCGGGTTTCCATTGAGAGAAGGAGCACAACATGCTTGGTCTGGAAAAGAAGCTCATGAAGGAGTGGGAAGGCAAGAGCGCGCAGGAGCTCGCCGACGCCCCCGTCACCGCGATCGCCGGCGTGTCCGAGGGCGACGCCGAGAAGCTCGCCGCTGCGTTCAACATCAAGACCGTGCGTGACCTGGGCACGAACAAGTACTTCCGCTGGGCGCAGGGCATCGTCGCGCTGGCCGACTGATCACCCTGCGTTACGGACGGTCGCTCCCGCTCCAGGGGGCGGCCGTTTTGTTTGACAAGGCACCGCTCTGCTTGCCGCTGGCGCCGTCAGGCTACGGTTTCCCGCATGCGACGGCGTCACCTGCTCACCCTGGCCGCCGCCGGTGCGGTCAGCGCCGGCTGCGGGTCCGACGACGCCCCGCCGCAGGCGAAGGCGAGCCCGGCCGACGCCACAACCGGCGCTGCGGCGAGCCCGCCCGCGCGGGCGTTCCCGAAGGGGTTCGGGTGGGGCGCCGCGACGTCGGCGTACCAGATCGAGGGCGCGGCGACCGAGGACGGCCGCGGGCCGTCGGTGTGGGACGTCTTCAGCCACCAGAAGGGCCGCACGAAGGGCGGCGACACCGGCGACGTGGCGGCCGACCACTACCACCGCTTCTACGAGGACCTCGACATCATGAAGGACCTCGGCCTGAAGTCCTACCGGTTCTCGATCTCCTGGTCGCGGGTGCTGCCCACCGGGCGCGGGCCCGTCAACGCCAAGGGCATCGACTTCTACCACAAGCTCGTCGACGGGCTGGTCGCCCGCGGGATCGCGCCGGTCGCCACGCTGTTCCACTGGGACACCCCGCAGGCGCTGCAGGAGCAGGGCGGCTGGGAGCACCGCGACTGCGCGAAGTGGTTCGCGGAGTACGCGTCGACGATGTTCTACTCGTTCGGCGACAAGGTGCCGACCTGGCTCACGCTCAACGAGCCGAAGACCGTGGTCGACGCCGGCTACACGTCGGGCATCCACGCGCCGGGCAAGCGCGACCGGCGCATCGGCAACGTCGCCGGGCACCATCTGCTGCTCGCGCACGGGCTGGCCGTGCAGGCCTACCGGGCCACCGGCGCGAAGGGGCGGATCGGCGCCGCGCTCAACCTGTCCCCGGCGTATCCGGCCGACGACTCGGCGGCGGCCCGCAAGCACGCGACCGCGGCCGACGCCGAGGAGAACCGCCGCTGGCTCGACCCGGTGCTGCAGGGCAGCTACCCGCAGGACTGGCTGGCCACCCAGGCCGCCGACGCGCCCGTGCGCGGTGCGATCCAGGACGGTGACCTGGCGGTCATCGGCACCCGCAGCGACCTGCTGGCCGTGCAGTACTACAACCCGGCCTACGTCACCGCCAAGGGCGCCCGGGTGAAGAAGCACAAGACCTCGCAGGCGTCGTGGCAGGAGATCTACCCCGAGGGCCTCTACGACCTGCTCACCCGCATCAAGCGCGACTACGGCGACATCCCGCTGATCATCACCGAGAACGGGATGCCCACCACCAACGCGATCCAGGACCAGGACCGCATCACGTTCCTGCGGGATCACCTGACCGCGGCCCACCGCGCGATCCAGGAGGGCGTCAAGCTGGAGAGCTATCACGTGTGGTCGCTGCTCGACAACTTCGAGTGGGCCGAGGGGTTCTCGCAGCGGTGGGGCATCGTCCACGTCGACTACGAGACGCAGACGCGCTCGCGCAAGGCGAGCTACGACTGGTACAAGAGCGTCATCGCGAACAACGGTCTCTAGCCCAGCCAGCCGGGCCGGACCAGGCCGGCCTCGTAGGCGAAGACCACGAGCTGGGCGCGGTCGCGGGCGCCGAGCTTGATCATCGCGCGGCTCACGTGGGTCTTCGCGGTGGCCGGGCTGACGAACAGCTTGGCCGCGATGTCCTCGTTGGACAGTCCGGCCCCGACCAGGGCCATCACCTCGCGCTCGCGGTCGGTGAGCGCGTCGAGCGTCATCGGGGTGAGCGGCGCGCGCGACCGGCTGGCGAACTCCTCGATCAGCCGCCGGGTCACGCCCGGCGACAGGAGCGCGTCGCCGCCGGCCACGGCCCGCACGCCGCGCAGCAGGTCGACGGGCTCGGTGTCCTTGACCAGGAAGCCGCTGGCGCCGACGCGCAGCGCCTCGAAGACGTACTCGTCGAGGTCGAACGTGGTCAGGATGACGATCCGCACGTCGGCCAGGCGGGCGTCGGCGGCGATCTGCCGGGTGGCCTCCAGCCCGTCGAGCACCGGCATCCGGATGTCCATGAGCACCACGTCGGGCCGGGTCTGCACGGCCATCCGGACGGCCTCGGCGCCGTCGGCCGCCTCGCCGACGACCTCGATGTCGGACTGGGCGTCGAGCAGGGCGCGGAAGCCCGCCCGGACCAGCGCCTGGTCGTCGGCCAGCAGGACCTTGATCATGTCGGCTGCTCCTCGCGCAGGGGGATGCGGGCGTGGACCTCGAAGCCGCCGCCGTCGCGCGGGCCCGCATCGACGGTGCCGCCGAAGGTCGCGGCGCGGTGCCGCATGCCGGCGATGCCGTTGCCCTCCACGGCGGCCGTGGCGCCGGTGCCGGTGTCGGACACCAGGATGCTGACCTCGCCGGGCGCGTAGCCGACGACGACGGTCGCCGAGGCGTCGGGGCCGGCGTGCCGGCGGACGTTCGTCAGCGCCTCCTGCACGATGCGGTACGCCGCGCGGTCGACCTGCGGCGGCAGCGGCACGACGGTGCCGACCGTCTCCACCGCGACCGGCAGCCCGGCCCCGCGTGCCTCGGCCGCGAGCCGCTCCAGGTCGGCCAGTCCCGGCGCCGGCGTGCGCGGGGCCGCCTCGCCCGGGTTGAGGCCGGCCAGCACCGCCCGGGTCTCCCGCAGCGCCTCGGCGCTCGCGTGCTTGATCGCGGCGAGCGCGGTGCGGGCCTGCTCCGGGTTGTCGTCCATGAGGTGCAGGCCGACGCCCGCCTGCACGTTGATGAGCGAGAGGTGGTGGCCGATGACGTCGTGCAGCTCCCGGGCGATGAGCAGCCGCTCGTCGCTGGCCCGGCGGGCCTTCTGCTCCTTGCGGGCCCGCTCCTCCTCGGCCCGGGCGAGGGCCTCCTGCTCCTCGCGTTCGCGGGCCAGCTGGGCGTACCGCAGCCCGCGCACCCGCGCCGCCTCGCCGAACGACAGGATCATGAGGGCGCAGATGCCGACGACGACCAGCCGGGCGGTCGACTCGACGTCGTGGACGCGCACGACGAACACGGTGTAGGCGGCGGCGACCGCGAGCAGCGTGAGCGCCCGGTAGCCGGCCGCCAGCGCGGTGAAGACGGCGACGATCGCCGCGATGAAACCCGGTCCGTCGGGGTACCTGAGGCTGAAGTACGCGACGGTCGCGGCCAGCGCGCCGGCCAGCGCGAACAGCGGCAGCTTCTGCCGGAAGACCAGGGCGGCCGCCCCGCCGACGAGCAGCAGGTAGCCGGTCTTGTCCAGCACGTGCTCGGTCGTGCCGTAGGCGGCGGCGCGGGTGCCGAAGACCTGCACGAGCGCGATGAACACCGCGATCGCTACCGGGCTGGGCCCGCGCCAGTGCCGCTTCTCCAGCCGGTCGAGCCGCTGCTGGAGGCGGGCCTGCCGGTGGGCGATCCGGTGGGCGTGACGGGCCGCGCGCAGGTCGTCGCGCCAGGGCCGTCGTCTCGTCACAGGTCGACCGTAGTGGAGGGGGTCGGCGGCGACATCGCCTTCCCGGTTCGCGCCGTGTACTCCAGCGGGAGTAGACGGGGCGCCGCGCTGCGCCGGGCGAGGTACCGCACGAGACGACCCCGGTGCGACGCGCCGAGCGCTCGCGATCGGCACGCTGGAGTCCATCACGAGGAAGGGGGCCGAGATGACCGGCGAGCGGGTGCGTGCCTCGGACGCGGAACGCGAACAGTACGCCAACATGGTGCGGGCCGGCATGACCGAGGGCCGGTTGACGCTCGAAGAGGGAGAGGAGCGGCTCGGGCAGGTGTACGCGGCGAAGTACCGCGACGAGCTGCCGCCGCTGACCGCCGACCTGCCCGAGGGCGGCCGGCGCGGACTGCGCGAGACGCCCGAGGCCAAGCAGGCCTTCATGCACGACGGCCGCCGGCACCTGCGGCGGCACGCCGGGTTCGTGTTCGCGCTGGCGATATTGCTGACCGGGCTGTGGTGGCTCTCGGGCGCCCACTTCTTCTGGCCGGCGATCCCGCTGTTCTTCCTCGTCCTCAGCGTCTTCAAGCACGCACGCTGGCGGCGCTGGGTCGCGGAGAACGGGGGCGTGCCGCCGTGGCACGGGCGCGAGCACGGGCACCGGCACGGCCGGTGGGACCGCGGTCCCTGGGCCGCCGCGTCCGACCGTCAGGGCTGGAGCCGCTGACCCACCACCCGGGGGCCGCCGCGTGGGGGCGGCGGCCCCCTCGACCGAGAGGGGCGCTGTGTTCATGTGGGGATCGACGTTTCCCGAGCTCAAGGGCCGGGTCGCGGTGGTGCTGGGCCCCTCCGACGGGGTGGCCGGGGCGGTGTGCCGGATGCTCGCCAACCGCGGGGTGCGCATCGCCGTGATCGGCGAACAGCCGGACGAGCTGGAGGACCTCGTCGACGAGCTGCACTGGCTCGGCGCCGAGGCGGTCGGCATCGTCGCGGCGTCCGGCGGGCAGCACGGCGGCGGCGCGGCCGCGATGGACGCCGTGCGCGCGAGCGTGCTGACCGAGCTCGGTGCGCCCGACCTGCTGTTCGTGCTCACCTGCACGAACCGGGCCGGCGCCGGCTGGCACGACATGGTCGACAGCGGGCTGACCACGACGCTGCAGGCGCTGCAGGCGTTCGTCCCGGCGATGGTCGAGGCGCGCACCGGCGCGGTGGTGACCCTCGCCCCGGCCGGCCCGGACCCGGCGTCGACGGCCGTCGGCGGCGGTGTGACCGCCCTCACGCAGCACTTCGCCCGGCAGGTCGCCGGGTCGGGAGTCCGGGCGAATGTCGTAACCTGGACACCGCGAGCGTCCATCGTGGACGATGTCGCGTTCGCCGCGCTCTACCTGGCCTCGGACGCCGCCGCGAGCATGACGGCAACGACACTCGACGTAGCGGGCACATCGATACGTCTGTAGATCCTATGTACGAATGACCGTCCACCTGGGATAGTCCCAGGGCATGATGGGCTCGTCGCACGCACTTTCCGGGGCGGCGGTCTGGCTGGGCGGCTCGCTGGCGCTCGACCAGCTCGCCGGGTTTCACCAGACCCCGCTCCAGCTCGCCGTCGGCACCGCGATCTGCGCCGGCGGCGCCCTGCTGCCCGACCTCGACCTGTCCGGCCGCGTGACCGCGCGGAAGGGCGGGGCCACGGTCGCGCACACGTTCGGCGTCCTGTCGCTGTTCCTGGCCGAGTGCGTCGAGAAGTTCTCGCTCGGCGTCTACAAGCTGACCCGGATGAAGTACGACCCGCACCGCCGCAACGGCCACCGCACACTCACCCACACGATCGTGTTCAACGTCGGCGTCGGCTACGGCACCCTCGCCCTGTGCAACGCGTACGGCAAATGGGCCGTGATGGGCGTGCTGTTCTTCTCGTTCGCCCTCGCCCTGCGCGGGCTGTTCGAGAGCTGGGCCGAGCGGGCCGGCTGGGTCATCGTGACGCTCGCCGCGGCCGGCGCCGCGTTCGTGGTCTACGAGCGGCTGCCCGGCGACCGCGGCTACCCGCTGCTCGGCGTGGCCGTCGGCATCGGCGGCCTGGTCCATCTGGCCGGCGACATGATCACCCGGCACGGATGCCCGATCTTCTGGCCGATCCCGACCGGCCGGCGCATGTGGCGCAACATCGGCCTGCCCCACCGGATCGCGCTGCGGGCCGGCGACAAGACCGAGACGGTCCTGCTGCGCACGGTCTTCGCCACCGTCGCCGTCTTCGCCGGGGCGCTGCTGGTTGCGCCGATCCTGCTGGAGCGGTTCAACATAGGCCTGTGATGGACGACGCCGCGGTGCCGGGCTTCTGGCGCTCACTCGGCCTGCCCGGCCTGTTCGACGTGCACACCCACTTCCTGCCGGAGCGCATGCTCCGCAAGGTGTGGGCCTACTTCGACAGCGCCGGGCCGCTCGTCGGGCGTCCGTGGCCCATCCGGTACCGCGGGAGCGACGCCGACCGCGTCGCGACCCTGGCCGCGCTGGGGGTCCGGCACTACTCCGCCCTCGCGTACGCGCACCGCCCCGGCATGTCGACCGACCTCAACGCCTGGACGCTCGACTTCGCCGCCCGCACCCCCGGCTGCCTGCCCAGCGCCACCTGCTTCCCCGAGCCGGGGGCGCTCGCCGTCGCCGACGCCGCCCTGGCCGCCGGCGCCCGGGTGTTCAAGGTGCACCTCCAGGTCGGCGGCTTCGACCCGCGCGACCCGCTGCTCGACCCGGTGTGGGGCCGCCTCGCCGAGACCGGGACGCCGGTGGTCGTGCACGCCGGCTCGGGGCCGGTCGCCAACGGGTTCACCGGCCCCGGCCCGTTCGGCGCCGTGCTCGACCGGCACCCGGGCCTGGTGGCGGTCGTCGCCCACATGGGTGCCCCGGAGTACGAAGGCTTCCTCGCCCTCGCCGAGCGCCATCCGCGCCTGCACCTCGACACCACCATGGTCTTCACCGAGTTCTTCGGCGCGCCGCCGCGAGCGCTGCTGCCGCTGGTCCGCGACCTGGGCCTGGCCGGCCGGGTGCTGCTCGGCACCGACTTCCCCAACATCCCCTACGCCTACGCCCACCAGCTGGAGGGCCTCACCCGGCTCGACCTCGGCGACGACTGGCTGCGGTCCGTCTGCTGGTCCAACGGCCTCGCGCTGTTCCCGGGCGCGGCATGATGGGCTCGTGACCAACGAGACGCGACGCTCCTTCCACGGCCTGGCCGAGCTGGTTCTCGCCGGCCCCCAGCACCGCCGCAGCGGCACCATCCGGCTCCGGGTGACGCCGACCGGCTTCGCCACCGTGGCCGACCCCGTCCTCGCCGTCGAGGCGGACGCGCTGGTGGTCGGCGACCGGCGGTTCCCGCTGGCCGGCCAGACCCTGGCCGACCTCGCCACCGAGGCGGACGTGGAGGTCGGCGCCCCGAAGGACCTGTATTCCGACGGCTCCGGCGCGAGCCCCGGCGACCGGGTCGTCACCGACGGCGCCGCCGAGCTGCTGGCCGCCCTCACCACCGGCGACGCCGCCCTGCGCCGGCTCACCACCGACGCCGCCCCGGTGCTGTGGCCCGAGCACTTCGACGTCGGGGTGTCGCTCGACGAGGTGAACTACGGGGTGTCAACCGGCGACTCGGCCATCGACGAGCCGTATGCCTACGTCGGCCCGTGGAAGCCGCGCGAGGGCGCGTTCTGGAACGTGTCGTTCGGCGCGGCGGTGCCGCTGCGCGACCTCGGCGACACGGCCGGCGTCTTCGCGTTCTTCGAGGAGGGGCGCTCCCGGGCCGCCGAGTAGTCTGCGCGCATGGACGTCGCCGCCCTCGCGCGCGCCTTGGACGTGCTCGTGCCGGAGATCCTCGAGCACACCGACACGCCCGGCGTGTCCGTCGCGGTCGGCGTCGGCGACGAGGTCGTGCTGGCCCGGGGCTACGGCGTGGCCGACCTCGGCACCGGCGCCCCGATGACGCCCGAGACGGTCAACCCGATCGGCTCCGACGGCAAGACGTATACGGCCGCGGCGGCCATGCAGCTCGTCGAGCGCGGCCTGCTCGACCTCGACGGGCCGATCGGGCCGCACCTCGGCGACCTGCGGGTGGTCAACCCGCACGGGGCGCGCCCGATCACGCTGCGGGACCTGCTGACCCATCGCAGCGGGCTGGGCACGACGTTCGGGTTCGCCGACCGGGTGCCGCCGGCCCCGCTGGGCGAGCACCTGCGGCAGGTCTTCCGGCGCGGCCGCAGCGACCTGTACGGCGGGGACCTGGTCCCGCTGTGGTCGACGCCGGTCGGCGTGCAGTATCAGTACAGCAACACCGGCATCGCCCTCGTGGGCTATCTGGTGGAGCGGACGAACCCGGCCGGCGTCCCGTTCGACGAGTGGGTCCGCCGCAGCGTGTTCACGCCGCTCGGGATGCGCTCGGCGTGGTTCCCGCCGGCCGAGGCGCCGCCGGAGGCCCTCTCCCGGCGCAGCACCGGCTACGCGACGGTGGGCGGGCTGCAGTTCGTGCTCCCGCCGGTCTACGTCGGCGACTACCCGGCCGGCACCGCGCTCACCACCGCGTCGGACCACTGCCGGTTCGTCCTGGCCGTGCTCGGCGGCGGCGCGCTGCCCTCCGGCCGCATCCTCGCCCCCGAGACGGCCCGGCTGATGCTGACCCCGCAGGCCGGCCGCGGCCCCGACCCGGCGGCGACCGTCGGGCTGGTCTGGAACGTCTTCGACGGCGGCCTCGACGAGGGGTACGTCGGCCACGGCGGCGAGTATTTCTGGGGCTGGAGCAGCTTCACCCGCGGCTGGCCGTCGTCGCGCGTGGCCGTGGTCGTGTCGGCCAACCAGTGGCACCTGGCCGAGCCGGGCACCTCGCACCGGCCCAGCCACTTCGCCGGCCGGCTGGTCGGCGGGGTGGTCACCGCCTGGGTCAACGGCCTCGACCCGATGCCGTCGAAGTCCCCGGCGGCGGCGCAGAGCTGGCTCGCCGGCATGCTGGTCGCCGACCGCCTGACCACCCGCATCGGTTCGCGGCGCCCGCTGTCGGCGGCCGAGATCGACGCGCTGGTCGCCGGGGCGGTGGTCCGGCCGGGCCAGCCGTGGGACCCGGAGGCGTTCCGGGCGGCGCTGCGCGACTATCCGTGCGACTCGCTGGGCGAGGCGATGGCGTGGAGCCGCGAGCAGGTCCCGGCCCACCTGCAGGCGCTGGTCACGAGCGAGCTGGGCGTGCCGTGGCTGGGCCGCCTGGTCGCCGGCCTGGAGCCGTGACCGCGACCCGTCCACCCGCCCACCCGCGTCGATCTTGCAGTTGTGGTGCCTGACAAACCCGGGCATTCAGGGAGTGTCCCGGCACCACAACTGCAAGATCGACGCGGGTGGTGGTCAGCGGCGCTTGATCCACCAGATGATGCCGAGGACGACGGCGAAGCTGGCCGCGGCCGTCAGCACGTAGGGCACCGCGCGGCGGACGGCCGACCCGACGCCGGAGACGGCGAGCAGGTCGATGGGCTCGACGGCCTCGGGCTCCGGCTCGGCAACCCGCGCGGGAGCGACCGCCGGCTCGGTCACCGGGCCCGAGGCCTCGGCCGCCGCGGCGGCCGCCGTTGCCGCGGGCGCCGCCGCAGCGGGCGCCGCTGCCGCGGGTGCCGGCTCGGTCCCGGCGGCCAGCTTGCCGGCCAGGCAGTCGGCGAACTGCCCGATCAGCTTGCCGCTCACGTCGCCGATCAGGCCGCGGCCGAACTGGGCCGCCTTGCCGGTGACGTCGAGGTCGGTCTTCACCTCGACGCGGGTGTCGTCGCCCTCCTCGTGCAGCGATGCGGTCACCCGGGCCGCGGCCGTCCCGCCGCCGCGGGCGTCGGCGCCCGAGGCGGTCAGCTGCACGCGGTGGGCCGCCTCGTCGCGCTCGACGAAGCGGCCCGAGCCCTTGAACGTGAGGCTGACCGGACCCAGCTTCACCTTCACCGTGCCGGTGAACGTGCCCTCCTCGTCGTCGTGGCCGGTCAGCGTGGCACCCGGCATGCACGGCGCGATGCGTTCGATGTCCAGCAGCACCGCCCACGCCTGGTCGACGGGGACGGGCACGGTGAAGCTGTGTTCCAGTAGCACGGTCGTCAGACCCCCAGCGCTCGGCACACGGCCCGCGTGGTGAGCACCCGGGCCAACTCCCGACGATAGTCCGCCGAGGCCGACAGGTCGTCCACCGGATCGGTGCCCGCGGCGACCGATGCGCACGCCTCCGCGACCGCCTCGGCGGTCGCCGGCGCCCCGGCGAGGGCCGCCTCGACGCCCCGGGCCCGGTGCGGCACCGGGCCCATGTTCGTCAGGGCGACCCGGGCCTCGGAGATCGTCCCGTTGGACCGTGCGACGGCCACGGCCACCCCGACGATAGCCCACGCCTGGGCCGTCCGATGGAACTTCTCGTAGTGGGTGGCCCAGCCGGCGGCGGCCGGGACGCGGACCCCGACGATGACCTCGTCGGGGCCGAGGGCGGTGGTGAACAGGTCCACCGCGAAGTCCGCGGCCGGGATGGTCCGCCGGCCGGAAGGACCCTGCACCTCGTACACCGCGTCCAGGGCCGCCGCCACCGCCGGGAGGTCGGCGGCCGGGTCGGCGTGGGCGAGCGAGCCGCCGAGCGTGCCGCGGTGGCGCACCTGGCGGTCGCCGACGGTGCCGGCCGCGACGGCCAGCAGCGGGGCGTGCTCGCGGATCAGCGGGTCGGCGGCGACCTCCGCGTGGGTGGTCATCGCCCCGATCACCAGGTCGCCGCCGTCGAGCCGGGCCCCGGTCAGCCCCGGCACGCCGCCGAGGTCGACGAGCACCGTCGGGGCCGCGAGCCGCAGCCGCAGCACCGGCAGCAGGGACTGGCCGCCGGCCAGCACCTTGGCGTCCTCGTCCGAGCCGAGGGCCGCCACCGCCTCGTCCACGGTGGACGGACGGACGTAGTCGAACGCCACGGGGATCACGCGACACCTCCGCGCTTGACGGCGCGCCACACCCGCTCGGGGGTGCAGGGCATGGGGACGTCGTGCACGCCGTACGGGCGCAGCGCGTCGACGATGGCGTTGACGACGGCCGGCGTGGCCGCGATGGCGCCGGCCTCGCCGACGCCCTTGACGCCCAGCGGGTTGGAGGTCGCCGGGGTCTCGGTGCGGTCGCTGACGATCGTCGGCAGGTCGGCGGCGCTGGGGATGGTGTACTCCACGAACGAGCCGGTCAGCAGGGTGCCGCCGGCGTCGTACACGGCCTCCTCGTGCAGCGCTTGCGCGATGCCCTGCGCGACGCCGCCGTGGACCTGGCCCTCGACGATGAGCGGGTTGACCACCCGGCCGACGTCGTCGACGGCGACGTACGAGCGGATCCGCACGTGGCCGGTCTGCGTGTCGACCTCCGTCGCGCACAGGTGGGTGCCGTGCGGGAAGGAGAACGTCTGCGGGTCGAAGGTGGCGTCGGCGTCGAGCGACGCCTCCACCCCGTCGGGCAGGTCGTGGGCCGCGAACACGGCGAACGCCGCGTCCGCCACCGTCCTGGCCGCATCGGGTGTACCGCGGACACGGAACGCCCCGCCGGTGAACTCGAGGTCGTCCGGGCTGCACTCGAGCATGTGGGCGGCGACGACGCGGGCCTTGTCGCGCACCTTCCGGCACGCCTCGACGAGCGCGACGCCGCCGACGGCGAGACTGCGGGACCCGTAGGTGTCGAGGCCCTTGTGCGAGGTTCGCGTGTCGCCGTGCAGTACCTCCACATCCTCGAACGCCACGCCCAGCTCGTCGGCGACGATCTGGCTCCACGCCGTGACGTGGCCCTGGCCGTGCGGGCTGGTGCCGGTGACGACCTCGACCTTCCCCGTCGGCAGGACGCGCACCGACGCGCTCTCCCAGCCGCCCGCCGCGTACCGCAGCGCGCCCAGGATCCGCGAGGGTGCCAGGCCGCACATCTCGGTGTAGGTCGAGACGCCGAGGCCGAGCTGGACGGGATCGCCGGCGGCGCGGCGGCGCTCCTGCTCGGCCCGCAGCTCGGCGTAGCCGAACAGGTCCAGGGCCTTGTCGGTGGCGGCGTCGTAGTCGCCCGAGTCGTAGACCAGGCCGGCGACCGTCGTGAACGGGAACTCGTCGGCGTTGATCCAGTTCTTGCGGCGCAGCTCGATCGGGTCCATGTCCAGCTCGGCGGCGAGCTCGTCCATCGCCCGCTCGATCGCGTACGTGGCCTCGGGGCGGCCGGCCCCGCGGTACGCGTCGGTGATCGTCGTGTTCGTGAACACGCCGACGCACTCGAAGCGGTACGCCGGGACCTTGTAGATCGAGTTGTACATGAACGCGCCGAGGATCGGCACGCCCGGCCCGACGAGGCCCAGGTAGGCGCCCATGTTGGCGATCAGCTTCACGTGGATGCCGGTGAGCGTGCCGTCGCGCTTCGCCGTCAGGGTGATGTCCTGCAACTGGTCGCGGCCGTGGTGCGCGGACAGCATCGTGTCGCTGCGGGTCTCGGTGTACTTGACCGGCTTGCCGACGCGCTGGGCAGCCAGGAAGGCGATCAGCTCCTCGGGCGTCACCTGGAGCTTGCCGCCGAAGCCGCCGCCGACGTCCGGCGCGATGACCCGGATCTTGTGCTCGGGCACGCCGGTGAGCAGCGCGTAGAAGACCCGCAGGATGTGCGGGATCTGGGTGGCCGACCAGATCGTGTACTCCCCCATGCCCGGGTCGACGACCACGCTGCGCGGCTCCATGAACGCCGGGATGAGGCGCTGCTGGACGTACTGTCGGTTGATCGTGACCTCGGCCGGGGCGTCGCGCACGCTGCTGCCGGTGCCGGCGTCGGCGGAGTCGAAGATCCAGGTGTACGACCGGTTCGTGCCCTTGTCGGGGTGGACCAGCCCGGTGTCCTCGTAGGCGGCGCGCAGGTCGAGCACCGGCGCGAGCGGATCGTACTCGACCTCGATGTCCTCCAGCGCGTCGACGGCGCTCGCCCGGTCGCGCGCCACGACGACGGCGACCGCCTCGCCGTGGTGGCGGACGAAGCCGTCGGCCAGCGGCGGGCGCACCGGGTGGACGATGTCCTCGGTCACCGGCCAGGCGCAGGGCAGGCTGCCCTGGATGTCCTTGACGTCGGCGCCGGAGAACACGTCGACCACGCCGGGCCGGCGCTTGGCCGCCGAGACGTCGATGCTCGCGATGCGGGCCGACGCGTGCGGGCTGCGCAGGATCGCCAGGTGCAGCATCCCGGGCAGGGCGATGTTGTCGGTCCAGCGGGTCCGCCCGGTGATGAGCCGCGCGTCCTCCTTGCGCTTCCTGGCCGCGCCGACCTGGGGCTCGATGGTGGAGGTCATACGGTCGCCTCCTCCGGCAGCTCGGCCTGCGCCCGCAGCGCGGCGGCCGCGGACTGCACGGCGCGCACGATGTTCTGGTAGCCGGTGCACCGGCACAGGTTGCCCGACAGCCCCTCCCTGACCTCCGCGTCGGACGGGTCCGGATTGTCCCGCAGCAGGTCGACCGCCGACATGATCATGCCGGGGGTGCAGAACCCGCACTGCAGGGCGTGGAGCTCGTGGAACGCCCGCTGCACGGCGTGCAGCTCGCCGCCGGGCCCGGCCAGCCCCTCGACGGTGGTGACGCTGGCGCCGTCGGCCTGCACGGCGAGGACGGAGCAGCTCTTGACGCTGTGCTGCGGACCGTCGGCGCCGCCCATGAGAACGGTGCAGGATCCACAGTTGCTCGTGTCGCAGCCGACGACCGTGCCAACCTTGCCGAGCTGTTCACGGAGATGATGAACGAGGAGGGTCCGGGGCTCGACGTCGTCGACGTAGCGCGTGCCGTCGACGTCGACACTGACCCGGACACGGTGAGACGAGGACATAAAGCCTCCCGCGGTGACGTGCGGAACGGCCCGTCGCGCGGCGGACGCCCACGGGCCACCTCCTGATCAGCAGACCCCACGACCGGTGATCAACGCAACCCTCCACCGGTCTTGACTTTCGGCCCGCCGGCGTTCTCAGAGGATCATCAGCGTGAGCGGGAGGGCGACGAACATCGCCGCCGCGGCCACCACCGCCAGGGCCACCGTCCCGGCCCGGGCCGGCGGCTCGGCCGGGGCGGTCTCGGGCGCCTCGTCGGGCTCGGGGGGCGGGGCGCCGATCGGGAGCACCGCCCAGAGCCGGAAGACGCCGTTGGCCAGGCGGTGGTCGAGGAAGCCGCCGGCCGGCCGCACCCGCTCCGCGAGGACCGCGAGCCCGCGGCCGAGTCCGGTGTCGCCGTCGGACAGCGCCGGGTTCGCCACCGAGAGGAGCAGCGCGTCCGGCTCCCACTCCAGGTCGACCGTCACCGGCTGGCCGGGCGCGTGCTGGACCGCGTTGCGCAACCCCTCCTCCACGACCAGGAAGGCGGCCCGCTCGGACGCCCTGGTCATCGTCCCGGGGACGCCGCGCCGGTGGAGGGCGACGGGGACGCCGGCCGCCCGGTACTCCTCGACGACCGGGCCGATCGCGGCCAGGCCCGGCTCGCGGGGGCGCCGCTCGTCGCCGGTGCGCAGCACACCGGCCAGCTGCTGGAACTCGGTGACCGCGCCGCGCACCGACGCGGCCAGCCGGCGCACCCCCTCATGCTCGCCCTCGTACTCTTGCTCGAAGGCCGTGGCCTGGTGCGACACCAGCCCCAGCCGGCGGCCCAGCGAGTCGTGCAGGTCCCGGGCGATCCGGATCCGTTCGCGCAGCCGCTCCTGCTCGGCGACGGCCTCCCGCCGGCGGCGGACCTCGGCGCGGTGGCGGTCGAGGGCGGCGGCCAGGCGGTCCTGCTGCGCGACGTACCGGCCGGACAGCAGCGGGAGCAGCGCGAACACCACGTAGGTGGAGACCAGCACGGCGACCCGGCGGCCGTCGTCGGCCCGGAACGCGAGCTGGGCGCCGAGCGCGCCGGCCACCGCGCCGGCGGCGACCCCGAGGTGGCGGGGCCGGGCCAGCTCCCGGCCGGCCTGGAAGCCGGTCCAGGCCAGCAGCATCGACGCCCCGCCCGTCAGCCCGGCGGGCACGAGCGCGGCTACGAACGCAGCGCGGGCGCTGCGCCACCGCAGCGCCGCGATCAGGCCGACGAGCAGCACGTACAC
This sequence comes from Dactylosporangium sucinum, assembly GCF_014647515.1. Classification (GTDB taxonomy): domain Bacteria; phylum Actinomycetota; class Actinomycetes; order Mycobacteriales; family Micromonosporaceae; genus Dactylosporangium; species Dactylosporangium sucinum. Next base: position 171,386 of record NZ_BMPI01000005.1, on the reverse strand, counting down.
CGGCACGAGCACCGGCTCCACGCCGCCGGGATGCGCGGCGGCCAGCAGCACGCTGTCCACCGCCACGACGCCGGCGGCGCTGATATATCGGTGCATTTCACTACGGTACTTCGCCCTGGCAGCCCGTTTGGTTACAAGTCCATCGCGCCGCCACCCCAACCCCGCCGCGTCGATCTTGCAGTTGTGGTGCCTGACAAACCGGGACATCACGGGAGCGTCCTGGCACCACAACTGCAAGATCGACGCGGAGAGAGACGCGGAGAGAGGCGCGCGGGGCGTGCGGGCGGTCAGTCGTGGTGGATGCGGCCGGCCAGTTCCTTGAGGCGGGCGCCGCCGCCGCCCCAGCGACCGGCGATGATCTCGGCCGCGATGCTCACCGCCGTCTCCTCCGGGGTGCGGGCGCCCAGGTCCAGGCCGATCGGCGAGGACAGGCGGGCCAGCTCCTTCTCGGTCACGCCGGCCTCGCGGAGGCGGGCCATGCGGTCGTCGTGGGTGCGGCGGGAACCCATCGCGCCCACGTACGCGAAGCGCTCGGCGAGGGCCACCTGGAGGACCGGGACGTCGAACTTCGGGTCGTGGGTGAGGACGCAGACCACCGTGCGGTCGTCGACGCGGCCCGCGTCGAGCTCCTGTCTGAGGTACCGGTGCGGCCAGTCCACCACGACCTCGTCGGCGCCGGGGAAGCGCTTCGAGGTGGCGAAGACCGGGCGGGCGTCGCAGACGGTGACGTGGTACCCCAGGAAGGAGCCGATGCGGGCCACCGAGGCGGCGAAGTCGATCGCGCCGAAGACCAGCATGCGCGCGGGCGGGGCGTACGAGGCCACGAACAGGGTCAGGCCCTCGCCGCGGCGCTCGCCGTCGGGGCCGTAGTGGAGGGTCTCGGTGCGGCCGGCCGCGAGCAGGCCGCGGGCGTCGTCGGTGGCGGCGGCGTCGAGGCGCGGGGAGCCGAGCGTGCCGCTCGACGACGACGGCCAGACCACCAGCCGGCGGCCGATGCGGTCGGCCGGGCCCTCGACGACCGAGACCACGGCGACCGGGTCGTGCGCCTCGATCGCGCGGGCGACGGCCTCCAGTTCGGGGAACGTCTCCCGGCTCACCGGCTCGACCAGGAGCTCGATGATGCCGCCACAGGTCAGGCCGACCGCGAAGGCGTCGTCGTCGCTCACGCCGTACCGCTGGACCACCGGCTGTCCGGACTCGACGACCTCCTGCGCGAGCTCGTAGACCGCGCCCTCGACGCAGCCGCCGGAGACGCTGCCGACCGCGGTGCCGTCAGGGCCGACCAGCATCGTCGCCCCGGCCGGGCGGGGCGAGCTGCGCCAGGTCCGCACGACGGTGGCCACGCCGACCGGGTCGCCGGCGCGCCACCAGTCGACGAGCTCGGTCAACACCTCACGCATCGCGAACCTCCTGGACCAGTGCTTCGATCGCCGCCACCGTGTGCCCGGCGACGAGGGCGTCGACGTGCGGCAGCACGGCGGCCAGCCCGGCCGCCGACGGGGTGAATCCGGGCCGGCCCGCGTGCGGGCTGACCCAGATCGTCCGCGCGGCCAGCCGGTGGACGTGGGCGACGGCGGCGCCGAGCCGGGCCGGGTCGCCGCACTCCCAGCCGTCGCTGCAGATGACCACGACGGCGCGCCGGGCCACGCCGCGGTGGCCGTCGCGCCGGACGAACGCGGTGACGGTGTCGGCGAGCCGGGTGCCGCCGCGCCAGTCGGGGATCGCGCGGCCGGCCTCGCGCAGCGCCGCCTCGACGTCGCGGGTGCGCAGCGCCGCGGTCAGCGGGGTGAGCCGGGTGCCGAGCGCGTAGACGGCCGTCCATCGTGGACGGTGCTGGACGAACGCGTGGGCGAGGCGCAGCAGCGCGTCGGCATACGGCGACATGGAGCCGGACACGTCGAGCAGCAGCACCAGGCGGCGCGGGCGGGGGCGCCGCGAGCGGCGCAGCAGCGGTCGGGGCTCGCCGCCGGCCCGCAGCATCGCGCGCACGGTGCGGCGGCGGTCGACGGCGCCGCGGGAGTCGCTCCGGTACCGCCGGCCGGGCCGCTGCGGGTGCGCGCCCGCGAGCCGGGCCAGCAGCCGCGCCGCCTCCGATCGCTCCACAGTGGACAAGGTGGCGAGGTCGCGGTGGCGCAGCACGTCGGCGTCGGCGGCCCGCACGCCGAGCGCCGGGTCGCCGTCGGTCGCCGCCGCCGACGGGGGCATCGTGGCGCGGAACAGCGACCGCTCGGGCAGCCGGCGCACCTGCCACGCGCTGCCGCGCGGGTCGGGGTCGCGGGCCTGGCCGCTGCAGGCGGCGTCGTAGCGGGCGATGTCCTCGGGTGAGCCGCACAGGGTGAGCCGGCCGATCCAGTACGCATGCTCGACGCCCACCTCGTCGAGCGCGGAGAGGAAGGCGATCCGGCGGTCGAGCGGCGCCTCAAACCACATCGGAGGCCCGCACCAGCTCGATGTCCTCGCGCACCTTCAGCACCACGCCCAGCGTCTCCGGGCCGGGTGTTGCGACACCGAGCGCGCTGAGCGCCGCCGCCCAGTCGATCGCCTCCGCCACCCCGGGCGGCTTGACGAGGTCGAGGGTGCGCAGCCGGGCGGTGGCGGCGGCGACCTCGCGGGCGAGGCGCTCGCCGACGCCGGGCAGGCGGCGCCGCACGATCTCGGCCTCACGCTCGGGGGTCGGGTGGCCGACCCAGTGGTACAGGCAGCGCCGCTTCAACGCGTCGTGCACCTCGCGGGTGCGGTTGCTGGTGACCACCACGACCGGGGGCACGAGCGCCTCGATCCGCCCGAGCTCGGGCACGGTCACCGCGGCGTCGGCCAGCAGCTCCAGCAGGAACGCCTCGAACTCGTCGTCGGCCCGGTCGATCTCGTCGACGAGCAGCACGCACGGGGCGCGCTCGATCGCCTGCAGGAGGGGCCGCGCGACCAGGAAGCGGCGGTCGTAGAGGTCGGCCTCCAGCTCGGCCGCCGACAGGGTGCCGTGCGCGGCCGTCTCCACGGCGCGCAGGTGGAGCACCTGGCGGGGGAAGTCCCAGTCGTAGAGGGCCTGGGCGGCGTCGAGGCCCTCGTAGCACTGCAGCCGGATGAGCTCGACGCCGGCGGCCTCGGCCAGGGCGGCGGCGAAGGCCGTCTTGCCGACCCCCGCGTCACCCTCCAGGAAGATCGGCCGGCGCAGGCGCAGCGCGAGGTAGCCCGCCATCGCGAGCCCCTCGTCGGCGAGGTAGCCCACGTCGGCCAGGCCCGCCGCCACAGCGGCCGGCGACGCGAAGTCCGGCACGCGTCAACTATGCGCCACTTTTCATTCGGAAGCGAATGCCGAACGAACCAGCGGCAACACCTCGGTGCCAGCACCGCGACCGGGCCGCTCAGGGCAGCGCCGCGCCGGACGCGAGGCCCGGGCAATCTGCCGGTGCCGATTCTGCCGGTCCTGCCGGCGATCACCCGTTCAGGATCTCATGACGATCGCATCGACGCAGGTCAAGCCGTTGGTCGCCGGCCGTCGCCCGGGCGCGTGACGGCCTCAGCGGCGATGCAGTGCCGCCATCGCGGCTACCCGTAGCGTTACCGGTGCCGGCGCGGTTTCGCGCCGGGCACGGTTTGCCGGGAGCACGTCGGCGGCGCGGGGGCGCCGAATGCTCCCGGCAGGACCCGTCCGCGGTCAGGACTCCGGCGGGACGTCGAGGTCCGTGTCGTCGGCGATGTCCTCGCAGGGCACGCCCTGGACCTGATCGGCATGGGCCACCAGGTAGGCGCGGGCGCCGACGTCGGCCGTGGCCAGTGTGGTCACGCCCGCCCAGTGGTCGCGGCCCAGGATGACCGGGTGGCCGCGCTTGCCCTTGTACGTCGCGGTGAGCAGCGCACCGGGGCCGCCGTCGGTGGCCGCGAGCAGGCGCGCGACCGCGTCGGGGCCGATGCCCGGGGTGTCCACCAGCAGCACCGCCGCCGCGGTGGCGTCGGTGCCGGCGAGGGCGGCCAGCCCGGTCCGCAGCGACGAACCCATGCCGCTCTTCCAGACGGCGTTCTCGACCAGCTCGACGTCGCCGAGCTGCGCCTCGCCGCGCACCCGGGCCGCTTCGGCGCCCAGGACGACGAGAATGCGTGTGCAGCCCCCATCACGCAGGGTGGCCACGGCGCGCTCGACGAGCAGTTGGCCGTCGTCATGACGCACGAGGGCTTTCGGCCCGCCATACCGGCGGCCGCCACCTGCGGCGAGGACCAGTCCGACTATCGTGCTCAGCGGGCACTCCTACCAGCGTCCAACGATGCAGCAGCGCTCAGCCTAATACCCGGTCGGTAGGCTGCGTTCCCATGGCCCTCCACGATCACTGTTCGCACTGCGGTGCCGCCTTCGCGCAGGGGGCCCCATGGCCCCGGATCTGCACCGCCTGCGGCGAGACGACCTGGCGCAACCCGCTGCCGGTGGCGGTCGCGCTCCTGCCGGTGGACACCGACCACGGCCGCGGCCTGGTCCTGGTGCGGCGCGACATCGAGCCGATGCGCGGCGAGCTGGGCCTGCCCGGCGGCTTCATCGAGGTCGGCGAGGCCTGGCGCGAGGCCACCGTCCGCGAGCTGCGCGAGGAGACGACGATCGAGGCCGACGCGGCCGACGTCGAGCTCTTCGACGTGCACAGCGCCGCGAGCGGCACCCTGCTCGTCTTCGGCCTGCTGCCACCCCGCCCGCTGGCCGACCTCCCGCCGTCGGTGCGCACCGAGGAGTCACTCGGCTACGAGATCGCCCTGGAGGCACGCGAGCTGTGCTTCCCGACGCACACGGCGGCGATGGCCCGCTACTTCGCGTCGGCGTAGGCCTCGACGACCGAGACGTCGAGCGGGAAGCGGACCTCGGTCTCGCCGAACAGCAGGCGGCGGGCCTCCTCGGCGGCCGCTTGCACCGCCTCGCTCACCGCCGCGGCCTCGTCGCGCGGGCAGTGCACGACGACCTCGTCGTGCTGGAAGAACACCAGCTCGGCGCGCAGCCCGGTCAGCGCGGCGCGTAATCGGGCCAGCAGCACCAGCGCCCACTCGGCCGCGGTGCCCTGGATGACGAAGTTGCGCGTGAAGCGGCCGCGGGCGCGGCCCCGCGCGCCGCCGCGGTCGTCGGGCTCCGCCCCCTCCCCCGGCCCGTCGAAGCCCTCGCGCCAGGTCACCGACGGGGGCGGGCAGGTGCGGCCAAGCCAGGTGCGGACCAGTCCCCCGGCCTCGCCGGTGCGGGCCGCCTCCTCGACCAGGTCCCACGCGGCCGGATAGAAGCGGCGCAGGGCGGCGAGGGCGGGGGCCGCATTGCCGCCCGTCTGCCCATACATCGCGCCGAGCAGCGCCAGCTTGGCCTTGGCCCGGTCGCCGTCGAAGGCCTCGGCGGCGAGCGCCGCGTAGAGGTCGCCCTCGGCGGCGGCCCGGGCGAGCCGGCCGTCGCCGGAGACGGCGGCGAGCACCCGCGGCTCCAACTGGCCGGCGTCGGCGACGACGAGGGTCCAGCCGGGGTCGGCGACGACGGCCTTGCGGACCACCTTGGGGATCTGCAGGGCGCCGCCCCCGCGCGTGGCCCAGCGGCCCGACACCACGCCCCCCGGGATGTACTCGGCGCGGAAGCGCCCGCCGGTCACCCACTGCTCGAGCCACGTCCAGCCGTGGGCCACCCACAGCCGATACAGCTCCTTGTATTCCAGCAGGATCGGGACGGCCGGGTGGTCGACCTGCTGCAGCTCCCAGCGGCGCGTGGAGCGCAGCATGAAGCCGGCGCGGGCGAACGCGCGCAGCAGCTCGGCCGGGGACTCCGGGTGCACGCGCTGGCCGAGGGCCTCGTTGAGCCGCTCGTTGAGCTCGACCAGCCGGGCGGGCGGGCCGCCGCCCACCGCCGACGGGGCGCCGAGCATCTCCCGGAGCAGGGCGTCGTGCACGTCGGCCCGCCAGGGCAGGCCGGCGCCGCCCATCTCGACGGCGACCAGCGCGCCGGCCGACTCGGCGGCGACGAGCGTGCGCATGGCGCCGGCCCGCGGCGGGAACCCGGGCGCGGCCGGCTCCTGCGCCAGGGCCGCGATCCGGGCCCGCTGGGCGACGTAGACCTCGACCAGGCCGGCGAGCGAGCCGGCCGGGGCCTCCAGGGCGTCGACCTCGAACAGTGAGGCCTGCAGCTCGCCGGGCGGCAGCGCGGCTCGCGACGGCGGGTCGGGCGGGACCGGGCGGCCGGCCAGCCGGGCGCTCGCGGCGGCGACCGAGCGGGGCTCGCCCCACCGTCCCTCGGCCCCCAGCAGCAGGGCCTCCGCCAGCTCGAGGTCGTAACAGCGCTCGACGCGCGCCCCCGCCCGCACAACCCGGGAATAGACGTCGGCCGTGGACGCCCAGAGCCAGCGCGGCCGGTCCGCCGCCTCGATGCGGGCGATGGCCGCGACGAGATCGGGGACCGGCTGCTCGGGGCCGCTGGGCGTGCCGTCGTCGGCCAGTGGCCTCAGCCGGCCACCGGCCCCCTCGGGAAACACCGCGATGAGCACGACCGCATTACATCGCACACCCCTGACAGTTTTCTCAAGAAACCATCAGGGGTGCGCGGGCCTGTCGTGGGTTACTTGACCGCGCCGGCGGTGAGGCCGGCCTGGATCTGGCGCTGGAAGATGACGTACATCACGATCATGGGCAGGATCGAGATCGTCAGCGCGGCGAAGAGGCCGGCCCAGTCGGCCTCGTAGCCGGCGCTCGTCGAGATCTTCGCAATGCCCTGCGTGAGCACCCACTTGTCCGGCGCCTGGGCCATCAGCACCAGCGGCAGCAGGTACTGCCCCCACTGGCCGATGACGTTGAAGATGGTCAGGCTGATCAGGCCCGGCTTGGCCATGGGCAGCATGACCGAGAAGAACAGCCGGGTGTGCGACGCGCCGTCGATCGTCGCCGCCTCGGCCACCGTGTTCGGCAGCGTCCGGAAGAACGAGGTCAGGAAGAAGATCGTGAACGGCAGCGAGTACGCGATGTACACGATGATCAGGCCCGTGTAGCTGCCGAGCAGGCCGAGCTGTTTCACCTGGAAGAACAGCGGCACGACGGCGAGGAACGGCGGGAACGCGATGCCGGCCACGAACAGGAAGTAAATGAACCGGTTGCCGAAGAACCGGTACCGCGCGAGGACGTACGCGGCCATCGCGCTCAGCAGCATCGTGCCGGCGGTCGCGCACGCGACCACGAGGACGCTGTTGAGGAAGTATCGGCCGACGTGCGCCTTGTTCCAGGCCCGGCCCCAGTTCTCCCAGCGCAGGTGGTCCGGCACGCTCCACGGCGTGCTGAAGATCTCGGTGGTGTTCTTGAACGAGGCGAGGAACACCCAGATCAGCGGCAGGATGATCATGAGGGCCCAGATCGCCAGGAAGACGTGGCCGATGCCCCCGGCGATGTTGAGCTGCCGGCGGGGGCGCGGGGCGGCGGGCAGCGCGCCCGGCGCGTGCCGGCCGCTGCGCTGACCCGGCGTGTCGCGGCCGATGATTGCGGTCATGTCCCGGCCTCTCAGTACTCGTAGGTCTCGCGACGGGTGAGCCGCAGCGTGAAGGCGGCGAATACCAGCGACAGCACGCACAGCGCCACGCCGTAGGTGGCGGCGTCGCCATACCGGTTCTGCAGCATGTTGTCGTAGATCTCCAGGCCGAGGACCGTGGTCGCGCCGTCGGGGCCGCCGTCGTCCTGGGCGAGGACCGATACGATCGCGAACGCGTCGAAGGCCAGGATGCCGAGGTACACCCACGCGGTCTGGATGGTGTCCCACAGCAGCGGGAAGGTGACCCGGAAGAACAGCGTCACCTTGTTCGCGCCGTCGAGCTCGGCCGCCTCGTAGATCTCCGCCGGGATGTTGGCCATGCCGGCGGAGAACAGCACCACGTAGAAGCCGACCGCCTGCCAGACGAGCACCGCGATGAGCGACGGCAGGGCGAGATGCTTGTCGATCAGGAACCCGACCGGTTCGTCGAGGCCGAGCTTGAGCAGGACACCGTTGATGAGGCCGGACTCGTTGGGCCGGTACACGGTCGCGAAGAGCACCGCGATGACCGGCACGGCGAGGACCTGGGGGAGGAAGAACACCACCCGGTAGAAACTCGACCCCCAGACCCCCGACGTCTTGCCGCCCCTGCCCTTGCCGCCCACGTTGAGGAGGAAGGCGAAGAGCAGGGCAAAAGCGATCGTGACCAGCGGCAGGAAGACCAGGAGGATCCCGTGATGCTGTAGCGCCTGCCAGAACCGGTCTTCACCCAGCATGCGCTTGTAGTTCTCGGTCCCGACCCAGCGCGGCGCGACGAAGCCTCGCCACTGCTGAAACGACAGAATGATCGTCTGTACGTACGGCCAGAGAACGAAGTACGCGTACAGCACCACCGGCGCAACCAGGAACCCCACAATGAAGGGGTATCTTCCGTGCCGCATGATCAGGCTCCGATCAGCGCTTGAACTTGGTGATCGACGAGTCCTTCTTGATCTCGTCGGCCTTCTTCTGGATGCGCTCGACGAACTGGTCGGCCTTGATGCGGCCGAACATCAGCTCGTTGGTCGCGGTGCGGGCCTCCTTGTCGAGGTCCTTGTACCAACCGTCGAAGAACAGGTTGAACACCTCCTGGCCGGCCGCCTTGAGGGCGTCCTGCGAGGACTGGGTGCCGGGGGTGAAGGTGAGGCCCTCGGTGCTGCCGAGCACCACGGTAGGCGCCTTGACGACCTCGGTGAAGCCCTTGCCGCCGGCCTTCGACAGCATCTGGCGCATGTACTCCAGGCCGCCCTTGGGGTTCTTGCTCTTCGCCAGGACCACGTAGCCCTCACCGGCGGTCGCGCGCAGCGCCGTCGACTTGAGCTTGTCCGAGCCGGTGATGCTCGGGGTGGTCATCATCTGGTACTTGAAGTCGGCCGGTGTGTCCTTCTTCTGCTCGTTCTCGAGCCAGTCACCGGACGGGTACATCGCCAGCTGGTACTGGTTCTGCTTGAGCTGGACGTCGGTGTGCTTGAGACCCTCGGCGCCCTGCAGGTTGTACTTGGCGCCGATCTCGGCCCACGCCTCGGCGGCCTGCTTGACCGCGTCGGCCTTCCAGGCACCGTCCTCAAGGTTGTCGATGTTCTTGAGAACGTCCGCGCCACCGATCTTCGCGGCACTGGTGAGGATGATGTTCCACTGGTAGTACGCGGCGTTGGCGCCGGCGTAGGCGTAGGGCGCGATGCCCTTGGCCTTGATCTTGTCGCAGAGCGCGGTGAACTCGGCCCACGTCTTCGGCGCGGCCCAGCCGTTGTCGGTGAAGAGCTTGCCGGAGTACCAGATGCCGAAGACGGTCGAGACGTAGTACAGGACGAACGGCTTGCCGTTGAACGAGCCGGTGTCGACCGTGCCGGGGACCAGCGTGTCCCGGACCTTCTTCGACGGGTCGTCGACCGACGGCGCGTCGAACAACGCGGTCAGGTCCTGCAGCTGGCCGTCGGCGACGAGCGCGCCGAAGTCCATCGACTTCTCACCGGAGTTGTTCACGAACTCGGGCGCGTTGCCACCCGCGATGAGCGGCTGGACCAGCGTCGAGATCGCCTGGCTCGACTGGTGCTTGACCTCGGACTTCGGGTGCGCCTTCTTGTACAGCGGCTCGTGGACGTCCGTGGCGTACTTGTCGCCGTAGCCGCCGTTGAAGATGACGACGTTGATCGGCTGGTCCTCGGGCGCGCCGAGCGGGTTGTTCGCGGAGACGGCACCGGTGTTGCTGGTGCTCGGCTCGTCCTCGCCGTCCGTCGCGCAGGCGGCGAGCAGGCCCGCGGCCGGCGTGGCGACCAGGCCGGCGACGGCCGCGCGCTGGAGGACGGTCCGCCGCGAGAGCGCGATTGGCTGCGACGGGGACTCGGGGGTAACTGACATGATCTGTCTCCTCGGTTCGGGTCAGGCGGTTCGCCGGACACGTCCGGCGTACCGCGACTCGAGGGTGTGGTTGTGCTCGTCCCCGCCGGGGACGTTTGCGGACAGGTAGACGGGAGCCACCTCGCCCGCAGCCTCGATGCGTCGCACGACCTCGGCGACCACCAGCTGCGCGATCAGCGCGTTGGTGACCGAAGAGACCGGGCAGACCGCGCCGCCGCCTTCCAGCGACAGCAGTGCGTCGCCGTACGGCGCGCCGTTGTCCAGCACGACGTCGGCGATATCGGCGAGGCGTTGCCCCGACGGGTGCCTGGGGGACACTCGTTCGGTGTGCTCCACCGACGTGATCGCGATCAGCTTGTGCCCACGCTGCTTGATCAGCAGCGCCATCTCGACGATCCCCCCGTTGATCCCCGACTGTGAGGCCATCACGAACACGTCCTCGGGACGCGGCGCGGCGATCTCGTACAGCTGGGCCGCGATCCGGGGATCGCGCTCCAGCTTCTCGTTCTCGAGGATTCGCGGTTCCTGGCCGCCGTAGACGACGAGGTCCCGCAGGAGGATCTTGTTCGTCGGCACGAGCCCACCGGCGCGGCCGGCGAAGTCGACCGCCACCGCCTCGGAGTGCCCCGTGCCGAACGCCTGGAGGATGCCACCGGCGCGAATCGCGGTGACGATGTGATCGGCCGCCTGATTGACGTTGCCGACCTGGGTGGTGGCGATCCGGTCGATGACGGACTGGATCGCGGAGACGTACCCGAGTGCCGTGACGGCCATGCGCTCTCCTTGGACGAGGTTCACGACGCGTCCTTTCCCGCGGACGACCGGTGACCGGCGACCGCTTGCGCCGTAACGGAGAACGCTGCGTGCGCACGCTCGTGGGTGCGCTGGGCGACCGCGATGTACAGCAGGTCGAGCACCACCAGCTGGGGGTGCCGGGCCGAGAGGGCATCGGGCCGGAACGTGGTCGCCTGCGTCGCGGTGAGCAGGACGATGTCGGCGACCTCGGCGAGCGGCGACCGCGGGAAGCTGGTGAGCGCGATGGTGGTCGCTCCCCGGCTGCTCGCCTCGGCGATCATCTCGATCGTCTCGCGGGTCTGCCCGCTGTGCGAGACGCCGAGGGCCACGTCGCCCGCCTGCAGCAGGGCCGCGGAGGCCAGACCGTTGTGCACGTCGGTCCAGGCCCAGGCGGCGATGCCGATGCGGTGCAGGCAGAACTGCATCTCCCCGCCGACCAGCGCGCTGCCGCTCGCGCCGTAGATGTCGACCCGGTTGGCGCGGGCGATGGCCTCGGCGGCGCGCTCGACCTCGCCGAGGTCCAGCAGCGCGGCCGTGTCGTGCATGGCCTGCGTGTCGGCGGCCATGATCTGGCCGAGGACCCGCTCCAGCGGGTCGGTCGGCTGGATCTCGCGGCCGATGTCCATCGTCCATCCGCCGGTACGGGCGGCGCGGCCGGTCTCGCCGGCGATGGCCAGCCGCAGGTCGGCGTAGCCGACGAAGCCGAGCGCCCGGCAGAAGCGGGTCACGGTGGCGGGCGAGGTCCCGCTGCGCTCGGCGAGCTCGACGATCGTCGAGCGGGCCGCGGCGGCCGGGTCGGCCAGGATCAGCTCGGCGACGCGCTGCAGGGCGCCGGTGAGCTCGGGCAGCCCGGCGCGGACGCGGGCCAGGACGCTGCCGCCTTCTTTACCGCCGTCCATGTGCAGGGCCGGCATGGTGCTCGTCGCGTCGGCGGGGATGACGGACACCGGGGGCGCGCCGACAGCGGTCGGCACCGCCGTCGTGAGCTCCTCGCGTGCCGTCATCGCAGGTCCCTTTCGCGTTCAGCAAAGTTCCTTAACTGTTAGTGGTAAAAGTTCTTACTGAGCGCCCCTTCTTGTCAAGGAGTTGGGTGAAGTTTTCAAACTGTTACCGAAGCAATGGATCTTAAAGAGGCCTAAAAGAGCAGGTCAGCAGCGGTTTTGATCCGCCGCCGACCGGCCACCCAGTCTCGCCCGGCGACGGTGCCGATGTCAGGGCTCGCCCGAGATTTAGCCCGTTTTGTTACAAGGCTCGACTCCGGGGGTTTCCGCCCTTCTGTCATGAAAAAGGCCGAACCGACCCCTTCCGGAGCGGTTCGGCCTCAGATCTGTTTCAGGCGTGTTCCCGCAGTGCCATGGTCAGAATTTCCAGACCCTCACGGGCCTCTTCCTCGGTGAGGTTGAGCGGCGGCCCCATCCGGATCGTCGTGCCGTAGAGCCCGCCCTTGCCGACCAGCAGGCCGTCGCGCTTGCAGCTCTCGAAGACGGCGTTCGTCTTGGCCACGCTGGTGAGCTCGATGCCGATCATGAGCCCCCTGCCGCGGACCTCGACGACGATGGGGCTGCCTGCCGCACGCAGGCCGTCGAGCAGGATGGCGCCCGTCCGGGCGGCGTTGGCCTGCAGGTCGTGGTCGAGGATGTAGTCGAGGACGGCGTTGCCGGCCGCCGTCGCGACGGGGTTGCCGCCGAACGTCGAGAACGAGATGCCCTGCACCTGCTCCATGACCGACTGCCGCCCGACGACACCGGCCAGGGCGAAGCCGTTGCCGATGCCCTTGGCGAACGTCAGCAGGTCGGGCGTCACGCCGTGCGCCTGGTAGCCCCAGAAGTGCTCGCCGGTGCGCCCCCAGCCGGTCTGCACCTCGTCGGAGATCAGCAGGATGCCGTGCTCGTCGAGGATCTCCTTCCAGACCCGCAACAGCCCGTCGGGCCCGTGCGTGAACCCGCCGACGCCCTGGATCGGCTCGGCGATCAGGCAGGCCACGGCGCCTGCGGTGGTCGTCGCGAGCACTTCGCGGAGGTCTTCGGCGGCGGCTTCGAGGTACCGCTCGTCGCTCATGCCCTTGAACAGCCCGCGCAGGCGGTCGCCGGAGTGGAGGTAACTGACGGTGAAGGGGCTGAGCGCGGAGGCCGACCACGCCCGGTTACCGGTGACGGCGATGGTCCCCGCCGTCCGGCCGTGGTAGCTGTTGCGCACGGCGAGGATCGTGGAGCTCCGCCGGGCGTTGGTGGCAACCTGGAGGGCGGCCTCGTTGGCCTCGGTGCCGGAGTTGGTGAAGAAGACCCGGGCGTCGGGGATGCCGGAGTGCCGGGCGATCTTCTCGGCCAGCTCGACCTGCTGGCGGATGAGGTACAACGTGGAGGTGTGCACGATGCCGGTGCGCAGCTGGCGCTCGACCGCCTCCCGCACCTCGTCGAGATCGTAACCGAGCGAGTTGGTCAGCACTCCGGCGAAGAAGTCGAGGTAGCTCTTACCGTTACTGTCGGTGACGCGGGCGCCTTTGCCGGTGACGATCTCGATGGGCTCGTCGTAGTAGATCGGCATCCACGAGGGCATGACGTCGCGGTGCCGCCTGAGTAGCTCGTCCATGCTTGCCATTCTCCGCCCGCTCGGCGGCGGCGTTGCGGCCGTTGCTGGGCTTCGCGCCGGCCCCTCGCCCCGCCGGGCGCACCGGACAGACGTTGGTCGATCTACCCTCATTTCGATCTCGTGGGGTGAGGGTAGATCGACCAACGTCTGTGCGTATAGCGGGGGACGAACGCCGTCCGGTTGACGTTCACGGCGCCGACCGACGTCCGCACGATGGCCGGCGTCCCGCCACACCGCCAGCCCGCCGCACCACAAGCCCGCCGCACCGCCGGGCCGGCCCCCGCCGCTCCGCCGCCACAGCCCGCCGCCGCATCCGCTCCCCGCGCCCCTGCCGCGCCGCCGCACCCAGTCCTGCCGCGTCGCCGGCGCGGCACCCGTTCCCCTGCCCCGCCCGCGACCCCGCCGCCACACCCCACCGCGCCGCAGGGCGCCGCCAGCCGCACCCCGTCGCGCTGCGACGGGCTCCAGGAGGCGTTACGCACCGTGGTCGATGGACTGCACCCGACGCGCGGCCAGCCGGAGACTTATCCACATATGTCACCCAAATCCACCAGCCCAGCAAGCGTGATCAGCTACGGACTGGCGTTTTCAGGGGGCTTCGATATGCTGTCCGGCGATGTTGACGGCACCGAACCGTGTCCTGACGTTGCTCGCCGCCGTGGTTGTCATGGTGGTCGGGTTTGCCAACCCCGCTGCAGCCGAGCCGGGCGAGGACGGCGGGCAGAATCTCACCGTGCGGCAGGCGCTCGACAAGGCCCTCGGTGAGTACAACGACGCCAAAGGCCGGCTCGACAAGTCCGTCGCCGACCAGACGGTCCTCACCGGCGAGCTCGCCAAGACCCAGCAGCGGCTCACCGAGCTCGAAGCCACCGCCGGCACCGTGGCCAACGCCGCGTACCGGGGGCGGCGGGTCAGCCTGGCCAATGTGATGCTCGGGGCCGACGACGCCGACAGCATGCTGCACGACCTGGTGACCGTCGAGTACATGCTGGCCCGCGACGACAAGGCGCTCCGCGAGGTCAACGAGACCCGCAAGAAGCTGGAGCAGCAGCAGAAGGACCTCAACGACGCCATCGCCAACCAGCAGGCGCAGTTGAAGATCATGGAGGCCAACAAGAAGGCCGCCGAGGATGCGCTGCGCAAGGCCGGGGGCGGCGGGGACACCGGCGGGGCGCCGACCGGTGGCAAGGTGACCACCAAGCCGGTGGCGCGCAACCCCGACGGGTCGTTCCCGAAGGAGTCGTGCAGCCTCGACGACCCGACGACGAGCGGCTGCATCTCGCCCCGCATGAGGAATGCGTACAACGAGGCGCGACTGGCCGGCTACACGCACTACACCAGCTGCTTCCGCAGCGGCGGCGGAGGCGACCACCCGCTCGGCAAGGCGTGCGACTTCTCCGCAAATGCATCGACCTTCGTCAATGCCAGGGCTACCGGAGCCGACAAGACGTACGGCGACAACCTCGCCGCCTGGTGCGTGGCCAACGCCAAGAACCTCGGCGTCAAGTACGTGATCTGGTACAAACGCATCTGGCAACCGAGCAGCGGCTGGAAGTCGTACGGCGGCGACGGCACACCGGCCGGCGACCACTACAACCACGTGCATCTGTCGATGCAGTAGCCGGCGGGACCTACGAGCGCAGCGCGTCCAACGCCAGCAGCGCCACGTGCAGCGACAGGCACACCGACACGTCGTCCAGGTCGGCGCCGATGATCTTCCGGATGCGCGCGAGCCGCTCGTAGAACGCCGGCCGTGAGAGGTGGCTGTGCTCGGCCGCCGCCGACTTGTTGCGGCCGCACTCCAGGTACACGCGCAGCACGCCCAGCAGCTGCTCCCGTGGGTTCCGCGCGTCGTACGCGAGCAGCGTCCCCAGCTCCCGCTCGACGAAGGTCTGCAGCCGCGGCTCGTCGCGCAGGAGGTACAACAGGCCGAACAGCCCGATGTCGGTCACCCGCACCACGCCCTCGAACCGGCCGCCGCGGACGGCCGAGGCCACCTGGCCGGCCTCCACCAGCGAGCGGCGGGCCTCGCGGGGCGTCGCCACGCCCGAGCCGACCGCGACGACGACATCGTCGCCGGCCAATGCCCGCAGTCGCCCGGCGAACCGCGCCAGGGCCGAGGACTCCTCGTCGGGGGTGCGCAGCGCCAGCAGTACACCCGCACTCGACTCGTCCAGAGCACCGACAAGGCCCTTGAGCCCCGTCTCGCGCAGCGCCTGCGCGGCCTCCGTGGCCAGCGACGGCCGGATCACGACGCCGACGAGATGCCGTCGATCCAGGTGTACCCCGAGTGCGCGCGCCCGCAGCACGACCTCGTCGACGGGCGTGGTGTGGCCGAGCAGCGCGGCGAGCAGGGTCCGGTGGGTCTGCGCCTCCTCGTCGCCGCGGATCAGCCGCCCGAGGGCGAGGGTCGAGGCGGCCCGCTCGATGAGGATCACGTGCCGCGCCTCGGCCGACGGCAGGCGCATGAGCAGCCGGCCCCAGTCCTGGCCCCGCGCCCCGACCGCGGTCACCAGCCAGCCGGACTCGGGGTCGTGGCCGGTCCGCCCGGCCGGCCGGACCCGCCGCGAGTGGTCCTCCCAGTTGGCGAGCAGCAGCTCCGCCGAGCCGCCCGCGGCGTCGTACGCGAGCACCTGCCGCGACAGGTTCTCCAGCACGACGGGCGCGCCGGCCAGGGCCGCGGCCTGGGCGACCACCTCGGCGGCGCCGGCGCCCTCGACGGAGAGGTCGGTGAAGCGCTGGTGGATCTCCTCGGTGGCGCGCAGCTCGGCCAGCTGCGCGTCGATGATCATCGAGTGGACGGCCTCGGTGATGAGCACGAACGGGGTGCCGCGGTGCAGCTCGACCAGCGGGAACCCGAGCTCGTCGGCCGTGCGCACCATGACGGTGGGGAGGCGCCCGGAATACCGCCGGCCCATCTCCACCGCGAGTCCGCAGGCCCCGACCTCGGCCAGGTCGGTGATGAACCGCCGCAGTCCGGCGTCCTCGGGCGGAAGGCCGATCCCGGTGCTCAGCACCAGCTCACCACCGCGCAGCAGGGTCGCGATGTCGGGCACCTCGGAGCTGTGCACCCAGCGGACCACCTGGTCGAGGCCGCGTTCGCCCGCCACGACCCGCGGCGCACCGTTGCGCACCGGGTCGAGGGCAAGCACCTCGCGGACCGTCGGAAACACTAATGCGAATCTTCGCGCGAGAGCTCCCAGAACGCCACGGCGGCGGCGGTGGCGACGTTGAGCGAGTCGACGCCGCGGCGCATCGGGATGACCACGCGCAGGTCGCTCGCCGCGAACGCCTCGCGGGTCAGGCCGGGGCCCTCGGCGCCGAGCAGGAGCGCCGGCCGGCGTCGTTGTTCCGGCGTCAGGCCCTGCAGGGGCACCGCGTCGGGCGCGGGCGTCATGGCCAGCACGGTGAAGCCGGCGTCACGGACGGTGTCGAGGGCGGACGGCCACGGCTCCAACCGCGCATACGGGATGGCGAACACCTCGCCCATGCTGACGCGGACGCTCCGGCGGTACAGCGGATCCGCGCACGTCGGCGAGAGCAGCACGCCGTCGACGCCCAGGGCCGCCACGCTGCGGAACACCGCGCCCAGGTTGGTGTGCGAGTTCATGCCCTCCAGCACCGCGAGGCGGCGCGCGTTGCTCATCACCTCGGCGACGGTCGGCAGTGGGCGGCGGTGGAAGCTGGCCAGCACCCCGCGGTGCACGTGGAACCCGGTGATGGCCTCGAGGACGGCCTGGTCGCCGGCGTACAGCGGGGCGTCGGCAGCCAGCAGGTCGGCCACCTGGCCGATCCGCTTCTCGTCCATGAGCAGCGACCGCAGCCGGTACCCGGCCCGCACCGCCCGCCGCACGACCAGTTCGCCCTCGGCGATGAACAGCCCGTTCGGCGGCTCCCAGCGGGTGCGCAGCTCGACGTCGGTCAGCGCGCGGTAGTCCGCGATCCGCTCGTCGGACGGGTCGGTGATCGGTACGACAGGCACCTCGGCATTCTGCCGCCCCGTGTCCTCGCCCGCCGCACACCCCCTCCTCGTCGATCTTGCAGTCGTGGTGCCCGGACGCGCCGCGTTCGTCCGGGTTTGTCAGGCACCACAAGTGCAAGATCGACGAGAAGGGTGGGGGCTCAGCCGTTGGTGAGCTCGCGGGTTGGGGTGCCCGAGACCTGGGCCGCCGCTGCCTGGGCCTCGGCGTTGGCGGCCGCGGCGGCGTCCTCGGCGGCCTGGCGGGCCTCCAGCACCTCGGCCGACTCCTCCTCCTCGACGTGGGCCTCCTCGACGTGCCTGGTGCGCTCCTCGTTCGACATGGTGGCCATGCCGCCGAGCGCGCCGCCGATGCCCTCCAGGGCCTTGGTCAGCTCGACCGGGAGGATCCACAGCTTGTTGGACTGGCCGGCGGCGATCTGCGGCAGCGACTGCAGGTACTGGTACGCCATCACCTTCGAGTCGGGGTTGGCCAGGTGGATCGAGTCGACGACCGTGCGGATCGCCTTGGCCTGCCCCTCGGCGGTCAGGATGCGGGACTGCCGCTCGCCCTCGGCGCGCAGGACGGCGGCCTGCTTCTCGCCCTCGGCGGTGAGGATCTGCGACTGCTTGAGGCCCTCCGCGTGCAGGATCGCGGCGCGGCGGTCCCGCTCGGCGCGCATCTGCTTCTCCATCGAGTCGCGGATGCTCGGCGGCGGCTCGATCGCCTTGATCTCGACGCGGGTGACCTTGATGCCCCAGCGGCCGGTCGTCTCGTCGAGCACGCCCGAGAGGTGGCGGTTGATCTCGTCGCGGCTGGTGAGCGCCTTCTCCAGGTCGAGCGAGCCGATCACGTTACGCAGCGTGGTGACGGTCAGCTGTTCGATCGCCTGCAGGTAGGAGAAGATCTCGTACGTCGCGCGGACCGAGTCGACGACCTTGAAGTACAGCACCGTGTCGATCGAGACGACGAGGTTGTCGGAGGTGATGACCGGCTGGGGCGGGAAGTTCACCACCGCCTCCCGCTTGTCGACCTTGTTGCGGACCGAGTCGATGAACGGCACCAGGATGTTCAAGCCCGGCGTGAGGGTGCGGCTGTACTTCCCGAGCCGCTCCACGACGTACTCGACCTGCTGCGGGACGACCTTCACCGACTTGACGATCGTGATGAGCGCGACCAGCGCCACCACGATGACGACGATCGCCGTGAACGTGCTTGGATCCACTTCGCCTCAGTCCTTCCACACCATTGCGGTAGCACCCTTGATCTCGATCACCCGGACCCGGTCCCCCTTGGCGAACGTCTGCGTGACGTCGTAAGGGCGGGCCCGCCAGAGCTCCCCGTCGATCTTGATCATGCCGCCGTCGTTGTCGACGTCTTCCATGACGAGCGCCATGGAGCCCTCGATGGCCTCGACGCCCATAGCCGTGTCTCGCAGGTCGCGACGCATGTAGCGGCGCAGCGTGGGCCGCACGGCCACGAACGACAGCGCGCTCACCACGGCGAAGACGATCGCCTGCACCGCCTCGTTCGCCCCGAGAGCAGCCGCTCCCGCCGCGGCGAACGCGCCGATGCCGAACATGAGCAATATGAACGTGGTCGTGAAAACCTCCGCCGCGACGAAGGCGACGCCGACGATCACCCAGACGATCAGCCAGACATCCACGCTTCGATCGTGTCACGCCGATGCACGCTCTGCCGTACTCCGATCACTCCTCTTGCGGAATCGTTGCCTCGGCCCACCTCCCACCCCGCCTCCTGGCCGTTTGACCGAGTGAAGCAATCCGAAAGAAGGCGACCCCCGTGCCCCTCCTCCCCGAAACCGTCTCGCGCGTCGAGGAGCTCGTCTCCGGCGCCCATGCCGGGGGCCGCGTGCCGACCCTCGTGGCCGGCGTGGTGCGCGCCGGCGCCCTCGCGCACGTCGCCGCGGCCGGCGACTACGCTCCCGACCTGCAGTTCCGCATCGGGTCGATCACCAAGACGATGACCGCCTCGCTCGTGCTCGCGCTGCGGGACGAGGGCAAGCTGGCGCTCGACGACCTGCTGTACCGCCACCTCCCCGGCACCCCCGTCGGCGCGGTCACGCTGCGTCAACTGCTCGGTCACGCCGGGGGCGTCCAGCGCGAGCCCGACGGGGACTGGTGGGAGCGCAGCGCCGGGATGGACGTCGACACCTTCCTGTCCACGCTCACCGCGGACAAGGTGTCGTACCCCCCGCTGCACGGATACCACTACTCCAACCTCGCCTACGGGCTGCTCGGCGCGGTGGTCAGCCGCCTCGGCGGCGAGGACTGGCGGTCGATGCTCACGAAGCGGATCCTGGGGCCGCTCCAGCTGCAGCGGACGACGTACGGGCCGGCCGAGCCCTTCGCCCGGGGGTACGTCATGCATCCCTGGCTCGACAGCATGCGGGAGGAGCCGCGGCTGGACGCCGGGGCCATGGCGCCCGCGGGGCAGCTGTGGTCCACGGTGGCGGACCTGGCGCGGTGGGCCGGGTTCCTGGCGGATCCGGATCCGGCGGTACTGCCGGAAGCAACGGTCGCCGAGATGTGTGCCCCGGTCGTGATCAGCGATCTCGACGGGTGGCGCGCGGGGCACGGGCTGGGCCTGCAGCTGTGGCGCCGCGGTGAGCGGGTGTTCGTGGGGCACAGCGGCTCGATGCCGGGCTACGTGGCCCTGCTCGCCGTCCACCGGCCGTCGCAGACGGGTGTCGTGGCGTTCGCCAACGCGTACACCATGCACTACGGCGGGCACGGCGGCGGGCTCAGCGCCTTCGGGCTCGACCTGCTCGACGCCGTCCTCGACCGGGAGCCGGCGCGGGTCGCCCCGTGGCGGCCGGGCACGCCGCCCCCGCCGTCGGTCGAGCCGCTCACCGGCCGCTGGTGGTGGATGGGGCAGGAGCACGAGATCGGGTGGTCGGACGGCGAACTGGTGGTGACGCCGCTGACGACCGGGCGGACGCCGTGGCGGTTCGTGCCGGACGGGCCGGTCGCCGACCGGTGGCGGGGCCGGTCGGGCGACAACGACGGCGAGTTCCTGCAGGTGATCCGGTCCGCGTCGGGTGACGTCGCCGGGCTGGACATCGCGACGTCCGCGTTCACCCGGGATCCGTGGCCCGCGGTCTAGACGTCCTCGTCGTCGGGCTCGGTCACGAAGTCGATCAGCCGCTCCATCGCGCCGATGAGCGGGGTCTCGACGTCGCGGAAGCTGGAGACGCCGGCGAGGATCCGGCGCCACATGTCGGCCGGGTCGGCGACGCCGAGGGCCGCGCAGACGCCCTCCTTCCAGGGACGGCCGCGCGGCACCTCGGGCCAGGCGCGGATGCCGACCGCGGACGGCCGGACCGCCTGCCAGACGTCGACGTAGGGGTGCCCGGTCACCAGGACGTACGGCGACTGGACCGAGGCGACGATCCGGCTCTCCTTCGACCCGGGCACCAGGTGGTCGACGAGCACGCCGAGGCGCGCCACGGGGCCCGGGCCGAACGCGCGGATGCTGCTGCTCAGCTCGTCGATGCCGTCGAGCGGCTCGACCACGACGCCCTCGACGCGCAGGTCGTCGCCCCAGATCCGCTCGACCAGGGCGGCGTCGTGGATGCCCTCGACCCAGATCCGGCTGCGCCGCGCCACTCGTGCGGTGTGACCCGCGACGGCGACGGACCCGGAGGCGGTGGTCGTGCGCTGCTGCTTCGGCGCGGTTTGTCGCGGTTTACGCAAGGTCACCGGCTCGCCGTCGAGCAGGAACGCGGCCGGCTCCAGCGGGAAGTTCCGCCGCTTGCCGAACCGGTCCTCGAGCACCACGGCGCCGAACTCGAACCCCACCACGGCCCCGCAGAACCCGGACTCCGCGTCCTCCACGACGAGGTCCAGCTCGGCGTCGACCTCGGGAATCGCCCGCCGGCGACGCCAGTCGTTGTTCGCCAGGACGTCCATGTCCGGGAAGCGTATCGGCTGACGGCCCGTCCGGCTGCGAGACATACCGGCACGTCAGCACGTACCCTTGCTCCCATGTCCCCCGCAGCACGCGCGGCGACCCTGCAGGCGCGCCGCTCGGCGCGTTTCGTGGCATGGGTCCGGGCGTGGCGCGCCGGCCTCGTGCCGTGCGACGACGCCGCCGCCGAGATCTCCGGCGACGAGGAGCACATGGTCTCCGACGTCCCCGGCACGTGGACCGACGTGTCGCTGGGCAACGCGCTGCCGACGTTGTCGAAGCTCCACCCGGACGACGTACGGTTGGTGCTCCCGGCCCCCGGCGACCCCCGCGGCCTGCCCGGCCCGGGCCCGTTCACGGGCGCCGCCCTGCTGGCCGGCGAGGGCGTGATCGCGGGCGGCCTGGGCTTCGTGCCGGAGGTCCGGCTGCACACCTCGGGCTCGGGCGACGAGTTCGAGACGGTGCGCTGGCAGGTGTTCGCCCTGCCGGAGGCGCCGCTGGCGCGCCCGGACGACCCGACCACGGCCGAGGCCGAGGCCGAACTGTCCGCGGAGCTGGCAACGGCGACCCGCATCCTGGCGAAGCTGGACATCGCCCAGTGGCGCCCCGAGCTGGCCGGCGCCATCGAGGCCCTCCGCAAGCCGGACGGCGCGACGGACCTGCCGCCGGGCTACGATCCGCGGGCCCGCCGCTTGTACGCGAGGGCGAACATCCTGGACCGCGTCCTGGCCCTGGCGGAGCACGCGGCCCCGGGCGGCGCCATCAACGGCTACGAGGTCCAGCAGCGCGACGCCGCCTTACGCCCGCTGATGACGGCCTGCCGCCGCGCCCTGGTGGCGTCCTGCAACGCCCCGCTGCTCTAGCGGCCCCGAAACGCCAACCACGGCCCCAGCCCACCGGGCCGCTTGCGCCGCCCGCGCCGAAACGCCGATCACGGAGCCAGCCCGCGCCCCAACCGGCTCGCACCTGCGCCGCCCACGCCGAAACCCCGATCACCACCCGGCCTGCGAGCCCAACGTTGCGGCCGGGCTTGCGTTGCTTGGGCTGAAACGCCGATCACCGCGCCAGGCCGCGCCCCAACAGCTCGCGCCTACCCCGCCCACGCCGAAACGCCGATCACCACCCGGCCTGCGAGCCCAACGTTGCGGCCGGGCTTGCGTTGCCCAGGCTGAAACGCCGATCACCGCGCTGCCGCCATGATCGAGGGAAGCATTTGGCTGTCCGGGGCAGCCAAATTGTTCCCACGATCATGGGCGTGCCGCACGATCGCCGCGCGAAGCCGGCCCACCGACTCACACCGCCCGGCCGGCCGTGCCGAAACGGCGATCACCGCCCCCGCGAAGCCGACCCGCGGACCCAGACCGGCCGGCCGCCCGCGCCAGCCGTGCCGAAACGGCGATCATCCGTTCCGCGAAGGCCACGCTGGGGGCGTGAGGTTGCCTCGGGCTGGGACCGGCGGGGTCTTGGGACGACGGCGATGGCAGCGTCCGTGTCCCCGGGACGAATGTCGCGGGGACACGAGCGGTGTCTGGCGGGAGCGACGGTCGTCACTTGCGCGGACCCGAGTTCCTAGAATTGCATCAGACCTCGTCGATCAAGTGGGCCACGGACGGGATGATGCGCGAGGGGCGGTACGGGTAGCGTTCCACGTCCGCGGCCGTGCTGATGCCGCTCAGGACCAGGATCGTCTCCAGGCCCGCCTCCAGGCCGCAGAGGACGTCGGTGTCCATGCGGTCGCCTATCATGGCCGTGGTCTCGGAGTGGGCGTCGATGCTGTTCAGGGCGGAGCGCATCATCATCGGGTTGGGCTTGCCGATGAAGTATGGCTCTATCCCCGTGGCCTTGGAGATGAGGGCGGCCACCGCCCCGCAGGCGGGGAGGGCGCCCTCGTTGGACGGGCCGGTCGCGTCGGGGTTGGTGCAGATGAAGCGGGCGCCGTCGTTGATCAGGCGGATGGCCGTGGTGATGGCCTCGAAGCTGTACGTCCGCGTCTCGCCGAGGACCACATAATCCGGCTCGGTGTCGGTCAGGATGTAGCCGACCTCGTGCATCGCCGTCGTCAGGCCCGCCTCGCCGATGACATACGCCGTGCCGCCGGGGCGCTGGGTGTCCAGGAACTGCGCCGTGGCCAGCGCGGAGGTCCAGATCGCGGACTCGGGGACGTCGAAGCCGATTCTGCGCAGCCGGGCCTGGAGGTCACGGGCGGTGTAGATCGAGTTGTTCGTCAGGATCAGGAAGGGCTTGCCGGATGAGCGCAGCCGGTTGACGAACTCCGGTGCGCCGGGGACGGGGACGCCCTCGTGCACGAGGACTCCGTCCATGTCGGTGAGCCAGGACTCGATGGGCTTGCGTTCTCTCACGCGCAACATCTTCCCTCAACAACGTTTCGATCCTATGCGCGCTTTGGTGACACGCAGCAGTCGGCGGGGCAGAAGTCCCAGGTCGGGACGGTGCCGAGCGCGTGACGCACATTACTGTGAGCAAGCACGCGCTCGTCCACGAGCTGTCGGATCATCGCCACGAACCTCGGGTCGGTGCCGGGGGTGGCGGCACGGACGTAGGCCAGGCCCAGGCGGGCGGCCGTGGCGCGGGCCTCCTCGTCGAGGTCCCACACGACCTCCAGGTGGTCGGAGATGAAGCCGATCGGGCTCACCACGACCTCGGTCACGCCCTGCTCGGCGAGGTGCTCGAGGTGGGCGTTGACGTCCGGCTCGAGCCAGGGGACGTGCGGCGAGCCGGAGCGGCTCTGCCAGACCAGGTCCCAGGGCAGCTCGGGGGCGGCCTCGGCGGCGACCAGGGCGGCGGTCTCGCGCAGCTGGGCCTCGTATCGCTTGCCGTCCGGTCCGCTCGAGTCGTTCATGGCCGTCGGGATCGAGTGGGCGGTGAAGACCAGGCGGGCGGCCATGCGGGACGGGAGCTGGGCGAGCGCCGCGCGGACCGCGTCGGCGTGCGGAGCGATGTATCCGGGATGATCGTGATAATGCCGGATTTTGTCGATTTGCGGGGCGCCCTCGACGTTCGCGCGGGCCTTCGCGATGTCGTCCAGGTACTGACGGCACGACGAGAACGAGCCGAACGGGCTGGTCACGAACGCGAGCGCGTGCTGGACGCCGTCGTCGCGCAGCTGGCGGACCGTGTCCTCCAGGAACGGGTGCCAGTTGCGGTTGCCCCAGTAGACCGGCAGGTCGAGGTCCAGGGCCTGCAGCAGCTCGCGGCACTGCGCGTTGATCGGCGAGACGCCGCCGAAGTGCCGGTAGTGCTCGGCGACGGTCTCCAGGCGCTCGCGCGGGATGCCGCGCCCGCGCGTCACGTTCTCCAGGAAGGGCAGGACGTCCTCCTGCCCTTCCGGACCGCCGAACGAGACCAGGAGGAACGCGTCATAAGCCACGTCCCCCATTGTTGCAAGCGGGTCAGGACGATCCGACCGCGTGGTACCCACCGTCGACGTGGACGATCTCGCCGGTCGTGGCCGGGAACCAGTCGGACATCAGCGCGCAGCACGCCTTGGCCGCGGCCACCTGGTCGTTGAGGTCCCAGCCGAGGGGCGCGGTCTTGGCCCACGAGTCCTCGAACACGGCGAAGCCGGGGATGGACTTGGCGGCCATGGTGCGCAGCGGGCCGGCGGCGACCAGGTTGACGCGGATGCCGCGCGGGCCGAGGTCGCGGGCGAGATAGCGGGACGTCGACTCCAGGCCGGCCTTGGCCACGCCCATCCAGTCGTACACCGGCCAGGCCTTGCTGGCGTCGAAGTCGAGCCCGACGACGGCGCTGCCCGGGCCGAGCAGCGGCAGGCAGGCCACGGCGAGCGACTTGAACGAGAACGTCGACACGTGGACCGCGGTCGCCACGTCCTCCCACGGGGCGTCGAGGAAGCCGCCGCCGAGGCACGACGCCGGCGCGAAGCCGATCGAGTGCAGGACGCCGTCGAGGCCGTCGACGTGCTCCCGGACCTTGTCGGCCAGGCCGTCGAGGTGCTCCTTGTTGGTCACGTCGAGCTCGATGACCGGCGCCTCCTGCGGCAGGCGCTTGGCGATCCGCTCGACGAGCGAGAGGCGGCCGAAGCCGGTGAGCACGACCTTGGCGCCCTGCTCCTGGGCGAGCTTCGCGGCGGAGAAGGCGATCGACTGCTCCGTGATGATGCCGGTGACGAGCAGGCGTTTGCCCTCGAGAAGTCCAGCCATGTTCAAACCCTTCGTGACCTCAGTGGCCCATGCCAAGGCCGCCGTCGACGGGAATGACGGCGCCGGTGATGTAGCCCGCGGCGTCGCTGGCGAGCCAGGTCACCGCGCCGGCGACCTCTTCCGGCTTCGCCATGCGGCCGAGCGGGATGGACTTCTTGTACTCAGCCTGCGTGGCCTCCGGCAGCACGGCCGTCATGTCGGTCTCGATGAAGCCGGGGGCGACCACGTTGGCGGTGATGTTGCGGCTGCCCAGCTCGCGGGTGATCGACCGGGCCATGCCGACCAGGCCGGCCTTGGAGGCGGCGTAGTTGACCTGGCCGGGGCTGCCGTAGAGGCCGACGACCGACGAGATGAAGATGATCCGGCCCCAGCGGGCGCGCAGCATCTTGGTCGCGGCCCGCTTGGCGCAGCGGAACGAGCCGGTCAGGTTGGTGTCCAGGACGTCGGTGAACTGCTCGTCGCTCATGCGCAGCAGCAGCGTGTCCTGGGTGATGCCGGCGTTGGCGACGAGGACCTCGACCGGCCCGAGCTCGTTTTCGACCGTGGTGAACGCGGCGTCGACGGCGGCCGAGTCGGTGATGTCACACTGCACGCCGAAGAGACCCTCGGGAGCGCCGGAACCACGGTGCGTCACCGCCACCCGGTCGCCCTGCTTGGCGAACGCCTGCGCGATCGCCAGTCCGATGCCCCGGTTGCCGCCGGTGACCAGCACGGTCCTCGCCACGGGTTGCCGCCTTTCGAGTCGGTTGTGCAGTACGGAGATTAGGCGTTACCGGATGGTAGAAGCCAACTCGCTCGGCGCGACGGCGGGCAGTACGATGGATGGCGCCGCGTGCCCAACGCGTGCCCAACGCTGCCCGTCCGGTACGGCAGCTGCTCCCTGGAGGTGATCGCTGTGCGAAGTAGCGATCCCTCCAGTCGTGTGCCGGTCCTGGTCTGAGGATCCGCCCACGGCTGTCCGCGTGCTTGTTCTCCACCCCTGAGACAACCACCGTTGGGAGCATGTCGTGAGCCGCTTCGTCGCGCCCGTTGGCTTTTTCCTGGCCGCACTGTGGGTCGCCGCCCTCTTCTTCATGGTCGGCGCCCACTAGCCACGCTCGCTCGCTTATGGCAGGCGGGATCCCCAGAGCAGGCTCAGGCCGCCCGCGGCCAGGGCCAGCAGGAAACCGATGCCCAGGTACCACTGGGTGATCTCGCGCGGCTTCGTCCGGTAGCCGATCGAGCTGCCCATGTCGGTGTAGACGCGCTTGAGCTCTTCCTTGCTGGCCGCCTCGTAGAAGTAGCCCTTGGTGACCTCGGCCACCTTCTGCAGCGACGGCCGGTCGACCGGCACCCGCTGCGGGGTGTTGCCGATGCGCACCACGCCCTCGTCGGTGCCGAACGCGATCGTCGAGACCGGCACGTTCGCCGCCGCGGCGGCCGCGGACGCGTCCTCCAGCGAGCGGCCGGCGGTGCGGAACCCGTCGGAGAGCAGCACGATGCGGGCCGGCGGCGGGCCGGCGGCGCCGTCCGCGGGCACGGTCCGGATCGCGTCGAGGCTGGTGAACACGGCCTCGCCGGTCGCCGTCGACTCCTGCAGCGTCAGGCCGTCGATCGCCTGCAGTACCGCGGAGCGCTCTTTCGTCGGCGACACCAGCACGCTCGCCGTCTTCGCGAACGAGACGATGCCGACGTTGAACGACGCCGGCAGCTGCTTCACGAAGTCCGTCGCGGCCGACTTGGCCGCGTCGATGCGCGTCGGCGCGACGTCGGTCGCCTGCATCGACAGGGAGACGTCGATGGCCAGCATGATGGTGGCCCGCTCCAGCGGCTCCTTGCTGTCGTACGACGGCCGGGCCAGGCCGAAGCCGAGCACCAACAGGCTCAGCAGGAACGCGGCGGCGCTGATGTGCCGGCGCGGGCCGATGCCCTTGGGCACCAGGCTGGAGAGCAGGTCGACGTTGGTGAACCGCACGGCGAACGCGCGCCGGTGCAGCTGCCGCCAGACGTACACGCCGATGACGGCGGCGACGGGCAGCAGGGAAAGCAGCCACCAGGGCGAGAGCAAACGGATCATCGAGTCGTACCTCGGGTTCGGGCGTGGCGCTGGGCTGCGACGAACCGGACGATGTCGAGCAGCCAGTCGGAGTCGGTGCGCAGGCGCAGGTGCGCGGCGTTGGCGCCGCGCAGGGCGCCGGCGATGGCGCCCCGCTGGGCGGCGGCCGCGTGCGCGTAGCGGTGCCGCAGCTTCGGGTCGGCGGTCTGCACCTCATGCATCCGGCCCGTCTCCGGGTCGACGAGGGCGATCACCCCGACGTTGGGCAGCTCCAGCTCGCGCGGGTCGACGACCTCGACGGCGAGCAGGTCGTGGCGGACGCCGAGCTTGCGCAGCGGGCGGGCCCACTGGGCGACCGGGGTCATGAAGTCGGAGATGACCACGGCGAGGCCGCGCCGCCGCGGCGGGCGGTTGAGCATGTCGATGAGCGCGCCGAGGTCGGCCCGGCCGGGCTGCGGTGGGGTGTGGGCGATCGCGCGCAGCAGGCCCTGGGCGTCCTTGCGGCCGGGGCGGGCGGGCATCCGGGTGAGGGCGCTGCCGGTGCCCACCACGGCGCCGACGCGGTTGCCGCCCCGCACGACCAGGTGCGAGACCGCGGCGGCCGCGGCGACGGCGAGGTCGCGCTTGAGATACCGCGCCGTGCCGAAGTCGAGGCTCGCGCTCAGGTCGACGGCGAGCCACGCCTCCAGCTCGCGGTCGGCGACCGTCTGGCGCACGTGCGGCAGCGTCGTGCGGGCCGTGACGGGCCAGTCCATGCGCCGAACGTCGTCGCCGGGGCGATACTCCCGCGACTCACCCGCCTCGGTCCCCGGCCCGGGCAGCAGGCCGAGGTAGTCGCCCTGCAGCAGCCCGTCGAGCTTGCGCGTGATGAGCAGCTGCATGCGGTTGAGGACGACCTCGGCGCGGGCGTCCTGACGCTCCATCTGCTGGTTCAACGGCCGGGCCACGTCGTGATCGTCGTCGTCTGCGGGGGACCGGACACCGCCTGGGCCTGCTGGCGGGGCGCGACGGTCGGCGGCGGCACGGCGGCCAGCACGCGGCGCACGATGTCGTCGGCCGGGATGTCGTCGGCGAGCGCGTCGTAGGACAGCACCAGCCGGTGGCGCAGGATGTCGGGCGCGATGTCCTGCACGTCCTGCGGCAGCGCGTAGTCCCGGCCCCGGAGCAGGGCGAGGGCGCGGGACGCCCGCACGATGCCCAGCGAGGCACGGGGGCTCGCACCGTACTGGATGAGCTGCGCGACGTCGGCCAGGCCGTGCTCGGCCGGCGCCCGGGTGGCGACGACCAGCCGCACCGCGTAGTCGACGAGCGCGTTGTGCACGAACACGTCGTCGGCCTTGGCCTGCAGCCCCATCAGCTCCTCGGTGGTGAGCACCGCGACCGGGTCGGGCGTCTTCACCGACACCCGGTAGACGATCTCCCGCTCCTCGGCGTCGCTCGGGTAGCCGACCTGGATCTTCATCAGGAACCGGTCGCGCTGGGCCTCGGGCAGCGGGTAGACGCCCTCCTGCTCGATCGGGTTCTGGGTGGCCATGACCAGGAAGGGCCGCGGGACGTCGTAGCTCTCGCCGCCGATCGAGACCTGCTGCTCGGCCATGACCTCCAGCAGCGCCGACTGCACCTTGGCCGGCGCACGGTTGATCTCGTCGGCGAGCAGGAAGTTGACGAACACGGGGCCGAGCTCGACGTCGAACTTCTCGCTCGACTGCCGGTAGATCCGCGTGCCGACGATGTCGGCGGGCACCAGGTCGGGGGTGAACTGGATGCGGGAGAACGTGCCGCCCACGACCCGGGCCAGCGTCTCGACGGCGAGGGTCTTGGCGACGCCGGGGACGCCTTCGAGGAGGACGTGGCCGCGGCTGAGCAACGACACGAACATCCGCTCGATCATGCGATCCTGACCGACGATGACCCTCTTCACCTCGAAGAGGGCACGCTCGAGCACGGTCGCGTCCTGTGCGGGTGTCGAGACGGGGTTGCTCGGCTGGGTCACCGGTCCTCCACGCGTAGGTGTGTGGTTCCGAGCCTAGCGTCGCATGTCCGGACACCCGCAGCGATCCGGCGCCGCTGGGAGCCTTCTGGGAGTTTCTTTTAGTGTGATATTTCGGATATGTGGCTATCGACCGTGGCGATTTTTGTCATCGGACACCTCGGGTGACTGGACACCACCCGTACCGAGGTGGGTACGATTCACCCCGTCGCCGGGCGGCTTCCCCCGTGGCCGCCCGGCGCTCATCCTCCTCCGCGTCGCTGGCAGACTGGCCCGCGTGGATCCGCTGATCTGCTCCGCCAAGGGTTGCCGTGCGCCCGCTGCCTGGCAGCTGCGCTGGAACAACCCGAAGCTGCACACGCCCGACCGGCGCAAGACCTGGCTGGCCTGCCCCGATCATCGGGAGTCGCTCTCGGCGTTCCTGGACGCCCGCGGGTTCCTGCGGGAGACCGTGCCGATCGATGATCGGGATAGGCTCGAAGAGTGACGGTGGCTCCCGATCCGCTCCGCCCGTGGCCGGACACCGTGGCCTGGCGGCCGATTTCGCCGCGGTACTTCCTGGTGCGGGTCTGCGTGCTGGCGCTCTGGGTCGTGATCCTCGTCCTGGGTGCGCTCATCGCAGGCCTGCTGTTCTCGGCCTGGTTCCTGCCGGCCGCCCCGGTGATCCTCGTCCTCGGCATCGTGCGCGCGGCCTTCCTGCGCCGCTCGCTGCGGGCCTGGGGCTATGCCGAACGGGCCGACGACCTGCTGGTCCGGCACGGGCTGCTGATCCGGCGGCTGTCGATCGTGCCGTACGCACGGATGCAGTTCGTCGATGTGAGCGCCGGTCCGCTGGAGCGCGCCGCCGGCCTGGCGACCGTGACGCTGCACACGGCCGCGGCCGCGAGCGACGCCACCGTGCCGGGCCTCGACGCCGCCGAGGCCACCCGGCTGCGCGACCGGCTCGCCGCGCTCGGCGAGATCCGCGAAGAGGGCCTGTGAACCGCCAGCGTCTGCATCCGCTGACGCCCCTGGTCCGCGGCGCCAAGCTGGTCGCCGCCGCGGCCGTCGTCATCTCGTGGCAGGGCCTGCGCGACCTGGGCCCGCTCGGCTGGCTGGCGTCCATGGCGGGCATCCTGATCGTGGCCGTGCTCGTGTCGGCGGTCATCTGGCTCGTCACCGGGTACGAGGTCGTCGGCCGCGAGCTGCGGGTCCACGAGGGCCTCCTGTCGCGGCGCACCCGCACGATCCCGCTCGAACGCGTCCAGGCCATCGACATCGTCCGCCCGGCTCTGGCCCGCGTCTTCGGCCTGGCCGAGCTGCGCCTGGAGGTCATCGGGGCGGGCAAGACGGAGGCGCCGCTCGCGTACCTGACCGTGGCCGGCGCCAGCGAGCTGCGCGGCCGCCTGCTCGGCCTGGCCACGGGCGTCGCCCCCGACCCGGTCTCCCGCGAGCGCCCGGTCTTCACCGCGCTCAACCGCCGCCTGCTCCTGGCCCAGCTCCTCACGCCGCAGGCCCTGGCCGTGCCCGTCGGCGCCGCGTTCGTCATCTGGCAGGCGACCCTCGACCCGACCTGGACCATCATCGGCGCCGCCAGCACGGTCACGGCCTTCCTGGGCGCCTTCCAGGTCCCCGTCCGCCGCGTCCTCGACGAGTGGGACTTCCACCTGGGCGTGGACGCCGCCGTCTTCCGCGTCCGCCAGGGCCTCCTCAACAAGCGCAGCCAGACCGTCCCGCCGCGGCGCGTCCAGGGCCTGAAAATCACCTGGCCGCTCCTGTGGCGGGCCCCCGGCTGGTCCCGCGCCCGCATCGACGTCGCCGGCTACGGCGGCGACGGCGAGGAGCAGCTGCGGGCGGGCACGCTGGTGCCCGTCGCCGCGTCCGCC
This sequence comes from Dactylosporangium sucinum, assembly GCF_014647515.1. Taxonomy (GTDB): domain Bacteria; phylum Actinomycetota; class Actinomycetes; order Mycobacteriales; family Micromonosporaceae; genus Dactylosporangium; species Dactylosporangium sucinum. Next base: position 140,192 of record NZ_BMPI01000005.1, on the reverse strand, counting down.
GACACCGCCGGGGTCGCGGCGATGGTACTGGGCGTCGCCGTCACCCTCCGCCCCCACCACGCCGCCATCGACGCCACCGCGGTCCCGGTGACGGGCCCGCCGAGCCGGGCCCGCTGGCTGGCTCCCCTGGCCTGGTCCCGCATCGGCGTGGGCGTCACCGACGACGTGGTGGCGGTCCGCGAGGGGGTACTGACCCGCGAACTGGTGGCGGTCCCCCTGGCCCGCGTGCAGAGCGTCCGGGTCACGCAGGGCCCGCTGCAACGCCTCCTCACCCTGGCCACGGTCCACGTGGACACAGCGGGCGGCCTGCATGCCGTGGCCCGGCACCGGGACGCGCTGGACGCTTATGCGCTGGCGGACGACCTGGCGAGGCGCTCGCGGGCCGCGCGGCAGACGTTCTTGTCCCGGGCGCGCGCTGTGGCGGCGGCTGCTGCTGTTTCCTCGGCTGGCCCTCCTTCCTCGGCCGTCTCCGCGTCGGCCTGGGGTGACCCTCCGGCGACCTCGTCTCCTGCCGCCGCGCCGTTCCCGTCCTCTTCTGGGCTGCCTACCGCTGCGCCGTTTCCCTCCCCTGCCGGCCTGTCTTCCCGCTCTTCCCCCTCTTCCTCCGCGGCCCCGCCGTCCGACTCCGGGCCGTTCCCCGCGGCCTCGCCGTCCCATTCCGGGCCCTTCCCCGCGGCCCCGCCGCCGCATGCCGGGCCATCCCCCTCGGCCCCGCCGCCCCTTTCCGGGCCGTCCCCCGCGGCCCCACCGTCCCTTTCCGGGCCGTTCCCCGCGGCCCCGCCGTCCTCTCCAGAGGCCGGGCAGCCGGCGGCGCCGATCCCGATGGTGCCGGGCGGTCTTTCAGGCGTCGGCGCCTCCGGCGATCAGGGGCAGGACGACACCGATCGGCTCGCGGACGACGCGGTCGGCGATGGCGTCGTACGGCGTCGGCGCGTCGTTCACGATCACGACCCGAGCACCGCGCTTCCGGGCGACCTCGACGAGCCCGGCGGCCGGGTGGACGGTCAGTGAGGTCCCGACGGTGACGAACGTCCGGCAGTACATCGCCGCCTCCGCCGCCGCCTCCAGCGTCGCCATGTTCATCTGCTGACCGAACGAGATCGTCGCCGACTTCAGGATCCCGCCGCACTCCTCGCAGGCCGGATCGTCCTCGCCTCCCTCCACGCGGTCGAGGATCTCGCGCATCGGCCGCCGGTCGCCGCACCCGAGGCACTCCGTCTCCGAGAGCGTGCCGTGCAGCTCGATCACCTTGGCGGGGTCGCTGCCGGCCCGCTGGTGGAGCCCGTCGATGTTCTGCGTGATGATCGCGGTGAGCTTGCCGCGCCGCTCCAGCTCCACGAGCGCCGTGTGTCCGGCATTCGGCTCGGCGGTCCACGCCGGGTGGCGCAGCCGCTCCTGCCACGAACGGCGCCGCACGTCCGGATCGGCGACGTAATGGTCGATCGAGGACAGCTTCATCGCCTCGGGGTCGCGCGTCCACACCCCGTTGGGCCCGCGGAAGTCCGGGATTCCGGAGTCGGTCGAGATGCCCGCCCCGGTCAGCACGACCACTCCTCCCTCGTCCGCCCACCGCATGATCTCCTCCATGGCGGCAATTATCGACGTGCGTCAGGTTTTCCGGCGACGCGTTATGCACGGTCGTTAGGCTGGGGAGTATGCAGCCGAACGAGCGCCCCTCGGTCGATGCGGCCCCCTGGGTGGGCGCCGTCACCCGCGTCGAGCTCAAGGTCACCGACGCCGACACCGCCCAGGCGGTGGGGTCGGGCGACGTGCCGGTCCTCGGCACCCCACGCGTGCTGGCCCTGGCCGAGGCGGCCACGGTCGGCGCGACGGCGAGCCGCCTGCCCCCGGGCTTCACCACGGTCGGCACCCGCGTCGAGCTGGAGCACAAGGCGGCGACGCCCATCGGCGGCAAGGTCACCGCCGAGGCCCGGCTGGCAAAGACGGACGGCCGCAAGCTGGTCTTCGAGATCGTGGTTCGCGACGGCCGCCAGATCGTCGCCGAGGGCCGCGTCGAGCGCATCATCGTCGATCGCCAGCGGTTCCTGAACAAGGCCCTGGAGGACCGCTCATGACCCACCTGCGCGAGATCGCCTCCAACGTGCACATCCTGCGTCACAAGGTGCTGGACGTGACCGCCGCCCTGATCGTCGGCGGGGAGTCGGCGCTGGTCGTCGACACGCTGTCGACCACCGCCCAGGCCCGCGACCTGCTGAACGCGGTCCGCCGGGTGACCGACCTCCCCCTCGCCGTCGTCAACACGCACCACCACTTCGACCACACCTTCGGCAACGCCGTGTTCGCCCCGGCCCCGATCTGGGGGCACGAGGAGACGGCGGTGCTGCTGGGCCCCCACCACGGCGAGCCCATGCGAGCCGAGTGCCAGCGCGCCTACCCGGACCTCGCCGCGGAACTGGCCGAGGTGCCGATCACCCCGCCGACCGACCTCGTTCGCACCGCCCAGGACCTCGACCTCGGCGACCGGCTGGTGGAGCTGCGCCACTTCGGCCGCGGCCACTCGGCCGGTGACCTGGTCGTCCTTGTCCCCGACGCCGACGTGGTCATCGCCGGTGACCTGGTGGAGGAGAGCGGCCCACCACAGTTCGACGACGCCTACCCCCTCGAGTGGCCCGACACCCTCGCCGCCCTGCTGCCGCACCTGGCGGAGACCACCCAGGTCGTCCCCGGCCACGGACGCTCGGTCGACCGCTCGTTCGTGCAGGCCCAGCACGAGCAGCTCGCGTCGCTCGCCTGGCTCATCCGGGAGGGTGACCAGGACGGCGCCCCACCCGACCGGGTGGCCGCGAAGTCGCCGTTCCCCCAGGAGTTGTCGCTGATCGCCGTGCACCGGGGCTACCTCCACCTGAACCAGTCCTGAGCGCTGTCCTGCTGCGGCCCGGTTCTGCTTCGGCATCCCGCCGGGGTCGGGATCAGGCCGGGATCGCCGCGACGTCCCGGTCGAAGTTGCGGTGCCTGGCGAGCGACGCGACCAGTTCGGACACGAACGTGTCGGACCAAGCGTCGTGCGCGATCAGTGCCGGATCGGCCAACGCCGTCGGTAACGGGATCTGGCCGCGCTGCAGCAGGGCAAGCCCGGAGCCGACCGCGCAGACGGTCTTGCCGTGCTTGAACGCCTCGGCGGCGAAGTGCACCGCCTGCCCGTCCGTGGCCAGGTCCGGCGCGCCGTCCGGCACGATCACCGCGTCGTAGAGCACCGAGGCCATCGTCGGCAGCGCCCGGTCCACGTCCATCGACACCCCGTCGGAGGTGGTGATCCGGCCGTCGACCGGCGCGAGGAGCTCGACGACCGCGCCGCGCTCGGTCAGCTTGTCCCGCAGGGCGGCCAGCGCGTGGGCGTCCACGCCGTCGGCGACCAGCACCGCCACCCGGCGGCTGATGATCGAGTCCCGCGCCGTGTTGGCCTGCGACAGCGCCGGCGAGCTGCGGCCGTGGTTGTCGGCCGACTTCACCGGCTCCTCGACGCCGACGCCGTGCGCGACCGCGACGGCCAGGTCGTGGTCGATCCGGTTGAGGTGCTCGACCACGCGGACCCGGATCGGCATGGCCCGCACCTTGCCGAGCTCGAACCGGTATGCCGAGATGATGTGCTCCCTCTCCCAACCGGACATGCTGTTCCAGAACAGGGTCGCCTGGGTGTAGTGGTCGGCGAACGTCTCGCTGCGCTTGCGCTCCTTCGGGCCGTCGACCGCCTCCGGGAAGTGCACGAACCCGGCCGCGCCGGCCGGCTTCGGCAGGTCGTCGCCGAGCGAGTTCGGGAAGTAGTTGGCCTGTCCCACCGGCGTCTCGTGCTGGTGGAAGCCGTCCTGCTGATGGTTGCGGACGGCGGCGATCGGGCGGTTGATCGGCAGCTGCGGGAAGTTGGGCCCGCCGAGCCGGGTGAGCTGCGTGTCGAGGTACGAGAAGAGCCGCGCCTGCATCAGCGGGTCGTTGGTGAAGTCGATGCCGGGCACCACGTTGCCGACGCAGAACGCGACCTGCTCGGTCTCGGCGAAGAAGTTGCTGGGGTTGCGGTTCAGCGTGAGGCGGCCGACCGGCGTCACCGGCACGAGCTCCTCGGGAATGATCTTCGTCGGATCGAGGATGTCGATGTCGTCGAACTGGTATGCCTGCTCCTGCGGGATTAGCTGCAGGCCCAGCTCCCAGGACGGGAACTGCCCGCTGTCGATCGCCTCCCACAGGTCGCGCCGGTTGAAGTCGGGGTCCCTGCCCGAGATCAGCTGCGCCTCGTCGAAGACGAGCGAGTGCGTGCCGAGGGACGGCGTCCAGTGGAACTTCACGAACGTGCTGCGGCCGTGCGCGTTGACCAGCCGGAAGGTGTGCACGCCGAAGCCCTGCATCATGCGGAAGCTGCGGGGCAGGGCCCGGTCGGACATCAGCCACATCACGTGGTGCATCGTCTCCGGCTGCAGCGACACGAAGTCCCAGAACGTGTCGTGGGCCGACGCCGCCTGCGGCATCTCGTGGTGCGGCTCGGGCTTGAGCGCGTGCACCAGGTCGGGGAACTTGATGCCGTCCTGGATGAAGAACACCGGCATGTTGTTGCCGACGAGGTCGAAGTTGCCCTGCCGGGTGTAGAACTTGGTGGCGAACCCGCGCACGTCGCGCGGTGTGTCGGTGGATCCGCGCGAGCCCTGGACGGTCGAGAAGCGCACGAACACCGGCGTCTCGGCGTCGGGGTCGGTCAGGAAGTCGGCCGTCGTGTACTCGTCCAGCGGTTCGTACACCTTGAAGAAACCGTGGGCGCCCGACCCGCGCGCGTGCACCACCCGCTCGGGGACGCGCTCGTGGTCGAACCGCATGATCTTCTCGCGCAGATGGAAGTCCTCAAGCAGCGTCGGACCACGCGCGCCCGCCCGCAACGAGTTGTCGGTCTCCTCGACCGGGATGCCCTGGTCGGTGGTCAGCACACCCTCGTTGAACGGTCGGCGGCTGGCTGCGAGCTGCCGGTCCTTGGCGGTCATACGCTTGGGGCTACCACGTTCCATCTGCTTTACACCTTTTGCTAGGGATCGAGTCGGGCGGCGATCGCGCGTAAGCCGTCGATCAGGTCGCGCCCGCTCAGCGCCAGCTCCGGCGTCACGAGGTGCTGCAGCACGACGCCGGAGATGAGCGCCTGGTAGACGCCACCCACCGTGCGGGCCAGCTCCGGCTCCTCGTCGCCGTCGATCCCGTGGAACAGCTCGGCCAGGCCGGCCTGGGCGCCACCCTGCGCCTCCGTCCAGTCCCAGTCCGGGCCCTGCCCCCGCGCGACCTGGGTGGCCGCCTCGAACTGCGTGGTCCACAGCGCACGGTTGGCGGCGATCGAATCGATCACCCGCGTCCAGATGGCGACGAACCGGTCAGCCGGCGCGAGCGCGGCGTCGCCCTCGTCGTTCAGGGCGTTCTCCAGCTCGTCGGCCCACTGCTCCATCGCCTGGAAAAGCACGGTGCTGAGCAGCGCCTGGGTGGTGCCGAAGTGATAGCCGATCGCGGCCAGGCTCACACCCGCGGTCGTCGCGATGTCCCTGGCCGTGGTCTCGGCATAGCCCTTCTCGAACAGGCACTGCAGCGCTCCGTCGAGGAGCTTCTCCCGGTTTCCCATGGCGGTGACAGTACCGTCTGAGACGACAGTCTCGCAAATCCGTCTCGCAAATTCGTCTTGAAAACTTGTCTTGCAAATCTGTCTGAGAATCTCGTACAGTCGGCCCAACGCACCGCAGCCATCCCCTCGGAGGACGTCATGTTCATCGCCGCATCCGTCGCGACCGCCGCTGCCGCCACCGCCGCCGCTCCCCTCGCCTACCGGGCCGTTCGCAAGCACCGCCGCGCCGTGGAGGCGCGCATCGACGGCGTGCACGGCATCGCCGAAAGCCGCTACGTCACGATCGGCGGGGTCGACCAGTGGCTGCAGATCCGCGGCGAGGACCGGGCCAACCCGGTCCTGCTGGTCGTGCACGGCGGCCCGGGCTCGCCCTATTCCGTGTTCACGGCGCTCCTGCGCGAGTGGGAGCGGCACTTCACGGTCGTGCACTGGGACCGCCGGGGCTGTGGCCGCACGCTGCGCCGCAACGGCTGGCCGCCGGCCGGCGAGCTGACCTTCGAGCGGATGGTCGAGGACGGCATCGAGGTCGCCGAGTGGCTCCGCCGCCACCTGGACAAGGACAAGATCGTGCTGATGGCCGGCTCGATGGGCACCATCGTGGGCCTGCCGATGGCACAGCGCCGCCCGGACCTGTTCAGCGCCTACGTGGGCACCGACTTCTACGTCGACATGGTCGCCAACGAGCGCGAGGGGCGCCGGGACACCCTCGCGCGGCTCCGCGCCGCCGGCAACAAGCGGGGCGTGGCCGCCCTGGAGGCGCTCGACGACGACCCACGCGGGTGGGACGTCGCGGCCTGGGGCCGGCGGATGCAGTGGAGCATGGCCACCGACCCGACCACACCCAACGCCGTGTTCAAGCTGCTGTTCCCGCTGCTGCTCACCAAGCCCGACTACTCACTGGGCGACGTCATGGCCTGGCTGCAGGGTTTCGGCAAGGTCCGCGACGCGATGTTCGAGCAGTTCATGGCGTTCGACGCCCGATCGCTCGGCACGCGGTTCGAGATCCCGTTCCACCTGTTCCAGGGCGCGCGTGACGTCGTGACCCTGACCGAGCCGGCGGTCGACTACTTCGCCGAGGTCGAGGCGCCGCACAAGTCGCTGGTCCTCATCGAGGACGCGAGCCACTTCGCGGCGTTCACCCAGCCCGGCCGGTTTCTGGCGGCGCTGCGAGGCGCCACCGCCTGACCGCCGGCCTCAGGCCGGACCGACCGACACGACGCGCACAGCAGCGGCGCCGAGCGCGTCCGACTCGGCCAGATCCACCTCGGCGACGATCGCCCAGTCACGGTCGCCGGCCGGGTCGTCGAAGATCTGGCGGACGTGCCAGCGCTCCGGCTTCTGGTCGATCACCAGCAGCGCCGGGCCGCGGGCGTCCGGGCCCACGCCGAGGCTGTCGTACTCCTCGAAGTAGTCCTCGATCGCATCCTGCCAAGCATCGGAGGTGAACCCGTGCTCGCCGTCCAGCTCGCCCAGTTCGTCGTAGCGGCGCAGCGCCGCGAGCTCCACCCGGCGGAACAGCGCGTTGCGGACCAGCACCCGGAAGGCGCGCAGGTTGCGCGTGACGGCCGGTGGGCGGTCGTCGACCACGACCGGCCGTTCGTCGGTGGGGTTGCGCAGGCGCTCCCACTCGTCGATGAGGCTGGAGTCGACCTGGCGCACCAGCTCCCCCAGCCACTCGATGACGTCGGTGAGCTCCTCGGTGCGCGCGTCCTCCGGCACCGTCTGGCGCAGCGCCTTGAAGGCGTCGGCGAGGTATCGCAGGACCAGGCCCTCGGATCGCGAGAGGCTGTAGAAGCTGACGTATTCGACGAAGGTCATCGCCCGCTCGTACATGTCGCGGACCACGGACTTCGGCGAGAGCTGGTAGTCGGCGACCCACGGGTGCCCCTGCTTGTACAGGTTGTAGGCGCTGTCGAGCAGGTCCGCGAGCGGCTTCGGGTGGGTGACCGAGTCGAGCAGCTCCAGCCGCTCCTCGTATTCGATGCCGTCGGCCTTCATCGCCGCGACCGCCTCGCCGCGGGCCTTGAACTGCTGCGCCGACAGGACCTGCCGCGGGTCGTCCAATGTGGACTCGATGACCGAGAGCACGTCGAGGGCGTAGGCCGGCGCCTCGCGGTCGAGGAGCTCGATCGCGGCCAGGGCGAACGGGGACAGCGGCTGGTTCAGCGCGAAGTCCATCTGCAGGTCGACGGTGAGCCGCACGCGGCGGCCCTCCTCGTCGGGCTCGTCGAGCTGCTCGACCACGCCGCCGGCGAGCAGCGCCCGGTAGATGGCGATGGCCCGGCGGATGAGCCGGCGCTGGGAGTGGGCATCCTCGTGGTTCTCGGTGAGCAGGTGCCGCATCGCCCGGAAGGCGTCGCCCGGCCGGCTGATCACGTTGAGCAGCATCGCGTGCGAGACCTGGAAGCTGGACCTGAGCGGCTCGGGCTCGGCCTCGACCAGTCGCTCGAAGGTCGGCCGGCCCCAGCCGATCGATCCCTCCGGCGGCTTCTTGCGCACCACCTTGCGCCGCTTCTTCGGGTCGTCGCCCGCCTTCGCCAGCGCGCGCTCGTTGTCGATGACGTGCTCCGGCGCCTGCACCACCACCGTGCCGATCGTGTCGAAGCCGGCGCGGCCGGCCCGGCCCGCGATCTGGTGGAACTCGCGGGCGTACAGGAGGCGGGTCTTCTGCCCGTCGTACTTCGACAGGGCGGTGAAGAGCACCGTGCGGATCGGCACGTTGATGCCGACGCCGAGCGTGTCGGTGCCGCAGATCACCTTGAGCAGGCCGGCCTGGGCGAGGGTTTCGACGAGCCGGCGGTATTTCGGCAGCATGCCGGCGTGGTGCACGCCGATCCCGTGGCGCACCAGCCGCGACAGCGTCTTGCCGAAGCCGGCGGTGAAGCGGAAGTTGCCGATCGCCTCGGCGATCATGTCCTTCTCGGCCCGCGTCGACACGTTGATGCTCATCAGGGCCTGCGCGCGCTCCAGGGCGGCGGCCTGCGTGAAGTGCACGATGTAGACCGGCGCCTGCCGGGTGCTCAGCAGCTCCTCGATCGTCTCGTGCAGCGGGTCCATCGAGTAGGTGAACATGAGCGGCACCGGCCGCTCGGCGTTCTTCACCACGGCGGTGGGCCTGCCGGTCCGGCGGGTCAGGTCGTCCTCGAAGCGGCTGACGTCGCCGAGGGTCGCGGACATGAGCACGAACTGCGCCTGCGGCAGCTCGATGAGCGGCACCTGCCACGCCCAGCCGCGGTCCGGGTCGGCGTAGAAGTGGAACTCGTCCATGACGACGATGCCGACGTCGGCCTCGGCGCCGTCGCGCAGCGCGATGTTGGCGAGGATCTCGGCCGTGCAGCAGATGATCGGCGCGTCGGCGTTGACGCTGGCGTCGCCGGTGAGCATGCCGACGTTCTCGGCGCCGAACATCTCGACCAGGGCGAAGAACTTCTCGGAGACGAGCGCCTTGATGGGCGCGGTGTAGAAGGTGGTGCGGTCGTCGGCGAGCGCGGCGAAGTGGGCGCCGGCCGCCACGAGGCTCTTGCCGGAGCCGGTGGGCGTGTTCAGGATGACGTTCGCGCCCGAGACGATCTCGATGAGCGCCTCTTCCTGGTGCGGATACAGGCTGAGGCCCTGCTCCTTGGCCCAGGCGGCGAAGGCGTCGAAGACGGCGTCGGGGTCGCCGCCGCGCGGGACGCGGCTCGCGAGGGCGCTCACGACTTCACGTACATCAGGTCGAACGACGGACGGCCGTCGCGGATGGCGCGCTGCTCGAACTTCGTGAGCGGGCGGTGGGGCGGGCGCGGTGCGAAGCCGTCGTGGAGGTTGCGCAGCCGCGGGTCGGCGGTCAGCGTCTCCAGCATCGCCTCGGCGTACCCGGCGTCGTCGGTCGCGCAGTGCAGCACGCCGCCCGGGCGGAGCCGGTCACGGAGGAGCGCCACGTGGCCCGGCTGGATCAGGCGGCGCTTGTGGTGCCTGGCCTTCGGCCACGGGTCGGGGAAGAACACATGCACGGCGTCGAGACTTTCGAGAGGGATGTCGGTGCGCAGCAGTTCGAGCGCGTCGACGCTGACGACCCGCAGGTTGGTCAGGCCGTGCTGCTCGATGAGCGAGAGCAGGTTGGCGACCCCGGGCGTGTGGATCTCGACGGCCAGGTATCGGCGGGCGGGATCGGCCGCGGCCATTTCGACCGTCGCCTCTCCCATGCCGGAGCCGATCTCCAGGACGTCGACGGGGTCGCCGGGGGCGAACGCGAACGCGTCGGCCAGGCGGTGGAGCGCGTCGAAGTGCCGACCACTGAGCCGCCCCCGGCGCGGGTGGTATGTCCGGATGGGCTTGCGGGGGCGCTCGACGGTAGTCACGGGTGAACAACCTTACCTGGCGTGCGCGCGAGGACACCACGCTTCCACCGCCACGGCGCCGCGACCGGCGCGGGAAGCAACCGTCACGGGCCGCCGCGCTAGCGCCGCAGCACCTCCTGCGTGGCCTGGACCAGCGCCATCAGGTCCTCGCTCGGTCGCTCGGGCGGCCACACCAGTCCGAACGTCAGGCGCAGGCCGGTGTCGACCAGCGGCACGAATCGGACATCTGGGCGCCGGACGGTGTCGACGACCAGTTGCGCCACCGGCAGGGCGCCGCGCCCGGCCGCCACCAGGTCGATCGCCGCCAGGGGGTCGTCGACCGCCTCCGGCGCCAGCCGCAGCGGCCCGCAGGCCGTCGTCGGAGAACCGGTCAGGACGGGGCGGAGGCCGCGGGGCAGCAGCAGGCTCGGCACCTGGGCGAGCGAGACGCGGGCCGCGGAGGACAGCGGGTCGGCGGACGGCACGGCCAGGTGGGTCAGTGGGACGTGGAAGCGGGCGGAGCTCGCGCAACCAGCGGGGAACGGGGTGTTCATCAATGCAGCCGAGGACAGGCCGTGGGTCAGCTCGTGGGTGGCCGCCTGCCAGCCGGCCGGGCGGAGCTCGACGTCGACCGGCGGCTTCCGGGCCGCCAGGCGGCGGGCGACCCGCGCGGCGAAGCCACCGACCAGCGGGGCATAAGCGAGCCGAATGCCCGGCGTGGACGGCACCGCGAGACGGGCGGCCTCGGCCGTGAACGCGGCGGCCTGGTCGAGCACGGCCTCGGCGTGCTGCAGCAGGGCACGGCCGGCGTCGGTGAGCTGGACGTCGCGGCTGGTGCGGTCGAAGAGCCGAAGGCCAAGCGTGCGCTCCAGGCGGGCCACCGCCTGGCTGACCGCCGGCTGGGACATGCCCAGCCCGGCCGCCGCCCGGGAGAACGAGCGGTGGCGGGCGACCAGCGCGAAGCACGCGATGTCGCGCAGCGGCGGGGCGTCGACCATCAGCCGAGTATCGGGCACGACGGCGGCTATTGGTGCCGCTTATCGATCGGGCACGGGAGGAGGTGCGACACCCAGGATGCGCTGCGTGACTGATGACTTTCCTGCTTCGACCGTCCTCGGCTACCCGCGCGTCGGGCCCGATCGTGAGCTGAAGCACGCGCTGGAGGGGTACTGGGACGGCCGGATCGACCGCGCCGGGCTCGACCGCGTCGGGCGGGCGCTGCGCGCGGACACCTGGCATCGGCTGGCGCAGCTCGGGCTGGACGGGCTGCCGTCGAACACGTTCTCGGAGTACGACCAGGTGCTCGACACCGCGGTGCTCGTCGACGCGGTGCCGGACCGCTTCCGGGAGCGCTCCGAGCCGTACTTCGCGATGGCGCGTGGGGCCGACGGGGTCGCGCCGCTGCGGATGACGAAGTGGTTCGACACCAACTACCACTACCTCGTGCCGGAGATCGGGCCGAGGACGCGGTTCCGGCTGGTGGCCGACAAGCCACTGGGCGAGGTGCGGGAGGCGCGCGAGCTGGGGTACGAGACCCGGCCGGTTGTCGTGGGACCGGTGACGTTCCTGCGGCTGGCGCAGGCGGCGCCCGGCTCGCCCGCCGGGTTCGCGCCGATCGACCGGCTGGACGACCTGCTCGACGTGTACGTGCGGCTGCTGACCGCGCTCGCCGACGAGGGGGTCGCCTGGGTGCAGCTGGACGAGCCGGTGCTGGTCACCGACGGTGGGTCGCCGGCGGTCCGGCATGCGTACCGGAGGCTGGCGGGGCACGGGCGGCGGCCGCGGCTGCTGGTGGCGTCGTACTTCGGGGACATCGCCGACGCGCTGCCGGCGCTCGCGGTCACGGCCGTCGAGGCGGTCGCGCTGGACCTGACGCACGGGGTGCCGGCGAACGTCGACCTCCTGCGGGGCAAGACGGTCGTCGGCGGGGTCGTGTCCGGGCGCGAGGTGTGGCGCACCGACGCGGACTCGGCGCGGGCGCTGCTCGCCGGGGCGAACGCCACCAGCGTGAGCACGTCGTGCTCGCTGCTGCACGTGCCGTACTCGCTGCGAGGGGAGGACGTGCTGCCGGGGCGGCTGGCGTTCGCGGAGGAGAAGGTCGCGGAGGTGGTCGAGCTGGCGCGGCTCGGGCCGAAGCCGGGGCCGGTTCCGGTCGCCGCGGCGGTGGGGGGCTCGCCGGGCGTGCACGAGCTGCGGGTCGAGCTGCTCAACCGCCGGGAAGGCGGGGTGCCTACGGAGCGGAACGGGCGCGCGGAGCGGAGTCCGTACGAGGTCAGGGCGTTGGCGCAGCGCGACCTGGGACTGCCGGTCCTGCCGGTGACGACCATCGGCTCGTTCCCGCAGACGGGGGCGCTGCGGGCGGCGCGGCGGGAGGTGGCGGCCGGGGCGCGGGGCGAGGCGGAGTACGAGGAGCTGGTGCGGGCGGAGATCCGGCGGGTCGTCGAGGTGCAGGAGCGGCTCGGGATCGACGTGCTCGTGCACGGCGAGCCGGAGCGCAACGACATGGTGCAGTACTTCGCGGAGCACCTCGACGGGTTCGCGGTGACGCGCAACGGGTGGGTGCAGTCGTACGGGTCGCGGTGCACGCGGCCGCCGATCCTGCACGGCGACGTCCGGCGGAGCGCGCCGATCACGGTGCGGTGGGCGCGGTATGCGCAGTCGCTCACCGACAAGCCCGTCAAGGGCATGCTGACCGGGCCGGTGACGATCGTGGCCTGGAGCTTCGTGCGCGACGACCTGCCGCTGCGGGACGTGACGATGCAGGTCGCCGAGGCGGTGCGCGCCGAGGTGCAGGACCTCGAAGCCGCCGGCATCCGGGTGATCCAGGTCGACGAGCCGGCGTTGCGGGAGCTGCTGCCGCTGCGGCGGGAGGAGCAGGCGGGCTACCTGGAGTGGGCCGTGGCGGCGTACCGGTGGGCGACCGGGGGCGCCGGCGACGCGACGCAGATCCACACGCATCTGTGCTACAGCAACGCCGACGAGGTGCTGGCGGCGATCGACGCGCTCGACGCCGACGTCACGAGCATCGAGTCGGCGCGGTCGGGGACGGCGGTGCAGGGGTTCGGGCGAGGGCTCGGGCCGGGGGTGTACGACATCCACTCGCCGCGCATCCCGGACGTCGCCGAGGTGACGGCGCGACTGCGGAACGCGCTGCGGCACGTGCCGGCCGAGCGGCTGTGGGTGAACCCGGACTGCGGGCTGAAGACGCGGACGTACGAGCAGGTGGAGGCGGCGCTGGCCAACGTCGTGGCCGCGGCCCGGAAGGTTCGGAGCGTATTGTGAGCGTATGTCCTATCCGCCACCCCGGTATCTCGGGGAGTCCGGGGAACAGAGCGCCACCTACCGACCGGCCGACGCGCCGCCCGAGTGGACCTATGCCAACGGCAACACGGTGCACTACCTGGCGACCGGGGCCACGACACACGGGCAGTTCGGGTTGTACCGCTGGGAGATGGGACCGCAGCCGAGCGGGCCCGAACCGCACTTCCACCGGTCGATCTCGGAGTCGTTCTACATCCTGCGTGGGACGATCCGGATCTACGACGGCGAGCGGTGGATCGACACGGTGCCCGGCGACTTCGTGCACGTTCCGGAGGGTGGGGTGCATGGCTTCCGGAACGAGTCCGGCGAGCCGGCCTCGATGTTGTTGCACTTCGCGCCCGGGGCACCGCGGGAGGCGTACTTCGAAGGGCTGCCCGACCTGGGCAAGCTGACCGACGAGGAGCGCGCCGCGTTCATGTTGGAGCACGACACGTTCTGGCTGTAGCCGTGTCCTGACCGGGGTTCAACGCGCACACGAGGAGGTGCCGCGCGGTGCCGGCAACCGGCGGCGCGCGGCACGAGTCCGGCGGTCAGGGAGTGGTGGGCTGGCCGGTGACTCGGGTGTACTCCTCCGGGGTGCCGATGGCCGGGCGGTTGGCCGGGTGTTCGACGTAGTGCTCGACGACCGTGCCCAGGAAGACCGGCTCGACGGCCAGGAGTTCGAGCGGGATCAGGAGCCAGCCGGGGTCCGGGTGGCCGGGGCGGCGGATGCTGAGGGCGAGCTTCGGGGAGCGCACGGTCAGCGGGAGCGGGGCCGCCGGGACTCGGACCAGTTCGTCCCACGTCACCTTGCGGCGGCCGCCGGCGCGGATGGTCAGGCCTGACGGGCTGACGATGATGCGCGGGCCGCGCAGGAGGGGGACGGCGGCCGCGGCGATGATCAGGGCGGCGACCGCGTTGATGGCGATGCGCACGCCCAGCGGCAGGGCCGGGTCGCTCTCCAGGAACAGGGTGCCCAGCAGCGCCCAGCCCATGGCCATCCGGCCCTGCCAGACCGGGGAGCCGGGGGCCACGAAGGCGTTCTCCCGGATCCGGAGGGCCAGCGGGTGCGCCACCGACCGGAACGCTATGCCGAAGGCGATGAAGGCGGCGGCCAGGATGACGATCGGGGCCAGGAGGAGGGCTATCGCCAGCCAGAGCGGGGTGTTCTGCGGGGTGACGGCGAACTCGTACGTCACCCGGAGGGCGACGAGGACCAGGGCAATGGCTGCGGCCGTCAGCTTGCTCGTCAACAGGTGGCGGTCGAGCTGGCCCGGGGTCACACCAGCCAGTTTACGAACGGGACTCCACCTCGGCGAGTGGTCCGGCCCGAGGCGGGACCCAGCAGAAAGGAGAGCGGTCCGGTCCGAGGCGGGACCCAGCAGCGAGGAGAGCGGGGCAAGCGACGCGGCTACACGGCCAGGTCTACGAAGCGGGCGCGGAGATCGGGCAGCGTCGGCATCGAGACGGCGCCGCCGCGGGACTCGCAGACCAGGCCGGCCACGTGGACGGCGACCCGGGTGAGTACCGCCCAGCTGCCCAGGTCGGCCGGCAGGCCCTGGGTCAGGATGCCCCAGGACAGCCCCGCCATCGTGGCGTCGCCGGCGCCGGTCGCGTCGACCGGGGTGATGCGGGCGGGCGGGACGCGTACCGTGCCGGCGGTCGATGCCACCAGGGCGCCCGCGCTGCCGATCGTCACCACGACCGCGCCGGCGCCCAGGTCCAGCAGGCGGCCGGCGGCCGACTCCGGAGACTCGCCCCACAGGGCCAGCGCATCGGCCGACGAGAGCTTCACCAGGTCGGCCGTGGTGGCGAACTCGGCCACCACGTCCGGGTTCAGGCCCACGATCGGGCGGACGTTCGGGTCGAAGACGCGGACGGGGCCCGGCACCGACCAGGCCCGGCGGGCCGCGGCCAGGACCGGTGGGGAGAGGAGGGCCATCGAGCCGCAGTACAGGAGGCCGGCACCCGCGATGAGATCGGTGTCGATGTCGGGCGCGTCGTAGCGGGCGTACGAGTCGCCGTAGAAGCGGAACGAGGGCTCGTGGCCCTCGAACGTCGTCACCGCCAGCGTGGTCGCGACGCCCGGGACCGTCACCGCGGCCGCCGTGCCCACGCCGACCGAGGAGAGGTAGGCCAGCAGGCGGGCGCCCCACGGGTCGTCGCCGAAGGAGCCGAGGAACCGGGCCGGGGCACCCAGGCGGGCGATGCCGACCGCGACGTTGAACGGGGCGCCGCCCACCGCGGGGCGGTAGATCACCGAGTCTCCCGACGGCTCCTCGAGCAGATCGACCAACGCCTCACCGAGCACCACCGCGTAACCCGTCACCGGGCCAGTATCACGGTGCCGGTCACCGCTTGGCCAGCCACAAGCCGCCGCGCCAAGGTCCACGGAAAGCCGAAAAGCGTGGGGAACCGGGAAAAGCGGAATCAGAGAGACGGGGAGAGCGGAGGGCGGGAAACAGCGGAGCAACACAGCGGCCGGCGCAGCCGGCCATCACCGCGCCGGGCGGTGCTTGGCCAGCCACAACTCTCGGGCCAGCTCCCCCGGGCTCAGCCCCGGCGGGCCCGCGGAGCGCACGAACGACGTCGCCCCGTCCGGGCCCTTGACCGTGAACCAGCACTGCGACGGCTCCAGCACCTCCGCCCCCTCGCTGGCGGGCGGTATTGCGCGGGCCGTGAACACGAGCTGCGCGCGGGCCTGGTTCAGGTCCCGATCGCGGAGCAGGCGCAGCGCCTCGGCCGCCAGGCCGGGGTGCAGGATGGCGTCGAGGTCGTCGACCAGGAGCACGCCGCCGTTGTCCAGGGCCGGCAGCAGCTCGGCGAGCAGGTCGAGCCAGGCGATCGTGCCGTCCGACTCGACGTACGAGCCCAGGGGCTGCGGCCCGGTCCGGCCCTCGTGCACGAGCCGGACCGTCGAGGCGCTGGTGTCGACGCCCGCGATGCCCAGGTCGGCCCGGGTCAGCAGCAGGGTCAGCTGGTCGGACCAGCGGGAGGCCAGGTGGTCGAGGCCGCCGACCAGGCGGGCGCCGGCGGCGATGCGCACCTGGCGGATGCCCGCCAGCCAGCGGGCGATGGGGGCCAGGCCGGGGTCCTCGGCGTCGGCGCCGAGGGCGAGCAGTGTGGTCGTCGGGTCGAGCGCGGTACACAACGCGTCCAATCGCGCCTGGGGCAGGCTGCGCACACCCGTGCGGTCGCGCTCGAACCACACCCGGCGGCGGAGCTGGTCGTGGGCATGGAGCCACTCTGCCGCGATTTCGCCCGTTTTGTACGCGCAGCCGTAGACGTAGCGGATGCCGTCCAGGATGAACTCGATCTCGAACCGGGTGGGCAGGATGCGGGCCGCCGGATCGAGCTGGAACGGCTCGAACCGCCGGGTGACCTCCCGGGCATCGCTCCCGGCGGCCGCGAGCGAGCGCAGCGTGGCCAGGGCGCGCAGGACCGTGGACTTGCCGCTGGCGTTCGCGCCGAACACGCCCACGAGCGGCGAGACGCGGATCGCGCCGCCGTGGGCCAGGGATACGGAGAAGCCGGAGAAACCGCCGTCGGCGAGCAGGGTGATCTCCTGGATGTCGCGGACGGAGCGGTAGTTCTGGACGCGGAACTTGAGCAGCATCGCCGCTCACGGTAGGTGCAATTGCGCCCGATGACGGGGATCCTGATCATCCTCACCAGCGAAATAACCCGGGCCCGGACGCAGCGTGCGCGTCACGAACACCGCGTGCCAGACGCAGAAGACCAGCACGGTCCACAGCTTGCGGCTGTGGTCGGCCTCCTTCTTCCGGTGCGCGCGCAGCAGGCCGCGGACCACGTCGAGGTCCAGCAGGTCGCCGGCGCCGGAGGTGTCGAGCAGGCCGTGGGCCCAGTCGTACATCTCGCCGCGCAGCCACGGCCGGATCGGCACCGGGAAGCCCAGCTTCTTCCGGCTCGCGATGGCGGCGGGGACCACGCCGGCCAGGGCGCGGCGCAGCGCGGCCTTCGTCTCGTGGGAGCGCGGGGGCACCTTGAGCTCACTCGGCAGGGTGGCCGCGACCTCGAACACGGCCCGGTCGAGGAACGGGGTGCGCAGCTGCAGCGAGTGGGCCATGGTCATCCGGTCGGCCTTGACCAGGATGTCGCCCCGGAGCCAGGTGTAGAGGTCGATGTACTGCATGGTCGTCACGTCGTCGAGGGCGCTCGCCTCCTTGAAGACCGGCCCGGTGACGTCGGTGTGCCGGATGTCCGGCTCATAGTGGCGCAGCAGCGCGGCCTTCTCCTCGTCGGTGAAGATGCGCGCGTTGCCGTAGTACCGCTCCTCGATCGGCGTCGTGCCGCGCTCCAGGAAGCTCTTGCCCTTCATGCCCTGCGGGATGACCCGCGCGACGGCGCGCAGGCCGCGCTGCATGGAGTCGGGGAGGTGGCTGACCGTGGCCAGGGAGAGCGGCTCGCGGTAGATCGGGTAGCCGCCGAACAGCTCGTCGGCGCCGTCGCCGCCGAGGACCACGGTGACGTCGCGGGCGGCCCGCTCGGCCAGGAAGTACAGCGGCACCAGGGCGGGGTCGGCGACCGGGTCGTCGAGGTGCCAGACGATGCGCGGCAGCGCCTGCATGAAGTCGGCGGGCGTCACGACGGTTGCGGTGAGCGGCACGCCGAGCACCCGGGCGGACTGCTCGGCCACGGCGATCTCGGAGAACTGCTCGTCGTCGTAGCCGACCGTGTAGGTGCGCAGGTGCGGGTCGACCTCGGCGGCCAGGGCGACGATCGCGGTCGAGTCGATGCCGCTGGACAGGAAGGCGCCGACGGGCGCGTCGGCCTTCAAGCTCGCGTGGACGCTGTCGCGCAGGGCCACGGTGATCCGCTGTACCAGAGCCTCCTCGTCACCGGCCGGGGACGGGCGGAACTCGAGCTGGCTGTAGCGGCGGTTGGCCAGCGGGCCGCCCGGCGTGTAGACGAA
This sequence comes from Dactylosporangium sucinum, assembly GCF_014647515.1. GTDB lineage: Bacteria > Actinomycetota > Actinomycetes > Mycobacteriales > Micromonosporaceae > Dactylosporangium > Dactylosporangium sucinum. Next base: position 122,038 of record NZ_BMPI01000005.1, on the reverse strand, counting down.
CGACTCCCCCGCCCCGAGCCGGCGCACGTCCGGGTGCATGGTCGCCGGCTCCGGCACGTACTGCATCGTCAGGTAGTGCTGCAGGTTGGCCGTATCCACCCGAGAGGGGTCCGCGACGAACGGCAGCAGGGCCTTCTTCTCGCTGGCGAGGTACACGCCCTCGGGCCGGCTCAGCTGGTACAGCGGCTTGATGCCGTAGGGGTCGCGCGCCCCGAACGCCCGGCGGGCCGACGAGTCCCAGATCACGAACGCGAACATGCCGCGGAACCGGTTGACCGCGCTCGGCCCCCAGTGGTGGTAGGCGGCGACGATCACCTCCGCCTCCGACCCGGTGACGAACCGCGCGTCCCGCTGCTCGATGAGCTCGGCGCGCAGCTCGGCGGCGTTGTGCACGGCGCCGTCGAACGCGATGAGGTACCGCCCGGCGGTCACGCCCAGTGGCGGGTACGACAGCGGCTGGGCGCCGCCGATGCTGTCGGTCACGGCCAGCCGGTGCACGGCGAACACGACCTCGTCGGTCGCCACCACCCGGCGGTCGTCCGGGCCACGGTGGCGCAGCAGCCCCAGGGCGTCCTCGACCGCATCCCGGTGCGTCGCCGCGTCTCCCCGCGCGCTGACGAACGTGAGCAGTCCCGCCATAGCCTGCATCCTCGCACGCGGTACGGTCGCAGGTGGAGCACGAATCAGCGGCGATGAGGGCAGGGAGCACGATGAACGACGCAGGTCAGCAGTCACACGACCCGGATTTTCCGGAGCGGTTCGTCGACTTCATGCGGACCGGCTGGCGTGACTCGGGGCTCGACGCGGCGCCGCGGACGGAGGCCCCCAACCACGCGAAGCGGCGCGCCGACCTGTCGGCCGCGTTCCCGGGCGAGACGCTGGTCGTCCCGACCGGCGTGGACAAGGTGCGCTGCAACGACACCAACCACCCGTTCCGGCCCGGTTCCGACCACGCATGGCTCACCGGTGAGCACGATCCGGATGCGGTGCTGCTGATGCGCCCGACGGAGGGCGGCCACGAGGCGACGCTGTACCTGCGGCCGCGATCCCCGCGCGACACCGACGAGTTCTTCCGCGACCGCAACTACGGGGAGCTGTGGATCGGCCGCCGGCACACGCTCGCCGAGAAGGCGACCGAGCTGCAGCTGGGCACCGCGCACCTCGACGAGCTGCCGGCCGCGCTCGACGGGTGTGCGCCCGGCCGCACCCGGGTCCTGCGCGGCTACGACCCGTTCGTCGACGCGCAGGTGCGCACCGGCGCGCCCGAGCGCGACCAGGAGCTGGCCCAGGTGCTCTCCGAGCTGCGCCTGGTGAAGGACGCCTGGGAGGTGGAGCAGCTGCAGGACGCGATCGACGCGACCGTGCGCGGCTTCGAGGACGTGGCCCGGATCCTGCCGGCCGACCGGTCGGTGAGCGAGCGGCTCGTCGAGGGCGTGTTCGGCCTGCGGGCGCGGCACGACGGCAACGCGGTCGGCTACGGCTCGATCGTCGGCAACGGCGCCCACGCGGCGATCCTGCACTGGATGCGCAACGACGGCCGGACCGTCCCGGGTGACCTGCTGCTCATGGACATGGGCGTGGAGAACCGCAACCTCTACACCGCCGACGTGACGCGCACGGTGCCGGTGTCGGGGACGTTCACGCCGCTGCAGCGCCAGGTGTACGACATCGTCCACCGCTCCCAGCAGGCCGGCATCGACCTGATCCGGCCGGGGGTCGCGTTCGACGACATCCACCAGACGTGCATGCGGGTGCTCGCCGAGGGCCTCAAGGACCTGGGCGTGCTCCCGGTCAGCGTCGAGGAGGCGATGGACCGGTCGGCCATCCTGTACCGTCGGTGGACGCTGCACGGCTTCGGTCACATGCTGGGCCTGGACGTGCACGACTGCGCCTCGGCCCGCAAGGAGCGCTACAAGGAGGGCACGGTCGAGGCCGGCTATGTGCTGACCGTCGAGCCGGGGCTCTACTTCCAGCCGGAGGACGAGCTGGTGCCGGCCGAGCTGCGCGGCATCGGCGTGCGGATCGAGGACGACGTCCTGGTGACCCCGACGGGCGCGCGCAACCTGTCCGACGGCCTGCCCCGCAGCGCCGCCGACGTCGAGACGTGGCTCGCCGCTCAGCGCGAGGCCGGTCCGCGTTTGCCTTAGGTACGGTCAGATCCACGACACTGGCCGCATGGTCGAGCTCACACGCGTCACCATGCGGCCATGACAGCTCTCATCGTGCTCGGCGTCGGCGTCGTGCTCGTCGTCGCGCTGCTGCTCTGGGCCGTGTCCGCCTACAACTCGCTGGTCAAGGCCCGCAACCAGGTCGAGGCGTCGTGGGCGCAGATCGACGTGCAGCTCAAGCGGCGCCACTCGCTGATCCCGAACCTGGTCGAGACCGTCAAGGGCTACGCCGCGCACGAGCGCTCGACGCTCGAGGCGGTCGTCACCGCCCGCAACGTCGCGGTGCACGCGGCGCCGCAGGGCCTGGGCCGCCAGGCCGAGGCCGAGGGCATGCTGACCCAGGCGCTCGGGCGGCTGTTCGCGCTGGCCGAGGCCTACCCGGACCTGAAGGCCAACCAGGGCTTCCTGCAGCTGCAGGCCGAGCTGGCGGCGACCGAGGAGAAGATCGCGTACGCCCGGCAGTTCTACAACAGCGCGATCCAGACCTACAACCAGCGCATCCAGACCCTGCCGACGAACATCGTCGCCGGGATCGGCGGGTTCCGGATCCAGCCGTACTTCGAGGCGACCGGCGCCGAGCGCGCCGACGTCAACGTCCGGTTCTGACGTGTCCCCGGCCCTGCTGGTCGAGCTCGGGATCGGCGCCGCCGGGCTCGGGCTGTGGTTTCTCGCGTTCTGGGGCGCGCTGCTGTACACCCGTCCGCGCCCGATCGCGGCGGCGCCCCCGACGCAGGACTTCGGCGGCGCCGAGCCGCCGGCCGTGGTCAGCATGATCACCGGGCGCTGGGAGCTGACCGAGGACGCCGCCGAGTCGACGTTCATCGACCTCGCGGCGCGGCGCGTGCTGGAGTTCCGCCAGCCGGGCAACGACCCGCTCCAGACCACGGTGCACGTGCGCGAGGAGCGGCCGAGCGGGCTGAACCGGTACGAGACCATGATCTTCGAACGCGTGCGGCGGCTCGCCGTCGGCGGCACCGTGCCGCTCACCGCGCTCACGTTCCGTGACCCGGCCGAGGCCACGAGCTGGACGAAGCGGCTCAACGCGGCCATCGTCGCCGACGCGCGGTCGCGGGGCCTGTCGCGGCGGCGCTTCTCCCCCGCCATCGTGGCCGCGCTGACCATCATCGCCGCGGTGCCGTCGATCGCCGCCGGCCTGGCGGTCTACCTGCACAGCGAGCGGGACCCCACGTCCGACGACGGCGCCTGGGTCGCGCCGATCTTCTTCGTGTGGTTCGCGCTCGGGTTCTTCGCCGCGAAGTCCCGCGGCGAGCGCGACACGACGCTCGGCCGCGAGGTCGCGGCGCGCTGGCTCGGCCTCAAGCGCTACCTGCGCGCGCACGAGAGCTTCGCCGACCTGCCGCCCGCGGCGGTCACGGTGTGGGATCGCTACCTCTCCTACGGTGACGCGGTGGGCGCCACGCGCGTGTGCAGCGCCGTCATCGACCTCGGCATGGGCAACCGGGGCAAGGTGTGGTCGTCGTTCGGGGGGACCTGGCGGCGGGTGCGGGTGCGCTATCCGCGGTTTTTCCCACGGTACGGCCAGAAGGCGCTCCGCCTGGTCCTGAAGGCCGTCGGCGCGCTGGCGGTGGTGACACTCCTGGTCCAGTACGGGCACTTCGTCCGGGACCTCGCCCCGGGCCCGGTGACGTTCGTGCTGCAGGTCCTCGTCGTGGCGCCGCTGGTGTACGCCGGCTACTCGCTCATCGGCGTCGTCGTCGACCTGGCCACGCCGGTCACCGTGCGGGGCGAGGTGCTCTGGGTGGAGGTGTGGAAGTCGACGACCAGCGGCGACAACACCGTGCCCTGGCTGCACTACCTGGCCGTCGACGAGGGGCGCGAGGACCGCGCGGTGGCGTGGGCCTGCCCGTCGCCCCTGGCCGGCCGGACCCGCCCCGGCGACGTCGTCACGCTGACGGCCCGCCGGTGGACCCGCCGGGTGCTGACGCTGCAGGTCGAGCAGCAGGGGCGGGCCCGCGCGGCGGCCGCGGCCGCGGTCCACGACGAGGACACCGAGAAGCTGATCCTGCGGGAGATGTCGTCCGGGCTGCAGGGCCTGGCCGTGGCGGCGGCGATGCACGAGCCCGAGGTGTACCCGGGCCGCCTGCTCACGACGGACGAGGTCACCCGCGTCCTGGGCGCCCCGGCCGCCTTGCAGGACACGGGCCGCGCGATGGCGGTGGGCGCGATGGCGGTCGCGGCGTATCAGACCGCTGCCGGGTCGTCGCTCGTGGTGACGACGGCGAGCGGCACGGCGGCGTCGGAGCTGGCGATCCGCGTCCACCGCGGCGGCCTGGTCGTCCCGGGCGTCGGCGACGAGGCGTACACCTCGGGCGCCTGGGCGGTGGCCCGCCGGGGGCGGACGGTGGTGCGGCTGGAGCTGCGCACCGGGGGGCCGGTGCACCAGCAGGCGCTGACGTGGCTGCTGAGCCAGGCGATGTCCCGCCTCCCGATGTCCGCGGCCCCGCTCTGACGGCGCCGTCCCCCCACAAACGTCGGTCGATCTACCCTCGCCACCCACAGACGTTGGTCGATCTGGTGAGGGTGGATCGACCAACGTCTGGGCAAGCGCGGCGATCACGGCGACCCGCGACGGGCGCCACGCGCGGGACGAGGGGTAGCCCGTCCCGCTACGCCCACAAAGCACCCAAACGCGGGTAAGAGGGACAAATTTGTCTGGCGCCGGGCCGAAGGCGCGAGAAAACAGCGTGCGACTTGAAGCGCACGATCGTTGGGTAAGAGGATTCCGGAGACAGCACAGCACATCGCGAGGAGAACGCATGTCTGACCGTCCGCGCCCGCCGTCACCCTACGACTTCCTGCCCGCGGTGCCGGCGTTCACGCTGACCAGCGAAGACCTGACCGATGGCGGGACGCTGCCGGACGCCCAGGTGTACGAGCGGGGGAACTCCTCCCCGCATCTCGCCTGGTCGGGCTTTCCGGCGGAGACGAAGAGCTTCGCGCTGACGTGCTACGACCCGGACGCCCCGACGGGCGGCGGGTTCTGGCACTGGCTCGTCGTCAACCTGCCCGTCGGCGTCACCGAACTGCCGAGCGGAGCGGGCACCGGCGACAAGGACGGGCTGCCCGACGAGGCGGTCCACCTCAAGAACGACTACGGCAGCCGCGACTTCGGGGGCGCCGCGCCGCCGAAGTCGGACGCCCCGCACCGGTACTTCTTCGCCGTGCACGCGCTCGACGTCGAGTCCCTCGACCTGGACCCGAACTCGAGCCCCAACGTGGTCGGGTTCAACGTGACCGCCCACACCATCGCGCGGGCGCTCCTGGTGTCCGAGTTCGGCTTCTAGCAGCACAGGCGCCGCCCGCAACCCCCGGGGAGCGGGCGGCGCCGTTTGTCCGACGGGCGACCGAAGGCCGCAGAGGCAAGCCGTTTGCAAGCGGCGCGACGGATGCTGTTCACCGTGAACGCACTGATGCTGATCCGGCGGGTGCCGGCGGGACGGGACGCCGTGACCCGGCGTGTCCTGGCGGAGTGGAAGAACTCGCCGTTGGACGAGCCGGCGCTGGAGTGGTGGGAGCTCGTGGACCCCGCCGGTGAGGACGATCAGCCGCCCGGGGCGCTGGCGGCCGTTCGCCTGGACGGCGACTCCGTCCGACTGGTCTTCTTCGCGACGCCGCCCGGCCGCCGGGACCGCGCCGTTCAGTTGCTGATCGCCCTGGTGGATGCCCTGCGGTCGACCTCGGCCCGTACGCTCGTGGCGGCGCCACCGGCGGCCGACTCGGACATTCCCGGCATTCTTCGCGAAGCCGGGTTCCAGCCGGTGGCGAACGGCCTGGAGGCCGTGGACCTGTAGGTGAAGGGGTGGGCGCCGGATGGAGTTCCGCATCCTGGGCCCGCTCGAGGTGGTCACCGGCGACGGCGCCCCGGTCGACCTCGGCACCCCGAAGCAGCGCGCGGTCCTGGCCATGCTGGCCGCGCAGCCCGGCCGCACGGTCTCCGTCCAGCGCCTGGTCGAGGAGCTGTGGGCCGACGAGCCCCCCGAGCGCGCGACGGCGTCGCTGCAGGCGTACGTCTCCCGCCTGCGTCGCGCGCTCGAGCCGGGCCGCACGAGCCGGGATCGCTCGGCGGTCCTGGTGAGCCGGGCGCCGGGGTACTTCCTGGCGGTACCGCACGAGGCCGTCGACGCGTCCCGGTTCGCCGCCGCGGTGGCCGCCGCCCGATCGGCCGGCCCCTCGGAGCAGACCGTCCAGCACCTGACCACGGCCCTGGACCTGTGGCGCGGCGACCCCCTGCCCGAGCTGGGCGACTCGCCGCTGGCCCGGGCCGAGCGCTCCCGCCTGCAGGAGCTGCGCTTCTCGGCGATCGAGGAGCGCAGCGCCGCCCTGCTCGCCCTCGACCGCCCGGCGGAGGTGATCTTCGCCAGCGAGTCGATCCTGGCCGAGGCGCCCTATCGCGAACGGGTCTGGGGCCAGCTCATGCTCGCGTTGTACCGCACGGGCCGCCGCGCCGACGCCCTGGCCACCTACGGCCGCGCCCGCACGCGACTCCTGGAGGAGCTGGGCATCGAGCCCGGCCCCGCGCTCCAGGACCTCGCCGAGGCGCTGCACAAGGGCCTGTCGGCGACGAAGCGTCCCGCCCGCCCCAAGCCGCGCCTGCCGGATGTTCCGGAAATCTCGGAACGAGGCAGCGAACTCGTGGGGCGAGAAGCCGAGCTCGCCGCCGTCGAGCGGATCCTCGAAGGTCCCCCGCGCGGATCGCTGCTGCTCATCTCGGGCAGCCCCGGCATCGGCAAGTCCGCCCTCCTGCGCCACCTCGCCCGGCGAGCCGCCGAGGAAGGCGCCGCCGTCGGGGTCGGGAACGGGGTCGACGGAGTGCCGCCGCCCGTCTTCCTGCCGTGGGCGCAGATCCTCCGCGGGCTCGCGGCCGACGACCAGCAGGGGCTCGCCGACGCCTTCGCGCCGCACGGCAATCTGCCCGCCGTCCTCGACCCCACGCTCGCCGAGCGGCTGCCGCTGCCCGCCCCCGAGCGGCTGGCCGACGCCGAGCTCGCCCGCTCCCGCCTGTACCGGGGGCTGGTCGACGGCCTCCGCCGGCTCGCCGAGCGGCGGCGCGTGGTCGTCGTCGTCGACGACGCGCACTGGCTCGACGGGCCGTCGACCGTCCTGCTGACCATGATCGCCGACCCGGCCGGCCCGGTGCTCGTCGCCGTCGGGTACCGGGAGGCCGAGCTCGCCGCCGAGGCGCCCTTCGCCAAGGCGCTGGGCGAGCTGGTCGCGCAGGCACATGCGGTACACCTGCCGCTCGAAGGACTGCGGAGCACGGAGGTGGCCGAGCTGGCCCGGCGGGCGGCCGGGGCCGCGGTGCCGGACGAGACGGTCGAGGTGCTGGTCGACCGGACCGGCGGCAACCCGTTCTTCCTCGTCGAGCTGCTCCAGGTGCTGGCCGCCGAGCACGCGCTCGACCCCGCGGCGGCGCGCGACCGGGTGCCGGTGCGCGTGCAGGAGGTCGTGCGCCGGCGGCTGGCCCGGCTGCCCGACCAGGCGAACGCGGTCCTCGCCGTCGCGTCTGTTCTCGGTCGCGATTTCGACGTCACGGTACTGCGGGAGCTCACCGGCATCGACGAGCTCGACCTGTACGACACGCTGGACACGGCGCTGGTCAGCGGCATCCTCACCGAGGGCGACCCCGGACGGCTGCGGTTCTCGCACGACCTGGTGCGCGAGACGGCGTACCTCGACCAGGGCCCGCTGCGCCGCGCCCGCCTGCACGCCAAGGCGGCGAAGGCGCTGGAGAACCGGGCGGGGCCGACCGAGCAGGCGGCCCACCTGCGGCTCGCCCTGCCGGTGGTGAGCCCGCTGGAGGTCGCGCGGGCGCTGGCCGCCGCGGCCGGCGAGGCGTACGACCGGACCGCGCACGACGCCGCCCGGGCGCTGCTCGACGAGGCCCTCGACCTGCTGGGGCGCGCACCGGTCACCGAGGAGCGCGACGTGCTGGAGCTCGACCTGCGGGTCCGCCTCGCGTACCTGCACCAGACGATCGACGGCTACCTGGAGCCGCCGGTCGCCGAGCAGTTCGCGCGAATGGCGCCGGTGCTGCTGCGCACCCGGCCGACCATCGCGATCCTGCCCGCGCTGTGGGGGTACGCCTCCTTCCACACCGCCTCCGGGAACCACGACCGCGCCGTCGAGGTGGCGCGGTCCGCGGGCGGGGCCGAGCCGTGGGCGCGGATCGTCGCCGACGTGCACGAGGCCCACGCCGCCTGGACCGACCTCGACCTGGCGGGCTCGCGCCGGCTGTTCGAGCGGGCCGTCGAGGCGCTGCCGGCGCAGGACCTGCCGCTGTTCCCGATCGTCAACTGGGACCCGGTCGCGGGCATCCAGGGGCCGCTCGCCCTCATCTGCGCGATGCTGGGCGACGAGGAGGCCGCGCGGGCGCACCTGGCCGCGATCCGCCCCCGGCCGGAGGCGTTCCAGCGGATGTACCTCAGCCACTACGCGGCCATCGTGGCCGTCGAGCGGGCCGACCCCGCCACGGCGGCCTCGGTGTCGCGGCTCAGCCTGTCGCTGGCCGAGCGCGGCGGCAACCCGGAGTACCGCGCGTTCTCCCAGATCCATCTGGGCTGGGCCGAGGCGGCGGCGGGCGTGGCGACGGGCGTGGCCCGGATCGAGGAGGGCCTCGCCGCGCTGGGCGACAACGCCTGGCGGCGCCCCCGCCTGTTCATGCTGCACGCCGACGCCCTGCTGGCGACGGGCGCCGTCGGCCAGGCGGCCGAGGTCGCGACGCGAACGCTGGAGCGCGGCCTGACCGGCGAGGGCCGGTACGTGCTGGCCGACCTGCACCGCATCCGCGGCGACCGGCGGGAGGCGGCGCGGCTGGCCCGCGAGATCGGCTACGTCGCGGCGCTGCGGAGGGCTACTCCGCCGTCTTCGGCGTGAGGAACTCCAGGCGGTTGCCGTGCGGGTCGAACGTGTGGAACCGGCGGTACCCCGGCAGCTCGTCGCTCCAGGTCAGCTCGTGCCCGGCCGCGGCCAGGCGCGCGGCCAGCCCGTCGAGATCGGGCCACAGCATGCCCGGGTGCGCCTTGCGGGCCGGGGCGAACGGCTCCTCGACGCCGAGGTGCAGCTCCAGCCCGTACCCCCGGAACCAGCAACCGCCCCGGTTCGCGAGCGCCGGCGGCTTCGGGATCTCGGCGAGCCCCAGCAGGTCCGCGTAGAACCGGCGGGAGACGTCTTCGGAACCGGCCGGGCAGGCCAGCTGGACGTGGTGCAGCATGCCCACAGCTTGGTACAGGACTTGCCCCGAAAACAAGACGGACGTACGGTTTTCTTGAAAATCCGGCCCCGCGGGGTGCGTGACACCGCCGCTGGGGAAGACTTGGCCGTGAGACACCCGCCTGATTTGAGGAGTACGCCGTGGCGAGCCTCGACACGTTCGGAGCCAGAAGCCAGCTGAGCGTCGGCGACGCCAGCTACGAGATTTTCAAGATCGGCAAGGTCGAGGGCGCCGATCGGCTGCCGTACAGCCTGAAGATCCTGCTGGAGAACCTGCTGCGCACCGAGGACGGCGCGAACATCACCGCCGACCACATCCGCGCGCTGGGCGCCTGGGAGGCGTCCGCCGAGCCCAGCGTCGAGATCCAGTTCACCCCGGCCCGCGTGCTGATGCAGGACTTCACCGGCGTGCCGTGCGTGGTCGACCTGGCCACCATGCGCGAGGCCGTCGTCGAGCTGGGCGGCGACCCGACCCGGGTGAACCCGCTCGCCCCGGCGGAGCTGGTCATCGACCACTCGGTCATCGCCGACCTCTTCGGCCGCCCCGACGCCTTCGAGCGCAACGTGGAGCTGGAGTACGGCCGCAACAAGGAGCGCTACCAGTTCCTGCGCTGGGGCCAGACCGCGTTCAACGAGTTCAAGGTCGTCCCGCCGGGCACCGGCATCGTGCACCAGGTGAACATCGAGTACCTGGCCCGGGTGGTCATGCCGCGGGGCGGCCAGGCCTACCCGGACACCGTGGTCGGCACCGACTCGCACACCACGATGGTCAACGGCCTGGGCGTGGTCGGCTGGGGTGTCGGCGGCATCGAGGCCGAGGCCGCGATGCTCGGCCAGCCGGTGTCGATGCTCATCCCGCGCGTCGTCGGGTTCAAGCTCTCCGGCGAGCTGCCCGAGGGCACCACCGCGACCGACCTGGTGCTGGTCATCACCGAGATGCTGCGCAAGCACGGCGTGGTCGGCAAGTTCGTCGAGTTCTACGGCCCGGGCGTGAGCGCCGTGCCGCTCGCCAACCGGGCGACCATCGGCAACATGAGCCCGGAGTACGGCTCGACCGTCGCGATCTTCCCGATCGACGACGAGACCATCAAGTACCTCAAGCTCACGGGCCGCGACGAGGCGCAGGTGGCGCTCGTCGAGGCCTACGCCAAGGAGCAGGGCCTGTGGCACGACCCGGCCGCCGAGCCCGACTACTCGGAGCGGCTGGAGCTGGACCTGTCCACGATCGAGCCGTCGCTCGCCGGCCCGAAGCGGCCGCAGGACCGCGTGCCGCTGAAGTCGGCGAAGCCGCTGTTCCGCTCGGCGCTCGGCAGCTACGTCGCCTCCGACGACGGCGGCGTCGAGGGCCCGCAGGACGAGGCGAGCGCCGAGTCGTTCCCGGCCAGCGACCCGCCCGCCAACGAGGTTTCGGCGAACGGCGACAAGCCGCACGAGCTGGTCTCGGCCGCCCGCGGCGCCAACGGCCGCCCGTCGAAGCCGGTCCGCGTCGACGACTTCGAGCTCGACCACGGCGCCGTCGTGATCGCCGCGATCACCTCCTGCACCAACACCTCCAACCCGCAGGTCATGATCGGCGCGGCCCTGCTTGCCCGCAACGCCGTCGAGAAGGGCCTGACCCGCAAGCCGTGGGTCAAGTCCACGCTCGCCCCCGGCTCGAAGGTCGTCACCGACTACTACGACCGGGCCGGCCTCACCCCGTACCTCGACAAGCTCGGCTTCAACCTGGTCGGCTACGGCTGCACCACCTGCATCGGCAACTCCGGCCCGCTGCCGGAGGCGATCAGCGCCGCCGTCAACGAGCACGACCTCACCGTCGTCTCGGTGCTGTCCGGCAACCGCAACTTCGAGGGCCGCATCAACCCCGACGTGAAGATGAACTACCTGGCCTCGCCGCCGCTGGTAGTCGCCTACGCGCTCGCGGGCACGATGGACATCGACCTGACGAGCGACCCGCTGGGCACGGGCTCCGACGGCCAGCCGGTGTACCTGCGCGACATCTGGCCGAGCCCGAAGGAGATCGAGGAGACCATCGCGACCGCCATCGGCAGCGACCTGTTCTCGACCCGCTACGCCGACGTCTTCGCCGGCGACGACCAGTGGCGCTCGCTGCCGACCCCGACCGGCGACACCTTCGAGTGGGCCGCGGACTCGACCTACGTCCGCAAGCCCCCGTACTTCGAGGGCATGGCCACCGCGCCGTCCCCGGTCAGCGACATCGGCGGCGCCCGCGTGCTGGCCAAGCTCGGCGACTCGGTCACCACCGACCACATCTCGCCGGCCGGCTCGATCAAGGCCGACTCCCCCGCCGGCAAGTACCTGGCCGAGCACGGGGTCGACCGCAAGGACTTCAACTCGTACGGTTCCCGCCGGGGCAACCACGAGGTGATGATCCGCGGCACCTTCGCCAACATCCGCCTGCGCAACCAGCTCGCCCCCGGCACCGAGGGCGGCGTGACGATCAACCACCTCACCGGGGACCAGGCGACGATCTACGACGCCTCCGTCGCCTACGCTTCGGCCGGTGTACCGCTGGTGATCCTGGCCGGCAAGGAGTACGGCTCGGGCTCGTCCCGCGACTGGGCCGCCAAGGGCACCGCCCTGCTGGGCGTCCGCACGGTCATCGCCGAGTCCTACGAGCGCATCCACCGCTCGAACCTGATCGGCATGGGCGTGCTCCCGCTGCAGTTCCCGCAGGGCCAGACGGCCGACTCGCTGGGCCTGACCGGCACCGAGACCTTCACGGTCACGGGCGTCGAGGAGCTGAACGAGGGCCGCACCCCGCGCACGGTCAAGGTGACGACGGACACCGGCGTCGAGTTCGACGCGGTGGTCCGCATCGACACCCCCGGCGAGGCGGACTACTACCGCCACGGCGGCATCCTGCAGTACGTCCTGCGCAAGATGATCGAGGCGTAGGGTTCCCCGTTGCGTTGCGGCGGGCCGTCCACTGTGGATGGCCCGCCGCCCTCGTTTCACAAGCGGTAGCAGTCCCAGCTGATGCCGGTCGTGTGGAAGATGCTGTTCGCCGTCACCCAGCCGTAGACGCCGTCGGCCGTGACGTCCCACGGCACGCGGGTGTCCTCCAGCTTCTGCACCTGGCGCAGGGCCTCCTTGGTGATCGGCCCGAACTGACCGTCGTCGTCGACCTCGTACGGAAAGCCGATCGACCGCAGGTAGTCGCCGTAGCAGTAGTTCAGCGACATCTGCAGGATCCGGACGCCCCAGCCGGTGTGGCCGGTCTGCATCCAGCAGTGCTCGTTACCGTTGTACGCCGGCACCTTGATCGGGCCGTCCTGCACGTAGTTGTTGCAGACGGGCACGGCCGCGCTGGCCGGCTCGGCGACCACGAACGCCGTCGCGAGCCCGACGACGACCGCGACCACCACACGCGCAAGCTTCCGCATGACACGTTCCTCCCCATGATTGACATGCGTGACCTTCAATATGTCAACCATGGATGGACGTCGCTGCCCCGACGGACATGTCGGACTAGGGTCCGTTTCGCGGACGGCGGTCGGCCACGAGACGACGTCGGGACTCCGTCCGGCGCCTCCTCATGATCGATGGAGAGTTCCGGTCGCCATGGCAGCCAGAACGCTCCATCGATCATGGGCGCCGCGCGCCGGCCACGCCCCGACCCCTCGCAGACCAGCCACCGACGCCCGCCGACCCCATGATCGTGGGAACCATCTGGCCCGCCCCCGACAACCAGACGCTTCCCACGATCATGGACCGCCCAGCCAGCCACGAACCGAACAGCCGCAGGCGAGCGCAGCCGAGCGCAGCGGACCCGGCCGGCGCGCGGCGCGGGCGGCGCTGGCGCGGGCGGCGCTGGCGCGGGCGGCCCCCGACCGGCCCTGCCCCGAGGCACCCGAGGCGCGCCGCAGCCCCGCCCCGCGTCTACTTCGGCGCGGGCACCTCGAACCGCCACACCTTCTTCAGCTTGTCGTCGTCGAACACCACCACCGCGTTGTTGCTGAGGGAGACGTTCGTGACGATGGTGGCGCCGTAGTCGGCCGAGCCGATCACCTTGCCGTCGCCGACGTTGGCGACGGCGACCTGCCAGGCCGAGGCGGCGCCCCGGATCGTGACCATGGCCACCCGGCCGCCGGAGCCGGCGTAGGCGGTCTTCGACGTCAACCCGTCGCCGATCGTGTGCTTCGCCTTGCCGGTCGCGGGGTCGATGACCGCCGGGTCGTCGACCGAGGTGAACGCGCCGCCGCCGAGGACGAGCTGCCCGTCGAGCACGTACCACCGCGGCTCGTCGCCGATGGGGTTCGTCCACTTCTCCTTGCCGGAGGCAACGTCGATGCCGACGACGCGGTAGTTGAGGCCCTGCTCGCCCAGCGCGCAGATCAGCGTCTGGCCGCACGGGCGCATGTCGTCGATCTCGACGCCCGCCGGCGTCCTGAAGTCCCACGCCTTGCTGAAGTCGGCGAGCTTGTAGCCGGTGATCGAGTTCGACGTGTCGGGCGTCTTGACCACGATCATGCCGTTGTAGACCAGCCACGGGTCGCGCATCTCGACCTCGATCGGCGCCGAGCCCTTCGGCTGGCCGCTGGCGAGGTCGACCTTGGTGAGCTTGCCACCCTGGTCGAGCTGCACGGCGACGGCCGGGTCGGCGGCGATCGTCTCCTGGAACGGCATCCAGCCGTTGAAGTCCAGCTCGTACGACGGCACCGGCCCCACCGAGGCCTGGCCCGGCCACGTGAGCGCCGGACGCGCGGTGCGCATGCCGTTGATGGCCGTGCTGTTGATGCCGGGCCGCGACCACTTCGACTGGCCGGTGCGCAGGTCGACCCGGTGCAGCGCCGGCTTGCTGCCGCGGAACTCGCTGACCGCGTCGGTGCCCTGGTAGAACAGGTCGAGCCGGTTGTCCCAGGCCTGCGTCCAGAGCACCTTGCCGCCGTCCTTGAGGTCGGCCACCGCGCGCGAGTCCTGGTCGCCGCGGGTGGCGTCGCTGTCGCCGTCGATGATGAGCAGGTCGCCGACGGTCTGCAGGTGGAGCTCGGTCGGCTCCATCGAGATGATCTGCTCCCACAGCTGGGCACCCGCCGGCGCATACGCACGGAGGTGCGTCTTGCCCTCCAGCGTCGCGGCCACGTAGACCACGCCGTTGCCGGCCAGCGCGGTGACCGTCCCGGCGGTCTCGAACGACAGCGGCTCGCCCGCCTTGAGGCCCTCGGCCTTCGGGTGCTTGAGCTCACCGTTCTCGTCGGTGGGCGTGACGCCCGGGAAGTTCTCGGTCGCCGACTCGAACTGGTCGCCGATCCAGCCGAACACCTTCGTGCCGCCCCACAGGCAGCCGCCGACGAGCGACAGGACCAGCACGAGCGTGACCCAGGGCCAGACCCGCCGCCGCGGCCGAACCACGATCGGCACCGGCGGCGGCGCCGTCGTGGGCCCGCCGAACGTCGGCGGCACGGGCCCGGCCGGCCCGCCGAACCCGCCCGGCGGCGGCATCGCGCCCGGCATCCCCGGCCTGGGCGCGCCGGCGAACGCGGCCGGCGCCCCGGCGAACGGGCCGGCGCCCGGCGACGACGGCGCGGCCGGCGACCCCGGATATGCCCCGGTGCCGGGCGAGGCCGGTGCCGAGGCCGGCGGCCCGGACATCGGCGAGGCCTGGGCGGGCGCCTGCGCGGCGAACGTCTGCGAGGCCGCGACCCCGAACGCCCCGGTCCCCGGCGCGGCGGGCATCGACGACACCGGAAACGGCGTGCGGGGCTGGAAGCCCGGCGACACCGGCGTGGCCGAGACCGGGCCGGACGCGGGCGGCGGGGTGTCGAACTGTTGGCCCTTCGCGCCCACCGCGAGCATGCCGCCATACGCGACCGGCAGCTCCGGCTGCTCCGGCACGACAGGAGCAACCCCGAAGCGGGCGTGCAGGCGGCTCGCCACGAGCGGGATGCGGCTGGAGCCGCCGACCAGGAACACGCCCGCGAGCTGGCGCACGTCGACGCCGGCCCGCTCAAGGACGCGGCGGGTCTCGTCGACGGCGCGGTCGATGAGCGGGCCGGCGACCCGCTCCAGTTCCTCGCGGGTGAGGTGGAGGGCCTCCTCGGTGCCGGGGACGTGGATCGGGGCGGAGGCGGCGCGCGACAGCATCTCCTTGGCCGCGCGGACCTCACTCCACAGCGCGCGGCGGTCGCGGTGGGCGGCCGGGGAGTCCGGGTTGGACAGGCGCTGCCACAGCTCCGGGTGGCGCAGGCTGATGAGCTGGCCCAGGTGGCCGACGAGGGCCGCGTCGATGTCGACGCCGCCGAGGTCGTCGAGGCCGCCGACGCCCATGACACGCAGGCCGTCGAACTCCCGCCGGACGACGGAGACGTCGAGCGTGCCGCCGCCGAAGTCGAACACGGCGAGCGACTGCAGCGGGGCGACCTGCTGGCCGAGCACGCGCAGGCAGTAGGTCGCGGCGGCGATCGGCTCGTCGACCAGGACGACCGGGCCCAGGTTGGCCGCGCGGGCGGCCTCCAGCAGCACGTTGCGCCGCTGGCCGCCCCAGTCGGCCGGGCAGGTGAGCACGGTCGAGCCCACCGGGTTGACGCCGGCCTGCAGCGACTCCTCGGCGGCCCGCCGCAGCAGCGAGGCGAGCATCTCCACGACGGTGACCTCGACCTGCCCGAGCAGCACCGAGCCCTCGTCGACCGAACGCTTGGGATAGGGCTCGAAACGCTCCGGGGCGAGCTGGCTCAGCCGCTCGGCGTCGCGCCCGACCGACAGCTTGCCGTGCTCGTCCGCGTAGATGCCGGAGGCCATGACGGGCGAGCCGTCGAACAGCAGGGCACGGGGGGCCTCGTCGCCACGGCGCACCACCGCCACGGTGTGGCAGGTGCCAAGATCGATCGCGAGACGATGGGTCGGCGCCACGCCGCTCACCTCCAAAGACCCCCGGATGCTACGTGAGCCCCCTGACAAAACCGATCGGCGGTTTGGGGTAGACAGGAAGACGACACACGCAAGGGAGGCCAGATGCGCGCGGTGGTGTTCGAGGAGTACGGCGATCGATCCGTCCTGCACGTGCAGGACCGGCCGGCTCCGGTCCCCGGCCCGGGGCAGGCCCTGGTGCTGGTCGAGGCCAGCGGGGTCAACTTCATGGACGTCTACCAGCGCACCGGCACCTACCAGGTGGCCCTGCCAGCCGTCCTCGGCAGCGAGGGCGCGGGCACCGTGCTCAGCTTCGCCGGGGACGTGGAGGGCTTCGCTCCCGGCGACCGGGTGGCCTGGACCACCATCCCCGGCAGCCACGCCGAGCAGGCGCTGGTCCCCGCCGACCGGCTGGTGCCGGTGCCCGAAGGCGTCAGCACCGAGCAGGCGGCCGCGGCGATCCTCCAGGGGCTGACCGCGCACTACCTGACGCACGACTCGTTTGCGGTACGGCCGGGAGACGCCGTCCTCGTGCACGCCGCCGCCGGCGGGATGGGCCAGCTGCTGACCCGGCTGGTCACGCACCTCGGCGGCCGGGTGGTCGCGACCGCCTCGACGCCGGAGAAGCGGGCCGTCGCCGAGGCCAACGGCGCCGTCGCCGCCGTGCCGTACGGTGACGCGCTCGACGCCGTGCGTGAGTTCACCGACGGAAGGGGCGTCGACGCCGTCTATGACGGTGTGGGGAAAGACACATTTGACACCAGCCTCGCGGCATTGCGCCCGCGCGGTTCTCTGGTGCTGTTCGGGGCGTCGAGCGGCAAGGTTCCGCCATTCGATCCATTGCGATTGATGGCCGGGTCATATTCGCTGACCCGGCCAACGCTCGCGCATTTCATCGCGGCCCGGCACGAATTGCTGGAGCGCTCCGAAACGCTGTTCGGCTGGATCGCCGACGGTGTCCTTGACATCCCCATCACGGGGCGCTATCCGCTCGACGCCGTGGCCGACGCATATGCGGCCCTGGAGGGTCGCGAGTCGACCGGAAAGCTGCTGCTGATTCCCTAAGGAATTCGCAGGCCCGCGTCGTGGACCAGCTCGGCGATCAACGGGTCCGGATCGATCTCCAGGCCCTTGCCCACGAACCAGCGCGCCACGTTGCGGACGTCCCGGGCCAGGAACTCCCGGCCGTTCGGGTTGATCACGACGTCGACGATCTGCGGCAGGTCGATGAGGACCAGCCGCTCGCCGTCGACCAGGAGGTTGTACGGCGACAGGTCACCGTGGGCCAGGCCCGAGCGGGCCAGCACCCGCAGGGCGTCAACGAGCTGCGCCCACAGGTGCTCCAGCGCGTCCCGATCGGCCCGGACCTGGGCGAGCCGCGGCGCGCCGGTGCCGTCCGGCTCGCCGATGAACTCCAGCATCAGCTCGGTGCCCAGCAGCTGCACCGGGTACGGCACGGCGACGCCCAGCTCCCAGAGCCCGGCCAGGGCGGCGAACTCGGCCTGGGCCCACTGGCCGGCGATCATCTCGCGGCCGAACGAGGTGCGCCCCTCCATGGCCCGGTTGACCCGGGACGCCCGGACCCGCCGGCCCTCCAGGTAGCCGGCGTCGCGGTGGAAGAGCCGGTGCTCGGCCGCACGGTACCGCTTGGCAGCGAGCAGGACCCGCCGGTCGGTATCCGGCACGGCCCGCTCCACGAGATGGACGTCGGCTTCCTTGCCGGTCTTGAGCACGCCGAGGTCGGTGTCCCTGGCGGCGAGCTCGGTGATCACCCAGTCGGGGATCGGCTCCGGCCCGTGCTGGACGCCCGGCGCGTCCCAGCTGCTCCAGCCGGTGTCCTCCTCGGCGTCGGGCGCCGGGAGGTACTGCGGGGTGTTCCGCTTTACGAAGGTTGCGTCGTCATCGTCGAAGCGACGGCGCTGTGAACGGGTGTGGTCGCGCAACGCGAGGTCTCCAAAGTCGAGAGAAGAAGGGAAGCAGGCATGCGGAAGCGCGCCGTGACGGCAGCCATGCGAACCAACCTCCTCTCACTCCGAAGACAGAGAACCAGCCTGACGGACCCCAGGCCGATGCACAACCGATTTACCGCGACGCCATGACCTGCGCGATCGCCGCGATGACACCCTCAGCCGTGCGGGTCGGCGCGTAGCGGCGCTCGCTCCATCGCCGCCCACGGTGCAGCCACACGCTGCGGATCCCCGCGCCGGCGGCCCCGCCGATGTCGGCCTCGGGGCTGTCGCCGATCATCCACGCCCCGCCGAGCCGCATCCGGGCCCGCTCCGCGGCGATCGCGAAGATGCGCGGGTTGGGCTTGCGCACGCCCGCCTCCTCCGAGATGACCCAGTCGGCGAGGTACCGGTCGAGCCCCGTCTTGCGCAGTTTCTCCTCCTGCTGCCGGGTCTCACCGTTGGTGACGACCACCGGCACCCAGCCGGAGTCCTCGGCGATGGCCAGCGCGCACGCGGTCAGCGGGTCGAACCGGACCCGGTTGATGATCGCGCCGCGGAGCTCCTCGACCAGGTCGATCGCGGCGATGCGCAACCCGTACCGCTCGCGTACCGCCTCGGCCACGTCCCAGGCCGACGTCATCCCGTCGGCGTCGACGTCCAGCAGCCAGTCGAGATCATATTCGGGCGCACCGATGCGTCCCAGGAGGTCCGCCGCCCAAGCGCGGAACGCCCCAGCCCTGTCCAGCAGGGTGTCGTCCAGGCTGAGCAACAACAGGGGCACGCGGGCAGGTTACGTGACCGGATTGGTATCGAACAGATCCTCATCTTTACGTAGGCGTGCACAAAATAGTACAAAAGCCCCGCAAGAAATCGGCGAGATGCCAAACCGTATGTACGGCTTGCATAATCAACCACGTGCCCAGGGTCAGCCAGGACCAGCTCGACGCACGCCGGAGGGAGATCCTCACCGGCGCGCGGACCTGTTTCGCCCGCCATGGCTACGAGGGCGCCACCGTCCGGCGGCTCGAAGAGGAGATCGGCCTGTCCCGCGGGGCGATCTTCCACCACTTCCGCGACAAGGACTCGCTCTTCCTGGCGGTCGCCGAGGACGATGCCGCGACCATGGTAGCGACCGTCGCCCAGCACGGCCTCGTGCAGGTGATGCGCGATCTGCTCGCGCGCACCGAGCCGGACGTCACCGGCTGGCTCGGCAGCCAGCTGGAGGTGTCGCGGCGGCTGCGCACCGACCCCGAGTTCGCCAAGCGCTGGGCGGCCCGGTCCGAGGCGGTGGCCGCGGCGACCCGGGAGCGTCTCCAGCGGCAGTTGGAGGCGGGTGTACTGCGGGCAGACGTGCCCATCGGCATCCTCGCCCAGTTCCTCGAGCTGGCCTACGACGGCCTCGTGCTGCACCTGGCCACCGGCCGGCCCGTGCAGGACCTGGAGGCGGTCCTCAACCTGGTCGAGGCGGCCGTGCGCAGGCAGTGACGCAGCGCAAGCTTTCCTCAAGTGTCCATCCGATGACATGACCGACTTGGCACCGGCACCCACACTGAGCGCATGAGGACATCGATCGTGGCGGGTCCCGGGGACACCTGGGGCATCGCCGGCCCCCAGTTCCTGTGGCTCTACTTCGGACTCGCCGCACTCGCGATCATCGCCGTGCTCATCTGGCGGCGCGGTTACACGGGCGGTCCCTCGCTGCGCCAGGCACGCGACCTGACGCCCACCCAGGCGGCGCTGCTCAACGGCGACCGGCGCCTCGCCGTCTACAGCTCCCTCGCCTCGCTGCGCGCTGCCGGCTCGATCGAGAGCGACAACCGCGGGTACCTCAAGCAGCTGAACCTGCCCCCGACCGGCGCCTCCGAGCTCGACCACGCGATCTACGCGGCCGCCGGCCGGCAGGTCACCGCCCGCGCGGCGCAGAACGACAAGCTCGTCAACGACGTCCTGGCCCGCACCGAGGCGCAGATGGGCCAGGACGGCTGGATCCTCACCGAGGACACCCGCCACAAGGTCCGCACCGGCGCGCTGGTCGTGTTCGCGGTGGTCGCGCTCGGCATCGCCCGGATCTTCTCCGGCATGGCCAACGACAAGCCGGTCACCAACCTCGTCCTGCTGATGATCCCGGTCGTCATCGTGGCGTTCCTGCTGCTGCGCGTGCCCCGGGTGTCGGCGGCCGGCAAGCGGCTGCTCAGCCGGATGCGCACCCAGGTCCACCACCTGCACCCGGGCCAGTCGCCGTCCTGGGCGACCTACGGCCCGGCGGGCGCCGCGCTCAGCGTGGGCCTCTTCGGCGTCGGCGCGTTCTGGCTGGCCGACCCGGCCTTCGCGCAGGAGGCCGAGCTGCAGCGCAACGTCGCCCAGTCCGGCGGCGGGTACTACGACAGCGGCTCCAGCGGCGGATCCGACAGCGGTAGCAGCAGCAGCTGCAGCAGCGGATCCAGCTGCGGCGGTGGCGGCGGCTGCGGCGGCGGCGGGGGCTGTGGGGGATGACCCCCCGGTACGGCGTCGCGATCGGCTGGCGCCCGGAGATCGCCGGCTACGTGGCCGGCCTGCCCGGGCTCCGCTTCACCGAAGTCGTGGCGGAGTCGGTACACCCGGAAAAATTGCTGCCAGAGGGGCTCCAGGCGCTCGTCGAGCGGGGCGTGACGGTGATACCGCACGGGGTCAGGCTCTCGCTCGGCGGCGCCGAACCGGTCGACGACGCCCGGGCCGCGCACCTCGCGAGGTGCGCGGCCGCGCTCGGCGCCCCGCTGGTCAGCGAGCACATCGCGTTCGTGCGGGCGGGCGGGCTGGAGGCCGGGCACCTGCTGCCGGTCCCCCGCACGCACGAGGCGATCGACGCGATCGTCGCCAACGTCCGCCGCACGCAGTCGGCGCTGGGCGGCGTGCCGCTGGCGCTGGAGCCGATCGCCGCCCTGTTCGACTGGCCCGACGCGGAGCTGACCGAGGCCGAGTTCCTCACCGAGATCCTCGACCGCACCGGCTGCGGCCTGCTCCTCGACATCGCCAACGTGTACGCCAACGCCCGCAACCGCCACGAGGACCCGCTGGTGCTCCTCGACGCGCTGCCGCTGGAGCGGATCGCCTACGTGCACGTCGCGGGCGGCGTGGAGCACGACGGGTACTACCACGACACACACACCGACGCGCTCCCCGAGCCCGTCCTCGATCTGGTCAAGGAGCTCTGCGCGCGCACGACGCCGCCGGCCCTGATGCTGGAGCGCGACGGCGACTACCCGCCGGCCGCGGACCTGACCCGCGAGCTGGACGCCATCGCGGCGGCCGCGGGCTGGCCGGCGATCACATGAGCGGTTCCGCAGCGCAGCGGAGGAGGCCGCTCATCATGGGCTCAGTGTGGAGCTCTTGCGGCCGGAGAGCGGAGGGCGCGTGAGCGGCCTGGCCGACCGGCAGCGGGCGCTGGTGGCGGCGCTGGTCGCCGGGGAGGACGTCCCCGACGGCTTCGATTCGGCAGGGGTACTGGCGACGACCGCGGCCCTGCGCCGCAAGCGCGCGGGCGAGGTGGCCCGCGCGTGGCCGTTCCTGGCCGCCGCCCACGGCGCCGCGTGGCCGCGCGTGTTCGCGGCCTGGGCCGCCGGCCGCCCACCGAACGGCTCCCTGCGCGACGGCTGGGACTTCGCCCGCTCGCACGGCGCCGACCTGCCCGAGCTGGCCCGCGAGGAACTGGCCGGGCGCGAGGCGCGCTTCGCCTACGACGGGCGGTCGGCGCCGGTACCTCGCGGCCGGGTTGGCGCCTGGCTGAGCCGCCTTCGACCGGGCCACTGATCCCGGGCCGGCTGACCGCGTCCACCTCCGCACCGGAGCCTCCCGCGGCACCGACGACGCGCTCCCGGTCGACGGAGGCGCGATCCGCACGATGTGATCGCGCGTGTATCAGGAGCGGATTCCGAGCTCTCTGGTTGTTGGGCCCAGTCTGGGCTCGCCCACCCCCGCGCACGGAGTCGCTGGCATGCCTTTCACCGACGAGTACCTGCTGGCCGCCCTGCGGCGGGTCGCGCTACTCATCGACCCCGTCCCCTGCGCCGGCCTCCCGGCGCTCCACACCCGCCCCGCACGGCCCGAAAAGTCCCCGATGTCCCCGGCACCGACTGACAACCATCGTCGCGATTCGTGACGCCTTCTGTACAGAAGGTTCACCGCCCACTGCTACGGGGGACGTCATGAAACTCGGATTGTGCATCGGCATCAACGACTATCCGGGCACGGAGAACGACCTCTCCGGCTGCCGCAACGACGCCGAGGACTGGGCCGCCGAGCTCACCGTCCGCGGCTTCGAGGTCCGCAAACTGCTGGACAGCGCCGCCTCGGGCGCCGCGATCCGCACGGCCATCGCCGACCTGCTGACGAGGGCCAAGCCGAACGACGCCGTGGTCATCACCTACTCGGGCCACGGCACGTGGGTCCCCGACACCGACAACGACGAGCCCGACCACCGCGACGAGGCCCTCTGCCCGCACGACATCGCGTCGAACGGCCCCCTGCTGGACGACGAGCTCCACGCCCTGTTCTCCCTGGCCGCCGACGACGTGCGAACGGTCCTGATCTCGGACTCCTGCCACTCGGGCACCCTGACGAGGTCGTCCCTCCCGCCGGGCACCCGCTTCCTGCCACCCGCGCTGTTCCTGAACCGGGCGACGGCGACGACCCCGAGGCTGCGGGTGAAGCCGACGTCGAAGGCGCTGCTGTTGGCCGGCTGCAAGGACGCGGAGTACTCCTACGACGCCACGTTCGACAACCGCCCCAACGGCGCCTTCACGTACGTCGCCCTGGAGTCCCTGCACACCCTCCCCCCGGACGCGACGTACCGCGACTGGCTGCGGGCGATCCACCGCTCCCTACCGAACGACTCCTACCCCCAGACCCCCGCCCTCCAGGCCACCACTCCGCAACACCGCTGGCCCATCCTGGCGTGACACCCCAGCCAACGCCCCGCTCGACGACGCCCGCCCGTTCGGCTCGGCTCGGCTCGGCTCGGCTCGGCCAAAGGGGGCTCAGCACGGGCGGACAAAGCCCCCACCGGGCGCCACCTCCGGCTCCTTCATGATCGCGGACCCTTCTGTGTCGTTTACAGACCAGAAACGTCCGCGATCATGAAGGACTACTGACGCGGGCGAACCGAACCAGCGCCCTCGGCAGCGGGCCAGCAGACTCCGCCACCGTACGATCGGCGACCCCCACCGCTCCGCTCCGACGTGGGGACGGCCGGGCGCAGCCGGGGACGCGTCGCGGGCCACGGCACCAACCCGTCCAGCCACCGCCCCCAGATCGGCGCCGGCCATCGACCCAAGCCAGTCGTCCAGCGTGGCCCAGTAGCCCACCGCCCCAAGTCGGCGCCGGCCGCCGCCCCAAGCCGGGCGGTCGGCGCGGCGAAGGTCAGGGGGCCGGGACCGGCGGGCGGGGTGGGACCGGGGACGTGGGTGACGGGACGGGGGACGTGGGTGACGGGAGGGGGGAGGCGGCGAACTGGGTGCGGTACAGGTCGGAGTACAGGCCGTCGGCGGCCACCAGGGACTCGTGCGTGCCGTGCTCGACCACCCGGCCCGCCTCCAGGACGAGGATCTGGTCGGCCTCGCGGATCGTCGAGAGGCGGTGGGCGATCACCAGCGCCGTGCGGCCCTCCAGGGCCTCCGCCAGCGCCCGTTGGACGGCCGCCTCCGACTCGGAGTCCAGGTGGGCCGTGGCCTCGTCCAGGATGACGATGGAGGGCGCCTTCAGCAGGAGGCGGGCGATGGCGATCCGTTGCTTCTCGCCGCCCGAGAAGCGGTAGCCGCGCTCGCCCACCACCGTGTCGAGGCCGTCGGGCAGGGACTCGACGAGGTCGCCGACCTGGGCTCGGCGCAGGGCCGTCCACAGCTCGGCGTCCGTGGCGCCCGGCTTGGCGTAGCGCAGGTTCTCGGCGATCGTCTCGTGGAACAGGTGCGAGTCCTGGGTGACGACGCCGATCGTGTCGCGCAGGGATTGCAGGGTCGCGTCGCGGACGTCCACGCCGTCGACCAGGACCGCGCCCTCGGTCACGTCGTAGATGCGCGGCAGAAGCATCGCCGTCGTCGACTTGCCGGCGCCCGAGGGGCCGACCAGGGCGACCATCTGCCCCGGCTCCACCGTGAACGAGACGCCGCGCAGGACCTCGTCGGTGACGGTGCGGTCGAGGGACGCCACATCCTCCAGGGACGCCAGGGAGATCTCGGCCGCGCTCGGGTAGCGGAAGTGGACGTCGCGGAACTCGACGCGGGCCGCGCCGGGCGGCAGCGGGCGGGCGCCGGGGCGCTCGGCGATGGCCGGGGTCAGGTCGAGAACCTCGAAGACCCGCTCGAACGACACCAGCGCGCTCATCACGTCGACGCGGACGTTGGACAGCGCGGTGAGCGGACCGTAGAGCCGGGTGAGCAGCAGCGCCAGCGTCACGACGGTGCCGGCGGTGATCTGGCCGTGGACGGCGAACCAGCCGCCCAGCCCGTAGGTGAGCGCCTGGGCCAGCGACGCGACCAGCAGCATGCTGACGAAGAACACGCGGCTGTACATCGCGGTCTGGATGCCGATGTCGCGCACCCGCCCGGCCCGCTCGGCGAACCGCCCGGCCTCGGTCTCGGGCCGGCCGAACAGCTTGACCAGCAGCGCGCCCGCCACGCCGAACCGCTCGGTCATCGTCGCGTTCATCGTCGCGTCGAGCTGGTAGGCCTCGCGGGTGATGGCGGCGAGTCGCTTGCCGACCCGCCGCGCCGGCAGGATGAACAGCGGCAGCAGGATCAGCGACAGCAGCGTCACCTGCCACGACAGGGTGAGCATCACGGCCGCCGTGAGCACCAGCTGGATGACGTTGCTGACCACGCCGGACAGGGTCGACGTGAACGCCCGCTGGGCGCCCTGCACGTCGTTGTTGAGGCGGCTGACCAGCGCGCCGGTCTGCGTGCGGGTGAAGAACTGCAGCGGCAGGCGCTGCACGTGGTCATACACCTGGGTCCGCAGCGACAGGATGATGCCCTCGCCGATGCGTGCCGAATACCACCGCTGGACCAGCGACAGCAGCGAGTCGGCGACGGCCAGCCCGGCGATGACGAGGGCGACCCGCACCACGGCCGCGCCGGCGTCCGGCCCGCCGGCGTTGATCCGGTTGATGACGTCGCCGGCGAAGTAGGGCGTGGCGACGCCGATCGCCGCCCCGAGCACCACCGTGACCAGGAAGACGCTGATGTCGCGCCGGTAGGGCCGGGCGAACGCCATGATCCGCCGGGTGGTCTCCCGGCCGAGCCGCTTGCCGCGCAGCTCGTCGGCCTTGCGCAGGGAGCGCAGCGTCTCCCACCCCGACATGCTGCTCATCGGCGACGACATCACACGACCCCCGGCAAAAGATGAACTCTGCCGAGCAGTGTGCCCGGCAGGTACGACAACTTTTGCCGACGCCCCCAGCTTCCCGGGAACGACTAGGCCCTTGGACCTACTCCCCCAGGCCCGCCAGCGATCGGATGCGCCGCAGTTGGGCGGCCCGCTCAGCGGCCTCCTGCTGCCCGAACGTGTGCGCCGCCGCCTGGGCCAGCAGCGCCTTGATCTCGATCACGGCGTCCCGCGTTCCCTGCAGCACCGCTGCAGAAAGATCCGCGGCAGCAGTGGACAGGTCCGCGGGAGACACCACGATGTTCGCCAGGCCGATCGCGGACGCCTCGGCAGCGGCCACGCGGCGCCCGGTGACGCACAGCTCGAGCGCACGGGCGTAGCCGACCAGCTCCAGCAAGCGCTTGGTTCCGCCCAGATCGGGCACGAGGCCCAGCTTGATCTCGGCCATGCTGAACAGCACGTCGTCGGCGCACACCCGGAAGTCGCAGGCGAGCGCGAGCTGGAACCCGGCGCCGATCGCGTGGCCCTGCACGGCCGCGATGGAGATCAGCGACCGCTGCCGCAGCCAGCCGAACGCCTCCTGGAAGGCGGCGATCCGCTCGTCGGCGTCGGGAGCCGTGGCCATCCCGCCCAGCATGGACGTCGCGGCAGAGGTGTCGAGCCCGGCTGAGAAGGCCCGGCCCTCGCCGCGGACGATGACCACGCGGACGTCACCCGGCAGCGACCGGCCGAACGCCCGCAGGTCGGCCCACAGCGCGGGTGTCTGCGCGTTGAGGACCTGGGGCCGGCACAACGTCACCGTCGCGACCGGCCCGTCGAGGTCGAAACGCGCCTCTCCCGACGAGGGAGAGACGTTCACGCCTTCTTGCGGCGCCGGGCACCGCCACGCTGACGAAGCTGAACGCCAGATTCGGTCAGCACCCGGTGCACGAATCCATAGGAACGACCGGTGGAAGCGGCGAGCGCGCGGATACTCTCACCGTTGGTGTACCGCTTCACGAGGTCCTTCGCCAGCGTCTGCCTTTCGGCCCCGACGATCCGGCGACCCTTCTCGGTGCTGGTGGTGGCGGTGGCTGCCATGCTGATCCCTCACGTCCCAGACAGAGCGGTTGGTGCGGTCTCACCTATTAGACCGCCTCGAACGATCATGCGCTAGATATCGACAGGACGCCAACCGACACGCAGAGCATTGTCGCCTACCCGATACCGTGTTGCGCCGTGATGAGCGAACCGCCCACCGATCGACCGTGGACTGCGCACCGTGAGCGCACCGATGCGCTGCGTTGGGTCGTCCTGGCCGTCGCCGGACTCGCGCTGGCCGCGCTCGCGGTGCAGCTCGACGCCCGTCTCGGCACCGCAAGCGCGCCTTTCCTCGGCCGGTACAAGATCAGGATCGGCGTAGGCAGCATTCTGGCCCCCGCGGTGGCCGCCGGGACACTGTGGCTCGCGTCACGCGGGCGCCTGGCCCGGCTCGACTGGCCGGGAATTCAGCTTTTCGGGTACGCCGCCGGCCTGATTTGGGCAATCAGTTTGGCGCTTGTCGATGGCTGGTCGGGCCTTACGAAAGCTCTCGGGTCACCGGAGGAATATCTGGGTGACGTAAGGCAGGTGGGTGACGATCCGGTCGGATACCTCAGACATTTCACGAGTGACGCGGCGTACCACTCGGTAGCTTCCCGGGGTCATCCTCCCGGCCCCGTTCTGTTTCTGTGGGGGCTCGACCGAATCGGCGTCGACAACCACATCGTCCTCGGATTCCTGATCACCGCGGTATCGGCACTGACGATTCCGTTGGTGCTGTCGGCGGTGCGCGACTCGGTCGGCGAGGAGGCGGCCCGGCGGTACCTCCCGGTGCTCGTCCTGGCCCCCTACGCCATCTGGGTGGCGGTCAGCCTGGACGGCCTCGTGGCGGTCCTGGGCGCCGCCGCGATCGTGGCCGGGCTGCGGGCCAGCCGGCGACGGGTCCGCGGCTGGCCGGCGAGCGGCTGGGCCCTGCTGGCGGGCCTGCTGATCGGCCTGGCCGCCCTGTTCTCGTACTCCGCGCCCTGGCTGGGCCTGTCGCTCGTCTGCGTGTACTTCGCCCGCCGCCGCGCCTTCCTCAACGTGATGAGCGGCGTGGGCGCCCTCCTCCCGGTCCTGGGCGCCCAACTGCTGGGCTTCGCCTGGGCCGACGGGCTGGTGGCGGCGGAGACGGACTACGCGAGCCGCGTGGCGCCCTACCGCTCGGTGCTGTGGTGGAGCGCGATCAGCGTGGTCGTGCTACTGCTCGCCACCGGCCCGGCGATCGCCGCCAGCGCGCGGAAGATCCGCAACACGGCGGCGTGGCCGTTCCTGGTCGGCGCCGGGGCCGCGGTGGTGTTCTCGATCGCGGCCGGCCTGGCCCGGGGTGGCGTGGAGCACGCCTGGCTGCCGTTCTTCCCGTGGCTGACGGTGGCCGCGATCGCTCCGGAGCGGCCCGCGGGCGAGCTGCCGCCCACGCCCCTCCTCCTGGTCACGATGGGTGCGGTGCTGGCCGTCGTGATCGAGGCGGTGCTGGTCACGCCATGGTGATCAGGCGAGCTCCACGAGCTCCAGCAGGTCGTCGCTCCACGTGTCCTCGACGCCGTCGGGAAGGAGGATCGCCCGGTCGGGCTTGAGGGCGGAGACGGCACCCGGGTCGTGGGTGACCAGGACGATGGCGCCCGGGTACCGCGCGATCGCGTCGAGCACCTGCTCCCTCGACACCGGGTCGAGGTTGTTCGTCGGCTCGTCGAGCAGCAGCACGTTGGCGCCCGAGCACACCAGCGTCGCCAGGGCGAGCCGCGTCTTCTCGCCGCCGGAGAGCACCCCGGCCGGCTTGTCGACGTCGTCGCCGGTGAACAGGAACGCGCCGAGGATCTTCCGCAGCTCGGTGTCGTTCTGCTCCGGCGCCGCCGAGCGCATGAGCTCCAGGATCGTGCGGTCGACGTCGAGCTGCTCGTGCTCCTGCGCGTAGTACCCCAGCTGCAACCCGTGCCCGGGAAGGACCTCGCCGGTGTCGGGGACGAGCTCGCCCGCGAGCATCCGCAGCAGGGTCGTCTTGCCGGCGCCGTTGAGGCCCAGGATGGCCACCCGGGAGCCGCGGTCGACGGCGACGTTCACGTCCATGAAGATCTCGAGCGACCCGTACGACTTCGACAGCCCGCGCGCCGTCAGCGGGGTCTTGCCGCAGGACTTCGGCTCGGGGAACCGCACCTTGGCGACCTTGTCGGCGACGCGGACCTCCTCCAGGCCGCCGAGCATCCGCTCGGCCCGGCGGGCCATGTTCTGCGCGGCGACGGTCTTCGTCGCCTTGGCCCGCATCTTGTCGGCCTGGGCCATCAGGGCGCCGGCCTTCTTCTCGGCGTTGGCCCGCTCGCGGCGGCGGCGCTTCTCGTCGGTCTCGCGCTGCTGCTGGTAGAGCTTCCAGCCGACGTTGTAGAAGTCGATCGTGGCGCGGTTGGCGTCGAGATACCACACCTTGTTGACGATCGCGTCGAGCAGGTCGACGTCGTGCGAGATGACGATGAACCCGCCCTTGTGCGTGGCGAGGAACCCGCGCAGCCAGCTGATCGAGTCCGCGTCGAGGTGGTTGGTCGGCTCGTCGAGCAGCAGGATCCCGCCGCCGGTCGCGGCCGCGTCGCGGAACAGGATGCGGGCCAGCTCGATGCGGCGCCGCTGGCCGCCGGAGAGCGTGCCGAGGGTCTGGGCCAGCACCCGGTCGGGCAGGCCCAGGTTGGCGCAGATGCGGGCGGCCTCGGCCTCGGCCGCGTAGCCGCCGAGCCCGGCGAACTGGTCCTCCAGCTGCCCGTAGCGGCGGATGAGCCGCTCGTCGTCGCCGAGGCGCTGCTCCAGGGCCTTCATCTCGGCGTAGATCGTGTCGAGGCCGCGCGCCGACAGCACCCGGTCACGGGCGGTCACCTCGAGATCACCCGTGCGCGGGTCCTGCGGCAGGTAGCCCACCGGGCCGCGCCGCTCGACCTGGCCGGCGTGCGGGGAGCCCTCGCCGGCGAGCACCTTGAGGGTGGTGGTCTTGCCGGCGCCGTTGCGCCCGACGAGACCGATGCGGTCGCCGGGCTGCACGCGCAGGTTGATGTCGCTGAGCAGGATGCGCGCACCCGCGCGCAGCTCAAGACCGGTGGTCGTGATCACCGAAGGACTCACTTTCGGGCAGCAGGGATTTCGACAGGACGCGGGCGAAGCGTCACTCCCTCTGCGTGATCACGGGGATATCCTACCGTGCGGTCCCCACAGGACCGCCACACGATTACGTCACAAGATCATCGGGTACCCCCGCACCAAGCAGACGCCGGTCGATCCCCCAACCCGAGGTGTGCGATGGAGTTCAACGACGATGCGGATCTCGACACCAGCCAGGTCGACGACCGCCGCGGCTCAGGCGGCGGCGGCTTCGGCGGCGGTGGCGGAGGCGGCCTCGGCGGCATCCCGATCCCGATCGGCGGCGGCAAGAGCGGCCTGATCATCACGATCGTCATCCTCGCCATCGTCGTCTGCGGCGGCGGCGGGCTCTTCGGCAGCGGCCTGCTGGGCGGCGGCAGCGACAAGGGCGACAACACCAACATCAGCAAGTCGTGCGACAAGAGCAACCCGGACCGCTTCAAGAACGCCGACTGCCGCAACGTCCTCTACATCAACTCGGTGCAGGCGTACTGGAAGCAGATGCTCCCGCAGGCGTTCGGCAAGCAGTACCAGCCGGCGAAGACGGTCTTCTTCAGCAACGCCGTCAACACCGGCTGCGGCCAGGCGGACTCCGGCGTGGGCCCGTTCTACTGCCCGGCGGACAGCCAGGTGTACATCGACCTGACCTTCTACAACGAGCTCTCCAGCCGCTTCGGCGCCTCGGGCGAGTTCGCGGCGCCGTACGTGATCGCCCACGAGTACGGCCACCACATCCAGAACCTGCTCGGCACCAACGCGAAGGCCCAGCAGGGCTCGCAGCAGGGCGCCAAATCGGCGTCGGTGCGGCTGGAGCTGCAGGCCGACTGCTACGCCGGCACCTGGGCCAACCACGCCACCGAGACCAAGGACCCGAAGGGCGACGCGCTGTTCAAGTCGATCAGCGAGTCGGACGTCGCCGAGGCGGTCGAGGCCGCGGAGGCGATCGGTGACGACACGATCCAGAAGAGGTCCGGCGGCCGGGTCAACCCCGACGCCTTCACCCACGGCACGTCGGCGCAGCGCAAGAAGTGGTTCCTGCAGGGCTTCAACACGGGCGACCCCCGCCAGTGCGACACGTTCAGCGCGAGCAGCCTGTGATCGAGCGCCTCCAGGAGGTCTTCACCGCCGGCGCGGACCCCGACCGCGCCGGCCCCATGAAGGCCTACATGCGCGACCGGTTCGAGTTCCTCGGCCTCACCAGCGAACCCCGCCGCGCGCTGACCCGCGAGGTCCTGGCCGGCGCGGCCAAGCCCACCGAGCGTGACCTGGTCGAGGTCGCGCTCGCGTGCTGGGCGCTGCCGCAGCGCGAGTACCAGTACTTCGCCTGCGACTACCTGCGCCGCTACGCCAAGGTCCTCACCCCGGCCGCGCTGCCGGCCATCCGCACGCTCGTCACCACCAAGTCGTGGTGGGACACCGTCGACATCCTGGCCGCCAACGTCGTCGGCCCGATGGTGACCGCCCACCCGGCGCTGCTGCCGACGATGGACGAGTGGGCGCACCGGCCCGGCGAGCTGTGGCTGGCGCGGACGGCGATCCTGCATCAGCTCCGGTACGGCCGACGCACGGACACCGACCGCCTCTTCGCCTACTGCGCGTCCTGGGCCACGGAGCCCGACTTCTTCATCCGCAAGGCGATCGGCTGGGCGCTGCGCGAGCACGCGAAGACCGACCCGGGGGCGGTCCGCACCTTCGTCGCCGACCACCCGGCGCTGAGCCCGCTGTCGGTCCGCGAGGCCCTGAAAACCATTGGCCACGGACCCGCATGAGTCGTCAGACTTCGCGCCATGTCGAGCATCAGGTGTCGTAGTCGCGTCGTAGCCCCTGCGGGGGAAGGCGCGCGTCGACAGCCCTGCGCCCCGACGGAGGCGAGCCGCAAGCAGCGCTCGTGAGCGCCGGCCTCGGAGAGGTCGTCCTCTCCGGCCTGCTCGCCGGCTACGGCGTCGCCATGCCGGTCGGCGCGATCGGCGCCCTGATCGCTGCCCTGGCCGCCCGCACGTCCTGGAAGGTCGGCTTCTCCGCCGCGATGGGCGTGGCCACGGCCGACGGCGTGTACGCGGTCATCGCCGTCCTCGGCGGCGCCGCCCTCGCCGGCGTCATCGCGCCGATCGCCACCCTGCTACGCTGGGTCGCGGCGGTCGTCCTGTTCGCCCTGGCGGCGAAGACGGCGGCCGACGCCCTCCGCGCCCGGGGCAAGCCGGCGACCACCCGATCGGCTGCGGAAGGCCGGATGAGCCGGCCACTGGGCGCATACTTCGCCCTGCTGGGCCTGACCCTCCTCAACCCGGCCACCATCGTGTACTTCGGGGCGCTCGTGATGGGCCGCCGCGCCGACGACGGCCTGTCGGCGGGCGCGGAGACGGTCTGGGTCACGGCGGCGTTCGCGGCGTCGGCGAGCTGGCAGTTGCTGATCGCGGGGAGCGGCTCGCTGCTGGGGCGCCTGCTGACCAGCCCGTCGGGCCGCCTGTGGACGGCTCTGTCCTCGGCCGTGGTGATCGCCGTGCTGGCGCTGCTGCTGCTCTTCCCTTAAGGCCGTGGCCGCACTACACAGACGTTGGTCGATCCACCCTCACGACACGAGATCGAATCGAGGGTAGATCGACCAACGTCAACAAAGAACCGCCACGGCACACCGGCGCCACCCCCGCCCTCCCCGACGCCACACCGCTTCCACGCGGCCACACCGCACAGACATTGGTCGATCTACCCCCACAACGCCGAGATCAAACTGAGGGTAGATCGACCAACGTCAACGAAGGACGGCCGCGGCGCGCACAGGGCGCGCGACGGCAGGCGCAGAGTGCGCCACGGCCGTCGCACGCACGTCGCCCCGACCCCACTCGCGTCGATCTTGCAGTTATGGTGCCACGAAACTCCCAGAATGTCCGGGTTTGTCAGGCACCACAACTGCAAGATCGACGCAGGATGCCGGCGCGCGGGCGGCGCGGGCGGCGCGGGCGCGCGGGCGCGGGCGCGCGGTAGGTGCGGCGGCGGCGGGTGGAGGCGGCGCGGCCGCGGTGCGCACACAGCGCGCCGCGGCCGGACGGAGCGGAGCGGGTCAGACGTTGAAGCCCAGAGCGCGGAGCTGGTCGCGGCCCTCGTCCGTGATCTTGTCCGGGCCCCACGGCGGCAGCCAGACCCAGTTGATGCGGATGTCGGAGACCAGGCCGCCGCCCGGGCCCGTGCACAGGGCCTGGCGGGCCTGGTCCTCGATGACGTCCGTGAGCGGGCAGGCCGCCGACGTGAGCGTCATGTCCAGCGTGGCCACGTTGTCCTCGTCGACGTGGATGCCGTAGACGAGGCCCAGGTCCACGACGTTGATCCCGAGCTCCGGGTCGACGACGTCCTTCATCGCCTCTTCGATGTCGGCGAGCACCGCGGTCATGATGGTTCCTCCGTAGACTCCGCAGCAGAAGCCCGGCTGAGCGCGTCCTTGAACGCCATCCAGGGCAGCAGGGCGCACTTGACGCGCGCAGGATACTTCGCGACGCCGGCGAACGCGACGGCGTCCTCCAGCACGGCCTCGTCCGGCTCGACCGTGCCGCGCCCGCCCATCAGCTCGGCGAAGGCCTCGTGACGGCGCAGCGTCTCGGCGATCGTGGCGCCGGTGAGCAGATCGTGCAGGACGCTCGCCGACGCCTGGCTGATTGAACAGCCCATGCCCTCGTAGGACACGTCCGCCACCACGTCGCCCTTGATCGTGACGCGGAGCGTGACCTCGTCGCCGCAGGTGGGGTTGACGTGGTGCGCCTCGGCGTCGAAGGGCGCGCGCAGCCCCCGGCCGTGCGGGCGCTTGTAGTGGTCCAGGATGATCTCCTGGTACAGCTGGTCGAGTTGCATCAGGCGAAGACCTTCCGCACCCGCTCCACGCCGCGGACCAGGGCGTCGATCTCGTCCGTCGTCGTGTAGAGGTAGAACGAGGCCCGGGTGGTCGCCGGCACGCCGAAGCGCACGCAGGTCGGCCGCGCGCAGTGGTGTCCGACGCGCACCTGCACGCCCTCGTCGTCGAGGATCTGGCCGACGTCGTGCGGGTGGACGCCCTCGACGGTGAAGGAGATCGTCGCGCCGCGGTCCACGGTGGACGTCGGGCCGATGATGCGCACGTCCGGCACCGACTGCAGCGCGTCGAGCGCGTAGGCGGTGATCGCCTTCTCGTGCGCGACGACGGCGTCCATGCCGACCGCCGACAGGTAGTCGACGGCCGCGCCCAGGCCGACCGCCTGCGCGATCGGCGGCGTGCCGGCCTCGAAGCGGGCCGGCGGGGGCATGAACGTGGTGCCGGTCATCGACACGGTCTCGATCATCGAGCCGCCGCCGAGGAACGGCGGCATCGCGTCGAGCAGCTCGAAGCGGCCCCACAGTGCGCCGATGCCGGTCGGGCCGAGCATCTTGTGGCCGGTGAACGCCACGAAGTCGACGCCGAGCGCCGAGACGTCGACCGGGACGTGCGGCACCGACTGCGAGCCGTCGACCAGGACGAGCGCGCCGACCTCGCGGGCCCGGGCGGCGATCACGTCGACCGGGTTGATCGTGCCGAGGATGTTCGAGTAGTGCACGAACGCGACCAGCTTGGTCCGCGGCGTGATCACCTCGTCGATACCGGACAGGTCGAGCCGGCCCTCGTCGGTCATGCCGAACCACTTGAGGGTCGCGCCGGTCCGCTGGGCGAGCAGCTGCCAGGGCACGATGTTCGAGTGGTGCTCCATCTCGGTCACGACGATCTCGTCGCCCGGGCCGAGCCGGAAGCGGGGGTCGTCGGACACCGCGCTGAAGGCGTGCGCGACCAGGTTGATCGCCTCGGTCGAGTTCTTGGTGAACACGATCTCGGCGGCCGTCGGGGCGCCGACGAACCCGGCGATCTTCTCCCGCGCCCCTTCGAACGCCTCGGTCGATTCGGTACCGAGGGTGTGCACCGACCGGGCGACGTTGGCGTTGTGCTGCTCGTAGTGCTCACGCACCGCGTCGATCACCTGGCGCGGCTTCTGCGAGGTGTTCCCCGAGTCGAGGTAGACCAGCGGGTTGCCGTTGATCTGCCGGTCGAGGATCGGGAAGTCCTTGCGGATGGACTCAACGTCGAGTGCGCTCATGTATGGAAACCCTTACGCGAGTGAGGCCGGTTCGGCGTCGGTGAGGTACCGCTGGTAGCCCTCGTCCTCGAGCCGCTCGGCGAGCTCGGGCCCGCCCTCCTCCACGATCCGGCCGCCGGCGAAGACGTGGACGAAGTCCGGCTTGATGTACCGAAGGATTCGCGTGTAGTGCGTGATGAGCAGCAACCCGGTGTCACCCGACGAGCGGACCCGGTTGACGCCCTCGCTGACGATGCGCAGCGCGTCGATGTCGAGGCCGGAGTCGGTCTCGTCGAGCACCGCGATCTTCGGCTTGAGCAGCTCGAGCTGCATGATCTCGTGGCGCTTCTTCTCGCCGCCGGAGAAGCCCTCGTTGACGTTGCGCTGCGCGAACGCCGGGTCCATCTGCAGCTTCTCCATCGCGCCGCGCAGCTCGGTGGCCCAGGTGCGCAGCTTCGGCGCCTGGCCGTCGATCGCGGTCTTGGCGGTGCGCAGGAAGTTCGCGACCGAGACGCCGGGGACCTCCACGGGGTACTGCATCGCGAGGAACAGCCCGGCGCGGGCCCGCTCGTCGACGGTCATCGCGAGCACGTCCTGGCCGTCGAGGGTGACCGTGCCGCCGGTGACCTCGTACCGCGGGTGGCCCGCGATCGAGTACGCGAGCGTCGACTTGCCGGAGCCGTTGGGACCCATGATGGCGTGGGTCTCGCCCGCTCGTACCGTCAGATCCACACCGGCGAGGATCGGCTTGAGCTCGCCGTCGGGCAGCTTGACCGAGACCTGCAGGTTGCTGATGGAAAGCTCGCTCACTTGGTGACTCCGTTACTCGGGTTCAGGTCGATGTAGACGTCGCCGTCGCGGACCTCGACGGGATAGACCGGGACCGGCTCGGTGGCGGGCAGCCCGGTGGGCTCGCCGGTGCGCAGGTCGAAGCGCGAGCCGTGCAGCCAGCACTCCAGGGTGCAGCCCTCGACCTCGCCCTCCGACAGCGGGACCGAGGCGTGCGAGCACTCGTCGTAGACGGCGTAGAAGTTGTCGTCGTCGGCGTGGACGAGCGCGATCTCGGTCCCGTCCACGGTGACCTGGACGGCCTCGCCCTTGGCCACGTCCGTGGCCGCACACACGCGGATCATGAGCCGGCCCGCTCCAGCCGCGCCTCGATGGCGGCGCCGAGCCGGTCGCGCAGCTCCTCGACCGGGATCTTGTGCAGCAGCTCGTGGAAGAAGCCGCGCACGACGAGCTTGCGGGCCTCGTCGTCCGGGATGCCCCGGGACATCAGGTAGAACAGCTGCTCGTCGTCGAAGCGGCCGGTGGCGCTCGCGTGGCCGGCCCCGGCGACCTCGCCGGTCTCGATCTCCAGGTTGGGCACCGAGTCGGCGCGCGCCCCGTCGCTCAGGACCAGGTTGCGGTTGATCTCGTACGTGTCGGTGCCCGTCGCCTCGGCCCGGATCAGCACGTCGCCGACCCAGACGGTGTGCGCGTCGTCGCCCTGCAGCGCCCCGCGGTACCCCACGTAGCTGCGGCAGTCGGGCACCGAGTGGTCGACGAGGAGGCGGTGCTCGAAGTGCTGGCCGGCGTCGGCGAAGTAGAGGCCGAACGCGTCGATCTCGCCGCCGCGGCCGGTGTACTCGACGCTGGTGTACTGCCGGACGAGGTCGCCGCCGAGGGTCACCTGCACGTGCGTGACCTTCGCGTCGCGGCCCAGCCGGAAGCGGACGTGCTGCGCCTGCACGGCGTCGCCGTCCCAGTCGGTGACGGTGACGAACGTGAGCCGCGCGCCGTCGGCGACCAGCACCTCGACGTTGTCGGCCAGGGTGACCATGCCGGTCTGCTCCAGCACGACCGTGGCCTCGGCGAGCTGACCCACCTCGACGACCGTGTGCCCGAACGCGACCTCGGCGGTCGACCCGGCCAGGCGGACCACGGCCGGGGCGTCGAGCACCGCGTTGCGCGC
This sequence comes from Dactylosporangium sucinum, assembly GCF_014647515.1. Taxonomy (GTDB): domain Bacteria; phylum Actinomycetota; class Actinomycetes; order Mycobacteriales; family Micromonosporaceae; genus Dactylosporangium; species Dactylosporangium sucinum. Next base: position 85,275 of record NZ_BMPI01000005.1, on the reverse strand, counting down.
GACCGAGACGACGAGCGCCTCGGCGGCCGCGCCGGCGGCGAGGGCGCTGATCCGGTCGAACGGGGTCAGCGCCGAGCCGACGCGCGCGTCACCGCGGTCGACCGTGGTAACGGTGACACCCGCCGGCAGCTCGCCGACCTCGGCCTTGGGCGCGGTGGCGCCGACCTCGAAGGAGCCGGACGCCAAACCGCGGAGGCGCTTGAGCGGGGTGAACCGCCACTCCTCCTCGCGGCCGGTGATCGCCGGGAAGTCGGCGACGTCGAACGAGCGGACCTGCTGGGCGCGGGTCTTCGGGGGTACCAGAGCGGGAGCGCTCATCCGACAGCGCCCTCCATCTGCAGCTCGATGAGCCGGTTGAGCTCCAACGCATACTCCATGGGCAGTTCCTTGGCGATCGGCTCGATGAAGCCGCGCACGATCATCGCCATCGCCTCGTCCTCGGTGAGCCCGCGCGACATCAGGTAGAACAGCTGGTCGTCGCTGATCTTCGAGACGGTGGCCTCGTGCCCCATCGACACGTCGTCCTCGCGGATGTCGACGTACGGGTACGTGTCCGAGCGGGAGATGGTGTCCACCAGCAGCGCGTCGCACTTGACCGTCGACTTCGAGTGGTGGGAGCCCTCGAGCACCTGGACGAGTCCGCGGTACGAGGTGCGGCCGCCACCGCGCGCGATGGACTTCGACACGATCGTCGACGACGTGTGCGGGGCCGCGTGGACCATCTTGGCGCCGGCGTCCTGGTGCTGGCCCTCGCCGGCCATCGCGACGCTGAGGACCTCGCCCTTGGCGTGCTCACCGGTCATGAAGACCGCCGGGTACTTCATCGTCACCTTGGAGCCGAGGTTGCCGTCGATCCACTCCATGGTCGCGCCCTCGTGGCAGACGGCGCGCTTGGTGACCAGGTTGTAGACGTTGGTCGACCAGTTCTGGATGGTCGTGTACCGGCAGCGCGCGTTCTTCTTCACCACGATCTCGACGACCGCCGAGTGCAGCGAGTCCGACGAGTAGATCGGCGCGGTGCAGCCCTCGACGTAGTGCACGTACGCACCCTCGTCGACGATGATCAGGGTCCGCTCGAACTGGCCCATGTTCTCGGTGTTGATCCGGAAATACGCCTGGAGCGGGATCTCGACGTGGACGCCCTTCGGCACGTAGATGAAGCTGCCGCCGGACCAGACCGAGGTGTTCAGCGCGGCGAACTTGTTGTCCCCGACCGGGATGACGGTGCCGAAGTACTCCTTGAAGAGCTCCTCGTGCTCCTTGAGCGCCGTGTCGGTGTCGAGGAAGACGACGCCCTGCTCCTCCAGGTCCTCGCGGATCTTGTGGTAGACCACCTCGGACTCGTACTGCGCGGCCACGCCCGCGATCAGCCGCTGCTTCTCGGCCTCGGGGATGCCCAGCTTGTCGTACGTGTTCCTGATGTCCGCCGGCAGGTCGTCCCAGCTCGCGGCCTGCTTCTCGGTCGAGCGGACGAAGTACTTGATGTTGTCGAAGTCGATGTGCGACAGGTCGGCGCCCCAAGCCGGCATCGGCTTGCGCCCGAACAACCGCAGGCCCTTGAGGCGCAGGTCGAGCATCCACTGCGGCTCGTTCTTCTTGGCGGAGATGTCGCGCACGACGTCCTCGTTGAGGCCGCGGCGCGCCGAGGCCCCCGCCGTGTCGGAGTCGGCCCAGCCGTACTCGTACCGGCCGAGGCCGGCAAGCTGATCGGCAGTCGTCATCTCACGTTCCTTTGCCTATCGGGACGGGCACCGGGAAGCACCGGCGCCGGAATGTGGGTCGTGCAGACGCCATCGCCGTTGGCGATGGTCGCGAGCCGCTGGACGTGCGTGCCGACCAGCCGGGAGATCACCAGCGTCTCGGCCTCGCACAGCTGCGAGAACTCGGCGGCGACGTGCGCCACCGGGCAGTGGTGCTGGCAGAGCTGCCCGCCGGTGGCGATCGTGGTCGCACCCGCGGCGTAGCCCTCCGCGGTCAGCGCCTGGGCGAGCGCCTCGGCCCGCGCGAGCGGATCGTCGCCCGCCTCGGCCATGGCCGCCCGGCACCGCTCCTCCAGCCCGGCGACCTGTGCGGCCGCGAACTCGGACACCGCTCCCGGGCCGTCGTGCTCGGCGATCCAGCGCAGCGCCGCGGCCGCGAGCCCGTCGTAGGTGTGCGGCAGCGTCTCGCGCGCGGCGGCGGTCAGCGTGAACGTCCTGGCCGGCCGTCCCCGGCCTCGCCGCCCGCGCTCGGGCCGCTCGCGGCTCTCGACGAGCCCCTCGGCGAGCATGGCGTCGAGGTGCCGCCGGATGCCCGCGGGGCTCAGCCCGAGGGCGAGCGACAGCTCGGAGGCGGTGGCGGACCCTTGCTGGAGCAGCAGCTCGGTGACCCGGTCCCGGGTGCGGACATCAAAGGCACCGCCGGGCGGGCACGCGTCAGCGACCTGCGGCGGAACCGCAGCCGGCGTCGCCTCGGCGTTTTTCACAACACCAACGTTACGTAATTCACCGAGGCCCGGCAAACCGCCCCCCGGGTGATCCACGGCACGGAAGGTAACCCTAACCAAACCCGGTCACACCCGGTCGGCAACCGCCGCGGCACCCACCGGCTTCCCTCGATCATGGCACGGCCCGGCCGCCATGATCGATGGAGAGATCCGGCCGTCATGCCAACCAGAACGCTCCTTCGATCATGAGCCAGCCCGGAACCGCCGTGAGGCGGCGGCGTGACGTGGGGGGAAGCGGGGTGATATGTAGCCTCGCGTAGTATCGGGCCGTGCTTCGCTTCCTGCTCCGGCTCCTCGACAGCAGGGCCACGCTGCGGCGGGCCGCCCTCGCCACCCTGGTGGCCAACATCGGCATCGTCGTCACCGGCGGGCTGGTCCGGCTGACCGGGTCCGGGCTCGGCTGCCCCACCTGGCCGCGGTGCACCGACGAGTCCTACGTCACCACGAGGGAGATGGGGTTCCACGGGGTCATCGAGTTCGGGAACCGGACGCTGACCTTCCTCATCGGGTTCATCGCGGCGATCGCGCTGCTGGCGGCCTGGCGGCAGCGCAGGCAGGTGCCGGGGATCCTCGCCGGGGCGATCTGGGTGCTGCTCGGCATCGGCATGCAGGGGGTCATCGGCGGCATCACCGTGCACATGGAGCTCAACCCGTGGATCGTGGCGACCCACTTCCTCGCCTCCATGGTGCTCATCGCGATCGCCTACGTGTTCTGGCACCGCACCAAGGAGATCCCGCCCGCCTGGACCGCCCCCAAGGCGATCCGGACCGGGGGCGTGCTCATCACGCTGGTGAGCGCGGCCGTGCTCGTGCTCGGCACCATCGTCACCGGGAGCGGGCCGCACTCCGGGGACACGCGGGCGAGCCGCACCGGGTTCGACCCCGCGGCGATGTCGCAGCTGCACGGCGACGCCGTGTTCGTGCTCGTCGGGCTCACGGTGGCCAGCTGGCTCGGGCTGCGCGCGCTCGGGGCGCCGCTGCGGGTCACCCGGGCCGCGGCCACGCTGCTGCTCGTGGAGCTGTTGCAGGGCGTGATCGGCTTCGTGCAGTACTTCGCGGGACTCCCCTGGCCCGTGGTCATCCTGCACATGCTGGGCGCCTGCCTGGTCTGGACGTCGACGCTCAGCGTCCTGCTCGCACTGACACCGCAGACCAGAGGTCAGGCCGTCGAGGACCGCGACCACTCGCTCGCCAGCACGGCGTAGCGCAGGTCGTCGGTCCACTCGCCCTTCCACCAGCTGGCCTGCAGGCACAGGCCCTCGCGGCGGAACCCCAGCCGTTCGAGCAGGCGGGCGGACGGCGCGTTGCGCGCGTCGAGCGACGCGTGCACCCGGTGCAGGCCCTCCTCGACCAGCAGGAACTCCACCACCCGGCGGACGGCCTCGGTCGCGTAGCCGCGGCCCTGGAACGCCGGCGCAAGCGTGAACCCGATCTCGGCCTGGCGGCCGCCGTCGCCCCGGTTCACCCCGACGTCGCCGACGAGCGCGCCGCCGTCCTTGGCCTCGACCGCGTACTGGAACCAGCCCTCCCGCTCGGGATCCAGGTGGGCCGTCTCGGTGACGAACGCGATCGCGTCGCCCAGCGGGAACGGCGCGTCCCAGGACTGGTAGCGGGCCACGCCGGGATCGGACCGGTAGGCGGCCAGGGCGGGCGCGTCAGCCGGGCGGAACCGGCGCAGGACGAGACGGTCGGTCTCCAGCAGCACGCGCCCACTGTAGTGCCGCCGCCGCGCAGAGCAACCCGACCGTCACCGACGTGATGAGGCGGACGCCGAGCACGTGGACGCCGTGGTACCCCAGGAGCCAGGTCGCCGTGAACCCGAGGGCGGTGACGCCGGTCGCCACGCCCCAGAACGCGAGCGGCGCCCTGGGCACCTCCGGCGCCGGCCCGTGCCAGTTCCGCAGCAGGTGGCGGCGCCCGATGTACCACAGGAGCAGCGGCATCAGCAGGACCGCCGACGCGTCGCTGGCCCGGCGGATCTGGTACCACGCGGCGACCGGCCCCGGATGCGTGACCAGGTCGAACAGCAGGTGGCTGGCCAACCCGGCCAGCGCCGACGACGCCGTGATCCACCACCGGTGCCGCACCCGGCCGAGCACGCCGAACTCCCGCAGCCGGCTCGGCAGGTGCGCGGCCACGGCGGGCGCGCCGAGCCGGATCAGCCAGGCGACGAGGACCGCGGTCGGCAGGCCCCACCAGAACATGGCCGGGATCGTGTGGCTGCGGATGGTGACCCCGAACCCGTCGAGGGCGTAGGCGAAGTCGGGCGCGCACGCCCCGGTGGCCAGAGCGACCCCGTCGAACAGTTCTCCCATTTCGGTCGGGGCCTATCGGCTTTGGACCCGGCACGGGGCCGCCACAGCTTCAGCGGCAGGACCGCGAGCGGATGCGTCGGCAACGTCGAAGGCACTCCCCGATGCTGCCCACGAAGGCCGCGAAAAGGGCCGGCGTGCACGAAACCCGCACAACACCTCTACCGTTGAGCGGTGACCTACACGCTGGACTGGGACGAGCACGCGCCGCGACTGGCGGCGGCCGCCTCCGACGAGGCCGGGTGGTACGCGGCCGTCGCCGCCGAGCTGGTGCGGGACACCGACCGGGTGGCGATCGACGTCGGCTGCGGCGGCGCCGGGATGACGGTCGCGCTGGCCCGCCGCATCGACCGGGTCATCGCCGCCGACCACAACGCGAAGGTGCTCGACGCCGCGCGGACGGTCGTCGCGACCGCGAACACGCGCGCCGAGTTCGCCCTCGTGGACCTGGACAAGGAGCTGGACCTGCCCGCGGCCGACCTGGTGTGGTCGTCGGCGGCCGTGCACCACGCGGGCGACCAGCAGGCGACCCTCGGCAAGCTGGCCGGGCTGCTCAAGCCGGGCGGGCGGCTGGCGATCGCCGAGGGCGGGCTGCGGCCGCGGCACCTCCCGTGGGACCTCGGCGTCGGGGAGCCCGGCCTGGAGGTGCGCCTCGACGCGGCCCAGGACCGCTGGTTCGCCCGGATGCGGGCCGAGCTGCCCGGGAGCGTCCCGATGCCGTACGGCTGGCCCGAGGCGCTGCGCCGGGCCGGCCTGGAGGAGGTCACGACCCGCACGTTCCTGCTGGAGCGCCCGGTGCCGCTGTCCGCCGCCGACCGGGAGCGGGTCGTCGCGAGCCTCGGCAAGCGCCTGGAGTGGCTGCGGGACACCGACCTGCTCACCGACGCCGACCGGCGGACCTGGGAGCGGCTGCTCGACCCGGACAGCCCCGATTGGCTCGGTCACCGGGGCGACCTGCACTCGGTCGAGGCCCGCAGTGTGCAACTGGGCACCCGCAAAAGGAAAACCCGCGAACCATAATTCGTTGCCAGGCTGTAAATTCATCTGCACGTTCTAGGGTCGCAGATCTTTGCTGTGCCACCCTTTTGCAATGGGGCACACGGAACCGCTCATCATGCAGATCTACTGCCGCCTGGAAGTTGCGGTGACCGATCCGGAGTTGATCGGGAAGCTGGCCGGCCAGCAGCTCCGCGAGGCGGAGATCGACTGGTCACGGCGGGAGGAGGACCTCGAGGAGGCGGTCCACCAACTGGAGTCCGACCTGACGCAGGCATTGTCGTGTGTCGTTGAGCATGATCGGATGATCGACGATCTGCCCGGCGTGGAGTCGCGGGGCGGGCTGGTGTTCACCGCGTTCGGCAAGCCGGACGACCGCTTCCGCCCGGGGTTCACGGACTTCCTGTAAGGCCCACGTAGTTCTCGGCGAGTGTCGTCGCCGCGGCCGCCGACCCGACCACGTAGCGCAACTGGGAGCGTTGCAGCTCCCGCGTGAACGGGTCGGCGTCGGGGGCCAGGTGCAGCATCGAGGTCATCCACCAGGAGAAGTGCTGCACCCGCCAGACCCGGCGCAGGCAGGTGTCGCTGTAGGCGTCCAGCCCCGCCTCGTCGCCGCCCGCGTAGAAGCGGCGCAGCCCGTCGGCGAGCACCTTGACGTCGTGGACGGCCAGGTTGAGGCCCTTGGCGCCGGTCGGCGGGACGATGTGGGCGGCGTCGCCGGCCAGGAACAGCCGGCCGCGCCGCATCGGGGCGACCACGAAGCTGCGCATCGCGGTGATGCCCTTCTCCAGGATCGGCCCCTCCGTGAGGGTGAACCCGTCGTGGGCGAGGCGCCGCTGCAGGGCCGCCCAGATCCGCTCGTCGGGCCAGTCGTCCAGCTTCTCGTCCGGGGCGACCTGGAGGTACAGCCGGGTGATCGTGGGCGAGCGCATGCTGTGCAGCGCGAATCCCTCGTCGCTGAGCGCGTAGATGAGCTCCTCGGCGCTCGGCGGGGTCGCGGCCAGCACACCGAGCCAGGCGAAGGGGTAATCCCGCTCGTACACCCGCAGCGACCCCGCCACGAACGGCCGGCTCACGCCGTGGAAGCCGTCGCAGCCGGCCACGAAGTCGCCCTCGACCACGCCCTCGGCCGTCTCCACCGCCCGGTCGGAGCGCAGCCGCAGGGCGCCCTGCTCGAAGCGGATCGGGAACCCGGCCCGTGCGATGAGGTCCTTGACCACCTCGTGCTGCCCGTACACCGTGATCGCGCGCCCGGTCAGCTCGCGCAACGGGATGCGGTGGGCGACGCCGTCGAAGAGCAGCTCGACGCCGGTGTGGACGAGGCCCTCGCGGTGCAGCCGGTCGGCCACGCCGAGGTCGGTGAGCAGCTCCACCGTGCCGTGCTCCAGGACGCCGGCCCGGATCCGCTGCTCGACGTGGGCCCGGCTGTGCCGCTCCAGCACCACGCACTCGATCCCGGCCCGGTGCAGGAGGTGGCCGAGCACCAGCCCGGCCGGCCCCGCCCCGATGATCACGACCTGGGTGCGCATCAACGGCCTAGCTTCGCTTGCTGGATCTGTTCGTAGACCCGGCCGCGCAGCTCGGTGAAGCGCGCGGCCGACCGGGTGGTGAGCTGGTCGCGCTCGGCCGGCAGGTCGACGTCGAGCGCGTCGATGATGTGCGTCGGCGACTTCGACAGCACGATGACGCGCTGGCCGAGGTAGACCGCCTCGTCGATGTCGTGGGTGACGAACAGCAGCGTGACCCGCAGCCGCTGCCACACCTGCCGGATGAGGTCCTCCAGCTCGGCGCGGGTCTGCGCGTCGACCGCGGCGAACGGCTCGTCCATCAGCAGGACCCTGGGCTCGAACGCGATCGCGCGGGCGATGGCCACCCGCTGCTGCATGCCGCCGGAGAGCTGCCACGGGTAGGCGTCGTGCGCGTCCTCCAGCCCCACGGCGGCCAGCGCCTCGTCCACCAGCCGGCGCTTGTCCGGCGAGCGCAGCGGCAGGGCCACGTTGTCGCGGACGCGCATCCACGGGAAGAGGCTCCGGCCGTACTCCTGGAACACCACCGCCAGCCCGTCCGGCGGCCCGTCGACGACCCGGTCACCGACGCGCACCTCCCCGGCGGTCGGCGCGAGCAGCCCGGCGACGCAGCGCAGGAGGGTCGTCTTGCCGCACCCCGACGGCCCGACGAGGCAGGCGAACTCCCCGTCGGCGAGCTTGAACGTCAGGTCGCCGATCGCCTCGACCCGCCGCCCGTGCCCCTCGTAGACCTTGTTCAGGCCGGTGACCTCCAGCATCACCATTCCCTCTCCGCGGCGCGCTGGCCGTGGTACCACGCCAGGCTCCACCGCTCGAACACCCGGAACAGCAGGGCCAGCAGGACGCCGATGAGGCCGAGCAGCAGCACGCCGCTGTACATCTCCGGGACCTGGAAGCCGCGCTGGAACTGCACGACGGTGAAGCCGAGCCCGCTCTGGGCCGCGAACATCTCGCTGATGACCATGAGGATGATGCCGATCGACAGGGCCTGGCGCGCCCCGGTGACGATCTGCGGCGAGGCGGAGCGCAGCACCAGGTGGGTCAGCCGCCGCGAGCCGCGGATCCGGTACGTCTGGCAGGTGTCCGAGAGGACGCCGTCCACGGCCCGCACGCCCTCGACGGTGTTGAGCAGCACCGGCCAGAGGCACCCGGAGACGATGACCAGCACCTTCATCAGGTCGCCGATGCCGGCGACGAGGATGAGAATCGGCACCAGCACCGGCGGCGGGATGGCCCGCACGAACTCCAGCACCGGCTCGACGGTGGCCCGCACGCGGGCGTGCTGGCCGATGACCACGCCGAGCCCGACCCCGGCGACGAGCGCCACGAGGTAGCCGACGGCCAGCCGGGCCAGGCTGGGCAGCACGTCGTCGACGATCCGCGGGCCGATCCAGGTCTCCGGGAAGACCGCCAGGATCTCCCGCAGCGGCGGGCGGTAGAAGTCGGTGGAGCCGGCCGAGGAGACCCACCAGCCGGCCAGGAGCAGCAGCGGGAGCAGCAGGATCTTGACGGCTCTCATGCTGGCGTTCATGCCGAGGCCGCCCGCTGCGCCGGGTGCCAGGCCAGGACGCGCCGCTCGCCGGCCCGGGTGACCAGGTTGGCCAGGACGCCGAGCACGCCGGTGACGACCACCAGCGCGTACATCGCCGCCACGGCGCCGCTCGACTGGGCTACGGCGATCTCCTTGCCGATGCCCGGGGTGCCGATGATGAGCTCCCCGGTGATCGTGAGGATCAGCGCCACCGCGGTGGCCAGCCGCAGCCCGGTCATCGTGTAGGGCAGCGCCGTCGGCCAGGTCAGCCGCCACAGCCTCTGCCAGGCGGTCAGCTTGAAGCTGCGCGCGGTGTCCCGGGCGATCGGGTCGACGTCGGCCACGCCGTGCAGCACCTGCACCAGGATCTGCCAGAACGAGGCGTAGACGACGAGCAGCAGGGTGGCGGTGCGGGCGGTGCCGTAGAGCAGCACCGCGAGCGGGATGAGCGCGACCGACGGGATCGGGCGGAGGAACTCGACGGTCGACGCCGTGTACTCGCGCAGGAGCGGCACCGAGCCGATCACCACGCCCGCGACGAAGCCCGCCACGGCCGCGATGGCCAGGCCGGCGAACCAGGTCTGCAGGGTGTCGAGCAGCGCCTGCCAGAACGCGGCGTGGCGGGCCTCCTCGCCGAGCGCGACGGCGATGCGGCTGGCGGGCGGCAGGTACTCGGCCGGCACGAGGCCGAGCCGCGGCACCGCTTCGAGCAGCGCCACGAACCCGGCCACGCCGATCAGTCCATAGGCTTTCACGGGATCAGGTCGTCCAATGCGGGTGCCTTGTCCAGCAGCTTGTCCTGCACCGCGAGGTCGGTCAAGGTCTGCACCGACGCCTTGTTCACCTCGGCCGGCCAGGCCGGCAGCGTGATCTTGGCGGTGACGTCCGCGGTGATCTGGGTGTAGGTGGTGATGATCTGCCGCACCTCGTCGGGGTGGCTCGACGCGTAGGCGAGCGACTCGGCCATCGCCTCCTTGAACCGCTTGACCAGGTCGGGGTTCTTGGCGATGAGCTCCTGCGAGGTGAAGTAGGTCGCCACGGTGAGGTCCGCCGCCGCGTCGACGTAGTTGGAGGCCACGACCCGGGCGCCCTGCGCCTTGGCCGCGGTCACGAACGGCTCCACGACCCAGATCGCGTCCACCCGGCCCGCGGCGAGCGCGGCCGGCTGGTCGGGGAAGCCCAGCTCGACGAACTGGATCCCGGACGGGTCGCCGCCGGCCTTGCGGACCGAGGCGCGCACGGTGGTGTCGCCGATGTTCTTGAGCGTGTTGACCGCGACCTTCTTGCCGGCCAGGTCCTTCGCGCTCTGGATCGGGCTGTCGCCCTTCACCAGCACGGCGCTGAAGTCCGCGCCGTCCTTGCCGGTGGAGGCGACGCCGTTGGCGACGACCTTGATCGGCAGCCCGCGGGACTTGGCCAGGATCAGCGACGTCATGTTGCTGAAGCCGAACTGGAACTGGCCGCTGACGACGCCGGGCACGATGGCGGCGCCGCCCTGGCTGGTCTCGAGGCTCAGGTCGATGTTGCGGGAGCTGAAGAAGCCCTTCTGCTTGCCGAGGTAGATGGGTGCGACGTCGACGATGGCGATCACGCCGGCGGCGACCTTGTCGGGCTGGCCGGGGGCGGCCTGGGTGGGGGACGTGTTGCTGGAGTTGCCGCCGCAGGCGGTGGCGGCGACGAGCGTGGCTGCGGTGAGGAGCGCGGTGACGGCTAGGCGGCGCATCTGGGACTCCATCCGGCAAGGGGTGTTCGGATAGCGAACTTGTGTTCGTCAGTCACCAACTCGCACCGACCGTAGAGCCATTGACGGCCCGTCGCAAGGTCTCTAGGGTTTCGCCTGGAGAACAAACGTTCGGCATGCGAACTTCCGATCGTTCGCGGCACGTGAACGTTTCGGAGGGGGTGGGCTGGGCGTTGGCCGAGCTGATGACGCTGCCCGAGGCCGTCGCGGCCCTGGTGCACGACGGCGACACGGTCGCCCTGGAGGGGTTCACGCACCTCATCCCGGTCGCCGCCGGGCACGAGATCATCCGGCAGCGCCGCCGCGGGCTCACGCTCGTGCGGATGACCCCCGACATCGTCTACGACCAGCTCATCGGCGCCGGCTGCGCGACCAAGCTGATCTTCTCCTGGGGCGGCAACCCCGGGGTCGGCTCGCTGCACCGCTTCCGCGACGCCGTCGAGCGGCAGTGGCCCGGGCCGCTGGAGCTGGAGGAGCACAGCCACGCCGGGATGGCCAACCGCTACGTCGCCGGGGCGTCCGGGCTGCCGTTCGCGGTGCTCCGGGGGTACCGCGGGACCGACCTCCCCGCCCAGACGGACACGATCAAGCCGATCGAGTGCCCGTTCACCGGCGAGGTGCTCACCGCGGTGCCGGCGCTCAACCCGGACGTCGCGATCGTCCACGCCCAGCGCGCCGACCGGCGTGGCAACGTGCAGCTGTGGGGCATCACCGGGGTGCAGAAGGAGGCGGTGCTCGCCGCGTCACGCAGCCTGGTGACGGTCGAGGAGGTCGTCGACGAGCTCGACCCGCGGCCGGGCGGCGTGGTGCTGCCGTCCTGGGTGGTGACCGCGGTCGCCGAGGTTCCCGGCGGCGCGCGTCCTTCCTACGCCCAGGGGTACTACGACCGCGACAACGACCACTACCGCGCGTGGGACGCGATCAGCCGCGACCGCGCCGCCTTCACCGCCTGGCTGGACGCGCTATGACCGGCCCGGAGCCGAGCGGAGGGCGCTTTTCCGCGGACGAGATGATGACCGTCGCCGCGGCGCGGGCCTTGCAGGGGCACACCGCGTGCTTCGTCGGCATCGGCCTGCCCAGCGTCGCGGCCAACCTGGCCCGCCGCACCGGCAACCCCGGCCTGGTGCTCGTCTACGAGTCGGGCACGATCGGCGCCCGGCCGACCCGCCCGCCGCTGTCGATCGGCGACGGCGAGCTGGCCGAGACGGCCGACACCGTGGTCAGCGTGCCGGAGATGTTCAACTACTGGCTGCAGCCCGGCCGGATCGACGTCGGCTTCCTCGGCGCCGCCCAGATCGACGAGTTCGCGAACATCAACACGACCGTCGTCGGCGACTCGTACCGCGAGCCGAAGGTCCGCCTGCCCGGCGCCGGCGGCGCGCCCGAGATCGCCGCCTCCTGCCGCGAGGTCTTCGTGGTGCTCCGGCACGGCCCCCGGGCGTTCGTGCCGCGGGTCGACTTCCGCACCTCGGTCGGCCACGGCGACGGCCCCGGCTCCCGCGAGCGCCTCGGCCTGCGCGGGCGCGGCCCGGTGCTGGTCATCACCGACCTCGGGATCCTCTCGCCCGACCCGCGGACGTGCGCGCTGACGCTGACCCACCTGCACGAGGGCGTGACCGTCGAGCAGGCCCGCGCCGCCACCGGCTGGGACCTCGCGGTCTCCCCCGGCCTCGGCCGCACCGCGCCGCCGTCCACTGTGGAGCTCGCCGAGCTTCGCGCCCTGCTGGGGGAAGATTCATGACGAGTTTCCTCGACTGGCCGGCCTACCGGTCCACCGTCCTGCGGGCGCCGAAGCGGCCCTTCGTGGCCCTTCCCCTGCGCCTGGCCGACACGGGCGGCCCGGCCCTCGGCGAGTCCCGGATCGGCCCGCTCGACCACGACCTGACCCGCCAGCACGCCGGCGAGCCGCTCGGCGAGCGCATCATCGTGCACGGGCGGGTGCTCGACACCGCCGGCCGGCCGATCCCCCACACCCTCGTGGAGGTCTGGCAGGCCAACGCCGCCGGGCGCTACGCGCACCACGTCGACCGGCACCCCGCCCCGCTGGACCCGAACTTCTCCGGGGCCGGGCGGTTCCTCACCGACCCCGACGGCCGCTACCGGTTCGTCACGATCAAGCCGGGCGCGTACCCGTGGCGCAACCACGACAACGCCTGGCGGCCCGCACACATCCACTTCTCCGTGTTCGGAAGGTCGTTCACCCAGCGACTCGTGACCCAGATGTACTTCCCGGGCGACCCGCTGTTCGACCAGGACCCCATCTTCAACGCCGTCCGCGACCCGGCCGCCCGGGCCCGGATGATCTCGGCCTTCGACCTGGAGGCGACCGAGCCGGAGTGGGCGCTGGCGTACCGCTACGACATCGTCCTGCGGGCGACCCCCTTCGAGGAGGCACCGTGAACCCGACCCCGAGCCAGACCGTCGGGCCGTACTTCGCGGTGATGCTGCCCTGGGCACGCTCCGAGGAGCTCGGCTCGGCGCTCTGGCTGCGCGGCACCCTCTACGACGGCCGGTCCGAGCCCGTCCCCGACGGCATCCTGGAGGTCTGGGACGCCGCCAGCGGCGGCTTCGGCCGCTGCCGCACGACCGCCGGCGGCGAGTACGCGTTCCGCTTCGACATGCCGGGCCCGATCGGCGCGCAGGCACCACATCTCGCGATGTCGGTCTTCGCGCGGGGGCTGCTCGATAGAGTCGTCACCAGGGTGTACTTCCCGGACGAGCCCGGCAACGCCACCGATCCGGTCCTGTCCGCGATCCCCGACACAGCAGTCCGGGAGTCGCTCGTGGCCCGCAAGGACGACGACGGCTACCGGTTCGACATCCACCTCCAGGGTCCGCATGAAACCGCATTCTTCGAGCTTGTTTGACGGCGTCCTGGCCCGCGGGGAGGTCGCCGCGGCCGTCACCGACGACGCCTGGCTGCACGCGATGCTCCAGGTCGAGGCCGCGCTCGCCCAGGTGCAGGCGTTCAGCGGGCTGATCGACCAGGCCGCCGCCGACGCCATCGGCGCCGCCGCGCGGCCCGAGCGGTTCTCCGCCGCCGAGCTCGGTGCCCGGGCGGCCGCGAGCGGCAACCCCGTCGTGCCGCTCGTGGAGGCGCTGCGGGCGGCCGTGCCGGCGGACGCGGCGCCGGCCGTGCACCGGGGCGCCACCAGCCAGGACATCCTCGACACGGCCGGCATGCTCATCGCGTCCCGGGCGGTGCGGGTCGTGCTGTCCGACCTGGCCGCCTGCGCCGAGCAGGCCGCCCGGCTGGCCCGCGACCACCGCGACACCCCGATGATCGGCCGCACGCTGCTGCAGCAGGCGTTGCCGACCACGTTCGGGCTCAAGGCGGCCGGCTGGCTCGGCGGGCTCGACGCCGCCCGGCGCCGGCTGGAGCAGGTGCAGCGGGACCGGCTCGCGGTGCAGTTCGGCGGCGCGGCCGGCACGCTCGACGCCTTCGGGGAGGACGCCCCCGACGTCCTGGAGAGCCTCGCGACGCTGCTGGGGCTGAACGAGCCCGCGGTACCGTGGCACACCGAGCGGACCCGGATCGCGGATCTCGCCGGCGCGCTCGGCTCGGCCGCCGGCGCCGTCGCGAAGATCGCGCGGGACCTCACGCTGCTCGCTCAGAACGAGGTCGACGAGGTGGCCGACGCGTCGCCGGGCGGCTCCTCCGCGATGGCCCACAAGCGCAACCCGGTCGCCGCGATCTGCGCCCTGGGCTGCGCCGGCTCCGCGCCCGGCCTGGTCGCCAACCTGCTGGCCGCGATGGCCCACGAGCACGAGCGGGCGGCGGGCGCCTGGCACGCCGAGTGGCGGCCGATGCGCGAGCTGCTGGTGGCGACCGGCTCCGCGGTGTCGTGGCTGCGCGCCGCGTTCGAGCGGCTACTCGTCCACCCCGACGTGATGCGGGACAATCTGGCCCGCAGCGGCCGCACCGGCGACCTGACGGCGGCGGGCCTGCTCGTCGACCGGGCCCTCCTGGCGTACTCGAAGGGATCATCATGAGCGACGTGGCGGCCCGCGGCGCGGCGGTGCGGCGGGAGGTCCTCGGGCCGGACCGGGCCGACCGGCCGCCCGAGCCGTTCGCCGAGCCGTTCCGCGAGTGGGTCCTGGAGGCGGCCTGGGGCCGGGTCTGGGACCGGCCCGGGCTGGACCGGCGCACCCGTAGCTGCGTCACGCTCGCCGTCCTGACCGCGCTGCGGTGCACCGACGAGCTGGAGATGCACGTCGAAGCGGCGCTGCGCAACGGCGTCACGCCGGACGAGATCGCCGAGGTGCTGCTGCACACGACCGTGTACGCTGGCGCGCCGGCCGGAAACGCGGCGTTCGCGGTCGCGTCCCGGGTGTTATCGGCGCAGGAGGAGCGTCCCGCATGACGGAGGCTCGTGGTCCCGACTTCGTGCAGTCGTTGGAGCGCGGGCTGGCCGTGATCCGGTGCTTCGACGCCGATCGCCCGGAGCTGACCCTGAGCGAGGTCGCCGCCCTCACCGGCGTGACGCGCGCGGCCGCCCGGCGCTTCCTGCTGACGCTGGCCGACCTCGGGTACGTCCGCAGCGACGGCCGCCAGTTCTCGCTCACCCCGCGCGTGCTCGAGCTCGGCTACGCCTACCTGTCGGGCCTGTCCCTGCCGGCCGTGGCCGAGCCCCACCTGGAGGCCCTCGTCGCCGAGGTCAACGAGTCGTCGTCGATGTCGGTCCTGGACGGCGAGGACGTCGTGTACGTCGCCCGCGTCCCCACCTCCCGCATCATGACCGTGATGATCAGCGTGGGCACCCGCTTCCCGGCCTACGCGACGTCGATGGGCCGCGTCCTGCTGGCCGGACTGCCGGAGGACGAGCTGGAGGCGTACCTCGCCAAGGTCCGCCTCGACCGCCTGACCACCCGCACGGTCCCCACCCCGGCCGCCCTGCTGCTGGAGATCAACCGGGTCCGCGCCCAGGGCTGGGCCCTCGTCGACCAGGAGCTGGAGGAGGGCCTGCGCTCGGTGGCCGCCCCGATCCGCGACCGCACGGGCCGCACGGTGGCCGCCCTGAACATCTCGGCGGCCGCCTCGCGCACGTCCATCGAGTCGATCCGCCGCACGCTGGTCCCGCCCCTGGTCGCGACCGCGGCCCGGATCGAGGCCGACCTGCCCTCCAGGCTGAACACCGGCCACCGCTGACCGAAGCGGATGGCTCGGGTCCGCGCAAGGCGCGACCGTCGCTCCCGCCAGACACCGCTCGTGGGGCCGGTCCATCAAGGACCGGCCCCACGGACGCTGCCATCGCCGTCGCGGCAAGAACCCGCGGGCTGCCGCCCGCGCCCGCCGCCGCCCCGCCCGCCCTCCCCCGCCGCGCCAGCGGCCACCCCCGCGTCGATCTTGCAGTTGTGGTGCCGGGACACTCCCACGATGTCCCGGTTTGTCAGGCACCACAACTGCAAGATCGACGCGGGGAGGGCGCGGCGCGGACGGGCGGGCGGGGCGCGGCGGGGCGGGGCGGGGCGCGGGCGGGCGGGGCGCGGGTCAGATGACGCGGGTTGCGCGCTCGGCGGTCACGCGGGCGTTCAGGCGCGCGCGGTCCAGGTTGGCGCAGACGACGACCGAGGCGCCGGCCTGCAGCGGGGCCAGCAGCCACTTCATCGGGTGCTCGTGCGAGGCCGCGTCCACCAGCAGCCGGTCGCCGCGGTGCAGGTCCAGCGACTGGGCCAGGCCCTCGGCGACCCGGCCCCACTCGCCGTACGTGGTGCCGTCGGTGCTCGCGGCGTCGGTCGGGCGGACCCGGCCCAGGTTCGGCAGCGCGGCCGAGCGGGCGCGTAGGGCCGGCTCCAGCGAACGGTAGGCGTCGGCCTCGCCCAGCACGAACCGGTGCGGGGCGTCCGGGATGTTCTCCAGCCAGGACCCGACGCGGCGCTGCTCCACGAACACCGCGTCGAAGCGGTCCGCGGGCGAGAGGCCGGCCGTGGCGTACAGCTGGAACGACACCTCGGCGCCCAGCGCCCACGCGCCGAGCAGGGTGGCGGCGGTGAGCCAGTGCGGCGGGAGCAGGCTGGCCACCCGGGAGCCGGCGCCGACGCCGCACTCGTGCAGCAGCAGGCCGGCGGCGCGGGCGGACCACTCGCCGAGGGCCGTGGCCGACAGCTCCGTGCGCTCGCCGGTGGCGTCGTCGTAGAAGGTGAGCAGCGGCTGGTCGACCGTCGTGGGCAGCGCCATCAGAGCATCATGACAGCCTCGCTGCGGCCCACCTCCGGAGCCGTCGGGGGCAGCGACTCGTACTTCGTCAGCAGCGCGTGCAGGACGAACACGTACGGCGACTGCGACTGGAGCCCGGAGACCGTGGCCGTGACGCGGGTGCAGCCCTTGCCGGGCGGGACCGCCTGCCAGGTCCAGCCGGGCTGCGGGCCGTAGTTGAAGAACTGGGGCACGGCGGCGAGCTGGTACTCGGTGATGGCCGGGTCGCCGATGTTCCACCAGCTCACCGTCGCCGTCGTGGTGCCCGGCGTGACGTCCAGGCCGTTGACGATGCCGGGGCGGACCACGCCCGTGCACTCCGACGGGCCGGGGCTCGGCGTCGCGCGCCCCGGCGAGACGGTGGCGAGCGGGGAGATCGACGCGATCGGGCCGCGGACGGGCGGGCCGGTGGTCAGGCCGGGGGTCGGTACGGAGTCGCCCTTGAGGTACACCGTCTTCTGCGGCAGGTCGAGCACCTTGCCGTCGCCCTTGGACGTGCCGCCCGGCGAGCCGCCGTTGCCGCCGAGGCCGGGCAGCGCGCCGCACCCGGTCACGCCGGCCAGCGCCGCGGCCGCGATCGCCAGGGCCGGGCCGATGCGCCTCCTCACGTCGGGCACATCGGCACGGCGCCGGCGGTTCTGAGCGTCAGGTCGCCTCGATGGTGCCCGTGGCGACGAGGAGCAGGACGATGGTGCCGAGGATCACGCGGTACCAGATGAAAATGGTGTAGTTGTGCCGCGCGACGAACTTCAGCAGCCAGGCGACGGCGAGGTAGCCGACGACGCCGCTCACGATCGTCGCGGTGATGGTCGCGGCCCAGCCGACCCCGCTCGAGATGTTGTCGTACTCGCTGGCGACCTGCAGCACGGTGGCCGCCAGCAGGGCCGGGATGGACAGGAAGAAGGACAGCCGGGTCACGGTCACCCGGTCGAAGTCGCGCAGCAGGCCGGCCGACATCGTGGCGCCCGACCGGGACACGCCGGGGATCAGGGCGAGCGCCTGTGCGGTACCGATGATGAGCGTGTCCTTCCAGGTCACGTCCTCCTCGTGGCGCTGCTGGGTGGCGGCGCGGTCGGCGAACCACAGCACGCCGGACCAGAGGATGAGCGCGCTGCCCACGAACCACAGGCTGCGCAGCGTGGTCTCGACCTGGTCCTTGAACAGCAGGCCGATGACCGCGATCGGGATCGAGCCGATGATGACCATCCAGCCGAACCGGTAGTCGCGGTCGCGGTGCTGCTTGGCGAAGAGGCCACGGAAGAACGCGGGGACGATCCGGGCGATGTCCCGGCGCAGGTAGATCGTGGTGGCGAGCACGGCGCCGCTCTGGATGATCGCCGTGAACGCGGTCACATCGGGGTCGTCGATCGAGTACCCGAGCAGCTTCTCCAGGATCGTCAGGTGGCCCGTGCTGGAGATCGGCAGGAACTCGGTCAGGCCCTCGACGGCGCCGAGGAGGATCGCTTCGAAGATGTTCACGGCAGCCGCCGCACGATAGCGTCGGCCAGGCGGTCGTGCGCGCCGTCGGCGGTACCGAGGAACAGCGACGGTTCGGTCAGCTCGACCTCGATGACGACCGGGCCGTCCGCGGCCGGCAGCAGGTCCACCCGGATGTACAGCAGGTCGCCCGCCGGCACCGGGAGCGCCGCGAGGACCCGCTCGCCGAGGGCCAGCTCGTCCGCGGAGGGGGTCCGCGGCGTGATGTCCTCCTCGACGTACAGCCCCTCGACGCCCGTGTCGGGCCCGGTGAGCAGGGCGCCCTTGCGGATCGCGTGGCTGTACCGCCCGTCGACGTAGAGCAGCGCGGTCTCCCCCGCGGTGTCGACGGCCGCGAGGTAGGGCTGAATCATGACCGTCCGGCCGGCCCGCTGGAGCCGTGCCACGTGGGCCTCGGCCAGGCCGGCCTGGGTCGCCAGGTCGTAGCGGCCGGTGTCGACGCTGCCCGCGCTGACCGCCGGCTTGACCACGATCTCGCCCCCGGCGGCGGGCTGCCACTCGTCGCCGGGCTCCACCCACGTCGTCGGGACGATCGGCACGCCCTTGCCGGCGAGCTCGCGGAGGTACCGCTTGTCGGTGTTCCAGGCGATGACGCCGCCCGGGTTGGCCAGCCGCGGGACGGAGGTGGCCCAGGCGACGAACTCGTCTCGGCGCTTGGCGTAGTCCCAGGTGCTGCGCACGACCGCCAGTCCGTAGGCGGACCAGTCGGCGTCGGCGTCCCAGGCAACCGGCTCCGCGGTCACGCCGCGGGCGGCGAGGGCCGGGATCAGGGGTTGGTCGTCGGGGTCGAGGTCGGGCAGTTCCCCGCAGGTAACGAAAGCGACCCGGGCGGCGGCCCGGGTCGCGGAGGACTGGGAATGATCGGCACTCACCGAGCGAGGATACGCACCCTAGCGGGAGAGGGTTCGCCGCCCCATGGAGCGCCAGAGGTCGTTGCTCGGCCGCATCTGCTCGAGGAGCTCCCGCTCCCACGCGTTCTCGATCGTGACCCCGGCCTGTGCGCAGGCGGAACGTGCGATGTCCGTTCCCTCGGCGAACTGGTCGCCCCAGACGCCGTCTTCCCCGACGAGCACGATGCGGGCACCGCGCCGGCCGACGTACTCGATGACCGCCTTGGCGCCGCCGTGGTCCTCCGCGAAGGACTTGATGCCGGAGATCAAGCTGCCCGGCACCGGGCGGTTCAGGGTCATCGTCGTATCGGAACCATCTGCCATGAGGGCCACACTAGAGGGACGGAAGACCACCTGTCGGTGAACCGCGGGCAGGTTGTGATCGGAGTTACTGACACGTTTAGCCTGGCCCGTGCGCGATTCGCCCGTTCATGTACCGCCAAATCGGGATATTCAGGGCGGCGATTCTTCGGCAGGAACGAGATGTGTGTCACGTGTCGACAACCGGAATGTCGGTGTGAAAAAATTCGGGCGTTTCTAGCTTAAGTTTCGCTTAGGCCCGCATTTCGCGGCGCGGCTTACTGGATCAGCGCGTCGACCGCGATGCCCACGAACAGCAGCGTGAGGTACGTGACGGACCAGTGGAACAGCCGCATGGGCTTCAGCGGCTCGCCCCGCCGCGCCCGGTTGTCGAGCTTGTGGGCCTCGACCAGCAGGAGCACGCCGGTGACGACGGCCACGACACCGTAGAGCGGGGTCATCCCGAACGGCCACAGCGCGACCGAGGCGAGCACGGTGAGCCAGCTGTAGACGACCGTCTCCAGGCCCACGCGGCGCATGCTCGCCACGACCGGCAGCATCGGGATGCCGGCCCGGGCGTAGTCGTCCTTGAACTTGATGGCGAGCGCGTAAAAGTGCGGCGGCTGCCAGAGGAACACGACCGCGAACAGCATCCAGGCCTGCCACGACAGGCCGCCGGTGACCGCCGCCCAGCCGATGAGCACGGGCGCCGCGCCGCAGGCCCCGCCCCACACCGTGTTCGCCGGCGTGGTCCGCTTGAGCCACAGCGTGTAGACGAGGTCGTAGTAGGCGATCGCGCCGACCGTCAGCAGCGTGGCGAGCGGGTTGGTGAAGACCGCCATGAGCACGGTCGACAGCACCGCGAGCGTGAGGCCGAACACCAGGGCCGCCCGCGGCGACACGGTGTGCGTGGCCAGGGGACGCCGCGACGTGCGCTTCATCACCTGGTCGATGTCGCGGTCGATGTAGCAGTTCAGCGCGTTGGCCGCGCCGGCCGCGAGGGTGCCGCCGACCAGGACGACCAGGACCAGCCACAGCGACGGCAGGCCGTGGTCGGCCAGGAACATCGCCGGGACGGTGGTGATGAGCAGCAGCTCGATGATGCGCGGCTTGGTCAGCGAGATGTAGGCCTTGACGACCGCGCCGAGACTCGCGCGCCGGACGGCCGCCTGCGTCTGCTGGGCCCTGGCCAGGGCCCCGGCCGACGTGGGACGGACCGCCTCGGACGCGCTCTGGGGAACCGATGCACGGTCGACGAGCTGCGTCACGCTGGATAGCCACCTTCCGGCGTCGGACCACGGAGTCTCCTGGGCGAATCATCGGGATCGCCAGGCCCTCGCATCCTAGAACAGCAACTTCGCAGGCCAGACGCGGACCCCGGGGTTCCGGTCCGGCATCGACGTGGATGGGATTTCGCGCACAGCAGAACGGATCGACGTTTGACCGGTTCCGAGCCGTCCGGCCACTCCGGCGCCGTGTGGCCATCGACTACCGTTGCCGCAGGCAGTGTCGCCGATGTCCGAAACATGGTCGACTGCGCGTGCCGCCACCCGATCGTGGGTAGGGTCGACCTGATAACCCCTTCGAGGAAATTCGCAACCTCGCCTTTCGACAGGAGCAGCACCGCCGTGAGCGTTGAAGAGGTCAAGGATCCCGAGCTTTCCTGGTCCGACGTCGACCGGCGGGCGGTCGACACGGTCCGGGTGCTCGCGATGGACGCCGTCGAGAAGGCCGGCAACGGCCACCCGGGCACCGCGATGAGCCTGGCCCCCGCCGCATACCTGTTGTTCCAGAAGGTGATGCAGCACGACCCGACCGACCCCAACTGGATCGGCCGGGACCGGTTCGTGCTCTCCTGCGGGCACTCCAGCCTGACGCTGTACATCCAGCTGTACCTCGCGGGCTACGGTCTGAGCCTCGACGACCTCCGCTCCCTGCGGCAGTGGGGCTCGCTGACGCCGGGCCACCCGGAGCACGGGCACACCGCCGGCGTCGAGACCACCACCGGCCCGCTCGGCCAGGGCATCGGCAACGCGGTCGGCATGGCGATGGCCGCCCGCCGCGAGCGCGGCCTGTTCGACCCCGAGCCGGCGGTCGGCGAGAGCATCTTCGACCACCACGTCTTCGTGCTCTGCTCCGACGGCGACATCGAAGAGGGCATCAGCCACGAGGTGAGCGCGCTCGCCGGCCACCAGAAGCTCGGCAACCTGGTCGTCATCTACGACGACAACGAGATCTCGATCGAGGACGACACCAAGGTCGCCAAGAGCGAGGACGTGGCCGCCCGCTACGCGGCGTATGGCTTCCACGTGCAGGTCGTCGACTGGCGCAAGGGCCACGACTCCGGCGACGGCGTCTACGCCGAGGACGTCGAGGCGCTGCACCGGGCGATCCTCGCGGCCAAGGCGGAGACCTCCCGCCCGTCGTTCATCGCGCTGCGCACGATCATCGGCTGGCCGGCCCCCAAGAAGCAGAACACCGGCAAGATCCACGGCTCGGCGCTCGGCGCCGACGAGGTCGCCGCGACCAAGCAGATCCTGGGCTTCGACCCGGCGCTGTCGTTCGAGGTGTCCGACGAGGTCCTCGCGCACGCCCGCTCCGTCATCGAGCGCGGCCGCGACCGCCACGCCCAGTGGGACAAGCAGTTCGCCGAGTGGCGCGAGGCCAACGGCGAGCGCGCGGCGCTGCTCGACCGGCTCTACTCCGGCGCGCTGCCCGACGGCTGGGAGAAGGCGCTGCCCGAGTTCGAGCCCAGCGCGAAGGGCGTCGCGACCCGCAAGGCGTCCGGCGACACCCTGGGCGCGCTCGCGCCGGTGCTGCCGGAGCTGTGGGGCGGCTCGGCCGACCTGGCCGAGAGCAACAACACGACGATGGAGGGCGAGCCCTCGTTCGTGCCGTCGGAGTATGCGACGAAGGCGTTCCCCGGCCACGAGTATGGGCGGACCATGCACTTCGGCATCCGCGAGCACGGCATGGGCGCGATCCTCAACGGCATCAAGCTGCACGGCCCGACCCGCCCCTACGGCGGCACGTTCCTGGTCTTCTCCGACTACATGCGCCCGGCGGTGCGGCTCGCCTCGCTGATGAAGCTGCCCGTCATCTACGTCTGGACGCACGACTCGATCGGCCTCGGCGAGGACGGCCCGACCCACCAGCCGATCGAGCACCTGTCGGCGCTGCGCGCGATCCCCGGCCTCGCCGTGGTCCGCCCGGGCGACGCCAACGAGACCGCCCAGGCCTGGAAGGCCGCGCTGGAGCGCCGCGACCAGCCGGTCGCGCTGGCCCTCACCCGGCAGAACCTGCCGGTCCTCGACCGCACGGAGTATGCGCCGGCCGACAACGTCGCCAAGGGCGGCTACGTGCTGAAGGACGCCTCCAACGGTCAGCCGCAGGTCATCATCGTGGCGACCGGCTCCGAGGTGCAGCTCGCCGTCGAGGCGCAGAAG
Organism: Dactylosporangium sucinum; assembly: GCF_014647515.1. Taxonomy (GTDB): domain Bacteria; phylum Actinomycetota; class Actinomycetes; order Mycobacteriales; family Micromonosporaceae; genus Dactylosporangium; species Dactylosporangium sucinum. Next base: position 62,355 of record NZ_BMPI01000005.1, on the reverse strand, counting down.
CGGCTGGAGCAGGAGGGCACCCCGACGCGGGTGGTCTCGATGCCGTGCCAGGAATGGTTCCAGGAGCAGGACCTGGCGTATCGCCAGCAGGTCATCCCCACCGGCGTGAAGGCGCGCGTGAGCGTCGAGGCCGGCATCGCGATGTCGTGGCAGGGCCTGCTGGGCGACTGCGGCGAGGCGGTCAGCATCGAGCACTACGGCGCCTCCGCGCCGTACACGGTGCTGTTCGAGCAGTTCGGGTTCACGGTCGACCGGGTGGTCGCGGCGGCGCACGCGTCGCTGGCCAAGGTCGGCGAGATCACCGGCAGCACCACCGGCAACTAGCACTCAAGGAGACAGCGATGACTTCCGATCGGCTGGCCGAGCTCGCCGCCGCGGGCGTGGCGATCTGGCTCGACGACCTCTCCCGCCAGCGACTGACCAGCGGCGGCCTCGACAAGCTGCGCCGTGAGCAGCACGTCGTGGGCGTCACCAGCAACCCGACCATCTTCGCCAAGGCCCTCTCCCAGGCGGAGGACTACGCGGACGCGGTCAAGGACCTCGCCCTGCGCAAGTGCGCCGTCAACGAGGCGTCCCGCGCGCTCATGACCGCCGACGTCCGCTGGGCCTGCGACGTCATGCGGCCCGCCTACGACGCCAGCAAGGGCCACGACGGCCGGGTGTCCATCGAGGTCGACCCGACCCTCGCCAACGACACCGAGCGCACCGTCGCCGAGGCGAAGGCACTGTGGTGGCTGGTCGACCGCGAGAACCTCTTCATCAAGATCCCGGCGACCAAGGAGGGCCTGCCGGCGATCACGGCCACCCTCGCCGAGGGCATCAGCGTCAACGTCACGCTGATCTTCTCCCTGGAGCGGTACGAGGCGGTCATCAACGCCTTCTTCGCCGGCCTGGAGCAGGCGAAGGCCAACGGCCACGACCTGTCGAAGATGGGCTCGGTGGCGTCGTTCTTCGTGTCGCGCGTCGACACCGAGTATGACAAGCGCCTGGAGAAGCTCGGCTCCGACGAGGCGAAGGCCCTCATGGGCAAGGCCGCGGTCGCCAACGCCCGCCTGGCGTACCAGCTCTACGAGAACCTGTTCTCCAGCGAGCGGTGGCAGGCGCTGGCCGACGCGGGCGCCAACCCGCAGCGGCCGCTGTGGGCGTCGACCTCGACGAAGAACCCGGAGTACCGGGACGTCATCTACGTCGAGGAGCTCGTGGCGCCCGGCACCGTCAACACGATGCCGGAGTCGGTCATCCACGCGTTCGCCGACCACGGCGAGGTGCGCCTGGACGCCATCACGGCGAACTACGACGACGCCCAGCGCGTGATGGACGGGCTCGCGGCCCTCGGCATCGACTACGACGACGTCGTGGACGTGCTCGAGCGCGAGGGCGTCGAGAAGTTCACGGCCAGCGGCAACGAAATGCTCGAGACGGTCCGGGCGGCCCTCGAAGCGGCTGCGAAGTGATCCTGCACCGCTGACAATGACCTGGTAACCGGAGGGGAACGGGTGTCTGACCTACTCGACGACGTGGTGGCCGCGGCCGGGCTGACGGTGTTCGGCGCCGCCTCCGTCCCGGGCTCGACCGACGCCCGTTCCCTTGCGGCGCCGGCGCCGGTGCCGTCCGGCCCGGCGCTGCCGCCCGATCTCCTGCCGCGCATCGCCGAGCTGCGGGCCGGCCTGCGCTCGCGCGGCCTCGACCACGTGGTGCTGTGCGGCGCGGGCGCGCCGGTGCTGGCCGCCGAGGCGATCGCCCGCACGCTCGGCGTCGATCTCACCGTGCTCGACACCGCCGACCCCCATCAGGTCCGGGCGACGCTCGGCGACCGGCTCCACCGGACCGTGGTCGTCCTGGCCGGCCACTCGGGAGACTCCGGCTCGGACGCCTACCGCCGGGCCTGTCAGCAGGCCTTCGAGGACGCCGGTCACGACGACGTGGGCCGGCGTTTCGTCATCGTGACCGCTCCCGGCTCGCCGCCGGCCACGCTGGCCGCCGAGACGGGGGCGCACCTCTTCCTCGCCGAGCCCTCCGACTCCGCCTTCTCCGCCTACGCGCTGGTCCCCGCCGGCCTGGCCGGCGCCGACGTGGCGGCCCTGCTCGACCAGGCCGCTCCCCCGCCGGTCACCCACGTGGCCGCGGGCTTCGCGCTGACGCCCCTGCCCGCGCCCGCGGCCGCCGAGGCCGCCGGTGACCCCGGCCTCGCGCTGGGGGCCGCGATCGCCGCCGGCGCCCGGGCCGGGCGCGACAAGCTCGCCCTCGCCTCCGACGGCACCGGCCTCGACGGGCTCGCCGACTGGATCGCGCTCCTGGTCGCCGACCGGACCGCGCTGGTGCCCGTCGTGCTGGAGAACCCGTCCGCCTGGGGCCACGAGGGCCCCGACGTGCTCAGCGTGACCCTCGGCGGTGCCGTCGGCACGGGCCTGATGCCCGGCGGCGGCATCGCCCCCGACCTCGCCGTCAACGGACCGCTCGGCGCCCAGTTCGCGGTGTGGGAGCGCGCGGTGGCCGTCGCCGCCGGCATCCTCGGCGCCGGCGAGGATGCCGGCGAGCCGCTGCGCCAGGATCTCCTCGACGCCGGCGTGCCGCCCGAGGCGCCCGCCTTCGTCGAGGGCGCCGTCGAGGTCTACGGCGACGTCTCGGCGACGACCCTCGTCGGGGCGGTCGACGAGTTCGCCCGCGCCATCGGCCCGGGCGGGTATCTGGCCGTGAGCGCGTTCCTCGACCGGGTCGGCGACGCGTCCGCCGCCGGGGTCCGCGAGGCCCTCGGCGCCCGCGTGCCCCGAGTGGTGACCCTCCGCTGGGGGCGGCGGCCACCCGCGAATCCCGCCGCCGGCTCGTTCCTGCAGCTCACCGGGGCGGTGACCGACGACCTGCCGGTCCCCGGCCGCGAGTACACGTTCGGCGAGCTCCAGGTCGCGCAGGCCGCCGCCGAGCGCCGCGCGCTGGCCGCCCTCGGCCGCCCCGTGCTGCGCCTTCATCTGACCGACCGGGCAACCGGTGCCGAACAACTGCTGGCCACCCTCGGAGGGTGAGACTGATGACGAATCCGCTGCGGGACCCCCAGGACCGGCGGCTGCCTCGGATTCCCGAGCCGTGCGCGCTGGTCATCTTCGGCGTGACCGGCGATCTGGCGCGTAAGAAGCTCATCCCGGCCGTCTACGACCTCGCCAACCGCGGCCTGCTGCCGCCGAGCTTCGCGGTGCTGGGCTTCGCCCGCCGCGACTGGGGCGACGGCGACTTCGAGGAGCTCGCCCGCAAGGCGGCGATGGGCGGCGCCCGCACCACCTGGCGCGAGGAGGTGTGGTCGCGACTCGCCGGCAACATCCACTTCGTCCAGGGCTCGTTCGAGGACGACACGGCCTTCGACCACCTGGCCCAGAGCCTCGACGACCTCCGTGACCAGGCCGGCATCCCCGGCAACGCCGCGTTCTACCTCTCGATCCCGCCGTCGGCCTTCCCGATCGTGCTCAAGCAACTGGAGCGCACGGGCATGTCCGACAACGCGAAGTCCGGCGGCTGGCGCCGGGTGGTGGTGGAGAAGCCGTTCGGCTACGACCTGGCCTCGGCCCGCCAGCTTAACGACCTGGTCGACGACGCGTTCACCGCGCAGGACGTGTTCCGCATCGACCACTATCTCGGCAAGGAGACGGTCCAGAACATCCTGGCCCTGCGCTTCGCCAACAACCTGTTCGAGCCGGTCTGGAACTCCAACTACGTCGACTCGGTGCAGATCACGATGGCCGAGGACGTCGGCATCGGCACCCGCGCCGGGTTCTACGACACGGTGGGCACGGCTCGCGACGTACTGCAGAACCACCTGCTCCAGCTCCTCGCGCTCGTCGCCATGGAGGAGCCCACCGCGTTCGACGCCAACGCGATCCGCATCGAGAAGCTGAAGGTCCTCAACGCCATCTCGGTGCCGACGGACGTCTTCACCCACACGGTGCGCGGCCAGTACCTCACCGGCTGGGTCGCCGGCGAACGCGTCCCCGGCTACCTGGAGGAGAAGGACGTCCCGCAGGACTCGAAGACCGAGACCTACGTCGCCGTCCGCCTGGGCATCCAGAACCGGCGCTGGGCCGGCGTCCCCTTCTACATCCGGGCCGGCAAGCGGCTGCCCCGGCGGGTCACCGAGCTCGCCGTGTCGTTCAAGAAGGCGCCGCACCTGCCGTTCCAGCCGGCCGACGTGGAGATGCTCGGCCACAACCAGCTGGTCATCCGGGTCCAGCCCGACGAGGGCGTGATGCTCAAGTTCGGCTCCAAGGTGCCCGGCACGACGATGGAGGTCCGCGACATCGCGATGGACTTCCAGTATGGCGAGGCGTTCACCGACGCCAGCCCGGAGGCCTACGAACGGCTCATCCTCGACGTGCTCGTCGGCGACAAGACGCTGTTCCCGGACTCGGCCGAGGTCGAGGCAAGCTGGAACGTGGTCGACCCGCTGGAGGCGGCCTGGGCGGGTTCGACGCCCGAGCCGTATCGGGCGGGCGAGTGGGGTCCGCGGGCCGCGGACGAGATGCTGGCCCGCGAGGGCCGCGCCTGGCGCCGGGCATAAGAGGGGTTGCGAGACTCATGATCGGACTTTGGGACACCACCGGTATCGAGGTCGTCAAGGCGCTGGCCAACGAGCGGCGCAGCGCCGGCGGGCTGACCAGCGGGCTCGCGCTCACGCTGATCGCCGTGGTCGACGAGCGCCAGGTCCGCGAGGCCGAGGCCGCGGCGACGATCGCCGCCGCCCAGCACCCGTGCCGGCTGCTCATCATCGTGCGGGCCGACGTCACCCAGCAGCGCTCCCGGCTCGACGCCGAGATCGTCGTCGGTGGCCGCCTCGGCCCGTGCGAGGCCGTCGTGATGCGCATGCAGGGCCGGCTGGCCCTGCACGCCGAGTCGGTCGTCATGCCGCTGCTCGCCCCGGACGTGCCGGTGGTGACCTGGTGGCAGTGCACCCCGCCGGAGCGCATCGCCTACGACCCGCTCGGCGTCGTCGCCGACCGCCGCATCACCGACAGCGCGCAGGCCGACGACCCGGTCGAGGCCCTGCGGATCCGCGCCGACGACTACGTGCCCGGCGACACCGACCTGGCCTGGTCCCGGATCACCCCGTGGCGCACCCTGATGGCCGGCGCGTTCGACGCCAACCGGGTAGGAGTCCGTGCGGTGAACATCGTCGCGCCCGACAAGGACCCCACGGCCCCGCTGCTCGGCGGCTGGCTGGAGGCCCGCCTGGGTGTGCACCCGACCCGCTCGACGGGCAGCGGCAAGATCATGGAGGCGGTCGAGCTCGAGCTGGAGGACGACACCACCATGCGCCTCGTCCGCGACCTCAACGCGGGCGTCGCCACGCTCCAGCGCACCGGCCAGGCCGACCGCATCCTGCCGCTGAGCCGCCGGCCGCTGGGCGAGGAGCTCGCCGAGGAGCTGCGCCGCCTCGACCCCGACCAGCCCTACGCGGCCGCCCTCGCCGCCGCGACCGGCAAGCACCACCTCGACGAGCGGCTCGCGCCCCGCGTGCACATCTGGAAGGACCCGGCGCTTGCCGAGCGCCCGGAGGCCGCCCCACCCGCACCGAGCCTGCAGGAGACGCTGTCTTCATGACCCAGTCGAAGGTCGTCGTCCACACCGAGCCGAAGCTCCTGGCCGAGGCGGCCGCCGCGCGCCTGATCGTGCGGCTGACCGACGCCCAGGCCGAGCGCGGCGAGGCCACGGTCGTCCTCACGGGCGGCCGCATCGCCGCCCAGATCTACGAGGCGGTCCGCGAGTCCCCGGCCCGCGACGCGGTGGACTGGTCGCGGGTCAACCTCTGGTGGGGCGACGAGCGCTTCCTGCCCGCCGGCGACCCGGAGCGCAACGAGACCCAGGCCCGCGCGGCCTTCCTCGACGCCCTCCCGCTCGACCCGGCCCGCGTCCACCCGCTCCCGCCCTCCGACGGCCCGGACGGCGACGACGCCGAGGCGGCCGCGTCCCGCGCCGCCTCCGAGCTGGCCGCCGCCGCCGGCCCCGGCCACGCCGAGCTCCCGCACTTCGACCTGGTGCTCCTGGGCGTCGGCGAGGACGGCCACGTGGCCTCGGTGTTCCCGGAGCACCCGGTGACGTTCGAGACCCGCCCGGTGTCGGCGGTCCGGGGCAGCCCCAAGCCCCCACCGGTCCGCATCACGCTGACCCTCCCGGCCATCAACACGGCCGACGAGGTGTGGCTGATCGCCTCCGGCACCGGCAAGGCCCGCGCGGTCGGCCTGGCGCTGGCGGAGGCGGGCCCGCGCCAGATCCCGGCCGCGGGCGTCCACGGCCGCGAACTGACGCTGTGGCTGCTGGACTCGGCGGCCGCCCACGACCTACCGCCAAGGTTCCGCAGCCTGGTCTAGCCGCCGCCGGCGCGCGCTTTCCGTGATCGATGGCGAGTTCTGGCTGCCATGACAGCCAGAAGTCTCCATCGATCACGGGTCAGTGCCCGGCCCGCGCCGCCGCCCCACCGCCCCGAGCGCGCCCACCGCGCCCACCGCGCCCACCGCGCCCACCGCGCCCATGATCAAGGGAAACTTCTGGTTGCCGTCGCAGCCAGATGCTTCCCTTGATCCTGGACACCAGCGCGCGATCCACGCCGACGGACACCGCACCCGCCGCGCACCGGCGTCAGAGTCGCCACGAACGACACAAAACGGGCAATGAGCGGCCGCGGCATCCTCCAGCGGCGGCGCCACGGGACAGCGTCAGGAGCGGCGTTGGCGGAGGCGGGCCAGCGCCTCCTGCAGAATGGCCTCGCCGTCGGCGTCGGTGCGCCGCTCCTTCACGTACGCCAAATGGGTCTTGTACGGTTCAGCGCGCGGCCGCTCCGGCGGCGCCTGCTCGTCCTGCCCCGCCGGGAGGCCGCAGCGCGGGCAGTCCCAGGTGGTGGGGGGCGTGATCTCGGCGGCGAAGGCCGGCTCGGTCACGTGGCCGTTGGCGCACCAGTAGGTGACGCTGCGGCGAGGGGCCTGCTCGCCGCGCTCGGCCCAGCGCATGGGGCCGGAGCCGACTCGGGTTCCGCGGATGGCGTTGCCAGCTGCCACGGCTGCTCGCTCCTGTTCGTCGGGGGGTGCGACGTCGTGCGGAGTGCAGGAGTGTGGGCGAAAAACACCTGCGCGCGGCTCCGGAACGGAACCGCGCGCATGAGTGTAAAGCGTCGGCGCTGCTCAGGCACCACCGTTCTCGACAATTTTCAGCCAAAGCCCAAGTCCAACAATGCACGCGAACCAGACGATGCCGACGAGAATCGTGTAACGGTCCAGGTTCTTCTCTGCGACCGAGGAGCCGGCGAGACTCGACGAGACGCCGCCGCCGAACATGCTCGACAGGCCGCCACCCTTGCCGCGGTGCAGGAGCACGAGCATGGTGAGCAGAACGCTCGTGATGATCAGCAGCACGATGAGGGTGTAGGCGAACGCCGTCATGGCGCGGTCGTCCTCTCGGTGGGCGGATGGGTCAGGCGGGGCAAGCTTACTAGGCGAGGCCGAGTGCGCACAGATCGGGCTGCCCGAACTGCGGGTGGATGAACCCGCCGCGAACGTTGCCGCCCGCCATGCGCAGCGCCTTCATGTAGATGATCGGGATCGTCACCGCCTGCTGCTGGATCTTCTCGTCCAGCTCGCCCCACAGGCGATACTGCCGCTCCGGTACCGACTCCTCCAAGGCCGCGGTGATCGCGTCATTGATGGAAGGGTCGTTCAGGAGCGAGTAGTTCTGGTTGTTCGTGGCGTTCGCCTTGGTCGGGATGAGCCGGCCGTCGAACAGCGGCGGGATGACCGCGGAGCCGTTGGCCCAGTCGGGGATCCAGCCCGCCCAGAGCAGGTCGTTCTGGTTCGCCGGGTTGCCGATGATGTCGAAGTACGTCTCCGGGTCGATCCCGTTGACCTTCAGCTGGATGCCGATCTGCTGGTACGTCTCCACCATCGTCGCGGCGACGCGGCGGATGTCCTTCTGCTCCGGGATCGCCAGGGTCAGCGTGGTCGGGCACGCCTTGCCGGCGTTGCGCTGGTCGTCCATGAGCTTGATGGCCACGTCCGGCTTGCCCTCGACATTGTTGGTGCTGTCGTAGAGGTCGAACGCCTTGTGGGCCTTGAGCTGCGGCGCGATCATCGTGTTCGCGTAGTCGCCGAAGACCGAGCCGCCGGCCGCCGCGCGAAACTTTCGCTTGTTGAAGGCATACACCAGGGCCCGGCGGCAGTCGAGGTTCGGGATCCGCTTGGAGTTGATCGCGAGGTACCGGATGCCCCCGTAACTGCCCTGGACCGCTCGCGCCGACAGGGCGGGGTCGTTGACCACCTGCTGCACGAAGTTCGGCGCGACGTTCTTGTCCAAGTCGATCGCGTCGGCGAAGTCGCCCTCGTTCTGGATCAGGTTCGAGGTGACGGTCGCCAGGTCGCCGTTGGCCTCGATCACGATCTTGTCCGGATACGCCTTGCGGACGCTGTCGGTCTTGCGGTCCCAGTACGAGTTGCGGACGTACACGAGCTGCTGGTCGGTGGCCTCCTGCAGCTTGTAGGGCCCGTTGGAGAAGGGCCTCTTGTCGTACTGGTCCTTGGTGTCCTGCTTGGCCGGGACGGGCGCGAAGACCGACATGGCGACGGTGTAGCCGAAGTCGCCGACCGACTGCGACAGCCTGAACTTGATGTTGCGCTGGTCGACGCACTCGACCGAGGCCAGGCCCTTGCCGCCGTTGTTGCCGCCGACGAACGGGCCGGTGTAGGCGTCGGTGCCGGCGAGGTAGGTCTTCGCATACGGCTGGGCGACCGAGAAGAGGCTGGAGAAGCTGCGCTCGACGCCGTGCTTGACGTCGGCGCAGGTGATCGGGGTGCCGTCCTCCCAGCGGACGTCGTCCTTGAGCTGGAAGTCCCAGACGCGGTTGCCCTCGCTGGGCCGGCCCGCGTCGGTGGCGAGGTCGCCCACGATCTCGCTGGAGGCCGCACCCGGCTCCGACTTGAACGTCGTGAGGGTCCGCGTGGTGAGGCGGCTGACGTTGGCCTCGGTCGCCGTCGCGATGCGCTGCGGGTCGAGGTGCGCCGGCTTGGCGCTGACGATGACGTGCAGGGTCCCGCCCGTCCGGGGCGGCTGGGGCTGGTTCTTCGCATCCGCATCGCTGCACCCGGCGGTCGCCAGCAGCGTGAGACCGATCGAACCCGCCACGATGGCACGACGGCGCGTTCCGAACAACATGCTTGTCCTTACGTCACCCGCTCGTGGCGGGACCAGGCCACTTTAGGCGGCATGCAGCCGCCGCGGAACCGGGGGTGGCCCGAACGACAAACGTCGCGCGGCCCCGTGAGGACCGCGCGACGTTGGGTGACGCGAACGCTATTTGCCCAGGCGACAAATGCGGACGAAGCCCTCCGCATCGATGCTGGCGCCGCCGACGAGCGCGCCGTCGATGTCGGGTTGCTCGATGATCGCCGCGACGTTGTCGTGCTTCACCGAGCCGCCGTAGAGGATGCGGATCCGGTCGGCGGTGCCGCCGGAGTACTTCTCCGCCAGCCGCGTGCGGATCGCGCCGATGACCTCCTGCGCGTCCTGCGGCGTCGCCACCTTGCCGGTGCCGATCGCCCAGACCGGCTCGTAGGCGATGACGACCTTCTCGACCTCGTCGGTCTTGACCTTCTCCAGGCCGGCGTCGAGCTGGGCGAGCGTGTAGCCGACGTGCTCGCCGGCCTCCCGCACCTCCAGCCCCTCGCCGATGCACAGGATCGGCGCGAGCCCGTTGGCCAGGGCGACCTTCACCTTGGCGTTGACCAGGGCGTCGTCCTCGTTGTGGTACTGCCGGCGCTCCGAGTGCCCCACCACCACGTACTGGCAGCCGAGCTTGGCCAGCATGGCGGCCGAGATCTCGCCCGTGTAGGCCCCGGACTTGTTGTGCTGCGAGACGTCCTGCGCGCCGTAGCCGATGAGCAGCTTGTCGCCGTCGACCAGCGTCTGGACGCTGCGGATGTCGACGAACGGCGGCAGGACGACCACCTCGACGTCGTTGAGCTGCTTCTCGGTCAGGCTGAAGGCCAGCTTCTGGACCAGCGCGATGGCCTCGAGGTGGTTGAGGTTCATCTTCCAGTTGCCGGCCATCAGCGGCCGGCGGCCCGTTTCGGGGGTGCTCATCGCTCAGGCCTCCAGCGCCGTGATGCCGGGCAGCTGCTTGCCTTCGAGGTACTCCAGGGAGGCGCCACCACCGGTCGAGATGTGGCTGAACCCGTCCTCGGGAATGCCGAGGGCGCGCACCGCCGCGGCCGAGTCGCCGCCGCCGACGACGGTGAACCCGTCGACCTTGGTGATCGCCTCGGCGACGCCCCGCGTGCCGGCCGCGAACGGCGCGAGCTCGAAGACGCCCATCGGCCCGTTCCAGAACACGGTCTTCGCCGGCTCCAGGGCGGCCGCGAACGCGGACACCGACTCGGGGCCGATGTCGAGGCCGAGGTCCTCGGCGCCGATCTCGCCGGCGGCGACCGTCTTGACCGTGGCGTCGGCGGCGAACTTGTCGCCGGTGACGACGTCGGACGGCAGGACGATCTTGCCGTCGGCCCGCTGGAGCAGGTCCTTGCAGGTGTCGACCATCTCCTCCTGCAGGAGGCTCTTGCCGACCTCGTGGCCCTGCGCCTTGAGGAAGGTGAAGCACATGCCGCCGCCGATGAGCAGCTTGTCGACCTTCGGCAGCAGCGCCTCGATGACCGCGAGCTTGTCGGAGACCTTGGAGCCGCCGAGCACGACCACGTAGGGCCGCTCGGCCTCGCCGGTCAGCCGCGACAGCACCTCGAGCTCGCGCTCGACCAGCCCGCCGGCGTAGTGCGGCAGCAGCGCGGCCACGTCGTAGACGCTGGCGTGCTTGCGGTGCACCGCGCCGAACGCGTCGTCGACGTAGACGTCGGCGAACGCGGCCAGCTGGGCCGCGAACGCGCCCCGCTCGGCCTCGTCCTTGCTGGTCTCGCCCTTGTTGAAGCGCAGGTTCTCCAGCAGCGCCACGTCACCGTCGCCGAGGCCGGCGACCGCCGCCTGGGCGGACTCCCCGACCGTGTCGGCGGCGAACGCGACGGAGGTGCCGAGCAGCTCTTCGAGCCGCTTCGCCACGGGATTCAAGGTGTACTTCGGGTCAGGCTCGCCCTTGGGTCGCCCCAGGTGCGACACGACAGTGACCCGGGCCCCGCCCTCACGCAGCGCGTTCAGCGTCGGCAGCACCGCGCGGATGCGCCCGTCGTCGGTGATCTTCTCTCCGTCGAGCGGGACGTTCAGGTCGGCGCGCAGCAGCACGCGCCGACCCGCGACGCCCTCGCTCAGGAGGTCGTCGAGCGTCTTCACAGGCCGGTGCCGACCAGGGTGACGAGGTCGACGAGGCGGTTCGAGTAGCCCCACTCGTTGTCGTACCAGCCGACGACCTTGGCCTGCTTGCCGATGACCTTGGTGAGGCCGGCGTCGAAGATGCAGGAGGCCGGGTCGGTCACGATGTCGGTCGAGACGATCGGGTCCTCGGTGTAGGTGAGGATGCCCTTGAGCGGGCCGTCGGCGGCGGCCTTGACCGCGGCGTTGATCTCGTCGACGGTGGCCTCGCGGGCCAGGTTGACCGTGAGGTCGGTGGCCGAGCCGGTCGGGATCGGCACGCGCATCGCGAAGCCGTCGAGCTTGCCCTTGAGCTCCGGCAGCACCAGGCCGATCGCCTTGGCGGCACCGGTCGAGGTCGGGACCACGTTCAGGGCCGCGGCGCGGGCGCGACGCAGGTCCTTGTGCGGGCCGTCCTGCAGGTTCTGGTCCTGCGTGTACGCGTGGATGGTGGTCATCAGACCCTGCTCGATGCCGAACGTGTCGTTGATGACCTTGGCCATCGGCGCGAGGCAGTTGGTGGTGCACGACGCGTTCGAGATGATCGTGTGCTTCGCCGCGTCGTACTTGTCCTCGTTGACGCCCAGGACGATGGTGATGTCCTCGTTCTTGGCGGGCGCCGAGATGATGACCTTCTTGCCGCCGGTCTCCACGTGGACCTTGGCCTTCTCGGCGTCGGTGAAGATGCCGGTCGACTCGATCACGACGTCGGCACCCAGGTCGCCCCACGGCAGCTTCGACGGGTCACGCTCGGCCAGCGCCTTGAAGGTCTTGCCGTTGACCGTGATCTCGTCGGAGGTCGCCTTCACCTCGTAGGGCAGGCGGCCCAGGATGCTGTCGTACTTCAGCAGGTGCGCCAGCGTCGCGTTGTCGGTGAGGTCGTTCACGCCGACAACCTCGATGTCGGCGCCCTTGGCCAGCGCCGCACGGAAGAAGTTGCGGCCGATCCGGCCGAAGCCGTTGATGCCAACCCGGATGGTCACTTCGACACATCTCCTCGCCTTGTCGCGCCCGGACTTCCTTTGCCGATGCCGGGCGCCAGATGAGTGTTATTGGCTCGCCCACCCTGGTCCCGCCGGGTCCGGGCCCGCATTGACAGATGGGCCCGGCCGCGTGTCGCGGCGGCGATCGAACAGCGAGGAGCGACCCGAGTCGGCCACATCGCCGAACACGGAAAACCCTATCGTCTCGAACCGGTCACGATCCCCCGGGGGTGTCCGAGCCCACGTTTCCGATTCGTGTCCTCCTGGAAATCACCCTGGAAATCACCCGGCGACTCACCCCACGAGCATCTCCGGCGTCACGGCGGACTCGGTGTCCGGAATGCCCAGATCGCGGGCCCGCTTGTCGGCGAGCGCCAGCAGCCGCCGGATCCGCCCGGCGATCGCGTCCTTGGTGAGCGGCGGGTCGGCCAGCGCGCCCAGCTCCTCCAGCGAAGCCTGCCGATGCTCCAGCCGCAGGGTGCCGGCGCTGAACAGGTGCTCGGGAGCGGCGTCGGCGAGGATCTCCATCGCGCGGGCGACCCGCGCGGCGGCCGCCACCGCGGCGCGGGCCGAGCGGCGCAGGTTGGCGTCGTCGAAGTTGGCCAGGCGGTTGGCGGTGGCCCGGACCTCGCGCCGCACCCGGCGCTCCTCCCAGGTCAGCACGCTCTGATGGGCCCCGATGCGGGTGAGCAGCGCGGCGATCGCGTCGCCGTCCTTGACCACGACCCGGTCGACGCCGCGCACCTCGCGGGCCTTCGCGGTGATGCCGATCCGCCGGGCCGCGCCGACCAGCGCGAGCGCCGCCTCGGGCCCGGGGCAGGTGATCTCCAGCGCGCAGCTGCGGCCCGGCTCGGTGAGCGAGCCGTGGGCGAGGAACGCGCCCCGCCAGGCGGCGACGGCGCAGCACATGTTGGCCGAGACCACGTGCGGCGGGAGCCCGCGGACGGGACGCCCCCGGACGTCGAGCAGGCCGGTCTGCCGGGCGAGCGCCTCGCCGTCCTTGACCACGCGGACGATGAAGTGGCTGGCCTTGCGGAGGCCGCCCGAGGCGAGGACGTGAATCTCGCTCTGGTACCCGTACACCTCCGACACCTCGCGCCGAAGTCTGCGAGCGGCGGCGTTGGTGTCGAGCTCGGCCTCGACGACCACCCGGCCGGAGACGATGTGCAGTCCGCCGGCGAAGCGCAGCAGCGCGGCCATCTCGGCACGCCGGCAGCATGGCTTCGCCACGTCAACCCGGCTGAGCTCGTCCTTGACCGCAGCGGTCATCGCCATTCTGTCGTCACCTCGCGGTTTTCGAGTTCCCTACGGATCAGCGGCTCCAGAGCTGCCGCGAGTGCCAGCGGATCGTGCCGCGGGGACCCGTCGAGGACGGCCACCGGCGCCAGCACCAGACGTGCACCAAGCGATTCTGCCGCACGATGGACCGGTTCGGGGTCGCCTACGGCTTTCCCGTCAGCAAGAACTACATCGACCTGTAACCCAGGTAGGTAACGATGCAGCGCGGCCAGGTGTTCCGGCAGCGTCAGGCCAGCGGTTTCGCTGTCCGCGGCGAGGTTCAGCGTGACCAGCCGTTTCGCGCGGCTGGCCCGGATCGCGTCGGCGAGCGAGGGCACCAGCAGGTGCGGGATCACGCTGGTGAACCAGGATCCCGGCCCGAACAGCAGCCAGTCCGCGTTCTCGGTCGCCCACACCGCCTCGGCGCAGGCCTCGGGCTCGGCGGGCGTCAGTCGCACCCGGTCGATGGTCTTGGGCGTGACCGCCACCTCGTGCTGACCCCGCACGGTGACGACCTCACCACCGTCGGACAGATCGGCCTCGATGTGGAGCGGCTGCCGGGACATCGGCAGCACCCGCCCGCCACAACGCAGCATCGAGGCCGCCTGGTCGAGCGCCGCGACGGGGTCGCCGGCCAGCTCCATGAGCGCGCAGAGGACGAGGTTGCCGACCGGGTGCCCGGCGATCTCGTCGGCCCCGTCGAACCGATGCTGGAACAGCTCCGCCATGGCGGTCTCGTCGGCGAGCGCGGCCAGCGCCTGGCGGAGGTCGCCGGGCGGCAGGATGTCGCGCGTCTGCCGCAGCCGCCCGCTGGACCCACCGTCGTCGGCGACGGTCACGACGGCGGTGATGTCGAGCGGCACGTCGGCCTGCAGGCGGCGCAGCGCCCGCAGGGTCGCGGACAGCCCGTGCCCGCCTCCGAACGCCACCACCCGCACGGGCGGCCGCCCGTCCCCGACGATCGCGGCCACCCCGGCCGCGGAAACCTCGGCGGCCAGGATCTCGACCGCCGCCGCTATCTCGGCCGCCGGAACGCCCCGCGACAAGCTCCCCACGGCACCGCCGACCGCCGCCACCTGCGCCAACAACTCCTCCATGCCGCTCGCGCCACCCTGTTCCACAGCGCCCGGACTCGCTTCAGCCCCGCCGCTCCCGGCCTCGACGCCGGTCGATCCAACCGAGGTAGATCGACCAACGTCGCACGAGGGCGGCGACGGGTCGAGCGGAGCCGCCGTCCGCGCCGCCGGCGCTGCTGGTGCCGCGTCGGTCATGCGGCCTCCGCCTCGCTCCGGCCGCCCGACGTCACGCTGAGCCCCAGACGGCTGAGCCCCAGACGGCTGAGCCCCCGACGACCGGTCCCACCGCTGCGCTGCGCGGCGGTCATTCGCGCCCCAGGTCGCGGTGCTGCGGCGACGCCGCCAGGCGCATCTCGCGCAGCCGGCGGGCCAGCTCCTCGGCGATGGCGACGCTGCGGTGCTTGCCGCCGGTGCAGCCGACGGCGATCGTGAGGTACCGCTTGCCCTCGCGCTCGAAGCCCGGCGCGGTCGCGTTGATCAGCCGCGCATACGTCTCGACGAAGGTCACCGCCCCGCGCTGCCCCAGCACGTACCGGCTGACGTCCGTCTCCCGGCCGGTGTGCTCGCGCAGCTCGGGCACCCAGTACGGATTCGGCAGGAACCGCGCGTCGAGCACGAAGTCGGCGTCGGGCGGCAACCCGTACTTGAACCCGAAGGACAGCACCGTCACCCGGATCTGGGTGGTGTCCTCCTCGCCGAACATCTCCTCGATGCGGCCACGGAGCTGGTTGACGTTGAGGTGGCTCGTGTCGATGAGGACGTCGGCCTGCTCACGAGCCTCCTGGAGCAGCTTGCGCTCGGCCGCGATCCCGTCGGAGAGCCGCCCCGCGCCCTGCAGCGGGTGCGACCGGCGCACGCTCTCGAAGCGGCGGATGAGCACCTCGTCGTCCGCGTCCACGAACACCATGCGCGGGTTGAAGCCCCGCTCGCGCAGTGCCTTGACCGCCCCCGGAAGATCGGTCGAGAACGCGTGACTGCGCACGTCGAGCACCATCGCCGTGCGCCGGGCGGCCCCCCGCGCCTGGTACGCCAGCTCGGCCATGTCGAGCAACAACGCCTGCGGCAGGTTGTCGACGACGTAATACCCCACGTTCTCCAGAGCCCGGGCGACCGTGCTGCGCCCACCGCCGGACACGCCCGTGACGATGACCAGGTCGGTCGTCGTCCGGTCAGGCGCGGCCGGCTCCCCCTCTTCGCTCACCACGCGGTCGAGTCTATGTCGTGGCGCCTTCCGCCCCCGCCGCTCGGTCGGTTTGCCCCTCTTGCGCGGCAACGCCCACCCACGCACGCGCATCATCGCCGTGCGTCGACCCACCGCCGCCACCCGCCGGACCGTCCCGATCCGCACCCGACCCGAACCCGGCACCGGGCCGATCCGCGCCACCGCCGACCTCGCCCCGCCCCCCGAAAGCCACGCCAGGCTCCCCCGCCGCGCCGTGCTCGCTCACGCCCGCGCCAAGACCCAGCCCCTGGTCGCCGCCCTCGTCCCGGCCGTCGTCGCCGCCCGCGCCGTCGTCGCCGCCGTCCCCCGGCGCGGCCGTCTCACTCTCCCGCGCCGCCGCGGGCCTGCCGGGTAACTGGCCGTCGCCGTTCAGCGCCGTCAGGATCGCCTCGGCCGTGCGCCGGCCGATGCCGTGCACCTCCGCGATCTCCTCCACGCTGGCCGCCTTCAGCCTTTTGAGTGAACCGAAGTGCCGCAACAGCGCCTTGCGCCGGATCTCGCCGAGGCCCGGCACACCGTCCAACGTGGACGCGGTCATGCGCTTCGAGCGCTTCTGCCGGTGGTAGGTGATCGCGAACCGGTGGGCCTCGTCGCGGACCCGCTGCAGCAGATACAAACCCTCGGAGGCGCGCGGCAGGATCACCGGGAACTCGTCGTCGGGCAGCCACACCTCCTCCAGCCGCTTCGCGAGCCCGCACACCGTGATGTCGTCGATGCCCAGGTCGAGCAGCACCTGAGCGGCCGCGTTGACCTGGGGCTGGCCGCCGTCGACGACCACCAGCTGCGGTGGGTAGGCGAACTTGCGCGGCCGTCCCGTGGTCGGGTCGATGCCCGGCCGTGACGGGTCCTCGTCGCCCGAGGCCAGCTCGTCGAGCTCGACCTTGGCGTCGAGATAGCGCGCGAACCGCCGTCGCAGCACCTCCGAGATCGCCGACACGTCGTCGGTGGCGCCGTTGATGGCGAACCGCCGATACTCGCTCTTGCGCGACAGCCCGTCCTCGAACACGACCATGCTGGCGACCACGTCGGTGCCCTGGATCTGTGACACGTCATAGCACTCGATGCGCAGCGGCGCCGCCTGCATGGCGAGCGCCTCGGCGATCTCCTCCAGCGCCTTGCTGCGCGTGCTCAGGTCGCCGGCCCGGCGCAGCTTGTGCTGCTGCAGCGCCTGCTCGGCGTTGCGCGCGACGGTCTCGGCGAGCGTCTTCTTGTCGCCGCGCTGCGGGACGCGGATCGCCACCCGGCTGCCGCGCAGCTTCGACAGCCAGTCGGCGAGCGCGTCGACGTCGGCCGGCAGCTCCGGCACCAGCAGCTCCTTCGGCAGGTCGGCCGAGTCGGCGCCGGCCTCCGTGCCGTAGATCTGGCTGCAGAAGTGGTGGACCAGGTCGCCGGCGGTCAGGTCCTCGGTCTTCTCGACGATCCAGCCCCGCTGGCCGCGGACCCGTCCACCGCGCACGTGGAACACCTGCACGGCGGCCTCGAGTGGGTCGTCGGCGAACGCCACCACGTCCGCGTCCACGCCGTCGCCGAGCACGACCGCCTGCTTCTCGATGGCGCGCCGCAGCGCCCCCAGGTCGTCGCGCAGCCGGGCGGCCCGCTCGAAGTCGAGCTCGTCGCTGGCCGCATACATCTCGCGCTCCAGCTTGCGGACCATCGAGTCGGTCTTGCCGGCCATGAAGTCGCAGAAGTCCTCGACGATCTGCCGGTGCTCCACCTCGCTCACCCGGTCGACGCAGGGGGCGGAGCACTTCCCGATATACCCGAGCAGGCACGGCCGGCCGATCTGCCCCGCGCGCTTGAACACGCCCGAGGAGCAGGTGCGCGCCGGGAACACCCGCAGCAGCAGGTCGAGGGTCTCGCGGATCGCCCAGGCATGCGCATAGGGCCCGAAATAGCGCACGCCCTTGCGCTTGGCGCCGCGCATCACCTGCAGCCGCGGATATGCCTCGTCGAGGGTGACCGCGAGATAGGGATAGCTCTTGTCGTCGCGATAGCGGACGTTGAACCGCGGGTCGTACGCCTTGATCCAGTTGAACTCCAGCTGGAGCGCCTCGACCTCGGTGCCGACGACGACCCAGTCGACCCGCGACGCGGTGGTGACCATCTGCTGCGTGCGCGAGTGCAGCGTCCACACGTCGGCGAAGTAGGAGCTCAGGCGCTGCCGCAGCGACTTGGCCTTGCCCACGTAGATGACCCGGCCCGACGGGTCGTAGAAGCGGTAGACCCCGGGCGAGTCCGGAATGGTGCCGGGGGCGGGACGATACGTGGACGGGTCAGGCACGGTTCCGAGACTATCCGGGAGGTACGACAAAACCCGGGAGGGCCGAGGGCCGGCCGCCCCCTCTCGGCCGACCCCCGGGATGCTCCCTACGCCAGCGAGATGTTGTCGCCCTCGACCTTGAGCTGCTTCTCGGGCAGCCCCTTGGTCGCGGGGCCGTTCTTCACCGATCCGTCGGCCGCCGAGAACGCGCTGCCGTGGCACTTGCAGTGGATCGAGCCGTCCGTCACCTCGGACACCAAGCACTGCTGATGCGTGCAGATCGAGCTGAAGGCCTTGAACTGGCCCGACGTCGGCTGGGTGACGACCACCCCACCACCCTCGGTGAAGATCTTGCCCCCACCGACGGGGATGTCGGCCTTGGTCGCCAGGACGCCGGCCGCGGCGCCACCGGTGCTGCCGCCGTTGTCGCTCCCCGACGAGCCGCTGTCGCTGTCATCGCCTCCACACGCAGCTAGCACCGTCACGGCCGTAACGCCGGCCGCTCCGGCAAGCACCGCACGGCGGGTCGTGTCACTCATAGGCTCTCCTTCGATGATCGTGGCCCGCTGGCTACGCCGAGAATTACCCCCAACCCGGGTCGCTCGGTTCAATGCTCAACAAATCCTCAGAAATCCGTTATCTCGGCGTGATGTACCGGCCCGGCCTAGGCCTCGACGACGTACCCGTCCTGCACCTTCACCGGCACGCCGCTCAGCCCGCGCGACGCCGGGCCGCGCACGAGGCTGCCGTCGGCCACCTTGAACTGCGAGTTGTGGCCGGGGCAGTTGATCACGGCGTCGCCCGCGGCCGGCGGGTCGACCATGATCCCCTGGTGCGGGCAGGCCGCCTTGAACGCCTTGAACGTGCCCTGCCGCGGCTGCACGACCAGCACGGTGTCCTTCGCGATGACCCCGCCGCCGACGGGGACCTCCTTCGTCGCGACGAGCGCACCGGCAGGCGGCGCGGCCTCACCGGGCTGGGTCGGCGCGCCGGTGTTGTCGAAAGGATTGGTGGCTCCAGTGGTACTGCCGGCAGCCGCCGGACTGCTCGCACCACCGTTCGCGGCCGGCTCCGCGGGGTCGTCGCCGCACCCGGCGACGACGGTGACCCCCAACGCCCCGGCCCCGAGCAGCAGCGCCCGCCGTGCGGCGCAGGGATTGAATCGGTCCTGAACTGGCACCCAGTCCTCCTGTGATCAGGCCTCGCCGAGCGGCGAGGGTAGCAGCGCCACCTCCGAGTCACCTGGCGATCGCCGTCGAGCGCGGACACCGGCCGCGGGACGGCGAGAACCGGCCCACCCGCTTGGCTCGGGTGGGCCGGTCAGCACGGGGCGGGCGGCCTCCTCCGGCCGCCCGCCGTGCGGCTGCGACGTCAGCTCTTCGTGGTCGCCTTCCGGGCCGGAGCCTTGCGGGCCGCGGTCGTCTTCGCCGCCGTCGTGGCCTTGGCGGCCGTTGCCGCCTTCGCGGCGCGGCCGGTCGACTTCGTCGCCCGGGGCTTCTCCGCCGGTGGGTCGGCGGGGGCGGCAGCGGCGGCCGCCGGTTTGCGCGCCGGCACCGACTTCTTCGGGGCCGACTCGGTGGCGCGGCCGGCGTTGGCCTTCGCCGCCCGGTCGCGGGCCGAGGTGTCGGCGCCCGTCGCCGGTCCCTCCAGGCCCAGGACGTGCCGGAGGAACTGGCCGGTGTAGCTCTCCTCGAGGTCGGCGACCTCTTCGGGCGTGCCGGCGGCGACGACCGTGCCGCCCTTGTGGCCGCCCTCCGGGCCCATGTCGATCAGCCAGTCGGCCGCCTTGATCACGTCGAGGTTGTGCTCGATCACGATGACCGTGTTGCCCTTGTCGACCAGGCTCTGCAGCACCAGCAGGAGCTTGCGGATGTCCTCGAAGTGCAGGCCGGTGGTCGGCTCGTCCAGCACATACACCGTTTTGCCCGTCGACCGCTTCTGCAACTCCGACGCCAGCTTCACGCGCTGGGCCTCGCCGCCGGACAGGGTCGGTGCCGGCTGGCCGAGCCGCACGTAGCCGAGGCCGACGTCGTTGAGCGTCTTCAGGTGCCGGTGGATCGCCGGGATCGCCTCGAAGAAGCCGGCGGCCTCCTCGATCGGCATGTCGAGGATCTCCGCGATCGTCCGGCCCTTGTAGTGCACCTCGAGCGTCTCCCGGTTGTACCGCGCGCCCTTGCACACCTCGCACGGCACGTAGACGTCGGGCAGGAAGTTCATCTCGATCTTGATCGTGCCGTCGCCGGCGCACGCCTCGCAGCGGCCGCCCTTGACGTTGAACGAGAACCGGCCGGGGCCGTAGCCGCGGACCTTGGCCTCGGTCGTCTCGGCGAACAGCTTGCGGATGTTGTCGAACACGCCCGTGTAGGTCGCCGGGTTGGACCGCGGGGTGCGGCCGATGGGCGACTGGTCGACGCCGACGACCTTGTCGACCAGGTCGAGCCCGGTGATGCGGGTGTGCCGGCCGGGCACCAGGCGCGCGCCGTTCACGGTATTCGCCAGCACCGAATGGAGAATGTCGTTGACGAGCGTCGACTTGCCGGATCCGGACACGCCGGTGACCGCGACGAACTGGCCCAGCGGGAACGGCACGGTGAGATTGCGCAGGTTGTGCTCGCGCGCTCCGACGACGACCAGCTCACGGCCCGGGGTGCGCGGCCGGCGGATCTCCGGCGTCGCGATGCTCCGGCGACCGGCCAGGTAGGCGCCGGTCACCGACTCCTCGGCCGTGATCAGACCCTCATACGGCCCGCTGTGCACGACCCGGCCGCCGTGCTCGCCCGCGCCCGGCCCGATGTCGACGATCCAGTCGGCGGTGCGGATGGTGTCCTCGTCGTGCTCGACGACGATCAGCGTGTTGCCGAGCTTCTTCAGCCGGACCAGCGTCTCGATGAGCCGGTGGTTGTCCCGCTGGTGCAGGCCGATGCTCGGCTCGTCGAGCACGTAGAGCACGCCGACCAGGCCGGAGCCGATCTGCGTGGCGAGCCGGATGCGCTGCGCCTCGCCGCCGGACAGCGTGCCGGACGCCCGGTCGAGCGACAGGTAGTCGAGGCCCACGTCGACCAGGAACCGCAGCCGTGCGTTGATCTCCTTGAGCACCCGCTCGGCGATCATCTTCTGCCGGTCGTTGAGCTCCATCTTGCCGAGCAGTTCGGCGCAGTCGCCCACCGACAGGTTGCAGACGTCGGCGATGCTGTGCCCGGCGATGGTCACCGCCAGGATCTCGGGCTTGAGCCGCGTGCCGCCGCAGGTCGGGCAGGGCACGTCGCGCATATACCCCTCATACTTGTCGCGCGACCAGTCGCTCTCGGTGTCGGAGTGCCGCCGCTCGATCCACTGCACCACGCCCTCGAAGCCGGTGTAGTAGGAGCGCTCGCGGCCGTACTTGTTGCGGTAGCGGACGTGGACCTGATCCTCGGAGCCGTGAAGGATCGCCTTCTGCCCGCGGGAGGAGATCCCCCGCCACGGCGTGTCGAGGTTGAAGCCCTCCTCGTCGCCGAGCGCCTCCAGCAGCCGCAGGAAGTAGTCGAGCGTGTGGCCGGTCGCCCACGGCGCGATCGCGCCCTCCCGCAGCGTGCGCTCCGGGTCGGGGATGATCAGCTCCCGGTCGACCTCCTTCTTGGTGCCGATGCCGGTGCAGTCGGGGCAGGCGCCGTAGGGCGCGTTGAACGAGAACGACCGGGGCTCCAGGTCCTCGATCGACAGCGGGTGCTCGTTGGGGCAGGCGAGATGCTCGGAGAACAGCCGCTCGCGGTGCTCGTCGTCCTCCGGCAGGTCGACGAACTCCAGGATCACGATGCCGGCGGCGAGCTTGAGCGCGGTCTCGACCGAGTCGGTGAGCCGCTGCTTGGCGCTGCTCTTCACCGCGAGCCGGTCGACGACCACCTCGATGGTGTGCTTCTCCTGCTTCTTCAGCTTCGGCGGCTCGGTCAGCGGGTGCACGACGCCGTCGATCCGCGCCCGTGCATACCCCTTCGACTGCAGCTCGCTGAACAGGTCGACGTACTCCCCCTTGCGCCCGCGCACCACCGGCGCGAGCACCTGGAACCGGGTGCCGTCGTCCATGGCGAGGACCCGGTCGACGATCTGCTGCGGAGTCTGCTTGGTGATCGCCTCGCCACAGACCGGGCAGTGCGGCTCGCCGATGCGCGCGAAGAGCAGCCGCAGGTAGTCGTAGACCTCGGTGATCGTGCCGACCGTCGAGCGCGGGTTGCGCGAGGTCGACTTCTGGTCGATGGAGACCGCCGGGGACAGGCCCTCGATGAAGTCGACGTCGGGCTTGTCCATCTGGCCGAGGAACTGTCGCGCATAGGAGGAGAGCGACTCGACGTAGCGCCGCTGGCCTTCCGCGAAGATCGTGTCGAACGCCAGACTCGACTTGCCTGAGCCGGACAGCCCGGTGAACACGATCATCGCTTCGCGCGGCAGGTCGAGACTGACGTCGCGGAGGTTGTGCTCGCGTGCGCCACGGATGATCAAGCGGTCCGACATGCTTCCCCTTGGCAGTGATTTGTCCGGTTCGAACACCGTCACGGTGCCAGCCGACAACTCTAGCCAGGGGGTATGACACTTTTCCTCAGGCAACCGTCCCGCGCAGCGTCCACGGTCGGGTCACCCAGGGGTTTTCCGCGCCCGACGCACTCGAACGGGGGACGCGCCGCCCCGGCTATGGGCGCGCCAGCCGCTTGGCTTTGCTGCGGCTCTCGCGCTTCATCCGCCGTACCGATGCAAGCATCTGCTCTTTCTGCAGTTTCTGCCAATGGGCGAAGCGCCGCGCGTTGAGGGTGCCGTCCTCGACCGCCGCCCGGACCGCGCAACCCGGCTCCTCGGCGTGCCGGCAGTCCTGGAACCGGCAGTGGGCCGCGAGCTCCGTCACGTCGGCGAACGCCCGGTCGAGGCCGGCAGCGGTGTCGAACATGCCGACGAGCCGCACGCCGGGGGTGTCGAGGACCGCTCCCCCGCCCGGCATGGGCACCAACGCCCGATATGTGGTCGTGTGCCGGCCGCGCCCGTCGGCGCGCAGCGCCTGGGTCTGCATGACGGGCGCCCCGGCGAGCGCGTTGACCAGGCTCGACTTGCCCGCGCCGGACTGCCCGAGCAGGCCGAGCGTGCGGCCGTGGGCGACGAACGGGCGCAGCGCGTCGAGGCCCAGGCCTGTCCGCGTGCTCACCGCGTGCACCGACACGCCGGACTCCCGGCCCGGCATCTGCGCGGCGAGCGCGTCCGGGTCGGCCGCCAGGTCCGCCTTGGTCAGCACGAGCAGCGGTTTCGCCCCCGACTCCCAGGCGAGCGCGAGCAGGCGCTCGATACGCCCGATGTCGGGCGACGGGTCGACCGGTTCCACGACCGCGACCGCGTCGACGTTGGCGGCGAGCAGCTGGCCGAAGGACTCCTCGCCGGCCACGGCGCGGACGATGGCGGTGCGCCTCGGCAGTACCGCCTCGGCCGTCACCCGCTCGTCGGGCCAGGTCCGCACGACGAGCCAGTCGCCGGCGCACGGCAGGGCCGCCGGATCCTGCGCGGCGCGGGCCAGCAGCGACCCGGCCAGGCTGGCGCGGATCGGGCCGTCGGCCGACAACGCGGTACAAATGCCGCGGTCAACCCGGCTGACCCGCGCGGGCCGCTGGCCCGGCAGGTCGTGGCGGCGTGCGTAGGCCGCGGCGAAGTCGTCGTCCCACCCGAGGGCCGACAGGTCGATGGTCATCCACACTTCCTGACGTACTGATGTTCGGAAATCCACGGTAGGTAGCGCGTCCGTGCCGCGAAACCGAATATCGCGACTATGGTCGGGTGCGTGCTCCCCTCGCATGTGCTGGCCAGTGCCGTCGGACTCCGCCTTGAGCGGGCCGACGTCCAGTGGCACGTCTCACCCGGCCAGGAGGACTCGCTCATGCGGTTCTGGCTGACCTTCGGCGGGACGTCGTACGGGTTCCACGTCGGCGCCGAGGACGAGATCCTGGACGTGATCGTCGAGGAGCGCGGGACCGACGCCGAAATGGGCATCTACGGCCGGCTCGAGGTGCGCCCGGCCGCCGACGACGACCCGGCGGCGGCCGCGGTCGGGCAGCGCCTGGTCGTCGTCCACGATCTTTTCGCGGGGTACCTCGGCAAGCCCATCGGCGCCCGCCTGTCCTTCGAGACCGTCGACCTCAGCGTGGCCGACTGGGAGGACGAGCTGCACTGGTCGGTCGGCGACCTGCCGCCTGCGGTCGGAGTGCGGCACCGGTAGGGTTGTTCCGCGTGACGGCTGATCCGCTGGTCCTCGACGCCGAGCTCGACCGCGCCACCGAACGCCTGCTCGGCACCGTCCGCACGCTCGACGGCAACGGCCTGACCGCGCCGTCCCTCTGTCCCGGCTGGACCCGCGGCCACGTGGTCACCCACCTGGCCCGCAACGCCGACGCCTACGTCAACCTGCTCACCTGGGCCCGCACCGGGGTGCGGACGCCGGCGTACGCGTCGGCCGCGGTACGAGACGGGGAAATCGGGTCCGGGTCGGGCCGGCCGCCGCAGGAGCAGCTCGACGACCTGGTCGCCGCCGTGGCCCGCCTGCGCGCGGCGATCGACGACCTGCCCGCCGAGGCGTGGTCAGTGACCGTCGAGCTCCCGTCCGGCACCCCGATCCCCGCGGCCCGGGTGGTCTGGTCGCGCATCTGCGAGGTAGAACTGCACCACGTGGACCTGGACGCGGGCTACGGCCCGGCGGACTGGCCGGAGTCGTTCCCGCAGCGCCTCCTGCACGACCCGTCGACCCCGCGGCCGGCCACGCTGCACTCCCCGGACGGCCGTTGCCTGCTTTCCGTGGCGGGTGCTCCGACGGTGACCGGCCCGGTTCATCTGCTGGCCGCCTGGCTGACTGGCCGCAGCGACGGCACCGGCCTGACGGGCGACCTGCCTTCGCTGGAGAAGTGGAAATGAGCCTCTCGATCACCAAGCTGTCCGTCGGCCCGATGGACAACAATGCGTACCTCCTGCGCTGCACCTCGACCGGCGCGGCCCTGCTGGTGGACGCCGCCAACGAGCCGTCGCGCCTGCTGCCCCTGATCGGCCCGGAGGGCATATCGTCGGTCGTCACCACCCACCGCCACCCCGACCACTGGCAGGCCCTCGCGGAGGTGGTGTCGGCAACGGGCGCCGAGTCCCTGGCCCACCCGGCCGACGCCCCGGGGATCCCGGTGGTGACCGGCACCCTGGTGGACGGCGAAGATCTACGGCTCGGCGACCTGACCCTGTCGGTGATCCACCTGGTGGGCCATACACCAGGCTCGATAGCGTTGTACTACGGCCAGGAGGGCGGCCACCTCTTCACCGGCGACGCCCTGTTCCCCGGCGGTCCCGGGCGGACGACGAACCCGACGGACTTCAACTCCTTGATGGACGACCTGGAGGAGAAGGTCTTCGGCCGCCTGCCGGACGAGACGGTGATCCACCCCGGCCACGGCAAGGACTCGACGCTGGGCACCGAGCGCCCGTCGATCCCGGAGTGGCGCGCCAGGGGCTGGTAGCCCGGCGGCGCCGTATATACTGAAGCACGAGACGGTATATAAGGGCGGTGCGCTGTGACCAAGGTACTCATCGACATCGACGATGAAGCGCTCGCCGAGGCGTCCGAGCTCCTCGGCACCAAGACCAAGAAGGACACGGTCAACACCGCGCTACGCTCGACCGCGCAGCAGCTGCGGCGAGCCAAGGCGCTCACGCGTCTCGCCGAGCTCGGCGAAGCCGGCGCATTCGACGAGCTCCTGGACAAGTCGACCTATCGCGCATGACCCCGGCCCGGTTCCTGGTCGACACCAGTGCGGTGGTCCGACTGCTGCGCAACCGCGACGTCCGGGCCCGGTGGCAGCCGCAGATCACCGCCGGCGTCATCGGCATCTGCCCGATCACCGAGCTGGAGCTGCTGCACAGCGCCAGGTCGAAGGCCGATCGCGAGGAGTGGCTGGAGCTGCTCAACGCCACGTTCAGCTGGGTCGCGACACCGGACCGGACCTTCGGCCGCGCAACCGAGATCCAGGCGGCCATGACGGCCCGCGGCACGCACCGCTCGGCCGGAGCGGTGGACCTGCTCCTCGCCGCGACCGCCGAACTGAGCAGCCTGACGCTGGTTCACTACGACCACGACTTCGACGAGATCGTCAAGGTGACGGGCCAGCCAGCCGCG
This sequence comes from Dactylosporangium sucinum, assembly GCF_014647515.1. Classification (GTDB taxonomy): domain Bacteria; phylum Actinomycetota; class Actinomycetes; order Mycobacteriales; family Micromonosporaceae; genus Dactylosporangium; species Dactylosporangium sucinum. The sequence goes on along the minus strand of NZ_BMPI01000005.1, from coordinate 36,065 downwards.
TGGATCGCCACCCCAGGCTCAGTAACCTGACTGCTCCGCTCGCGCGTGTGGCCGCCGGGGTCCCGGCGGACAACAAACCCGACCGGATGCCCACACCTTCGGGTTGACCCGGCTCAGCTGCCGTGGCTGGAGGAAATCCATGCCGATCTCGCCGGCCGGCTCCAGGAGGCCGAACAGCAAGGCTGGATGGGCTGAGGTGCTGCAGCCCGCCGGCGCGTGGCCGCAATCGCTGTGGGCACGGGCGGGTCATGCAGATCCACGGCCACTCGCGCCGATACTCGCAAAAGACGTCGACCGGCAGGACTCGGCAGCGGTATCGTCCTGGTTCGATGTGGAGCGAAGCAACCCCGCCGACGACGACTCAGGTCCGCGACGCCTTCGGTGTCGAGGTGGGCGAGTTGGGGCCGCATCCGGGCGGGTTCGAAGCGGATGCGTTCACCGACGGGCGCTGGTTCGTGAAACTCTGGCGTCAGCAGCCCGACAGCGACGCCGCGCTGGCGCTGACCGCTGAGCTGGCGGCTCGGGGCTTCCCCGTTCCTGCGGCGCACCAAGCGCTCGACGGCTCGTACACCTCCGAGCACCATGGCCGGCGCTACGCGCTGTTCCCGTTCGTCGACGGCCGCCAGGCAACGTGGAACGACGCCGACGCGATCGCACGGGCGATGCGCGCCGTGCACGACATCGCCGACCTCGTCCTACCCCGCACCGATATGGACGAGTGGTGCATCGAGGTGCTGCGCGACCGGCACGACCACCCGTGGATCGTCGACCGCCGCGACGAGGTCATGGCCAACGTCGACCGGCTCGAAGCGGTGATCGAACGGGCCCGCGCGATCGACGTGCCCCACATCGTGTGCCACCACGACCTGCTCCCTCACAACGTCCTCGTCGACCGCGACGGTCGCGTCGCGACGCTGCTCGACTGGGGTCAGACGATGCTGGCACCGCGCGAGCACGACCTGTTCGCCGCCTTGTGCGGACCCGACCCTGTGCGCTTCCTGCACGCCTACGGCGCGCAGCGACTCGACCTCACCCACCTCGAGTACGCCCGGCTCGCCCGCTCGCTGCGTGACCTCGCAGCTCGCATCTACCACGAGGTCGACCTGGACGGCGTCAACACGTGGGGTTTCGACTTATTGCGCCGAGTGGACGCCGACCTCGCGCTCGCCCGACCATTTTGCGACCGCTGAAGGCCGGCGCCACGGTGCGAACCGAGGATCTGAGCGGTCTGCGAAGCCTGGCCAACCGTCGAGCGCGTCGCTTCCGGAGTGGCGCGAGCGCCGCTGGTAACGCGACGTCCGCAGCATGTCGAGCGCCACGACCTGCGTGCGCAGCCGCGGCATAGGGCACCATGGCTTGGTGCTGGCCTCCTCCCCCGCTCCCCTCGGGCCGCCCCGCCCACCCGGCTGGCGCGGCTGCTGGGAGGCGGCCCGGTCGGTGCGGTCGTCGCCGTTCTGGCGGCAGGTCCGCGACGTGGTCCGGCCGCCTGGCACCGCGATCCATCGATCCCGGCCGCCGCTGGGCCTGCTGCTGTCCGCCGCCGCGCGCGACGGCCGGCTGGTCTGGCGGTCGGCCGGCGAGTTCGCCGTGATCGAGCCGCCGATCGCGCGCAAGCGGGACTGGGCGGGTAGTGACGCCGGGCGAAGCTGGCTCGCCCGGCTGGATCGGTGGTGGGACCACCTGGTGTTCGCCGTGCCCGCGTTCGCGGCGCTGATGCTCAGCGTGCCGGTCGCGTTCGTGCCGGGGGTCGGCCTGGCCGCCTGCCTCTTCCTGATCCTGCTCGCGCTGCTCTATGTCACGGTCCAGCTGGGCTTCGGGCTGATCCGGTTTCCACGAAGCCTGCGGGTCTCGCCGGAGGACAGCGCCCGCGGGCTGCACTGGACCGTCACGCTGTGCCATGTCAGCGACGCGGCGCACCTCGACCGGCTGATGCGGGCCGCCCTCGACCGGTCGAGGAAGCTCGCCGCCGCGAGCATGCGGCCGGACCCGGCCGACGGCACACATGTATTGATGTGCCTCGAATCAGGCGTCACGACCGAGGAAGCCCGCCGGGCGCTCACGACCGCGCCGTCCGTGGTGAGTGCCGATCCCATCCATTCCGGCGTCTTCGTGGTGCGCGACGGTCGCCAGTTCCGGCCGCCGAACCCCGATGCGCAGCGACCGCTGGGCGGCGTCGCGCTGCTGCTGGTCGCCACGATGCTCGCCCTCGCGGTCACCGCCGTGCTCGTTGCGAACGGCGAACGGGGCGACTGCACCGACCGCGGCGACTGCGCCGATCGGCCGGCAACGTGGCTCGACGCGGTGTACTGGCAGGTCAGCAACATGTTCTTCCAGGACAGCGGGCTGGTCGCCGCCACCGGGCAGGCGCGGCTGTTCGGCTGGCTCATGCGGCTGCTGGGCCTGGTGGTGCTCTTCAGCGTGGGCGTCGCCATCTGGCGACAGGCCCGTTACCATCGCGAACGGCGAGCGATGAGGTACCGGCACATCGGCACAACGATCGAGGCTTCCGTGCGCATGCTCATCACCGTGGTCCTGGATACCGAGCGAGACGCGATCATCGAGGCTTTCGCCGAGGCCGGCGGGGCCGCCGCCGAACCGGACACGGCGGGCAGCTACCCGATCTTCCGCCTCGGCCGCCTTGGACCGGCGGAGATTTTCCTCGCGCAGGCGGCGCAGGGCACCGCCACGCCGGCTTCGATGACGCTCACGGCAAGCGGCCTGATCGCGCAGCTCGGCGTCGACTACGTCGTGCTCGCCGGCATCTGCTTCGGCCTGTGGTCGCGCGAGCTGGACGGCGGCGACCAAGAGCTCGGCGACGTGATCGTCTCCGACTTCGTGCAGGGCGTCGATCATCGGCGGGTCACGGACCGCGGCGGCACGGAGCGGATCCTCTGGCGCGGCGAGCGGGTGCAGTCCACCACTGCGCTGCTGCTGGCGTTCCGCGCGGCGACGCATCGCTGGACGGGCCCCCGGGTCCATTTCGGCACGGTACTGTCATCGAACACCCTCGTCGACAGCGCGGCCTTCCGAAGCGACCTGCGCCGCGAGTTTCCGGAGGCCTCGGCCGGCGAGATGGAGCTGACCGGGCTGTATGCCGCCGCGGCCAGCAACGGATGTGGCTGGATCATGGTGAAGGGCATCTCGGACTGGGGCGCGGGCGGCCTCACCGACGACACCAGGCGCAGCGCGTCACGGTCGGCCGCGGCGTTCGTCGTCCGTGCGATCACCCACGGCACGCTGCCCGCACCCCGGCGCCATGTGCGGGACGGCCAGGGTGGTGCAGATTCCGCCTGACCATGCGGGGCCCCCAGTGACGCAGCCGAGGATCGGCAGCCGCACGACGGACCACGAAGCTGTGCGACGCCACCCCCGGCCACGGCAAGACCCTCGGCGCGGCGCCCGGAGTGGCGCGCCCGCGGCCGGTAGCTCAGGACTCGTCCAGCCGCTCGACCGTCCCAGTAGTCGGCGAGTTCCTCCGCCGCCAGCTCGTACGCCAGCTGGAACGCCACGATCTCGTCCTCCGACGCCTCGCGCAGCCAAGCGAGGAGGCTCGCCTGGCTCCGGCCGTGCGTCTCGAGCACCGACCAGAACCGCTCCGGAACGTCCATCGCAAGTCGGGCCGGCGCCTGCGGGTCAGGAAGTGGCCGGCCAGGGGATCTCGGTCTCGACCGGCAGACTGTAGTCGACGCCGGGCACGTCGAAGCCGTACAGGCGGCGCACTTCGCCGGCGAACCAGTCCACGTCGGCCAGGCCGGCGATCGTTTCGGAAGTGGCGTCGCGCCAGCGCTCACCGATCGCGGCCTGCACGGTGGGTTCCAGCTCCCACGTGTCGAGCCGGACGCGGGCCGCATCGTCGGTGGTCAGCTCGGCCGCGCCGACGAGCTGGTCCCACAGCTGCACCAGCTGGGCGGTCGGCGACACCATGGCGCCGCCGAGCACGGCGCGCAGCAGCCCGACGTAGAGGGCGATGCCCGGGATGGCGGTCGACGACTGAGTGACTGCGGCCCCGTTGACGCTGGTGACCGCCCGCCCACCGCGGGCGGCCAGCTGAGCGTGGAGTTCCCGGGCAGTGGCCTCCAGATCGGCCTTGGCCGCGCCGATGGTGCCGGCCCGGTAGATCCCGGAGGTCAGCGGCGAGCCGATGTAGGTCAGCGCCGCGGTGGTGACCCCGTCGGCGAGCAGGTCGGCCGCGCTCAGATGACGGAGCCACCGGCGCCAGTCGGCGCCGCCCATGACCGCGACGGTCTGCGCGGTCTCCTCCTCGGTGGCCGGCTCACTGGTGACCGTCTTGACCACCGGGATCCCGTCGTCGAACACGAGGGTCTTGGTGGTGTGTACCGCGCCGAGCGGCTTGAGGACCGAGGCGTACGTCTCGCCGGTGTCCGGGTCGGTACGCCGCGGAGCGGCCACCGAGTAGATCAGGTGGTCGACGGGGCCGAACCGTTCGGCGAGCAGCTTGGTCACCTGCTCCTTGGTCTGATCGCTGAACGCGTCGCCGTTGACGAACACGAAATCGTCCCCGGCCAGCTCGGCGGTGGCGGCGACGCGGTACCAACCGGCGGTGGCGGTCCGGCGCGGCGTGGGCGGCTTCTCGAGGCAGACCCCGACGCCGCGGATTCCGTAGCGGGCCAGGCCGGCGATGGTGGCGGCCAGCCCGTACCCGGCTGAGCAGCCCACGACCAGGGCGGTCGGCCGGCTCCCGGCCGGCACCGGACCGGCGGGAACATCGCGCCACATCCGGTCCACCGTGGCCGCGCAGCCGGCCGGGTGGGCGTCCAGGAACACGAACCCCTTGCCGGCGGGGCTGACGACACGTGCGTTCATCGGGTGTGGCCCTTCAACTCGTCGGGGAGCTGGGCGAGATCCGCAACGTGGTGCGGTACTTCCTTGAGCTCTGACAGCGTATAGATTGCGGCCATGACCGTGTCGGCGAAGCCCGTGTACCTGCTGGACTTCCTGCCTGACGACTGGCGTGAGGCGGTCACCCCGTACGTCGACCCGGCTGTCGTGGCGGCGCTGTCCTCGTTCGTCGTCGAGCAGTACCGGTCCGAAACGGTGTATCCGCGGAAGCAGGACATCTACGCCGCGTACCGGTTGTCCCCGCTCGCGGCGACCCGGGTCCTCATCCTCGGCCAGGATCCGTACATCCGACCGGGACAGGCCCACGGACTGAGCTTCAGCGTACCGCCGGGTGTCCCGGTCCCGCCCTCCCTGCACAACGTGTACCAGGAGATGCGCGAGGACCTGGGGGTGGACCCGCCGCCGTCGGGTGACCTGACCGCCTGGTGCCGGCAGGGGGTGATGCTGCTCAACGCGGTGCTGACCGTCCGCGCCGGCAACCCCAACTCGCACAAGGGGCGCGGTTGGGAGAACATCACCGACGCCACGATCCGGGCGCTGAACGCGAGGGCGGACCGCGTCGTGTTCGTGCTGTGGGGCGCGGCGGCGAAGGCCAAGGCGCCGCTGGTGACGAACGACCGGCACGTCGTGCTGCGCGCCGGGCACCCCAGCCCGATGAACCCGTCCGGCTTCCGCGGCAGCCGACCGTTCAGCCGGATCAACGCGGCGCTCGTGGCGGCCGGAGCTCCACCGGTGCGCTGGTCGCCGGCGATGCCGCGGCAGTGACGCGAGTGGTCTGACGGTTTCGTCCAGATCGCCCCGGGCAGACACGCCGCGGACGTCGACGCTGGGGGAAGCCGAAATGACAGTGCGGCTCAGCCTGCTCAACGGGGGCCGGACGGAACTCACCAACCCACAACTGGATGAGCTGCGGGCGATGTTCCACGGCCCGCTCGTCACCCGCGAGGATCCCGGTTACGACGAGAGCCGTGCCGTGCAGAACGGCATGTTCGACCGTCATCCCGGACTCATCGTCCGCTGCTCGGGCGCGGCGGACGTGATCGACGCCGTGCGCCTCGCCCGGGAGCGTGACCTGCTGGTCGCCGTGCGGAGCGGCGGCCACGGCATCGCGGGTCACAGCGTCAGCGACGACGCGCTGATGATCGACCTGTCCGCGATGCGCGGGGTCTGGACGAACCCCGCTGAGCGCACCGTCCGCGTCCAGGGCGGGGCGACCTTGGCCGACGTCGACCGCGAGAGCCAGGCGTTCGGGCTAGCCGTGCCGGGCGGCGTGATGTCGACGACGGGCGTCGCCGGCCTGACGCTGGGCGGCGGGCTCGGCTGGCTCCATCGCAAGTACGGCCTCACCTGCGACAACCTGATCGCGGCCGAGGTCGTCACGGCCGACGGACACTTGGTCCGGGCCAGCGGTACCGAAAACGCAGAACTCTTCTGGGCACTGCGGGGCGGTGGCGGCAACTTCGGCGTCGTGACCGCGTTCGAGTTCCAGGCCCATCCGGTGGGACCGACCGTCATGTTCGGCTGCGCGATGTACGCCGCCGCGGACGCGAACGAGATCCTGCCGGCCTGGCGCGACTGGACCGCCGGCCTGCCGGACGAGGTCACCAGCCGGGTCATGCTCTGGTCGATGCCCGCGACGCCGCTGCTGCCGCGGGAGGTACACAACCGGGATGTGCTCATCGTGGCGGCCGTGCACGCGGGCTCGCCGGACGACGGCGCGCCCGCCCTCCGGCCGGTCGGCCGGTTCGGCACGCCCCTGGCCGACCTGAGCGGCCCGGCATCCTTCCGGGACGTACAGCGAAGCCTGGACTTCATGTTCCCCAAGGGACAGTTGCGCAGCTACTGGAAGTCGGTGACCCTGAACGAGCTCGGCGACGACGTGCTCGACGTGGTGTTGCGCCGGGGGCTGCACCGGCCGCATCCGCGCACGCTGGTCCACGCGCCGCAGCTGGGCGGCGCCGTGCGCCGGATGGGCCCGGCCGACACCGCCTTCGGCGACCGGAGCGCCGCCTACATCGTGAGCATCGACGGCAACTGGACCGACGCCGCGGAAGACGCCGCGACCATGCACTGGGTGCGGGATGCCTTCCATGAGGTACAGCGGGTGCCGTCCGCGGCCGGCACGTACCTCAACTTCGGCGGAGACCGGGAGCTCGACAGCGCCACCCGGCAGGCGGCGTTCGGCCGGAATCTCGATCGTCTCGCCCGGATCAAGCGTGACTTCGACCCCGAGAATCGCTTCCGTCTCAACAACAACATCCAGCCCCGCTAGCTGCGCCGAGCGGTTGGGCCGGCGCGCCTCCAGTGATTACGCTCGGTTTTGAGGGGGTGATCTCTGTGCCCAGATTCATGATCCAGGGGACGTTCACGGCCGACGGGCTTCGCGGACTGCTCAAGGACGGCGGCAGCGGACGAGTCGAGGCAGTCCGGAGGATGGCCGAAAGCGCCGGCGGACAGTTGGAGTCGTTCGACTTCTGCTTCGGCGACAACGACACGTATGTGATCTGCGAGCTGCCGGACAACAAGGCCGCCGCGGCGGTGGCGCTCGCGGTTGGTTCATCTGGCGGCGCTACCACCAAGACCGTGGCGCTGCTGACCCCGGCGGAGGTCGACCAGGCGGTGCATCAGAGCGTCGAATACCGCGCGCCGGGCGTCTGATTCCGGCTACCCGACCACCGTGGCGTGACCTTCGAAGAACTTCCGGCGCGTGGGCGCCGACGTCGAGCCAGACGTTGACGCCCGCGCGCCGGTGCGTTTCACGGCATTTCCGTGAGGCAGGTGGGCACCGGCCAGTCCAGCGCCTCGAGCAGGGCGCCGAGCTTGTGGTCCAGCTCGACGCCGACCGCGGCGATGTCCGGATCGTCCAGGGACGCGAACTGCCGGCTGGGCTGGTCGGTCGAGATCCGCGTCGGGCCGCCGGGCGCCTGCGAGATCACGACGCGCAGCGGGGCGTACAGCATCGCGGCCGGGTCGTGGCGGACCATCCGTTCGGCGATCGTGTGGTTGCCCATCAGGTAGGCGGCCCAGCGCGCCGTGTCGCCGGCGAGGGCGAAGACCGAGTCGCCGGTGAACTTCCAATAGATCAGGAACCCGTGGCGGGCGATCTCGTCGGTCAGGTCGAGCACGGTTCGCCAGTCGGCGTGGTCGGCCACGAGCTGGTCGAAGCGCGCCGCCGGGTACTCGGGCACGGCGGCCTCGTAGCGGGCGACGGCGTCCTCGAACGCTTCGTCGACCTCGACAGCCAGGCGGTGTGCCGTCCACTCCGTCGCGGTGATCGTCATACGCGCGACTACCCCGCAACCGGCGCATCAAGCACCCGGACAACGGGAAGATTGACCGGTCGAAACGTGTTGGATAGCGTGCTGATCACTCGTTTGGGTCAGGGATGTCCGCATGTTCGTACGCCCGCGTCGACGCTGTCGATGCGCCGCGCCCGCGAGCGCCGCCGATTTGCCGGGTTTGACCTCACCGCCCTGATTTGCCGACTCCGGCCAAGACCCATCAGTCGAGCGGAGCCCGGGAAAGCGGCGGGGGCACATGATTATCACGTTGATCAGCGACACGTTCAATGTCGGCAACAACGGAACGACGATTTCGGCGATGCGGTTCGCCGCGAGCCTCATCTCGCGAGGGCACACCGTGCGCGTGGTCGCGTGCGGCGAACCGGGCGGCGTCACCGGGCCCGAGATGTACTGGGTGCCGGAGCTGGTCGTGCCGATCGCGAGCCAATTGGCGCACCGGCAGAACACCGTATTCGGCAAACCCGTCCGGGAAGTGCTCGTCGATGCGATCCGGGGCGCCGACGTCGTGCACATCTACCAGCCCTGGCCGCTCGGCCGCGCCGCGGAACGCATTGCCCGGCAGCTCGGCGTGCCGGCCGTGGCCGCGTTCCACGTTCAGCCGGAGAACATCACGTACAACGTCGGGCTGGGCTGGTTCCGCCCCGCCGCCCATCTCGTCTACGCCCTGCTTCGCATCCTGTTCTACGGGCGCTTCAGCGACATCCACTGCCCGTCGACGTTCATCGCGGCGCAACTGCGCCAGCACGGGTACCGGGCCCGGCTCCACGTCATTTCCAACGGTGTCGGCGGCGCGTTCCGGCCGGGACCGGCGCGCACGCGAGACGACGACGAACCGTTCCGGATCCTGATGGTCGGCCGGTTCTCGCCGGAGAAGCGGCAGGACGTGCTGATCCGGGCGGCGCGTCGTTCCCGCCATGCCGGGCGGATCCGGTTGCACTTCGCGGGACACGGCCCGAGCGAGAAACGCCTGCGACGCATGGGTTCGAAGCTCGCGAATCCCGCCGAGTTCGGCTACTACTCGCAGGAGGATCTCGTCGACCTGATCCGCGGCTGCGATCTGTACGTCCACGCCTCCGACGTCGAAATCGAGGGCCTGTCGTGCATGGAGGCGTTCTCCTGCGGGCTCGTGCCCGTCATCTCCGACAGCCGCCGGAGCGCCACCGGCCAGTTCGCGCTCACCCCCGAGAACCTGTTCCGCTCCGGCGACCCGTCGTCGCTCGCCGAGCGGATCGACCACTGGATCGACGATCCGGCGGCGCTGGAGACGGCGTCGAAAACGTACGCCCGCTACGCCGAGCTCTATTCCGTCGACCGCAGCGTCAAGGCGATCGAGCGGGTCTACGCGCGGGCCGGCCGCGCACCGGACGCGCCGGCCGGGTACGCCGGGCGCGCGTACCGGCTGTTCTCGACGGCGTTCTACTACGCGATCGCGATCCCGCTGCTGTTCCTCTGGACGCGCGTGATCCTGGGCGTGCGCACGGAAGGCGTGAACCGCCTCCCGCGATCCGGCGGCGCGCTGACCGTGTGCAACCATGTCCACCTGCTCGACAGCGCGCTCGTCGGCCTCGCGCTGTTCCCCCGCCGCCCGGTTTTCACGTCGGCGCCGATCAATCTGGCGAACCGCTGGTACGGCGCCCTGGTCCGATTGCTCGGCGGCGTGGCGGTACCGCAGACCTCGGCCGGCCTGCCGCTGTTCTTCTCGGAGATGGAGCTGTTCCTCGCGCAGGGAAGAATCGTGCACTTCTTCCCCGAGGGTGAGCTGAAGCCCTACGACACGAGCCTGCGCGACTTCAAACGCGGCGCATTCCACCTGGCGGCTCAGGCTCGGGTACCGCTGGTGCCCCTGTCGATCCGCTTCACTCCGCCGACGGGCGTGAGCCGCGTGTTCCGCCGCAAGCCAACGATGGTCATCGTTATCGGCGAGCCGATCGTGCCGACCATGACCGACCCGCGCAGCGACCGCCGCATCCGCATGGAGCTCGCGAGGCGCAGCATGCACGCCCTCATCACCCGCGCGGCGTAGCCGCCACCAACCTCAGCCCGCCACCTGACGACGAATGTCGTCGATAAACGGGGATCGAAGCAGTTGTACCCAGGGCAGGAACAACGGCTGCGGCAGGCCATCGAAGCCGAACCATCCCTGGTCCACGAACTTGTCGGGCTCCCGGACCTCGGGCTCGCCCGCCGGGCAGTCACCGAGCATCCAGACGGTCACGTAGTGCCGGTCCTCGTCGGCGAAGACGTCGTTCGTCACCCCGCCGAAGCGGAGACCGACGACCGCCAGGCCGGTCTCCTCGGCCACCTCACGGGCCGCCACCTGCTCGAACGACTCGCCGAACTCGAGGTGCCCGCCGGGCACCGACCACGATCCGGCGCCGTGCGCGCCGCGGCGCCGCCCCATGAGAAACCGTCCGTCGCGAATGACGAACACGCCGATGCCGACCCTGACGTTCTGCACAACCGCGCAGCGTACGGCGTCGCCGCAGCCGGAGACCACGCGGTGCATGACCTCCGGATGCGGCGCGGCATCAGCCGCCCTGCTCGTGCGGGGCGCCGATCGTGTACAACAGGGTCGCCAGCGACGCGAGCGTGAACATCGCCAGCACGACACGGCGCCAGGAAATCGTCGCGGTCATCGTCGACTCCATTTCGGAATTCCGGGATCAGCCGCCGTGCTCGTGCGGGGCCCCGATCGTGTACAGCAGGGTCGCGAGCGACGCGAGGGTGAAAACAGCGAGCACCACGCGACGCCAGGAAATCGTTGCGGTCATAGGTCACCTCCTACGGGAATCGGGTTTCGGACTTGCGGAACTTCCGCCCGGCGGTAACGTCGCATGGCGAGCGCCACGAGCGCGCAGGAGCCACCGCTGATCAGAAGGTCGCCGGGGCTGACGACCTTTTTCAGCGGAGCGATCGGAATGATGTCGCCGAGGTACCGCAGCCGCGTCTCCTCGCCGGCCGGCACATTCTTCGGCGTGGTGATTCCGGGCCGCAGCCCGGCGGCCTCGGCCGCCGCCGGCGAGTACGGCATCCGCCCGTTCAACCCGATCGCGACGGCGTTGAGCACGGCGCCCAGCACGATCGCGATCCCGGCGGCACGAATGCCCGCGGGCCACTGCCGGAGGTTGACGACGAGCCACCCGAGCACGGGCGCGAACACGACGGCGAGCATCGTTCGGTCACTGACGAGCTCCCGCACGAGGGGCACGTAGTAATGCGCGGCCTGGAGCCCGGCGGCCAGCCACAGCAGCCAGAGACCGCGAATTCGAATGGCCCGGAACCCGGCCAGCCGCCCGCCGAGCAGATACCCGAGGACGAGCCCCGCCAGCGGCGGAACGACAATCAGCACGAGCATACGAATGGACAACGCCGCTTTCCCCCGTTCGCGTTGCGGTTACCCGCATTTCTTAACAGGACGCGACCCGGATTGAACGACCCTTTCGGCCAGCGTTGAGCGTCAATACGCCGCAAAGAAAAGCATGCACGGCCAATGTTGTGGCAATAGGCGGTACGTTCGGCTCCCCGCACCTCCCCCGTTCACCCGAGGGCCTGATCTGGTCAAGTTCGACCTGCCCCCGTTCGAGGAGGCCCGGCTCTCCACCAACGAATTGAACGACGTCAAGCCGACCGAGTACCGCGCCGACGCGGTGGTGACACTCCACGACGAGCGCCGGACGGTGCTCGCGGTCGTGTGACCTGGTACTCATGGCGCTGTCGCCAGCCGCCCGCGCCAGCCTGGAGGAGTTCATGACCACCACATCCCATGGCCCCAAGTACCACAGCGACTTCGCCCGCCGTTATTACGGCGAGGGCGAAGCGCAGGGCAAGGCAAAAGGCGAGGCCCGCGCGCTGCTCCTGGTGCTGAAGAGCCGCGGCGTCGACGTGCCGGACGCGGTCCGCGAGCAGATCGCGGCGTGCACCGACCACGACCAGCTCGACCGCTGGCTCGAGCGCGCGGCGACCGCGCACTCGATCAAAGACATCGACGAGCGCTTCGCCGGCTGAACCCGCCCATCGTTCGAAAGGGCTGGGGCGGCAACTCCCGCACTGGGATTGCCGCCCACAGCGGGTATGACCAAGCGCAACCGGACTGCCTGGGCCGTTCGTCGGCGATGGCCGGGCCGGCGTGACCCAGCACTGACCGTCAGCCCGAGGATGACGGACCGCGCACGCGAATAGCCTGTCGCACCTGACGGCGTCGTCACGTGCGAGAAGAGGTGCGCGATGGGCTTGCGGATCCGTACCAGCCTGAAGGCAGGGCCGTTCCGGCTGACGCTCTCGCCCCGCGGCATCGGCGTGAGCGCCGGGGTGCCCGGTTTCCGCGTCGGAGCCGGGCTGCGGGCCAACTACGTCAGCGTCGGCGCGGGTGGCGTGCGGTACCGCGCGACGATGCCGAACCGCCGGCCCGACACGCCGCAACTGCCGGCGCAGCCGGTCGCCGATGTGGTCATGACCGACACCACGGGGCAGAACGCGTTCGCGCTCGAACCCACCGGGCCCGGCGACCTGGTCGACCAGCTCAACCGGGCGCACGGCCGGCCGCTCCTGTGGCCGCCGTCGCCGCCCTGTTGCCACGGATGCTCGCCCAGCATCGCGACCGGCTCGGCTACTCCTGTGGGCCGCTGAGTGCGCCGGCGTTCGGGCTCGCGCCTCGGACCGGCGTCCGTCCGCGCACCCGCGCGGTCGGGCTTCGCCGTGGTACCGATGGATGGATGTCTTCGATCCTCGCCCGGCTGCCGATGAGCGCCGCCGACGCGGGCGACGCCGACGCCGAACGGTATCTGTCGTGCCTCTCGACCGCGCTCGCCGACGGCCGGATCGTGGGCGACGAGGCGCGGGAACTGGCCGAGCTGGCCGGCACCGCCGGGTTCGGTTCGGCGCAGGTCGCCGCGCTCAACCAGCGCTTCCTGGAGTCGATGCGGGAGGCGGCCTTCGCCGACGACGTGCTGACCACGGCCGAGCTGCGATCGCTGCGCTCGGCCGCCGCGGCGCTCGGCGTCCAGGGGTACTTCGACGACCTGCGCCCGGCCGAGTCGCCGGCCGCGCCGGCGACCACACCGCGGCAGCGCCGATGCGGGAACTGCCGCGAACCCGGGCACTACCGGTCGACGTGCCCCAGCCTGTTCTCCACCGCCTGAGAACTACGCGCGCTTCGTGTAGGCGTGGCCGAGGTTGACCGTTTCGATGTGGGGTGGCGCACCCCTGCATGGGCAGGCGTTGTGCGTGCGGTCGGCGCCCGTGATGGGATGGGCCAGGAAAGCGGGGGTGAGCGATGCGGATGCTCGTTGTCGGGGGAACGCGGTTCGTCGGGCGGCACATCGTCGAGCAGGCGATCGGTCGCGGGCATGATGTCACGCTGCTGCACCGTGGGCGCAGCGGCGCGGGGCTCTTTCCGCAGGCGGCCCACATCCTCGCCGACCGCAACGGGGACCTCTCGGGGCTGGGCCACGGCTCCTGGGACGTGACCGTGGACGTCAGTGGATATCTCCCGCGGCAGGTGCGCGACCTGGCCGACGCGCTGGACGAGCGTGGTGGGCGATATGTCTACATCTCCAGCGTCTCCGTCTACGACAACCCGCCGCCCGGCTTCACCGAGGACGCGGCCCTGCGCGAGCTTCCCGACCCGACGATCGAGGAGATCACCGACGAGACGTACGGCGGGCTGAAGGCGGCCTGCGAGCGCGTCGCCCACGAACGGTTCGGGAGCGGGACGCTCATCGTGCGGCCGACCTACGTCGTCGGGCCGTACGACCACCTGTGCCGGTTCACCTGGTGGGTCGAGCGGGTCGCGCGCGGCGGCGAGATCCTCGCCCCCGGGCCGCCCGGCGCCGCGGTCCAGGTCATTGACGCCCGCGACCTCGCGAGCTGGACCCTCGACATGATCGAGCGGCGCGAGGCCGGGGTGTTCCACACGGCGTACCCCAGGCCGCCGTTCCCGTTCCGCGATCTCCTGGAAGCGATGGTCGTCGAAGTGGGGCCGCCGGGCACGACGCTGACGTGGGTCGATCCCGACTTCCTCGGTGACCGCGGCGTCGACGCCGACAGCCTGCCGTTGTGGTCCGCGTTCGATCCCGAGGCGGCCGGCAACCTGGCCGACCCGTCGGCGGCGCTGGCGGCCGGCCTGTCACCGCGCCCGCTGTCCGCGACGATCCGGGAGACGCACGATCACGCGATCCGCCACCCGCTCCCACCGCCGCCCGCGCGCCTGACCCCGGAGCGGGAGGCCGCGCTGCTGACCGAGTGGCGCGAGCGCTGACCCCGGAAGGCAAGGCCGCGCGGCGCGAGCGCTGCCCCCCGAACGCAAGGCCGCCGGGCGCGAGCACCGAGTCAGCCGACTCAGTCGAAGGCGACGCGGAAGTCGGCGATGCGCCCGCCCGCCCACCGGACGGTCAGCGTGCCGGTGCCGCCCTTGTCCCAGGCGAACCGCGCCACGTCGACATCGCCGTCGGTCTCGACCGACGACACCGTGATCGTGTCGTCGGGCGGGTCGGCCGCATAGGCCTCGATGATTGCCTCGCGGCCCCGGTACGGGCTACCGGGATCGCCCACGATGTCGAGCGTCGCGTCCTCGTCGAACGCCGCGATGTAGCCGTCCCACTCTCCCGTCCGCACCCCGTCGTTGAACCGCCGGCACTGCTCCAGCACGCGCTCCGCCATGGCACCCTGTCTACCATCAGAATCGACCACGGTCGACGTACCGAGCAAAGGAACGGCGAACGGAACGGCGGCAGGAACGACAGAACGGGAAGCGGAGCGCGGATCACACCGGCGCGTGTAAAGATCGAAGACGCCGAAAACCACGCCGGGACCGGGACGGAGATGGGCGATGGAACTGCGCCGGGCGGCCGACATCGATCTCGCGGCATTGACGCGGCGCGAGTTTCACCCGTCCCCCGCCGCCTGGGAGGACGAGGTTCTCTACTTCCTGCTCGTCGACCGGTTCGACGACGGGCTGGAGCGGCCGGTCATCACGCCCCTCGATCGCGGGAATGCCGTCGCCACCGAGGAGGACGCGCAGCGGTGGCGGGACGCCGGTGAGCGGTGGTGCGGCGGGAACCTCAACGGGATCAGGCGGCGGCTCGGCTACCTCGCCCGGCTCGGCGTCACCGCCGTCTGGATCAGCCCGATCCTCAAGCAGGTTGCCAACCAGGACACCTACCACGGCTACGGCACGCAGAACTTCCTCGACGTCGACCCGCACTTCGGCACCGCCGACGAACTCAAGGACCTCGTTGCCGCCGCCCACGAGCACGGCATCCGGGTCGTGCTCGACGTCGTGCTCAACCACGCCGGGGACGTGTTCGGTTACGAGCCCGACAATCGGCCCGTCTGGATGGGGTCGGCCTACGACGTCCGGGGGTTCCGGGACGCCGGCGGGAAGCCGACGCTGCCGTTCGCGAGCGTGCCCGAGGCCTGGCCGGACGGGGCCGTCTGGCCGGCCGAGCTGCAGCGGCCCGGCACGTTCTCGGCCAAAGGCCGCATCGTCAACTGGGATCGATACCCGGAGTACCTCGAAGGCGACTTCGCCGGCCTCAAGGACATCGTCCTCGGCACCGGGCCCACCGACCAGTACCGCCCGTCGCCGGCCCTGCGGGTGCTGACCCGCGCCTACCAGTACTGGATCGCGTTCGCCGACCTCGACGGGTTCCGGGTCGACACGGTCAAGCACATGGACCCCGGCGCCGCGCGGTACTTCGCGTCGGCCATCCACGAGTTCGCGCAGTCCATCGGCAAGGAGCGCTTCTACCTCATCGCCGAGATCACCGGCGACCGCGCATTCGCGTACCGCACGTTGGAAGAGATCGGCATGGATGCCGCGCTCGGGATCGCCGACGTGCAGGACCGGCTGGAGCGGGTCGCCAAGGGGCAGGCCGATCCGAAGGAGTATTTCGACCTCTTCCGCAACTCGCTCCAGGTCGGCCGCGAGTCGCACACCTGGTTCCGGGACAAGGTGGTCACCGGCTACGACGACCACGACCAGGTCCGCAAGGGCCCGTGGAAGGCGCGGTTCGCCAGCAACAACCCCCAGCTCACCACGGTCGCCCTCGCGCTCAACGCCACCACGCTCGGCATCCCCTGCGTCTACTACGGCAGCGAGCAGCTGTTCGACGGCGAGGGCGGCGACGACCGGTACCTGCGCGAGGCCATGTTCGGCGGCGAGTTCGGCCCGTTCCGCAGCCGCGGCGCGCACGCGTTCGACGAGACGCACCCCGTCTACCTGGCCCTGGCCCGGCTTCTCGACCTGCGCAAACGCACTCCGGCGCTGCGGCGGGGCCGGCAGTACCTCAGGTCGGTGTCGACCGACGGCGTCCGCTTCGACAACCCCCAGGCCCGCGGCCTCCTTCCGTGGTCGCGCATCTTCGCCGATCACGAGGTGCTCGTCGCCGTCAACACCGACCCCGCCGCCGAGCGGACCGCATGGGTCACCGTCGATGATGACCTGCACGACCCCGGCGACGCCTTGACCTGCCGGTACCACAGCGACCAACGCCTGGAGGGAACTTTCACCCGCGTCGAGCGCCGCAACGGGAAGTCTGTCCAGATCACCGTCCCGCCGGCCGGCGTCGTCATGTACGAATAGGCAATTGACGATAGGATTCTCCGGTCCGCAATGAGATCTTGATCGGGGAGGACCTCATGCACAGACGCTCACTGCTGGCCGGCGCGGCCGGCGTCGCGGCCGGCCTGATGATCCCGGAGGCCGCGACCGCGGCGGGAACCGCGAACTCCAGCGGCAAGTTCCCGGAAATCATCGACCTTCCGGCCGGATTCCAGCCGGAAGGCATCACCGCCGGCCCGGGCACCACCTTCTACGTCGGGTCACTCGCCACCGGCGCCATCTACCGCGGCGACATCGCCACCGGCAAGGGATCGACGCTCGTCCACAACACCGACAAGGCCGCCCTCGGCCTGGAGTTCGACCGCCATGGACGCCTCTGGGCAGCCGGCGCGGGCACCGGCGGCGCGACCGTCTACAGCGCCACCGGACGCACGCTCGCGCAGTACAGCTTCAACGGGACCTTCGTCAACGACGTCGTCGTGACCGAGGACGCGGCCTACTTCACCGACTCCTACCAGCCGCTCCTGTACGTGGTACCGCTGCGGAAGCACCAGCTTCCGGGCCAGGACGCCGTCCGCACCATCCGGCTGCCCGGCGAGCTCGGCGACGCGGCCGGCTTCAACAACGGCATCGAGGCGACGCCGGACGGGCGGCTGATCATCGTCCAGATGCTCGCCGACCGCCTGCTCTCCTTCGACCCGAAGCGCGGCACCGCCGGCCGGATCGACCTCGGCGGGGCCAGCGTCCTGCAGGGCGACGGCCTGCTCCGCCGCGGCCAGCACCTCTACGTCGTCCGCAACTTCTTCAACGTCATCGCCAAGTTCCGCCTGCACCCGAGCCTCCGGAAGGCCGAGCTGGCCGAGGAGATCACCCACCCGCGGTTCGACATCCCGGCGACGGTCGCCGGGTTCGGCTCGCACCTCTACGCGGTCAACGCACGGTTCAACATCGAGGTCCCGACGCCGGAGACCACGTACAACGTCGTGCGCGTCCGCGGATAGACCGCCGTCGACAGCCGGCGGTGGCGTCACCGCCGGCTCCCGGCAATACTCAGCGGGCATGGAGCAATCGATGGGCCGCGACCTGGCGCACGCCCTGCGCACCGGCCCGTTCTCCGCCGCGCTGCACCTCGCGATCGAGGACCGCGGGATCCGGCTGGAGGACATCCAGGACCGGCTCTCGACGGAGGGCGTGCACGTCAGCCTCACCACGCTGTCGTACTGGCGGCGCGGACGCAGCCGGCCGGAGCGCCCCGACTCGATCAAGGCGGTCCGGCTGCTGGAGAAGATCCTGTCCCTGCCGGAGGAGTCGCTGATCGTCCAGCTGGGCCCCCGCCGGCCGCGCGGCCGCTGGCTGAGCCGCCCGCCGGGGACGATCGAGATCGACCGGTTGTTCGCCGACCACAGCGGCGTCACCAAGATGCTCGGCGATCTCGACCGCTGGCGATATCACGAGCTCACCCGCCTCAGCCTGCACGACCTGTACCACGTGGGCCCCCAGCGGCAGGAGCGCGGCCTGACGGTCCGCCAGGTGCTGCGCGCGAACGTCGACCGGGTGTCGCGGACGGTCGCCATCTTCGAGACCGACGACCTGGACGCCACGGTGACGGTGCACCCGGTGCGCAACTGCCGGCTCGGGCGGGTCCGCTCGGTGCCGACCGCCGGCCTGGTCGCGGCCGAGATCATCTTCGACCGCATCCTGACCCAGGGCGAGACGGTCGTGGTCGAGTACGAGTACCTCAGCGAGTCCAGCGTCCCGGCCAGCCGCTACTACCGCGGCTTCGCGGTGCCGGTGACCGAGTACCTCATGCAGGTGCAGTTCGACGCGGAGGCGGTCCCGGCCCGCTGCCACCGCTTCGAGCGGCGGGCCCTCAACGCGCCCGAGCAGGGCGTCGGCGAGGCCTGGATCGGCTCGACGAACGGGGCACACCTGATCGCGTCAGATGTGCCCCCGGGAATCGTCGGAATGCGCTGGGAGTGGGAGTGACGACTACGCGGCGGTGACCGTGACGTCGTCGATGACGAAGCTGGTCTGCAACGACCAGTCCTCGACGCCGGTGAACTTCATCGTGGCGGTCTGCCCGGCGAAGCCGCTGACGTCCACGGTCTTCTCGACGTAGCCGGTGGTCTTGTCGAGGTTCGACCAGGTGCCCACGGTCGTGCCGCCCACGGTGAGGGTCAGCCGGTCGTAGGCGACGTTCTCGTACTCCGCGGTGGTGATGCGGATCCAGAACCGCAGGGTCACGCTGGTGCAGCCGGCCGGGAAGGCGACCGCCTGCGACAGCGTGTCGGTCTGCACCTGGCCGCCGCCGTTGAGCCACGCGTTGCGGGTCCCGCTGCGCGCGGGGTACTGCGTCCACGTCCCGATGACGTTCGCGGTCGCGGTCCACGGGGACGTGCCGTTCTCGAAGCCGGGGTTGCCGACCGGCTGGGTGGGCGAGCAGCCGCCGCCCGAGGTGACCGTCCAGGTGAAGGTGGCCTGGCCGGTCTTGTTCGCGGCGTCCGTGACCGTCACCGTGACGTTCGACGTGCCCGCCGTCGTGGGCGTGCCGGTGATCCGGCCGGTGGCGGCGCCGACGGTCAGCCCGTTGGGCAGGCCGGAGGCGTTCCAGGTGTACGGGCTGGTGCCGCCGGACGCCTGCAACTGCAGGTCGACGGCCTGGCCCACCGGCGTGGCGCGGTTGCCGGGGTTGGTCACCGACGGGCTGCCGGGGTCGGGGTTTCCGCCGCCGATGAAGCCCGTGTAGAGCAGGACGTTCGGGGAGCCGCTGCCCGGGCTGGTGATCTTGCCGGTCGTGCCGTTGGTCACCAGCGCGTTGCGCACCTGGGCGGGAGTGGCGCTCGGGTTCGCGCCGAGGTAGAGCGCCGCCGCCCCGGCGACGTGCGGCGACGCCATCGAGGTGCCGGTCATCGTGGCGCTGCCCGTGTTGCTCGAGTAGGAGGCGGACACGATGCTGGTACCGGGCGCGAACAGGTCCAGGCAGGAGCCGTAGTTGCTGGTCGAGTTGCGCTGGTCGGAGCTGTTCGAGTTGCCGACCGTGATCGCCGCCGCGACGGCCTGCGGGCTGTAGTAGCAGGCGTCGTCGCCGTTGTTGCCGGCCGCCTGGACGAACTGCACGCCCGAGTTGACGAGAGCGGTGACCGCGCTGTCCATGGCCTGGCTGGTACAGCGGCTGCCGCAGCCGATGCTGTAGTTGGCCACGGCCGGCTTCTGGGCGTTGGTGCGCACCCAGTTGATGCCGGCGATCAGGTCGTCGTTGGTGCCGGTGCCCTGGCAGTCCAGGACCCGCACCGACACCACGCTCGCCTGCTTGGCGACCCCGTACGTGGTGCCGACCGCGGTGCCCGCGACGTGCGTGCCGTGGCCGTGGCAGTCCGCCGGGTTCGAGTCGCCGTCGACGATGTCGGTGCCCGGCTTGACCCGGCCGCTGAAGTCCACGTGGCTCGCGTTGAGGCCGGTGTCGAGCACGTAGACGGTGACGCCCTTGCCGGGGTTCGCCGGGTAGGTGTACGCCTGGTTCAGCGGCAGGCTCGCCTGGTCGATCCGGTCGTCGCCCCAGTTCGGCGGGTTGTTCTGGGTGTCCTGCACGGTGATCCGCTGGACCTGCTCGACGCTCGCGACGGCCGGGTCGGCGGCCAGCCGGCGGGCCTGCGCGGCGCTCATGGCGCCCGAGAACCCGTTGTCGAACAGGTGCCGCGCCTGGCCGTACCGCTTGGACAGCTCGGTGCGCCGGCCGCTATCCTTGACGGTCACGATGTACCGGCCGGGCACCGCGTCGGGGCTGTCGGCGTAGAGGATCGCGCCCTGCGCCTCGGCCTGCGCCGCGGTGGTGGTGCCGGCGGCCGCCAGGACGGCGGCGAGCACGACGATGGGGAGTTTTCGCAACACGGTGGAGACCTCCTTGGGGGTGGCCGGCTCCGGGGCCGGGCCGGTCGGCGCCGACCCCGGAGGGCTGCGAAGACGCTAGGAGCCCGCGCATTGAACGGGGAACATCGATGAAAGGACATCGACGTTCGGTACCGTCAAAACTGTTTATGAACCGGTGTGCGGCGATCTGCGTGACAGACTGGCCACCATGACGACTCTCGGTGCCGTGTTCCTGCCCCAGCTGCCGCCCGAACGTCTCCGGTCCGTCGTCCAGGCCGCCGACCAGGCCGGGCTGGAGGAGCTGTGGCTGTGGGAGGACTGCTTCCTGGAGAGCGGCATCGCCACCGCGTCCGCCGCGCTCGCCTGGAGCTCGACCATGCGCGTCGGCGTCGGCCTGCTGCCGGTGCCGCTGCGCAACGTGGCGCTCACCGGCATGGAGGTGGCCACGCTGTCCCGGCTGTTCCCCGGCCGCGCCCTCATCGGCGTCGGCCACGGCGTGCAGGACTGGATGGGCCAGGTCGGCGCGCGGGTCGAGTCGCCGGTGACCCTGCTGCGCGAGTACACCGTCGCCCTGCGCGCCCTGCTGGCCGGCGAGCGCGTCACGACCGCCGGCCGCTACGTTCGCCTCGAAGGCGTGGCGCTGGACTGGCCGCCGACCGCGGCGACGCCGATCCTGGTCGGCGCGGTCGGCCCCCGCACGCTGCGGCTGTCCGGCGAGGTTGCCGACGGGACCATCCTCACCGGTGGGACGGATGTCGCGGCGGTACGGGCGGGGCGTGCGCTCGTCGACGAGGGCCGCACAGCGGCCGGCCGCTCCGCGGCCCACCCGATCGTCGTCTACCTGCACACCGCGACCGGCGACGGCGCTTCGGAGCGGATGGCCGCCGAGCGGGAGCGCTGGGGCTACCAGGGCCGCAACCCCGCCGACGTGACCGTCGTCGGCGACGAGCACGTGATCGCCGAGGCCGTGCACCGCTGGGCGGCGGCCGGTGCCGACAGCGTCATCCTGCAGCCCACGCCCGACGACCCGGACCCGGAGGGCTTCGTGCGCTTCGTGGCCGAGCGCGTGCGCCCGCTGGTCGGGTAGCACGATGGACCTGGAGCGGGCCGTGGTGCCCGACCTGGTCGGCCTCACCGCGCGGGAGGCGCACAGCCGCGCGTACCACGCCGGCGTGCTCGCCTCCGGCGTCGACCCGGACGGGCCGCCGCTGGTGGTCCTGGACCCGCCGTCGGCGTGGGTGGTGACGGCCCAGGATCCGGCGCCCGGCACGGTCGTGGAGCGCCGGACGATGGTCGTGGTGTCGTTCGACGGCGACCGCTCGGTCGTCGTGCGCTCCGGAGGTGGGGGAATGGGCAATCCGGCGATCGACGGGGTGGCCGCGAGCGGCATCGTGTACCGGATCGTGGAGCACGGCCCCGTGCGCAGCCTGACCGAGGCCGCCGCGGCGCGCGGGGTCGCGGTGCCCGACGTGGTGAAGACGATCGTGGTCCGGCTGGCCGACGACGACTTCCGGTTTGTGCTCGTGCCGGGCGACCGGGTCATCTCGTGGCCGAAGCTGCGGGCGCTGCTCGGGGTCAGCCGGATCTCGATGCCGGACGCGGCGACCGCGAAGCAGGCGACGGGCTACGAGCGCGGCACGATCACGCCGTTCGGCTCGACGACCGCCTGGCCGGTCGTCGCCGACGAGCGGGTCCGCGGCCGGGAGATCACGCTCGGCGGCGGCGCGCACGGGGTGGCGCTCGCGGTCGACGCCGACGCGGCGATCGCGGCGCTGGGAGCCACCGTCGCCGATGTGTCGGACCCCGGGGAAGCCTGACTTCGCGAGCCTTCTTGCGCCGGTGCAGCGCGGCGGGCGCCAATGGGATTTGCGCAAATTGCCCATTTCAGCGGCAAGCTGTGTCAATCTGGCTCCGGCAACGATCATTGCCCGGGTTTCCGGAGGCCGGCCGTTCTCGACGACCGGCCACGCGGACCCGCGCACGGCGCCTCGCCGTGCGCGGGCACCGCCTCCGGGAAGCGCACGAGAGCCCCGGGCCGAACGGGGAGTCCCGCTGACCAGCTATCCGTTACGCCGCAACGTCGCGGCAGCGACCACCCTCTGCACCATCGCCTGCTCCGCCGTCGGCGGCACACTGCTCGCCCAGGCGCCGGCCGCGGGCACGACCTCCGACTTCGCGCCGTACGTCTCCGTGGGCTCGTTCGAGCCCCACCGCGCGGACCGCCTGGCCGAACTGCTCCCGGCCCGCCGCTTACCCGCCGAACGCACACCGGCAGCGACGGCCGTCAACCCGGCCCGCGCCCCGGAAAAGGCCGCCCGGGCCGCGCGGGCGCAGCGGAAACCGGCGAACGCAAAACCGCGCACGACATCCCCGCCGAACCGCCCGCGCATCCGTGACGCCGGCCGCCCCCGCCCCGTCCAGCAGGTCAGCACCGGCGACGGCAGCGTGGTCGGCTTCGCGCTGGCCCAGGTCGGCAAGGGGTACCGCTACGGCTCCGCCGGCCCCGACCGGTTCGACTGCTCGGGCCTGGTCGTCGCCGCGTACCGCCGGGCGGGCATCAACCTGCCCCGCTCCACGTCCGGCCTGGTCGGGCGGGGCCGCCCGGTGAGCCGCGCCGAACTCCGCCCGGGCGACCTGGTGTTCCCGTCCTCGGGCCACGTGGGCATCTACATCGGCGGCGGCCGCATGGTCCACGCGTCGACGGAGCGCGGCGGCGTGAAGGTGTCCCCGATCTACGCCTTCCACACCGCCCGCCACATAACCCCCTGACCCCCCGCCGCCCCCACCGCCCCCACCGCCCCCACACCGCGTCGATCTTGCACTTGTGGTGCCGCGACACTCCCGGAATGCCCGGGTTTGGGAGGCACCACAACTGCAAGATCGACGCGGGTCACGAGCGGGAGGGGCGGCGGGCGGTCAGGCCAGGCGGAAGTCGGCGAAGTCGAAGCCCGGCGCCACCACGCAGCTCACCAGGACCGGGTCGGCGCCGATCGGGGCGGCCGCCTGCCAGGTGCCGGCGGCGATCAGGACCTGCGGGCGCTGGCCGGCGGCCACGTCGGCGCCCAGGATCGCGACCGGGCCGTCCGCCGGAGCCGGGCCGGAGCCGCCGAGGCGCAGCTCCAGCGGGCCGCCCGAGTGCCAGAACCACAGCTCGTCGGAGCGCACCACGTGCCAGGCCGAGGATTCCCCCGGGTGCAGCAGGAAATAGATCGCCGTCGCCGTTGCCCGTGGGCCGTCGTAGCCGGCCGGGGTGAAGGTGACCGGGGAGCGCCAGGTTTCCCGGTACCAGCCGCCCTCCGGGTGCGGTCGCAGGTCGAGCTGTTCCGCGAGCGGCGGGCGCGGTGTGGTCATGCGCACAACCGTATCGGCCCTAACGGACGGTGCCCCGCGGGACACCGCCTTGCGATGCTTGCGAGCGTGAGGCTGGAGTCGCGCGGGGGCGCGTTTGTCGAACTGCACATGACCCACGGCGAGGTCGACGGGATCGTCGACGCCGGAGACGGCCGCGCCTGGATGTTCCGGGCGGCGTGCCTGACCCGCGAGGAGGCGCGCCTGCTCGGCGACTGGCTGCTGCGCGTCGCCAAGGGCCGGGTCGAGCTGCACGAGCGGCTCACGTTCGCCGCGCCGGAGCTGAGCTTCGCCTACGACGAGCACGAGTACGGTCAGCCCCGCATCACCGTCGGCTTCTCCCGCGCCGCCGCGCCCGCCTGGCTGGGCGACGAGCAGCACCGCACCTTCGACTACCCGCTCACGCTCGACCTGACTCCCGAGTCGCTCGAGTCCGCCGCGGTGGACTGGGAGCGGGAGGTGCACTGATGGCCGTCGAGTTCGCCCACGACGACCATATCGTCACGCTCACCCAGGACGCGGCCGAGTTCGAGCGCTTCCGGGCGTTCATCGTGCTCGCCACCGCCACCCGCGACGGCGCGCCCGGCCCCGCTGCCTAATACGATCGCCGGATGCGACGCATCGGGGCATTGCTGCTGATCATCGCCCTCGTCTCCGGGGGATGCGGCAACGGTACCGCTGAGCAGGACGCGGGCCGCGCCCTCGCCGGGCCGGCCGGCGCGAGCGGGCAGCCGGCCTCCCCCGGGCCGTCGACGTCCGCGTCGGCCTCGGCCAAGCCGAGCGCCAGCGCGGCGGCGCTGCCGGCGGCCGGCAACCCGAACGGACGGGCGGCGGTCCCGGCGGAGGCGCGCGCGGTCGACACTTCGAGGCCCGCCCGCACGGTCGGCAACGGCACGGCGGCGAGCTGCACCTCGGAGGCGGTCGTCTCGGCGGTCTCGGCCGGCGGCATCATCACGTTCGCGTGCGGTCCCGACCCGGTCACGATCACGATGAAGGCCACGGCGAAGGTCCGCAACGCGGTGTCGGGCGGCAAGGTGGTGCTCGACGGCGGCGGCAAGGTGACGCTGAGCGGCGAGGGCAAGCGGCGCATCCTGTACATGAACACGTGCGACAAGGACCTTGGCTGGACCACCAGCCACTGCAACGACCAGGAGACGCCGCAGCTCGTCGTGCAGAACCTGACGTTCGCGGACGGCAACTCGACCGGCGACAAGGCCGAGGGTGGCGGCGGCGGGGCGATCTTCGTGCGGGGCGGCCGGTTCAGGGTCGTCAACTCGCGCTTCGTGCGCAACCGCTGCGACCAGTCGGGACCGGACCTGGGCGGGGCCGCCATCCGGGCGCTCAACCAGTACCACAACCAACCCGTCTACATCGTGAGCAGCACGTTCGGCGGAGCAGCGGGCCAGGGCGGGGTGTGCTCGAACGGCGGGGCCCTGTCGAGCATCGGCGTCTCCTGGGTGGTGCTCAACAGCGTCCTGTCGTACAACTCGGCGGTCGGCAAGGGCGCCAACCCGGCGCGCGGGGGCACGCCGGGTGGCGGCAGCGGCGGCGCGATCTACTGCGACGGCAACCAGTTCACGGTCCGGCTCGCCGGCACGCTGGTCGAGCAGAACAAGGCGAACGAGGGTGGCGGCGCGGTGTTCTTCGTGAGCAACGACCGCACCGGCACCATGTCGATCGAGAGCTCGACGCTGCGCAAGAACCCGAGCGCGGGCTTCGAGACGCCGGGCTTCCCTGGCATCTACTTCCTCGGCGCCCGACCCCCGTCGGTCCAGTCCTCGACGCTGACGAAGTAGCCGGACGAAATCGCTGAACGAAATCGCTGAACGACGACGTCGCCGGACGACGTCGCCGGACGACGTCGCCGGACGACGTCGCCGGACGAATGTGCACGTTTGCCCCGTCAAACGTGCACATTCGACGTGTGGCAAACGGTCAGGAGCGCAGGCAGGCGCAGAACGGGTGGCCGGCCGGGTCGAGCAGCACCGTGTACCGGTCGCCGCCCGGCTGGAAGTCCGGCTTGGTGGCGCCCAGCTTGAGCGCCCGCTCCTCCGCGTCGGCGAGGTCGTCGACGTAGAAGTCGAGGTGGAACTGCTTCGGCGTCGGGCCCTCGGGCCAGGTCGGGGCAGCGTAGCCGGCGATCTGACCGAAGCCGACGGACGTGGTGCCGTCGCTGATCATGGCGTACTCCTCCTGGCTGTGGGTCACCTCCCAGCCCAGGATCTCGCTGTAGAACGTCGCCAGCACGGGCGGCTCGGCGCAGTCGATGTTGACCATGATGAGGCTCGCAAAACCAGTCATGCGCTCATCGTGCCGCGCATTCCTGCCACGTCATGTCAGGATTGGTCGCGGTTTGCCGTGGGAGCGGACCAGTTGCGGCGGATCGCCACCATGCGCAGCACGAACGTCAGCGTGGCGGCCAGCGCGATGCTGATGGGCCGCTGGGTGTGCAGGGTGTCGAGCGTCGCCACCGAGGCGCAGCCGGCCAGCCCCGCGACCGCGTAGATCTCGCGGCGCAGCACGGTCGGGATCTCCCCGGTGAGCAGGTCGCGCACCAGCCCGCCGCCGATGCCGGTGATCATGCCGATGATGCAGGCGCCGACGGGCGGGATGCCGCCGTCGAGCGCCTTGAGCGTGCCCGTCACGACGAACAGCCCCAGCCCGGCGGCGTCGAGCAGCAGCACCGTCCACCGCAGCCGGCTCACGGCGGGGTGCAGCCAGAACGTGGCCGCGGCGGTGACGACGGCCACGGTGGCGTACCGCCAGTCGACGAACGCGAACGGCTGCACGTTGACGAACACGTCGCGCAGGATGCCCCCGCCGAGCGCCGCCGTGAAGCCGACGAAGATCACGCCGAAGAGGTCGAGCCGCTTGGCCACCCCGGCCACGGCACCGGACGCCGCGAACACGGCGATGCCGATGAGGTCGACCACGACGAGGGGGCTCAGCGCTGACACGCGATCATGTATACCGGCCGCGCAGACGCCGGACGGCGCGGCAGGCCGAGCGGCTGCCCGGACCACCGCGCCGTCGAATACGAGGGCGCCTCAGATGTTGTCGATGACGGCCATCGAGGTCTCGTGCTGCATGGCCAGCAGGTCGGAGACCGCGGCGGCGTCGTAGTAGCCGCCCGTGTCGGCCGACTCGGTGGCCGCCACGTCGCCGTCCAGGTTGCCGCCCGAGCCGTCGTACTCGGCCGTGTAGTCCGGCTCCTCGGTCAGGTCCGTGGTGACGCCGGTGCGGTCGTCGTACAGCTGCTCGTAGACGCCGTCGCCGTCGGCGTCCAGGGCGGCCACGTCGGCCACCCCGTCGCCGTCCAGGTCGCCGACGAGGACGTTGCTGCCGTCCTCCAGGGTGTAGATCTCGGCCTGGTCCTCGACGCCGTCGCCGTCGAGGTCCGCGCTGAAGCCGCCTTCGAATTCGCTCATATCGGTGGTGCTCCCATTTCCTTGGTGTACTGCAACGAGCACGAACGCTATTGGTTCACCGGCGTCGTTCACTCCCCCATTGCTGCCAACCCGACAGGGGAAGAGAGCTGGATCACCGGCCACGTTTGCCCCAGCGGGCCCACGGGGTACTCCATCCACATCTGACGCTACGAAGGAGGAGGCTGTGGGCAGAGGGTCCTCGATCGGCGGGGTCATCCTCGTCATCTGGCTGATCATCGGTGTCATCGCCGCGGGCCAGCGCGGATACTTCAACAGCGACGAAGCGAACTGCGCCAAGACCGGGACCATCCTGGTGACGATCGTGGCCGGTCCGCTGAACTACCTCGGGGTCAACCCGAAGATCACGTGCGACCTGCCCGAGCCGTCCAAGTGAGCCGAGCGTTCCTGGCCCTCGCGGGTGCGCGGGGGCCAGGAACGCGCAAACCCGGTGTCAGGGTGTCAGGGCCAGGAAGATGAACGCGCCGAAGATCGACAGGTGCACGGTCCCCTGCAGCAGGGTCGCGCGGCCGGGAGCCACGGTCATGACGCTCACCACCACGGTCAGGGCCAGCAGGACCAGGTCCTTCGACGGCAGGCCCAGCGTGAGCGGCTGGCCGAGCAGGCTCGCCACGACGCCGATGGTCGGGATCGTCAGGCCGATGCTCGCCAGCGCCGACCCGAGCGCCAGGTTGAAGCTCGTCTGCACCCGGTTGCGCGCCGCCGCCCGCACCGCCGCCGTCGTCTCCGGGAGCAGCACGAGCAGCGCGATCGCCACGCCGACCACGGACTGCGGCGCGCCGAGGATGTGCACGCCGCGCTCGATCGCCGGCGACTCGGTCTTGGCCAGGCCGACCACGGCCACCAGGCAGACCACCAGCATGCCGAGGCTGATCCAGGCGTCGCGGGTGCTCGGCAGTACCGAGTCGTGGTGGTCCTGCTCCTCGGCGAAGTGCGGCCGATGGCGGATCGTCTGCACGAAGACGAAGACGCCGTACAGCACCAGGGAGGCCACGCCGGCGAAGGCGAGCTGCACCGTCGAGTAGCTGGGGCCGGGCGACGTCGTCGTGAACGTGGGCAGCACCAGGGCCAGCGTGGCCAGTGAGGTCAGCGTGGCCAGGGCGCCGGTCACCCCCTCGACCCGGAACTCGAGCACGCGGTGCTTCAGGGTGCCGACAAGCAGGCTCAGGCCGATGACGCCGTTGCACACGATCATGAACGCCGAGTACACGGTGTCGCGGGCCAGCGTGTCGGCCCGCTGCCCGGGGGTGGTCATGAGCATGACGATCAGGCCCACCTCGATGACGGTGACCGCGATCGCGAGGATGAGGGTGCCGAACGGCTCACCGACCCGGTGCGCCACCACCTCGGCGTGGTGCACGGCGGCGATGACCGCCGCGATCAGGGCGATCGCGACCAGGACCAGCACGATGCCGTGCGGCTTGCGCCCCCAGGTCGCGGCGAGCACCACGGCGGCGACCGGCGGCACCGCCACCGGCCATCTGAGGAACGCCACAACCTGAGCGTAGGTGGCGCACAGTGACGATTCAGGCAGCTCACAGGGATTCGAGCTAGCTTTCCCCCATGGACGAGAACGAGGCCCGGCGGGTGGTCGACGCGCTGCGCGACCGCGGCGTGCCGGCCCACCTGGAGCTGGCCAAGGCCGGGCTGTCCCAGTTCGGCGTGCGGGTGACGCTGTTCGACGGCCGGGTCGCGGTGTGGGACACCGACGGCACGGCGGGCCTGGAGGCGCAGGTCATGCGCGACGGCATGCTGGTCGGCTACGTGCCGATGATCGAAGGTTCCGAGCACTTCACCGAGGCGCAGATCGTGGACGCGATCGCGCGGACCGACTACGACCGCCCGGTCGCGCGCCAGCGCAGCACGGCCCCGCCGCCGGCGCCGTCGCTGCCCCGGGAGGGTGGCTTCTTCCGCCGCTTCCGTGAGGGTTTCCGCAGCTGAAGCGGCATGCGCCGCATTACCGCGGACGCCGGGCCACGCCGCGCTTCCGGCCGGAATTGTCCGCGCCGCACCCGCCATCCGCGCCGCACCCGCCACACACCGTGCCTCGCGGCCGGGCGACAACGACCGGGCGAGGATCAGCCGTCGTACACCTGGGAGCGCTCGATCTCCGCGAACGCGCGCTGCAGGTGCGGCGCGAACGGGCGGGCCGCCAGCAGGTCGGCGACGAGCAGCGGCGCGTGGCGGGCGAGCGCCCGGGGTGACGGCCGGTGCTCCTCGTCGGCCTCCTCGTGCACGCCGAGCGCGCCGATCAGCACGACGGCCATGACCTGCGGGTCGACCTCCTGCCACTCGATCGCGGCCCGGACCGCCCGCTCCAGCGCGGCGCGCACGTCGTCGCCGTCCAGCCCGTCGGGGTGCAGCTCCTCGATCAGGTTGCGCACGACGGTGCCGAGGACGAGCCCGGTCTGCTCCGGGTCGAGCGCCGACAGCCGCTCGACGGCGTCCTCGAACGCCTCCTTCTCGCGCTCGCGGGCGGCCTCGACGGCGTCGGCCGCGGCGGTCGCGATGGCCCGGGCCGGTGGTGGCAGGTGTCGCCAGCTTGCGCTCGTCACCCCGGAACACTAATCCGGCGCGTGGCCCAGGACACAGCGGGGACTGTCACGTTCCGGGTGGGGAGCCCCGTCGTGAGTGCATGACCAACACCGCACGCATGAAGATCAACGACGTCAGTCCCGCCGCCTACCAGGCTGTGCTCGGCCTTGAGAAGTACATCCGCGCCAACGTCGACGGCGAGCTGCTACACCTGGTCAAGCTCCGCGCCTCGATCATGAACGGCTGCTCGTTCTGCGTCGACATGCACAGCCGGGAGGGGCTCGCCGACGGCATGTCCAGCCGCAAGCTGTTCGCGGTCGGGGCGTGGCGCGAGGCGCCGTTCTTCGACGAGCGGGAGCGGGCCGCGCTCGACCTCACGGAGGAGGTCACCCGCCTCGGCGACCACGGGGTGAGCGACGAGGTGTGGGACAACGCCGTCGAGCACTTCGGTCAGGAGGGCGTCGCCAACCTGCTCATGGCGATTGCGACGATCAACGTGTGGAACCGCCTCTCGGTGTCGACCAGGACGCAGCCTCCGGTGGAATGACCGTCTTCGCCGCGCATCGACCCATGTTGTACGGGCTGGCGTACCGACTGCTGGGCAGCGTCCACGACGCCGAGGACGTCCTGCAGGAGGCGTACCTGCGCTGGAGCCGCGCCGACCGGTCGGGCGTCGCCGAGCCGCGCCGCTACCTCACCCGGGTGGTGGCGCGGCTCGCGGTCGATCTGCTGCGGTCCCGGCAGGCACGGCGCGAGGAGTACATCGGGACCTGGCTGCCGGAGCCGGTATCGACCGAGCCCTCCCCGTTCGGGGCGGTCGACACCTCCGACCTGTCCATCGCCGTGCTGCACCTGCTGGAGCGGCTGACCCCGCCGCAGCGGGCGGTGTACGTGCTGCACACCGCCTTCGGCCTGCCCTACGGCGAGATCGGCGAGGTGCTCGGCCGCAGCGCCGACGACTGCCGGCAGCTGCACCACCGGGCGAGCGAGGCGATCGGCGGCCGGGCCCGGTTCGCCACCGACCCGGCCGAGCACCGGCGGCTCCTCGACGGGTTCGTCGCCGCCGCCCGGGGCGGGGACGTGGCGACGCTCGAGCGGCTGCTGCACGACGACGTCGTGGTGTGGAGCGACGGCGGCGGCCGCGTGCGGGCGGCCATCAACCCGATCCACGGGCGAGCCAAGGCGATCCGCTTCTGGACGAAGGTCGGCGGGCGGACCCGCGACCTGGCCCCGGTGCGGCTCAACGGCGAGGCGGGGGTGCTCATCCAGGGGTACAACCGCTATGCCCTGGCCATCTCGGTCACCGACGGCCGCATCAGCGGCGTGTATCTGATGGCGAACCCGGAGAAGCTCTCAACCTTCGCGGGCGTCCTCTCGTAGAACAGGGTATGCGCGACTTCGACGAGTTCGCCGCCGCGGCGGCCCGGCCGCTGCTCCGCCTCGGCTGGCTGCTCAGCGGCAGTGCGGAGCAGGCCCAGGATCTCGCGCAGGCCGCGCTGGTCCGCACGTACACGGCGTGGCACCGGGTGCGGGAGGACGACGCGCTCGCGTACGCCCGCCGCGTGCTGGTCAACCTGCACACCGACTGGCTGCGCCGCCGCCCGTGGCGGGAGGTCGCGCACGCCGAGCCGCCGGACGCGGCCGCCGCCGACCCGGGGCACGCCGCCGTCGAGGAGCGGGCGGCCCTCATCGCCGCGCTGCAGACCCTCAGTCGCAAGGAGCGTGCGGCGGTGGTGCTGCGGTACTACGCCGACCTGTCCGAGCGGGAGACCGCGCAGACGCTCGGGGTCAGCGTCGGCACCGTCAAGTCGGTCTGCTCGCGGGCGCTCGCCAAGCTGCGCGCCAGCCCGCTGCTGCGGGCCGAACAGGAACTCGCCCGTACAACCTCTGGAGATGCGTCATGACCACGGACCTGGACCTCACCGAGCGGCTCGCCGACGCGGCCTCGGCCGCTCCCGACCAACTGGGCGTCACGATCGGCGAACTGCGCCTGCGGGGCGCGCGGCAGCGCCGGACCCGCGCCGGGGTGGCCTCGGCGGCCGCGGCGCTGGTGGTGGCGGGCGGGGCGTTCGCCGTCGCGGGCGGCTCGCCGGCACCGGTCGCGGCGCCCCCGAGCCCCGGTCCCGCGCCGTCGCTCAGCCCGATCCCCCTCAGCGAGGTGCCGCGGATGTACATCACCGTCGTGCCGTCCGGCGGCCTCGGCCTCGACAACGCGCTCGGCGACGACGGCGTCGGGCTGTGGTTCGCCGAGTCGGACGGGCGGTTCGTCCTGGCCTTCGGGGTGCGGAGCCCCGACGGCGGGATCTCGCTGCGGTCGGTCGGCACCGACCCGGCGGTCGCGCCGCCCGGCCCGGGTGACGCCGGGTTCCACGCCGGTTACCAGACAAGTGCGGGCGACAGCCGGTTCCTGCTCGGGTACGTGGTCGGGCGGGCGGCGAGCGGCCCCGGCGCCGTGGCCCGGGTGACGCTCACGATCGACGGCCGGGCCACCACGGCACAGACCGCGGCGTGGCCGGTGGACGGGCGGGTCCACGTGTGGTGGGTCCGGCTGCCGGCCGACACGGCGCCGCTGGACGTCACCGGCCTGACCGCCGTCGATGCCCAGGGGACGGTGATCGCCCGGATTCCGGCGGGACTGCGCTAATTAGGGCAGCACCGCGGGCTGGCCGACGTGGCGGCGCAGGAGCACGACCGTCACCAGCGGCCAGGCCGCCTCGGCGCCGGTCGCGATCCGCTCGGCCAGGCCGACCAGTGACCCGGCGCCGAGGGCCACGGCGAACACGAACACCAGCGCGACCAGCACGAACGTGGCGGTCAGCATCACCGCGGCCGACGGCCGGAACGGGCCACCGCCGGGGCGGCGCCACAGGGCCGGCCAGAGCGCCAGGCAGGCGAGCGCGACGGTGGCCGCGGCCTGGTGGGCGCCCGACTCGCCGGTCACCGGCACCGGGATCGCGGCGACGAGGATGGTCGCCAGCCCGCCGATCGCCAGCATCAGCCGGCACGGGCCGGAGAAGGGGCGCAGGCCGAGCGCGGTCACGACGTGGCAGGCGCCGACCAGGGCCAGGGCGGTCGTCATCACCCAGCGGTGCGCGGCACCCATGCCGGCCAGGGAGCTGATGGTGTCGCGCAGCGAGTCGAACCCGGCGGGCTGCACGGCGGCGGCAACCGTCCAGCCGCCGATCAGCAGCACCGGCGCCGCGGCCGAGGACCACAGCGCGAACGTGGGGACGAAGTCGCGGCGCACCGGCCGAGTATGCCGCTCCGCACGGAGCCGCCGCACAATAGGTCGCGCACGACTAAATCGTGCGCTACTGTTGGCGTGTGGATGTACTGCCGCTGGACCGGCAGGTCTGTTTCGCGCTCTACACCGCCTCGCGGGCGGTCACGGCGCGCTACCGGCCGCTGCTCGACGAGTTGGGGCTCACCTACCCGCAGTACCTCGTCCTACTCACCCTCTGGGAGCGCGACGGGCGGACCGTCAAGGATCTCGGCGCGGCGCTGCGGCTGGACTCCAGCACGCTGTCGCCGCTGCTCAAGCGCCTGGAGGCGGCCGGCCTCGTGCGGCGCGAGCGGCGGGCCGACGACGAGCGGTCGGTGACCGTCCGGCTCACCCCCGAGGGCGCGGGGCTGCGGGCCCGGGCCGCCGGGCTGCCCGCCCGGCTGCTCTGCGCCGACGGCCTCGACGTGGACGAGCTCGCCGAGCTGCGGGTCACCCTGGCCCGCCTCACCGCGGCACTAACTTCGGCTGAGCGAGGAGAGATCGATGCAGGTGCTCTACACGGCTGACGTCACCGCCACCGGCGACGGCCGGGACGGCCACGTCACCAGCTCCGACGGGATCGTCGACGTCGACGTCGCGGTGCCCAAGGAGATGGGTGGCGCCGGCGGCGCGACCAACCCCGAGCAGCTCTTCGCCGCCGGCTACGCGGCCTGCTACCACAGCGCCCTGCGCCTGGTCGCCCGCCGCGAGAAGGTCTCGGTCGACGGCACGGTCGTCAACGCGAAGGTCGGCATCGGCCCCGACGGCAGCGGCGGGTTCGGACTGCAGGTGGCCCTGGCCGTGACGATCCCGGGCACCGACCGCGAGACCGCGCTTCGGCTCGCCGAGGCCGCGCACCAGGTCTGCCCCTACTCCAACGCCACCCGTGGCAACATCGACGTGACGCTGGAGGTGGCAGCGTGAGCGGTCCGGAGCGAAGCGGAGGCGGCCGGAGCGAAGCGGAGGACGAATGAGCGGTCCGGAGCGAAGCGGAGGGGCCGCTCATCATGGGCTCAGTCGGGGCTCAGGCGGCCGGAGCGAAGCGGAGGACGAATGAGCAACAAGCTGTGGCAGCTGGCCGCACGCCCGGAGGGCGTGCCGACGGCTGAGCACTTCCGGCTCGTCGAGGAGGAGGTGCCGACGCCGGGACCGGGCCAGGTCGTGGTCCGCAACGAGGTGATGTCGGTCGACCCGGCGATGCGCGGGCGGATGAACGACGTGCCGTCGTACGTGGCGCCGTTCCAGCTCGACCAGCCGCTCGAGGGCGGCGCGGTCGGCACCGTCGTCGCGTCCGAGAGCCCCGACGTCCCGGTCGGCGCGAGCGTGCTGCACGGCCTCGGCTGGCGCGAGTACGCGCTGCTGGACGCCAAGCACACCCGCGTCGTCGACACCGCCGCCGCGCCGCCCTCCGCCTTCCTGGGCGTGCTCGGGATGCCCGGGCTCACGGCGTACGCCGGGCTCCTCGACGTGGCGCACATGAAGCCCGACGAGAACGTGTTCGTCTCCGGCGCCGCGGGCGCGGTGGGCTCGCTGGCCGGTCAGATCGCCCGGCTGCGCGGTGCCCGGCTGGTGATCGGCAGCGCGGGTTCGGCGGAGAAGGTCCGGTATCTCGTGGAGGACCTCGGGTTCGACGCCGCCTTCAACTACAAGGACGGGTCGATCCGCACCCAGCTGAAGCAGCTGACCCCGGACGGCATCGACGTGTACTTCGACAACGTCGGCGGCGAGCAGCTGGAGGCCGCGCTGTTCCGCATGAACCTGCACGGGCGGGTGGCGGTCTGCGGCGCGATCTCGCAGTACAACCGCCCGGACGCGCAGGGGATCCGCAATCTCAGCCTGCTCATCAGCAAGCGGATCACGCTGCAGGGATTCCTCGTCATGGATCATTGGGGGCGGCGCCAGGCGTTCGTCGAGGAGATGACCGGCTGGCTGCGGGAGGGCAGGGTCCAGGTCCCGGAGACGTTCGTCGACGGCATCGAGCACGCCCCGGACGCGTTCCTGGGCATGCTGCGCGGCGAGAACCTGGGCAAAATGATCGTGCGCCTCTGAGGCGCTCGTTTTCGCGACGGGGATGGCAGCATGGGGTTCGTGCTGCCATCCCCGCAACTGCGCACCGCCCGTCTGCTGCTGCGCGGCTGGACGGAGGCCGACCGCGCACCGTTCGCCGCGATGAACGCCGATCCCGAGGTGATGCGATACTTCCCCCGCCGACTCACCCCGGGCGAGAGCGACGCCTTCGCCGACCGCATCGAGCAGCAGTTCGCCGAGCACGGCTACGGCCTGTGGGCGGTGTCCACGGCGGACGACCCGTTCATCGGCTTCGTCGGCCTGGCGTGGCAGCGCATCGACACCCCGTGGGCGCCGGCGCTGGAGATCGGCTGGCGGCTGGCCCGCCACGCGTCGGGCAGGGGCTACGCGACCGAGGCGGCGCTGGCGGCGCGGGACTTCGCCTTCCGCCCGCGCGAGGACGGCGGCGCGGGCATGACGGAGATCGTGTCCATGACCACGGTGACGAACACCCCGTCCCAGGCGGTGATGCGCAAGATCGGCATGACCCGCGACCCGGCCGACGACTTCCGCCACCCGAACCTGCCGCTCGGCCACCCACTGGAGATGCACGTCCTGTACCGCCTGCACCGCCCGCCCACCACCTGACCCGCTCCCACCCTCACCGCCCACTCCCGCCGCCGCGCCTTCTCCGCGTCGATCTTGCAGTTGTGGTGCCAGGATGGTCCGGATTTATGCGGATAAAGGTTGAACCACAACTGCAAGATCGACGCGGAGAGGGCGCGGGGAGAGGCCGCGCCCGCTAGGAGACCGCTGAACAATCCGGTTTCTGGACCGGGGTCTGGTCAGAGGTGACGGGGAAGGTGTCTCAATAGGCT